>NZ_NEGG01000009.1 GCF_002135295.1 Acinetobacter sp. ANC 5054 | reverse complement strand
GTTTAGCTAACCGCCTGCAACTTTGGGTTGTCTTGATTCACAATGGCTTCAAAACGTTGAATTTCATCTTCCAAATGTGTGAGTAAATTTTGCATTTTTGGTAGGGCATTTCGGCATGCAGTTAAGCCAACTTCAAGTTTATCAAGATAGCTGGTCATTGTAATATTCAGTGCCTGACCATCTAATACAATCGAAGCAGGGTAAAGTGCTTCTAGGCGCGCTCCATTCCAATATAAAGGCTCTTGAGGGCCGGGAACATTGGAAATCACCAAATTAAATGCCTGACGTTTCGGCATAATTCCTGAAGCAATATTGAGTCCAGCAGCACTATAAACAAATGCACTATAGTTCAAAATTTGATTCGAGTTCATACGTTTAAAGCGTTCTTTGGCATTCAATACACTACGACGTACAATTTTGAGACGCTCAAGCGGATCTTCTTTATGCGTGCCTAAATTTGCCAAAATCATGGTGATACGATTCGAAAGATCTGAATCATCAGAACGAACAGAAGCAGGTACCATGGCAATCAACGGTTTTCTTGGCAGTGCATTTTGAGTAATTAAGTATTCACGCAGCGCACCTGAGCAAATTGCGAGCACAATATCATTAATTGTGACACCCAATGCCTTGGCAATATGTGACAAACGCGAAAATTCAAAAGATTGTGCTGCAAAACGACGAGAGGAGCTGACTCGTTGATTCAGAATTGAACTCGGAGCTTGGAAGCTGGAAACATAGTCCGGGTTACGTCCCATGTCTTTCATGACAGTTTGAGACAATTCGTACAATACGCGTGGCGTTGTATCCAACTGACTTTTCAGCGTTGCCATGATGCCTTTAATGCGACTGACTTTAGGTTGTTTCAAGCGTTTTGCACGTGGGCCTTCAACACACCAAGGTGGCACAATACTTTTCGCATTTGGATCATGCGATAGAGATTTTTCCACCAAACGCATGCCAGCAATACCATCGACCATGGCATGGTGAATTTTGAAGTACATGGCAAAACGATTGCCTTCAATACCTTCAATGATGTGGCAAGTCCAAAGCGGCTTGGCACGATCAATCAAAGCGCTATGTTCTTGAGAAATGTAGGTCAATAATTCACGAATACGACCCGGATGCGGCAATGCAATATGACGGAAATGATGATCGAGATCGAATTCTTCATCTTCATCCCAAAAAAAGCCATTCAGTTTATTATTAAAAGGTGGAACTGGAATTGTTTTTGAATTACGAATATCCGTAACTAAATCTTGAATAAATGTTTCAGGTGCATTTTCTGGAATTTGAAATAAAAAAAGTCCACCCACGTGCATCGGTTGTTGCCGTTTCTCTAAATTTAAGAATATGAAATCAATAGGATGTAATGGACGCATAGCGTTGATTGCCTCACTGCAATTTCTACAGCTGCTCTTGTATGAGTAGCATTGTTAGAATTATTAATTTGTCTTTTGCAGTATAGCGTTTTTAAATCAAAATAATACGGATTTATGTGTATCTATGCGTTGAAAAAACCACTACTTTAGCAGTGGTTTTGATTTGATTATTTCTTCATGTTGCCAGCATGTAGGCCACATTCTTTATGAGTTGCATCTTCCCACCACCAACGACCTTCACGTTCATGCTGGTTTGGTAATACTGCACGTGTACAAGGCTCACAACCAATCGAAATAAAACCACGTTCATGCAATGGATTATAAGGAATTTCCATCAAGCGAATGTAGTTCCAAACGTCACTACTGCTCCAATTAGCGAGTGGATTGTATTTAATCAATTGTTTACCCGGGCCAGAGAAACCAGGATCTGCCTGTACAACAGGAATTTCATTGCGTGTGCCCGGACTTTGGTCTTTACGTTGACCTGTAATCCAACCATCTAAAGTAGTAAGCTTTTTACGAAGAGGTTGAACTTTACGGATGCCACAACATTCTTTGTGATCATCTTGATAAAAACTAAAGAAACCTTTTTCTGTAACTAATTTTTGTACAGCATCAGATTCGGGGAAACAGATTTCAATATCAATTTTATAGTGTTTACGCACAGTATCTAAAAATTGATAAGTTTCGGGATGTAGACGACCTGTATCTAGGCTGAAAACACGAAATGGAATACCAAGATTAGATGCTAGATCGATAAGTACCACATCTTCCGCACCTGAGAAGGAAATGGCAATTTCACCTTGTTGGCTCAAAGCAAGCTTCATAATTTCAGAAGGTGACTTATCTGCATATTCAGATGCAAGTGCATCGACAAGATCAATAGTAGGGATTGTAGTCATGTGTGTCCTGGCAATAGGCTTGGAACTTCAAAACCTATATTAATTTATTTCAGGACTATTTTAATAGAAATGCTAAAAACGACTTATCACTTAAAAATAAATACTTATGAAAAAAATAGATTTAAAAAAGAACAATGCAATTTTTAATTCTTCGGCTATCATATTGAAAAATTTTTTCAACATAACAGAGGGTAGTATTCATGGAAGTTGTATGCTTGGATTTGGAAGGCGTTTTGGTTCCTGAAATTTGGATTAACTTTGCTAAAAAAACAGGGATTAAGGAGCTTGAAGCAACGACTCGTGATATCCCAGATTATGACGTGTTGATGACTCAACGCTTAAATATCTTAAAACAACATAACTTGGGCTTAAATGATATCCAAGACGTGATTGCAGATATGGGTCCATTTGAAGGTGCAAAAGAATTTGTTGAGTGGGTAAGCACGCATTTTCAATTGATTATTCTTTCAGATACTTTCTACGAATTTGCTCATCCATTAATGAAGCAATTGGGCTGGCCGACGATTTTCTGTCACAAGTTAGAAACTGACGAAAATGGCATGATTAGCGCTTATAAACTACGTCAACCAGATCAAAAACGTAAAGCAGTTCAAGCACTTCATGGTTTGAATTTCCGTGTTATTGCGGCAGGTGACTCTTATAACGATACAACTATGCTAGGTGAAGCAGATGCAGGTTTCTTATTTGATGCGCCTGAAAATGTGATTGCAGAATTTCCACAGTTCCCACCAATTCATGGCTATGCAGCACTAAAAGAAGCGATTCGTAATGCTTCAGTGCGTGATATTCCAGCTTAATTTGTTGTAAAAGCTGAATAAGAGAAGGGCGCCAATGGCGCCCTTTCTGTTTAATCCTAATTTTTGTAAAGCAAATTAGAAACGATAGCCTAGTTTTAAGCTATATCCAATCGCATCATTGTCTTCAAAGTTTGCTGCATAGTTTTCAGTACCAAAATCTGAAGCTACTTGTGATTTAGCATCACCCAACCAGAAATATTTAACACCAGCTTGAATGAATGATTGTGGTGTTGGAGAGAATTGACCACCTAAACCAACACTCCAATAGCCTTCAGTTGGGCCTAAAGTTGAAACAGGGTTACCCGCACCAGAGTCCCAGCCAACCATAGCTGTGCCAGCCCATTGATCATTGAATTTACGACCAATACCTACGTTTGCAGAAATTTGATCTTTTTCATAAGCGACTAAATCGAATCCTCTTGGTGTTCCTGCCAGTGCTTGTGATAAACCCGATGCAAGTTGACCAAATTTATAGGGACGAATCGCAAATTCTGACCAGTCAACCCAGCGTAACTGAGCAAATGCTACAGTATTAGCCATAATCCCTGTCTGAAAATCTAAATTAACCGATTGAGGTGTTGTGATTTTGGTTTTGCCTTCATCATTATTGATTTTTGTAATGTTGGCTTGACCCAGTGTTGGAAATTGACCAGCGACAAGTGTGTTTGTAACGTAACCAAGTGTTTCATCAATATTGACATTGTGATCTATTTCTGATCTGTACGTTAAAGATGCTTTTAATGCAATTTCAGGAATCTGAAATGCTATACCACCTAACCAGCCAACGGCTGAGTCTTCACCTATCGATGCATCATAACCTTTAAATGGTGTTTTATTTGCACCGGTTGCCATGGCTGAACACATGATTGGACAAAGTACACCACCAAAAGGACCGTAAGCTGCGCCACGAAGCTGAACGTCACCTTTTACTGTCTGGTAAACAGGACCGGCATAGATATTCCAGTTTTCAGTTGGTTGATAACCAAAAATAAATGATAAATTTTGAGTTTGGACATCAACAGCTGTACCTTCACCACCTTTATAGAATGTGCCGGCATCTTTTAATGCTGCTTGCCCGGTTCCAGTTTCAGAAAATGATTTATCATTGGCTGAATAAGAAGCTTTGGCACCAAACGGCTGGTCGTAAATCAGACCAAAAGATAGATTGTCTGTCATCTGAACTTTTAGTGCTGCATTAAAAAAGTGATAACTTTCAGCCATATCACTTAGGTCACTCCCACCCATTCCTTTACCTTGAATGTTGGCATTGGGTGGTACCCAGCCTTCTTTCATTGTTCCAGATACATCAGCATCCAGTGCTGAAATACCGGCTTCAAAATAATTCCCCGGCTGTAAAAATGCTGAGATTGACTGACCTGAGCGATCAAGAGCGGCTGCAAAAACCCCTGTCGCTGGAACGCTGGCTAATAAAATGGCACTTGTTAAAGCTTTTAAGTTCATTTTTCTACTTTCCTAGTATAAAAAACGCTTCAATGCGTTAATAAAAATATGAGATATGTAATTTATTTTTAATCATATCTATGTGCGCAAGTTAGCATAAATAAAAAAAGAGTAAAGACTCTAAAATTGAACTAATAGTATAAAAAAGTCATTGTTTTTATTTGTTTTAGAGTTAAAACTTTATAATTTTGATTTAAGTTATTGTTATACAAATAAATACTTTAAAGTTTCATTTTAAAGTATTTATAGTTTGTTTGGCTAAAAAATACTCTATATATTGCTTAATAAATATAGTAAATTGTGGAATACATCACATGTTGAATGTAAAAAAACCCCAAAATGGGGCTTTTTTACATTACAAAATATAACTTGTATTAGAAGCGGTAACCAATTTTCAAGCCATAACCAAGAGCATGATTATCTTCAAAATCACCAACTTCATTACCACCAGTTTGTGCTGTGGCATCACCTAACCAGAAGTATTTAACACCTGCTTGGATGAAATAGTTTTCAGCAGGGCTATATTGTCCACCTAAACCAATGTTCCAATAACCTTCAACTGGGCCAAGTGTTGTTACAGGGTTACCTGCACCTGAGTCATAACCGACAGAAGCTGAACCCGACCATTTTGGTGTAAATTTACGACCAACACCAACATTTGCTGACCATTGATCATCAGAATAGTCGATTAAGTTTTGACGTACATGTGGCGCTGGAATTGAACTTATATTCCCAAGCAAGGTTGGTTTAACTGCAAATTGACTCCAGTGCACCCAACGTACGTTTGCAAATGCTAATGTGTCTTTAGCAATACCAGTTTGGAAATCTAAGTTTACGGACTGAGGTGTTGTCGCATCAACTGACGAGGTAAGTCCACTCAAAGATGGTACAGGTAAAAGAGTAGACTCTTTTGATTTTGCATTATGTTCAATTTCAGAGCGATAGGTAATCGCTGCTTTTAATGCAATTTCAGGAATAGAATAAGCGACACCAGCTAACCAGCCATATGCCTCTTCGCGTTCTACTTCAATATTATATGTACCAAGCTTGGCATTACCGCCATAAGCAGCGCCGCGCAATTTGATATTTGCTTCTACTGTTTGCCAAACTGGACCTGCATAAAAGTTCCAATTTTCAGTTGGTTGATAACCAATAAGTGCAGTTAAGTTTTCTGTTTTAACATCAACAGAAGTTCCTTCTGCACCATTACCAAATACAGGCGAAGCGGCATCATACTCAGACTCAGCTCCATAAGGTTGATCATAAATCAAACCTAAAGAGATTTTATCAGTTGCTTGAACTTTTACAGCAGCTGAAGGGAAGTAGTATGACTTTGCCATATCATCTACATTAAGTTCCTTCGACTGAACTTCAGCATCTAAAACCGAGAAACCCGCTTCAGCATAGTTACCAGGTTGTAAGAATGCAGAAATTGATTGGCCTGAACGGTCTAAACCACCAGCAATTGCTGTAGTCGCAGGCATTAAACTGATGATGATGGCTTTTGTAAGACTGTTGAGTTGCATACATTATCCCTGTTTGTAACTTTTGATGTTAATTCGGTGAGTGAAAGTAACATATATAGAAAAACAGTAAATAAGAGTTGCTACTCTAAAAATGAACTGTATAAGTTAAAAAATAAGCAGAGCTAGAGTAATTATTCTAGAAGTTAGTGTCTATGTTTATGATTTATAAATAAAAAAATAGAGTATTTAACTTAATATTTGTATTGAAACTTAAAAAATTCAAATGCTCAATCTATGAACATTTGAATTAAATTATTTTAACAATAGTAGATTGGATATATTTCCAATCTACTAATACCGAAAATTAGAAGCGGTAACCGATTTTTAAGCCATATGCCCAAGCATCGTTATCTTCAAATGATGCAACATAATCGCTGCTGCCAGCTTGTGCAGCAGTTTGAGCATCTGCATCGCCGAGCATGAAGTATTTAACACCACCCGCGATAAAGTAATTCGGTGCAGGACTGAATTGTAAACCTAAGCCTACATTCCAGTAACCTTCAGTAGGACCAAGAGTTGATACAGGGTTACCAGCGCCTGAATCCCAACCTACAGACACATTACCTGCCCATTGGTCATTAAATTTACGACCAACACCTACAGTTGCAGAGATCTGATCATCAGAATATTCCACAAGGTTAAAGCCATCTGGACGACCAACTAGGGGACCCACAGCTTCACTTACTTTACCAAATTTGTAAGGTTGAATTGAGAAATTTGACCAGTCAACCCAACGAACGTTTGCGAATGCAACAGTGTTAGCCATGATACCAGTTTGGAAATCTACGTTAACAGACTGTGGAGTAGTAATTTTGGTTTTACCAGTTTGACCTAATGCTGCTAATTGTTCAGCTGATACACCTAAGCCGCCAAGAACAGCTGGTAATCCTGCAAAGTTCATTAAAGATAATGATTCATCTGATTTTGCATCATGATCAATTTCAGAACGATATGTAACAGATGCTTTTAAAGCGATATCAGGAATTTGATATGCAAAACCAGCTAACCAACCTGTTCCTGCCGTTTCTTTAAAAGTAGCATCGTAACCATTAAATAGGCTATACGCTTGACCACGTAGGCTTAGTTTACCTTTTACTGTTTGGTATACACCACCAGCATAGATGCTGAAGTTTTCAATCGGCTCAACACCAAAAATCATAGATAAATTTTGGGTATCTACTTCAACTTTTGTATTGCCTTCACCCAAATAACCATTAGCAGCTGTTAGCGCACCATTAAGTTGTTGGAACGCTGGGCTAGCTAAAACTTGTTGTTTTGCAGCTGCAAGAGTTTGTTCATTTACTGGTATGTTTTGAGCTTCTAAAGCAGCAACTGCTTTAGATGTAACAATATTGTTCACTGCACTTGCAGATAATACTGTGTCGCTACCTGGTGCCGAGGTGAATACATTGCTACCTGTATATTCTGCGTCAGCACCAAATGGTTGGTCGTAAATTAGACCAAAAGAAAATTTATCAGTTAACTGAAGTTTAATAGCTGCAGAAGGGAAGTAATAATCACCCGCCATATCTTCAATATTGCGACGAGTTTCACTAGTACCTGACTCTTTACCTTCAACAGTAGGGTCTAGAATTGAAATGCCTGCTTCAAAGTAATTGCCTGGCTGTAAAAAAGCAGACATTGATTGACCAGAACGATCCATCGCTGCTGCGAATGCACCAGTCATAGGTATTGAAGTAAGAATAATTGCTGTTGCTAAAGTTTTTAATTTCATTCTTCGTCTTTCCTTGAGGTACGAATTTGATTTTTTTGCTTACTGGATATATTCGGTATGGAAAATTCTTTTTAGCTATTGGTCGAATTGTTACTCCATGTGACAAAAATAGCACAATTAAAATAAGAGTAAATGCTCTAGATAAAAAAATGTGAATAAAAAATATACGATATAGAGTAAATATACTAAATATTAAACATAAATAATTGAAAGTTAATAAAATACTAGCTGAGTCTTAGAATATTTTTTTTATAAATAAATGGAGTAGTCCTGAAATCTGATTATCACTCAAGTGCTAAAAATTGCATTTCTGACATAATGAATACGAATAAATCTATTGACAAAGAATATTTAAGAGAGAAGTGATAGTTATTTTAAATTTTCTTAAATCCTGTTGATAGTGGAAAAGTAAACAAATACAACTGTATATCGTAATTTAAATATTATTTTTAGGCGAAAGATGTGCTTAACAACGTAAAGCTTTAATTTATTCAAGCTATATTGTCCTAATGCTTAGAACAGAAAATGATTCAATGCTTTGATTGATTAAATTTTACTAAAGTGGTGCGCTCTGCGGGACTCGAACCCACGTCGGTCGCTTAGGAGGCAACTGCTCTATCCAGTTAAGCTAAGAGCGCAAGACGGTGGCTAATGTACTCCTATTTTAGCTAAAAAAAAAGTTATTGCCGAGACAATAACTTTTTAATTCAATTAGTCTTTTGGAGATTCATCGAGATCAACATCACTCAAATCTTTAGGATTGAGATAGTTAAACATTAAGAGCATTACAGTAATCCAGACTGGAATCATCAGTACAGATTCCATAAAGCCTTGGGTCCACATAATGAAAAGTACTAAAGCAATGAAAATCAAAACAATGTAGTTACTTACTGGCGCCCATAGTGCAGGGTACGAGGTTGTAAAGTTTAAAATGCGTTTAGCGCGACGGAATTGTAAATGGGTCATGGTAATCATTGCCCAGTTCAATACCAATGCACCAACGACCACATACATTAAGTGACCCAGCGCATCTTCTGGTACGAAGTAGTTCAACAGTACACAACCGAAAATCAATAGCGCAGATAACAGTACGGCAGGTATTGGCACACCGCTTTTATTGGTTTTAGCAAATACTTTTGGTGCATTACCTTGTTTTGCCAAACTATAAAGCATGCGGCTGTTTGCATACATACCACTGTTATAAACAGATAGTGCAGCAGTTAAGATAATGAAGTTAAGTAGATGCGCTGCCCAGTTAATCCCAAGTTGGCTGAAAATCATCACAAATGGACTTTTATCTAAGCCACCTAATTCAAGTTGATTCCATGGCACGAGTGACAACAGGATCGTCAAAGAACCGACATAGAAAATCAAAATACGAAAAACCACTTGGTTAATCGCTTTTGGAATGGTTTCTTTTGGATTCTCAGCTTCAGCTGCAGCCATACCAATCAGTTCAATACCGCCAAAGGCGAACATTAAAAAGGCCAACATGAAGAATAGACCATCAAAGCCATTTGGGAAGAAACCACCATGTGCCCAAAGGTTACTAAAAGATGCTGTTGAATTTGAGTCTGCGGTTAATAGCAAATACAAACCAAATACGATCATTGAAATAACAGCAGTCACTTTAATGATGGATAGCCAAAACTCTGACTCACCATAGAACTTCACATTACCCAAGTTAACCAGCGTAATGATCACAAAGAAAAATAGAACAGATGCCCAAGCTGGAATGAAAGGCCACCAGTAGTTAATGTATTTTGCGACAGCAGTTAACTCTGTCATTGCCACTAAAATATAAAGAATCCAGTAGTTCCAACCAGTTAAAAAGCCCGGAAACTTACCCCAGTATTTATATGCAAAATGGCTAAAAGAACCTGCAACAGGTTCATGAACAATCATTTCACCGAGTTGACGCATAATTAAAAAGGCAATCAAACCACCGATGGCATAGCCTAAAATAATCGATGGACCGGCAGATTGAATCACATGCGCAGAGCCTAAGAATAATCCTGTACCAATTGCACCACCCATGGCAATCAATTGAATATGACGATTCTTTAAGCCACGCTTGAGTTCGGAGGAATTGGTAGTCAAGTTACTCTTCCCGTGAATGGTTTAATTTTTGTAATTGTAATAGATCGAGATTGAATAGCCTAGTAGCTCAAAATATATGAAAAATAATTATAGATGGAATAACCAATTTTTAATTACATTTATTAAATTAAAAATTTATGAATCAATAGATTAATTTTATTTTATATGTTTGTGTCTTGCTTTGCTCTATGCAAAAAAGGTATTGAGTGTTGTTTTTTTATACTTAAGTCATGTGATTGTTAAAACTTCAAATAAACAATGTATGATGCGAAAAGGGCGGAAATGTACGAACTGTCCTAACACAATGATAATGATCAAGGATTTAAAAAAAATGAGTTTTGCACCCCAAATCAAGATTGCGGCAACTTATATGCGCGGTGGTACGAGTAAAGGCGTGTTTTTTAAGTTGGATGATTTGCCAGAAGCGGCGCAGCAACCCGGGAAAATCCGTGATCAACTTTTATTACGTGTAATAGGTAGTCCAGACCCATACGGCAAACAAATTGATGGCATGGGTGGAGCAACCTCAAGTACCAGTAAAACCGTGATTTTGGCAAAGAGTAATCAAGTTGACCATGATGTAGATTATCTATTTGGACAAGTATCAATTGATAAAGCCTTTGTTGACTGGAGTGGAAATTGCGGTAATTTAACGGCAGCAGTAGGTGCATTCGCGATTTCGAATGGTTTAGTCGATGCTGAGCGTATTCCAGAAAATGGTTTGTGCACCGTTCGAATTTGGCAGGCCAATATTAAAAAAACCATTATTGCCCAGGTACCTATGACCAATGGTCAAGTACAAGAAACGGGTGACTTTGAGTTGGATGGTGTGACATTTCCAGCAGCCGAAGTACAAATTGAGTTTTTAGATCCTGCAAATGATGGTGAAGATGGCGGTGCAATGTTCCCAACGGGCAATGTGGTGGATACTTTAACCGTGCCTGACGAAGGAAGCTTTGCGGCGACATTTATCAATGCAGGCATTCCGACTATTTTCTTAAATGCTGAAGAGATTGGTTATACGGGTACAGAACTTCAAGACGCTATTAATGGTGATGCACAGGCATTGGCACGTTTTGAAAAAATTAGAGCTTATGGTGCTGTGCAAATGGGCTTGATTTCGGATATTGCTGAAGCAGAAAAGCGTCAACATACCCCTAAAATTGCCTTTGTATCTCAACCTAAAGCCTATACTTCTTCAAGTGCTAAAGAGATTGGTGAGAATGATACAGATATTCTCGTTCGTGCATTGTCGATGGGTAAACTTCATCATGCCATGATGGGTACTGCTGCAGTTGCAATTGGTACAGCGGCAGCGATTCCTGGAACTTTAGTGAATTTGGCTGCTGGCGGTGGTGAACGTGAAGCTGTACGTTTTGGTCACCCTTCAGGCACATTACGTGTAGGTGCACAAGCGGAGCTGGAAAATGGTCAGTGGGTGGTGAAGAAAGCCGTCATGAGTCGCAGTGCACGTGTTCTTATGGAAGGATGGGTCCGCATACCTGCTGATACGCTCAAATAAGTATATTTAGATGAAAAAGCCTCTGTTTCTACAGGGGCTTTTTTTATGCTTTATGAAAGATAAGAATAAGCAAAGCAGTATTTAATATATATTTAAATATAATAAGTACTGCATTTAATATTAGAAGTATTGAGTGATATATATCACAAATATTTTGATAGCATTTTGCGTAGCTATACCCTAGAAAAAGTGGATATACCATGCTTAAAAATGACTTATTAAAATCGGAAATATCCTTTGAACACATTGCAGTACTGGAAGCGTTACCGATGCCAGCAGCACTATTTTCTGCTAGTGCGGACATTTTATGTGCAAATGAATTATATAAACACCATTTTCAATCCAGTTTAAAAGAAATTGTTTTAACTCGACTGAATGCGTTGGAAGTTAATAGCAATTCAAATGTTTCAGAGTTTGATTTGCGCTGCCTAGAAATGCAATGCATAGAACCCTTTATGCATAGCGAAAATGATCGACATTATTGGTTAACTTTAAAACCGCATTTTCAACAGAGTGGTGAGCTTAAACATGTGCTGCTTTGTTGTGCTGACATTACCAATTTAAAGCAATTAGAGCAGAATTTACAAAAGCACAATTTTGAACTCAAGCAGCAGGTTTATTTTGATCATCTCACGGGTGTACGCAATCGGCGATGTTTTGATTTGCATGTAGATGAATGGCAACAAAAGCTAAATGGAGACCAAATTTTAGAGCTGTGTTTTATCATGTTGGACTTGGATAATTTTAAACAAGTCAATGATCAGTACGGGCACGTGTTTGGTGATCAGGTTTTAGCAGATAGTGCTGGCATCTTGAGTGACGTGATTAAACATGTGGACTTTGCTCAAATTTATCGTTTGGGTGGGGAGGAGTTTGCGATTGCTTTACCCAGCTTAGCATTAACAAAAGCCTGTCAGATTGCACAGCAGTGCTGTGAACAATTATTTGCATCATCGAAATATGCCGTTGATCCAGCAATTCAGCTCTCTGTATCTTGTGGTGTAGCAGCATGGCAAAATTCAGAGTTGCTCATGCAAACGCTAAACCGAGCAGACGATGCTTTATATCAAGCCAAGCACGCCAATAAAAATTGTACCTTCTATACGGATGGACATTCTGTGCGAATGTTCAAACCTGAAATCTAAAAATAATGCGTTATTCATAGGCAAAAATGGATTGGAACATAGAGAAAGATTCGAGAAAGCAGTATGATGCAACAAGTCGAAAAGACGGATGAAAAGCAAATAAATTGCGCATCATCGATTGAAATTAATATTTAAGTATTTGAGGTGAATGTGTCTTCTTTAACAGACGTTTCCACACATGCCCTGACTGAAGCCCAACAACGTATTCAGCAGGATTTACTTACAGCATTAGATGCTTTTGCTATACCTGAACCTCTAAAAGGTGCGGTTTATCATGCGGTAATGTTGGGGGGCAAGCGTGTACGTCCGGCACTTTGTTATGCGACAGCAGCATTAAACTCAAATAGTAATTATGCAGCAGTGCGCCGTGCAGCAGTGGCAATCGAGTTCATTCATTGTTATTCACTTGCTCATGATGACTTACCTTGCATGGATAACGATTTACTTCGTCGTGGACAGCCGACTTGCCATGTGGCTTTTGGTGAAGATACGGCTTTATTGGCAGGTGACATTTTACAGTCGATGGCTTTTGAAGTTTTAGGCAGTCGTTTATTTGACCAAGGCCCAGCAGTTGAGCCCGCTATTGTATTAAAACAAATGCAAATTCTAGCTACTGCAACGTCGAAAATGGTCAATGGTCAAGTCTTAGACTTACAGGCCGAAGGCAAACATGTTGACCAAACTCAATTAGAAAATATTCACCGCAATAAAACCGGTGCGCTAATCTCTGCGGCAATTATGATGGCTGCAGTCACGATCTTTAATGGTACAGATCAAGCCATTCCTAAATTACGTGAATTTGGATTAGCGATTGGTTTAGCCTTTCAAGTGCAAGATGACATTTTAGATGTTACCGCTGCAACAGAAGTGTTGGGCAAAACAGCAGGCAAAGACCAGCAAGTAGATAAATCGACTTATCCTGCTTTGATGGGGCTGGAAAATGCACAAGCCTATGCGGAAGATTTACATAATCAAGCGATGAGTGCACTGGCATACTTCGGTGATCATGCAGAAGAGCTGACTAAAATTACACAGTTCTTGTTAAATCGTAAAAGTTAAGAAAAACATTAAAAAAAGCCTGAATAGAGAACGCTTTATTCAGGCTTTTTTATTGATCAGCAAATAGATTTTTTTAAATCATTGTGTAAATTAAAACATCAGAGCAAATTAGATTACAGATATCTCATCACGTGCATATGCTAGAAAATAGACATTAAAAAGGACGAGAACGTCCTTTTTTCAATAGATTGTCAAAATGATTAAATGCTTTCTTTATAGATACGGTCTGCTTCTTCAAATTTATCTGTGATTTCAGCAGTAGGGGCTTTACCCATTAAGCTCACAACAACAATGGCCAACATTGAGCAAATGAACCCTGGAATGATTTCGTAAACGCCTGTATCACCCCAAACGTTTTTCCATAAAATCACCATCACCGCACCAACGATCATACCTGCCAAAGCACCGTTCAGTGTCATGCGTTTCCAGAACAATGACAAGATAATGAGTGGGCCGAATGCAGCACCAAAGCCTGCCCAAGCATAAGCCACTAAACCAAGCACTTTAGAATCTGGGTTTCCTGCCATATAAATGGCTAAAATCGCAATCATCAAGACCATCAGACGACCAACCCAAACCAATTCTTTTTGTGACGCATTTTTACGTAGGAATGATTTATAAAAGTCTTCTGTTAAGGTACTTGAACAAACCAAAAGCTGACAGCTTAGCGTACTCATAATCGCGGCTAAAATTGCAGCCAACACGATACCTGCCACCCATGGATTGAACAGAATTTTAGTCAATTCCATAAAGACTGTTTCAGGGTTTGCTGTAACAACGCCAGCAAGTTCTGGGTGTTGCTGGAAATACGCAATACCGAAGAAACCTGCAGCCACTGCACCGCCTAAGCAAAGCGTCATCCATGTCATACCAATGCGGCGTGCATTTGGAATAGATTTGACAGAATCAGCAGCCATGAATCGTACAAGAATATGCGGTTGACCAAAATAACCTAAGCCCCATGCCAATAAAGACATAATCGCCACAAAGCTTAAATCACCCCAAACATTCATGGCTTGCGGACGAGCAGCTTCAAGTGCCATGGTAAATTGACTCAGATCTGAGAAAGACAGCATAACCACAATAGGCGTAAGCAACAGCGCAAAAATCATAAAGCCTGCTTGAATGGTATCTGTCCAGCTGACCGCGAGGAATCCACCAATAAATACATAGCTCACAGTCGCAATGGCACTGATCCAAAGTGCTGTGCTATACGACATGCCAAACATACTTTCAAACAGACGTGCACCTGCCACCATGCCTGAAGCACAGTAAATCGCAAAGAAGATCAAGATAATGACTGCTGAAACGATACGTAGAATTTTTTTCTGATCATTAAAGCGATTTGAGAAATAGTCGGGGAGGGTCAATGCGTTATTTTGTACTTCGGTATGTACGCGTAGACGACCTGCAACCAATAGCCAGTTCAGCCAAGCACCAATAATCAGGCCAATGGCAATCCACATTTCAGATAAACCTGAAAGATAAATCGCACCAGGTAAACCCATGAGTAACCAACCGCTCATGTCAGATGCACCAGCGGAGAGTGCGGTAACAAAGCTACCTAATCGTCGACCACCTAAAATGTAGTCAGAAAAGTTACTGGTAGCACGATAAGCAAGTAAGCCGATCACGACCATGGCGACAATATAAAAAAGAAAGGTAATAAGAGTGGGATTTAGGGAACTCATACGATATCCGTTTTGGCGTTGGACAAATGCTTTTAAAACGGTGGACTAAGTGGGATTTTTCCTAAACGAAGTAGGGGAAATCAGGCTTTAAGTCCTGAAACGTCAAAAAATAACGTGAAATTTAAACATAAATTCACAAACTTTGCTTTCTTTTTCTGGCAAGGCATAAAAAATGGGCCGTTAAAACGACCCATTAAAAATTCAATAAAATCAATTTTTAATTATTGCGACCCATGACACCACGGATAGTATTCATGATATCAGCTGGTAAGACCACAGTCTTGGCATTGTTCGATTTCGCCATATCCTGCATGGCTTTCACATACTGCTCACCCAGTAAGTAGGCAACAGGAATTTCTTTATCACCGACAGCCGAGCTCACCAATTCAATAGCACGTTGTGAAGATTCAGCCAGTACGATTTGTGCTTCAGCATCACGACGTGAAGCTTCAAGACGACCATCAGCCTCCAAAATAGCAGCTTGTTTTTCACCATCAGCTTTGGTCACGGTTGCTCGACGTTGACGTTCAGCCGCAGCTTGTTCTTCCATTGCTGCTTGCATGGTATGAGAAGGTTTAATATCCTGAATTTCTACAGTTTTTAGCGTAATACCCCAGTCTGAAATATCATCTGAGATGGCTGCTTTAAGTTTAGCTTTAATGTGGTCACGTGAAGACAGAGCATCATCTAGATCCATTTCACCGACAATTGAACGCAATGATGTTTGTACGAGGTTTTGAATTGCCCATGTATAGTTTTCAATGCCGTACACTGCTTTTTCAGGGGTGGTTAAATTGATATAAGCCACAGCATTCATGAGGAGTACAGCGTTATCACGGCTGATCACTTCTTGTGATGGAATATCCAGTACGATGTCTTTGGTCGTTACTTTATAAGCCACTTCATCAATATAAGGGATGACGAAGTTCAAACCTGGATTGAGGGTTGTGTCATATTTACCAAGACGCTGTACAATCCATTTATAACCTTGAGGAACAATACGTACACCTTTAAAAATGGTGACGGCCACAAAAACTAAAAAGGCTAAAAAAACAATAGAAACACCAGACATTTGATTACTCTCTTATTTATTGATGGTCATTTGGGTGGTTGCTGCTATGCAGTTGAACGACTAAATCATTTCCTAAAATATCAATGACACGAACACGGTCACCGACTTGGAGTTGATCTTGAGTACGGCAATGCCATTCATCTGAACCTAATACAGGCATGGGAAAACGGACTTTGACTGAGCCATGTTCTAGTTGAGTTTGGATGACCATACCCACTTGTCCAATCGTCGCTTCGCGTGAAAGACCTGCTTTGGTTTTATCGATAGAAAGTGGCTTGATAAATTTAAACCATGAAAATGTGCATACAATTGCAAGGATAATCCAGATGATAATTTGGACATTAAAGTCCATAGATGGAAAAATCCAATATAAAACACCGACTAAAATAGCCGATACGCCAAACCATAGGGCAGCAAAAGACGGCAAAACCAGTTCAAAAAGCATCAAAGCGACGCCTAAAACAAACCAGTGCCAAGGTTCTAAAATAAATTCCATACATCTACTCTTATAATGGGAACATTGATATAGATGAAGCAATATCTATATCAATGTAGCAGATGTATAAACCAATGAATATTAAAAAATCATTGATTTATATTCGAGCTTTCGGTGCAGGCTTCAATGCAGCAGGTGATTGTCTAAAATCATTAATGGCTTTTTCAATGCTATTAATTTTGAGTTGAGCTGCTTTTTCACCTTCTAATATTGTGGCATTACTTGATTTTAAATCCAGTGTACCAATATGACCGACTTTCGGTTGGATTACGATATTGGCATTTTTCAGTTCTTCATTAATGCTGTGCTGACCCATAATGTTGATGGTTTGATCGAGCAGACCAAACATACTCACAGCTTTTGTTCCATCTGGACGTGCTGAGATATCAACGGCAATCACAATGTCGGCCCCCATATCACGTGCAGTTTTGACTGGGATTGGGCTGACCAATCCACCATCGACATATTTCACTCCAGCAATGGTTGCAGGGACAAAGACGTTTGGAATACTGCAAGAAGCGCGCACCGCTTGACCTGCGTTACCACGGTTAAATTCGGTTTTATTCCCATTGTCTAAACGGGTTGCGACTGCGGCAAAGCGTTTTGGAAATTGCTCAATGGTTTTATTGCCGATGCTCTTGTTTACAAAGTCTTGTAATTTTTGACCCTGAATCACGCCTTGGCTATTTAAAGTCAGGTCACGAATATCCGATTCCTTGAAATTTAGTGCCAATTGTTGCATTTGATACGGTGTTTTGCCGCTGGCATATAAACTGCCTACGAAACTACCTGCACTGGTACCCGTAACAATTGTCGGTTTAATGCCATGAGATTCAAGAACCTTGATGACACCAATATGAGCAAAACCTTTGGCACCACCACCACCCAAAGCAATGGCAATCACAGGTTCGCGAGCTTTTACCGGTGTTGGTGTAGCGGTAGAGGGAGTTTTGGTTGCAGAGTCACAGCCTGCTAAACCAAGCACCAAAAGGCTTGGAATAAAGAAATGCGATAGTTTCATGATTGAAATCTGATTGTAAATTAAACAAGTTGCACATCACATCAAAAAAAACATGCTTTGACTAGGGCTTTTTCCAGTGCTTTTGTAACGGCAGAGCCAACCACTCAGGGTTGCGTGGTGAAAAGTGACCTTCATACAGATTTAATATTTTGTCCAAATCGGCAGCATAGTCACCTGTTGGGGAAAATGTCCCTAAACAGCGTATGGTTTTTTCAGCATAATCAAAACTAAACATCACGATTGGAATCTGTGCTTCATAGGCAATATAGTAAAATCCACTGCGAATTTTATCGGCTTTTTTACGTGTACCTTCTGGTGCCATACCAATCCAAATCTGATCACGTGAATGTACAATCTCGGCAATTTCACGGGTTAAACCCTTGGGATTATCACGATTGACAGGGATGACACCGATCCATTGCAGCAGCGGTTTTAATGGCGTATCAAATAAGCTGTTTTTACCAAAAATCGTGATTTGAATTCCGATACCAAGTAGTGCTAGAAAACCATACCATGCATCTATATTTGAGGTATGCGGTGAAATAATGGCAACGGCCTTGGGTAAGTTTGGAAACTCACCCGTAAAGCGCCAACCTTGGGCTAAAAATAACTTTTTAAAAACTAAGCGCGAAATCGCTGAACCACGTGATGGTACTTGGTCAGGTAACTCAGGAAATAGCTGTAGATCATTATTCATGTCATCTTCTTTTTTTGTGTAATGGCGTGGCATCCTGCCATGTTGCCTTCGACATATCTTGTCTATGACTTTCATCATAGGTTGAAGCCAATTTAAGATCATTGGCAAATTCGTTATAGTTTTTATACTCTAAGTGCTTCTTTTTGCTCATTCAACGCAGAGAAATACATGCGCCAGCTTTATCTCTTACTGTTTTCCTTATATTGGGCACAAGGTTTACCTGTGGGCTTTATGACGCATGCTTTGCCTGTCATCTTAAGAGCAGAAGGAGTATCACTTACGCATATAGGCGGCTTTGGCTTACTGATGCTGCCATGGTCAATCAAAATATTTTGGGCGCCTTTAGTCGATCAACACGGCTTAGCTTCAAAAGGACACTACCGTAGCTGGATAGTACCCACGCAACTGCTGACGATCTTTATTTTAGTGCTGCTGTCATTTTTACCAATAGAAAGTCTGAATCAGCCTGTTTATTTGTTGCTGTTCTTTATAGTGCTGCTGAGTATGAACATGGTTGGTGCAACCCAAGACATTGCAACGGATGGTTTGGCTGTCAACATACTTAAAAATGATCAACAACATTGGGGTAATACATTTCAAGTGATCGGCTCGCGTCTGGGCTTTATTGTCGGCGGAGGTGCAGTTTTATGGGCTTTAGACTGGCTGCATTGGCAAGCAACGTTTTTATTTCTAGCCGCATTGGTTTTTCTCAATACTGTACCGATTTTATGCTATCGCGAAGCTGAAAGAGTCAAGCATTCTGATATCCCTCTATCTGAAAATAATACGGAAAAACTCAGTTTTCAGCAGTCGATAAAACGCTATTTGGCTTATTTTACTGAAACCAAAACCTTGCTGATGTGGTTATGGGTCTTGCTGAGTTTTAAGCTTGCCGATGGTCTGGCAGGACCGTTATTAAAACCTTTAATGGTCGATATGGGGCTGAGTTTTAGTCAAATTGGGCTGTATGTCACCATGCTTGGTGCGGTTGCAGCTTTAATTGGTGCTGGACTTGCAGGAATGAGTTTGAAATATCTGTCACGTGCACAAGCGCTGATTAGTTTTTCAATTTTAAAAATATTAACGCTGCTGGCTTATGCATGGCTGGCTTTGCAATTTGACGCAAAACAGCAGGTCAATGCTTGGATCATTTATGGCATTAATGCCGCTGAAGATATGGTTTCAGCCATGCTGTTGGTCGTAATGCTGACCTTGGTGATGCAATACAGCCGTAAAAATTTTGCAGGTACGGACTTCACGTTTCAGGTGGCGTTAATGGCGACTGTTAGTGGTGGTCTTTATAGCATCAGTGGATATTTTGCCGATCAACTGGGATATAGCAGCTATTTATTTCTGATTTCTGTGGTGGCGGTATTGAGTTTAATTCCAATAATTTTATGGTCAAATACACAAAAAATGAGCAAAAACATTGATAAATCAAGATTTTGATTGTGTTCATGCAGCTAAAGAACTAAAAGAGCATTGCAAATATTATTTTAATAATTTTGTAACAAGTTACGCGTGTGTAATATCTGTTACAAAATAATTTAAGGAAATTTTTTGAATGAAAACTAAGTTAGCAGCGGCGATTGCTTTAAGCCTTTTGGCAGGATCAACTTTTGCAGCACCAACGTTTTACGGGGAAATCGACGCATCTGTAGATTATTTACCTGAAGACAATAAATCAGGTTTTTCTGACAAAGATGTGGTGGAAATCAGTTCAAATAGTTCATTTGTTGGTTTGAAAGGTGATGAAAAACTGACTGATCGTTTAAGTGCCGTATATGCAATTGAATGGTCATTTAACTCAGATGGCGAAGGGGATGACTGGTCTAAGCGTAACCGCTTTGTCGGTCTGAAAGATGCGAAACTTGGTACATTAAAAATTGGTGCACATGATACACCGTTAAAACAACTGTCTAGCCCAGTCGATACTTTTAATAACTATGTAGGTAACCGTGCTGACATAACAGGCATTATGACCGGTGATAACCGCGTTGCAAATGCAGTAATTTATGAATCTCCTGCTTTCAAAGTGGCGGATGGTGCAATTAAAGTCAATGCATTACTTGCCAGTGGTGAATCTTCTGGGATCAAAAACGATAAAGGTGTGGTGAAAACTGCGGGCCGTGGTTTAGGTGATGCGTGGTCTGCATCTGTTGTGTATGACAGCCCTATCGTGGTTGCAGGTTTAGCTTATGACAAAGCGATTCCTTCAAACTTCGGTGGTGTAGGCATCTTAAATGCTTCACAACCAGAAGTGGCTGGAACCAAAGTATTTGCAGCAGCAAATACCATTCGTGCAATTGGTCGTGTCAACCTTGATGGTGGCTTAGCACTCAAAGCACTTTATCAAACATCTGAAGTTGAAAATGCAACAGGTAATGATACAGCGGCTGCCAATATTGATGATGCACAAGGTTGGTTAGTAGGAGCAGAGTACAATCTACCATCTGCAAAAGCGTGGACAGTGAAAGCTCAATATAGTCAAAACACGACCACTTACAAAGTTGGTGATGACTACGAAGCTCTGCAGTTAATTGCTGGCGTAGATTATGCATTTAGTAAACAAGTCAAAGCTTATGGTTATGCAGGCTATTTAGCACTTGAACAAGGTTCGAATGAAAGCGAACAACCTGTAGTGGGTACTGGGCTTGAATTTAAGTTCTAAGATTTCGTATTGATGAATCAAAAGGCGATGTTTTACATCGCCTTTTTTGTTTTTTGATCATACTTTTAAGTGATTTTTAAGTTTCAATTTTTAGATTAAAATATCAAAGATTAAATATTGATGCCGATATGCTTAATGCAATACATAAGATTCAGCAAAAATTACCACAGCTGAGTTTAAGCCAACTGAATTTAATCCTGTCTATTTGGCTAGGATTGGGGTTGAACATTGCTTTTTATCAGCAAATTCAACAACTCACGCCTTATTCGGGTGGTAAAGCTGGACTGTTTATCGCAGCAACTGTGGTTGTGGTGGTTGCGCTGTATAATGTGTTGATGCAATTGGTGCAATGGCGCTGGAATTTTAAAATTTTAGCGAACGTACTACTGATTATTGGCGGACTGAGTGCCTATTTTGTAAATAGTCTAGGTGTCACGATTACGTCGGATCAAGTACAAAATATGATGCAAACAGACATCAAAGAAGTAAATGATTTAATTTCGCCGCAATTTTTCATTTGGGTTTTTGGACTGGTCATTGTTCCAGTTGTTGTGACATTACTATTACCCATTCGAACTGAAGCTTTACGCACTGTATTAGGTAAAAAAGCGCTGAACATTGTATTGTCACTCGTTGTTATGGCTGGATTATTGTTTGTGTATTTTGTTGATTATGCAGCGATCTTTCGTGAACACCGCGATTTGAAAGGTATGCTTTCACCGCAAAATAGTATTGCTTCTACGTTTTCCTATTACCACAAAAAAGCACCGAAAAAGAATTTACCTTTAGTGACCTATGGTGAAGATGCTCATTTTGTAAACAAATCGAGTCAAGGTCAATTACCAAAAATGATGGTGCTGGTGGTAGGTGAAACGGCACGTGCTGAAAGCTTTTCTTTAAATGGTTATAGTAAAAATACCAATCCTGAACTCAGTCAACAAAACATCATTAATTTTAGTCAAGTGAGTTCTTGCGGAACAGCCACTGCGGTTTCTGTACCGTGTATGTTTTCAGGTATGCCACGAACTGAATATGATGAGCAGCTCGCAGGGCATCGTGAAGGTTTACTCGATATTGCGCAGCGTGCGGGTTATAAAGTGACTTGGATGGATAATAATTCAGGCTGTAAGGGCACGTGTACCCGTGTGGAAAAATATGAATTTCCTGAAAAGTTGAAACAAAAATGGTGTGATGCTGAAGGTGAATGTTTCGATGGTATTTTGGTCGATGCTTTAAAAGACTATTTGGCAGCGATTCCAAAAGATGATCATTCACCACGTTTGATAGTATTACACCAAATAGGGAGTCATGGCCCCGCTTATTTCAAACGCAGTCGCCCTGAATTTCAAAAATTTAAACCGACGTGTAATTCAAATGCGATTCAAGGTTGTACATCGACTGCGTTAATCAATAGTTATGACAATAGTATTGTCTATACAGACCATGTACTTAGCGAATTGATGAATACTTTAAAAACCACAACAAACTATCAAACTGGATTATGGTATTTATCAGATCATGGTGAATCGACTGGAGAGCGTGGACTGTATTTACATGGTTCGCCCTATGCGATTGCACCTACGCAACAAACCCATGTACCTATGCTGATGTGGTTTTCACAGGATTGGCAAAAACATAATTCAGCAGAATATAATTGTTTAGTGGCACAAAAAGGTCAAAAATTAAGCCAGGATAATTTATTTCCATCAATGCTAAGCCTGTTAGGTATTCAAACGCAGGTGATTGATGAAAAGAACAATATGTTGCAACAATGCGCTCATACCGCTCAAAGCAGGATCTAAGCCATGCATAAAATACTTATTATTGAAGATGATTTCATGATTGCCGAATCGACCAAAACGCTATTGAACTACCAACAGTTTGATGTGGAGTGGGTGAATAATGGCATTGATGGCTTAAAGTTGATTCAGCAGGGTGGAATCGATATCGTCTTACTGGATTTGGGACTTCCAATGATGGACGGCATGCAAGTGTTAAAGCAAATTCGTCAGATCTATCCCCAATTACCTGTATTGATTATTTCTGCGCGAGATCAATTGCAAAATCGTGTCGATGGTTTAAACCAAGGTGCAGATGATTATTTAATTAAACCTTATGAGTTTGATGAATTATTGGCACGTATCCATGCCTTATTACGTCGTACTGGTGCAGCAACGCAAGACAGCACCCAAAAAGTAATCAAACATGGTGAATTGGTGCTGGATGTAGAGCAACATTTAGCACGTTATAAAGGGCAGTATGTTGATTTGTCTAATCGGGAATGGGCAATTCTTATTCCGTTAGTGACTCATCCAAATAAGATTTTTTCTAAAGCGAATCTCGAAGATAAGCTTTATGATTTTGATAGTGAAATTAGCAGTAATACCATTGAAGTTTATGTGCATCATCTAAGAACCAAACTGGATAAAGATTTTATTCGGACCATTCGTGGTTTGGGTTATCGTTTGGGTTAAACCATTAGGACAATATTTTAAATGCAACACACTCCCTATTCTCTGAAAAAGAGACTGATTGTTTATGTGTCTATTTTCAGTATGTTATTGGGCTGTGTGTTGGTGTTTTCCGCCTACCGTATTGCGCTCGAAGAAATTAATGAAATTTTAGATGCGCAAATGCAAAATTTGGCTGAGCGCGTTGCGGCGCATAATCCTGAGCCGATCCAAAGTCAATTTGATCAACACAAGCGTTATCACGAAGAAGATTTATTTGTCGACGTTTGGAGTTACGAATCTAATGCGCAGCAAAAACATCAATTAAAACTTTTGGTTCCACCGAAACAACATGCGGGTTTTTATACACATATTACCCCACGTGATGAATGGCATACTTATGTATTGCCATTAGCGGATAAGCAGATTCAGGTCAGCCAACAAGAATCCGTACGTCAACATTTGGCTGCTGAATTGGCCAGCAGTATGTTTTTACCTTATGCGATTATTATTCCTTTTGCGCTTTTTGCTTTAGGATGGCTCATTCAACGCAGTCTGCAACCGCTCGAAAAGTTCAAACGTGAATTGGCCAAACGAGATGCTTTTGAATTGTCGCCAATTTCCAATGCACCTTATCCGGAAGAAATTGCGCCGACCATTTTAGAAATCAATCATTTATTTGAACGCATTTCTTTATCTCAGCAAGAACAGCGTCAATTTATTGCCGATGCAGCACATGAATTACGTACTCCAATTACAGCACTCAATTTACAAATGCAGATTTTGCTACAGAAATTTCCGCAAGATGATGCTTTATTGAATTTGAGTAAGGGCTTAATTCGGATTCAGCATTTGGTCAGTCAGTTGCTCAGCCTAGCCAAACAAGATGCTTCAATCTTTGAATTAGAGCATAAACAAAATTTTGACTTAAAGCAGGTGGCAGCAAATTGTGTTGAGCAGTTGATTCATTTGGCCATGCAAAAAGATATTGATCTAGGGATGGAGCAGCAGCAAAGTATTGCACTGCATAGCTTAGAGCCTACGGTACATTCGATTATTTTTAACCTCATTGATAATGCCATTAAATATACCCCGCAAGAGGGGATGATTAATGTATCTGTGTTTCAGCAAGATGAACAAGCCATTGTTGAGGTTGAAGACAGTGGTCCTGGCATTGATCCTGCGCTGTATGAACACATCCGAAAACGTTTTTATCGTATTTTTAATCATGAAGAAGTGGGCAGTGGTTTAGGCTTAGCCATTGTAGATAAAGCCGCGAAGCATATTGGTGCTGAACTAGATTTCTCTAAAAGTGAAACCCTTGGTGGCTTAAAAGTCACCCTTAAAATTCCACTCCAAAATGACAATCATGTTGCGTAGGAGGTGACTCCTAAATGAAATTCATCAGCCTTACATCTGGGTTGTTCGCTTAAAAGATCCTTCGATTTTAATCTTTAAATCCATTCGAAGCGTTTATGTTCATTACGCTTCGGCACAGTTGTTTTTGGGAAATAGCGATAGGCGCAGAAGTAGAACGCTGTATTAAATGCCCAGACAATCCATGCAGTCCAAAGGTTATGGCTCAGGAAATGTGCACCACGCATCATTTGAGCCCATCCAAAGCCAAAGCCTATAATCAGTCCTGCAATTAAGAAAAAATAAGCGCGGCGAGGATTGCTGATGCGGTAGGTAAAAAATCCAGTCATCAAGGCAAAGCCAGTTGATGCATGTCCACCGGGAAAGCAATGTCCATGAATTGCTGAGAAATTCCAGATAAAACTTTCAGCAGTAGGTACATTCATATTCCAAGGGCAGGCATGTGCAGACTGCGATTTAATCAAGCCAATGACCGCTGTACTTAAAATAGCGACAAAAAAGAAATAGCCGAGTTCAAAACGTTGGGCTTTTAAGCTCGGAACTTTGAAGCTGCGGACCCAAGCGACTAAATAAAACACATAAACAGCAATTAAGATATTTTTGATATAGCGGTGGTTTAAAACTGCAAGAGACCAATCATTGCGTAGTGGAAAAGTACCATGTACACCGACCCACGGTTGTATGATGGACTGATCTAGAGTACCGCCCACAGGGAAAATTAACAGCAACAGGATAAAACTCAAAGTTAATATGAGCCCTTGAGTCAGGAAAAAACGTGGTGTCGAGTGCATAGTATTGCAGTATTCTATTTTTAATAGATCTATTAAATACGGCTCAGCTTAATTCTGACTTAATTCTGCTTTTCCAAGCTACAGATATATATAGCAATGATGCTGCATTTGCAGTTCACTTCAGTGTGCTAAATTAGAAAAAAACAACGCTGTATAATTATGACCATTCGAGCCGTACTATTTGATTTGGACAATACCCTAACGCACCGCGATAACAGTATTTTGGCTTATAGCCATTTTCTGGCGCAGCAGTTTCAAACAAACTTAGTTGTGACAGATGTGATGCAGATAAAAGCGATTATTAACCGAATTGATAATGGCGGATATCCCAAGAAGGAAATGTTAACTCACCCCAGTATTGGAGCTTCGGTCGCGCATGCTTTACGGCAAGAATTAGAATGGAAGATCTTGCCCGACTTTGATGGCTTGACACAATTTTGGTTTCAATATTTTGGTCAATTTGCCGTGGCGATGCCGGGTGCAATAGCGCTATTAACACAATTAAAACAACAGCATTTTAAACTAGCGGTTGTGTCTAATGGCGGTCATGCAACACGTTTAAATATTTTGAAAGGTTTAGGATTTACCCGTTATTTTGATGCAATTATAAGCTCGGAATTGGTCGGTATCAGTAAGCCAAAACCTGAGATATTTCAACAGACCAGCCGAGCTTTAAATATTTCTGAAGCGCAATGTCTGTTTATTGGTGATCATCCTGTGAATGATATTTATGGTGCGAAACAAGCGGGGATGCATGCGCTATTACTAGAAGGTTTTCATTCCTTAAGTCTCGAACAAAGTTTGTCAATTGAGCATAAAATTCAGCGACTTGATCAAGTGTGGCAGTATTTAAAATAAGCATTTGAGTTGCTAGAAAATAAGTAAAGCGGCACATCGGCCGCTTTACATACCGTAAATATGTGTGAATAGAGCTTAAAACATATTTTCTTCTGAATTGGCAGAAATACGGTGAATACTTAAATCTGCTCCGCGGAATTCTTCTTCTTGATCTAAACGAATGCCCATCATTGCTTTGAGTGCACCATAAACAATAAAGCCACCAGCCAGTGCAATGCTAATCGCCAGCAATGTGCCAATAAATTGAGAAATCATAGAAACACCGCCCAATCCGCCGAGCCATTTTTGCCCGAAAAGACCCACGGCCAGACCACCAAAAGCGCCACACACGCCATGCAGTGGCCATACACCCAAGACATCATCAATTTTCAATTTGCTTTGTGTGTAGGTAAACAGTTTGACAAAGATGACACCAGCAACAACACCAATAATTAAAGCACCTACAGGATGAACCACGTCTGAACCTGCACAAATGGCAACTAAACCTGCCAATGGTCCATTATGTAAGAAACCGGGGTCATTCTTACCCATGAAATTTGCCGATAATGTACCA
Source organism: Acinetobacter sp. ANC 5054 (assembly GCF_002135295.1). GTDB lineage: Bacteria > Pseudomonadota > Gammaproteobacteria > Pseudomonadales > Moraxellaceae > Acinetobacter. Next base: position 129,658 of record NZ_NEGG01000009.1, on the reverse strand, counting down.
CCGACCATTGCCATGAGTGAGTTGATTGCGACCAAACCTGAAATGGCATCAAGGCGTTGAGCGCTCATGACATTAAAGCCAAACCAGCCGACAATCAAAATCCATGAACCGAGGGCTAAAAATGGAATACTTGATGGCGGATGTGCGCTGATCCGACCATCTTTTTTATAACGACCATGTCGAGCACCAAGTAAAAGCACTGCTGCAAGCGCAATCCAACCGCCCATCGCATGCACCACTACAGAACCTGCAAAGTCGTGGAAAGATGCACCAAAGGTGCTTTCTAACCATTTTTGAAGCCCAAAATTACCGTTCCAAGCCATGCCTTCAAAAAAAGGATAAACCAAAGCGACCAATAGTAGAGTCGCAATGGCTTGAGAGCGCATTTTCGCCCGTTCTGCAATCCCGCCTGAAATAATGGCAGGAATAGCTGCGGCAAATGTAAGGAGGAAGAAACAACGCATTAAGTTATAACCATGATCGGCTGCTAGAGTGTCGCCGACATGAAAAAAGTGTTGCCCATATGAAATGTAATAACCCACAAAAAAGTAAGCAATTGCGGAAATAGAGAAGTCCGTTAGAATTTTACTGAGCGCGTTGACCTGATTTTTATGACGTACCGTACCGAGTTCTAAAAAAGCAAATCCTGCGTGCATAGCAAGAACCAATACTGCACCAAGGAGGAGAAAGAGGAGATCAATATTTTGCATAAGGTGTTCCAGTTTAGTGCGCTAGTTCACGAAAAGGACTTCAGTATATCCATCGAAAAAGTTTCGAGAAGTATTTCTAAAGTGGAAAATTTTGATTAAAAACGTTAAATCTTGTAGAAGACTCGATATAAAGCAAGCACTTGCGAAATGTAATTGTTTATGCACCAATTTGGTGCTTAACGAATTTTGCTTGAGAAAATTAAATGAATGATTCTTAAATAAAAAACGATAAAAATTGAATATGAATAAAATTTGAATAATTTTTGGCGCTATTTCTGGATTAATTCAGGGCAACGATATTTTTTGTATTTTCGTCTGAATGTTAAATTGTTGTGCATCTATTTTATTAAAGGAATAACTCAGCCAAATAATGGGGCATATTGAGCTTTAGATTTCTTGCATCAATCAAAAATTCCCCCCTTTTTCTTTTACAGAGCATGCTCCAGTTTCCAAAGATCATTGTTCATTCTAAATTTTTCTGACTGGTGCAATAGATCTTATGGTTTGAAGCTACGTTTTGGGATACATCAATATGGAATTGATGTTGAGATAAGCATAAAAAGCCTAGATCACTGCAACGTCATCAGGGCCTTTTTAACATTCAAAACTTATTTCAAATGTTCCGCAATATCAGTAAAGATCACACCTAAACCATGTGCGCCAGTATCTGGGTAGCCAAGACTGCACTAAAATCACTTTGGCTTTTGCTGGCTTTCCTGCTTGCATCGTGCAGCACGAAGTCGACCATCTCAATGGCATCCTATTTGTCGAGCACTTGGCAAACTAAACGGATTGTATTCTTCATTTACTCGCATGTTTAAACTGCTGTGGAGGTTGCCCTAGGTGGCGTTTAAACATGGCACTAAATGCACTAGCGTTGCTGTAGCCCAGTGATCTAGAAATTTGCGTTACAGATTCGCCGCTGGAAATTTTACTTAGCGCATGTGCAATATGCATTTGCTGAATCCATGTTCGATAGGACAGCCCCGTTTCTTTTTGAAACATGCGCATTAATGTGCGAGAACTGGCTCCAATCTCATCTGCCCATGTAGTTAAATCTTTTAGCTGACCCGGTGCATCGAGCATGGTTTTGCAGATATGTAGCAGACGTTTGTCCTGCGGCCAAGGGATCTGAATCGGTAGTAGATTGGCTTTATGAATCTCATCAAAAATTAAAATCTGCAAGGAGCGTGACAGTTCATCGGCGCTGAGCACCGCAGAAGGTGGCATACTTTCTAGCGCATTTAAGCGGATCAGCAGTTCATGTAGTAGTTTGCTCACACGAATAATAAAACATTGCTGTCCCATCAGTTCAGCGGCAGCAGTTTCGACTAGCGCCGTATTCATTTTGACATGGCTAAGTGAAATGACGCTGTGCTCAATACCTGCTGGAATCCACAGCGCACACATGGGCGGTACAATCCAAACATGGTTGGGGGTGTAAACCTGAATCATGCCACTAGACGCATAGAGAAACTGCGCCCGAGAATGATGGTGTGGAGGCGTAATCTCCCGATAGTTATGTTCAGAAGACAGGCCTATCACCAGTTCAGACATTTCTGTTTCAATCAGCAAACTGTGCATGTAGGCCTCCATCTTGTCACTTATACAATGATTATTGGAAGATAATGGTTTGAGTGACAATTTACAATCACAAACTGATCAATACAGACATGGAGTAAACGGGCAATGAACTCTTCAATACCCGTGAAGAATGAGGCTTGCGCGGCAAGTCCACAGCCACAGGGCATGGTGATTAAAATCGTGGGTGCAGTCGCAGTTGCGCATCTGCTGAATGATTTGATACAGGCGGTTCTACCCGCTATTTACCCGATGCTGAAAGTCAATTTTTCACTGAGTTTTGCAGAAGTTGGCCTGATTTCACTGGTCTATCAACTGACGGCATCATTGCTGCAGCCGTGGATTGGCCTTTATACGGATAAGCATCCTAAGCCATATTTACTCCCAATGGGCATGGCAGTCACATTCAGTGGCATTGTGCTACTGGCTTTTTCGCCGAGTTTCACCGTGCTATTGATTGCATCCGCGCTGATTGGCGTGGGCTCATCAACTTTTCATCCTGAAGCATCACGTGTGGCGCGCATGGCGTCAGGCGGTCGTTTTGGCACTGCGCAATCGACTTTTCAGGTGGGAGGCAATACCGGTTCCGCGATTGGCCCGTTATTGGCGGCCTTGATTATTGTGCCTTTTGGACAGCATGCCGTCGCATGGCTGGTCGTCTTTGCTCTACTGGCAATTTGGGTGTTGTTTGGTGTGAGCCGCTGGAATATTCAACATAGCCTCAGCCAAGCTACATCAAAGGCACAGCAGGTACAAAGCAAGTTGCAGGGCAGTCAGTTGTTTATTGCGTTGGCGACCATTTGCGTACTGATGTTTGCCAAATTTACTTATATCGCCAGCATCAGTAATTATTTTACGTTTTATTTGATGCATAAATTTGATTTAAGCCTGCAAAATGCACAGCTACATTTATTTGCCTTTTTGGCTGCGGTTGCATTGGGCACTTTTGCAGGTGGGCCAATTGGCGATAAAATTGGTCGTAAAGCGGTGATTTGGGTGTCATTTATTGGCATGGCGCCTTTTGCACTGATCATGCCTTATGCTAATTTGTTTTGGACTACGGTGCTGTCGATTATTGTTGGATTAGTCATGTCGTCTGCTTTTGCCGCAATGGTCGTGTATGCACAGGAAGCTGTGCCGGGACGTGTTGGCATGATTGCGGGCCTAATGTTTGGTCTGATGTTTGGTGTTAGTGGTATTGCCGCAGCAGGCTTGGGTTATTTGGCGGATATCAATGGTATTGAATGGGTCTTTGGCGTGTGTTCATTGTTGCCGTTGTTGGGCTTAGTGACGTTCTTCCTACCGAAGACACAGGTGAAGCCTGTAAGCTAATCTAATGACTCGCTGATCTTTTTAGGTAAAATAATGGCGCTGTTTGATCAAATGCATCAGGTAGCGCTTTTTATTGTGCCAATGCTTCGGATGCATTCAACAGCAGTTTGCGTTCAATTCATTTGAATCTAGTAAAAATAAATGTGAATAATTAATTAACATGCAAAGCAAATAGGATGGACTATTTAACATTTTTGATTATAATTTGTCTAATTAATCAAATAATTACGATTTAGAGAATAATCACTGTGGCTGAACTGATTCCCCCAAGCATTCAACAATTAAAATCAGCCAGTAGCGGTGAACGAAAAGTCTATCAGTTGTTGGAGCATGTTTTTCAGGATGAAAATGCCATTATTTGGCATGAACCGAAAGCACTCAACCGTTATACAGATTTTATTGTTTGGTTACCAAAGCATGGCTTGTTGGTCATTGAAGTTAAAGACTGGTCTAAAGACAGATTTGAAACTCTAAATCCTGAAACATTTACTGGGCGTTTTTATAATAAGAACAATGCCAAAAATGTTTCGGTACAAAATCCAGAATTACAGGTGCGTAAATGCATGCTGAATATTCTGAATCAATTCAAAAAGACCGCGGTATTTTTACAGCAAAGCGGACCTTACCAAGGTAATGTTAAATTCCCGATCACAAGTTGTGTAATTTATACCGAGTTAAAACAGCAAGAAGCCAATGAAATTGGCTTGAGTTTTCCCGCGATCAGCTCTGAACATAAAACCATTTATAAAGACGATTTGCGCTTAGTTGCAGAGAATAAAACTTTCAAGCAAAAACTGATTGATGCTTTTAAGGATGTTGCCTTTCCATTTGAAGCCTTGGCTTATGCTGAAGAAAAATTTTTACGCTATATGATTTTTCCTGAAATTCGAGTCAATGAGTTTAAACAGGATGAATTATTTGCCGTAGAACCACAAGAAGTGAAAGCGCTCGATTTATCTCAGGAATCCATTGCAAAAAATATTGGCGATGGGCACCGTATTTTAAAAGGTGTGGCAGGTAGCGGTAAAACACTGGTTTTGGCTTGTCGCGCAAAATATTTAAAGACGATTTATCCAGACTATAAAATTTTAGTGGTGTGCTATAACAATTCACTTTGTAACCACTTAGGACACATGTTTGGTGATGATTTTAATGACAAGATAGAAGTGCTGAACTTTCATAGTGTGGTGAAGAAAATCACCAGTGCAAATCTGTCTATGCTGAAAAATGAGAAACAGACAGACTATAACAGTCGTGTCGGTCAAATTTTATTGGATTATCTGGAGACTAACGGATTATCCGAAACTGAACAATATGATGCCATTTTGATTGATGAAGGTCAGGACTTTGCACAGGAGTGGATTATTGGCCTGTCAAAATTAGTCAAAGCAGAAAGTAATAACATTTTATTCTGCTATGACCCGGCGCAAAATATTTTTAACCGTAAAAAGCCGAGTTGGCGTTCAGTCGGCTTACAGGTGCAAGGTAAAAAACCAGTTGAATTGTATAAATGCTACCGCAACACCAAAGAAATTTTAGATATTGCCAAAGCATTTTTGAATCCGAAGCAATACGAGAGCTTACAGAATAACGATGAATATGACCGTGTTTTAGATCCAGATACAGGGGAGTGTAAAACTGGCGAATATCCAAGTATTTATCATGAAAATGATGTGCGCCATTTAGCGGATTTAATTGCCCGTAAAATTCGACAATTACTGAAGTCGGATGTAGAACCAAGAGACATTGCGGTGTTGCAGGCAAAATCTGCTGAATACGACATTTTCGTTAATGAGCTAAAAGCCAAATTAGAAAATTATGTTCCAGATGTTGAAGCTGAATTGATTTTCAGTAGTACAGAAAAGAAAGCGCTAGATTTGAATAAAAATTCAATCAAAATTATGAATGTAGAATCTTCTAAAGGGCTGGAGTTTCCGCATGTATTCTTTATTGGTTTGGACCATATGCCACGGCTGGGGGAAAATCGAGATCTAGATTCGGAGCGAAAGCTGGCGTATGTGGGCATGACCCGTGCACAGAATAAATTATTCATTTTAGGTTGTGAAAATAAAGGCTTTCTTGCGGATGTAAAAGCGATTTATGAGCAAACGGCAAAGCAACAAGAGCCTGAAGAAAACTCAGTACAGGTCAGCATTGAAAAAGCGGTAGATGAATCAGAGAGTATAGAACCAGAAAGTGATACAGATTCAATGATTGGCCAGAAATGGACGGAAGATGAAGAAGTCCGCTTGATTGATGCCTTCATGGATGAAAAGTTGCCGATTAAGGAAATTGCACTGCGCCATAACCGTAAAATTGGCGGGATTCGTGCAAGGTTACGTAAATTACGTTTGATTGATTAAGAAAATTGAATATCGTAGCAACCATTACTGAAAAGCAGTTATGAAATTATATTTCAAACGATAAAAAAAGCCCTGAACACCGTAAAGTGATCAGGGCTTTTTTAACATTCAAAACTTATTTCAAATGTTCTGCGATATCGCTAAAGATCACAGCTAAACCATGTGCACCAGCATCTGGGTAACCAAGACTGCGGTCGCCTACAGTTCCTGCACGTCCCATACGCGCCACAATCTCTTTGGTATTTTCAGCGCCTTGAACGGTAGCTTTTGCACCTAGCGTGAAGTTTTCTTTAAAAGATTTATCTGTATTGGCAGACCATGAATCTGCGCATGGTACTAAAGCATCAATCAGAGTTTTATCACCGACAACAGCACCGCGACCAAATGAACGTTCACCAGTCACTTGAATACCTTTAACTGCTGCTTGCAGCATGTCTGCAAAATCCGCGGTATTTAAAGCAGTTTTGCCTTTAATCGCTTTGCCTGCAGCGCGGAATGCTGAACCCCAGATTGGGCCAGATGCACCGCCACAATGTTCCATAATGATCATTGAACAGTTCAATAGGAATTCATCCATTTGATCTGCTTGTACCAACTGATGCCATTCGCGTTTTAACTGTTTAAAGCCTTTTGCAACGCTCATGCCGAAATCACCGTCACCTGCATGCGCGTCTAATTCACAAAATGGCACTTCATTTTTAATGATGCATGCGCTCATCACATCAACCACATAACGCATATTTTCAATGGTGAACTGCTCATTAGAAATTTTGGCATGTTCAGGATGCGTTTCTACATCGGTATTAATTGTGCGTTCCGCGTGCGTATTATCTGAGGCAAATTCTATGGGCAAAGCAGGCGAACCGTCCATTTTAAATGCAGGTGTATTGGCTTCTGCATCTAAATAAGTTTTTAGTTCATCATCCAGTGCAAGAAGCGATACCGATGCACCGTTCATGTCGATGCTGGTCATGTAGTTGCCAACAAATGTACGGTAAATTTTAATGCCTTTATTGGCAAGATGCTGGCAGACATCATGGTTAAACACATACAGTTCTTGTAATGGCGTCGTACCAAAACCATTGACCAATACAGCCACTTCTTTCAGGTCTGGACGGTCAAGGAATAGGTCATCGACAATGCGCTGTGCCAATTTTTTAGAGGGCAGAATTTTTTCACGACGAATACCCGGTTCACCGTGAATACCCACGCCGTATTCCATTTCGTCATCGGCCAACGTAAAAGTTGGCGTGCCTTTGGCTGGAACGGTGCAAGAGGTATATGCAAAACCTAAGCTGGTTACGCTGTCAGCCGCTTTTTGTGCCAATTCTTTTACACGTGCAAGTTCGTAGCCTTTAGCTGCCGCAGCACCCGCAATTTTATGCACGAATACTGTACCTGCCACACCACGACGACCCACGGTGTAGAGGCTGTCTTTTACGGCAATATCATCTGCAACTTTTACATAATCCACTTTGATGCCATCGTCAGCCGCAAGGGCTGCGCCATTCTGGAAATTCATCATATCGCCAGAATAGTTTTTTATGATCATCAGCACGCCTTTGTCGGTTGCGACGTGTTGCAATGCTTTATAGATTTGAATTTGTGAAGGGGATGCAAATACGTCGCCACATACAGCAGCATCGAGCATACCTGTACCAACAAAGCCTGCATGTGCTGGTTCATGACCGCTGCCGCCGCCACTGATCAATGCCACGTTTTGGTGTTTTTCTTTACGCGAAATGATCTTATAAGATTGATTAAATGCAAGTTCAGGATGCGCAAGGACAAATCCTTTACACATTTCCACTACGATGTTTTCAGCACCGTTCATGAGTTTTTTCATTGATGCACCAATGGATTAAATAGGGGGAGATTTAAAGTTCATTATTATAAGGAAATTGGAGTGGTGTCTGACATAAAAGTGTAAAAAAGGGCATTTAAAAAGCACATCTCCAAATTAATAGACCTCTCCCTAACCCTCTCCTAAGAGGAGAGGGAACATCCATTATTGAATTCACAATGAATGCTCCCTCTCCCATTGGGAGAGGGCTGGGGTGAGGGAATGAAGATAGAGTCAGCACTATACGCCTGAAGGATTAGAGGCAGATCGAGTTCGTGATGAAGTTTTGGCTCAGCTTGGGCTAAAGGTGCTGAGGTTTGATAATGGAGAGGTGATGAGACAAATTGATGGGGTGGTGGAAGAGGTTTATCGGTATTGTGTGAAGGAATCCCCCTAAATCCCCTTTTGTTAAAGGGAGGTTAGGAGGGATTCTTTATACTGAATGATAGTTCACAAGTGGGTTTTACTGAATGAGTGAATTTTTCATATTGAAATTCAAGTAGCTTATCGTGTGACGTGTCTGAAAAATTTTCCAAGTTATAAATATTATCTATATGGTTGTAGTTTAAACTACCTTGGAGTGAGTTTCTGACTAAGCAATTTATAACTTCAATGTAGATACTTAAGTACTTTGGAATATGATTAAGATCATAGAGAAACAGTTTAACTTTTAATTGCTTCACAGCATCTTCATGGCCTTGAATATAGTAGGTTAATGTAGATGGATTAAAATCGTCATCTAATTTAATTAGTTTAGATCCAAACCAAATTTCATCTCCAATATCAGAATATTTAACTTGGAGTTCGTAGGCACTTAAGAAATTTTCTGCTTGATATACACTCCAGCCGACATCTAAAGGTGTGTCAGATAGTTTATTTCTTTTAGCTTTTCTATGCTTTATGAGTGAAAAAGAATCGATTAATTGTTTGTAGTTTTCTATCTTATGAATCTTAATATGGTGAAACCATTCATCAATCAAATCTTTTTGGGTTCGAAAGTTAATAATGACCAAAAATTTTGTAAGGATTATGAGTTTCCTATCATTCATATGAAGTTGAAGTCGTACAAAAATTTCCTCGTACTTTATATATAAGAGAAAAAACCATAGAAATGGTAAATAGAGTATTGTAAGAATGATAGGTATGAAGAAATCTTGTAATGCTTGATAATTTATAAAGGTTAAGGGGACTTTGAAAGTTTGAATAATAAAATAGATAAAAAATATGAGAAATATCAAAGTTAGTAAAAAGTCACAAAGTTTCTTAACTAATATTTGATCTTTTGTTTGATTAGCAACAGCACTGATGATACTTAAAAGGGTAATAAGTGGAATAAGTACAATTAATTCCAATAGAAAATTAAAGGTATGAAAGTTAATGATAAATTGAAGAACGATGCTTAAGTTTACTGATGATTTTATAGTTTGGATAAAGAAGTTGTGCGAATTTTCTTTGATGGTGCTTAAACTAAACATAGTACCAATTGCAAAAAATACATACCAAAAAAATGTGTTTTTAAGCTGGCTAAAATCCCAGATTTTTATTTGGTATAAGATAAATACACTTAGCAGTACATATGTAGTAATTAATAAAATAGAAGTAATAATTTTAATTTGAAAAAATGCTTTGATAACACCGATAAGAGAATCTCTGAGGTGAGCATTTTTTAAAGAGTAGAATATTAAAGCTATTACAAGTATGGCTCCCCATGTAATTGAGGCTAATTCTCTAGTGTTAAATTGATCCATAATTGAGAAAATTATTTTAATTTTAAGAGTTTATTATAGTTCAATTTACATGATTTTTTAATCCCTCCCAACCTCCCTTTAAAAAAGGGAGGAGCTGTCATGTAATTCATGTGATACGCAAAAGTTCCCCTCTTTGAAAAAGAGGGGTTAGGGTAGATTCAAAAAAAAAGCCCTCAATTGAGGGCTTTTTAGTTCCCCCTTTATTAAAGGGGGCTAGGGGGATTTTTTAAACCACCGAATCATCCAAATTCGGTGCTAACCAACGCTTCGCCTCATCTAAAGTCCAACCTTTACGCTTCGCATAATCCTCAAGCTGATCACCTGCGATTTTACCCACGTTAAAGTATTGGCTTTCAGGGTTTGCATAGTAGAAACCGCTGACTGATGAAGGTGGCCACATTGCAAAACTTGTAGTCAATTGCGTACCAATCTTATCGGTCGAACCTAACCAGTCAAACAATGGCGCTTTTTCAGAGTGCTCAGGGCAAGCAGGGTAGCCCGGTGCAGGACGGATGCCGACATACTTCTCTTTAATCAATTCTTCATTACTTAAAGTTTCAGACGCTTGGTTGCCCCAAAACTCTTTACGGATGCGCTCATGCAAATGCTCCGCAAAAGCTTCGGCAAAACGGTCACCCAAAGATTGCGCCAGAATTGCAGAGTAATCATCGCCTTTGGCTTTGTACTCATTGGCCATTTCTTCTGCACCAAAGATCGATACAGTGAAACCGCCCAAATAATCTTCCGCAACACCTTTAGGCGCAACAAAGTCCGCCAATGACAAGTTTGGTTTGCCAGTCACTTTGTCAGACTGCTGACGAATGTGATGGAAGGTATGCGTAACCGATTGACCATCTTCGCTATACACTTCAACCGAATCCGCTGCTGAACGGTTAGCAGGGTAGATACCAAATACAGCTCGCGCATCAAAGCGTTTGTTGTCGATAATATCTTTCAGCATGGTCTGCGCTTGTTCATACAAGTCTGTTGCTGCTTCGCCGACCACTTCATCTTTGAGAATGGCAGGGAATTTGCCCGCCAAGCTCCAAGAAATAAAGAATGGTGTCCAGTCAAAATACTCAACCAGTGTGTCCAATGGATAATTGGTTAGGGTTTGCGTACCAATAAAGTTTGGCTTCACAGGCGCATTGGCAGCGAAGTCAATTTTCAAGCCATTTTCTACAGATTCAGCATAAGTCAGCTTGGCAGCTTTCGGCTGTTTATTGGCAATACGCTCACGGACTTTTTCATATTCAGCACGTGTATCGGAAACAAACTTCGGCTTCATTTCTTTAGAAAGTAAAGTTGTTGCTACACCTACGGCACGTGAAGCATCAGCAACATAAATTACCGCATCATTTGAATATTGAGGGTCAATTTTCACTGCTGTATGAGCTTTAGATGTTGTAGCACCGCCAATCATCAACGGAACATTAAAGCCTTTGCGCTGCATTTCTTTAGCAACAAACACCATTTCATCCAAAGACGGAGTGATCAAGCCAGAAAGACCGATAATATCGACTTTTTCATCAATGGCTGTTTGTAGGATTTTTTCCGCAGGCACCATCACGCCAAGGTCGATAATGTCATAGCCGTTACAGCCGAGGACTACGCCTACGATGTTCTTACCGATGTCATGGACGTCGCCTTTGACGGTCGCCATCAACACCTTACCTTTAGATTGACCGCCGGATTTTTCAGCTTCAATGTACGGGTTCAGCCAAGCTACAGCTTGTTTCATTACACGTGCGGATTTCACCACTTGCGGTAGGAACATTTTGCCCGAACCAAACAAATCGCCGACCACGTTCATGCCGTCCATGAGCGGGCCTTCAATTACATCGAGTGGACGTTTGGCTTTCAGACGTGCTTCTTCAGTATCTTCATCAATAAAAGCTGTGATGCCTTTTACTAACGCATGTTCAAGACGTTTTTCCACTGGAAGTTCACGCCATTCCAAGTTTTCGACTTGTTTTTGCGCTGCACCTTGACCACGGTATTTTTCAGCAACTTCAAGCAGTTTTTCAGTCGCATCGTGTTGGCTTTCACCTTGGTTTTGGTTCAAGATTACATCTTCAACCGCAGCTTTCAGTTCTGCATCAATATCGTCATAAATTGCCATTTGACCTGCGTTGACGATACCCATGGTCATGCCTTGCTTGATGGCATGGTACAAGAACACCGAGTGAATCGCTTCACGTACAGGTTCGTTACCACGGAATGAGAACGATACGTTCGACACACCGCCTGAAATCATCGCATGTGGTAAGTTTTGCTTAATCCAACCTGTTGCTTCAATGAAATCAACAGCATAGTTATTGTGTTCTTCGATACCCGTTGCAACCGCAAATACGTTCGGGTCAAAGATAATATCTTCAGCAGGGAAGCCCACTTCATTGACCAATACATCATAAGAACGCTTACAAATTTCGCGCTTACGTGCTGCCGTATCTGCCTGACCTTGTTCATCAAATGCCATCACAATCACAGCCGCACCGTACTGACGGCACAAACGTGCTTTGTGGACAAACTCGTCATAACCTTCTTTCAAGGAAATCGAGTTCACCACAGGTTTACCTTGAACGCATTTCAAACCCGCTTCAATGATTTCCCATTTTGACGAGTCAATCATGATTGGCACACGTGAAATTTCAGGCTCAGATGCTACAAGATTCAGGAAGTGCACCATTGCACCTTGTGAATCCAGCATGCCTTCATCCATGTTGATGTCGATGATTTGCGCGCCAGCTTCAACTTGCTGCTGCGCAACATCTAAAGCTTCGGCAAAGTTTTCTTCACGGATGAGGCGTAAGAATTTTTTAGAGCCCGTAACGTTGGTACGCTCACCAACGTTCACAAAAAGTGATTCTTCAGTGATGTTAAAAGGTTCTAAACCACTTAAGCGGCACGCAGGTTTGGTTTCTGGCACTTGACGCGGTTTGATGTCTTTAACTGCATTATAAATGGCACGGATATGATCAGGTGTCGTACCACAGCAGCCGCCAGTGATGTTAATCAGACCACTTTCAGCAAATTCTTTTAAGAAGGCAGCCGTTTCTTCAGGGGTTTCATCATAACCACCGAAGGCATTTGGTAAGCCTGCATTTGGATGGGCGGAAATAAAGGTATCAGCTACATCTGAAATAGTTTTTACGTGCGGGCGCATTGCGTCTGCACCCAAGGCACAGTTAAAACCAATCGACAGTAAATCACCGTGACGCACTGAGTTCCAGAATGCTTCCGCAGTTTGACCTGTTAAGGTACGACCTGAAGCATCGGTAATGGTGCCTGAAATCATCAAAGGCAATTCATAACCAAGCTGATTGAACACTTCTTTAACGGCAAAGATCGCAGCTTTACAGTTCAATGTATCGAAAACAGTTTCGATCAGTAGGATGTCTACACCGCCTTCAATCAGGGCATGCGCAGCTTCAATATAGTTTTCTTTCAGTGCATCAAAAGTAATGTTACGAAACGCTGGGTCATTCACATTCGGTGAAATCGAGCAGGTACGTGATGTCGGCCCAAGTACACCTGCCACAAAACGTGGTTTTTCAGGTGTTGAATATTTTTTGCAGGCTTCTTTGGCAAGACGTGCCGCTTCACGATTAATCTCAGGAACCAAATCTTCCATGTGGTAGTCCGACATAGAAACACGCGTTCCGTTGAACGAGTTGGTTTCGATAATGTCAGCGCCTGCATCAAGGTAGGCTTCATGAATACCTTGAATGATCTGCGGTTGAGTTAACACCAACAGGTCATTGTTGCCTTTGAGGTCAGATGCCCAATCTGCAAAACGCTCACCACGATAGTCAGCTTCTTCGAGTTTATGACGCTGAATCATGGTGCCCATAGCACCATCAATAATCAGAATCCGTTGAGCGAGCAGCTCTTTTAGGGTGGCAAGCGTGGACATAAATAACCCCAATCCGATGGAATATAAAATCGGCAAATATATTAACAGAATTCAATCCAGTTTTATTGATAATCAAGCTGTAACATTGATCGTTAATTATTAGAGTGTTGATAAATTAAACAAAATAATTTGCGAAAGTTTAATCTAAATGTATGGAAAGCTTCACGAATTTGTCATATTGCTCAGGTACGCTTGAAAAATAAGCAAAATGGTAGGCGTTCATGACAATAAATATGACAAGATGAAATATATGTTGAAACATTGGGTTTCAAACTAAAATCAATGCTTTAAAAACGAATAAATATCTGATTTTTTTATGTAAAACAGAGTATTTAAGTAGGTTTTTAGGCGGTGCTGAATACAAATAAAGCATGAAATATTGCTTTATATGACAGCACTTTGTCATATAATTGTCACAATTAAATTGAACAATATGGGGATTCTAAAATCCTCTATTCTTGCCTGCATGAATTCTAAACAAACTCCCGTAGATTCAGCGCACACGTCGAAACACATTTCGACGAATGTTCATGTGCCTACACCGAAGTTCTTTATTCCGGTGTTTCTAACGTTGATCATTTCAACGCTAATCTATATTGGTTTTCAGGTGACTGCCGATTTATCGCATGTTCCGCCTTTAAGCCTGTATTCAATGATTTTGCTAGGCACTGCCTTATTCATCGCTTTAGGCTTTGAATTTGTCAATGGTTTCCATGATACCGCCAATGCGGTAGCAACCGTGATTTATACCAATGCCTTGTCTGCACCTGTTGCGGTGATGTGGGCTGGTTTCTGTAACTTCTTAGGTGTGATGGTTGCAAGTGGTGCGGTTGCTTACGGCATCATTGCTTTGCTCCCAGTTGAATTAATCATGAATGTAGGTTCTGGCGCAGGTTTCGCCATGGTTTTTGCCATGCTGATCGCTGCGATTTTATGGAACCTGGGTACATGGTTCTTGGGCATTCCTGCATCAAGTTCACATACTTTAATTGGTTCGATCCTCGGCGTTGGCATTATGAACTACCTGCTCAATGCAGGTGGTGGTGCCAGTGGCGTGGATATGGAACAAGTGCTTAAAGTTGGTAAGGCTTTATTGTTCTCACCACTGATTGGTTTTGCATTTGCGGCTGTGGTTTTCCTGATTGTGAAAAAAGTGTTTCGTAAACAATTGGAACTTTTTCATCCACCTGAAGGCAATAAACCACCACCGCCACTGATTCGTGCCATTTTGATTTTTACTTGTACTGGCGTAAGTTTCGCGCACGGTTCAAACGATGGTCAAAAAGGTATGGGTCTGATCATGCTGATTCTGATTGGCTGTGTACCTTTGGCTTATTCTTTAAACAAGAATTTAGACAATCAACACATTCAGTCTTTCCATCAATTGTCTGCGCAAACTGCAACTGCAATTTATGCACAGCATGATGATGTTCCAGATGAAAAAGCGCGCGATATTTTAACCAAATACATTCAAACCAAAGAAATGAATGCTGAAGTTGTGCCTGCCTTGGCAAGTATGACGGATCATTTGGGTGAGCGTGTTGGTCAGTATGGTGACCTCAAAGATATTCCTGAACAAGAAGTGTCTTCAATCCGTAATGACATGTATTTAAGTACCACGGCATTTAAACGTCTTGATAAATCTGAGCAACTTCCAGCGATGGCAGAAGCACAGCAAAAGACAGTTAAAGAATACCGTAGTAACTTAGATTCATTCTTACAGTACATCCCAACTTGGGTGAAAGTCGCGGTAGCACTTGCACTAGGTCTTGGTACGATGGTGGGTTGGAAACGTATCGTTGTAACGGTAGGTGAACGTATTGGTAAAAACCACATGACTTATGGTCAAGGGATGTCAGCAGAACTTGTTGCGATGTCAACAATTGCTGCGGCAGATGGTTTCGGTATGCCTGTATCGACCACACACGTACTGAACTCTGCTGTTGCTGGTACCATGGTTGCCAATAAATCAGGTCTAAACTTTAATACCGTGAAAACGATTCTTTCTGCATGGATTTTCACACTGCCAGCAACGATCTGTTTATCGGGCTGTCTATACTGGTTGTTCTTGAAAGTCTTTTAAGATTTTCTCGATATAAAAAAACGCTGCACTGGCAGCGTTTTTTTATGGATGATTCTTTCTTCAAGCACACGATATTTAAGCTTTAGCCCAATGATCGCGGCGAAAGAAATAACAGATCAAGGGTTATTTCTTCAATTTATTCTTAAGTGCTTTGGGTAGCTTTTCAGTCGCAAAACCATACACCGCAGCAAACGGTAATGCTGTACGTGCTAGATACGCTACACGCCATAAACCACCATGATTGGCACCAGACATCATCAACTCTAAAGGATGATCAAGTAGCGTTTCAGGGTTGGCTACTGACTCAGGATTACGCAAATCATGTATCCATAGTGCAGCCATTAAGGCATTGGTGGTTTCAGGATTAAATGATTCAACATCAAATAAACTTGCACCATTAAATGCTGCTTTTAATAACGGATTTTTTGTTACTGAGCGCGTTGTGGTCGATGGTGCAATATTAATGCTGACACGCTGACCATTTTGACGCGCAACTGTTGCACGCCATTGTTGAATGCGTTTAGCCAGTGCATAGTTTGGACCTTGTTCAACCACCAAACAGTCGGCAATACCATAAGTTTTGCCATTATCAGAACGAGTCATTTGATCATTATTTTGTTTAAAGAACAGTTGACCAGAAATAGTGGCAATACTTTTGGTGAGTAGCTTTTGTGCAGGTGCACGATCTTGGAATTTGGATTGGGATGCGCTAATAATTTCTTCAGGCACAGCATAAACATCGGTTGGTGTGCACATAAACATCAGGCTCGTGTCCGCTTTTTGCTGGCTGACATAATCCATAATGCAATCCATCGCCATCGCTACACGGACATGCTTCTCACCATCTAAATAAGCAATTGCAGCTAAATCGAGTTGATGCTCATTTTGCACTAACCATTGGGCAATTTCAGGTGTTTGCGTGAGCAAGTTTGCGCCCAGTTTTTGTTTCAGCTCTTGCGTAGGTGTATCGTCATTGACCGCCGCATTGCATGGTGCATATAAGGTGGCATTGCCTGTTTGAACTGTACTTAAAATACGATCCCACACGTGCTCATTATTTAGGTCAATAGCAACAATATTGGCTTTCCACTTCGCCAACCATGTTAATGGACCAGCTTCTGAAGCAGCACCAAAGAGCACCATGGTGCGATCTGATAAATCAAACCATTCAGGATGAGCCACAGTAGCACGCAGGGCATTGGCATGACTTTCTTCAATAATGCCCGCATCTAACCATTTTTGAATTTGTTGAAGCAGTACTTTGCCTTGTAGTTTTTGGCCGTGGTAGGGCACATACCACTCAGGTGCTGCATTACTTTCACCCTTCAACTTAACCGTATATAGGGACTTTGCAGGAAGGCTCATGATGTCCTTTAATGCAAATTTCTGATTGTCGCGATAAAACTCAAAGACATGGTGAGCTTTATTTAAACCATGTTCAGCAATATTGATTGCTGCATTGGTTGTTTGAATGCCTTGTTCTACCAATGCTTTAAAATATTCAGGATACTTTTTTCGCCAGTTTTTTTCTTGTTTTGCGCGTATAGAGGTTTCGTGATCCACAGAAGCTAAGGCTTCAGCAATAATCTCACGTCCTGTTTTAGAAGTACTTGGTTTTTGATGTGCTGGTGAAATTGGGAACTGAAGCCCTTCAAGTGAACTAGACATGCAAAATATCTCAACTGACAAAGTCATTAATATACAGATGTATACATTATCTATGCCAAATTAAAAACTTGGGTGACATAAAGTGCCAAATTTATATGATTTGTCATGGGCTTCTGTGAACTTTTGTCGCATATACAAGGGAAGTTTAACCAAGCGTGTGGAGAAGCTTTTGCTAAATCTAATTGTTCAAGTTGTTATTTGCGTATGAGGCTTTTCAATGGTGTTTACGCTTAGGAAAGGGTTGGTTGTATTTGAAATATACGGTTTGATGCTAAAAAAATGCTTTTTGCGCAAGGAGAAATTTTGCAACACAGAGATGTTGAACTTCATTGAAGACTCGCTGCAGAATTTTTTGCAAAAAAAGGATTCAAAACTGAATCCTTCTTTAAAACTAAGTTGCTGTTTTAAAAGGGGACATTGAGTAACTTATTTAAGAAATGCGGAATTAATTGAGGTTCAAGAATAATGGTCATAATCACACCATAGGCCGCGCCCCAGAGATGCGCACTATGGTTAATATTGGTATTGCCACGTTTACCAGACCAAATGCTGTAAGCCACGTACAGCACTGCAAAAATAATGGCAGGAACTGGAATAAAGAACACAAAAATCAGTTTCCATGGCTCAAACAAAATATAGGCAAAAAGAACAGCAGAAACCGCGCCTGAAGCACCTAAACTAGCCCAATGGGTATCATGCTTATGTTTTAAATAACTCGGAAGAATCGCAACAATTAAGCCACCCAAATAAAACAGTGCAAAGCCCATGTCGAAAAAGTATTGGCGATAAAAACTTTCAATCACAGAACCAAAGAAAAATAAGGTAATCATGTTGAAGAGTAAATGTGCGCCATCAGCATGAATGAACCCATGCGTAATGAAGCGATCATATTCACCACGTTGTAGTGCTGGCGGCCAAAACAATAAGCGATTCATAACTTTCTGATTTGAAAAGGCAATGAGTGAAATCACTACGGTAATCAGAATAATGGTCACGGTGTGGTTAAACGGTAAACCCAACATAAATGACTATTCTACTTGTTAAAATTTGTCCTCAATAATGCCATTAAAAACAGGTAAAGCGTGAACTTTAAGAATAATTCCGACAATTTTAGTTGATTTTTTTCTAATGCACCGCATCTTAAGTTAAAATGGCGACTTCAGCTTGAGGAAATATTGTAATGTCGACTGAGAACAACAGCACAGCAGTTGCTGAAGAAATTCCAAACCTATTGATTACACCAAATGCTCAAGAGTATTTGAAAGATCTTTTGGAGAAACAAAACACACCGGGTATTGGTGTGCGTGTTTTTGTGGAAAATCCGGGTACGCCACGTGCTGAATGTTGTATGGCTTACAGTGCACCAGAAGAAGTTGTGCCAACTGACTATAAACAAGACTATCCAGATTTCCCTGCATTTATTGACTCACCGTCTATTCCTTATCTTTTAGATGCTGTGATTGATTACAATAAAGACCGTTTCGGTGGTCAGTTAACTTTCCGTGCGCCAAACTCTAAAGTGCCACGTGTTGGACCTGATGCTTCTGTCGAAGAACGTATTACCTACGTATTACAATCTGAAATTAACCCAGGTTTAGCGGGTCACGGTGGTAACTGTGCCTTGGTAGAAGTGGTTGAAGATGCAGATCATGGTTTAACAGCGGTGCTTAAATTCGGTGGTGGTTGCCAAGGTTGTTCTTCAATTGATTTAACCCTGAAACAAGGTGTTGAAACAACATTGAAACAACACGTTCCTGAATTGATGCGTGTCGTTGACCAAACGGATCACAGTAATACTGAAGGTGCTTATTTTAAATAAGTTCAGTGTTGTTATAAAAAGCCGCAATTTTGCGGCTTTTTTATTTTCTAACTGATGTTACTGCATAACATCAGAAACTTAATTTGACTCAAGTAAAAGAACGTTACGCGGTGAGGTCATCCGCAATTGTTTGAGATAGGACTACTTCTGATCAAAAAAGTTTTTGCGATACTTTGAATAATTTGAAGGTAGTGAACGAGTTTTGCGGATGACAATGGTTTTCTTGCGGAGAATTGCTCCTCATTTTGCCGAATGAGAAACAACGTTTCGTAAGAGTACCTCCAGCCGAAGGCTAATCCCTATATTCAATCCCGAGATGTAGGGCTCCGATAAATAGACTTAAAAATTATTTTAAAATTAGAAATTACTTTTACGGACATGATGTTGGTTATCTAACTGAAATAATTAAAATTTTTTAAAATATTTATTTGATTTCTGTAGCGAGATAATAAGGCATATTAAAAACATAAATGAGAATGATTATTAAATTTATTTGCAATATTGTTTGTGTTGGTTACAATGTGCAACACATTATTCTAGATTTCTCCATAACTTAGCCACTTTGGAAAATACCAAATGACCAAGCATATCTTCCGTTCAACACTTACACTTTCAATTTTGTGTGCTATCGCCAGTCTTTCTCACGCAAATGAAACAGAGATTGAAACCACTAATGAATCCGTGACTCAAATGGAAACAATTGTGGTGACTGCAGAACAACAAATTAAGCAATCCTTAGGTGCTTCAAAAATTACTGCAGAAGATCTCGATAAATTGCCAGTGGTGAATGATATTTCAGAATATGTTCGTCGTATGCCAGGGGTGAATCTAACAGGGAACAGTGCAACAGGGCAGCGCGGTAATAATCGTCAAATTGATATTCGAGGCATGGGCCCAGAAAATACCTTGATTTTGATTGATGGTAAGCCTGTTAATTCTCGTAACTCGGTACGTTACGGTTGGCGAGGTGAACGTGATACACGTGGTGACTCAAACTGGGTGCCAGCCGATGCTATCGAATCAATTGAAGTGCTACGTGGTCCAGCGGCAGCACGCTATGGCTCAGGTGCAATGGGTGGTGTGGTCAATATTAAAACCAAAAAAGTGACCAATGAAACACATGGTTCTGTCGAGCTATTTACCAATCAACCTGAGCACTCAAAAGAAGGTTCAACCCATCGTGAAAGCTTTAATTTAAGTGGTCCAATTATTCAGGATAAATTATCTTATCGTTTATATGGAAACTACAATAAGACGGATTCCGATGCGGCGGATATCAATGCGCTCATGGATAATGGCGCACGTATGGCAGGCCGTGAAGGTGTTGAAAATAAAGATGTTGCTGCCCGTTTGGCATGGCAGCTTAATGATCAACAAGTGTTGATGCTTGATGCAGCAGTGGGTCGTCAAGGTAACCGTTTTGCAGGGGACAGCCAAAACAGTGTATTTGACCCAGCAGATCCAAACAAAGCGCCAATACTCTCAGCATTAATTGGGGAAGAAACCAATACAGTATATCGCGACAATTATGCCTTAACCCATGAAGGTAGTTGGGATTGGGGCGATACCAAAGTGATTGCTCAATACGATAAAACCAAAAATAAACGTTTGCCTGAAGGCACAGGTGGAAGTACTGAAGGTCAAATTAATAGCTTAGAAAATAAAGAAACTTCGGTTCTAGAAACAATCCGTTTTAACACGGAAGCAAATATTCCATTTGAATGGTATGCACCGCAAGTTTTAACCTTAGGTGCTGAATGGGTTGAAGATGACTTCAAAGACACCGTGAATACAAAAGCAGGGACGGGTGGTTTTGGGGATGCTTTAACCTCAGGTGATCGTTCACAGATGGATTCTAGAATTGCATCTGCATATTTAGAAAACAATATTAACCTGACGGATACAACTGATTTAGTGCTGGGAGTACGTTATGATAACCACAGTAAATCGGGTGATAACTGGAGTCCAAGTTTAAATATCACGCAAAAAATTGGTGATTATTGGACTTTAAAAGGCGGTATTGCTCAGGCTTATAAAGCACCAAACTTATATCAAAATGCAGAAGGCTATCTGTTAAGTACTAAGGGTAACGGCTGCCCAATCGGTTTAAGCCAATGCTTATTACAAGGGAATGCCGACTTAAAACCTGAAACGTCTGTAAATAAAGAGCTTGGTTTACAGTTTGAAAAAGACATTGTAAATGCAAGTTTCGCATGGTTCCGAAATGATTATAAAAATAAGATCGTTGCTGGCGATACCATGCTTGAACAAATTGTCATTGGTGGCACAACCTACAATGTTTTGCAGTGGATGAATACACCAAAAGCATTAGTTG
The DNA here is from genome assembly GCF_002135295.1 of Acinetobacter sp. ANC 5054. Lineage (GTDB taxonomy): Bacteria > Pseudomonadota > Gammaproteobacteria > Pseudomonadales > Moraxellaceae > Acinetobacter. Next base: position 108,260 of record NZ_NEGG01000009.1, on the reverse strand, counting down.
AAGGGGTTGAAGGCAGTATCTCCTTAGATTGGGGCGATATTACGTGGACAAACAATGTCACGTATATGATTAACTCTGAAGATAAACGTACGGGTAATCCTTTATCGATTATTCCAAATTACACCATCAACTCGATTTTGAACTACAACATCACTGATCGCTTAGATACCAACTTTGTTTACACTCAATATGGCCGTCAAAAACCACGCCAATTTGCAGAAACAAGCCTTGAAAACAAAGATGGCTTAGCTTTAGAAAGTATCAAAAGTTATGGTATTGCAGGTCTAAATATGGGCTATAAGTTCTCTGATGCGATTAGTGCTCGTATTGGTATTAATAACTTGTTTGATGAGCAAAAATTACGTGATAAATCGGTTAACCAAACGTATAACGAACCGGGCCGTGCATACTATGCAAGTCTGAAATATCAGTTCTAAGTTACAATGACTAAATAAAAGCCGCATACAGCGGCTTTTTTTTCTATATTGAAAAAATCTAAGCTTGAATACCCAAAATCTTTAAGGTCTCATCTGAATAATAAAACTGTTCTAAATACTGTCGTGATCGTTCACGCAAATAACCAGAACCAATCATCTGTTGAACAATTGGATTGAGTAGTCCTTGCAGTTCATGTTGAATGAGTGATTCATCAATATTTAAATCGCGCAGCAACAAATCAAAAGGACGCTCCTGATTGCGGATATACCACGCATAAACGCCATCATGGACTTGCTGCTTCATATAGTCCGATTGCCGCATAAAGTCCCATATTTCGTGACCCAAACCTACCGTTTGAGGCAAGTCTTGCACTTCAATATATTTCTTTAAAACCGACACAGGCATTGCTTTGATTTTATGCCATAAATTGGCTTGAAAATGGTAAAGCTTTTCATTGTCAAAATGTTGATTGAGCACCGTTTCGCTCATTTGACTGAGTTTTAAAATATTCTTTTGTAGATATTTACTGATGGCACTGTCTAGATTGGTGTCGGTGACATTTTCTAGAACAGACTTACCCATTTTCATAAAGCGCGATACGCCCGGCACCGATTTAGCAATCACCGAATTATCTAAATAGTCTTGGATTGCATGTTGAATCAATTGGCTGATCATGGCTGAAAAGGCAGGATTATTCACCATAGTGTGAATGAGACGCTGACGATGGTCTTTTTTACTTGCCACATATTGAGCAATTTTGTCGATCGTCAGAACAGGGATAATTTCTGCAATGCTGGTCTGGTCATTCGCAGGATGAATCAAGGCAAATTTAATATGCTCGGCAATTTGCTCAATCAGAAATTGGCTGGCAGAGGTATTTAAAATTTGCTTTTGAATAAGTGCATTAATTTGTTCAAAATCCCAAATTTTCTGTAGTGGTTGCTTGCGGAACCATTGGTAAAACTGGGTAAATTCGGATGCAACAGTTTCAGTTTGCGAAAAGCTGTGATCTAAAAAGTTTAGTTGAGCATCAATGAGCTGCTCAATCATCGGGTTTTTCTGCATACTGTCCCTGATCGCTTTCATGTTGCGATAAAAGTGTAGGCGAATACTCAGTTGAGTTGAATTAACTTATCCGCCAACGGGTTTTTAAACTTCTGACTTTTTGCAAGGAAAGGGAGGTAATGATCCGCGACTTCCTGCTCAGCCTCAAGAATTGGCATATGACCAACATTATTAAGGATGACAGGTGCCTCGGCACGTTTCAATAATGATTTTAATTCACTGGCAACTTCGACGTTAAAAATCTTGTCTTGTTTGCCCCAAAGAATCAGGGTTGGCGCTTCTACTGTACGGGTCAGGCGTGCAAATGTTTCAGGGGTATAGATACGATTAAGCGTCACCACTTGATCAATCATTTTACTGGTTTGTGGCGAACGGGCAATAAGGACATTTTCTTGTGCTTGTTTCAGTGAACGTGGCACATTTGGTGGGTTTTGCATCAGTTTATGCATTACGTCATCTAAGTCGCCCGGTTTAGACACGATCAAATTTTTCAGCAAGTACGGATCACGGGTATAACTGGTATTGGCTTGCTTATATATACCAGCACTATTGACTAAAAATAAGCTTTGCGTATCAAAAGGATATTGTGAGGCATAAACCGTAGCAATCGAGCCGCCCAATGAATGACCTGCAATATTCAATTTGTCTTCAATATCAATTTTAACGACAAATTGGCGTAGTTGCTCCGTTACATTTGGAACTGAAACGTCAAAATCTGCGGGAACACGAGTATCACCATTGGCAGGTAAGTCAGGAATGATCACGTGATAATAGGGAGTAAGAAAATGTGCAACGCCATTCCAATTGTCACGTGTCCCGCCCAAGCCATGAATCAATAAAATGGCAGGTTTATTACGTGAACCACCTTCACTATAGCTCCAAGTAACATTGCCAATTTGGACACTATGTGAAACTAAACCAGCAGCTTTACGTTCTTGATTTAGATAATTTTGTAAAATATTTGAGGTGGCTGAAGTGTTCGCGTTTTTTGTTGGAGGCGTTGGATTTGCTGCAAGCGTATTTACACTTGCAAACAACAAGCAGCTCAGCGCACTCAGTCTTAGTTTTACCCAAACGTTCGAATGACTTCCTTTCATTGACGTTCCCCCAAAAAATATAATGGATACATTTTTATGATCATTTATATGACAATTATCTAAATTAGCCGAAATAGCTAAACTGTATATTTATGAAATATATTGTAAATTAAAATTGACCAATGTCACTCACTCATTGTTTGAACTAGTTTTTGCTGTGACTTAAAAGTGTGAGCCATTACATAAAAAATAATTTTTTTAACAGAATGCTGAATTGCATTTTGTATCAAGGTTAAATTTTAGCTAAAAAAAGAGGGCAATTCTTTTTGCAAGTGACAATCGAATAGACTGGGATTAAAATATTCCAACTTTAGACAAGGGTAATAAGAACATGCTAACTGCAGCAGATGCTTTAGATCGTTTAAAAAAAGGGAATGAGCGTTTTGTAAATGGTCAAACGCAGCACCTTAAGCTTTTAACGCATCAACAACGTGCTGAAATGGCAGAGAACCAAGAGCCATTTGCGATTGTATTGGGCTGTTCAGACTCACGTGTGCCTGCTGAAATGGTTTTCGACCAAGGTTTAGGTGATTTATTCGTGATCCGTGTTGCAGGGAATATTGTTGCACCATCACAAGTTGGTAGCGTAGAGTTTGCTGCTGAAAGTTTTGGTTGTCCTGTTGTGATTGTTTTGGGTCATACCCATTGCGGCGCGATTCATTCAACGATTGAAGCATTGACCAACCCAGCGACACCACCATCTGCAAACCTCATGTCGATTGTGAATCGTGTACGTCCTTCAGTTGAAATTTTGATGCAAACCGAATTGAAAGATGATTTAGAAAAGTTATCAATGCATGCTGTGCGTTCAAATGTATTTGCTTCAGTTAATCAACTTCGACACGGTTCTGCTGTGTTGGAAAATTTAATTGCTCAAGGCAAATTGAAAGTCGTAGGTGCTGAATATTCACTAGAGACAGGTGAAGTAACTTTCTACGATTTCTAATCAAATAAATGAATGATGTATTTAAAAGGCGCTCAAATTTGAGCGCCTTTTTTATCTCACAAAATTTGATTTAAAGACTCGCTTTAATATAAGGATAGGCATTATTTAATAAGATGCCTTGAGCTTTCGCATTCGGGTGAATCAGATCTTTTTGCATCAAGCTTTTTTGACCAGCGACACCTTGCATAAAAAAGGGCAGTAGTTTGATTTTGTATTGCTGGCTGACCACCACATAATTTTTTTCAAATGCAGTGCTATAGGCAGTGCCGTAATTTGGTGGAATTTTCATGCCAAATAAAATGACTTTGGCTTTGGACTGCTGACTTTTTTGTATCAGTTGCGCCAAATTTTTTTGAATCTGAATGGGCGGTTGTCCACGGAGACCATCATTGCCGCCTAACTCAATCACCACAACGTCTGGACGGTGGGTTTGCAATAATTTTGGCAGTCGAGCCAACGCACCACTGGTGGTTTCGCCACTCACACTTGCATTGACCACTTTATGCTGTTTCGGATACTGTTGGTCTAGACGTTTTTGTAGTAAATGTACCCAACCTTGTTGTAGTGAAATACCATAACCTGCACTTAAGCTATCACCGACAATCATGATGGTTTTAGCGGAGAGTAGCATTGGGCTAAGGCACAGAGCAGTACCCAATAAATAACTCAATATACGAATTTTTTGAATGCGATTTTGCATATAAGGAAGTTATGACCCAACTTACGACAGATGTTGACATCATGCCACAGGCGATTATTTCTGCACAGCAATTGACACAAAACATACAACTTCCGCAGAAACAATTATGCATTTTTGAAAACTTAAACCTTGAAATTTTTGCAGGGGAGCAAGTTGCTATTACTGGGCGTTCAGGGTCTGGTAAGTCAACTTTACTTGGTATTTTGGCAACTTTAGATCAGGCCAGCAGTGGGCAATTACATGTTTGTGGTCAAGCGATTCAAAAATTAACAGAAGAACAGCGTGCCAAAGTTCGCCTTGAACATATCGGCTTTGTATTCCAATCTTTTCAACTGTTGCCACATTTAACTGCACTTGAAAATGTCATGTTGCCCTTGCGCTTAGATCCCAACTTTAAAATTAAAGAGGCAGAAGAAAAAGCCTTACTTTTGCTGAAAAAAGTCGGTTTAGAGCAGCAAGCACAGCAAGCACCGAAAGTCTTATCAGGTGGTGAGCAGCAACGTGTTGCCATTGCGCGTGCCTTGGTCACTGAACCCGATATTATTTTTGCAGATGAACCGACAGGTAACCTAGATAGCGTAACTGCGCAAGAAATTGAGCAATTACTATTTCAGTTAAATCGCGAATTGGGCACTACCTTGGTCTTGGTGACCCATGATGTCGATTTGGCGCAGCAATGTCAGCGTCATTTGGAGTTGGTACACGGTCAGCTGATTGAGCATCGAGTAGGAGCATAAAGCATGAATCTGCTGGCACTCTTTCGACCCTTATTACAGCAAAGCTTTAAAACGACGGGCATTTATTTGTTAATGATTGCTTTGACTTTGGCGATCAGTGCAACCACAGCATTAAAATTTAGCAATGTGCAAATTCAAGATGCCGTTGCCTTACAAGCTGCTGAAATGCTGGCAGCAGATTTGGTGTTGACCGATAACGACCCAATTAGCGATGAATGGAAACAACAAGCAACGGCGCAGCAGCTCAAACAGTCCAACGTGACGATGTTTAGTAGCATGGCACATACCGACCAACAGTTTGTTATGGTCAATGTCAAAGCTGTCGATGCCGAATTTCCGTTAAGAGGAGAATTGAGCACTGAACCACAGTTGAATAGAGCGATTCAAAAGGGTGAAGTTTGGTTAAGTCAGCGCGCGATGGAATTGTTGCATGTACATCTTGGCGATACGGTGCATATTGCCGATGCGGCATTTAAATTCACGGCAAAAATTAGCCATGACTCAAATCAAGAACTCGGTTTTGGTGGCTTTTCACCCACCATTATGATTGCACAACAAGAAGTTGCACGAACCAATGCGATACAAGTCGGGAGTCGTATTGAATATCGCTTATTGATGTCGGGAGCACCTGAGAAAACAAAAGACTTTGAAAAGCGATTTAAACAGAAATTTGGCATAGCCGATGAGCCAAATGCAGAGCCGTCTGAAGGTAGTACGCAAACGACATTAAAATTAAGAAATGCCAGTGAAGGCAATACTCGCTTAATGAAACCGATTGCAAATTTAGAGACCTTTTTGCAATTGGCAAATATTTTGACCATTTTACTGTGCGGGATTGCCATCGCTCTCACCAGTCAACGCTATGTACAGCAAAATCAGGATGCGATTGCCCTCATGCGCTGTATTGGCGCAACCAAACAGCAAATTTTAACGGCCTATATGGGCTTGTTGGCAGTTGTATTGTCGATATCAATCTTGCTCGGTAGCGTGCTCGGCTTAGGTTTAGGATATGGCTTATTACAGTTAATGTTGCAACTCATTCCTAACTTACAATTGCAATTTTCTGCTATATCAATGTTGCTTGGCACTTTGCCAATGGCGATCTTGACCAGTGCCATTGTCCTTTTAGGTTTTGTCTTTCCAAGTTTATGGCAACTCCTGAAAACCCCACCTGCACGTGTAATACGACAGCAAGAACGTTCCGCTCGCTCTATGCTCGGCATGTTGCTTGCTGGCACTCTAAGTCTCATTGTTTTTTGTGCGTTACTCACAGAGAATCTGAAACTGACGCTGTGGGTCATGGGCGCGATTATTGTGCTCTGCGTGATTTTGTATTTGGCGGTTTGGTTGCTGCTCAGAGTTATTAAGGGCCTTGGTGCTAAAATTTCGATATATGTTCGAACACCGTATCAAACGGCATTTCAAATCACTGCTTTGGCGTTGGGTTTAAGTTTAGTAACTGTTCTTGCGGTATTACGAACGGATCTCCTAGAACGCTGGCAGCAACAGCTACCTGAAGGTACGCCAAATCAATTTGTTTATGGATTACCACCGTTTGAACTGAATGATTTCAACCGACAGCTAGAGCAACATGGTTGGCAGGGCACACCGATGTATCCCAATATTCGTGGACGTTTGGTGGCTAAAAATGATCAGCCCTTTGCAGAAGCGCTGATCAAAAGTAATAACAGTCTAAGACGCGAACTCAATCTGACACAGGCGGCGACCTTCCCCAAAGACAATCAAATATTACAAGGCGCTAAAGCTTTTCAGCAGGTCAATGAAGTTTCAGTTGAAGCCAAAACTGCGCAAGAGCTTGGCATTCAAATTGGTGATCGCTTGACCTTTAGCCTACCTGAAGGCGTGCTAGAAGCTAAAGTCATCAATTTGCGTAGTGTGGAATGGGAGAGCTTTAGCCCCAACTTTTTCTTTATTTTTTCACCCCATAGTATAGATGAAAATGCGGGCAGCTATTTAGGCAGTTTCTATGTGCCTGAAGCAGATAAAGGCGCATTGATAGAGCTCATTCAACAATTTTCCAATACGGTCTTTATTGATGTCAGCTTAATTTTGGATGAAATTAAACGCATCGTATCGGTGTTGATTCAGATCGTGAGTCTTTTGGCGCTGTTGGTGAGCATTTCAGGTATTTTGGTCTTAATCGCCTGCTTAAACCTATTAATGGATGAACGCAAAAAAGAAGTGGCACTGTTACGCTCTTTTGGTAGCTCGAAGCGAAAACTCAAGTCGATGCTGACCACTGAAATTGGATTTATTGGTTTGATTTCTGGCGTTGTGGCGTGTTTATTTGCTGAAGTAATCAGTGCGATTGCGAGTTATAAAATGGAGCTGGCTGTTCAACCCCATTGGGAAATTTGGTTAATCTTACCGTTACTAATGACGCTGCTTTGTGCATTGATTGGACGTTATCGTTTGAGCTACCTGTGTGATATCCCACCGCTGGAAAGTCTAAGAGAATTGAATAGTTAAATCGAAAAAAGAGCGCAGTTTTGCGCTCTTTTTAGTTTTTGTGCTGCATATTTATTTTGCAGATAAAGCTTGTTTCATTAACACAATAAAATGCTCCCAAAGTGGGGCAATTGGCTGCAAAAGTTGTTGGCAATGTAAATAAAATAAATAGGCAGCACCTGCACCGAGAATTAAACCAATACTTTTAAACAATAATGGCTTTTGGAGCTTCTCACCAAAATACCAAATAAAGCATAAAGCTGCGCCCATGATCATGCCGCCAATATGTGCTGCATTATTAATTCCACTGATCATAAAGCCCATGACCAAGTTAATCCCCATGACCATGACCAAGGTTTTTTTATCTAAATAAAAACGTTGACGTGGCAGCATAGGAAGCAGGGAAATGATGGTAAGTCCTGCGCCTAAACCCATCACTGCACCCGAAGCACCTGCACCAATTTTTGGAAATAAACTAGAATCTGCTGTGCCCGCAGCCAAAAGTGCATAGCTGTCTTGAATATCGAGATAGCCACTAAGTAAACTCCCTGTCAAACCTGCTAAAACGTATAGACCAATAAAATACACACGACCTAACATTTGTTCAGCAACACTGCCAAAAATATACAATGCCCACATATTCAGCATGAGATGGATTAAGCCAAAATGAAAAAACATGCTACTAAATAAGCGGATGGGTTCCTCTAAAAAGGTTAAAGGTGCATAATCTGCACCCCATCGCAATGCATCTAGCATATCGGGTTGAGAGACATCCATACCATTCAACACTTGCCAACCAAATAGACTGACATTGGTGGCAATGAGGAGTGCGGTGATCCACCAAAGTTGGATTTGCAATTTGCTTGTAGATACAGCAGGAGGGCTAAGTTCAGACATGCTATTCTTGTACTGTGTCAAAGTATTAAAAAATAAGCTTAACATGAAAAAACAGAATTTCTGGAGTAACACACTGACATGAAAGCCTTTATTGTTCGTACATTGTTAATTCTTGTCAGTATTGTACTTTTGGTACAGCTTTGGATCTTTGCGAGTTTGGTGTGGTGGCGAACACATCCTGTCGATACAACCATGATGATGCGCCTTGATTATTGGTCAGAACCTTCTAAACCGATTAAGCATCAGTGGCGCGACTATGATCAAATCAGTGACTATGTAAAACATGCAGTCGTGGCAGCCGAAGATGGCAAGTTTTTACAGCATAAAGGTTTCGATTGGGAAGGCATGCAATTTGCGTTAGAACGTAATAAAGACAAAGGTAAAGTGGTTGCAGGTGGCTCAACGATTTCGCAGCAGTTAGCCAAAAACCTATTTTTATACAATAAACGCTCGTTCATTCGAAAAGGCCAAGAAGCGGTTGCAACGTGGATGATGGAGCGCATGTGGTCAAAAGAGCGTATTTTAGAAGTGTATTTAAACTCTGTTGAGTTTGGTGACAATATTTACGGTGTAGAAGCTGCAACACAGCATTATTTTGGTAAAAGCTCGCGTAGCTTATCGCGTGAACAAGCGGCCTTTATTGCCGCAATTTTACCTAATCCAAAATATTATGATGAAAACCGTAATGATCGAAAATTGAATTACCGTAAGCGTTTAATTCAAAAATATATGCGTTATAGCCATATTCCGAACTAGGTTGATTTAGCTTGAGCATTCTACTTGATGCAATGCTGATGAATTAAAACAAAAAGCTCATTTCGATGGGCTTTTTTTATGAAATTGTCATAAATTTGAAGCATACTAAACACAGTACATCACACATTTAAAATATGGGTTTGAGATGAATACCGCAGCTGAAGTCGCGCAAGCGCCAACTGAATATACTTATAATGATCGTTATATCAATCGAGAGCTTTCAATTCTTGATTTCCACTTACGCGTACTGGAACAGGCGGTAGACCCGATTCATCCGTTATTAGAACGAATGAATTTCTTGTTGATTTTCTCACGTAATCTCGATGAATTTTTTGAAATTCGTGTTGCGGGCATGATGGAACAACTTGACTTAGGCAATGAAAGCCGTAGTCCCGATGGTCTGACACCGAAACAAGTTTTAGATGAAATTTCTGCGACAGCGCATGCGGCAATAGAGCGCCAGTATCGAATCTTAAATCAAGAAATTTTGCCGAAACTGCGTGAAGAAGACATTTGTTTCTTACGTCGTGGTGAACTGACACCTGCACAGTCAGCTTGGGTGAAAAAGTATTTCCAAGAACAAGTTGCACCTGTACTCACACCTATTAGTCTAGACCCAGCGCATCCATTTCCACGGTTAGTCAACAAGTCACTCAACTTTATTGTGACATTGGAAGGGAAGGATGCGTTTGGTCGTCAAATTGATTTAGCGGTTGTTCCTGCGCCGCGTTCATTGCCACGCGTTGTTCGTTTGCCAGATGAACTCACAGGCGGTAAAGAACACCATGTGATGTTATCTGCCATTATTCATGAGCATGTATCGGACTTGTTCCCGGGCATGACGGCAACGGGATGTTATCAATTCCGTGTAACGCGTAATGCCGATTTAGCACTGAATGAAGACGTTGAAGATTTGGCCAAAGCGCTGAAGGGTGAGTTAAATTCACGTCGATTTGGTCGTGCAGTACGTCTAGAAGTAACGGAAAATTGTCCGCAGCATATTTATGAATATTTGTTGGATGAATTCGACCTTGAAGAAGAACAGCTTTATAAGGTCGATGGACCAGTCAACTTAGCACGTTTACTTTCAAACTTTAAACGTCCACATTTACGTTATGATGCACATATACCAGTCATTCCTAAAGTATTGAAAAAGACTGAAAATATTTTTAGTGCAATGCAAAAGCAGGATATTTTACTGCATCATCCGTTTGAATCCTTTGCACCAGTCATTAACTTGTTGCGTGAAGCTGCACGTGATCCGCAAGTTCTGGCCATTAAGCAAACCCTCTACCGTAGTGGTGCTGACTCTGAAATTGTTCAAGTTTTAGCAGAAGCTGCACGTAATGGTAAGGAAGTCACCGCGGTGATTGAGCTACGTGCTCGATTCGATGAAGAGTCGAATATTGCAGTGGCTAATGTCTTGCAAGAAGCAGGTGCAGTCGTGGTTTATGGCATCGTGGGCTATAAGACTCATGCCAAAATGATTTTGGTGGTACGCCGCGAAAATAACAAACTTGTACGCTATGTGCATTTGGGGACAGGCAACTATCATGCGGGCAATGCGCGCATTTACACCGACTATGGCTTATTAACGACGGATAAAGAGCTGTGTGAAGATGTACACCGCATTTTCCAAGAGTTAACTGGCATGGGCAAAATGGCAAAATTGAAAAAATTGCTGCATGCGCCATTTACCTTACACGCTCAGTTGGTTAATTACATTGATAATGAAATTGCCAATGCCAAAGCGGGCAAAGCTGCGCAAATTATTGTCAAGGTGAATGCTTTAACCGAAGTACAGTTGATCAATAAATTATATGAAGCTTCACAAGCTGGTGTGCAAATTGATTTAATTATTCGCTCAATTTGTTGCTTACGTCCAGGCTTACCAGGACTGTCGGAAAATATTCGTGTACGTTCAATTGTAGGACGCTTTTTGGAACATACTCGCGTTTATTATTTCAGTAATAATGGTGATTCACGTATTTATTGTTCGAGTGCGGACTGGATGGATCGTAACTTGTTCAATCGTGTTGAGGCGTGTTTCCCAATAGAAGATCCTGCTTTGAAAAAACGTATTTATCAATTGGGTCTAGTGAACTATTTAAAAGATAACCAACAGGCTTGGTTACTTCAAAGTGATGGTCGTTGGATACGCACATATCTGAAAGAGGGTGAGGAAGCACATAATTCGCAGCATGTATTACTTGAGGCATTTAAGTAATCGAAAGTGATAATGTATCAATGAATAGGGGGCTTAGGCTCCCTTTTTATATTTATTTTTTTGATGTGGCTAGCAGTTAATAATCTAAGAATAACTATAAAGTTTCCTGTATATATTTTTCACAAATCCATCTATTTGATAAGTTGAAAGCTTTAATTCATTAACCATTTGCTCTTGAGTCGCACGATGGCTCACCATATCTAAAATTTGATATTCAGCTGCATTAAGCATAAATTGATTACTTATATTAGCTTGAGTACTCAACGAAGCATTTAATAGAAACTTGGCAAAGCTTTCATGCAGCGCAGCACCACCACGTAAAATTACTTTGAGCTGCTTGTAGGTATCTTCAGCGGATTGGTCTAGCACTAGATAAGCTGTCGCGCCAATTTGTAAGGCATGCAGGATTAAATCCGTTGATTGTTCCTGTACCAATACAATCAGATTACTGGATGGATAGATTTTTTTTATCTTATGAATAAAGGCAATGTCTGATTGAGTTGTGGTAACTAAAAAAATCAGGTTAGGCAAAATGTCAAAAATTTTTTGTTTCGCATCTTGTAAATTATCGACAAAACTAATCAGATCTTGAGGATAGCCTAAGTCTGCTAAAATATCGTACATCAAGTTTTTGGAGGTCACTGACTGATGGTCAATAATCAGAACAGGAACTGGTAATAAAAAATCGCCCGTCATAAACTTGCCTATTTATTTTTTTAATTGCGTAGTTCTAATGTGCAATAAAAAAAATCAGAAAAAAATACCTAGAAATTGGGATTTGTTATCAAGAGTATAATTAAGTTATTGTGAATTAAGTCTATTTTTTATTATTTAAAAGTAATACTTTTCGTTAATGATGTTTAGTTCTTTATGGTCTTTCGTACATGGATTAAAAAAAATGTGCATTTTATGCAACTATTACATTGCTTTTGTGTTTGAGAATATAATTAAACACTTAAATTAATTTGAATTTGCTTAATTTAGCGAACATTTATATGCCTTGAATAAAAGGGTATAAATCAAATATTCAGTTTGAAAATCATCATCAAAATTGAGCATCACCACTTTTAATTAAATCTATAATATTATTTTAGAGAATGTTAAATGGTGAGAGTGTGATTAAATAATTAATACCCTAAAAAACTTTGAATTATTCGAATATTTCTTTTCTAAAGCCAAAAATGTTCAAAATTCGTGATCACAAATTCCTTTTTCTTTAAGATGAGGCGCTTCCTTCCGTTAGAATGGCGAATTTATATATAAATCTTTTTACACTTGTGTGTGTATACACTCAACGCCTTTAAACATAGTGGTAACATCGATTATCAACTGAATGCTGGTTCATATTTGATTCATGTAAGAAGCCTAATCAGTGCTAATACAATGTTTTATCTTGAAAAAATATTAAAAAAATACCTGAAAATAGGGATTTAATTCGTTTCATTCTCTGCATACTATAGTGATGTCTTCTAACTTATCTGGCTAGTGTGAAGATATTATTTAGGGTATGAATTAATATCGTTATTGAATCATATGTATTCCTATAAGGCTGCTCATTTGAGTCAGCCTTTTTTCTTTTGTGGAATATAAATTAAGAATAAAAAATTGTGCGATATAAAGAAGCCTAGCAATTTGAATCACAATTCGGTTTAAAAAACGGCTTTTAAAAACTAAAAAAGAGAGCTCATGGCTCTCTTTTTTATACGTATCACCTATTTAATGTAGGTTGTTGGTAATCTTTTGAAGGATTTGCAGCAATACATCAAATTCGCTTTGGAGTGGTGTGCTCTTACGTGTTACTAATGCGAGTGTTCGGGTTGGGCTAGACTCAATTTCTTTGACTGCTAAATCTGAATTTGCTTTGATCATATTGGTATGAACTGCAATTTCAGGCAATAAGGTAAAACCTAAGTTAGCTGAAACCATTTCTACTAGAGTAGGTAGTGAGCTCGCTTTTAAACGATGATCATTTTTACGTTCGCCAATTGGACATGCACTCAAAGCGTGATCGCGTAAGCAATGGCCTTCTTCAAGCAACATCAAACGAGATAAATCTAAGTCATCTAAAGACTTCGCTTGAGCTGCATTTTGGTCAGCTTTGTTGTAAACCAAGAATAACTTTTCTTTGTTCACTTCAGCCACTTTTAGACTGCGAGTATCGAAAGGTAGAGCAAGTAAAACAATATCTAAATTGCCATGCTCTAATTTCTCAACAATTTTTTCACTTTGCGCTTCATGCAAATGGAGTTGAATTTTAGGCAACTGCTTATGCACTTCATCAAGCAAAGGTGCAAGAAGGAAAGGCGCAATGGTCGGAATAACACCTAAATGCAAATCACCGGTTAAAGGCTCACTCATTTCACGACTTAAACGCATTAGGTCTTGCGCATCTGCCAATAGAACTCGGGCACGGCCGACAACTTGTTCGCCAAGTGGAGTTAAACGCACGTTTTGACGGTCGCGTTCTACCAAAACGCCACCTAATAAACGCTCAAGCTCCATGATCCCGCCAGACAAAGTTGACTGGGTGACAAAAGAACGACGCGCAGCTTCAGTGAAATGCAGCGTTTCTGACAGTGTTACTAGATATGACAGCTGTCTTAAGGATGGTAATGCAGCCATAGTGTCCTAATTTATGATTTAAAGTGATCAGCAAATAAACCGCTAAGATATGGAATAAAATGCGGTGGGATATCATGCCCCATTCCATCAATTAATTCAAATTTAGCACCTGAAATTGCCTTTGCAACAGCCTTGCCATGGCTTGGCGGAAGCAAACGATCGCATGCGCCATGTACCACGAGGGTATTGTGCTGAATCTGTTTATCCAGTTGCAGCAGGGAACCCGTACATAATATTGCTAAAAACTGTTGAAGTACACCCGCAGGGTAATAACTTCGTTTATAGAGCTTGCGAGCTGTTTGAATTGCTTCAAGCTGATTTATATAGCCCGGTGAGCCAATAATATTAAAGACTTTGAGGCTATGGTTAATAATGCCATCTTCATCGTTTGATTCTGGTTTTTCAATTAGACTAAATAATTGTTTTGGAAATGGTGGTGGTAACAACCGTTGAATGTTGCTGGTAAAGAGTAAACTGAGTTTATGAACTTTTTCTGGGTAGCGTGCTGCGACGATTTGAGCAATCATGCCTCCCATCGAAGCCCCTAAAATATGAACTTTATCAAGCCCCATGCGGTCAATGAGCAAGGAAACATCATCTGCCATATCGTAGAGGTCATAAGGTGCACCTTGATTTTCTAGTCCTAAGGCCATGCGACCCATCAATTTAAAAGTATTTAAACGTGGACCTGCATTGCGTATTTTACTTGAAAGACCAATATCTCGGTTATCAAAGCGAATGACACGATAGCCTTGATCAATCAGGGATTTACAGAAAAAATCAGGCCAATACAACATTTGTGCCCCTAGTCCCATAATCAATATAACAGTGGGATGTTCAGGGTCGCCGCCCACTTCGACATGCAATTCAATACCATTACCCAAGTCCACGCGAGTTTCATGCATGAAAGAGGTGTAGGGCGAGATACTGAATTGAAGGGCACTATTCATTATTATTTTCCTTAAAAAAAGGACGTCAATTATTATAAGGACGTCCTTGTATTTAAACCTTAAACCGCAGCAGGAATCAAGTCTGGAACCTGCTTAGTCAGAGTTAAACGTTGCTTTCCAGCAGTCGCACCCAGTAATACAAAACCACGAAGTACGGCTTCTGAATCGATTGCACGGGCGATCATGCCATCTTCAAGCATTTCAGTTTCCCATTCAATGTCCACGCCTACAGGTGCAGGTAATACCGTCAATGGTGCAGCAGGTGTTTTTACTGCAACAGGCATAGCAGGGTAGTGTACAGCCGTTTTTTCACCATTTAAGGTTTTTGCTAATGCACGTGCTTGCTGCATAATCGGCATGACATAAGGCAAAAGCATGCCGTTGACTTCAGCACAGTCACCTACAGCATAGATATTGGCAAGGTTGGTTTCCAAACCTGTATTGGTCAATACACCACGACTGGTATGAACGCCGGCATTTTTCGCCAAGCTAATTTCAGGTTGTAGACCAATTGCTGAAAGCACAACATCTGCGACTAAACTTTGACCATTGGCTAAGCTGACATGATAGTCACCATTTTCAATGCGAGACACTTTTTCAACCGTGGTGCCAAGTACGAACTGGATTCCTGTTTCTTCTAGTTTTGTTTGGAAATGTGCTGCCACATGATTAGGCAATAAGCGACCTAATGGTTGTGGTGCTAAATCCACTACCGACACTTTGGCACCTGTGTTTTGTAAATCGTTGGCAAATTCACAGCCAATCAAACCAGCACCTAAAATCACCACACGTTTGTCATCACGTTCAGCAAGTTGTTTACGGAAAGCTTTGTAATGTTCTAGATTATTTACGACATGAATATCATCGCTACCATCACCAGAAATGGCTAAACGAATAGGATTTGCACCCACCGCTAAAACCAATTTTGAATAGGCTTGTGTACGGCTTTCACTTTCAGTTTCAACAGTCAATTCTTGCTTGGCTGCATCTATACTTTTAACCCAACTGTTGTTGATAATTTGCATGTTGAGTTGAGCTGACATTTTCGCTGCATCACCTAAGGGAATCTGCTCTGGTGCTTTATTTCCGACCAAAGCATTCGATAAAGTCGGTTTAGCGTAGTTAATCGCTTCATCTGCACAAATCATAATAAGTTCTTGTTCAGGATTTAACTTACGAAATTCACGCGCAACGGCATATCCCGCCATACCAGAACCAATGATGACAATCGGGTGCATACTCAACTCCAAACTCAATTTATATTTTTACAGGCAAAAAAAAGACCATAACATAGATGGTCTTTGATTTTATTTATTAAATTTCAACCATTTCAAAATCTACTTTTGACACGCCGCAATCAGGGCAAGTCCAATCATCAGGAATATCTTCCCATTTTGTACCTGCGACGATACCGTCTTGTGGCCAACCTTCTGCTTCGTCATAAATCCATCCACAAACGATGCATTGATACTTTTTCATTCCATTCTCCAAAAACTGACAAAATCTAGTCAGTAAAAACTTCATTACTGCACAGGTATTACATTGCCGTATGCAGTTAACTCTTGGCCTAAATTTTTACGCAGTTCTGACAATAAAGTAAAGTGGCTAGGAGTTTAATCAGTGAAATTAAAAGCAGAATGGCAGTCGAGGACAATAAATATCATCAAACGCCGAAATTTAACCCCAATTGTCAGACAAAAATAGCTAGATTAAGGTCTGCAAAAAAATTGACTCTTAAGTGGATAAATGTGGGCTAAATTTAAAAAGTATTTGATTCATATAGACTAAAGTCTTGCTGTGTAAATGTGATATATAGAGTATTTTATAATTAGGTAAATATATAATTGATATTTATTTAAAAAATACAAATATAAAAATCAATAACTTATAAAATATCGTTGTATTTTAATTACGCAAAAAACAGTGGTCGTGTCTGTTCATTTGAACTGAATCGCGTTAAAATTCACACATTCCTTCCTTATTTGTTTTTCTCCTATTATGAGTACTTCTACTGCTTCTGCATTGTGGTCTAACATTCGTACGGTCCAAGATTTTCCAAAACCAGGAATTTGTTTCTTTGACTTAACACCGTTATTCATGAACAACATTGAACAATTAACGGATGCATTGATTGCGAGTATTCCAACAGAACAGTTGGCAGATGTAGACAGCTTTATTGCAGTTGAAGCACGTGGTTTTGTATTGGCAAGTTTACTTGCTCAACGCACAGGTAAAGGTCTGGTATTGGTTCGCAAAGCTGGTAAATTACCACCACCAGTTGTTGGTGTGGGTTATAGCCTTGAATATGGTTTAGATCGTTTAGAAATGTCTGCTGAAATCCAATCACAAAAAGTGATTATTGTGGATGATGTTTTAGCGACAGGCGGTACTTTACGTGCGGTGAAACAGTTGGCTGAAAAATGTCAACATGAGGTTTTGGGTGCAAGTATTTTCCTTGACCTTCCAGACATGCATAAAGATTTAGGCTTGAAGGTTTGGTCTGTACTGGATGACAAAACACGTCCTGAAGCAAATGCGGCTTAATGTATTAAGAGTATTTTGTTGAAAAGTTTCAAAAAAGCCCTGTGATTTGCAGGGCTTTTTTATTGCAGATGTTTAATCATGCATATTTGATCGAAAAGCAGTGATTTAACTTTTTATTTTTAAATAGTTTGATTCAAGTTGGTGGATGAGTTCATTAATGTTTTCAGGACATTGTAAACGGTGGTGACCACCATCAATGGCTTGGATTTGCATAAAATCTTCTAATTGTTGTTCTGTTTCATGCATATTGAGGATTTCATCTCCTCGTTCTATATACGCCACTTGTGGAATATCATGATCTAAATCTGCATCACAGATGGCTGGGTAATCATCACGAAAATCTGGATGCAAGCTTGGATTGGCAATGACGCAAGGTATGCGATGGTACAGTGACATTTTTAGTGCCCAATAGCCACCTAAGCTATGACCGACAATAATATCGGGTTTTATCGTTTCGATACTATCATGATAAAAATCTGCAACTGTTTGAAAATTTAAGTTGCGATAGTCCACTTCAATGCAAAATTTTTGTTTCGCATCAATTGCATGGAATTTTGTCGATTCGCGTGAAGAATCAAGTCCATGTAAAAACAGAATTTTCGATAAGCATGAAGTCATTGTTTTTCTACACACTGTTTTTGGCATATTGTGGGCTTGCTGAATAATTTATTTTTCAACAAATTTGTTTTAAACATTGTATTGAAGTTGAGCAAAAAGAAAATTTAGCTTTTGGTCTAATTAGGAGGCAAATAAAAGACTTTAGTATTAAATTGTTGAGTTACATTTTTAAACTTAACAAATTGAAAATATAATAAAAAACGTGTGAAAAGTGTTGTTATATGAGCTGTATATGTGACGATGTGATTTACAAAATTTATTTGGGTGGTTTTCAAAAATTTGAAATGCGTCGGGTTATATTATGTTTAGGCTGTGAACAAAGTCGCATCATAGTTGATAAATTTAACTTTATTCAAAATAGCTGTCATTGCTTACTGCTCAATCGAATGGAAATCTGCTATGCTATGCAACTTCCGTTTTTTAACTATTTGAGACAGAGATGACGCAACATAACGCTCAATCGACTTCTGAACAAGCCATTTCCGAAAACGATTTAATTGCACAGCGTCATGCCAAGTTAGAGCACATCAAAGAGCACGCCAAGGAAACAGGTGTTAGCCCGTGGCCTAACACATTTAAGCGTGAACACTATGCACAGGACCTTCAAGACCAATTTGCTGAAAAATCAAAAGAAGAAATTGAAGCAGGTGAACAGGTTCATGTAAAAGTTGCTGGTCGTGTGATGTTGAACCGTGGTTCATTCATCGTGATCCAAGATATGACAGGTCGTATCCAACTTTATGTGCCACGTAAAGAATTAGCTGCTGATGTTCTTGCAACAATTAAAGGTTTAGACCTTGGTGATATCATTGCAATCGAAGGTTATATCGGTCGTTCTGGTAAAGGTGATTTATATGTTCACATTGAACACTTTGAACTTTTAACCAAGTCACTTCGCCCACTTCCAGATAAGTTTCATGGTTTAACTGATACTGAAGTTAAGTACCGTAAGCGTTATTTAGACCTCATTATGAACGAAGAAACACGTAAAACTTTTGAGATTCGTGCAAAAGTTGTGTCAGGCATTCGTTCGTACTTGAGCAATGAACGTTTTATGGAAGTTGAAACGCCAATGATGCATGTGATTCCAGGTGGTGCGTCTGCACGTCCATTTGAAACGCATCATAACGCTTTGGATATGCCTTTATTCTTGCGTATTGCACCTGAACTTTACTTGAAACGTTTGGTGGTTGGTGGTTTTGAACGTGTATTCGAAATTAACCGTAACTTCCGGAACGAAGGTGTTTCGACACGTCATAACCCAGAATTCACCATGATTGAATTCTACCAAGCTTATGCAGATTACAAAGACTTGATGGCTTTGACTGAAAATATGCTTGAAAAATTGGCAATCGACATTTTAGGTTCAACTGATGTTCCTTATGGCGAAGAAGTGTATAGCTTCAAAGGTCCATTCAAGAAAATTTCAATGTTTGATGCAATTCTTGAACACAACCCAACATTCACACCAGAAAATGTGTCTGATCGTGAGTTTCTCGCAAACTTCGTTAAAAATGAACTGAAAGAGCAAGTAAAACCAGGTTTTGGTTTGGGTAAACTACAAACCATCGTGTTTGAAGAAACCGTTGAAACTGAACTTCGCCAACCAACATTTATTACTGAATACCCAGCGGAAACTTCTCCATTGGCTCGTCGTAATGATGAAAACCCACATATCACAGACCGTTTTGAATTTTTCATTGGTGGTCGTGAATTGGCAAATGGCTTCTCAGAATTAAATGACCCGATTGACCAAGCAGAACGCTTCCAAGCCCAAGTTGCTGAAAAAGATGCAGGTGATGATGAAGCGATGCACTATGATGCTGACTTCATTGAAGCACTTGAATATGGCTTACCTCCAACAGCAGGTGAAGGTATTGGTATCGACCGTTTAGTGATGTTGTTTGCCAATGCTGCAAGTATTCGTGAAGTGATCTTGTTCCCGCATATGCGTCATAAAAACTAAGTGTCTAATTTGTTAAAAAAGTCCGCTATATGCGGGCTTTTTTTATATCTCTAAATTTAAGACAAAAAAATACGCAATGATTGGGGTGTTCATTGCGTATAACAACGAATCTGTCTTCACAGGTTCGGTAAAGGAGAAATGTTATGAATTTAGGCATTCCTAAAACATAAATATATCTTAGAGTGAATGGTCAGTCATTTCATTGGTGTTCACGTTAAGTGATGTAAATTCACGTTAAAAATGAGGAGATTCTGTGAATTTTAACTAATGGTATTTTTAAGGTACTTATAAATAAAAAAAAGCCTTTCAAATGAAAGGCTTTTAATTCAAATTGAAAATGACTTAAAAGTGAAATACACCTAAGCCAGATTTCACTTCGTCCAGTGTTTGCTGGGTAATATCACGACATTTGTCTGTGCCAGCTTTCAAAATATCCATGATGTAATCAGGATCTTTTTGTAGTTCCAAACGGCGTTCACGAATCGGTGAGATCAATTCTTTTAATACACCTTCAAGGCGTTTCTTCACCGTACCGTCACCTAAACCACCACGGGTATAGTGTTCTTTTAATTCAGCTACAGCTTCTTTGTCTGGATCAAAAGCATCAAGATAGGTAAATACAACGTTTCCTTCCACTTGACCTGGGTCTTCAATGCGAAGATGGTTTGGATCGGTATACATCGCATTGACTGCTTTTTTGATATCTTTATCAGAAGCGTCAAGCACGATGGTATTGCCTAAAGATTTAGACATTTTTGCTTTACCATCAAAACCAGGTAAACGTCCGACATTTGAAAGTAATGCCTTACATTCAGGTAAAACTTCGCGACCAATTTGACGATTCAAACGACGAACAATCTCGTTGGTTTGTTCAATCATTGGAATTTGGTCTTCGCCGACTGGAACAACAGATGCTTTGAACGCTGTAATGTCTGCAGCTTGAGCCACTGGATAGCATAAGAAACCTGCTGGAATATCACGCTCAAAACCACGCATTTGGATTTCAGACTTGATCGTCGGGTTGCGCTCTAAACGAGAAACGGTCACAAAGTTGAGATACAACATGGTGAGTTCATTTAATGCAGGTAAGCATGATTGAACGCAAATAGTTGTTTTTGTTGGATCAATACCGACCGCTAAATAGTCTGTTGCGACTTCTATAATATTGCGACGTACTTTTTCGAAATTATCCGCATTATCTGTCAGTGCTTGCGCATCAGCCAAAAGAAGGTGCTGATGATGAGAGTCTTGTAAACCTACACGTGAACGTAAAGAACCTACAAAATGTCCTAAATGTAATTGTCCAGTTGGACGGTCGCCAGTCAAAATCACTGGACGATTATCTTGAGTACTCATTATCTGTTCCAAAGTGGTAGTCAAATACTACGGCTGCATTTCAAAGAATGCCCCATTGTACGGCATTCTATTTTTGATTGTTACTGACTCGGCACAATTGACTGAAAATTGATTAATTTTTTTCTTTATATCAAAAACTAAATACAAATTTTTAGCTAAATCGAATTAGAATATTAAAAAATGCCCAAAGGATAACAATAATGGCGAGTAGCTTATTAATCTTACTTGATGATATAGCAACTGTACTTGATGACGTCGCAGTGATGAGTAAGGTGGCTGCTAAAAAAACAGCAGGCGTGCTTGGAGATGATTTAGCATTAAATGCACAGCAAGTTAGCGGTGTGCGTTCTGATCGTGAATTGCCAGTAGTTTGGGCCGTTGCGAAAGGTTCGTTTATTAATAAATTGATATTAGTCCCTGCGGCACTCTTGATTAGCGTCGTTGCACCTTGGCTCATTACGCCGCTTTTAATGATTGGCGGTTTGTTCTTATGCTATGAGGGCGTAGAAAAAGTCCTGCATAGTTTGCATCATAAAAAAGCCAAAACAGAAGAAGTTGCTCGTGAAGAAATGACCCATATCGAAACAGATTTGGCGACTTTTGAGAAAGAAAAAGTCAAAGGTGCAATCCGTACCGATTTTATTTTATCTGCAGAAATTGTGGTGATTTCTTTAGGGACTGTCGCAGCAGCTACATTTACCAATAAAGTTATCGTTTTATCCATCATTGCTGTCGTTATGACGGTTGGTGTTTATGGTTTTGTCGCAATGATTGTCAAAATTGATGATTTAGGACTTTATCTCACACAACAAGCATCTTCATTTAAACAAACGATTGGTCGTGGTTTATTGGCGTTTGCTCCAAAATTGATGAAAACGCTGACAATTGTTGGAACAATCGCAATGTTTTTAGTGGGTGGCGGCATCATCACTCATGGTGTCCCTTTGCTACATCATTTTATTGAAGGCTCTGTGGATTATGCTGAACACATTCCAAGCGTAGGCAGTATTGTGGGAGCATTGACGCCGACTTTAATTAATCTCGTGACAGGGTTTATTGCGGGACTCATTGTACTGTGCGTGATTTCATTAATTCAAAAGATGAAAGCGAAACAGGATTAATCCTCAAACGCATTGATATCACAACATTTATAAAAGGAAGATCACTATGCGCTGGAAAGGTCGAAGAGTAAGTACAAATGTTGAAGACCGTCGCGGTGGCGGTGGTGCCAAAGCGGGCGGAATTAGTATTTTAGGGCTAGTCGTTGCCTTTGTTGCTTGGAAGTTCTTTGGCGTTGATCCACAACAAGCATATCAAGCGACGAAGCAAGTGACACAGCAAACGTCGGCTGAAGTGAAGGGCATCGACAATCCTACACCAGAGCAACAAGAGGCGATTGATTTTGTGGGTACGGTGCTAGCTGATACTGAAGATACTTGGACGCAAGTATTTAAAGAACAACTGAATGCGCAGTATCAACCGCCTAAATTGGTCATGTTTAGTGGTGCAGAGAATTCAGGCTGTGGTACTGCGCAATCTGCGATGGGGCCGTTTTATTGTCCAGCAGATCAAAAGGTTTATATCGATACAGCATTCTTTAAAGATATGCGTACTCAGATGGGTATTGGCGGTGAACAAAACCAAACGGAATTACAGCGTCAAGATCAAGCCGGTGACTTTGCTCAAGCTTATGTGGTTGCACATGAGGTTGGTCACCATGTACAAAATTTGTTAGGTATCTCATCTCAGGCGCAAAAAGCTCAGGCTCAAAGTTCTAAAGCGCAAGCCAATCAAATTTCAGTTCGCGTAGAACTACAAGCAGACTGTTTTGCTGGAATTTGGGCAGCTAAAAATCAAGAGCGGACTCAATTTCTTGAGCAGGGTGATATTGAAGAAGCGATGGATGCGGCACATAAAATTGGTGATGACTATTTACAAAAAAGCGCGACTGGACAAGTTGTACCAGACAGCTTTACTCATGGTAGTAGTGCACAGCGCATGAAGTGGTTTGAAGTCGGTCTAAAATCTGGAAATATCAACAGTTGTGATACCTTTAATCAAGCAATTTAGACCAATATAAAAGAGGATGCATGCATCCTCTTTTATATGTATGTTGTTATTATTTATTAACTTACTTGCTTAAAAATGATTTAAAGTTTCGAAGGATACGGACGCTGGTATAAATTGCGGCAAGTGCAAATAATGCAATACCAAATACAATGTATTTCAACCCAGATACATCATTTTGATAAAATATTTTCAGTTGCGAATCACTATATTTTAAAACTTGTTTTTGATGTGTGCGACTGTCAGTAAAGCTGATTTGCTTGATATATTGGAATTGCCCAATTTTTAAAAGATCAATATGCTGAATTTGTCGGGTATGCGATTTGTTGAAATCATCTAAGCAAATATCATTCAGATAATGTTCACACTGAATTTTAGCGAGATAACCATTATTGGCGATCAAAATAAAAATAGCATTTTCAGGTGATTGATTATTTGAAACTAAAACCAATTGCTCATGTGTGGTTGAGTCGAGTGAAATGGTTTTAGCTTGACTGAAATATTGGTCAGCCAAAATAATTTCCTGCGTTTTACTGAAGCAGGTAAGAACCAGCGCAGCTGTCACTAAAAAAATGACAGTGGCAAAGCAGAGGCGAAAAATAGTTTTAATAGTCTGATGCATAGGAGATTAAATATGGAAAATGAAAAATGCATACCATCTATGCACTGGACACTATGTTAATTCATCTTGATCGAATGTGCGAAAAAACTTAATCGATACATGTAATTTAGCAAAAACTAGTTAAAATATTTTGTTTTTGAATGCGCTTTGAAATAGCATTTATTTTAGAAATATCCATGTCTCATATGTAGGCGAAACAGCACCAAAATTGGGAACACAATGGGAAATTATTTTTTTCTTCAGGTTTTTACCGTCATTTTTGCACTTTCGATTGCAACTACAATTTTTAATAAACGAATATTAGGTTTTCCTCAAGCCATTGGTGTTCCAATTGTATCCGCTATTTTTGTCTTTATATTGCAGTGGGGGGCGAGTCTTTTAAACGGCAATCAATTTGTTACGATTAATTTACATAATATTGAAGAAGCTGTTCGGCACATTGATTTTTATGATTTTTTAATTAATGGTGTTATTTGTTTTATTTTGACCTCATCTGCGCTCAAATTTAAAGTTTCAGATTTAAGATTGCATTGGAAGCCAATCAGTATTTTAGCCAGTATTGCTTTAGTGCTCTGCGCGGGCTTCTTCGGTGTAGCATTGTATGGATACCAATTTTTAATTGGGCAACATGTTGACTTGCTTGTATTGCTTTTATTGGGTGCAGCACTTGGTGCGACCGACCCGATTGGGGTTAAAGGGGTGTTAAGTTCAGTTCGTGCACCGCATCATTTGATCGTTAAACTTGAAGGTGAGTCGTTGTTCAATGATGCCATGTGTATTGCCGTCTTTATGACATTGTTGAACGTGTTACAAGGCGAACACTTTACGCTTCTTGGTACATTGGAAACGTTGCTATATGAAATTGTAGTTGCGGTTATTATTGGTTGGGCATTTGGTCTTGGGGTTTTACGTTTACTTCGTGGTAAACATGAAATGGAATCTCTCATTTTAACCACGGCACTTCTGGCATGTGGTTCATATCTAGTGGCTTTATTTGCGCATGCTTCTGCACCAATTGCTTGCGTTATTGGTGGTTTGATTGTTGGTAATAAATGGAAAGAAATTTTACAAGATCGTGAAATTCGAGAAGTAAACCATTTTTGGCACACTGTCGAAGGAATCATTAACTCGTTCTTGTTCACTTTGATTGGTCTGGAACTCTTTATTCTAGATTTGAGTATTAGCCTGATCTTAGGCGGTATGGTGGCCTTTATTATTCTGCATGCATCACGATTTGCTGCAAATTATCTTTCTTTTGCTTTCTTCCCTAGTTTTCGTAACAAAAGCTATAACGGAAGTTTGGCGATCTTATCGTGGGGTGGTGTGCGTGGTGGTATTTCGCTGGCATTGATTTTGGCGGTTGCTAACATTCCAGAGCTGAGTGAATACAGTAGTATCTTAATTGGATATACCTTTATTGCGGTATTGATGTCAGGCCTAGTCTGTGGATTAGGTTTGCCTGCAGTAATGAATGCCTTTTATTACAACCCGAATGTGGAAACCAAGGGCTTTAAAGGTTGGTATCAACGTTTGTGCTATAAAATGAACAAAAAAGGTTTTCAATATATTGTGGGTGAAGATGTACATGGTAATGAGACGATTACGGTATATAACCCTGAAGCGTTGATAGATACCAAAGCGGATGACGGAGTTGCAGCTGTGCATAATCCTGAAAAAGTACAAGAAGTGCGTCGTTTAGAAAATCCAGAAAACTTCTAATCATAAATTTTTCAATTTTTATTTTTGAATGAAAAGAAATACTTCGGTATTTCTTTTTTTTTCCAAAAAGTCAGGAAATCTTAAGATTTTATATTTTTCAGAATTACAATTTTTTTGTGATTTTCATCACACAAATAAGTATTTGTTATTTATTGCTTAAAATTAAGAAACAAAAAATTTTGAATAATCAAAAATAATACAATATTCCAGCAATTGTGCAAAAAAAATACAAACTGTGATATAAAGCACACAATTAAAAATTAAGTTTTTAATGAATTGTATTTAAACGAATTATTAAACAAAGCAATTCACTAAAAAAATAAGAAAACACAAAAACGGCGCAATTCAAATAAAAGAGGTTCTACCTATGCCGCAAATTTCTGTAATTTCAAAAGAAAGCCATAAGGTTTTGGATCAAATTGAATCAAATCATGTTGGCTTAACAGAAAATTCTGTGATTGTTGTAAAAATTGCAAAGGAAGATGTTGCTTCAATTACCAAAAATGGTAACGATGCAATTATTACTTTAAAAAATGGGGAAATCATTACAGTTGAAAACTATTTTAATGCTGCGATGCCAGACAATAGTTTAGTTTTTGAAGATGATGATGGCACTTTATATTGGGCGAAATTTACAACGGCAAATGGTGATATTGCTGATGTGATTCAGTATCAACCTTTAGATGAAATTGAGCCGTTACTATACAATGATTCTTTAACGGGCGTGATTTTACCGTGGATTGCGGGTGCTGGTGGTGCAGGCTTATTGGGTGCCGCAATTGGTGGTGGCTCAGATTCTTCAAGCCATGATAAAGATACGACAAAACCAAATCCGCCAACGAACGTTGCGATAACAGATGACGGCTCACACGTTACAGGTAAAGGCGAAGCGGATACGACTGTCGAAGTCAAAGATAAAGATGGTGAAGTCATTGGTACAGGTACCGTTGATTCATCAGGCAATTTTGATGTTGAACTAAAAGAACCATTAACCAATGGCGAAACAGTTGAGGTTACCCTGACAGATAAAGAGGGTAATAAATCAGAACCAACCGAAGTAACTGCAAAAGACACAACCAAACCAGATGCACCAACTGACGTTGCGATAACAGATGATGGTTCACATGTTACGGGTAAAGGTGAAGCTGGTACGACTGTCGAAGTTAAAGATAAAAATGGTGAAGTGATTGGTACAGGTACCGTTGATTCATCAGGCAATTTTAACGTTGAACTAAAAGAGCCATTAACCAATGGCGAAACTGTTGACGTAACGTTGACAGATAAAGCAGGTAATGAATCTGCGCCTGTGGAAGCAACAGCAAAAGATACAATGAAGCCAGCAGCACCAGAAGCAACATTGAATGATGAAGGTATTGTCGTAACAGGTAAAACTGAAGCAGGCGCTAAAGTTGAAGTGCGTGATCCAGCTGGAAAATTGATTGGTTCAGGCACAGCCGACGCTTCAGGTAAATTTGAAATTGATGTTTCACCAGCAGTGATAGATGGTGAAACAGCCAATGTAACGGCAACTGATGCAGCAGCTAATACATCTGATCCAACTCAAGTTGTTGGTGGTAAAGACACCTTAAAACCAGATGCACCAACTGACGTTGCGATAACAGATGATGGTTCACACGTAACAGGTAAAGGTGAAGCAGGTACGACTGTCGAAGTTAAAGATAAAAATGGTGAAGTGATTGGTACAGGTACCGTTGATTCATCTGGCAATTTTGATGTTGAACTAAAAGAACCATTAACCAATGGCGAAACTGTAGACGTAACATTAACAGACAAAGCAGGTAATGAATCTGAGCCTGCAGAAGCAACAGCAAAAGACACCACTAAACCAGATGCACCAACTGACGTTACGATGACAGATGATGGTTCACACGTTACAGGTAAAGGTGAAGCAGGTACGACTGTCGAAGTCAAAGATAAAAATGGTGATGTCATTGGTACAGGTACCGTTGATTCATCAGGCAATTTTGATGTTGAACTAAAAGAACCATTAACCAATGGTGAAACTGTAGAAGTAACGTTGACAGACAAAGCAGGTAATGAATCTGAGCCAGCAGAAGCAACAGCAAAAGATACAACTAAGCCAGCAGCACCAGAAGCAACATTGAATGATGAAGGTACTGTCGTAACAGGTAAAACTGAAGCCGGTGCTAAAGTTGAAGTGCGTGATCCAGCTGGAAAATTGATTGGTTCAGGCACAGCCGATGCTTCTGGTCAGTTTGAAATCAAAGTTTCACCAGCAGTGACAGATGGTGAAATAGCCAAAGTAACGGCAACTGATGCAGCAGGTAATACATCTGACCCAACTCAAGTTGTTGGTGGTAAAGACACGATTAAACCAGAAATAAAAATTGATGATCTTGATTTAACAAATGATTCAATGCCTGAATTTAAGGGTACAACAGAGGCTGGTGCTACTGTAAATGTAGTTATTAAAGATAAAAATGGCGTTACTGTTGATCAAGGTCAGGCTAAAGTTATTGGTACTGATTGGACCTATACTTCGTCAAAAGCTTTGGTCGATGGTCAATATTCAGTTAAAGCCACAGCAACAGATGCGGCTGGAAATACTGCGGATGTTATTGATCCAGAGTTCACAATTGATGCAACAGCACCTATTGTGACGATCGATGAAACAGTAAAAATGGATGATAATGATCAGCAAAATTTTACTGGGACAATAAATGAAGACGCGAGTCTTCAAGTCACTGTTAAAGATTCATATGGTAATGACATCCCTGGTATAACTCAGGTTGAAAATGGTATTTGGACATTTAAACCTCAAGATAATTTGAGTCAGGGTGACTATAAAGTTACCGTTGTGGCTCAGGATGCTGCGGGTAATTCAACTTCTGTTTCAGAAACTGTAAATACCAAATTACCTTCGGTAGAAATTGATGACCTGTTCGGTACTGCAAATTTTGTCGCTGGCCTATCTCGTCTTAGCACTTTAAGTGTTCCGGCAAATGTGCCACAGACCAATCAAACGAAACCTTCATTCTCTGGTACATCGACCAAGAGTATAGAAGTCAATGTCTATATTCGTGATGCAAATAGTAAAATTATTGAATCTGGTTTAGCAAAATTAGATGCTGCAACAGGAAAATGGACTTATACACCTACCGTAGAGTTGGTGGAAGGTTATTACATTCTTGAAGCAATTTCTAAAGATGCAGCTGGAAATGTTAGTGCGCCTGCTTCAAAAGCATTTGTAATTGACACCACTGATCCAGTGATTGAAATTCAAGATACGGTTTTAACCAATGATGTTACTCCAGATGTTAAAGGTAAGACGGAAATTGGCTCAGCCGTTACAGTGACAGTAAAAAAACTGAATGGTGATGTCATTGAAACAGGTGCTGCCACTGTAGATGCAAAAGGTAACTGGACATATAACGTCAAAGCTAATTTAGCTGACGGCGATTATCAATTTTCTGCAAATGCTAAAGATAAAGCAGGTAATGTCAGTGATGCTGTTCAGTCGCAAGTAAGTGTGGATACTGTTGCACCGACCGCAGCGATAACCATTGCTGACAACGGTGCAGTGAAGATTAGCTTTAGCGAAAAAGTGCAAGGTTTTGATGCAGACGATGTCCAAGTAACAGGCGGTAAGATCAGCGGCTTAACACAACAAGCGGATGGCAGCTGGATCGGTCAAGTGGTTGCAAACGGTACAGATGGTAGCGTTGCAAGCGTGACACTTGATATTGCAGCGGGTAGTTATCGCGATGCGGCAGGTAATGCAGGTCAAGCCGCAACAGCAACACATAACGTTGCAAGCGTCGACAGTACAGCCCCAACTGCAACAATCACCATTGCGGACAACGGTACAGTGAAGATTAGCTTCAGTGAAAAAGTGCAAGGCTTTGATGCAGATGATGTTCAAGTGACAGGCGGTAAGATCATTGGCTTAACACAACAAGCGGATGGCAGCTGGATCGGTCAAGTGGTTGCAAACGGTACAGATGGTAGCGTGGCAAGTGTGACACTTGATATTGCAGCGGGCAGTTATCGCGATGCAGCAGACAACGCAGGTCAAGCCGCAACAGCAACACACAACGTCGCAAGCATTGACAGCACAGCACCAACCGCAACAATCAGCATTGCCGACACTGGTGCAGTGAAGATTAGCTTTAACGAAAAAGTGCAAGGCTTTGATGCAGACGATGTCCAAGTGACAGGTGGTAAGATCAGCGGCTTAACACAACAAGCAGATGGCAGCTGGATCGGTCAAGTGGTTGCAAACGGTACAGATGGTAGCGTTGCAAGTGTGACACTTGATATTGCAGCTGGCAGTTATCGCGATGCAGCAGACAATGCAGGTCAAGCCGCAACAGCAACACACAATGTTGCAAGCATCGACAGCACACCTCCAGCGCTAAGTATTCATGATCTTGACGTTACTAATGATTTGACCCCAACCATCAGTGGTGATGTTGAGATTGGCTCGTCAGTTTATGTTTACATCAAAAATGAGCTAGGCGAAGTCCAAATTGAAGGAAATGCTAGCGTATTTTCTAATGGAACATGGACATTTACGCCATCAACAGATTTATTTGATGGTCATTTCACTGTGGAGGCAGTTGCAAAAGATTCAGCAGGAAATGAAGCCTCAGCTACAGATGAATTTGAAATTAATACCATTCCACCGACGGTAGGAATTGATGATTTTGATTTTTTTGCAGCATCAGCTTTAGCACCCGTTGCTGCATTTGCAATGCGTGCGACTGTATTATCTGCACCGACCATTCCACAAACCAATAACAATAAGCAAACTTTCTCTGGGACATCGACAAAGAGTGTTGAAGTCAATATCAATCTTTATGACGCTGAAAATAAACTGATTGATTCAGGTAAGGCGCAACTAGATATGACAACTGGGAAATGGACATTTACACCTTCTATTACCTTGCCTGAAGGGTTGCTAACACTCGAAGCAATTTCAGTAGATGTTGCTGGAAATGTAAGTGCACCTTCGACAAAACAATTTATTGTAGATATCACACCACCATTGATTGATATTGAAGAAGTCGGTGTTATTAATGACCCTAGTGCAAGCTTTGGCGGTAAAACAGAAAAAGGTGCAACAGTTACAGTGAGCATTAAAGATGCTGCTGGTGCTGTGGTAGAAATAGGTAAAGCACTTGTTGATAGCTCAGGACATTGGTCATATCAAAGTACTTCAAACTTAAAAGATGGTGCTTATACTGTTGAAGCTGTAGCAAAAGATACAGCAGGAAATGTAAGTAAAACGGCCTCTACAACGACGACATTAGACAGTACAGCTCAAATTAGTATTTCTGTAGATGCCAACACAGATGGCACAGCAACGGTTAGAGGTAAAACTGAACCGGGAGCAACAGTTGAAATCACTACGCCAGATGGTCAAAAAATTCCTGCGATTGTCGATGCTGATGGTCAATTTAGTGCGACTATTCCAGCACCAGCGGCAGAAGGAACTTATACGGCAACAGCAAAAGATCCAGCAGGGAATACAGGTTCAGCAACTGCAGATTTAGATGATACAGTTGCACCAAAAGTTGAAGCGCTAGAAGTAGATGCGAACACAGATGGCACAGCAACGGTTACAGGTAAAACTGAACCGGGAGCGACAGTTGAAATCACTACGCCAGATGGTCAGAAAATTCCTGCGATCGTAGATGCTGATGGTCAGTTTAGTGCGATTGTTCCAGCACCAGCGGCAGAAGGAACTTATACGGCAACGGCAAAAGATCCAGCAGGGAATGCAGGTTCAGCAACGGTAGATTTAGATGATACAGTTGCACCAAAAGTTGAAGCTCTAGAAGTAGATGCCAACACTGATGGCACAGCAACCGTTACGGGTAAAACTGAACCGGGAGCGACAGTTGAAATCACTACGCCAGATGGTCAGAAAATTCCTGCAATTGTCGATGCTGATGGTCAGTTTAGTGCGACTGTTCCAGCAACAGCGGCAGAAGGAACTTATACTGCAACAGCAAAAGATCCAGCGGGGAATACAGGTTCAGCAACAGCAGATTTAGATGATACAGTTGCGCCAAAAGTTGAAGCTCTAGAAGTAGATGCAAACACAGATGGCACAGCAACGGTTACAGGTAAAACTGAACCGGGTGCGACAGTTGAAATCACTACGCCAGATGGTCAAAAAATTCCTGCGATTGTCGATGCGGATGGTCAGTTTAGTGCGACTGTTCCAGCAACAGCAGCGGAAGGTAACTATGTGGCGACAGCAACAGATAAAGCTGGAAACTTAGGTTATGCAAATGGCGATCTCAATGATAATTCTGTACCAGTATCACCAACTGCGGAAGTAAACCAAAAAGACGGTGCTACGGTCTTTGGTAAAGCACAGCCAGGTTCTGAAGTTACCGTGTATAGCCAAGATGGTAAACAGACTTTAGGCAATGCGGTTGCGGATGTAAACGGCAACTATAGTATTAACTTACAACCTGCATTGGTCGATGGTGAACACGTCAAAGTTACCGCTAAAGATGCAGGTGGTGAATCACCCGCTATGAATGCACAAGCACCAGATCTATTTGCACCAGATGCACCGAGTGCACAAGTCAATGCAACAGGAACCGCAGTCGAAGGGTTGACTGAGGCAAATGCGATTGTGACAGTTTATGGTGGCAGCAAAGGCACAACGCCTTTGGGTACAGCAATTGCTGACGCCAATGGTCACTACAACATTGCATTGGTTCCTGCACTAGTCGATGGTGAACAAGTTAAAGTGACTGCAAAAGATATGGGCGGTGAATCCCTAGCAACGCCAGCACTAGCGCCAGATCTTTATGCACCTGCAACACCTTTTGCGACTTTAAATAGTCAAGGTGCTGTCGTGACGGGTACTGCAGAAGCAGCATCGGACATCACAGTATATACCGCAGATGGTAAAACAGTCTTGGGAGTTGGTGTTGCAGATGCTGCTGGTAATTTCAGTATTACTTTGAAAACAGCGGTGACCGATGGGCAGCACATTTTGGTTACGGCTAAAGACGATGGTGGCGAATCTGCACCGAAAGAATTGATTGCTCCTTCAGTGAATATGTTTGCGGCTGACAATTTGGTTAATGCAGCAATCAATTTTGAATATCCAATTGAAGAAACCCGTAAAACTGAATTATTTAATGTTTTTGATTTAATTAATATTGGTTCTAAGGTACACACAGGTTACTTCAATATAGGTGATCAAGAAGTGGGTGAGGCGACTATCAGTGTGCATACAGGCTCATTGGTGAACCTATTTGATAAAGCTGAAATGCGTCTATATGTGAAAAATACAGATGGTTCATGGAAGCTTATTGCATCGAATAAAGACTATGGCTTACTTGATTTCTTAGGTATTTTTGGTGAAGCAACATCAGTTCGTGCGAAAAACTTACAGTCAGGTGAATATAAGTTTGAGTTCGTCGGTGGTTCTGCGATTGGTCTTGCGACCTCGGTATCGGCGAACCTTTCTCTGAAAGTATTTGATACTTCAGTCGACCCTGAAGTGAGTCATGTAGAGGAAGCAAAAGGCAATGTCATTACCGATAAAGATGCCATTTATGGTCAAGACGCTGTTCCAGAAGGATCTGTAGTCAATAGCGTTAATGGTAAAGCAGTTAATGGTGCGACAACGATTCAAGGTAATTACGGTACTTTAACCATTAATAAAGATGGCTCATACAGCTATAAACCAAAAGCAGATGTTACAGCCATTGGTAAAGCTGAAGTCTTCACCTATACCGTGCTTGATCCAGTAAGTGGTAAGGCCAGCAGTGCTGATCTCATTATTCATATTGGTACGCAAAGTGACTTGGCATTGAAATGGAACAACGCTGATCCAACAGAGCATGCTACGACAGTTGTGGCAACCAACAATGTTGATATCGTTGGATTTGATGCATCAAATGCTATTTCAGCTGGAAAATCATGTTCAATTAACTATAGCTGGACATTTGGTTTTGGTGGTACGAAATCGGGGACAACCAAAATTACAGTATCTGAAGGCACCATAGAAAATGTCAAAGTGGACTTTGGTTCTTCTCAGCTTATTTCGTTACTCGGTAATACCAAGATCAACGTGTATGACGAGAAAGGCAAACTGGTTGCAACTACAGGTGCTTCGACACTTGTTGATGTGATTGGCTTATTACCGAATGGAAATTCAGTGACTTTGACCGGTTTGAAAGCGGGAACATATACGATTCAAGCCGAAACTAATAAGGGCATCAGCTTCGCTGGCAGCGTTTCTGCGGTTATTTCACGTAGCATCATCGATCTAGATACATTTACGGTTAAATCTGTAGCCAATACAGAAACCAAAGGGAATCTGTTAACAGATAACGCAGGTTTTGGTGTGGATACGGTTGCTTCGAAATACACAGATTTATATGTGTCTAAGGACGGCGGCTTAAGCTTTACTCATGTAAGTTCGACTGGTACCACGATTACGGCTAAATATGGCGAAATGGTGGTGAAATCGGATGGTAGTTATACCTATAAGCTTACGGACAATAACCTGAGTGCTGGTGCGGCTGAACAATTCACCTATAAATTGGTTGCACCAAATGGTGATATTTCAGCAGCAACATTGACGATTAAAGCGGGTGTGAACTTCAGTGGTAGTGTAGGTGATGATGTCATGACCAGCAGTGCTGGAAATGATCAATTCACCACTAAAGCAGGAATTGATACCGTAATTTATAAAGTATTGAATCAAGCAGACGCTACGGGTGGCAATGGGCATGATACTTGGAATGACTTTAACAAAGCGGAAGGTGACAAGGTCGATATCAAAGCATTGCTACAAGGACAAAATGTTGATAAGAGCAACATTGATCAATTCGTGTCAGTGAAATCCGATGGTAAGGGTAATACGGTGATTAGTATTGACCGCGATGGCACAGGTACGAAGTTTGGTGACAAAGTCGAACTACTGACATTGAAAAATACAGATGTGACGCTGCAAGATTTGTTAGATCACAACCAATTACTGTACTAATAGCTAAAATCTTGTAAGACTAAAAGAGAAACTTCGGGTTCTCTTTTTTATGCTCATGCTTTTGCAATACAACTCAATAAGGACATGTTTTGAAAAAAAGTGATGAATTGGCAACACACATCCTTCAGGTTGTAGCGCTTATTCCATATGGCAAAGTCGCGACCTATGGTCAAATTGCGCAGCTTTCGGGTTTGCCTAAGCATGCAAGATTGGTTGGATATGTGCTGAAACATATGGATCAAGCAAACAATGTGCCTTGGCATCGCGTGATCAACGGACAAGGGAAAATTAGTACTGAGCAGTTAAAGGCTAATGGCGACAATATTCAACAAGATAAACTCGCTGCTGAGCAGGTTGTGGTTGTGAATGGTCGCATAAATTTAAAGCTGTATCAGTGGAAGCCCTAAGTAGTCAAAAATATATTATTAAAAAATTAAAGCCTTCTCGTAAGAAGGCTTTAAAACATCAATTAGTATTAAAATAGTGGCGTAATTATTTACGCACAACCAACACAGGAATATCAGAAGCGCTGAGTATGCTTTGTGCGACACTACCAAGGAAGAATTTTTTAATTCCTGTTCGACCATGTGAACCAATAATAACTAAATCTGCATTGGTTTCTTTTGCTGCATTCACCAGTTCAGTATGTACAACTTGTCCTTCAAGCAGGCGAGTTTCTACCGTTACACCTTCGACAGAAAACTTATCTTTCGCTTCTGCCAATGTATTTAAAATTGATGCGCGTGCACGTTCAATTAAATCGTTGGTCTGAGAAGCAGAAATGTATTCTGCGGCAATATATGGGTCAAGCGTTAGAACTTGAACCACCGTTATTTTGCTGCCAAAGGTTTTTGCAAATTCAACTGCTTTTGCAACTGCAGCATATGAAGTTTCTGAACCGTCGATTGGAACTAAAATATTATTTAAAGCCATTATATTTCTCCTTTTAGGATCAATTGAATCTATAAAAAAACAAAGAAAAAGCGATATAAAATATTGGTTATAGATTCATCATACGCTGTTTTTAAAATGAATAAAACCCAGTAAATTCATAAGGATAATATTCAAGTTTGTAAAATAAATCATATAAAATATATGTTTGTATTGAGTGAAACTAACAATGGCAAAATGCAATAAAGTTGTAAGTAATTTTAACGATAAAATTAAGAGATTAGGGGCAGAAGAGCACAACAAAAAGTTTTTGTCGTGCTCATCGATTTAGTCACATTGAATAGTGTTTGCATCTAGTTTGATTTGAGGTGCGGATTGCTCGAACTGCTGAAATTTAGCCCAGCTTGATTCATCAAATATATGCTGCTGTAACTGTTTAATTTTTTTGTCACTGACATGATTGATGTTGGCACAATGTATCGCGATTTGATTTTCTTTTGCCACACTAAAAACTGCATCGTGGTTATTTAAATCTAAGCGATACACTTTTTGTTGGGCTTTACTGATCTGTGCCAAACTACGTTTTTGCTGCATGGATAAAAAGGTTTGCTGATTAATCCATGTTGCCACATCACGTCGAACACCATTGTAATTTACAAAAATCGGCGACACCATTTGGCAACCTGTGAGGGCAATAAGGACAAAGCTGAAAGCAATATATATTTTTTTCATTGAATATGACTTCATTATAAAACTCTAATATTTAATCAAAAAATGTGAGAAATACGATAAAAATATCGAGATTTGATTAAATCTTATCATCTTAATGTGCACTTGTTTAAACTCTGAACAAATGTGCACAAAAATGCTTGACGATAATGTCGTAAATCTAGATAATGCCCCCACAGTTTAAGGCTATGTAGCTCAGTTGGTTAGAGCACCGCACTCATAATGCGGGGGTCACAAGTTCAAGTCTCGTCATAGCCACCATTTTTATAGACCAAGCTCTCAGCTTGGTCTCTTTTTTTGTGCCAAGAAAAGTTCCAAAGCAAATTCATTTCACGTTATTAATAAAACTATATTTGCAAAATCTTCCAATTTATTTCATTTAAGTTCTACTCAACAACTTCGTTTTTATTTGTGTATTTTTCAAAACTGACTATTTTTATTAAATTTTACTGATAAAAAAGCCCAGTCGTTGACTGAGCTTTTTTGTACTTCTATAGGCTTAGGGCAAATTAAACGCCAGGTTTCCAACCATTAACGATTGGGTAGCGACGTTCACGGCTATAAGCACGTGAGCTGATACGTGGGCCAATCGCACCTTGACGACGTTTGTATTCATTTAAGTCGACTAAGCGAATCACTTTCTTCACAACCTCAGCATCAAAGCCTTTGGCAATAATGTCGTCTTGGCTCATATCTTCTTCGATGTATGCATACAAGATTGCATCCAGTACTTCGTACTCAGGTAAAGAGTCTTGGTCTTTTTGATCTGGACGAAGTTCAGCTGAAGGTGGACGAGTAATCACACGCTCAGGAATAACCGGTTTATCTGCAATGCTGTTACGGTATTTCGCAAGTTCAAACACAATGGTTTTATACACATCTTTCAATACCGCATAACCACCAACCATGTCGCCGTATAGTGTGCAGTAACCTACAGAAAGTTCAGATTTGTTACCTGTAGAAAGCACAAGGTTGCCAAATTTATTTGAAAGCGCCATAAGCAGCGTGCCACGTGAGCGTGCTTGCAAGTTTTCTTCAGTTGCATCCGCAGGTGAGTCACCAAAGAATGGGAACAGCGTTTGCATAAAGCCATTTACGATTGGATTGATTTCGGCAATTCCGAAAGTAACACCCATGGTTTTCGCTTGTTCAGCGGCATCTTCAACACTGATTTGCGCCGTATAGGTATATGGCATCATAACGGCTTGGACTTTATCTGCACCAATCGCATCAGCAGCAATCGCCAAAGTTAATGCAGAGTCAATACCGCCAGATAAACCTAGAATGACACCAGGGAAACCTGAACGTTGAATATAATCACGTGTACCAACCACTAAGCTTTGGTAGATTTCAGCCATTGTGCCAAGTACAGGTGTAATCGCACCTTTTTTGAATGCTTTTTGTTCAGCATCATATTCTGCAATAAATACATCTTCAGCAAAGCTCGGTGCTTGAACAACGACTTCACCTGCATTGTTCATCACAAAGCTTGTGCCATCAAATACAAGATCGTCTTGACCACCCACTTGGTTACAGTAAACCAAGTTCATGTTTAATTGTTTGGTCAATGCAGACATGGTTTCAATACGGTGCTGCGGTTTACCTACTTCATAAGGTGAAGCATTTAAAACCAAAGCGGTTTCAACATTAAGCTGAGCCAATTGCTGAACAGTAGGAAGTGCCCAAACATCTTCGCAAATTAAAACACCAAATTTGTGACCAAGGTATTCAAATACCAAATGTTGATGGCCTTCGCTGAAATAGCGCTTTTCATCAAATACACTGTAGTTCGGTAGATTTTGCTTATTGTAGATCCCTAAAACTTGTCCATTTTTCATGACAGCAGCAGAGTTATAACGTTGACCATCTTCAGTTTGATTGACAAAACCAAAAACCAAAACGATATCTTTAATTGTCGCCAATTGTTCAAACGCTTGTTGCGTGCGTTTGTTTAAACTTGGACGTAGTAATAAATCTTCAGCAGGGTAGCCAACAGTCGAAAGTTCTGGGAAAACAATAATATCTGTGTTCTGTTCTTTTGCTGCATTTGCTTGTTGAAGCATTTTAGCTGCGTTTGATTCTAAGTTACCAATATGCGGAGAGAACTGGGCAAGTGCAATTTTAAAACTATTCATTCCAACTAAATCCTATTCCTATAGGTGAATACACTAAACACACTGATTTGTATTATTGTATTTATTCAGCGAGTGTATTTAGACACGAAAATACTGCCGAAAGGCGAAAACAAAACACCATCATCGTATGATAATCAAACCTATTTCTTGCAAGGCAAAAAATTCGGTAAGCTTATTTTATCTGAAATTAAGCGAGATACTAGAGTTATTCCAAGCTTTTCAAAGCGAAGCGTGAGATATTGTGTACGAAGCAATTTTTAATGCTGAAAATTTACACATAAATGACCTTTAGAA
This sequence comes from Acinetobacter sp. ANC 5054, assembly GCF_002135295.1. Taxonomy (GTDB): domain Bacteria; phylum Pseudomonadota; class Gammaproteobacteria; order Pseudomonadales; family Moraxellaceae; genus Acinetobacter. Next base: position 69,408 of record NZ_NEGG01000009.1, on the reverse strand, counting down.
TTTCGATACACCGTATTTTTGATCGATTTCGACATTCAATAATTATTCAATGATCCGTACTGTCATTCGCACAGAACTTGTCGCACTTTATTCAGTAGAAATTTAGTCGGAAGCGTTAGTTTGCAAAATAATATTGTCGATCCGTTTTAAATAAATATCTCGCGCAATATCGCCTTGCTGTTCAATGTTGTAATCAAAAAAACCTTTATTGGGCTGAAGTTGATAGCGATACGGATTGTATTTTTTTGCACTCATAAAATAGGCAAATTGCAAAACTGCACCCAATGCCAAGACATTGATATTTTTTTGATATTGATAGACGTGCGCCATTTCATGGATAAACAGTGCGCGAAAACCTAAACTTTCTTTGGCGTAATCATCTTTATAGAGCAAGTTACGTGCATGAATATAACCACTGGGCGCCATGACCACATTGGATGCTTGCCAAGGTAAAAATGGATGGTTCATCACTTTGACTTGTTCATAATTAATCAAATCTCCGAACACACTTTGGCACATGGTAATTTCGCCAGATGTTAAAGGTCGCCATTTAAAGCGATCCAGTTTTAACAGTCGAATCAGTGCGGGAATGAGTTTAAACATAAAAAATAAAGGTCAAATGGAGAGAGCTATCACTGTGTAATATCACTTGAAATTAAAATGTTCAAGCACTGAATGCTGTGGATAATGCGTTATAAATTGCGATCAATTGCAGCGTAATTGTGTTTTGGGCGTTACAATTTGGTTTTCGGTTTTCTCGATGGCGATATGCAAGCTCGGATCAATACTTTAATTTCTGAAATCAGCAAAAATATGTATGAGCGCGAGCAGATTATTGCTTTAAGTCTGCTGGCGGGTGTAGCAGGGGTGAATACCTTTTTGTATGGTTTGCCGGGAACTGCAAAAAGTTTAATTTCAAGACGAATCGCTTCAGCATTTGAAGTGCATGACTATTTTGAATATTTAATGAATCGCTTTAGTACGCCTGAAGAAATTTTTGGGCCAGTGTCCATTAAGGCGCTTAAAGAAGATCAATACATCCGTAAAACAGAACATTATTTACCGCGTGCAGACTTTGCATTTTTAGATGAAATTTGGAAAGCCAGTCCAGCCATTTTAAATACCTTATTAACCTTGGTGAATGAGCGTAGTTTTAAAAATGGTGAGTTGATTCAAAAGGTGCCATTAAATGTACTGATGAGCGCATCGAATGAAATTCCAGAACCGAATCAAGGGCTCGATGCTTTATATGACCGTTTTATTTTAAGGTTAGAAGTTTCGCCCATTGCTGAAGTACAGAATTTTCATGCCTTATTACAAGCGCAGCCGACCCAAGTCACTGTGCAGGTTGAGCCGAGTTTAAAAATAAAAAAATCTGAACTTGCAGATTGGCGTGAGCAAATTCATCAGGTGGAATTGCCGATTGCAATCTTAAAAATTTTTGATGCCTTAAAGGCGCGTCTTGCTCATAATTTTGAAGATCATGTGGTGTATGTTTCTGACCGCCGTTGGCAGCGAGTTGCTTATTTGGTCAAGACGTGTGCTTTCTTAAATGATCGAGATCAAGTGATTTTGAGTGACCTTTTAATTTTAAAACATTGCTTATGGAATCAAGCGGAAGATATTGAATTTGTAACACAGCAGATTGATGAGATATTGGCAGAACAAGGACTCAATGATGGATTGTCTTTAGAACAATTGATTGACGATAAAGATATGCTGGAGCAGAAAGTGCTGAATCATTTTTATTATACCGACGATGTATATGAATGTTATCTGATTCAGGGTAAGGATTATCTACGTGCAGTGACCAATTTGGATCGCCACTACAAAGACAAATTGCTTTATCTTGAATTGGATAAAATGGACAGTAAAAAGGATTTCTTTGCCTTGGATGAAACTGGGGAAGAAGTTCGTGGCATTGTGTGTAATTTTAATGGGTCACGTGTCTGTACCTTAAAAGGAGGATATTACGGACTTGAAGAAGTTGTGACACCTTATATTAAGCACACGAAAGGTAGTCCGCGGACTGAACTTTCCGCACAGGATAAATATGATCTTTTGCATGAAGTACAGACATTAAAAGCTCGGTTTGCTCAAGAAGCCCAAACCTTGTCTGCACGTTACTTAGAACAAAAAGAATCTTTTAAATCAGTATTTGTCGCCGAATCGGAAATTGAAAAGCTTCATCATGCCATTCAACAACAGCAGGCGCGTTATCAGCTTCAACGACAAGACTGTGACCGTTTGGAACAGTTATGTCGCAGTTAAAAGCGTCCAAGCAGCGTACACAGCAGGCAATCGAGCAGCTCAGTTCACAGTTGTATGATGAGTTGGGACAATCGACGCTGAAACACTGGTTGGCTGATGACAAAGTTGCAAGAAAACTCGATCAGAAAATTCAAGAATGGGCGTTTCAAGCCAAGTCTAATTTAGATCAGCAACATCCATATTTAACTGAACAGCAGCAGCTAGAGGGATGGTTAGCTCAAGACTGCTTTGATTATGGGCAATTAAAACAACTGAGTACCGATTACACGGCTTTTATGCAAACTTTGGGTGTGCCTGAGCTGACTGAGTTTTGGCAAAACGCTGCTAACAGCAGCTCTTTTAGTCCGCAAAGTATTCAACTTCAAAGCGTGCTGTTAAAAGAAAAATGGCAGCGTAAATTGACTGAAGCCATTGCACATTGGGAGTTTGAACAGCTACGTTTACAGCGTGATGCATTTTTAGATGAGATCAAAGATTTTCTTGCGACTTTGTCTAAAATGGCCAAACACCATGACAGTTTGGGCTTTGAAACAGGCATCTTTATTGATTATTCCAAAGGTCGTCTGACTGAACAGGATATGCAGCATTTTGAACAGTGGGCAAATTTTTTAGAACAAGATCAAGAGTTGAAACGACTTTGTCGCATGATTGGGAGTGCACAGCCAAATTTACCGCGTAAGCGCATGTCAGCACAGCAAAGTATTTCACCCGATGTATTAATGCATGAGCAAGCTGCACATGAAGAAATTACGGGGATTAAACTCGCTCAAGATCTAAGTCTTGCTTTGCCCAGTGAGCTGGCATTACTAGCCGATCCTGACTTGCAGATTTTATTTGATTTGAAATTCCTTGAAGCCAATTTAATGAGTTTCAATATGCAGGGGCAGCAAAGTGGGCGTGTAATTGAAGATCCGCATCATGCAAAAAAGCGTATGGGACAAAAAGGTCCGATGGTGGTTTGTCTGGATACCAGTGGCTCGATGAATGGGCAACCTGAACTCATTTCCAAAGCCATTTGTTTATATCTTTCGATCCAAGCTTTACGTGAAAAACGTGCCATGTACCTTGTGAATTTTTCGACCAATATTACTGCGCTTAATTTACAGCAAGAAGGCTCATTGGATGATGTGATTCATTTCTTGGGACAATCATTTCATGGTGGAACAGATATTATTCCTGCGATGCAACATGCGGTCGAGATGATTCAGCAACCGAGTTTTACTCAGGCAGATATTGTGGTGATTTCCGATTTTATTATGGGACAATTAACCGAGGATTTAATGCAAGAAATCACGGCACTGAAACAACAGGGCAATGGTTTTTATGCCGTCGCTATCGGGAATTTTCGACTCGATCATTTGGATGAAAGTCTGTTTGATCACCAATGGGTGTATCAATCTGCAACAGGCGAAGTACATAAAATCCAGCCATAACATAAAAATAGTAAAACTTCGCATGACCTGTAATGACAAGCTTTTGAGCTATATAGCATGGTTGCTTTCAGGATTGTCTAACAAAGAAAATAATTGAGCAAAATTGCAAATCGAGAGGTCGATTTTGCTAATGGTCTTGGCTTTTATCTCCCTTAGTTTGAAGCTCAATACATGTGTATTTCTAGATTTTTGACATGAGGTCTGGCTAGAAAAACACCTACATTGAGAGAAAAACTATGAGTGCTTTTCAACCGATTAAAAAAACCTTAGCGCGCGTATTTTCTGGTCCAGCTTTTGATGCGGCAAAACAATCTGCTGTTGTTCCTATTCGCCATATGAAGTTCAATTTTGAGGCGAAAAAAATTGATCCAAAATTTTATATGAATGCAGAGTTGGCGAGTGCTTACTTTGGTTCATTGTCGATTTTTCTAACACGCGGTGAAGATTTGGTGATTGATACCGCGCGTTATCACCGAGATTTTATTGATGACCCATTATTGAGACAACGTGTAACGTCATTAATCGGACAAGAAGCCATTCATTCACGGATGCATGAGGAATTGAATGATGCTTATCTATTACAAGGTTTACCAGTCTCTCTGTTCAGAAAGCTTGAACATTATGTCTTTGAATATGGATTCGAGCGTTTACCACAGCCAATGAAATTATCATTAATGGCAGCGATTGAGCATTTTACAGCAGTGCTTGCTGAATACATGATGAATCATGAAGACGTTTTTTTTAGCTCACAAGATGAAAAGCAGCGCGCCATTTGGATGTGGCATATGTTAGAGGAATCTGAGCATAAAGATATTGCCTATGATGTGTTTCAAAAGCTTTCAAATAACTATGCCTTACGCGTTGCTGGCTTTTTTCCGGCTCTCTTTACCATCTTAGTGTTGATTTCATTTGCATCATTCTTTGTCCCATTTTATCGCAAGCCTTCAAACTTAGTGAGCTTGGCATATTGGAAAGATCTACCACGAAGTGTGGGGTTGATCTTCGGTTTAAAAGATGGTGTTTATGGCAGCAGCATTAAACATATATTTGACTATTTGCGTCCTAGTTTTCATCCGAATGACCACGATACCTCTGCTTTCCTTGAGTATTACAAAAAAACCTTGTTGAACCCTGCGGATGGTGTGTTGACGCCGTATTTTGTCAAAGAATTTACACCTGCATTAAAAGTATAAAAAGGAAGATAAATATGGGTTTATTTCAGAAAAAGTCTCGACCAAGCTCTCAAGCATATGCCGTGGTCACGGGTGCGGGCAGTGGTATTGGACGCAGTTATGCACTTGAATTGGCACGTCGAGGTGGAACGGTGGTGTGCGCCGATATTCAATTCGATGCCGCACAAGAAACCGTAGATCAAATTCAATCTCTAACATCTTCGCAGGCATATGCTGTGCAATGTGATGTTGGAAATGCTGAACAAGTCGCAGCACTGGCAGAACAAGCTGAACAGCTCTTGGGTCATCCTGTGTCCTTAGTGATTAATAATGCAGGCGTGGGTCTCGGAGGTAAGTTTGATGAATTGAGCTTGGACGATTGGCAATGGTGTATGCATGTCAACTTATGGGGAGTGATACATGGCTGTCATTATTTTGTACCCCAACTGAAACGCAATAAATCGGGTGGAGCAATTATCAATGTGGCTTCAGCGGCAGCATATACTGCAGCTCCTGAAATGACGGCGTATAACGTGACGAAATCAAGTGTACTGGCATTGTCTGAAACACTATCTGCCGAATTACGTTCTGCGAATATTCGCGTCAATGTACTTTGCCCAACGTTGGTACCAACAAACATAATGAAAAATGGTCGTTTGCCCAGTCGTTATTCGGGTCTGGCAGATCAGTTGTTAATGAACCATGCATTCACGACGAGTCATGATGTGGCAAAGCAAAGCTTAGATAATTTAGACGCAGGCAAGCTGTATACCATTCCTCAACCCGATGCCAAGCTATTTTGGTGGTTGAAACGCTTATCACCGCAAATGTATACACGCTTACTGGGCGTGGGTTATCCACTATTCAATACTTATATTAAAAAGTCGGGAGCAAATGTATGAATATGCCGACACAATTGCATGAAGAAGATGTAAAAGCATTAGAGCAAGAAAAACCACAACCAAAAGAAGTTAAAGTTACTGCAAAAGCGGCAACTGGTCGAAGTTCAGGTAAAAAATCAGAAACGAATAAAACTACGAAGCCGCAGCAAGTTCAAGAAGACCAAGTGAATCAAGAGATTCGGGTCTATGACACCATTGTGATTGGTGCGGGTATATCGGGTTTGGCTGCGGCACATCGCATGAATGAGCAGGGCTACCACGACTATATCGTGTTAGAAAAAGCCAATCGGGTTGGCGGAACTTGGCGTGACAATACTTATCCAGGGTGTGGTTGCGATGTGCCTTCTGCACTGTATTCTTTTTCCTTTGCGCCTAGCCATCAATGGAGCCACTTATTTGCCAAGCAGCCCGAGATTTTAAATTATTTAGAAGATGTGGCTGAGCAGCAAGGCTTATATCCAAACATTCAATTTAACTGCGAATTAAAGCATGCAGAATGGAATGAAGATCTGAAGCAATGGCAATTAGAAACGTCTAGAGGTCCCTACATTGCTCGAACCGTGATTTTCTCAACAGGGCCAATTACAGAACCACAAATTCCAAAGATTAAAGGTATTGAAAGCTTTAAAGGTGAGATGTTCCATTCAGCACGTTGGAATCATCAATTTGATTTAACCGACAAGCGCATTGCGGTAATCGGTACGGGTGCTTCAGCCATCCAATTTATTCCTCAAATACAGCCTATTGCTAAAAATGTGGTGGTATTTCAACGTACAGCGCCTTGGGTGTTGCCAAAAGCGGATTTTCCACTCAATGATCGTGCAAAAGGATTAATGACACGTTTCCCCAAAATTCAGGATACATGGCGTAAAAGTGTCGCAAAAATTTTAAATGGCATAAATTTAGGTTTGCGTAATCCGACCTTACTTGAGCCGATAAACTATTTGGGACGTCAATTACTGAAATTACAAATTCAAAATGATGACCTGCGCGAAAAAGTCACGCCAAATTTTTCGATTGGTTGTAAGCGCTTACTGTTTGCCAATAACTATTATCCAGCGCTGCAACAACCCAATGTGGATTTGATTCCACATGGTCTGGTTGAGATTGAAGGTAATACGGTGATTGCTGCCAATGGGGAGCGTTTTGAAGTGGATGTGATTATTTGGGGCACAGGTTTTGAAGTGTCACATCCACCGATTGGTCGACGTGTCAAAAATGCTCAAGGGCAGTTGCTGTCTGAACTTTGGAAAAACAGTTCACCTGAAGCCTTCTTGGGCACCAGTATTGCCCAAGTGCCAAATGCGTTCTTGGTCCTTGGTCCAAATATTTTGGTCTATGACTCATTCATCGGTATTGCCGAGGCCCAAGTGGGGTATATCGTCGATGCCTTGGTGAAAATGAAGCAAAATAAAATCCAGCGATTAGAAATTAAGCCGAAAGTATTGGCTTATCACAATGCGAAAGTACAAACGCATCTACAGACCACTGTATTTAATCGTGGGGGATGTAAAAGCTATTACCTTGATGCCAATGGACGCAATTTTGCTGCATGGCCTTGGTCACTGAGCCATTTAAAACAGCGTTTAGCTCAGGTAAATCTAGAGGATTACGACACTGTTGCTTAAATTCTGCGTTTAATAAAATGACTAAAAAATTTGTTTGCAGCCTAATTTCAACATGAAGTTAGGCTTTTTTTATTTTGGCTTTTTGAAAGCTAAAACAGATTATGCTGCATAGTTATTTAGGCATGAACAAAATATTATTTCTTGTATGTCATAATGAATTTGAATAATTTTAGCTGTAATGCGGGGGATTCATCAAAAAGAACAATTACATCAAAGATGGGAACTTATTACAAAGCATAAAAAAACCGCCACAAGGGCGGTTTTTTAAATCGAACAATTCTTGCGAATTAACGACCTTGGATGTCACGTTGAACTTCACCAGTGTAAAGTTGACGTGGACGACCGATTTTGTAAGCAGCGCTGTGCATTTCTAACCAGTGGCTGATCCAACCAACTGTACGTGCAAGAGCGAAGATTACAGTAAACATTTCAGTCGGGATACCAATCGCTTTAAGGATGATACCTGAGTAGAAGTCTACGTTCGGGTAAAGGTTACGTTTGATGAAGTATTCGTCAGAAAGCGCAATACGTTCAAGTTCCATAGCCAAAGCAAGTTGCGGATCGTTGATACCAAGTGCAGTTAACACTTCGTCACAAGTTTCTTTCATTACTTTCGCACGTGGATCGAAGTTTTTGTAAACTCGGTGACCGAAGCCCATAAGTTTAACTTCTTTAGTTTTCACTTTTTCCATGAACGGAGCAACGTTTTCTACAGTGCCGATTTCATCAAGCATCTTAAGAACAGCTTCGTTCGCGCCGCCGTGAGCAGGTCCCCATAGAGCCGCGATACCAGCAGCAATACATGCATACGGGTTAGCGCCAGTAGAACCAGCAAGACGTACAGTAGATGTAGACGCATTTTGTTCGTGGTCAGCATGAAGCGTAAAGATACGGTCCATTGCTTTAGCAAGAATAGGGTCAACTTTGTAGTCACGGTCTGCAGGAGTAGCAAACATCATGTACAAGAAGTTTTCTGCGTAGCTTAAATCGTTACGTGGGTAAACGAATGGTTGGCCTACTGTGTATTTGTAAGTCCAAGCAGCTAAAGTAGGTACTTTAGCGATTAAGCGAATAGCAGTGATTTCGCGGTGGTCAATGTTTTCAACATCGAAACCGTTGTGATAGAACGCAGAAAGCGCACCAACAACACCACACATGATCGCCATTGGATGCGCGTCACGACGGAAACCATTGAAGAAACGGCTAACTTGATCGTGAACCATAGTGTGGTTACGAACTTTAGCGTCAAATTGAACTTTTTGTTCAGCAGTTGGAAGCTCGCCATTCAATAGAAGGTAGCAAGTTTCTAAGTAGTCTGCTTTAGTAGCAAGCTGGTCGATTGGGTAGCCACGGTGTAAAAGAACACCTTTACCGCCATCAATGAAAGTGATTTTAGATTCACAAGCAGCCGTTGAGACAAAACCAGGATCAAAAGTAAAGTGACCTGCGGCCAACACATCTTTAACGTCAATTACATCTGGGCCTAAAGTGCCACTGTAAATTGGTAAGTCAATTTCTTTGCCATCAAGCTGTAAAACGGCTTTTTTGCCAGTTGCTTCAGACATTCAATAGATCTCCTGTCCTGGTGAATGTTTATCTGACTCAGTACTAATCTTTTAATGCGAGAATCAGACGGATCAAAAATTTGCTCTAAGATTAGAGGGAACTGAAATTTTGTCAATTATACTTATGGATAAAAAGTACAGTTCTATATGGAACTGCATCACAAAATATCCGCTTAAAAAATGAGTCTAATCACAGTGCCGACGCAGTATAATAAGTCAAATTAAAGGGGAGGTGCAGATTTTCAAAAGACTGTTGTCTTAATTGTAAGCAATATTTAATTCATAAAAACTCTGAGACATTGTGGATTTACAAGAGGGAGATTTACCTAAAATATTATATTTTTCGTAACTTACAGCTATTCCTTGATCTAAATTGATCTTTTCTTATTCATAATTATTACGACTAACTGAAGCTTTTAAAAAAGTTTGTTTGATCAAAAAATGACTCATTAGATTGTAAGAAATGATTAAAAAGACAGCAAATTCCTCTCTAAATTTACCAAAAATGCTTATTTTGTATGCGAGTTTTACCCATTATCATTTTTTATGCACAGACTAAGTACTTATTTCACTTCATGATCTTTCATATTTATTTTTTAAAAAAATAGTAGATATTTATTTTAGTGATTAATACTTGGCGAATTGTCTTGATGCTTTTAAAATGAAGCGGGGAAATAAAGGTTTAGTTTTGTTCAACTTAAGTCTAAATATAAAGCAACTAAATATGTCTTTTAGAACAAGAAAGAAATTGCCATTTAACTTTTTAAAACCAATAACATAGTCGGTTTTTTGTTAAATTAACATGTATATTACTGCGTTAAAGTTATTGTTAATGATTCTTATTTAAAGAATTTTTAATAAAAACCTAAATGTGATCGTTTGTATTTTGATAGTTCACGTTTTATAATTCCCTGTCGTTTATAAGATCAGACAGCTGCAGAGTTTATTATATTGTATTGTCTGACGATGCCAGCTTTCCTACGAATTAATTCCAACAAACTCCGGATGGAGTTTTTACTTACAGGATGCCCGCTGTGAAAAGCAACAGACCTGTCAATTTGTCCATGGGTCAAGTTTTAGACGTAAACTTAAAATCCCCTGTGGCTATTGCATCAATTTTACACCGTCTATCAGGTGTTATCGTATTTTTACTCGTACCAGTCCTACTTTGGATTTTAGACAAATCTTTATCTTCGCCTGAAGGTTTTGCTCAAGTGCAAGCTGTGTTTGATAGCTTCATTGTGCGTTTTGTCGTATGGGTATTTGTAGCCGGCTTAATCTATCACCTCATTGGTGGTATCAAGCATCTATTTGCAGATCTTGGCGTTGCTGAAGAACTACAAAGTGGTCGTATCGCAGCTACTATTTCATTGATCTTGTCTGCAATCGGTATTGTTGCAGCATTTGTATGGATTGTTCTCTAATGAAAAGTGCTACAGGTTTAACAGGATCAGGTTCACGCGATTGGTTTATCCAACGCGTAAGTGCCGTTGTATTGGCTGTTTATACTATTGTTGTACTGGGTTGGATCCTATGCAATGGCGGATTCAATTTTGAACAATGGTATGGCTTTATGATGACAACACCAATGAAGATTTTATCTTTGTTGTCTGTCTTATCTCTTGTTGCGCATGCTTGGATTGGTATGTGGCAAGTATTTACTGACTATGTAACTACTCGTCAAATGGGTCCATCAGCAAACGGTCTGCGTTTGGTGCTGACTTCTGCAGTGATTATTGCAGTATTTGCATACGCGATCTGGGCGATCCAGATTTTTTGGGCAAATTGATAGGAAAATATCATGGGCGCTATAACCCCTAAAGAAGATTACACAAATATTCCACACCAAACTTTCGATGCAGTCATCGTTGGTGGTGGTGGTTCAGGTATGCGTGCTTCTTACCAACTTGCTCAAGCTGGTTTGAAAGTTGCGGTATTGACTAAAGTATTCCCAACTCGTTCACACACTGTAGCAGCGCAGGGCGGTATTGGTGCATCTCTTGGTAACATGCAAGAAGATAACTGGCACTACCACTTCTATGACACTGTTAAAGGTTCTGACTGGTTAGGTGACCAAGATGCAATCGAGTTCATGACTCGTGAAGCACCGCAAGTTGTATATGAACTTGAACACCTTGGTATGCCATTTGACCGTAACGCTGACGGTACTATTTACCAACGTCCGTTTGGTGGTCATGCTGCGAACTATGGTGAAAAACCAGTTCCACGTGCATGTGCTGCTGCCGATCGTACAGGTCACGCGCTTCTTCACACGCTTTATCAAAGCAACGTGAAAATGGGTACTCAATTCTTCGTAGAATGGATCGCGCTTGATCTTATTCGTAACGAAGCTGGTGATGTGCTTGGTGTTACAGCAATTGACCAAGAAACTGGTAAAATTGCAGTATTCCAAGGTAAAGCAACATTGTTCGCTACTGGTGGTGCTGGTCGTGTTTACCGTGCATCTACTAACGCTTATATCAACACTGGTGACGGTCTTGGTATGGCAGCGCGTGCAGGTATTCCATTACAAGATATGGAATTCTGGCAATTCCACCCAACAGGTGTTGCTGGCGCAGGCGTATTGTTGACAGAAGGTTGTCGTGGTGAAGGTGCAATCCTTCGTAACGATGCTGGTGAGCCGTTCATGGAACGCTATGCACCGACACTTAAGGACTTGGCTCCTCGTGACTTCGTATCACGTTCTATGGACCAAGAAATTAAAGAAGGTCGTGGCTGTGGTCCTAAGAAAGACTACATCTTGCTTGATATGACGCACTTGGGTGCTGAAACAATCATGAAACGTCTTCCATCTGTATTTGAGATTGGTAAGAAATTCGCGAACGTTGACATCACTAAAGAGCCAATTCCTGTAGTACCTACAATCCATTATCAAATGGGTGGTATTCCTACAAACATTCATGGTCAAGTTGTTGTTCCTGTATCACGTGAAACTGATGCTTTAGTTGCGAACTACAATAAAGAAACTGATGTGTATTCACACAATGCGGGCGACCGTAATTTCACTAAACCAGTGAAAGGTTTCTATGCAATCGGTGAATGTTCATGTGTGTCTGTACACGGCGCAAACCGTCTAGGTACAAACTCACTTCTTGACTTGGTTGTATTTGGTAAAGCTGCGGGTGAACATATTGTTGACTACGTAACTAAACACCACGGTGATGAATATTCACCGCTTCCTACAACTGTGCTTGAGAATACATTCAAACGTATTAAACACCTGGATGAATCTACTTCAGGTGAAAATGCTCAAGAAGTTGCTGATGCAATTCGTGACATCGTTCAAGACCACGCTGGTGTATTCCGTACATCTGCTCTTCTTGAAGAAGGCGTGAAACAAATTCTTGCGATTGAGCCTCGTGTACGTAACATTCATTTGAAAGACAAATCTAAAGTATTTAACACTGCGCGTGTTGAAGCTCTAGAAGTTGAAAACTTGTATGAAGTTGCTAAAGCTACGCTTATTTCGGCTGCTGCTCGTAAAGAGTGTCGTGGTGCGCATACAGTGGTAGATTTCGAATTACCACCTGATCATGCAGACTACCCATATGGTCGTCGTGATGATGAGTGGATGAAACACACTTTATGGTTCTCTGTAGATAACCGTCTTGAGTACAAACCAGTACGTTACAAGCCATTATCTGTAGACGCTATTCCACCTAAACCACGTACATTCTAATAGGGAGAAGTAAGATGAGTAGAGGTACTCGTACATTTAATATCTACCGCTACGATCCTGATAAGGATGCAGCACCGTACATGCAAACTTTTAAACTAGAGTTGACTGACAAGCACCGTATGTTGCTTGATGCGCTTCTAGCATTAAAAGTACAAGACGAATCTTTAACGTTCCGTCGTTCGTGCCGTGAAGGTATTTGTGGTTCTGATGGTGTAAACATCAATGGTAAAAACGGTTTAGCGTGTCTTTGGAACCTAAACGACTTACCTGAGACAATTACAATTCGTCCACTTCCAGGTCTTCCAGTAGTGAAAGATTTGGTTGTAGATATGAATCAGTTCTATGATCAATATGACAAGATCCATCCGTTCTTGATTAACAACCAACCTGCACCTCCTAAAGAGCGTTTACAGTCTCCTGAAGAGCGTGAGCACCTTGATGGTTTGTACGAATGTATTCTTTGTGCATGTTGTTCAACTTCATGCCCATCATTCTGGTGGAACCCTGACAAATTCTTGGGTCCTTCAGCATTGTTGAACGCATATCGTTTCATCATTGATTCTCGTGATACAGCAACTCAAGAGCGTTTGGCTCGTCTTGACGACCCATTCTCGCTGTTCCGTTGTAAAGGTATTATGAACTGTGTATCTGTATGTCCTAAGGGTTTAAACCCGACTAAAGCAATCGGTCACATCCGTAACATGCTTTTAGATCTAGGCTAATAGATTCTTCAAAAAAAAGCGTGCCAGTTGGTGCGCTTTTTTTTTTGTCATAAGAAAAATTGATGATTGTGCAAGCTAAATAATGTGGTTGATTCGCTTGGGACTGCTTTTAACCGTAAATGAAATAGATTTAAAGTATAAAACGATGCGTATATGGTTATTTATTGATGAATCGCTCGTTCAAGTCTGTCAAAAACATTAGAAAATGTTATTATGTAACGTAATTAGAAGGGAGGGGATAGTAATATCTGCTCTCTTTTATTTTTATGTGCTGTCGCTAAAGTTTTATTGACGTAGACTTTGGTCTCAATTGAAAGATATTTTTATCTGTAGCACCATATCATAGATGAAAATACGCACAATGTATTTTGCTAATTTATGGGTGGTATGTGTCAAAAAAATCAATTGAAAATGTTTGGACGTGTTAGCATTTAGAGAATCACTATATGCGAAAAATGAGTTTGAAATAGGTACATTTTTTCAACAAATTACCCTCTGAACTCGGTATATAAATGTTGATAAGTCGATTTAGAAAAGTTAATCAGTCTAAATTTAATTTTTCTAAGACGATTTGCAAAAAATTGCCCGATATTTGTCGGGTATTTCTCAATGAGTAATGATGCCGCTGAGGGCGTTATTGTTCATTAATCACATTGGGTAATCCTAATGTAGTGATAACGCCTCATGGCTTCAGCCTAATGGGGACTAATGTCATGTTACCAATTTGACATTATTAATCATGGGTTCGCTTAAAAAGCATCCTGAAATGTTTTTGCAATAGGAAATGGGTCCACAAATGCAAGAAGTTGCTGACGCACTGCGTCTTGACACTGAACTTAGCGCTGACAGTGCAGCGTATATTGAAGAACTTTATGAGCAGTATTTAACCGCTCCAGACTCAGTGGAAGCTGACTGGCGTACATACTTCGATAAATTCCCGAAAGGTGATCAGCCACATAGCAATGTACGTGAGCAATTCCTATTATTAGGTCGTAATTCAAGCCGTGTTCAGCCTGTAGTGCAAAGTGCAGTAAGCTCTGAACATGAGCGCCGTCAAATCGGTGTATTACAACTTATTGCCGCATACCGTAACCGTGGTCATCAAAACGCAAAATTAGATCCACTTGGTCTTGCTAAGCGTGAAATCGTGCCTGATCTTGACCTTGCGTCGCATGGTTTGACTCAGTCTGATTTAGACACTGTTTTCAATACAGGTAACCTTGCAATCGGTAAGTCTGAAGCAACTTTAGGCGAAATGGTTCAAGCAATGGAAGCAACATATACTGCTTCTATTGGTGTTGAATACATGCACATTGTTGATACCAAAGAAAAACGTTGGATTCAACAACGTCTTGAAGGTGCACGTGGTCAATTCGGTTATACCGTAGAACAGAAAAAACACGTTTTAGAACGCTTGACTGCTGCTGAAGGTCTTGAAAAATACCTTGGTAACAAATTCGTTGGTGCGAAACGTTTCGGTGTTGAAGGTGGTGAATCTTTCATTCCTATGGTGAATGAACTTATTCAACGCGCAGGTTCTGTTGGTTGTAAAGAAGTTGTGATCGGTATGCCTCACCGTGGCCGTCTAAACCTTCTTGTAAACATCATGGGTAAAAACCCAGCTGACCTATTTGGTGAGTTTGAAGGTAAATCACTTCATAAGAAAGGTTCTGGTGACGTTAAATACCACCAAGGTTTCTCTTCAAACGTAATGACTCCAGGTGGCGAAGTTCACTTAGCATTAGCGTTTAACCCATCACACTTAGAAATCGTTGGACCTGTAGTAGAAGGTTCTGTACGTGCTCGTCAAGTACGTCGTAAAGACATTGGTGGTGATGATGTATTACCGATCATTGTACACGGTGATGCTGCATTTGCTGGTCAAGGTGTAAACCAAGAAACCTTCCAAATGTCACAAACTCGTGGTTACACAGTAGGTGGTACAGTTCATATCGTTGTAAATAACCAAGTTGGTTTTACAACATCTGATCCACGTGATGCGCGTTCTACAGAATATTGTACTGACATTGCGAAAATGATCCAAGCACCGATCTTCCATGTAAATGGTGATGATCCTGAATCGGTACTGTTCGTTTCACAATTGGCACATGATTTCCGTCATACTTTCCGTAAAGACGTTGTCATTGACATGTTCTGCTACCGTCGTCGTGGTCATAACGAAGCAGACGAGCCAGCTGCAACTCAGCCAATGATGTATCAAGTCATCACGAAGAAAGCGACTACTCGTACGCTTTATGCTGACAAACTAGTACAAGAAGGCGTGCTTGATCGTGCTGCTGCTGATGCAATGGTTGAACAGTATCGTTCTGACCTTGAAGCAGGTAAACACGTTGCGAATGCACTTGTACTTGAACCAAATACAAAAATGTTTGTGGATTGGAAACCTTATTTAGGTCACGAATACACAGACAAATGGGATACTACTTTCCCAATCGAACGTCTAAAAGAGCTTGGTGCGAAAATGCGCGAGCTTCCAGAAGGCTTCGTGATGCAACGTCAGGTTGCTAAAGTGATTGATGACCGTCTGAAAATGCAGACTGGTGAAATGCCATTGAACTGGGGTGCTGCTGAAACTTTAGCTTACGCAACTATTCTAGATGAAGGCTTCCTTGTTCGTTTAACAGGTGAAGACGTTGGTCGTGGTACATTCTCACACCGTCATGCAAAACTTCATAACCAAGTAGATGGTTCAACTTACATTCCATTATGTAACTTGAAAGAAAACCAACCACGTACTGCAATTTATGACTCATTATTGTCAGAAATGGCGGTATTGGCATTCGAATACGGTTATGCAACGACTCTTCCGAAGAGCCTCGTGATTTGGGAAGCGCAATTTGGTGACTTCGCAAACTGTGCACAGGTTGTAATCGATCAGTTCATCGCGTCTGGCGAAACCAAGTGGGAACGCGTATGCGGTCTGACTATGCTTCTTCCACACGGCTTTGAAGGTCAAGGTCCTGAGCATTCATCAGCTCGTTTAGAGCGTTTCTTACAGTTATGTGCTGAAGAAAACATGCAAGTGATCACACCGACTACACCAGCGCAGATTTACCATGCGATG
Source organism: Acinetobacter sp. ANC 5054 (assembly GCF_002135295.1). Lineage (GTDB taxonomy): Bacteria > Pseudomonadota > Gammaproteobacteria > Pseudomonadales > Moraxellaceae > Acinetobacter. Next base: position 52,930 of record NZ_NEGG01000009.1, on the reverse strand, counting down.
CGTCGTCAAGCACTTCGTCCGATTCGTAAGCCAATGATCGTGACTTCACCGAAGTCTCTTCTTCGTCACAAACTTGCAACGTCTACTTTAGAAGAGCTTGCAAACGGTACATTCCAAACTGTGATCGACGAAATCGACAACATCAACAAGTCAGACGTAACTCGTCTTGTGCTTTGTGGTGGTAAGGTTTACTACGACTTACTTGAAAAACGTCGTGAAAAAGAATTGAACAACACAGCAATCGTTCGTATTGAACAATTGTATCCGTACCCAGAAGCACGTCTTGCTGAAGTTCTTGCACAATATCCAAACGTTAAAGAATTGGTTTGGGCTCAAGAAGAACCGAAGAACCAAGGTGCATGGTTATTCATCGCTCCGCGTCTATATGACGACGTGATGAAAGCGGGCAAACAAGTTCGTATTAGTTATGCAGGTCGTGAAGCTTCTGCTGCACCGGCTTGTGGTTCACCATATTTGCACGCAAAACAACAAGCTCAGCTCGTAAATGATGCTTTAGCTATCGTAGCTGAATAACAGGAGATTCTTAATAATGGCAACCGAAATTAAAGCACCGGTATTCCCAGAGTCAGTTGCTGACGGTACAGTTGCAACTTGGCACAAACAACCAGGTGAAGCAGTATCACGTGACGAAGTGATTTGTGATATTGAAACAGATAAAGTTGTTTTAGAAGTTGTAGCTCCTGCTGACGGTACAATTACTGAAATCGTTAAAAATGAAGGCGATACAGTTCTTTCTGCTGAAGTGATTGCGACTTTTGAAGAAGGTGCTGCTTCTGGCGCTGCTCAAACTCAAGCTGTTCAATCAGAAGAGAAAGTAGAACAAGCTGCTGCGCAAACTCAAGCGGGTGCTGCTCCTGTTGTTGAACGTGCTCAGCCTGTATCTGATCAAGCTCCTGCAGTTCGTAAAGCATTGACTGAGTCTGGTATTGCTGCTGCTGACGTTGCAGGTACTGGTCGCGGTGGCCGCATCACTAAAGAAGATGTTGCAAATCATCAAACTAAACCAGCTGCACCTGCTGCTGCGCCATTAAGCGTTGCTGTTGGTGAGCGTATCGAAAAACGTGTTCCAATGACTCGTCTTCGTAAACGTGTTGCTGAACGTCTTCTTGCTGCAACTCAAGAAACTGCAATGTTGACTACGTTTAACGAAGTGAACATGAAACCAATCATGGAAATGCGTGCACAATACAAAGACGCTTTTGAAAAGCGTCATGGTGCACGTCTTGGCTTCATGTCATTCTTTGTTAAAGCAGCAACTGAAGCACTTAAACGCTACCCAGCTGTAAATGCTTCAATCGATGGTAACGACATTGTTTATCACGGTTTCTATGACATCGGTGTTGCTGTATCTTCTGACCGTGGTCTAGTGGTTCCAGTTCTTCGTGATACTGACCGCATGAACTATGCTGAAGTAGAAAACGGTATCCGTGCATATGCTGGTAAAGCACGTGACGGTAAATTGGGTATTGAAGATATGACTGGCGGTACATTCACTATTACTAATGGTGGTACTTTCGGTTCATTACTTTCTACACCAATCTTAAATACGCCACAAACTGCGATTTTGGGTATGCATAAAATCCAAGAACGTCCTATGGCTGTAAATGGTCAAGTAGAAATCTTGCCAATGATGTACTTAGCGCTTTCTTATGACCACCGTCTAATCGATGGTAAAGAAGCAGTAGGCTTCCTTGTAACAATCAAAGAATTGTTAGAAGAGCCAGCTAAGCTAATCCTTGATCTTTAATACTTCAGAATAATGCAATGGGCTTAGAGCGATCCTCTAAGCCCATTTTTGGAGATACACATGTCTCAATTTGATTTAGTTGTTATTGGTGGCGGTCCTGGTGGTTATGAAGCTGCTATCCGCGCTGCTCAATTAGGCTTTAAAGTAGCTTGTATTGAAAAACGTATTCATAAAGGTAAGCCATCTTTGGGTGGTACTTGCTTAAACGTGGGTTGTATCCCATCTAAAGCATTACTTGATTCATCTCACCGTTACGAAGATACCGTTCATCACTTAGATGACCACGGTATTACTACAGGTGAAGTGAAGTTTGACCTTGCAAAATTACTTGCACGTAAAGACAAAATCGTTGACCAATTAACTGGCGGTATTGACCAGTTATTAAAAGGTAACGGTATTGAATGGTTAAAAGGTACTGGTAAATTACTTGCTGGTAAAAAAGTTGAGTTCGTATCTCACGAAGGCGAAACTCAAATTTTAGAACCTAAATACGTGATTCTTGCGACTGGTTCTGTACCTGTAAATATCCCTGTAGCTCCTGTAGATGAAGACATCATTGTTGATTCTACTGGTGCATTAGAATTCCAAGAAGTGCCTAAGCGTCTTGGTGTAATTGGTGCAGGTGTAATTGGTCTAGAACTTGGTTCTGTATGGCGTCGTCTTGGTGCGGAAGTTGTTGTATTTGAAGCAATGGACGCATTCTTACCAATGGCTGATAAAGCTTTGGCAAAAGATTACCAAAAACTGTTAACTAAACAAGGTCTTGATATCCGTGTTGGCGCTAAAGTTGCTGGTACAGAAATCAACGGTTCTGAAGTTACTGTTAAATACACACAAGGTGGCGAAGAAAAAACTCAAGCATTCGATAAATTAATCGTTTGTGTGGGTCGTCGCGCTTATGCTGAAGGCCTATTGGCTGATGACTGTGGTATTAAATTGACTGAACGTGGTTTAGTTGAAGTGAATGATTGGTGTGCAACTTCTGTTGAAGGCGTATATGCAATTGGTGACTTAGTACGTGGTCCAATGCTTGCGCATAAAGCAATGGAAGAAGGCGTGATGGCTGTTGAACGTATTCACGGTCATGCTGCTCAAGTGAACTATGACACCATCATTTCTGTAATTTACACACACCCAGAAGCGGCGTGGGTAGGTTTAACAGAACAACAAGCGACTGAAAAAGGTCACGAAGTGAAAACTGGTCAATTCGGTTTTGCTGTGAACGGTCGTGCGTTGGCTGCTGGTGAAGGCGCTGGTTTCGTTAAGTTTGTTGCTGATGCGAAAACTGACCGCTTACTTGGTATGCACGTGATTGGACCTGCTGCGTCTGACATCGTTCACCAAGGTATGATTGCACTTGAGTTTGTATCTTCAGTTGAAGATCTTCAGTTAATGACATTTGGTCACCCAACATTCTCTGAAGTCGTTCATGAAGCTGCACTTGCAGTAGATGGACGTGCGATTCACGCTATTCAGCGTAAACGTAAATAAGATGACAAAAGAGCGGCTTAGGCCGCTCTTTTTTGTTTCAGGTGGTTGTTTTTGTTTGAACAATCATCTAAAAATAAAGATAAGAAATATTTTAAATTTTATAAAGGTTAAAGCTGCTTTGACGGATGTCTGGGCTTTAATGGGTCATAACAAAGTAAAGAAGAGAAAAAGGTTGTTCAATGAATCTACATGAATATCAAGCTAAAGCGTTATTAAAAAAATATGGTATGCCAGTGCAAGAAGGTATTCTTGCCACAAATGCAGATGAGACAGTAGCTGCGTTTGAACAACTAGGCGGTAAGTTCGCAGTTTTAAAAGCCCAAGTTCATGCAGGCGGTCGTGGTAAAGCGGGCGGTGTAAAGGTCGTTAAAACAGCGCAAGAAGCGGCTGATTACGCCAACAGCATTATCGGTACGCGTTTAGTCACTTATCAAACTGATGCAAATGGTCAGCCTGTAAACAGTATTTTGGTGGCTGAAGATGTTTACCCAGTAGAGCGTGAATTGTATTTGGGCGCGGTCGTTGACCGCTCTAGCCGACGCGTAACTTTTATGGCATCGACTGAAGGCGGTGTAGAAATTGAAAAAGTCGCAGAAGAAACACCTGAAAAAATTATTAAAGTTGAAGTCGATCCTTTAGTTGGCTTACAGCCATTCCAAGCACGTGAAGTTGGTTTCGCACTGAATTTGAAAAATGAGCAAATTAACCAATTTGTTAAAATCATGACAGCAGCCTATCAAGCATTTATTGAAAATGATTTTGCATTATTTGAAATCAATCCATTATCAGTTCGTGAAAATGGGGAAATTTTATGTGTAGATGCAAAAGTAGGTATCGACTCTAATGCGCTGTACCGCTTACCTGAAATTGCAGCGATGCGCGACAAATCGCAAGAAAATGAGCGTGAGCTGAAAGCTTCTGAATTTGACCTGAACTATGTAGCCTTAGAAGGCAATATTGGCTGTATGGTCAATGGGGCAGGTCTTGCTATGGCGACGATGGACATTATCAAGTTGTATGGCGGCCAACCAGCTAACTTCCTTGATGTTGGTGGCGGTGCAACAAAAGAACGTGTAATTGAAGCATTTAAAATTATTTTGTCGGATGGTTCTGTTAAGGGCGTGTTGATTAATATTTTTGGTGGGATTGTACGATGTGACATGATTGCTGAAGCGATTATTGCGGCGGTTCAAGAAGTAAATGTAACTGTTCCTGTAGTTGTCCGTTTAGAGGGTAACAACTCGGAATTGGGTGCAAAATTACTCGATGAATCAGGTTTGACACTCATTTCTGCTAGCGGTCTTGCTGATGCAGCAGAAAAAATTGTTGCTGCGGTTAAAGCTTAAGGGGATTAATCATGAGCGTATTAGTAAATAAAGACACAACTGTATTGGTTCAAGGCTTTACTGGTAAAAACGGGACTTTCCATTCGGAACAATCGATTGCTTATGGTACAAAAGTGGTGGGTGGGGTAACACCGGGCAAAGGTGGTCAAACGCATTTGAATTTGCCGGTATTCAATACCATGAAAGAAGCAGTGCGTGAAACAGGTGCAACTGCAACTTCAATTTATGTACCCGCACCGTATGTATTGGACTCCATCATTGAATCAATTGACTCAGGTATTGAGTTAATTGTGGTGATCACTGAAGGTGTGCCAACTTTAGATATGCTAAAAGCTAAGCGTTATTTAGAAACCTATGGCAATAATGCACGTCTGATTGGACCAAACTGTCCGGGCATCATCACACCGGGTGAATGTAAGATTGGCATTATGCCGGGGCATATTCATCAACCGGGCAAAATTGGCATCATCTCACGTTCAGGTACGTTGACTTACGAAGCCGTAGCGCAAACCACTAAACTGGGTTTAGGTCAGTCAACTTGTATTGGTATCGGTGGTGACCCGATTCCGGGTATGAATCAAATCGACTGCTTGAAACTGTTCCAAGAAGACCCTCAAACTGAAGCGATCATCATGATTGGTGAAATTGGTGGTACGGCGGAAGAAGAAGCAGCTGAATATATTCAGTCGCATGTAACTAAACCAGTCGTGGGTTATATTGCAGGTGTCACTGCACCGAAAGGGAAGCGTATGGGCCATGCAGGCGCGATTATTTCGGGTGGCAAGGGTACAGCGGAAGAAAAATTTGCCGCTTTTGAAAAAGCAGGTATGGCGTACACACGAAGTCCTGCTGAATTGGGTTCAACCATGTTTGACTTGTTAAAATCCAAAGGTCTTGTTTAATTTAACGACTAAAATGAATGAAAAGCCCCTCAAATGAGGGGCTTTTTTTTATGATCCATAGCTATTATTAGGTACTGTTAAGTAAACTGATTTGAAATATTCATTTAAAAAAAACCGCAGTTTTAAGGCTGCGGCTTTCTTGTTACATCGAGGGTATTAACCCGCTTTTTTATTCAAGCTCTGCGTTAAACCGTTAATGTCACCACCTTGAATGCCTAATTCACTCATTAAGCTATCAATTAAAGGGGCTTGGCTGCGGTAGCGTAGAGCACTGTTCACCACTTGATCTGAAAGGGCTACATTACCGCCTTCATGGTGAGCATCACCTTGGCAAGAACCTGCGTGACCGCCATTTAAACCATTCACTTGCAAAATCTTAATGTCATCAATGTTTTCCATTGGTTTAACACTTTCGCGAATGATTTCAGGTAAGTATTTCAGCATGGCTAAACGAATTTGCATTTCCACCTGTTCAGAAGACAATACATTGTTCGCTTCGTTTACCGCACGTGTACCTTCTGCATCCACTTGATATTGCTTTTCCATTGCTTGAGCAAGTAAAACTTTCGCATCGGCTTCACCTTTCGCTTTTAAGCGAACTTTTTCAGCTTCAGCTTCAGCTGCAATACGAACTGCTTCGGCATCGTCAGAAGCTGCTTGTTTACCTGCTTCAGCTGCAACAGTAATGGCAATTGCATCTTTTTCTGCTTTTTCTTTTGCAGAAACCAATTCAACTGCTTTTTGACGCTCAGCTTGTTGAATTTGACGAACCGTAATCACTTCTTCTTCAGCTTTTACTGCTTGTGCACGTGCTTGGTCGGCATGTGCTTTGGCTTCAGATTCTGCACGAGATTTTTCTGCAATCGCAATGGCACGGTCTTGTTCAGCCAACTCAATGGTTTTCTTCTGCTCAACTTGTGCTTGCTGAATAATTTGTGATTTTTGAATGTTTTGGTTTTCAACGTCACGCGCTGCAGTAATACGTTTTAAATCCACTTCACGTTCTGCGGCAATACGCGCTTCTTCGGCTTCACGTTTTTTTGCTGCTTCTTGAGTTGCGATTTCAGCAAGTTGTTCAGCACGGCGCACGGAAATTTCACGTTCTTGTTGCAGCTTTGCATATTCTTCTTCACGTAGAATTTGTAAGCGCGCTTGTTCTGCTTCCAAGTTCTTAGTTTTGATTGCGAGGTCAGCATCTTGTTCAATCGCGTTACGTTTACGACGGCGATCTTCAATGGTTTCAGTCAGTTTAGTTAAACCTTCAGCATCGAAAGCATTTTGTGGGTTGAAGTATTTGAAACCGGTTTGGTCTAAACCAGTTAAAGACACAGTTTCAAGTTCTAAACCGTTTTTATGTAAATCTTCAGATACCACTTGCTGTACTTTTTGCACGAAGTCGACACGTTTTTCGTGTAGTTCTTCCATTGCCATTTCTGCCGCAACGGCACGTAGCGAGTCGACAAATTTACCTTCGACTAAGTTTTTCAACTCATTTGGAGACATGGTCTTTTGACCCAATGTCTGTGCCGCTGTAGCAATCGATTCTGCCGTCGGTTTTACACGCACGTAGAATTCAGCCATTACATCCACACGCATACGGTCACGTGTAATCAACGCTTGGTCGTCTGCGCGGCGTACTTCTAAACGTAGCGTGTTCATATTGACTGGAATAATTTCATGTAGGACAGGAAGTACAATCGCACCACCACCTAGAATGACTTTTTCACCGCCAAAACCAGTACGTACAAATGAAATTTCTTTACTTGAACGACGGTAAAGTCGAGCAATAATAAAACCAATAAAAATAAGTGCGGCAAAAATTATCCCGACTGAAACAAGGATACCGCTTGGAATAATGTCTAACATGGACGTTTATCTCTGTTGTTGTAGTTCACGTTAACCCTCTGGAGTGTTAACGAGCAGTTTAAAAGTATTGAGCTTCATTTAAATCTTGGCGCATTTGCCAGATTGTTTGTTCTATCTATTGCTGTAAGTGTAATTAAAACAGGATGCAGTTTCATTCACATGGCAGTTTTAATCACCTCAATGAATATTTATGACTGAATCGCCTGAAAACCGACGGTAGTTTTTTGTGTCAGTACCACCGATTGTCCCTGACTGAATATTTCATTTTGTTCAGGCTCAACCAAAATGTAATGGGTTAAGCCGTGTTGGTCTTGTACTTTTGCCTGAGCAGGGTATTGCTGGCGAGCTTCACCTAAAATAATGGTAGCAGTACGACCAATCAATTCTTCACTATAAATGGCTGTGGTTTCATCCTGTGGAAGGATGCGTGCGATAAACATGGCACAGAAGCGCACAAAGGGCATACATAGGAAAATACAGGCAGGAGCAATGATCCATGCACTAAACATCATATGAGTGATTTGATCGAAGATCGCCTGAATGGCAAACCCAAGTAAACTGTATATACACAGGAAAATAATCAGCCAAACAAAAAGAGGGACACGGCCTAAGTAAAGCCAATCCAAAACTTTGGTGATTGCACTGCCATCGGCATCAACGCCAAGTTCGGCATTATGGCCAATATCTTCAGGTAGGAACTGATCTAAAAAACCTTGAGATCCGCCACCAAGTAGTGTCAGCAATATTTCAAATATGCCGAAGAGAAACATCAAGCAAAGGCTGATACTAAACACGATATTAGAGGGGTGAGTAAACAATTCCCACATTATATTTATCTCTATATTTCTGCTTATAAAAAAATAAAAAAAATAATTCTGGCAGAATTTTTTCTAGGGCTAAAATAACACTATCTGTCTAAATTGTGTAAAAAAATTACAGTAAAAATTAACACTGTATTTAAGATTATGAGACTTTTCGCATAAAAATTAGTCAATAAATTGTTGAATTTGTGTATAAATAAAAAACTTAAAATGCAAGATTAAAGATAAAAAGGATTTTCTTTAAAACTTAAGTGTTTGTGTCTACGCTATTTTTATAAAAATGAATCTTTATATGCTTTTTATGCAGCTCTGGTTCCATTTTCATCCTAAAAAACTATGTTAACAAATGTAAATCATTATCAAAATTAGCGCCAAACTAAAAATCGATGTTTGAGAAGCAAGTAATATCTCATGCTTTAAAGCAAGGATGTCTGAATTCGGACCTTCATATCGAGTGCAGCTTGCGTAATAAATGCTTTCATCCATTTAATTTGCTCACCCATGGGGTTAGTCTTCACGGCAGTATCCAAAAAGCTCATGCTATCGAGTTGGAATAGCTGTTTATCAATTTCTTCTTCTAATTGAATGCTGTTGGCCGCCAAAGGTAAATGAATTAAATGAAAGGCTTTTGGAAAATTATAAAATGCATAAAGCAAGTTAAAGGCGCGTTGGTCAGCTTTTAAATTGCCAGCACCAATTTCATAACCGCGATCTTGGTTGCTGTGAGTCACGCCAATCAAGAATTCGAGTTTATTGTCCAAAAGTCGTAGACCGTATTGCAGCCCAAGTTGGTCGGTCGAAAACTCGTGTTGCACGAAGTTATTCAGTGCGCTGCCATCCTCATTGCGTGCATCTTGTAGGGTTAAAATATGATTTGAATGCTGATAGATATAGCCTGCAAGCCCTGCAGCCTCAATCAACGACTTAAGTGTTTCAAGGGTATAATGACTGTATGGCATAATCGGCAACTATTATGAGTGGTCTAGCCAATTTAAGGTGATTAGTCATATTTTGAAAGGGAGTGTTTAGATAATTAAACGATAAGTTTATTGCTAAAAAATTGGGTAAAATAAGTAAAAATGATTAAAATAACCAGCAATGAAATTCATTCAAATGATTAAATTAATTAAAATTGATAAGTACTATCAGCCAATCTGTATATGACGAATTTGCATATCAATATCACAAAACAAGCAATCGTTATGAAAGCTTAATCACTATAATGCATATATATCTTTAAAAGTGTAATAAGTACACGTTTTTCTAAGCTGGTGTTGTCCATGTCGTTAAATGAGGAAAGACTTACTCATCTTAAACAGCTAGAAGCTGAGAGTATTCATATCATCCGTGAAGTTGCTGCTGAGTTTGAAAACCCAGTCATGCTTTATTCAATTGGTAAAGATTCAGCTGTAATGCTGCATTTAGCCTTGAAAGCTTTCTATCCTGCCAAACTGCCGTTCCCACTACTTCATGTAGATACGGGTTGGAAGTTTAAAGACATGATCACGTTCCGCGACAACATGGCGAAAGAGCATGGCTTTGATTTGATCGTGCATCAAAACAAAGAAGGCAAAGACGCAGGCGTGAATCCATTTGATTATGGTAGCTCGAAATATACTGACATCATGAAAACTCAAGGCTTAAAACAAGCCTTGAATAAGTATCAGTTTGATGCGGCTTTCGGTGGCGCACGTCGTGACGAAGAGAAATCACGTGCTAAAGAACGTGTTTACTCGTTCCGTGATAGCAAACACCGTTGGGACCCTAAAAACCAACGTCCTGAACTTTGGAACCTTTACAACGGTAAAGTGAACAAAGGCGAAAGTATTCGTGTGTTCCCACTATCTAACTGGACTGAGTTAGACATCTGGCAATACATCTACCTCGAAAATATTAAATTGGTGCCTTTGTACCTTGCTGCTGAACGTCCAGTGGTTGAGCGTAACGGTACACTGATCATGGTTGATGATGAGCGTATGCGTTTGAACGAAGGTGAAGTACCACAAATGAAATCGGTACGTTTCCGTACTTTAGGTTGTTACCCATTAACGGGTGCGGTTGAATCAACTGCGACAACGTTACCGGAAATTATCCAAGAGATGCTTTTAGCTACCACGTCTGAACGTCAAGGTCGTATGATTGACCATGATGAAGCAGGTTCGATGGAAAAGAAAAAGCAGGAAGGTTACTTCTAAGAGTCAATAAATCTCCCCCTAAAATCTCCCTTGCGCAGCAGTGCTGCTCACCTCTTTGAGAAAGAGGGGCTTCAAAGCGGAGCCAAGTCTCCCTTTCCTAAAGGGAGATTTAGAGGGATTTAAGATTCAACCGATTTCAAAAGAATATGTGGAGCTTTGAGCAATGTCTCATCAATCAGATTTAATTAGCCAAGATATCTTGGCGTATTTAAAACAACACGAAAATAAAGACTTACTACGTTTCCTGACTTGCGGTAACGTGGATGATGGTAAATCGACTTTAATTGGTCGCCTACTTTACGATTCAAAATTGATTTATGAAGATCAATTGCAAGCCGTAACCCGTGACTCTAAAAAAGTGGGTACAACAGGCGATGCGCCTGACTTGGCTTTACTTGTAGATGGTTTACAAGCAGAGCGTGAGCAGGGGATTACCATTGATGTAGCTTACCGCTATTTCTCTACAGAAAAACGTAAGTTCATTATTGCCGACACCCCAGGGCATGAACAGTACACACGTAACATGGCAACTGGTGCGTCTACTGCGGATCTTGCGATTATCTTGATTGATGCGCGTTATGGTGTGCAAACACAGACTCGCCGTCACTCGTTCATTGCCAGCCTTTTGGGTATTCGTAATATTGTGGTTGCGATTAACAAAATGGACTTGGTGGAATTCTCTGAAGCACGCTTCAATGAAATTCAAGCCGAATACAATGAGTTCGTGAACCAATTGGGTGAGCGTAAGCCTGAAAATATTATTTTCACGCCGATTTCTGCGTTGAACGGTGATAACGTGGTGAACAAATCACCAAATACACCGTGGTACCAAGGTCAAACCTTAATGGAGACTTTGGAAACTGTTGAAATCGCGCGCGATACCAGTAAACACGAATTCCGTTTCCCTGTTCAATACGTGAACCGTCCAAACCTCGACTTCCGTGGTTTCTGCGGTACGATTGCACTCGGTCAAGTGAAAGTTGGCGATACCATTACTGCATTGCCATCTGGTAAGTCATCTACTGTTAAAGAGATCGTGACTTTTGACGGTAACTTAGATCATGCCGTTGCAGGTCAAGCAGTGACTTTAACACTGAACGATGAAATTGATATTTCACGCGGTAACGTGTTGGTAAAAGCAGGTGAACAACCGCTAATTTCACGTTCTGCACGAGCATCTGTGGTATGGATGACAGATCAACCTTTAGTGGTTGGTAAGCTGTATAACGTGAAGTTTGGTACGCAAACCATTCCTGCGAAAGTTGCGAAAATTAACTATCGTACCAATGTAAACACATTGGAAAAAATGGAAGTTGCAGAGCTTGCATTGAACTCAATTGCTGACGTTACGATTGAATTTGATGCGCCAATGGTATTTGACCGTTACCAAGACAGTCGTTACACAGGTTCATTCATCTTTATTGACCGTTTAAACAACGTGACTGTTGGTGCGGGTATGGTTGAGTCTGCGGTTGAATGGACTGCACACAACGAGCCTGTCACTGTTGACGCACGTGCTGCACGTTTAGGTCAAAAACCTGCTGCGGTGACTGTGACTGCAAAAGCCCTTGAAAATGCACAAGCGATTGAAAGCTTGTTGATTCAGCAAGGTGTGGTTGCGATTGCGAAAGCGGGTCTTTCTGCTGATCAAGTTGCGCTGGTTCGTGAAACTGGTGTGGTTGTGATTACAGATGCGACTGAAGGCACTGATGTGACTTATGCATTCGATACTGCTGAAGAAGTTGCTGAGAAAATTGTTGAGTTGGTTCGTCTGTAATAGATTGAGCTGATTTAAAAAAGACCCGCTGAAAAGCGGGTTTTTTTTATTGCTGTGAAATTGACTGTTGAAAAATAAAACACTTAAATTGTGTGTGATGATTCACATAAATACTTTCTCTATACAATAATTCTATTAGGGGGTATTTATGAAAAAACTATTATTTTTAATGGGGTTATGCGCCGTCACTTTGAGTGTGGATGCAAAACAAAGTAGTCAAAATGTTGAGCAAATAAAGCAGAAAATTATTCAGCAATCGATTGAGAGTTATCCCGGTAATTGTCCTTGTCCATACAATACGGCGCGTAATGGAAGCCGATGTGGCAAGCGTAGTGCTTACAATCGAGCAGGCGGTTATGCTCCACTTTGTTATTCTGAAGATGTGAGTGATCGAATGGTAAAGGAGTATAAGGGAAGAGGGTAATCTCTATTCATCAATATTTATGCACTCATGTAATTTTAAGACTTTATAAATAAAGGGTTTATCATTAATAGTTTGTATCTCAACATCCACTATGAACGCAACACCATAAGGGTGTTGTTTGAAAAACATTTCTTTTTTTAGTGAATCATTAGCAAATCGAATTTTGATTGTGTTTTTTGAAATGCTTTCAATTACGCCCTTATCATTATTAGTGTTTTTTGTTGATGAATTTGTTTGTGTGAATACGAGCAAAACTTGTTCTTTTATATTTGTATCAGGTGTTGGTCTAAAATCTTTTACGGACTGAGCCTTATTATAGATATCATTAGCATCTGACGAGTTAATAGTTACATTGACAATGCAATTATCGCCAAAATTTACGCCCTCAAAGCTAATATTACCATTTCGATCTGTAAGAATAGGTTCTACTAAGCCTTGCATATTATTTAGAGATGTAGTGTTTATTTTTTCTTCTTTTATAATTTCATGAGTTGGATTATTTTTTAAAAGATTGATGGTGTTAGCGATATGTTTTGTGAAATCCAATAGTGTATTTGCATGTTCAGCAAAAGCTAACATAGTAGGACTGTAAGCGATTAAGTCTGTAATAATAGAACCAGAACGTATTTCATTAACAAATAGTTTAATATCATTAGGTTGTAAGTGAGTGTTCGCTTTACTAATATAATTTGAGTATTCAGAGTTAACACTATTTAAGCTGTTAATGTAGTGTGCTAATTCGATTTTATTTGAATATTCTATGTGTATTTGTAGCTTTGATTCATCAAATTTAACGATAGTTTCCATAGATGAAAATTCTGAAGTATTTGTATGTATTTTATATATTTTTAGATAAAAAGAACATGTCCTAATTCTACTGGATTATTTTTTATTAGCCTAAATTTTTAATAGAGTTCTTTGTTTTGCATATAAAAAGCTATATATTTTTACAAAAATACATTAAGATATATCTTAATCAATCTTAAGGTGGATCTTTGCTATGCTAAAGACAGATTCTCTCGATACTTTGGAAAGCATTGCCAAACCACGTAAGCGCTTGTTTGAAGCAGGGCATATGAAGCTGTTGGTGCTGCATCTGATCTCCCAAGCACCAAAGTTTAGCTACGACATTATCAAAGATGTCGGTGCGGTCGTTGGTGGTGGCTACAGTCCAAGCACAGGTACGATTTACCCAACGCTGAACTATCTTGAAGAACAGCAATACATCATTGCTGAAGTGAATGCAGATGAACGTAAGCAATACCACATTACAGCATCTGGCATTCAACACTTGGTGGATGAACAGTCCACACTAGATACCATTCTGACTCGTTTTAATGCACGTAAACAGATTCAAAGCAATGAAAAATACATAGATATCAATCGTGCAATGGAAAACTTGAAAGCCTCACTGCGCCTGAAAATACTACATAGCGAACTCAGTGCGGAACAAGTGCGAGAGATTGCTGACAAAATTGATCAAGCTGCTGTCGAAATTAGTCGTTTATAGGAGCAAAACATGAAACAACATCAATATGAAGTGACTGTAAAACATATTGCCGATGCACAAGGTAATCCATCCACTTATAGCGAAGCATTGAAGTTCAATGCCTATAACCATGATGATCTATTTAAGGTTTTAGAACATATTCAAAAGAGCAATCTGCTCGAAGATGAAAAAGCCAAAGCCTTTGCTGTAGGTTTAAAATTGTTTGGTGAAACCTTACTAGAAAATAAACAACATCCATTGTTTAAAGACTTTTTGCCGCAGTTTATTGAGTTTATGAAATCACTCAAACAAACCATCAAAGCACAAAACCAAGAGCAAACATCCACGCAGGTACAACATGAGCAATAACTTTCCTAAATTTCACCCAAAACACTTAACTTGGCTTATGCCATTAATCCTTTCAGGCATTATGAGCGGATCAATTTCTTGCTTTAATATGCTGATGAATAAAGGCTTGGTTGAAGGCTTTATTTTTATCTGGTTACGCGCGTGGAGCATGTCGTGGTTAGTGGCATTTCCGCTTATTTTAGTGATGCTGCCCTTGGTGCGTAAATTTTTAATGAAATTTGTGGCTATGCCAAATGAAGCATCAAAATAAGTGAGCTTAAACTTAATCTTGTTCACACATTGCGCGTTCAATGATGGTTCTTAGCTCACTCAAGGTTTTCACCCCAGCAATTCGTTTTACAATTTGTCCGCGGTAAAAAATTAAAGTTGAAGGCAAGCCATAAACGTTATAGCGCAAAGTCAGAATAGGAGATTGATCAACATTTACTTTGCCAAATTTAATCTGTGCATGCTGTGCTGACAATTGCTCTGCACATTGTTCAAATACAGGGAAGTTTTGCACGCAGGGCGCACACCAGTCTGCATAGAAGCGAATCACTGCAAATCCATCAAACCACTCATAATCACTATAATTATCTTCATTATATTCAATCAGCTGAAACATGCTGCGCCTATTATTCATTTGCTAAATAGTCTTTGAATTATACATAAGTCCATGCTTGTTCATTCGATGGCATTTCTGTGTTCAAATAGCACTTAGATAGATGAATAGTCAATAATTGAAAAGGAAAACTCATGTCACAGGAAACCATGCAGCAGGTCATTATTACAGAGCCGGGCGGTGTAGAAAAATTGGCTTATGAATCGGTGGCAGTTCCTGAGCCGAAAGCTGATGAAGTTTTGGTGAAAGTCCATGCCTTTGGTATTAACCGTCCAGACATTTTACAGCGTCAAGGTTTATACCCTATGCCAAAAGGTGTTACGCCTGTGCCGGGTCTGGAAGTGGCAGGTGAAGTGATTGCAGTTGGTGCGGACGTCACTTTATTTAAAGTGGGTGATAAAGTTTGTGGCCTGACCAATGGTGGTGGTTATGCAGAATATTGCGTGGTGCCTGAAAGCCAAACCATTACTATTCCTGAAGGTGTAAGCTTTACCCAAGCAGCAGCGATTCCTGAGACATTCTTTACCGTATGGGCGAATGTATTCCAAATGGCACATGCCAAAGCAGGAGAGACTGTTTTAGTTCACGGCGGTGCAAGTGGTATTGGTACAACTGCACTGATGTTATGTAAATCATTAGGTCTAAAATCATTTGCTACAGTGGGTTCAGATGAGAAAGTCCAAGCGATTTCAGAATTAACCACTGCGATTAACTACAAAACTCAAGACTTTGAGCAAGTCATTAATGAAGCAACCGACAATGGCGGTGTAGATGTGGTGCTCGATATGGTGGGTGCGCCATATTTAGAAAAGAACTTGAATTTGCTCCGTCGTGATGGCCGTTTGGTGTATATCGCATTCTTAGGTGGTGCTAAAGCCAAAGATGTAAAGCTCGGTCAAATTATGATGAAGCGTTTGACCATTACAGGTTCAACTATGCGTGCGCGTAATACTGCTGAGAAAGCGGAAATTGCCCAAGGCTTAATGCAGCACGTTGCGCCATTATGGGCAAAAGGTGAATGCTTACCGATGATTTATAAAACATTTGCTTTTGATCAAATCCAAGATGCACATGCATGCATGGATACAGGTGAGCATATTGGTAAAGTTGTGGTGAACGTAATTTAAAAATTGTTAAAAAAAATGATTTAAAAATTAAGTTGATAGAGAGGAGGGATTCAATCCCTCTTTTTTATTTTTGAGAATAAATGCGTTGAACACAAAATTTAGGCATAAAAAAACCAGCTTATCGCTGGGTTCTTTATTACACCATCTTCAGTAGTAGAAGAATGGTGCCCGAGGCCAGACTCGAACTGGCACGCTTTGTGGGCGGGGGATTTTAAATCCCCTGTGTCTACCGATTTCACCACTCGGGCTTAACAAGATTGGAGGCGGAGGTCGGAATCGAACCGGCGTACACGGAGTTGCAGTCCGCTGCATGACCACTCTGCCACCCCGCCATGTCTTGTTGATGCGTATATTAGCAAGCTCTGAAAAAAAAACAATAGCAGATTCATCTGTATGAGCAGAAAAGCAGCATACATGATAAAAAATTTAAAATAATCATGTATTATGTGCAAAATTGATTCATATCATCACTTGGAGAAGTGCCGTGGCATTAGTTTTAGATGGTCGTGCATTGGCGAAGCAAATTGAAGCTGACTTGTTGACTCGCGTTGAAGCGCTCAAAGCGAAATCAGGTCGTACCCCAATCCTTGCGACTATTTTAGTAGGTGACGATGGTGCATCTGCAACTTATGTACGTATGAAAGGGAATGCTTGCCGCCGTGTTGGTATGGATTCATTGAAAGTTGAGCTTTCTAAAGAAACGACAACTGAGCAATTACTTGCTGAAATTGAAAAATTAAACGCTAACCCAGATGTACACGGGATTCTTTTACAGCATCCAGTACCTGCTCAAATTGATGAGCGTGCATGTTTTGATGCAATTTCATTGGCTAAAGATGTAGACGGCGTTACATGTCTCGGTTTTGGTCGTATGGCAATGGGTGAAGCAGCGTATGGTTCTGCAACGCCTGCAGGCATCATGACGATCTTGAAAGAAAACAACATCGAAATTTCAGGTAAGCACGCTGTAGTTGTTGGTCGTTCTGCAATTTTGGGTAAACCAATGGCAGCAATGCTCCTTGAAGCCAATGCAACAGTAACGATTTGTCATTCACGTACTCAAGATTTAGCGAGTTTTGTGAAACAGGCAGATATTATTGTTGGTGCAGTAGGTAAAGCAGAATTGATTCAAAAAGATTGGATCAAGCAAGGTGCTGTGGTTGTTGATGCTGGTTTCCATCCACGTGATGGCGGCGGTGTGGGTGACATCCAATTGGTCGGTATTGAAGAAGTGGCTTCTGCTTATACACCTGTACCGGGTGGTGTGGGTCCAATGACGATTACCACTTTGATTCGTCAAACTGTTGAAGCTGCTGAAAAAGCGCTGGGTTAATCTTTTAATTAAAAGATATTGAAGTCACAACGGAGTCTTACCGCTGTGACTAAGAATGTAAGAAGCTCGTATGTTACTTTTGTTTCGGCAAAAGTAACCAAAACCATCTGTCATCTGCTGAACTCGACATATTCTGTCTCGGAATTAATGTTGTCGCAGAAACGGTGTTAATTCGATTGTGTTCTGTCTCGGAATTAATGTTGTCGCAGAAACGGTGTTAATTCGATTGTGTTCTGTCTCGCACAGCAGCAGATGACGATGTCGCGTATCCAATGTATTTATAAATTCAAATAAAATTATCTCCAAGGCTTAATATGAGCTGTACTTTCCAATTTCCCAAAGCCCCAGAACATTTACTTAATGCATTGCATAAGGTGATTCCACATTGTGAACTACATGCACAGCAATTGCCTGATACACCTATTTCGCTTTGGTTGATCCCGCCCGTTTTTCCGACTGATAAAATGGACGATGAAGTGATTCGTCGTATTTGGAATGATACGCCGTATTGGATCTTCTGTTGGGCATCTGGTTTAGCAATGGCACAGTGGCTCTTAGCCGAGCCGCAGCACGTGAAAGATAAAGTGGTGTTGGATTTTGGCGCAGGTTCGGGTGTGGTCGCGATTGCCGCGAAAATGGCAGGGGCGAAACGTGTTATTTGCTGTGATATCGATCAAGTGAGTCTCGATGCCTGTCGTGCTAATGCTGAATTAAATGATGTAGAACTTGAGTACTTGGATGATCTGTATAAGGCAGAACAGATCGATATATTATTGGCAGCAGATGTACTGTATGACCAATGCAACCGTTTCTTCTTAGACGAGTTTTTAAAGTTTGCCCCAGAAGTATGGGTGGCAGATAGCCGAGTGAAGAACTTTAGTCATCCAAAATATGAAAAGTTGGATGAGCGTAGTGCAACAACATGGCCAGATTTAGATGAATCGCCAGAGTTTCGCAATGTCAGCTTTTATAAAACCTTATAAGAATTCAATGAAAAAAAGACGCTTAAAGCGTCTTTTTTTATCTGCGTGTTTATACGCTTATGAACAGGTATAGCGAACGACACGTAATGTTGCGGGACGTGCATTGAGTGCATCACGAGCACCTAAATTTTCTGAGTTGCGTAAGTCTGGGGTATTGGATAAACCGAAACTTGCGCGTGTATTACCAATTTGACGACCGAATTGTGTGTCTTCAAGAGCTGGATTCGCAATTTCATTCACACTCAGAATTTGTAACTTATATGTTTTTTGTGTTTTTAAAACTTTTTGGCAAGCGCGTTGTAATTTGTTGGCATCGAGTTGTTGATTTTGACGACCTGCAAGTGTGTAAGCCAAAGTTGCAGTATCAGCAGATTGCGATTCAATTTGAAAGCCAGTTTGACCATTAAAAGCGCGTGGACCACTTTGACACGCTGCTAAAGACATCGCAACAATACCCAAACTCAAAACTTTATAAATATTTTTCATCATTCATTCGCCGTGTGTATTTGTGCGTTTAGTATGCCATAGTCCATACAATGTCTCGATGGCTAAAATCATGAAAGCAGAGTTTTCTATAAAATGATGGTGCTAAAAAAAGCCCATCAAAATAGGCTTTGATGGGCTTAAGTCTCACAACATGTGAACGACATTAATCGTCAGTGATCATGCTGTGCTTTTTAGTATCTTTCATAAAGACGTAAGTCAATAAAGACAAACCGATCATGAAAGTAATGTAATAGAAGAAGTAATTTTCATGGCCTGCATTTTTGAAACTTAAAGCAACAAGTTCAGCTGTACCACCAAACAATGTATTGGCAATCGCATAAGGAAGCGCAACACCTAAAGCACGAATATGAGCAGGGAATAGTTCGGCTTTCACCACAGCGTTAATCGCAGTATAACCAGTCACAATCACCATACCGCTCATGCACAGCATAAATGCAGTCGTCGGGCTTGTGGTTGAGCCAATACCATTAAAGATTGGAATAGTGAAAAGCACACCTAAAACACCGAAGGCGATCATAATCGGCTTACGGCCAATTTTATCTGAAAGCGCACCTACAGCAGGTTGCAATAACATGAAGATGAAAATTGCCGCAGTGGTAATTTCAGTTGCTGTGGTTTTTTCGAAACCTGAAGTATTGACCAAGTATTTTTGAAGATACGTAGTAAAAGTGTTGAAGGCCAAAGTACCGCCCGCAGTCAACATAATGACAGTGAAGGCTTGTTTTGGATATTTGGTAAATAAGGCCAATGCGCCAGATTTTGGGCCACCTTTTTTCGCTTGTTCTTGTGCTTCTTTAGACGATTGAGTTTCAACTAAACCACGACGAATCCAGAACACCACAATGGCAAGCAAAGCACCAATGAAGAATGGAACACGCCAGCCCCAATCTGTTAAGGCTTGTTCAGAGAAATTGCGTTGTAAAATGATCAGTACGCAAAGTGCCAATAATTGACCTGAAATTAAAGTCACATATTGGAAACTTGAGAAGAAACCACGATGGTTTTTACCCGCCATTTCGGTCAAATAGGTTGCACTTGAACCATATTCACCACCCACACTCAAACCTTGAATCAAACGCGCAAGGAGCAAGATAGCAGGAGCAAGCATACCGACAGAATCATAAGTTGGTGCGCAGGCAATCATCAGAGAACCAAGACACATCAATGATACTGAGACGGTTAAACCGGCTTTACGACCTTTACGGTCGGCATAGATACCCATGACCCATGCGCCAATTGGACGCATTAAGAAACCTAAGGCAAATACTGCAGCTGCTTGAAGGAGTTTGACCGTGTTGTCACCATCAGGGAAAAATTGTGGCGCAAAGTAGAGGGTAAATGCAGCATAGACATACCAGTCGTACCATTCTACGAGGTTGCCGGCTGACCCACCGAGGATAGATTTGACACGAGTTTTTCTATCAAGTTGTTCTGGAACAACTTGTTCAGATGCGTTTGACACATCATTCTCCAAGGAATGAATGCAAAACATATCCATTTAAACTCTTTTTGCAAAAGTTTAAATCAATATATTTTGTCGAAATGGGAGATGGAACTATATTTATTTAATTTATACTCCTGTTGTCGCATAATTTCATGCGACTTTAGTCTTAAGTTTGCAAATCTTTTGACCAGATGTATATTTTGCGACTAAGTAAAATGAATAAAGCCCCAGAAATGAGGCTTTATATGGTATTTGAATTGAGCTTTTAGCGATAAATCGTAGATCTTTCTTCATTCAAGTTGGGGTCAATGCTCCATAATTTTTGAATGATGTTTGGTGTCCTTCATAAAGATATACACCAATAATGAGATGAAAATCATGATGGTCACATAGATGAAGAACCATGATTCGTGACCTGCTTCTTTAAAACTGAGTGCAAAGAATTCCGCTGTTCCGCCAAAGATAGTATTGGCTAGGGCATAGGGCAGCGCCACACCTAAAGCACGGATATGAGCGGGGAACATTTCTGCTTTTACCACGGCATTAATGGATGTATAGCCAGTCACAATCACCAATCCAGCCAAACACAACCAAAAAGCTGTCCAATAGTTTTGCGTATTGGCGATGGCATCAAACAATACATAGGTGAATAGCACCCCTAAAACACCAAACGCAATCATAATCGGTTTACGACCAATTTTATCTGACAGTGTACCTGCGGCAGGTTGTAAACACATAAAAATAAACAAGGCCAGTGTGGTGATCTGCGTGGCCGCGGGTTTACTGAAGCCTGAGGTATTGACCAAATATTTTTGCAAATAGGTGGTGTAGGTATAGAACGCTAAGGTACCACCAGCAGTCAGGAATAAAACGGTAAAAGCTTCTTTAGGATAATGCTTAAATAGTGCAAATAGTCCTGATTCAGGCTGGGTTTTATCATTTTGAGCATTCTTGAAAGACTGAGTTTCCATCAGTCCGCGACGAATGCGGAATACGACAATGGCTAAACACGCACCAATGAAAAAGGGAATACGCCATCCCCAGTCGTGTAATTGTTCTTCCGTAAGGACCCATTGCAAAATTAATAGCACACAAAGTGCAGTGAGCTGACCTGCAATTAAGGTGACGTATTGGAAACTTGAGAAAAAACCACGTCGGTTTTTATCGGCCATTTCACTAAGATATGTTGCACTGGCGCCATATTCGCCGCCAACACTTAGGCCTTGAATCAGCCGTGCTACAACTAAAATGACCGGTGCAAAAATCCCAATCTGATCATGGGTTGGGGAGATAGCGATCATTAAGGAACCAATACACATCAGGGTAACGGATAAGGTTAAGCCCGATTTTCGTCCTTTTTTATCTGAATAGACTCCCATAATCCATGCGCCAATCGGTCGCATTAAAAAGCCTACGGCAAAAATCGCGGCTGCTTGGAGTAATTGTGCAGTTTGGCTGCCTTTAGGGAAAAAAGCATGTGCAAAGTAAAGAGTAAAGGCTGCGTAAACATACCAATCGTACCATTCGACTAAGTTACCTGCAGAACCGCCAAGAATGGATTTTACGCGTGTTTTCGTATCCAGATTGGATTGAACTACCGTTTGATCGGTCATATTGGAAATCCATTTTTTTATTGTGTAAAAATATCTTAAGCGTATAAAAAAGAATGAAATGTAAACTAAAAAGGCTGTTTTGTTTAATAAGTGTACGATTTATGCGCTTGTCATAGTTATTGCTTTGAATATAGGTTGGGCTGAAAAGAGAACAATCACTATTGTAGTTGTGGGAGATTAGACGTACATTGCTTATATAGTGTAGTTAAAATAAAAAATGATTGTTATTGGGAATAAGAGTTCGGAAAAATAAAGTTTGTAAAACGAATAATAGAACAAAGGAAGCGAAGCGAGGTGTTTATGAATACACAACACCCAATTTATGACATGGTGGTCATTGGTGGTGGAATAAATGGAGCCGGGATTGCTTGTGATGCAGCAGGCCGAGGACTTTCAGTTCTACTCTGTGAAAAAGACGATTTAGCCAGCCATACGTCATCTGCAAGCAGTAAACTGATACACGGTGGTTTACGCTACTTAGAGCATAAAGAGTTTAGGTTGGTACGTGAAGCATTGGCTGAGCGTGAAGTTTTACTAAAAAAAGCACCGCATATTATTCGCCCTATGCGTTTCATTATGCCGCATGAGCCGCATTTACGTCCGGCTTGGCTGATTCGGACAGGGCTGTTCTTTTATGATCATTTGGGTAAACGTGAACAACTGGCTAGTTCGAATCCTGTCGAGTTTAGCGATGCAGATAGTCCACTTAAATCGAACATTACCAAAGGTTTTGAATATTCAGATTGTACAGTCGATGATGCACGTTTAGTGATATTAAATGCGATTCAAGCAAGAGAGTTGGGTGCTGATATTTTTACGCATACGTGTTGTATCTCAGCGCAACAGGAACATGGTCATTGGCAGGTTCAACTAGAAAATGAGCAAGGCGTTCAAATCGTTCATGCCAAAGTATTGGTTAATGCAGCAGGACCTTGGGTGGCTGAATTTATTCAGAAGAGTTTAAAGAAAAAATCACCTTATGGTATTCGGCTTATTCAAGGTAGTCATATTATTGTTCCTAGACTGTATACAGGTGATAAAGCCTTTATTATGCAAAATGACGACCAACGAATCGTCTTTGCGATTCCGTATTTAAATAAATACACATTAATTGGAACGACGGATTGTGAATATAAGGGGGATCCGAATCAGGTCGAAATTAGTCAACAAGAAATAGACTACTTGCTCGATGTTTCTAATGATCATTTTAAAGTCCAGTTAAGCTCAAGCGATATCGTTGCAAGCTATTCTGGTGTGCGGCCATTGTGTGATGATGAGTCGGATAACCCCGCAGCGGTAACGCGAGATTATACTTTAGCTTTGAGTGATGAGGAGGAAGGGTTTGCACCTTTGCTGTCAATCTTTGGTGGGAAATTAACGACTTATCGAAAATTGGCAGAAGCGGCAATGATGAGTTTGAAACCCTTTTTTCCTCAGATGACCAAGGCTTGGACAGAGCATGCGGTATTACCCGGTGCTGAAAATTTTAAATTCATTGATTATTTGGTTGCAGAAATTCAAGGTCGGTTGAAAGGCGTTGATGCTGATATTGCCTATCGTTGGGCACAGGCCTATGGCACACGTATTTGGCAATTACTGGACGGCACAACAAAAATGCAAGATCTTGGACAATATTTTGGGCATGGTTTGTATGCGCAGGAAATTGACTATTTAGTTGAGCAGGAATGGGCGAAGTCGAGCGAAGATATTTTAAAACGGCGCACTAAATTGTATTTACAGTTTACAGAAGTTGAAACGGTTGAATTAGAGCTTTATCTGGCTTCCTTGCATGCACGCCGCGCACAAGGTGATGCTGCTTAGGTGAGTTAAGAATTCTTTGAATGTAAAAAAGCCGCAAATGCGGCTTTTTTTAAGGCTGTAGAAATTAAAGTTCTACACCGCCAATGTTTTTGCAGTCGACAGGAGTATTCCATTTTACCGCAGTGCCCCAAACCACTGGACGGACAACGCGCCAAGGCCAAAAACCAAAGCGCTGGCTAGCATGGTAATTAATCACAACATTACCGCCGACTTGATGCGCACGTTCAACAAAACGCGGATAAACTTCTACCACGCTGCCATAGGTGCCTTTAGCCGCTTTAATATGCTTTTTGATTTGATATTGACTAGAATCTGGAATTCCTTCAATTACACAAACTTTTAATTTAGGTTGTGCGGTTACTTGATTTGCTGCTTCTTGCGGATTGGCAGTTGCAATGCTTGATGCACTGAGTAAAAGAATAGATGCGCTAAGAATTTTAAGCATTTGAATTCCCCCTTATATTCAAAGTTATGGTTATAAATTTCAACTCACGAAATTGTAAAGTTGAAAAAAAGACCGCATTGAGCGGTCTTTTTAAATTACTTAATCAAGGATTAAGCAGATTTAACAGCAGCGATTAACTCAGCTTGACGAGCTTTAAGCGCTTCTGGAAGGCGATCACCTAGTTTGTTGAACAATTCAGTGTGGCTTTCAAGTTCTTTGATCCATTGATCTTTGTCTTGAGAAGTAACAAGGTCAAATTGTTCTTTAGTGAAGTCTGAACCAGTCCAGTTTAATTGTTCGAAAGTTGGAACGCGGCCAATTGGAGTTTCAACAGCAGTTGCACGACCTTCACAACGGTCAATGATCCACTCAAGAACACGCATGTTTTGACCGAAACCAGGCCATACAAAGTTGCCTTCAGCATCACGACGGAACCAGTTCACGTTGTAGATACCAGGAAGTTTGTTGCCATGAGCCGCAGCTTTAGCAGCAACTTCTTCACCAAGTTCTAACCAGTGAGAGAAGTAGTCAGCCATGTTGTAACCCGCAAATGGAAGCATTGCGAATGGGTCACGACGAACGATACCTTGTTGACCAACAGCCGCAGCAGTTGTTTCAGAGCCCATAGTTGCAGCTTTGTAAACACCATCAACCCAGTCAAATGCTTCTGAAATTAGAGGCACTGTGTCTGCACGACGACCACCGAAGATGAACGCAGAAATTGGAACACCCGCTGGATTTTCCCAGTCAGCATCAATAGAAGGGCATTGACCAGCAGAAACTGTGAAACGAGCGTTTGGATGCGCAGCTTTTTCACCAGCAACGTGTGGTTGACCTTTCCAGTTTGTAAGGTTAGCAGGCGCTTCTTTAGAAAGACCTTCCCACCAAACTTCGCCGTTGTCAGTTACAGCAACGTTTGTATAGATGACATCTTTAGTCAATGTAGCCATACAGTTCGGGTTGGTTTTGGTGTTTGTACCAGGTGCCACACCAAAGAAACCAGCTTCAGGGTTGATTGCGTATAAGCGGCCATCTTCACCTGGTTTGATCCAAGCAATATCGTCACCTACAGTTTCAATTTTCCAACCTTCGTAGCCAGCTGGTGGAATCAACATAGCGAAGTTTGTTTTACCACAAGCAGAAGGGAATGCAGCTGCGATGTAGTGTTTTTCGCCTTGTGGATTTGTCACACCAAGGATTAACATGTGTTCAGCTAACCAGCCTTGTTGACGACCCATAGAAGATGCAATACGTAAAGCTAGGCATTTTTTACCCAACAATGCGTTACCGCCGTAACCAGAACCGTAAGACCAGATTTCACGAGTTTCTGGGTAATGAACGATGTATTTTTCAGGGTTGCAAGGCCATGCAACGTCTTTTTTACCTTCTTCAAGCGGAGCGCCTACAGTGTGTACACAAGGAATGTATTCACCGTCAGTACCAAGAACGTCATAAACAGCTTTACCCATACGAGCCATTTTTGACATGCTTACAGCTACGTAAGGAGAATCAGTAAGTTCGATACCGATATGAGCAATATGAGAACCTAAAGGACCCATAGAGAAAGGAACAACGTACAAAGTACGACCTTTCATTGAACCGTCGAATAAACCGTTAAGGCGAGTACGCATTTCAGCTGGAGCTTCCCAGTTGTTAGTTGCGCCAGCATCTTCTTGCTTTTCTGAACAAATAAAAGTACGACCTTCAACACGAGCAACGTCAGAAGGATCAGAATTAGCAAGGTAAGAACCAGGATGTTTTTCTTGGTTAAGTTCTTGCATAGTGCCGTTAGCGATCATCAAGTCGATATAACGTTGATATTCTTCTGCGCTACCGTCACACCATTCGATTTTTGCTGGTTTGGTTAATTTGGCAATTTCTTCCACCCAAGCAATAAGCTTAGGGTGACGAACGAATTCTGGTGCGTTCACTTGGGTCATGGTGAGGCCTATCTCAAATATGTACTAACCGTACAAAGTCTAATCTGCATCGTGGGTTGCACCATGCAGATAAAATATGAAAAAAAAGTCGCTGTATTAAAGCATAAAATCATAAAAAAAATAAGACTAAAGAAGTGGTAGATTTTTTTTGGTAGTTAATGTTATTTATGTAATAAATACATATAAATCAAAAAGATATTAAAAATAATGTGTGTTTTTTATTTTATTCACAAAATTAATGGACAATATTTTATATATTTATTTTTAATAAAATCAAGATCTTGAAATAATTTCTTACATGAGAATTATTATTGATTAAATAAATGGTGGTAATTCGAATTTTACATAAAGGGGCTATTATTTGTTGCTAAATTCGACAAAATAGAAACTAAGGCGCTATCGGTGTATAAAAAATGTCTAAACAAGCCAAGCCATTATCTATTATCTATAACAAAAAATCAGGATTTCATGCGGCAAATAAAGATGAAGTCTATGAGGAACTTGTTCGCTTATTATCCGAATATGACTATGAAATACAATCTTTCGAACTGGGACAAGAGTCCAGTTTTGAAGAACTGATCAGCAAAGTTTTAGAGCGCCATCAAGATCAAAATAATGTAGGTATCGTCGTTGCGGCAGGTGGGGATGGTACTTTAAATGCCGTTGCACAGCGTTTAATGCATAGTAACATTCCAATGGGAATTTTCCCTTTAGGGACGTTTAATTACGTTGCACGCGTCTTAAATATACCTTTGGATCTTATAGATGCAGCTAAAGTGATCGCGACAGGTGAAAATCGAAAAGTCCACGTAGCACAAATTAATGATTATATTTACCTCAATAATGCCAGTTTAGGGCTATATCCGTTATTTATTCAAAAGCGTGAACATTACAATCAAAAATTTGGGCGATTTCCTTTACATGCTTATACCTCTGGTTTGGATGTGCTCATTCGAGATCGAAAAGAACTTAAACTTGAAATAGAAGTTGATCATCAAATTTATCCCGTTAAAACGCCCTTAATCTTTTTTGGAAATAATCAACTCCAACTTGCAGATTTAAATCTACAAATAGCCAAAGATGCAGCAGAGGGTAAAGTTGCAGGTGTGGTTGTCGCCAAAAGCGATAAGCGCACATTATTTAAAATATTGTGGCAGCTCATTCGTGGAAATATTGATAAAGCACCAGATGTGTACAGCTTTGCGGCAGATCAGGTTGCGATTCATTCCAAACGTAAAAAAATGACCGTGGCAATAGATGGAGAAATTGTCACGATGCAGCCACCGTTAAATATTTCTGTGCAGAAAAATGCGTTAAATGTACGGGTGCCACATGATTCTGCATCTGTCTGATCTACATTTTGGGACTGAAAAGCCCGAATGTATGAAAGCAATCCAACAGTTTTGTGCGCAACATGCTATTGAAGCGGTGGTTGCGAGTGGGGATTTAACTCAGCGTGCACGTTATATGCAGTTTTATGCCTGTAAGCAATTTTTGGACAGCCTAAAATTGCCTTATATCGTGGTGCCCGGTAACCATGACATACCACTGTATCATCTGTGGGATCGTATATTTAGCCCGTTTACCCGATACCAATTATTCTTTGGTGCTTTAGAAAATGTATTGGAAACTGAACATTTTTATATGATTGGGCTAAATAGTATTCGGCGGCGTTATCATACGCGTGGGCATATTTCCCTAGAACAGATTCAACACGTAGATCAGCTATTAAAGCAGGCCCCAGTCAATAAGCTTAAATTGGTGATTGCGCATCAACCATTTTATACGCCGCCAAATGATCCTCATGGTGTCAAAGATTGTCCAGTACAGGGAAGATTAGCCTTAGAGCAATGGAGTCGGCATGGCTTGAATGGCTTATTGCATGGGCATTTACATGTGCCTGCCAGTTATGATTTAAACCAAATTTATGATTTAGGTGTTGGGCATCCTGTTTGGGATATTCATGCGGGAACTGCAACTTCGTATCGAT
This sequence comes from Acinetobacter sp. ANC 5054, assembly GCF_002135295.1. GTDB lineage: Bacteria > Pseudomonadota > Gammaproteobacteria > Pseudomonadales > Moraxellaceae > Acinetobacter. Next base: position 24,678 of record NZ_NEGG01000009.1, on the reverse strand, counting down.
TACATGAAAATTTGGCGAACAGTTTTAATGTCATTAATGAGCAGATGAATGTGCGCCACTATTTTTATCATTCTAAGCTAAAAATATTTGAGGAAAATGTCAGCACACATGTTTTAGATGAGCTCTAATTATTTAAAGTGTAATTTCGAATAAAAAAAGCACAAAAAGATGAAAAAAATTAAGATTTGCCCTTGAAGCGTTTTATTCCATCCCCACAAAAGTGTCATCGAAATTATTTTTTGACGATGGCTTATGGAAATCAAAATGTCATCGTCTTTCATCTATAAATAGACTTAGTCTGATGGAGTTCCAAATGAGCAACATTCGCCCGTTACATGACAACGTTGTGATCCGCCGTGTAGAGAAAGAAACTAAAACTGCTGGTGGTTTAATCTTGAGTACTTCTGCTGCTGAACAACCTGCTCAAGGTGAAATTATTGCTGTAGGTAATGGCAAAGTAACTGACAACGGTGTACGCCCACTAGATGTAAAAGTGGGTGACAATGTACTTTTTGGTGCTTATGCAGGTACTAAAGTAAAAGTTGATGGTGAAGAACTTCTTGTAATGAAAGAGTCTGACATTTTAGCTGTACTAGAAGGCTAAGCTCAGATCTTTCATCCCGAATTTGATTTGAAAATATATTAGAAATTTTTGGAGTAAACCATGTCAGCTAAAGACGTAAAATTTGGTGATTCAGCGCGTTCAAAAATGATCGCTGGTGTAAACATCCTTGCAGATGCAGTTAAAGTGACTTTAGGTCCTAAAGGCCGTAACGTTGTGATTGATCGTTCTTTTGGCGCGCCACATATCACTAAAGACGGTGTGACTGTTGCTAAAGAAATTGCGCTGAAAGACAAATTTGAAAACATGGGCGCACAATTGGTTCGTGAAGTATCTTCAAAAACCAACGACATCGCAGGTGACGGTACAACAACGGCGACAGTATTGGCTCAAGCGATTCTAAACGAAGGTATCAAATCAGTGACTGCGGGTATGAACCCAATGGACTTGAAACGCGGTATCGATATTGCAGTTAAAGCCGTAGTTGCCGAAATTAAAGCGACTGCAAAACCTGCGTCTGACTCTAAAGCAATTGAACAAGTCGGTTCGATCTCTGCAAACTCTGATACCACTGTTGGTACTTTAATTGCACAAGCAATGGAAAAAGTGGGTAAAGAAGGCGTTATTACTGTTGAAGAAGGTTCAGGCTTTGAAGATTCGCTTGACGTTGTAGAAGGTATGCAGTTTGACCGTGGTTATATCTCACCATACTTTGCAAACAAACAAGAAACTTTAACTGCAGAACTTGAAAACCCATTCATTCTTCTTGTAGATAAAAAAATCAGCAACATTCGTGAATTGATTGCTGTACTTGAAGCTGTTGCTAAAACAGGTAAACCACTGCTTATCATCGCTGAAGATGTTGAAGGTGAAGCGTTGGCTACTCTTGTTGTAAACAACATGCGCGGCATTATCAAAGTATGTGCGGTTAAAGCACCTGGTTTTGGTGATCGTCGTAAAGCAATGCTTCAAGACATCGCGATCTTAACTGGCGCAACTGTTATTTCTGAAGAAGTGGGCATGTCACTTGAACAAGCGTCTCTTCAAGATTTAGGTACTGCGCATAAAGTGACTGTATCTAAAGAAAACACTGTAATTGTGGATGGTGCTGGTAATGCGGCTCAAATCGCTGAGCGTGTAACTCAAATCCGTGCGCAAATTGAAGAATCTACTTCGGAATACGACAAAGAAAAACTTCAAGAACGCGTTGCTAAATTGGCAGGCGGTGTCGCTGTTATCAAAATTGGTGCAGCAACAGAAGTTGAAATGAAAGAGAAGAAAGACCGTGTAGACGACGCACTTCACGCAACTCGCGCTGCAGTTGAAGAAGGTGTTGTTGCGGGTGGCGGTGTTGCACTTGTACGTGCTGCTAAATCACTTGAAGGTGTGACTGGTGCGAATGATGATCAAAATGTAGGTATCAACATTTTACGTCGTGCGATTGAAGCACCACTTCGTCAAATCGTTGCGAACTCTGGTGATGAACCATCAGTTGTAATCAATGCGGTGAAAAACGGTGAAGGTAACTTCGGTTACAACGCTGCGACTTCAGAGTATGGCGATATGCTAGAAATGGGTATTCTTGACCCAGCTAAAGTAACGCGTTCTGCACTTGAACACGCTGCTTCAGTTGCAGGTTTAATGCTAACAACTGAATGTATGATCACTGAAATCCCAGAAGACAAACCAGCTATGCCAGATATGGGTGGCATGGGTGGTATGGGCGGAATGATGTAATACATCACCGATCATTTGATCTAAAAAAATCCCCGCATTTGCGGGGATTTTTTATTGCTTAAAGATTTAGAATGTTTAATTCAAATCTTTAGTTAAACGGTAATTTAGCTCAGGCATTTCGAGTTTTTCACCTTTATCACCACGCATTTCAATATAATTTTCGCCAATAAAATAAATACGATGATCACCTTCAGCATCTAGTTGAATCATGCCCGGCTGATCGGGTAAAAATTTAAATACACCTTTCACTTTATTTTCACTATTTGCAGGTTTACCCAAGAATTTTTGAGTAAGTTCAAAGCTCTTATCAAGCTTTAATTCCAATTCGGTCTCAATACCTTTGCAATCATGGCAGGGCAAGATTCCTTTATATTCACCCGCCCAATCAAGTGCGTTTTCGGTGGTATCTCTGCTTAATGTTGTGCTTTGGGATGCGCTATCTGTATTGGCAATGACATTATTATCAGGTGGTGTGGCATGTTCAGAGTCACTGGTTTTAGAGCAAGCCACCAATGTTGTGCTGACAATACATAACGCAAAAATAAGTTTTTTCACAATATTCACCTGACTGGCTAAGTTGTAGTTTTAGCTTGGCGTTAAATAAAAAACAAAAAAAGTCTATTCCTGTAAATTCTTGTTTGCTTCGTTGTTTTTAAAGTTTGGAGTGAAGATGATGAGTTAAAAATATTAATGTATGAATAATGAGAATAGTGTTATTTAAAATTAAGTTTAACTTCTAAAACTGAACGCTAAAGTACAATCATATATTAATTGATCAATATGTGATCGATCTTCGCTGTTATAATTTTTTTGTATTGTTAAACTCTGCACGTCTAAAAAAATGTGCGGTATAAGTTGTGTTTGAAAAAACGGCAGAAAAAAGTCTGAATTTGATGGGTTGGCAAATCGATAATCATTGGGATTTTGATATTGATCAATGTGTAATGATTGCCGCACCACATACCAGCAATTGGGATGCTTTGTACGCACGACTTGCACTGAAAGCTTTAGGGGTAAATGTACGTATTACCATTAAAGACAGTTATATGAAATTACCCTTTGGTCCATTTGTTCGTGCTATGGGGGGAATCGGGATTAATCGTCGTCCAAAACAGGCTGGTGAACCACGTCCAAGCATGGTTGATCTCATGGCTGACCTATTTAAATTTCATCCTAAATTGGTGATGTTGGTTACACCCGAAGGAACACGTGCCAAACAAGAAAAATGGAAAACGGGCTTTTATCATGTTGCTATTCAAGCAGGTGTGCCGATAGCCTTGGCATATATGGATTATGCCAATAAGAAAACTGGTGTAGGTAAGATTGTCTATCCGACAGGGGATTATGAAAAAGATATGGCGGAAATTATGGGTTTCTATGCTCAAATTAATGCTAAATTCCCAGAAAAGTTTAGTGTAGATACTCGCTATTTTGACGTGAATTAAATCTTATTTAGCGAATAAAAAGGACAGTGATTACTGTCCTTTTTTATTGATTTTTTTTATAAAAATGAAATAAAAAACGAATAGTGGATCTCTTATAAAAGTTAAAAAAATTTAGGATTAAACCATTAAATTATTAATAAAAAATTAGCTGCTCTTTTGGATGAGAAGCAGGTTCTGTAAGAAGCCCAATATTTTAGTCTTTAAAATCAGGTTGAATTCCACCAAGGTTTTGGCATGCAGCTTTGTAAATTATATATTGCTGGTCTACTACTTCAGATAAAGGAATGGTAAATAGCTTTTCACCGTCTTTATAGCTATCAATATATGAAACGACTTTTTGCTTACTTGAAGCCAGCTTTTGTTCATGAAAACTGGTGATTGAACTATGCGCCATATGTGCGCTTTCAATATTATTACACTGAAAATGTGTCAGTAGTTTTTCGGCTTTTTTTATTTCACTTGATGTGCCAAACATACAGCCGCTTAGCAGAGTTACACCTGCAAGCAGGATGAACTTATTCATGGTTTTGTTTTAAGTCATGATGGGGTGCAGTATTCTATAAACTTTTACAGAAAAAATTAATCTATTTTTTGCCATTTGGCTAAAAAATATTAAAATGAGACCAATATCATTTTTTGTAAGAAAAAAGGTTTATTTTCTAAACAGAAGTACATTGGTAGTTTAGGTGATAAGGCTCATCGTGACCAAGAAGCATCCTGATGCAAATAATAAGCCCAAGACAATATTTTTAAATTGGCGTTCTGAAATTTTATAAAATAAACGAGCACCAAATATTACAGGAAAAGCCATAATAACCAACAATACGCCAAGATAAGGCAGGTGTTCTTTATGAATGAGTCCTTGTATTAAATAACTCACCAAAGTGACGAGCTGAATGGCTAAATTAAAATGACGCAAAATGTAGCGTTGTTCACTTTTGGGTTTATTTTTTAGCATGAGCCATGCTGATGGCAAAGCACCACAAAAACCGCCTAAGCCCCCTAAGATCCCTGCAATATAACCAATTACGGAATCGGCCCATTTTCCAGATTTTTGAATGATATTGAATTTCGGGTTAAAAAATAGGATCGGGCACCAGAAGACCAAAAAACCGCCCAAAACCAATTTAAAACTGTCTTGATTGATGCTGTCGAGTAAATAAGTACCCAGTGGAACGCCTAAAATACCCGCAACCAAATAAGGCAAAATAATACGTTTATCAAAGTGGATGGATTTACGTTCAGATGATAAGGAAATGAAATGGCTGTAAACAGATGCACACACGACTAAAGGTGCGGCAATTTGTGGCGGTAAAATCCATACCCAAAATGACATGGCGATGAGGGCGAAAGCAAAACCTGTTAATCCCTGCACGAAACCTGCAAAGATTGCCCCAAGAATAAAGATCAGCCAAGTCATGAAATGAATACAGTGAGAAGCGAGGGGCTATTGTAGTGAATTTTTCAGCGTAGGTGGGGTGTTTAGCAATAAAGCAATAAAAATAGATGAAAGATCAAATAATGGATAAAGCATGAATAAATAAACACAGCATTCATACATTAGCTGCCGATTGAATACATCTCGTCAATAGACAATCTATTCAGACCTAATAGGAGTGCTACACATGCTTAAACAAGTTGCTTGGTTGTCTGTTGCTGCCGTTGCATTAACCGGTTGTATGGTAGCACCTTATGATGATGGTCCTTACTATTCTGGCCAATATGGCGGTACATACGCACAGCGTTATGATTACGGTCAACGATATGCTTACGGGCAACGGATTGATAATGGGCACCGCTATAACAATGCAAATCGCTATGATCGTCCCTATGATCGAGACCATTCACATCAGCAGCGTCCAACGACACAACGACCTGATATGAATAAGCGTCCTGAGCATAATTCAAAACCGAATGATCAGCACAAACCAAATGTGAGTCGACCACAACCGACTAAGCCAAATCAGGCAAAACCGAGTACCAATAAACCTCAGTCTCAGCGCCCGAAAATAACACCGATTGATAAAACTAAAGGTGGGGCAGGCTTTAATAGTCAACGACCCCTTCGACCTCAGGTTTAAAAAATAAAAGGACGCAATCGCGTCCTTTTTTGTACGTGGTTTATGCAATCAAATGACTAAATCGTTTTTTGATATAGCCCAGCACGCACAGTACCTGCTTTGGTTTGTTTAATTTGTTTCCATGTTGTTGGAAGCTTTAGCTGTGCTAAGTCTCGATCTGCCTCGACATAAATAAAGCCATTTTCAGCTATCAAAGGATCTGCTAAGGCAGCTAATTCTTGCCACAAGTCGAGGCTATAGGGCGGATCTAAAAAGACCAAATCAAACTCATCTTTTAAACTTGGTAAAGCTTGTTGCGCAGTCATATTTTTTAATTGAACTTGCTGTTTGCTGATACGTAAAAGTTCAAGATTGTCTGTTAGAAATTTTGCTTGGGTGCGATCAGGTTCAATCAATACAGCTTGTGCAGCTCCACGAGATAAAGCCTCAAATGCCAATGCTCCTGAACCCGTACATAGGTCAAGGACTTTGGCATTTTGTACATCCCACATGAGCCAGTTAAACAAGGTTTCACGTACCCGGTCTGGTGTAGGGCGTAAGCCTTCAATACTGGCAAAAGGCAGTTGACGACGCTTCCATTCACCACCGATGATTCTTAATTGGTTTTTCACAGATTATTCTCCATCGGAAGTGGTTGCAGAACTTGCTGCACGAGTGGCATGCGTAGCAGGATTTTGTGTTGTATTGGTTGATGTATGAGGTTGGGCTGCATTCGCATTTGGCTGATTTGGATTTGCATTTGGATCAGCAGCCAAAATATTTGAACCACTTGGTAATTCACCTGGTTTAATACCTGCCGTCATTAAACCACCACTAATTTGGTGACCCTCAGGACGGATTGGATTCTTTTTACGCGTAAGTAACCAATAATCAAAAATTGGTTTAGCAATTTGCGCAGCAGAACCACCATGTCGACCATTTTCCCAAACCACAGCAATCGCAATTTCAGGTTTTTCAGCAGGTGCAAAACCGACAAAAAGGCCATGATCCAGTTGTCGCTCAGTCAGTAGGGATTCGTTATAGCGTTTACCTTGCGCAATACTTTTCACCTGTGCTGTACCTGTTTTACCTGCAATTTGATACATCGGTGTACGAATACCACGACCTGTACCTGTTTGTACCACGTCAATCATGGCATCACGCATCTTAATCCAATCTTCAGGTTTTCCGTTAAATTGAATTCGCCCATTCGGGGCATTATGTACTGTATGTACTTTCACGCCTTTACTCTCGCGTAATACGTGAGGTGTCACATGGGAGCCTTGGTTGGCGGTAATTGCAGTTGCCATGGCCAGTTGTAATGGCGTGGCAGTAAATGCACCTTGTCCAATGCTGACAGAAATGGTTTCACCTTTGAGCCAGTTAGATTTACGTGTACGGAGTTTCCATTCGGGGTTTGGATAAAGCCCAGTACTTTCACTCGGTAAATCGACACCGGTTTTTTCTCCGAAGCCAAACTGACGCATCCATGAATTCATCTTCTCGATACCCATACGATAAGACAGTACATAAAAATAGGTATCACAAGATACGACTTGCGCTTTATGTAAGTTTACAGCGCCATGTCCAGTTTTTTTATGGTCACGGAAACGGTGACTATCACCCGGTAAAGTAAAGTAGCCTGGATCTGAAATTGCTGTACTCCAATCCACCAAACCATAGTGTATTCCACCTAAACCAAACATTGGTTTAATGGTTGAGCCGGGAGGATAAGCCCCTTGTACAGCACGGTTATAAAGGGGTTGATCGAGGCTATCTCGCAAACCTGAATAGTCTTTGCTACTAATCCCAGTTACGAATAGATTTGGGTTAAAGCTCGGGCTAGAAACCAAAGCCAAAATTTCACCTGTACGTGGATCCATAGCAACGATTGCACCACGACGACCTGCCAATTGCTCTGAAGCAACGGTTTGTAAACCATAATCTAAAGATAAATAAAGGTCGTTACCACGAACAGGATCTTTTCGACCTAAATGACGCAGGACATTACCAAAGGCGTCGGCTTCAACAGATTCATTACCGGGCATGCCATGCAATAATTCTTCGTAGGATTTTTCAACCCCAATTTTACCTATCAGGTTAGAACCCGCATACAAGTCTTTATCGATCGATTTCAGTTCTTTGTCATTAATACGTCCGACATAACCAATCACATGAGCAAACAGTTCTCCATGTGGGTAATAGCGTGTCATTTGCGTTTCAATATTTACGCCTGGGAACTGATATTTCACTTCACTAAAACGTGCAATGTCGTTTTCATTCAAATTTAATTTAATCGAAACACGTTCAGTCTTTTTCGACGTTTTAATGCGTGATTTAAAACGTTGAATATCTTCGTCAGTCAGTTCAAGTAAAGGGGTTAATCGGTGAACCGTATCGTCTATATCTTCCACATCTGCACGGCTCATGGTGGCAGAGAACACAGGGTAGTTATCTGCGAGCAAAACACCATTACGGTCATAGATGTAACCGCGTGATGGTGCAAGTGGTTGCAAGCGGATTCGGTTTTGATCTGCGGCAGTGGAAAAGGTTTGGTAGCTATTGATTTGCAAATATGCATAACGTGCAATGAGCAACAGCATAAAGACAGAAACGATCCCGATCGAAATCACTACACGATTACGATAAATCCGCTTTTCTTGCTGGACATTTTTTAAAGGAAAGTGCTGCTTCATACGCGATCGACTTAAGGACAAAGAACTGAAATAACCGAAGGGACATATTCTAGCGCAACTGGCATTTTTTTGATAAAGAAAAACAGTACAAGCATGAAAGTCGTTCAAACTTTGACTTTATAGACATTAAAAATATGGGGGCTTGTGTATAACAGTTCATATTATTCTGATAAAGTCAGTAGTCATAAAAAAGGAATAATCCAAAAATAATATTAAGGAAGTTAGTGAAAACAATGAATAAATTTTATCCATTGCTTGCGTTAATGATGCTTGGAAGCATCACACATGCCAATGACAATTCATTTTTACCTGAGGCAAAATTAACGGGTGAGGGTTATCAACCTTGGAATGTCGGCGCAGGATTTACCCAAAAAATCATTCACGTGAATGGTGAATGGGCCAATCCCTACGGTATAGCCTATGCCAAGGCTGGTGTTTTTCTAAACGATGATAAATCACCGGCTGGCCAGGTCGGCTTTCGTTACCCAGTTCATTTCACGGGTAAGGATAAAAATGGTTATTATATCGGGGCTTATGCAGGTCATATCGATTCTAAAAAAGTCGATGGTGAAGATGAAGTACGCTTAGGTGGTGGTATCGATCTTGCTTATGTGATGTTGAGTTCTGAGCGTATTAGTACGTTTAGTGTTGGCATGGGTGCAGGTGAAAAATTAGAAGATAAATCAGGTAATGTGATTGCTGAAACTGAACCGAGACTACAAATTTCATATACTCTAAGTTTCGGTTTGTAGTGAAAATATTCAACTTTATTTTATAACCGCACTCACTGAATAAAATTAAATATGGAAGTTATGCATGCTTGAGTACGTGAACGAATTGTGGCAAGCCTTTTTGCGACGACCCGATTTTTGGGCGGTGCTAAGTATTATCCCTGTTACCGCATTCGTTACCTGGGCACACGTTTGGATGGCTCTGAAAATGGTGTTTTACCCAATTACCTTTTGGGGATTCCATTTGGGACCAATACCTGTGGGTTGGCAGGGGATTGTGCCAAGAAAAGCTGGGCGCATTTCGGGTATTATTACCGATAACACATTGTCTAAGTTGGGTTCGCTTCGAGAGTTTTTAGATGCGATGGACCCAGAAGATATGGCGCGGATCATTGGTGAACAAGTTGGATTTGAACTTGAGCATCTCATTGACGAGGTCATGTTAGATCGCAATGCTGTACTTTGGGAAAATCTACCATATTCCATTAAACGTCGTATTTATGCTCAAGCACAGAAACAACTACCAGGTACATTAAGAGAACTTGTGACCGAACTGACCATGAACGTCGAGTCACTTGTCGATATGCGTGAAATGGTGGTGAGCCAAATGGAAGCAGATCGACGTTTAATGGTTCGTATGTTCCTGAAAGTCGGTCAAAAAGAAATTAATTTTATTTGGCATATAAGTGCCTTAATCGGGATGTTCTTTGGTATTTTCCAAATGATCGTTTGGTTTGTTGTGCCATGGCATTGGACCGTCCCATTTTGGGCAGCAATCTGGGGCTTTTTGACCAACTGGATTGCGATCTGGATGGTCTTTAATCCAATTGAAGCGCATCCTGTAAAATACCTGCAATTGTTTGAATTAACAAAGGATCGTAAATTTCCTTGGGTTAAACCTGTGATTCCACGCATTGGGACTTATAATGTCCAAGGCGCATTCATGAAACGCCAAGAAGAAGTGTCAGATGTATTCGCAAGTGTAGTCACAGAAGACCTAATTACGTTAAAATCAATTATGACTGAAATGATGTATGGCGGGAAAAAAGATAAGACTCGCCGCATCGTGAAACGTCATATTAATGAAATTATGGAATCTCCACTGGTTCGTACGTCATTACAGTTATCTTTAGGTCCAAAAGAGTATGCAAAACTCAAGACAGACTTGATCGATCGCTCAATTGAAATTACGATGGTGCCTGTATGCGACCCTGCGTTTAATGCGAGCCGTGCACAGAAAATCTTTCAAATGTTTAGAGACCGGATTCGTGAGCTCACGCCGAAAGAATTCCAAAATCTATTACGTCCTGCATTTCAGGAAGACGAATGGATTTTGATTGTCTTGGGTGGGGTAACTGGTTTTATCGCAGGTACAATACATTTGTTTGTGGCTTTCTTATAATGAGATGCCGGGGGACACAGTCCAAGGATTGTGGTCGTGGCGTCATACAAATTGTTTAAATGAGGATGTTTTTTTATGCGCATTATTTTACTCGGACCACCTGGAGCAGGTAAAGGTACACAAGCTCAGTTGATCTGTAAGCGCTACGATATCCCACAAATTTCAACCGGTGATATGCTCCGTGCTGCAATTCGTGAAGGTACTGAATTAGGTCTACAAGCTAAAAGTGTCATGGATAATGGGGGTCTTGTATCTGATGAGCTCATTATTGGTCTTGTAAAAGAACGTATTGCTCAACCTGATTGCGTAAACGGCTGCATTTTTGACGGTTTCCCACGTACGATTCCTCAAGCTGAAGCACTTGAAAATGAAGGCATCAACATCGATCACGTTATCGAAATTGATGTACCTGACGAAGAAATCGTGCAACGTCTTTCTGGTCGTCGTCAACACCCTGCATCTGGTCGTGTTTATCACACCGTTTACAACCCACCAAAAGTGGAAGGTAAAGATGACGAAACTGGTGAAGACCTTGTTCAACGTCCAGATGACCAAGAAGCGACAATTCGTAAGCGTTTAGGTTCTTACCACACTGAAACTGAGCAACTTGTTGGTTTCTACCAAGGTCGTGCAGCTTCTGGTGAAAATGCACCAACTTACGATAAATTAAATGGTTTACGTCCAATTGACCAAGTTCAAACTGACTTGTTTGCAATTCTAGACCAGTCTAAATAATTCATTTTTGAATTTTTGACAATTAAGGAGTCCTACTGCATAGTGGGACTCCTTTTTTAATGTGTATATGTAGGACGATCTGATCATGAAAGTTGTGTTGGTTTTAATGGTGATCGTCGCAATTGCGGTGTTATTAGGCTTGTTATTTGTGAGCTTTAAAATGCTGCGTAAGGTACAAGTTGAAGAAGCTCAGCAAGGTCGAACAACGAAAAAAGAATATCAGTTACATCCGAAATTAAAGCAAGAATTAGAGCAAAAGCAGCGTCAAAAAATACAAGATAAGCAAGATTCAGCAGATTAAATAATAAATTTCAACAACTATTTCAGCTTCCAAAAAACGATATAGACGTGACTAAGCGTCTATATTGGTCACTTTAATTGGGCGTGCAGCGCCAAATTCAAAACGGTCTGGCCAGTTGCAGACATCTGAAACAATACATTCACCACATTTCGGTTTGCGGGCAATACAGGTATAGCGCCCATGCAGAATCAACCAATGATGTGAATCAACAATAAACTCTTTGGGGATGACTTTGACGAGTCGATGTTCAACTTCCAAGACATTTTTGCCGACAGCTAATCCTGTACGATTACCTAAACGGAATATATGGGTATCCACAGCCATCGTGGGTTGACCAAAGGCTGTATTGAGCACCACATTGGCAGTTTTACGCCCGACACCAGGTAATGCCTCTAAATCTGTACGATTGTTCGGAACGACGCTGTTGTGCTTCTCTATGAGCATTTTACAGGCTTTGATGACGTTCTCGGCTTTAGAATTATATAAACCAATGGTTTTAATATATTTCTTTAAACCATCGACACCTAAGGCATAAATGGTTTCTGGGGTATTTGCCACTGGAAAGAGCTTATCTGTGGCTTTATTGACACTAACATCTGTAGCCTGAGCAGAAAGTGTCACGGCAACCAATAGCTCAAATGGACTGCTGTAATTTAGTTCAGTTTTAGGGTTGGGACGTTGTTCTCTTAAGCGTTCAAAAAAGGTTTGAATTTGCTTTTTGGTCATATTTTTTACAGTCACGATTAAGCTCCCTGTAACTGTGCTAATTGAGCAGTGAGCGTGTTTAATAAATCACGTTTTTTGGCATCTTCACGCACACTCAATTGTTTTTCTAATTTCTTAATTTGTGTACGAATTTTTGCAAGTTCAATCGTAGTTTTTGCGTCTAAATTTGTTGTTGGTGTACTTGGTTTTTCGGTGATTTCTATATTTGGTACTGCATTGGTTTGTAACGAAAAACGTGCAAAAAGATCGGTGTCAATTTCGGCACGTACGACTGGGCCTTTACGGTTAATTCGACGTTTTTCTTCACGTTGTATATGGGCATAATATCGACGACGCAAGTCATTTTGTTCCACTATGCGTGCGCTTTCCACAGGTACAGATTGAACGTCTTCAACAAGGTCAATACAGTCGACTGGGCAAGGAGGGATACACAGCTCACAGCCCGTACACAAATCCGCTAAAATACTATGCATGAGTTTGCCAGATCCAATAATCGCATCGACAGGGCATGCACTAATGCATTTGGTGCAACCGATACATTCATCTTCACGAATGACCGCTTTAACGCGTTGTGGTCGACCATCCACTTGGACTGGCCACACACTTTCCTCAGCAACTAGATATTCGCGCTGTAACAAAGCAGCAAGGGCATCGGCTACTGGTTGACCACCAGGAACACATTTGTTGGCTTCTTCACCTTCACTGATAGCTTTGGCATAGGGCAGACATCCATCACGGTGACCGCATAAGCCGCACTGAGTTTGTGGCAATAAGGCATCAATTTGTTGGATGAGTGAAATTTCAGAAGTCATGTGTAGTCAAATTGCAACAAGAAAGGCTGGGAAATAAAGCAGAGCCATGAATTTTAGCACGTTTTCACCCAGATTACCTGTGCGCAAAAATAGGTCGTCTTATGCATCATAAACGAGCAAAAATGCTCATTTATATATTACTAAAAGTTATTTGATATATAATAAAGAAGACTGCTTGATCAATTTAAATCTATGTTCTTTATGGAAATTAAAGATTTTTGAAAAAAACTATTGCCCATTGGTTGCAAAAGATATTTAATATTTTGCGCCAAAATATATCTTTGATCAAAATTGTGAACAGTTTTGATCCATCCATCTGCTGAGGATTAAGCGTTGAAATATAACAGCCTTAACGACTTCCTAGATTACGTTAAAACACGTGACGAACATCAACCTGAATTTCTTCAAGCTGTTGAAGAAGTAATGACTAGCCTTTGGCCATTCATTGAAAAGAATCCTGAATATGCCGACTACGGTCTGCTTGAGCGTCTTGTAGAGCCTGAACGTGCAATTCAATTCCGTGTTTCTTGGGTAGATGACAAAGGTCAAACACAAGTTAACCGTGCTTTCCGTGTTCAATACAACTCAGCAATTGGTCCATTCAAAGGTGGTATGCGTTTCCACCCTTCAGTGAACCTTTCAATTCTTAAATTCTTAGGTTTTGAACAAACTTTCAAAAATGCTTTGACTACATTGCCTATGGGCGGTGGTAAAGGTGGTTCAGACTTTGACCCTAAAGGTAAGTCTGAAGGCGAAATCATGCGTTTCTGCCAAGCTTTAATGATCGAGTTGTATCGTCATCTTGGTTCTAACACAGATATTCCTGCGGGCGATATCGGTGTAGGTGGCCGTGAAGTTGGCTACATGGCTGGTATGATGAAAAAACTCAGCAATGACACAGCTTGCGTATTCACTGGTAAAGGTTTGACTTTCGGTGGTTCATTGGCTCGTCCAGAAGCAACAGGTTTCGGTACAGTTTATTTTGCTGAAGAAATGTTGAAAACTCGTGGTGATAGCTTTAAAGATAAAGTTGTAGCCATTTCTGGTTCAGGTAACGTAGCTCAATATGCTGCTGAAAAAGCAATGTATTTAGGTGCGAAAGTGGTTTCACTTTCTGACTCTAACGGTTCTGTATACGTAAAAGATGGTTTCACAACTGAACTTCTTGCTGAAGTGATGGAACTTAAAAACGTTAAACGTGGTCGTATTTCAGAATTCGCGTCTAAACACGGTTTTGAATACCTTGAAGGCAAGCGTCCTTGGTCAATCAAATGTGATATCGCACTTCCATGTGCTACACAAAATGAATTAGATGAAGAAGATGCTGTAACACTTCTTGCAAACGGTGCAATCTGTGTTGCTGAAGGTGCAAACATGCCTTCTACTTTGGCTGCTGTTGAGAAATTCGTTGAAGCGAAAATTCTTTATGCACCAGGTAAAGCGTCTAACGCAGGTGGTGTTGCGACTTCTGGTCTTGAAATGTCTCAAAACGCAATTCGTTTAGGTTGGACTTTTGAAGAAGTTGACGAACGTCTGCATGCGATTATGAAAGAAATTCACCGCAACTGCGTAAAATACGGTACTGAAGCTGACGGTACTGTGAACTATGTAAATGGTGCGAACATTGCAGGCTTCGTAAAAGTAGCTGACGCAATGCTTTCACAAGGCGTTTACTAAGTTCTACTTAGGTTGAACTAAAAAACCGAGGCATTCGCCTCGGTTTTTTTATGTTTGAATATCTAGCTATAACAACCTGAAATATAAGTGACGAATGTTCATCAACACATATTAAAAATAGATATCTACAGTTCTATATTCATTATTTAAATGCATATTAGAGCGTGCCTTTGACTGCTTCACGCTCAACAGCCATATCGTAGATATAGGCGTAATTAGATTGATCTGCGGCTGGGTTTTTACGCTCAAAGCGTTTAACGCGAATAATTTGGCGTTCCGATGCGCTATGGGTAAAACCTTCGATTTGATCGTAAAATAAGGTCCAGTCTTTATCAACTTGGGTTTTCACGCCATTGTCTGCATATTTTACTTCACGCACTTGTAAGCATGTTTGCGGCGCAACGCCAGTACATTTCTTCGTTTCTGGACTGATTTCTAAGAAAATCGTTTCGCCCTGTGAACTATAAAGCGTTTCAGGTGTCATTTTTCCTGTAAAGACGAGTTTTTCACCAGTAGACGAAATGATGGTGAGTGTTGGATTTTGCGTATCCGTAGTGTTTAGGACAAATGGTGCTTTACGATTGCTAAAGAGGGCAGAAGCAACACCTTCTTGTTTCATGGCATTTGTTTCGCACGCCATTTGAGTTGCCATGATATTGCCCGTGCTGATGAGGTTGTTTTCAACTTTCCATGAAGTTGACATACCATTACAACTGGTGGCAATACTTAAGGTGCCGTTGTCATTAAAGTTTAAAACGAGAGGTTTTGGCGCATTTTCTGTGTTTGTGCTCCATTGATAAGAAGCAAGGGTTTTATCGGCATTTTGTTGTTGTAAAACACTCACAGCTAAATCTCCAGCTTTTTGAATATCACTTGATTGACAAGCTGCAAGGGCTAAAGGGAAGAGCGCAATCGCTAAATATTTAAGTTTCATTAGGCAAATAATTCTTTGTTTGAATGACGTGTTGATCTTAACCTATTCATTTTAAAATAATATGAATACATTCCATACGATTAAGTATCAAAATGTATCCATAAATATTTATTTGTTAACTTATAAATATATTTTATCTATAAGTGGTTTGGATTAGTCAAATCGATAAAGGTCCATACCAAGTGAGCCCATACTAAAACTACTATGTACGACTGAAAAACGTGACCCTCCACCCATTGCGAAAAATAATGGGGCAAAGTGCTCAATGGTTGGGTGATTACGTTGTACGTGTGGAATGCTTTGCCAATCTAAAACGGCATCATAATCTTGATGGGTGAGTTTGCTCACGACGTAATTGCGGAAGCTAGAGGCCCACTCTGGGACAGATGCATGACGACCATCCCAAGCCAGTTCACGTAAATTGTGAGTGATACTGCCTGAGCCAATGAGCAATATTTGTTGATCACGTAAAGGTGCGAGGGTTTGCCCAATTTTGTAAATTTCTTGAGCACTCATTGTCATAGGCAGCGATATTTCCACCACAGGAATATCTGCTTCTGGGTACATATGTAATAACGGCATCCATACACCATGGTCTCGTGGTCGCGTACTGTTGGCATGCGCAGCTAGACCCGCATCGGCAAGTAACTGTAGTATTTCCTCAGCAAGCTTAGGATTCCCTGGTGCTGGATAGCGTATTTCATAAAGTTCTGCTGGGAAGCCACGAAAGTCGTGCCACGTGTCGGGACGATTGCTGGTACTAACTTCGAGTACATTACTTTCCCAATGTGCAGACATGACAATAATGGCTTGTGGCTTAGGCAGATTGAGACTTAAACGTTCCAGCGCAGGACCCACTTGCTCAGGATTGAGTGCAAGCATAGGTGAGCCATGGGAAATAAATAAACTTGGAAGTGTTTGTAAATTCATAGCAACCGCCGGAACTAAGTGGAAAGAATAGTACTATTTTGCTGTATTAAAAAACGTTGAACAATTCATAGAAACTCAACGGTTTGTTCTATAAATGCGACGCATGTTCAGACTAATTTTATCCAGCACGATGATAAGGATGATTGTGATTAATACTCATCGCACGGTAGAGTTGTTCAATTAACATGACACGAACCATCGGGTGGGGCAAGGTCAATTTAGATAAAGACCAATGCCATGCAGCTGCTTTACGTACGGCTTCTGAATGCCCATCAGGACCTCCAATCGCCAAGACCACATCATTACCTTCAAGCATCCAACCTTTCATGGTTTCAGCTAACTTTTCGGTACTGAATTCTCTGCCACCGACTTCAAGAGCAATCAAAACTTCATTGCCTTTCATGGCATTTAAAATACTGTCACCTTCAATTTGACGATATTTTAAAATGTCGGCTTCCGAATCATTTTTACCGCGTTTCGCCATGGGTAATTCAATAATTTGGGTTTGCACAAAGGGTTGAATCCGCTTGAAATAATCTTCAAAGCCCGTGAGTACCCATGCTGGCATTTTTTGACCAATGGTCAGAATACGGATTTTCATACAACGCCTGAAATGATGCAAAGTCATTATTATAACGGTTCAGTACTACTTTGTAATATCAGACACAATTTGCAATTGAAATCGTGATTTAGTTGCTGCTTAAATACCCAACATATACGTTGCAAATCTAGATTGAAAAATTGGAATAATAACAATGACACATTTACAAAGTACTCGTCGGCTTTGCTTACACTTATTCAGCTTTATGGCATTTTTGACCGCTTATTTGTTGCCATTTTCTGCACAGGCAAATAGTTTAAAAACAGCTGAGCCTGCTAATTTGAAAGTCTACTTGGAGCAAATTATTGGCAGTGAAAGTGAATACCGCAATTATAAAAATATTCAAGAGCTCAACCGCGTGTCAGCTTGGATACGTGAGCAAATGCGCTTGTTTGGTGTGAATTGTAGTTTTCAAACCTATACGGTGAACAGTCTGCCTTATCGTAACGTGGTATGTCCGCTCAATGCAGGGCATAGTAACAAAGTGATTCTTGGTGCGCATTATGATGTTTTTGAAGAGCAGCATGGTGCCGATGACAATGCTTCAGGTGTTGCGGGTGTATTGGAAGCTGCACGTATTTTGGCGGCAGAAAAGTCACGTTTAAAACAAAATGTCGAATTCGTTTTTTATACCTTAGAAGAACCCCCTTATTTTAGAACTGAATATATGGGGAGTTATGTACATGCCAAATCAGTCGCTAAAAGCAAAGATAAAATTAGTGGCGTATATATTTTAGAAATGATTGGTTATTTTGATAGTAAAGCAAAGCAAGATTATCCAGTGGGTTTGAAATGGATTTATCCATCCCATAGCAATTTTATTGCAGCAGTGGGCAATCTTCAGTCTAGAGATTTGACAGCATCGTATTGCAATGCGATGGGAGAATTAAATCAGCTACAGTGTGAGCGTTTAATTTCACCTTCGTTTATTCAAGGTGTCGATTTTTCAGATCATATGAATTATTGGGAGTTTGAAATGCCTGCGATGATGATTACAGATACAGCATTTTATCGTAATAAGCATTATCACACTGAACAAGATACTTTGGATAAATTGAATTTGGATAAAATGGCTCAGGTTATTGATGGTGTGGTGAAAATGGTGCTAGACCTTAAAAAGTAAGCAGATTTTGTTAGAAAGTGTAAAGACATAAAAAACGCAGCCCTGAAAGCCTTTGGACTGCGATAAAAGGTCATCTACCTGGAGATGTAGATGACCATTTGGACTTAGACAAATTAATACTAAGTGCCGAATAGATTAGAAACATACAGCGTGTATACATCTACAATATTAGATGGGGGAGCAATCCATTTTTTCAAGCTAATGATTGCGGTAATTTTCACTGTTAAAGTGTTTGGATTTTCATGCTGAATAGATACACGACTCAGAATGAGAAGATGGATCTTTCATCTGTCCAATTAGATTAAGCATAGTTTAGTGATATGGCCTATTGGTCAAATCTAAACTTGATTTGAAAACAATGTTCTCTAAAGCGCATATATAGATTTAATCTACACTTAAATTGTATTTTTACAAATATTTGTTCACAAGTTAAACGGTAAATTTAGCAATGGAAGAAGCAAAGCTATTTAAATTGGGCAATCAGCATTCTATTATTTTGTAAAAATTTATAAAATGATGCTGAAATGTTTATCGACATCTCATGTCAATATGCCTGTCATAATCAACACGACAGGCATAATTTAGAAAAAGGGCATATCTGGAAATTGTGTCGCTAAGACTCGCAGTAAAACCTTATTTCATTGAGTGAACGCCAAATAAATTACCTTCAGTATCTACAGCTAAAACAATTTGACCAAACTCTCCAATTGACATTTTAGCTTGATGAATGGTGCCGCCCGCTGCTTCTATACGACTTTGTTCGATCGCGCAATCTTCACTACTAAAGTAAATCAATGTGCTATTGCCACCAGCAGAGATACCATCCACTTTGACCAATGCACCAGAAGTACCATATTGGTTCATGTCTGAGGGAAATGACCACATGATCATACTTGTATCAGCTGGATTGCTGAGTTGGCTCAGTTGAATATTTAATACAGTTTCATAAAACTTCTTGGCGCTGTCCATATCATCGACATACATTTCAAACCAGCAAACAGGATTTAGCATCGTACTCTTCCTTTTCGAATTTGAATTATTTGAAAAACAGTCAATTTTAATTATGCGTGAGCCGTGTAGATGCAATCTTTATTTATTGTAAGATTGAGTGTTAATTTTTAAATGCTGTTGTGGATCAAAAAACTTTGAATATTAATTAATTGATTTAGAAGGTAAAAAAAAGCCCTGCAAGCAGGACTTTTTTATTGTTGAAATACTTAATGACGTGCGGCTTTTCCGCCTTCAGATGCTTTGACAATCGGCGCTTTGACCAATGGTTTAGGCATATCAACAAGAGCTAAAGGTAGAATTTCATCGATTGATTTAACCGGTTTAATTTCTAAACCTTCTTTAACGTTTTCTGGAATTTCAGCCAAATCACGTACGTTTTCTTGTGGAATGAAGACTAACTTGATACCGCCACGGTGTGCAGCAAGCAGTTTCTCTTTTAGGCCACCAATGCGCATTGCACGACCACCCAAGCTGGTTTCACCTGTCATTGCGATATCTGGACGAATCGCGATACCTGTGAATGCTGAAACGAGGGCTGTAGTCAGAGCCAGACCTGCTGATGGACCATCTTTCGGTGTCGCACCTTCAGGTAAGTGAACATGGACATCCGTTTCTTCAAAACGAGCCGCTTCAATCCCAAGTTCATCTGCACGTGTACGTACGACAGTCATTGCAGCGGTAATAGACTCTTTCATTACATCACCAAGTGAACCTGTTGTAATGAATTTACCTTTACCTTTGACAGCTGCAACTTCAATAGTCAGTAATTCACCACCAACAGAAGTCCAAGCAAGACCATTCACGCGACCCACTTGTGCTTCTTCTTCAGCCATACCGAAGTCGAATTTGTGCGGACCTAAGTAGTCAGGAAGATTTTTCGAATTGACTTCAATTTGAAGATTTTTCGATTTTTTGCTGACTGCTTCTTTCACAACTTTACGTGCAATTTTCGACACTTCACGTTCAAGGCTACGTACACCAGCTTCACGTGTATAACGCTGTACGATGTCGCGAATTGCTTCTTCATGAACAGTCAATTCTTTGGCACGTAGACCATTGTTCTTAATTGCTTTAGGAACAAGGTAGCGCTCAGCGATATTGATCTTTTCATCTTCAGTATAACCCGGTAGACGAATAACTTCCATACGGTCAAGTAATGCCTCAGGAATGTTCATGCTATTTGCAGTACAGATAAACATCACTTCAGATAGATCGAGATCAAGATCTAAGTAATGATCATTGAACTTACTGTTTTGTGATGGATCCAATACTTCAAGTAAAGCCGAAGCAGGGTCGCCGCGGTAGTCTTGTGCCATTTTGTCAATTTCGTCGAGTAAGAACAGTGGGTTCTTCACGCCAACTTTAGACAGTGATTGCACAATTTTACCTGGCATCGCACCAATGTAGGTACGACGGTGACCACGAATTTCCGCCTCATCACGTACACCACCAAGTGCCATACGGACAAACTCACGACCTGTCGCTTTCGCTACAGACTCACCTAGAGAGGTTTTACCCACACCCGGAGGACCAACCAAACATAAAATTGGGCCTTTGAGTTTTTTCACACGTGACTGTACTGCAAGGTATTCCACAATGCGGTCTTTCACGTCGTCTAAACCATAGTGGTCTGCGTCCAGAATATCTTGAGCTTTAGCAAGGTTAATGCTCACTTTGCTCGCTTTATTCCAAGGCGTATCTAGAATTACTTCTAAGTAATTACGCACCACGGCAGCTTCACTTGAAGCAGGCTGCATTGCTTTAAGCTTACGGAATTCATTTTCAGCCTTTTTACGTACATGTTCAGGTAAATCGGCTTCAGCTAGGCGTTTTTCAATCTCTGCAACGTCGTCTTCTGCACCACCATTCATGTCGGAAAGTTCGCGCTGAATGACCTTCATTTTTTCATTTAAGAAGTATTCACGCTGATTCTTTTCCATTTGGCGTTTTACAGAATCATGTAATGTTTGTTCAATTTGCTGTTCTTCTGACTGTTGTAGTAAATAAGTCATCAGTTCAGTTAAATGCGCTTCAAACTCATCGTGTTCAAGGAATTTTTGCTTGATATCGATGTTTAATGGCACTCGTGTCGCAACGAAAAATAATAATTGAAGTAAGTCATCAATTTTATTTGCTGCAGCAATAAGTTCGCGTGCATTTCGAAGTTTCGCTTCTGCATATTGAGCGAAAAGGGCACGTAATTCTTCAACACGTGTTTGTTGAGTGTCAGCATCAATTGTGACAGTCATTGGGCTTAACGAGTGCTCAGCGGTGAGGTATTCATCTGTATCGATGATTTTCTCAAGTTTGGCACGGTGTAAGCCTTCAATTAATACTTTTATACAGTTTTCATCATTCTCATGATTCACAACTTGCACAATCTTCGCGACAGTACCGTATTGATATAAATTGTCGTGATCAATTTCTTCTGTTAGCGAATCTTTTTGTGCAACTACAAATACTAGATTGTCACTGTCACGTGCGACATTGACTGCATTGATCGATTTCTCGCGACCCACAAACAGCGCAATTTGCATGTGAGGATATACAACCACATCTCGTAGCGCTAAAAGCGGTAATACGCTTGGAATTGTTGTTTCCAAGCTTTCTTCATTCATAATAATCTCAGACATGGGCACTCCTAATGAGTGACAACGGTGTTGCCATGTTTTTATAGTGATGTGTATTTTTTAAATTACAAGGGTAAGGCGAATTAAAATCTATAAAAAATGACTAAATATTTGATTTTAAAGTGTTGGTTTGCTTCAAAAATAACAAATTAGCGTTTAAAGCGTAACAGTTGAGAAGGGGTTAACAGGGCATCTAAAGGCTGGTCCCAAGTTTCCCGCTTTAATGTTTCATTAATCAATTGAAAGTCATGTGCAAGACCTAGGCGATAGGGCTGAGTGGGTGCAGTCGCAAGGGTCTTATCATAAAAACCGCCACCCATCCCAATCCGCGTGCCGAAGTGATCACAAGCAAGTAAAGGTAAAATAAGTAGATCTAAATGGGCGACATGTTGACCACGACTGGCCATCGGTTCTTTCATGCCCAGTGGGTGATGAGAAAATCGTTGGTTGCAATATTGGTTGCGTGTAATTTCGACCCACACCAATTGTTGATTCATACTACAAATCATCGGTAAATATACATGTTTGTTATGGTTCAAGCAGTAATGAATGATTTTACTGGTATGAATTTCACCAAATGCATGCAGGTAAATGCCAATATGTTTCGCGTGTTGGAACGGACTAAACCTGATTAAGCGCTGTAAAATTTGATACTCGGATTGTAATTGCGGATGCTTGGGGACCTGTCGACGTTGACGGCGTAATTGAGCACGTAAGGTTTGAGTATTCAACTGCATGGCTTAAGTAGAAAAAATAAGGTTAAGTATATTTTATCGCGTTGCTGTCCAAAAGTCTGAAATTGATAAAACTTAATATTTACACGGAATTATTATCGTTCAGCTATTTTAATAAGTCTCATTCTACTACTTCTGAGTGTTGTCAATTGGTTTTTAATTTTTGGTGAAAAATCGTCAAATAAGCTGAATATTTATTGTGAACAAAAGTGTGATTGATTTCGCTTTTTATGGTTATTTGGGTTACTTTTTTGTGTTTTTTTGTTTATGATATTGGGGTGAATAATTATTTAATAGAACGTTAATCGGAGTTTTTTTGTATGTTTAAAATGCCGTTATTAGTGAGTGCTGTGTCGTTGGGGATGGTTGCTTGTGTCTCAAATCAATATTCACAACCGACAAATTTACGTTTTCAAAAAGAACAAGCTGAAAATAGCCAAAAGATTCAGGTCAAACGTGATGCTGCGCTTTGTGCCGAAGATACAGCAGATCAACAAAACTGTCCGATTGAGTTTTATATAGACAGTATTCAAGCAGGCACTTTTTATATTAATAATTCAGCGAATTATCAATTAAAACCAGAGAATTATAATTTTAAAGTGAAAAACTGTACCACAGATACATGTCAAAGCTGTGATGTGGACTTAAACCCTGAAAAGTTGACTTCACGCGACTTTACACTTTCTGTGGATGCAGAAGGTAAACCTTTTATTTCTAATGCTGGGCAAGCTTTAATTTGTAAGACAGAAGATAAACCTCCTGTTTTAGCTACACAAGAAACCACAATGCAGGTCAATTTATCAGCCGATACCTTGTTTAAATTTAATGGTTCTTCATTAAATGACTTATTGCCAAAAGGCCGCCAAGAGGTCGTTGATTTAGCTTCTAAAATTACTTCTGGTTATGCCACTGTACGAGAAATTAAATTGGTCGGACATACTGACCGTTTAGGTAATGATCAATATAACCAAAAACTTGGTCAAAGCCGTGCAGATACTGTACGCAACCTGTTGGTTCAAAATGGTGTGGCTGCGAATGTCGTAAGCACTGCAAGTGCAGGTGAACAACAGCCTGTGACAGATGGTTGCTTTGCTGTAAAAGAGCGCGAAGCATTAAAAGCTTGCTTACAACCAGATCGTCGTGTAACTGTTGAAATCACAGGTATTGCTAAGTAATTAACATTTAAAAAATTAATACAGTCATTGTAGGTAAAGTATGTCTAATTTTATTGTTATTGAAAAAGACTCATTAAGTAAATCAACGGTTAATTCTGCGAATATCACATTAACCGAAGCGTCTATTGTTCACACCAAAATGCATCGCGATGATGTGGCTGAGTTTATCCGTGATGGCAATAACTTGGTACTAAAACTCAAAAATGGTGAAGTTGTTGTTATTGAAAACTTCTTTGTTCAATACGACGAAGTTGCTTCGGACTTAGTGTTTGAAGAAGATAACTGTGCTCTATATTGGTTTGATGGGGTATCCGGTTTTAAAGATATTCCGGGACTGGAGGCGTTATTACCAGCAGTCGAAGGCAGTAAATTAATTGGCCTTTTACCTTGGATCGTCGGTGGTGGTTTAGTTGCTGGGGGAATTATTGCAGCGACGGATGATGATGACGAGTCAAATGAAGATGTTCCAGCTGCACCGAATAAGCCACCAGTTGCTGAAAATGATACAGTGACCACGGAGCACGGTACGCCAGTTGAGAAGAACATCCTTACAAACGATACTGACCCTGAAAATGATCCATTAGTGTTAAAAGACTTCACTGTTGGGGATAAAACTTATCAGCCAGGTGAAACGGCTGAACTTCCAGGCGTAGGAA
>NZ_NEGG01000008.1 GCF_002135295.1 Acinetobacter sp. ANC 5054 | reverse complement strand
ACCACCTGATCCCTTCCCGAACTCAGAAGTGAAACCTCTTAGCGCTGATGGTAGTGTGGGGTTACCCATGTGAGAGTAAGTCATCGCCAGCTCATTATTCTAAACACCCCCTGATTCAAAGAGTCAGGGGGTGTTTTTTTATGCGTGGAGGTTTTTTTAAGGGATTTAAACCTGCTGAGGGTAAAAAATACAGATCAGGGATAGAAAAAAACAAGCGTCAAAGCTTCAATTTGGTTTAATTAAG
Organism: Acinetobacter sp. ANC 5054; assembly: GCF_002135295.1. Lineage (GTDB taxonomy): Bacteria > Pseudomonadota > Gammaproteobacteria > Pseudomonadales > Moraxellaceae > Acinetobacter. The sequence continues at coordinate 181,884 of NZ_NEGG01000008.1, read as the reverse complement.
ATAAGGATAGGGATTATTTATTAAATTACTTGTTATAAAAAAGAGAGAATGTTGATGATAATAGTTGAAAAGTCTCGTTTCTCAACTATTTACATTTATCTAAAAATCTGAGGGAAGCACAATAGCTCTATAATTGGATCAAATTCGTGGCCACTAGTCCCAATCGTCTACCCAAATTGAAATATGAGAAGTAGATTTAGCTTTATTGGTTATCGACTTAAGGTGAATGCATACAAAGTTTCATTTTTAAATCTACGACTTAAATCGTAGACCAGGATAAAAGTTCTGAAATATTGAGTTTTATTCTGACAATTTTTACTTCAAATAATCTATAGTCTGATAGTCATTGGTTATTTGTTAACTATATGATTTTTAATAATTATAAAAACTAGACCCTTGGTCCATCTATTTTTTTTATGTGTAAATATTTCAATTTCATCTTGCTACTCGTGACATTTTATATCCAATTTTATGCCATATATTTGAAAGGTATCGACCTATACCTTTGTGATTTTGGACAATTTACAGGCAAAAAAGGCATTGTACTGAAAAATAAATCTCACAATTGGAGGTGAGTATCAATGTCTACAAACACAATGAATGTGAATAGTGTCGTTGACCATGCAAAGTTTAAGACTTTTCATATCAACATTATTTTATGGTGCTTATTTATCGTTTTATTTGATGGCTATGATTTAGCAATTAATGGCGTGGTCTTGCCCTTGCTTATGCAAGACTGGGGCTTAACTGCGGTACAAGCAGGTATGCTTGCCAGTACAGCACTCGCAGGCATGATGTTTGGTGCCATGAGTTTTGGCATGTTGGCTGACAAAATTGGTCGTAAAAAAGTAATTTTAATTTGTGTTTCATTATTTAGTCTTTTTACTTTTTTAGGCGGTTTTGCGACGAATCCTACTGAATTTGCAGTACTTCGTTTTATTGCAGGATTAGGTATTGGTGGGGTATTACCTAATTTGGTTGCTCTAACTTCAGAATATGCGCCACAGCGTATGCGCAGCACCTTAGTGACCACCATGTTTAGTGGTTATGCGGTTGGTGGGATTATGGCTGCATTATGTGGGAAATGGTTTACGCCGGACTATGGCTGGCAGATCATGTTTTATATTGCGGGGATCCCACTTCTTTTTGTTCCATTATTCTGGAAGTTTATACCTGAATCACTGACGTTTTTAGTGAAGGCAAATAAGCAAGATCAGGCGCGTCATTTCTTGAAAAAAATTGATCCGGCAGTAAATGTTCCAGCAAATACACAATTGGTTTTATCATCGAATGATCAAACTCAAAGCAGCTCAGTCCAAGCCTTATTTACAGAAAAACGTGCAGTTGGGACGTTATTATTTTGGGTCGCTTTCTTTATGTGTCTCTTAATGCTTTATGCATTAGGTAGCTGGTTACCAAAACTGATGATGGCAGCTGGTTATTCTTTAGGAAGTAGCTTGATGTTCTTAATGGCACTGAATATTGGTGCAGTCATTGGTACTATTAGTGGTGGTGTGCTCGCAGATCGCTTTAATTTTAAACCAGTTTTGATTGGTATGTTGATTGTAGGCGTATTATCCCTTGTTGGTTTGGGCTTTAACTCTCCACAACCTGTGATTTATTTACTGGTGAGCTTGGCTGGTGCATCTTCAATCGGCTGCAGTATTTTACTTTATAGTTATGTGGCGCAGTATTATCCAGTCGCAGTTCGTTCAACGGGTATTGGCTGGGCATCTGCAATTGGTCGTACTGGTGCAATTGTTGGCCCAATCTTAATTGGTTATTTGTTAGGTCTAGAACTTCCACATAAATGGAATTTTATTGCAGTGGCAATTCCAGGGATTATCGGCGCAATTGCAATATTCTTTATCCGACAAGCTCGTGCAGAGGTCCAAGTGCCTGTTGAATCTGATTTGGATAAAAAAGATTTAGCAACTCAACGTTCTTATAGCTAAACCATCATTTTTTATACAATGTTTTATAAATGCCCATCTAATGATGGGCTTTATTTTTGAATAGATAAATTGATTTGCTGTCGTATATGTCTGATGTAGAAAAGCCCCAACATCCTGTCGAGACTTTTCTATATTCACTTTACGGTCAACTACTGTTGTCCCTAAATTTTCTGTTGTATGGTTTTTCTTTTTGTTTTAGGTTTGAGACATCCTGTCTCGGTATAGATTTACTATAGGATGTAAATTGAAGTAAGCCTAGTTGAAACAGCCTCAGTTGTTGTAGGATATTTCTTACAATAAAGTGCAAAAAATACACAAAAAAAGTTTTTTATTTAAATTTAAGTTAATGTTTTAAAAAGTTTATATTTTAATTTTCAATTTTTTATAAAATTTCTATTTCTAATATAATTTTGCATTATCTCTTGCTAATCAACGGTTCTGCCTAATAGCTGAGTACATTAGTTCACCGGTTTTTTTACCATGTTTTATAAACCTTGTTACTTAAATATAGTGAACTTAGCATCAACTCAGCGCATCATAGAGCGAATAGAAAATGACGAATGGCATCGGTTATATGCTCGGTAATTTAGGGAAATTTAAATGACAGATTCAACATTTGATGTACTGGACTATCCATTATTTGTAGCAGGTCAGGCAGTACAAACTGAAAAATGGCTTGATGTTACAGATAAGTTTAGCCAAAGCCTGTATGCACGTGTGGCTTTGGCCGATACAAAAATAATAGAAAAAGCAATTGATGCGGCAGTGAATTCAGCTGCTGAAATGGCAGCATTACAACCTTTTCAAAAGCAAAAAATTCTCTTGCACTGCGTCAAACGTTTTAATGACATGCGTGCTGAATTGACTGAAATTTTAATAGCTGAAGGCGGTAAACCACGTAAAGCTGCAGCTGCAGAAGTTGAACGCTTGATTAATACATTTCAAATAGCAGCAGATGCAGTCAGCCAATTGGATGATGGCCGTATGATTCCATTGGCTGTCACCCCAGCAGCAGCAGGCTACCAAGGGATGGTGAAACATGTTCCGATTGGTCCAGTTTCATTAATTAGTCCGTTTAATTTCCCGATTAATTTAACAGCACATAAAATTGCGCCTGCAATTGCTGCAGGGTGTCCTTTTGTGCTCAAACCTGCAAGTTTAACGCCAATTTCAGCGCTTAAAATAGCAGAAGTTTTGGCAGAAACAGATCTACCCAAAGGGGCATTTTCAATATTGCCTTGTCCACGAGAACATGCCGATATCTTGGTCACCGATGACCGTTTTAAATTGTTGAGCTTTACTGGTTCGGACGTGGTCGGTTGGGATATGAAAGCACGTGCAGGACGTAAAAAAGTTACCCTTGAACTCGGTGGCAATGCGGCAGTCTTGGTTGAACCCGATACCGAAATTAGCGATGCCTTTATTGAGCGCTTAGTCGGCGGGGCATATAACCATGCAGGGCAGGTATGTATTAGTGTGCAACGGATATTGGTGCATGCGGATGTTTATGCCGAGGTGAAGAAAAAGCTGGTTGCACGCATGAAAAAACTTAGCGCTGCTGATCCTGCATTAGATAGCACGATAGTTGGCCCTATGATTAAAGAAAGCGAAGCGATCCGTGTTAACAAATGGGTCGATAAAGCGATAAAAAAAGGAGCGAAGGCCTTAGTACGCGGTGAGCAAAAGGGCGTCATGCTTGATCCGATCTTACTTGAAAATGTCGATGAGTCATTAGAAGTATATAAAGATGAAGTTTTTGGACCAGTCGCGATTTTGGAAAAATACAAAAACTTTGAAAAGGGTATCGCTAAGATGAATAGCAGTCGTTTTGGGTTACAGGCTGGGGTGTATACCCAAAATTTGAGTAAGATGATGTATGCATGGAACCATTTAGAGGTGGGAGGCGTGATTATTAATGATATTCCGTCTTTCCGTGTAGACAACATGCCATATGGCGGTGTGAAGGATTCAGGCTTGGGGCGTGAAGGTATTCAGTCAGCGATTCGAGATATGCAAGAGGAGCGTTTACTCGCGATTAAATTATAAGTTCGCATCAGGCATCTATTGGATTCCATTCGAATAGATGCCTTTATTATTGGGTACAGTATTAAAGACCATTTTATTAAAAGCATAATTCAGCGAACAAGAAGAAATGAAACAGATTTGCTTACTTTTAAGTTTAATGATCGTCCATGTTTCAGCATGGGCATTGGATGCCAATAAAATCGTGAGCGATGCACGCGGACAAATTGGTAAAACCTTGTACTATGATCCTGCATATACCAAATTGGCTTATCCGATGGGTGATGTGCCCATGCTGAAAGGTGTTTGTACTGATGTGGTGATTCGTGCCTTACGTTTACAGGATCTAGATCTACAAAAATCCATTCATGAAGATATGCAACGCAATTTTAAGGTATACCCACAAAAGTGGGGACTGAAAGGGCCAGATAAAAATATTGATCATCGCCGTGTACCCAATATCCAGACGTGGATGAAACGACAAGGTTATCAAGTAACGGATCAGCAATATTTAGCAGGAGATATAGTCACATGGGATTTGGGTCGTGGACTTGTACATATTGGTGTTGTGTCAAATCGAAAAACATTGCTGAATAAGACCCCACTGATTATTCATAATATTGGTGCAGGCACACAGGAAAATGATATTTTGCATAAATATAAAATAACAGGGCATTATCGAATGAAATAATCTTTGAGATTTAATTTAAAAACAATTTATTCCTAAAGGTTATATTATTAATAACCAATTATGTTTAAAAAATAAGCTGATTAAATGAACGGTTGATTAAAAACAGATTATAAAAATAGAATATTTGGTCTAGAAATTACAGAAAATCTGAATAAAAGTGAGTATTGTTAACCCATACAAAGGAAATATATTTTGTCGTGTTTTTAAGCAAAACCAATAGGGTATGTTTCTGTTTGCTATTTGGTATTTGAGCTCACAAGGCAACGCACCAGATCAAACACCCAGAATTTTATTTTTATGGTTCTTTTTTTGCTCGCGATATAACCATAACAAGCAGCAGTAAAAGATGCCTGAGGTTTAGGTGTTCTATGTCAGATAATCGTGAAAACTGGTCGGCACGATCAGGATTTATCATTGCCGCTATTGGTTCAGCCGTAGGTTTGGGAAACATTTGGCGTTTCCCTTATGTTGCCTACGAAAATGGTGGCGGTGCATTTTTAATTCCTTATTTAATTGCAATTTTTGCAGCGGGTTTGCCTTTATTATTTTTAGACTATGCAGTCGGTCATAAATTCCGTAAAGCCCCGCCAACCGCTTATAAAAAGCTCATGAATAGTGAAGCTTTGGGGTGGTGGCAAGTGATGGTGACGTTGATCATCGGGATTTACTATGCCAGCGTATTGTCATGGGCAGGTAGTTATATTTTCTACTCGATTGGTCAAAAATGGGGTGAAGATACACAAGCCTTCTTCTTTAATACCTATTTGCAAAATGCCGATGGTATCGCCTTTGGTTTTGTACCCACACTGTTCTTCGGACTGGTGATTGTTTGGGCCATTACCATGTTCATTCTTTACGGTGGTGTAAAGAAAGGGGTAGAGCTTTCGAATAAAATCTTTATTCCTTTATTGGTGATTTTGTTCTCGATTTTGGTGATCCAAGCCGTACGTTTACCGGGTGCTACGCAGGGTTTAAATGCCTTCTTTACGCCAAACTGGTCTGCAATGACAGATTATAAAGTTTGGTTAGCAGCCTTTGGTCATATCTTCTTCTCGTTATCAATTGGTTTCGGGATCATGTTGACCTATGCCTCTTACCTTAAAGCGAAAACCAACTTGACGGGTTCAGGTGTTGTGGTTGCATTGGCGAACTCATCATTTGAAATTTTAGCGGGTATTGGTATTTTTGCGGCATTGGGCTTTATGGCACACAGTGCGGGTGTACCTGTAAATGAAGTGGTTTCAGGTGGTATTGGCTTAGCCTTTATTGCATTCCCGAAAATTATTTCAAGCTTGGGTGCGGGTGGCGACCTATTCGGTTTCTTGTTCTTCTCATCTCTTGCGGTGGCAGGGATCACGTCAATGGTGAGTATTTTGGAAGTGCCAATTGCATCGTTCCAAGATAAATGGGGTTGGTCACGTAAGAAAGCGGTAACGATTGTGGGTGGTGGTTCAGCGATTGTTTCAACTGTTATTTTCTCGACTCACAGTGCGATTACTTTTGTAGACATCATCGATTACTTTGCCAATAATATTGGTATTGTAGCGGGTGGTTTGTTCTCAATTATTTTAGTGTCTTGGTTCCGTCGTCCATTGCTTGCGCAATTACGTGATCATGTGAATCAATATTCAAGTATTAAACTGGGCTTTGTCTGGAACTTCTTGTTGACCGTTGTCACTCCGCTTTCGTTATTAGTGGCTTTAGGTTTAACCATTAAAGACGTGGCAACGAAAGGTTATGGTGGTTATCCAGTTGAAGTGCTACTACCTGTTGCAGGTATCGTGATTGCTATCTTTGTTATTGGTGCGATTGTCTTTAGCTGCATGAAAGATCAAGATACTCAGGAGAAATAACATGACTACAGAAGCGATTATAATGTTAGTGATTTCAACTGTATTGCTTTGGGGCGGTTTAATCGTTGCCTCAATCCATTTGGCGAGACATCCTGACGAAGAAGAATAATTTTTCTGAAATATAAAAAAGGAACCGATACGGTTCCTTTTTTATGGGCAATCCAATCCATGATGGATTGGATTGCTGAATGAGATGATCGCTTATGCTGTTTTTTGAATACGGCAATAGAAGAAGCCATCACCATAACCCACTTTCGGGAACAATTGGCGACCATGAATTTGCTCAACGCCCCAATCGGCTTCAATTTTACTTTCTTTCGCATCTGGATGATTGGCAAAGAATTCGACCATTTGCTGTTCATTTTCCGCTTTAAGAATTGAGCAGGTAATGTAAAGCAGTGTGCCGCCTACTTTAAGTTGCTTCCACATATTTTCCAAAATCTGTTTTTGTAAAACTACAGTTTTGGCGATATCACCTGATTGGCGTAGCAGACGAATATCTGGATGGCGACGCATCACACCGACAGCGGTACATGGTGCATCGAGCACGATGCAGTCCGCCAATTCAGGCGCAATATAAGTCACAGCATCGGCTGTTTTGATTTCGACATGCTTACCGTCTAGGTCTAAACGATCCAAGTTTTCAATCACACGTTTTAAGCGTTTTTCGTCTTGATCGAGTGCAATAAGTTTTTGCGGTTGGAAGGTCTCTAAAATGTGTGCAGTTTTACCGCCTGGCGCTGCACAAGCATCAATTACAAACTTATCATCTAAGTTAGGCAGTAAAGTTGCGCATAGCTGTGCATGTTCATCTTGTACTGAGAAACCACCAGCTTCAAAACCCGGAAGGCTAGGAATGTGCAAGCTTTCATCCATCACAATACCGACTTCAGACCATTCGCAGCGATGTGCGTCAATGCCTTCATCTTCTAAAATGTCGAGATATTCATCACGGCTGACTTGACGAGTGTTGACACGTAAAGTCAGTGGTGCAATTTGTTTAAGCTCATAGCTCAGTTCAGCAAACTGTTCGCCCCAATCTTTTTTCAGACGTTTTGATAACCAACTTGGTAAATTCGTTGCTTGTTCGAGCACATCATAAAACTGATCTGTTTCACGTGTTGCACGGCGCAAAATGGCATTAATCAAACCACTGAGACTGCCCATACCTAATTGTTTTGCAGCTTCGACTGTTTCTGAAATTGCAGCATGCGCAGCGACACGGGTACACAAAAGTTGGTACAAACCAAGGTATAAACAGGTCTCAACCACTTGGTTATCAACAGGCTTGGACAGTAAAGGTAAAGTCAGTTGTTTTAAGGCATACCATTGACGCAAGCAACCTAAAACCAATTCATGGAATAAAGCACGGTCTTTGTCTGACACGATGTTCATCTGCTGCGCAAGCACAGATTGCAGCGATTGACCATTTTGGACAGCCAATAACGTCTTCACTACTTGAGCACGTAAATTAAGATCTCGAGTAGAGGCGTTGGGAGAATGCTTCATTATAAAATTTGTCCAATAGTCAATTTTTGGGTTTGTAAAATTTGTACAGGGTTGAGTGGTTTTGCACCGGGCCATTGTAAAGAGGTCAAAATGATGACGCTGCCATTGGCACAGGCAACATGTACACCTTTTTTATCAATTGCCAGAATTTCACCTACTTGAGCATTCGGTGCAGACTCAGTTGAAAGTTCTGAATGCCAAACACGTAAATTATTCTGTTCATCCAGTTGAATGAATGCCACTGGCCACGGATTAAATGCACGAATATTACGATCGATTTGAATTGCATCAATAGACCAATCTATTTTCGCTTCGGCTTTTGACAGTTTATGTGCATACACTGTCAATGCTTCGTCTTGTACTTCACGTTGATCTAAATAGCGTTTTAAGCTTTCTTCAGATTCAAGCACAGCCACAGTTGCTTCAGCGCCTTGTTGTGCCAGTTTATAATGCAAGCTTGCTGAGGTATCGTTCGCTTCAATTGGACAAATGGTTTTGTACATCATGTCGCCCGTATCTAAACCGGCTGCCATTTTCATAATCGTGATACCGGTTTCAGCATCGCCCGTTGCGATGGCACGTTGAATCGGTGCTGCACCACGCCAACGCGGTAACAATGAACCATGAATATTCAGGCAGCCATATTTCGGTGTATCTAAAACCACTTGCGGCAAGATTAAGCCATAGGCTGCAACGACCATGACATCGGCATTTAAAGCGGCTAATTCAGCTTGTGCTGCAAGACCTTCTTCAGTTGAAGATTTGAAATGAAGGGGTTGGTATACGGGAATATCGTGCTCCAAAGCCAATTGTTTTACGGCAGAGGCTGTGAGTTTTTGTCCACGTCCAGCTTTGCGGTCAGGTTGAGTATATACCGCAACGATTTCATGTTGAGTTTTGAGCAAGGCAGCAAGTGCTGTTGCGGCAAATTCTGGTGTACCGGCAAAGATGATTTTCAAAATGAATGAACCGAATGTGTGTTGAATATATGGATTATAGCAAAGCCAAGATAAGGTGAATATGTGTCATTTTTTATGACAAAATTAGTCACTAGCTGACACTAATTTTTAGCCTAAAATTTAAGTCTTTTAGTGGCTAAAAATGGGTCAAAAAAGCCAAAAGAATAAAGAAAAATAAGCGAAATAAAATGGTGGAAAAGTAGAATAAAATTAATAATAGAATCAATAAATTAATTATAAAAAATTCACAAAAATAAAAATATTTCACAAACATTAAATAAAATGATAAATAAGTCACAAAAAGTTGTTTACTCATGTGATTATTTAGTATTCAATTTGTGCGTATGAATTAAAAAAAATATGAGTAAAACAAATGGCGAATATCGAAATTTATCAAAAAGCGACTCAAGAAAAAATTGCTGAAATTACACTTTCAGAGATAGATCTCACTTTGCCTTCAATTGTTAAGGTTGAATTGCATCGTGAAGACATTAAAGAGTTTTTGCGAGAAGGTGATGATCTTGTTTTGATTTTGAATTCGGGTGAAAAAATAGTCATTCATGAATTCTTTGAGACTTTTGATACAGATTACCATTCAGACCTTGTTTTACTCGATGATGAGTGTGGTTTTTTATGGTTTGACTTTAGCAATGGCGTTGCTAGTTTTCAGCCAATTTCAGGCCTGGAAGTTTTAATTCCTTCGACTTCAACGCTTAGCCCGATTTTACCGTGGATCGTCGGTGGTGTTGTGGGTGGTGCAATTATTGCGGGGAGTGATGGCGGCGGTAGCTCAAACCCTCCGGCAAATAAACCGCCTGTTGCCTCTGCAGATCCGATTGTGACCAATGAAGATGTGCCTTTTAGTGGGAAGGTGACGGCACAAGATAGTAATCAAGATCCATTGACTTATAGTGTGACGACAGCGCCTGAACATGGTCTAGTCAGCATTGATCCTAAAACGGGTGAGTACACTTATACGCCTAATCCAAATGAAAATGGCACAGATAGTTTTGTGGTGACTGTCAGCGATGGAAAAGGGGGAAGTACGACGGTCACGATTCCTGTGACCATTACGCCAGTGAATGATGTACCGACAGCAACAGCTGATCCGATCATAACTCCTGAAGGTGAAGCGGTTTCAGGAAAAATTACTGCCAATGATGTGGATGGTGATCCGCTGACTTTTGCGGTGACAGAGCAGCCAAGCAAAGGTACGGTAACGATTAATCCGAATACAGGTGAATATACCTACACCCCAAATCCTTTGGTTTATGGTGAAGATAAATTTACTGTAGAAGTCGATGATGGTCATGGCGGCAAGGTTAGTGTCGAAGTTGTAGTGAACATTGTGGATGTGAATCACAATCCAGAAGCACAGACGTCAGCACTGAATACGCCTGAAGACACGCCTGTTGTAGGCAAGGTCACAGCCACAGATGTGGATGGAGATAAACTCAGCTACATCATCAGCACAGCACCGAACTCAGGTGTGGTGACGATTGATGACAGCACAGGTCAGTATACCTATACACCGAATGCCAATTACCACGGTAGTGACAGCTTTACAGTAACGGTGAGTGATGGCAAAGGTGGTACAACCACTGTGACTGTTCCAGTAACGGTCGTACCAGTGAACGATGTACCAACGGCAACCGCTGATCCAATCACCACTGCTGAAGATACTCCTGTGACTGGCAAAGTGACGGGCACGGATGTCGATGGCGATGCACTGACCTATACCGAGCAAACCCCACCGAACAAAGGTACGGTGACGCTTAATCCGAATACAGGTGAATACACCTATACTCCAAATCCAGACACCACGGGTGAAGACAAATTCACAGTTGAAGTCAGCGATGGTAAAGGCGGAACCACGACGGTTGAAGTCACGGTCAACATCACACCAGAGAATGATGTACCTGTTGCAGGCAACAGCACAGTGACAGGCGATGAAGACACTCCGATTACAGGCAAGATCACAGCAACAGATAAAGATGGAGATGCACTGACCTATACGGAACAAACCCCACCGAGCAAAGGCACGGTGACGATTGATCCAAACACGGGCGATTACACCTATACTCCAAATCCAAATGCCACAGGTGAAGATACCTTTACCGTTGAAGTGAATGATGGCAATGGCGGGACAACCACTGTTGAAGTGACGGTGAATATCACTCCAATGAACGATGCACCAACAGCAAGTTCACCTGCAATCAGCACCACAGAAGATACCCCTGTGACTGGCCAAGTCACAGGTCAGGACGTCGACGGTGACAGCCTAACCTATACCGTGACCACGCCATCCTCAAAAGGCGATATTGTCCTAGACCCTGCAACAGGTCTTTACACTTACACCCCACATCCAGATGCGACAGGCTTAGACAGTTTTGTAGTCACCGTGAGTGATGGCAAGGGTGGAACCACGACAGTCACGATTCCAGTCACGATTAGCCCTATCAATGATGCACCGATCGCAACACCAACCTCGTCAACGACCAATGAAGACCAACCGGTCAAAGGCCAAATCGTTGCGCGCGATCCCGATCAAGATTTACTGACCTATAGCATTACGACCACACCAGAACATGGAACGGTCAGCCTAGATCCGACCACAGGTGCCTATACCTATACGCCAAATGCTAACTATAACGGCAGTGATAGCTTCACTGTATTGGTGGATGATGGCAAAGGTGGAACCACAAGCATCACCGTGCCTGTAACGATTAACGCCGTTAATGATGCGCCGACTGCAACAGCCCCTGATGTTACGACACGCCAAGAAATCCCTGTAACAGGACAAGTCAAAGGTAATGACACCGAAGATGGCAGTCAGGTGAGCTACAGTGTGCCGACAGGCCCAACTGCCAATGGCGGCACAGTGAGCATAGATCCAGTGAGCGGTCAATACACATACACCGCAGGATCAACCTATAGTCCACAAGACAGCTTTACTGTCACAGTGACAGACAGTGCAGGGGCGACCACGACAGTCGACATTACCGTCACCATTTTGAAAAACAATGATCCAACGGCAGAAGACCAATTACGTAACATTGACGAAGATACGGTACTGAGTTCTAAAATTGATGCCGTAGATATTGACGGTGACCGCTTAAGTTATCAACTTGATGAACAGCCATTGAAAGGCAATGTGGTCATCAATGCACTGACTGGTGAATACAGCTATACCCCACATCCAAATACCACAGGTGAAGATGTCTTCTTTGTGACAGTGATTGATGAGTTTGGTGGCACTGCACGTGCAGAAGTGATTATTACCGTCAACCCAGTCAATGATGCTCCAACCGCAAGCACCACACCAGTCAGCACAGCAGAAGACACAGCAGTGACCGGTCAGGTCGTGGGTACAGATGTTGACAAAGATCCATTGACTTATGAGGTGATTCAACCACCGGCACATGGTCAGGTGAGCATTGATCCAAACACTGGTGCCTACACCTATACCCCAAATTCCAACTACAACGGAACAGACAGCTTTGTTGTGACGGTGAGTGATGGCAAAGGCGGTACAAGCACTGTGACAGTTCCAGTGACAGTAACCCCTGTCAATGATGCGCCAACGGCAACAACTGATCCAATCACAACCAATGAAGACACGCCTGTGACAGGCAAAGTGACGGGTATGGATGTTGATGGCGATCCACTCTCCTATACGGAACAAACGCCACCGAGCAAAGGCACGGTGACGATTGATCCAAATACTGGTGAATACACCTACACTCCAAATCCAAACAGCAATGGTGAAGACACCTTTACGGTCACCATCACTGATGGCAATGGCGGCAGCACCACTGTTGAAGTGGTTGTTAACATCACCCCAGTGAATGATGCACCGACTGGGCAAGCAACAACAGTCACTACACTAGAAGATACGGCTGTAACAGGCAAAGTGGTTGGCAACGACATCGATGGAGATGCACTCACCTATACCGAGCAAACGCCACCGAGCAAAGGCACGGTCAGCCTTGATCCAAATACAGGCAACTACATCTATACCCCAAATGCCAATACGACTGGTGAAGACACCTTTACGGTCACCATCACTGATGGCAAGGGTGGAAGCACGACGGTTGAAGTGACTGTCAACATCACTCCAGTGAACGATGCGCCAACGGCAAGCACGGATCCAATCACAACGCTTGAAGACACCCCTGTGACAGGCAAAGTGACGGGTACGGATGTCGATGGCGATCAGCTGACTTATACGGAACAAACCCCACCGAGCAAAGGTACGGTGATCATTGATCCGAACACGGGTGAATACAGCTATACGCCAAATCCAAATGCCACAGGTGAAGATACATTTACTGTTGAAGTGAGTGATGGCAATGGCGGTTCTACCACTGTAGAAATTACAGTAAATATCACCCCAGTGAATGATGCGCCAACGGCAACAACTGATCCGATCACGACTACAGAAGATACGCCTGTGACAGGCAAAGTGACGGGCACGGATGTCGATGGAGATACACTGACCTATACGGAACAAACCCCACCGAGCAAAGGCACGGTGATCATCGACCCGAATACGGGCGAGTATAGCTATACCCCGAATGCGAACAGCAATGGTCAGGACAGTTTCACGGTTGAAGTGAGTGATGGGAGAGGAGGCACAACGACAGTTGAGGTGATAGTGAATGTCACTCCTGTGAATGATGTGCCTGTTGCAGCATCACCAGCGGTGAAGACATTTGAAGACACGCCTGTTGCAGGTAAGGTTACAGCCACAGATGTGGATGGAGACAAACTGAGCTACATCATCAGCACAGCACCGAACTCAGGTGTGGTAACGATAGATGACAGCACAGGTCAGTATACCTATACACCGAATGCCAACTACCACGGTAGTGACAGCTTTACAGTAACGGTGAGTGATGGCAAAGGTGGTACAACCACTGTGACTGTTCCAGTAACGGTCGTACCAGTGAACGATGTACCAACGGCAACCGCTGATCCAATCACCACTGCTGAAGATACTCCTGTGACTGGCAAAGTGACGGGCACGGATGTCGATGGAGATACACTGACCTATACGGAACAAACCCCACCGAGCAAAGGCACGGTGATCATCGACCCGAATACGGGAGAGTATAGCTACACCCCGAATGCGAACAGCAATGGTCAGGACAGTTTCACGGTTGAAGTGAGTGATGGGAAAGGAGGCACGACAACGGTTGAAGTGACGGTGAATGTCATTCCTGTGAATGATGCTCCAACAGCAACAGTTGATCCAGTAACGACTGCTGAAGACACCCCTGTGACAGGCAAAGTGACGGGCACGGATGTGGATGGAGATACACTCACCTATACGGAGCAAACGCCACCGAGCAAAGGCACGGTGAGTATTGATCCAAATACAGGAGAGTACACCTATACGCCAAACCCAAATGTCACTGGCGAGGACAAATTTACCGTTGAAGTCAGTGATGGTAATGGTGGCTCTACAACTGTAGAAATTACAGTGAATATTACCCCTGTGAATGATGCACCAACGGCAACCGCTAATCCAATCACCACCATAGAAGATACTCCTGTGACTGGCAAAGTGACGGGCACGGATGTCGATGGAGATGCATTGACTTATACGGAACAAACCCCACCGAACAAAGGCACGGTGACGATTAATCCAAATACTGGCGAATATATCTATACGCCAAATCCAGACATCACGGGTGAAGACAAGTTCACTGTTGAAGTCAGTGATGGCAAGGGCGGAACCACGACGGTTGAAGTCACGGTCAACATCACACCAGAGAATGATGCACCAAACGTTCCAAATTATAATTTTACAATCGATGAAGATCAGAGCCTGACAGGTACAGTCGTAGGTTCAGATGCAGATAATGATGTTTTAAGCTATCGCTTATCTTCCAATACAGTTGATGCGCCAAGCAAAGGTACGGTGGTCGTGTATCCTGATGGTAGCTATGTCTATACCGCAAATCCAAATGCCAATGGTGTCGATCAATTTAAGATCGTGGTTGATGATGGCCATGGTGGAACGGTAGTATCTACGATTGTCGTCAATATCACGCCTGTAAATGATGCGCCAAGTGTGAGCCGTACACCTGAGACATTAATCACACCAGAAGATAAGTCGGTGTCAGGGCAAATTAATGCACAAGATGTCGATGGTGATGTTCTGACTTATGGTATTGATGCTGCACCAAGCCATGGCACGGTGACGATCAATAGTTCAGGTCAGTATGTATATACACCAAATGCGAACTACTTTGGTTCAGATAACTTTACTGTAGTGGTCAGTGATGGCAAAGGTGGAAATGTCAGTCTTGTTGTTCCTGTCGAAGTTACACCGGTAAATGACCTACCAACAACTTCAAATCAAAGCTTGAATACCACTGAAGATGTTGCGATTAATGGGACGGTCATTGCTGCGGATATCGATAATGACACCTTAAGTTATAGTGTCAGCACACAGCCATCAAAAGGCACAGTTTCAATTGATCCTGCAACAGGTCAATTTGTCTATACACCAGCAATGGATGCAAATGGTACAGACAGTTTTAAAGTCACGATTGATGATGGCCAAGGGGGTCAGACAGTTTCGACAATTAGCGTCAACATTAGCGCAGTGAATGATGCACCTGTCGCCCACACTTCTCCTGAAGCTTTAACTACACCAGAAGAACAAAAAGTCTTTGGTCAGGTAAATGCGACAGATGCCGATGGCGATCAATTAACTTATGTGGTCAGTGAAAATCCTGCGCATGGTACGGTAGAGCTTCAGCCAGATGGTAGTTATGCCTATACGCCTGAACTGAATTTCAACGGATCAGATAGCTTTAAAATCACGGTGAGTGATGGCAACGGTGGAACTGTGACGGTTACAGTTCCGGTCACCGTGACCCCTGTGAATGATGCACCAATCACATCCAATCAAACGTTGACGACAGCGGAAGATACTGCAATCACTGACAAAGTTGTAGCGACAGATGTAGATGGTGACAGCCTGAGCTATACCCTCGTTGGACAGCCAAGTAAGGGTAGTGTGATATTACAGTCAGATGGTAGTTATAGCTATACGCCACATCAGGATGAAAATGGCACAGATACATTCCGTGTTGAAGTCAGTGATGGTAAAGGTGGCGTGGCAATTTCGGTCATTACAGTCAATATTAGCCCCGTAAATGATCTACCTACAGGTTATGCACCGGCAATCACAACGCCTGAAGATCAACAAATTGATGGTCAGATCATTGCCAATGATCGAGATGGCGATACAGTGATTTATAATTTGGTGACTGATGCTGCACATGGAACAGTCACTCTACGTCCAGATGGTAGTTATACTTATACGCCTACCGCTGATTACAATGGTTCAGATAGCTTTGTTGTGGGGATTACAGACCAATCTGGGACTGTTACTCCAATTACCGTAAATGTCGTTGTTACTCCAGAAAATGACAATCCTCTCGGCTACGCAGAACCGATCATTACCTCTGAAGATATGCCAAAACAGGGTCAAATCAATGGCTCGGATGTTGATGGCGATAGCTTAACGTATACGATGATTGAAAATGGTAAACCAAGTAAAGGTACAGTGACCCTCGATGAAAATAGCGGTACTTATACTTACACACCATTGAATAATCAAACAGGAAGTGACAGCTTTGATGTGATTGTCAGTGATGGTCAAGGTGGTCAAACGACGGTCACAGTTCAAGTTGAAATCACGCCAGTCAATGATGCACCTACTGTGCCTGACTATAGCTTAACAACATCAGAAGATATGCTCGTTTCAGGAGCTGTGACGGGTAGTGATGTTGACGGTGATAGCTTGACTTATCGTTTGTCAAATAGCGATAAACCTGCAAATGGTTCGGTCGTCGTAAACAGCGATGGCACATTTAGTTACACGCCGAAAGCTAATTTCTTTGGTCAAGATAGCTTTAAAGTGATTGTTGATGATGGTCACGGCGGAACAACGCTTTCAACCGTGAATATTGTGGTTACTGAAGTAAATGATGTGCCTGTGGTGACGATCACACCAGATACCTTAACAACGCCAGAAGACACCAGTGTTTCAGGCCGTGTAACGGGAAGTGATGTAGATGGAGATACATTAACTTATAGTATTGGAAGCACTGTAACTCACGGTACGGTCACCATTGATGCCAATACTGGGGTTTATCAATATCAACCAAATGATAATTACTTCGGTCCAGATAGCTTTACAGTCATTGTGTCCGATGGCCGCGGCGGAATTACAACCGTTACCGTTCCAGTAGTTGTGACGCCAGTGAATGATCTGCCAACCGCAACAGCCGATCCAATCGTGACGCTCGAAGATACACCTCAGTCCGGTAAAGTGGTTGCTAATGATATTGATGGAGACAGCCTGAGCTATAGCGTTTCGACTGGAGCAACGAAAGGGAGCGTAAGTATTGATGCTGCTACAGGTAGCTATATCTATACCCCTGATGCAAATGCAAACGGTGCAGACGAATTTATAGTGACCATCAATGATGGTCATGGTGGCACAACGCAAGTCAAAGTGCCGGTCACCATTACACCAGTCAATGATGCTCCGACGATTCAATCTATTCCTCAACGTTTAACAATACCTGAAGATCAAGCCATTTCAGGCAAAGTAGTAGCGAATGATGTTGATGGAGACACTTTAACCTACAGCGTGACTTCAAATGCACTACATGGTGTGGTGACGATTTCCGCAGATGGTAGTTATATCTACACCCCAGCTAATAATTATTATGGCAATGACCAATTTACTGTGACTGTAAATGATGGTTCAACTACGACGAGTATTGTGATTCCAATCATCGTCACACCAGTCAATGATGTACCGACTACACAGGATTACAGCTTCGATATTGATGAAAATGCCGTAATTTCTGGCAATGTCGCGGCGAGTGATGTGGATACAACAGATGTACTCAGTTATAGCATTGTGAAGCAACCTACTTTAGGAAAAGTGACACTTGATCCTGCAACTGGAAATTATACCTATACCCCAAATGCCAATATTTCTGGGAC
The DNA here is from genome assembly GCF_002135295.1 of Acinetobacter sp. ANC 5054. Taxonomy (GTDB): domain Bacteria; phylum Pseudomonadota; class Gammaproteobacteria; order Pseudomonadales; family Moraxellaceae; genus Acinetobacter. The sequence goes on along the minus strand of NZ_NEGG01000008.1, from coordinate 163,856 downwards.
TGACACATTTGAAGTGGAAGTCAATGATGGTAACGGTGGTCATGTTATTTCAACAGTTACAGTAAATATCAATCCAGTGGATGATCTATTTGTAGATGGAGATGAAAATCCAACCACGCTTGAGGACACGGTATTAACTGGGAATGTTATTGATAGTGGCCTGACAAGTGGTGATGGTCCAATTTTTGTACAAAGCTATCAAGTAGCGGGTACAACTTATACTGCTGGTCAGACAGCTATCATTAGTGATGTGGGGAGCATCATTATCGCTGCAAATGGTGTGTACACCTTTACTCCTGCGGCGAACTACCACGGTACCGTGCCAAGTATTAGCTATACCTTGTCAGATGGATATGGTGCAGTTGAAACATCTAATTTAAGTATTACAGTTACGCCAGTTGATGATTTATTTAATGATGGCAATGAAACGATCACATTAAATGAAGATGTCATTGCAACGGGCAACGTGATTGATTCAGGTTTAACCAGCGGTGATGGTCCAATTACGCTTCAAAGCTTCCAGGTGAGTGGATCTACACAGGTCTATAGTGCAGGTTCGATTGCAACGATTAATAATGTTGGAACAATCACAATCAGTGCTTCTGGAGCCTACATATTTACACCTGTACCGAATTATAGCGGGACAGTACCTGTAATCACTTATACGCTTACAGATGGTTTTGGCGCGCTAGAAAATTCTAATTTATCGTTAACTTATAATGCAGTAAACGACGGAGTAACGACTATTGTCAGTGGCAATAGCGGGGCTGGCAATGAAGATACTGTGATCAGTAACACCTTAGTGATTGCCGATCCAGATGGCATTACAAATGCGAAATTTGAAGTACAAACCAATGCAAGCAACGGTACCGCAAGTATCGACGCGACAGGTAAATGGAGCTACACACCAAAAGCAGATTGGAATGGTACAGACAGCTTCACCGTGTTGATCACGGATGATCAAGGCTTTACCACGCTTCAAACCATTAATGTAACCGTCAATGCCGTGGCCGATGCAACGGCAGATACAGCCATTGTGAACGAAGATAGCTCGATTCCGATTGATGTATTAAGCAATGATAGCTATGAAGGTGAAGGTAAAGTTGTTACGCATATTAATGGTACAGCGATTGCAGTAGGTGGCACGATTGCAGTCACCAATGGCACAGTCACTTTAACTACAGATGGTAAATTGAACTTCACCCCAGCAGCCAATTACAGCGGTGTTGTGAGCTTCGATTACACCTCTAAGTCGTCGACAGGTGTTGCTGAAACAACGACAGTGACTGTGAATGTCACTGCGGTAAATGATGCAAACACCACGGTGAGCAGTGGTGCAACAGGTACAGGCAATGAAGATACTGTGATCAGCAACACCTTAGTGATTGCCGACCCAGATGGCATTACAAATGCGAAATTTGAAGTACAAACTAATGCAAGCAACGGTACCGCAAGTATTGATGCGACAGGTAAATGGAGCTACACACCAAAAGCAGATTGGAATGGTACAGACAGCTTCACCGTGTTGATCACGGATGATCAAGGCTTTACCACGCTTCAAACCATTAATGTAACCGTCAATGCCGTTGCTGATGCAACGGCAGATACAGCCATTGTGAACGAAGATAGCTCGATTCCGATTGATGTATTAAGCAATGATAGCTATGAAGGTGAAGGTAAAGTTGTTACGCATATTAATGGTACAGCGATTGCAGTAGGTGGCACGGTTGCAGTGACCAATGGCACAGTCACTTTAACTACAGATGGTAAATTGAACTTCACCCCAGCGCCAAACTATTTTGGAACGGTGAATTTTAGCTATACCTCTAAGACTCCAACAGGTGTTGCTGAAACAACAACAGTCACAGTCAATGTGGTCGCTCAGAATGACAGTTTCACGGATGCCCCTGAAACAGTATCCATCAATGAAGATACTCCTATTAATGGCAATGTGTTGGAAGGAACATCAAGTGTTGATGGCCCTGTATCGGTAGTTAGTTTCATGGTCGGTGGAACAACTTATACGGCAGGACAGTCAGCGACGATTACAGGTGTTGGTACGCTTCTTATTAATGCGAGCGGCAGCTATAGTTTTACGCCAGTAGCAAACTGGAGCGGCAGTGTACCAACCGTAAGTTATAACGTGAGCGATACGCTTGGGCCTCAAGTCACTTCAACATTGAATATCTCTGTTGTTCCTGTGGCTGATGCGCCAACCATTAGTTTTGCAACGCAATCTAGTAGCATGACGAATATGGGTCTAACAGTGACTACTTGGACCAATGTTAATCTCGGGAATAGTAATGGTTTCGGTGTTGCAGGTGATATTTTAGAATCTGCGATCGAAGGTTTGGTTAACGCGGGAACTGTGCCATCTTCAACCATTGCAAGCACCACGAATTTAGCAAGTACAAGCGTAGCAGCGGGGAATGCAATTGATGCGACGGGTTATGTATATCTGGAAAAAGGTAAAACCTATACCATCAGTATGAATGGTGATGACACCGTACGATTAGTATTTGCTAACCCAGCAGATGGTGGAACGGTCATTGATACACGATGGGGCACAGAAGCAGGCAAAACTAAAACTGTACAATTTAGTCCAACAGAATCAGGCTTATTTAGTTTAGAGCTTTATATGCATAACCAAGCAGGTCCAGGTTCTTATAGTGTTTCAGTTGTTGAATCAGGAACCAGCACGACTGCGAAAATGTTCCCTACATTGACTGCGGCCTCAACGGAATTAGCTAAAGAAAATCTACACCTTGGGTCATTGGTAGGTACGTCAAATACACGTGGTTACTACAAAGTGTATGGTGTTAACCAAGGTGAGCAAAATACTGAAATTCAATTAAGTGATGTGACTGTCGGTTTGGTGGATAAAGATGGTTCAGAGACCATTTCAAATATCAGTATTAAACAGATTCCAGTCGGTGCAACGCTTTCAGATGGAGTAAATACATTTACTGCTACAGCTGGTAATACGACTGCTAATATAAGTAATTGGAATTTGAAAGAGTTAACGATCAAATCACCAACAGTTTATACGATTAATATGACCATTGAGGCGACGTCTAAAGAAGCTGCAAATGGCGCTACAGCCACAACAATACTACCATTAACAATTAATGTTTATGCAGCGTCTTCAGTACTAACAGGGCCGGAAATGTTGCCTCAAAACCATAACCAAAATAATGTGTTAGATGGTGGTGCGGGGAGTGATATTTTACTAGGTGATACTGGCGGAACAGAGACGGTTATTGAACCAGGTCATAACTATAACGTAGCTTTCTTGGTAGATACCTCAGGCAGTATGGCTTATGGCTTAGATGGCTCACCAGCTCCAGCTGCAGGCCAATCTCGTATGGATTTATTAAAAGAAGGGCTGAAGTACTTTGCAACAGTATTGGCCGAGCATGATAGTACGATTAATGTGACCTTAATTGGCTTCTCAGCGGATAGCTTAACGACAAATAAAATTTCGATTAAGGACTTTGATCCGACGGATTTAACAGCTTTCAATGCAGCTGTTGATGCTTTGGTGGCAAATGGCGGTACCAACTATGAAGCTGGTTTTGAGGAAACCACCCATTGGTTTAATACTTCAGCAGATGTGGTCGGTTCTTATGAAAATGTTACTTATTTCCTGACCGATGGTAACCCAACATACTATATGAATGGCACAACCGAAGCAGGTGATGGTGCGACGACAACTGCAACGAACCTTCAAGAGTCTATAAAGGGTTTTGTGGCTTTAGCTGCGAAGTCTGAAGTACATGCGATTGGACTTGGCAATGGTGTTACTAAGGACTATCTAAACTTCTTTGATAATACGAGTCAATTGAGTACAACAGGTTCTGTCCAATTCCCACTAACATACACTAAAACAATTATTGCTGATTTCCCAACAACATTTGGTGGAGCGCCGAATGGAACTGCAGATAATAATAAGCCTACTGATTGGAGTAGTAATGGCAATGGCACAGTGAGCTTTGTTTACAATGATTATCTATCTAATAGTGGCTACATTAATCTGAATGATTCTACCAATGCTCCGAATAGTTCATCTTTAGTGGTGACTAGTAAAGAGTTTAATGTTAGCCGTGCCAATAGCTATATCACTCTAGACTTGTTATTAAATAATGCTTACACAGGTGATGTAACTACAGTTGAATTAGAGCAAAAAGTCAATGGGCTGTGGATTTCTACTAATTATAAGGATGGCTATAGTGCGACTAGCGCAATATCTGGAACTTACGCAGCCAGTTTACAAAATATTGCTGCTGGTACATATAGATTAAAAGTTACAGCCGCAGATAACTCTTCTTACACTACAAGTCTCAATAATTATGATTTTACAGTCGGTATTGATAATATAGTTCTAAATACTCCTGCAACATATACGAACGTAACGGGTGCAACAGGCGAACCTGTAGTCGTAAGTACGAAGACCGAGTTCTATACAGCATTGTTTGGTGGTAAATCTGCATTTGTATTAATGGGTGTAGGTAACGATACGATTGATGGCTTGCAAGGCAATGATGTTCTATTCGGTGATGTGATTAATACTGATAATTTGAATTGGACAAGTCTGGGTAAAACAAAACCATTACATTTACCAAATGGTTCTGGGTTATTGGCACTCGAAGAATATCTCACAATATCTCTTGGTCATAAGCCAACGGAATCGGATCTGTACACCTTTATTCAAAACAACCATGCCAGTTTAAATGTTGCTGGAGATACTCGTGGTGGTAATGACACCATCCGCGGTGGAGAAGGTAACGACATCATATATGGTCAAGGTGGAAATGACACGATTTATGGCGGTCAGGGCAATGATATCATCAATGGCGGAACGGGTATTGATACTGTTGTTTATAATGCCTTGCTTAATTCTGACAGTGGTGCAGGTCATGATATAGACCGCTGGACCGACTTTAATCGCGCCGAAGATGTACTCAAATTTGATGCTGGATTCTTCTTGAGCACGGTAACTGCTTCGAATGCCTCTAATTTTATTAAGTTAAACTATGATGCGGCAGCGAAAACCGTGACAGTTTCGGTAGATCGTGATGGAACAAGTGGCGCTTTTGGCGATAAGCAACTTGTTGTATTGGAAAACCAATCTTCAGCATTAACCATTGCTGATCTGTTAAATGGTAACCATATCGTGTTCTAAAAAAGAATGACCACAAATAAAAAGCCGGTTTTCGAACCGGCTTTTTATTTGTGCTGCTTTAGTGAATCGATTGCAACACTATCTTATTGCTTAGCGCGGTGTTTTTTGAATAATTAAAGGTTTATCGTTGTCGTCTAAGGTTAAAATAAATCGCTTATCTAACATATCCTCAGCCACTTTGACCTGAATTTCGCTGGTTGTGCATTTGTTCTTACAGTTTTTGACCGTCAATTTATATTCATTTGGTTTTAAATAATATTTGGCTTCATTTTGAATATAAAAATCGCCCGATTTAAAATCATTGATATAAAAATGAATAGGGCAGTTTTGCTGTTTCTCCTGCTCATCCTGACAGAGCTTTTCATCTCGCTGTACCAAGATTTGAACAGCATCTTCAACATTTTTCTGGAACAATAAATTCGAAGGTTTGGAATAATTGGAGAACGTTGTACATGCTGTAAGAGCAGAAAATGCAAGGCAAGTCAGCAGTGTTTTTTTAATCATTGTCATTAAGCCTAAGATCATAAAATTTAGTTCATCATTATATCGTTATCTATTTCAAAACGCTTAAAATATCACCATTAATTTAAACGAATAATTCAGTGCATGATGATTTATTTTAGATTTTATTTTTGAGCAGACTTTTTATAACTCAAAAGAGTAATTTTATATTTTTTAAATAAATTATATTTATATAAAATTTAAAAATTATTCATGAAAGTTTTGTATTGTGCAGGCTTTGATGGCGTTATAGTAGTTTCAGTTAAAAGATTCATGTCATCAAATCACCGAATTTAATCTATCGCCCGATCTCACATTTGCAAAAGCCAAAAAGCCATCTTGAAAAACAGGGGCTTGGTGTATGATACGGGTGAAATTCGACTGATTTCACTGACACGGTCAGTATGATTTAGCCAGAATGAGTCATCATGATTCATTCCAAGCTCACACTTTGTTGGAAATAAAAAATGCCTGACTATCGTTCAAAAACATCGACACACGGAAGAAACATGGCGGGTGCGCGTGGCTTATGGCGCGCAACTGGTATGAAAGATGAAGACTTCGGTAAACCGATTATTGCGGTTGTGAACTCATTCACCCAATTTGTACCAGGTCACGTGCATTTAAAAGACCTCGGTCAACTCGTGGCACGTCAAATTGAACAAGCAGGCGGTGTAGCCAAAGAATTTAATACCATTGCAGTCGATGACGGTATTGCCATGGGTCATGACGGCATGCTGTATTCATTGCCTTCACGTGACTTGATTGCCGACTCAGTTGAATACATGGTGAGCGCGCACTGTGCTGATGCCATGGTGTGTATCTCAAACTGCGACAAAATCACCCCGGGCATGTTAATGGCCGCGATGCGTCTGAACATTCCAGTGGTATTTGTTTCTGGCGGTCCAATGGAAGCGGGTAAAGTCAAAATCCGCGGCAATGAACACGCGATTGACCTTGTCGATGCCATGATTGTTGCAGCCGATGACAGCTTCACCGATGAAGAAGTGGCGGAATACGAACGTTCAGCATGTCCAACCTGCGGTTCATGTTCAGGCATGTTTACTGCAAACTCAATGAACTGCTTAACCGAAGCTTTGGGTCTATCCCTTCCAGGCAATGGTTCAACCTTAGCGACACACGCCAACCGTCAAAAACTATTCGAGCGTGCGGGTCAGTTGATTGTTGAAATTACCAAACGTCATTATGAAGAAAACGATTACAGCTTATTGCCGCGTTCAATTGCCACTAAAGCCGCCTTTGAAAATGCAATGACGCTTGATGTTTCAATGGGCGGTTCAACCAATACAGTGCTTCATTTATTGGCGGCAGCGCACGAAGCTGAAGTTGATTTCACCATGGCCGACATTGACCGTTTGTCACGTAAAGTGCCGGTATTGTGTAAAGTTGCACCGGCAAAACAAGACGTGCATATGGAAGATGTGCACCGTGCCGGCGGCATCATGTCCATTTTGGGCGAACTGGACCGTGCCGGTTTATTGGATACTTCCGTACCGACCGTGCATGAAAAAACCTTGAAAGATGCTTTGGACAAATGGGACATCATCCGCACAGAAGATGAAGATGTATACAACTTCTTTAAATCGGCGCCGGGCGGCGTGCCAACGCAGACAGCATTCTCACAAAACCGCTACTATTCGCGTTTAGATGGTGACCGTGAAAATGGCGTGATCCGTAACGCTGCCAATGCTTTCTCACAAGACGGCGGTTTAGCAGTGCTTTACGGCAACATTGCCTTAGACGGCTGTATCGTGAAAACGGCAGGTGTGGATGATTCCATCCTGAAATTTAACGGTACTGCACGCGTATTTGAAAGCCAAGATGCTGCGGTTGAATCGATTTTGGGCAACGAAATCAAAGCAGGTGATGTCGTTGTGATTCGTTATGAAGGTCCACGCGGCGGTCCGGGTATGCAAGAAATGTTGTACCCAACCAGCTACCTAAAATCGAAAGGTTTAGGTAAGGAATGTGCACTATTAACTGACGGTCGTTTCTCTGGCGGTTCATCAGGTCTTTCAATTGGTCACGTGTCTCCAGAAGCAGCAGAAGGCGGTGCGATTGGTTTGGTGGAAGATGGCGATTTAATCGAAATCGATATTCCAAACCGTACCATCAACTTGGCTGTTGATGAAGCTACCATGGCAGCACGTCGTGTGGCACAAGAAGCGAAAGGCTGGCATCCAGTTGAAGAACGTCCACGTAAAATTTCTAAAGCATTGAAGGCGTATGCGATGCATACGACCAGTGCAGCGAAAGGCGCAGTACGTGAAATCTAAGCTATAGATTTCTAAATAAAAAAGCACTCCAAATGGGGTGCTTTTTTATGCAAGTAATATTCTGAACTCCCTAACTTTTGCTAGGGAGGGGGCGACAGGAAGTCGCACGTTTGCCCGTATAGCAGGGATGCTATATCGGGAAAATAAAGGCTTTTGTTTACTTTTGGCCTGTCAAAAGTAAAGAGTGCCTACGAGCTAACTTTAGAATTTTATTGTTCAATATGAGGCTGTATGAGGGAGCTTAGAACCTAGATTCAGAATTTTTGTGATGATATTTTTATATTGATTTTCACTAAATTGAATATTGTGGAAGTTGGTTTTTATAGTCTCTAAATTTAAAAGAATGACACGACGGAGTCTTATCATTATTAAGTAAATGCTCGGAGCTCGGATGTTACTTTTGTTTCGGCAAAAGTAACCAAAACCATTTCCATCTGCAAAACTCGTCAGATATCAACATTTTTCACATTCATCACAGAAACATTAAATATTAATTTTAGTCCTGCCTCGAACAGTTGCAGATGGTCTTGTCGCGTATCAAATATCGTAAATGGTTTGCTTCAGCTAGCTTACGTGCTTCATGGATTAATAATGGATGTTCCCTCTCCTTTTAAAGGAGAGGGTTAGGGTTAGGAAGAGGATTTATATGAAAAATCCCCCCATTATTCAAACCTTCTCATCCACTTTATATGGCTTTGTCATGTGATTGAAAAGTCTTGAATACACTAAAATCTCATTTGTTGGGATGTAATTTCTTTTACATACCGAGCACTTTCTATACAATCAAATGAAAAGAATCCGCCAAAAGCTGAAGCTCAAATCAGCCATCGCCAAGGAAGAACAATGAGTCAAGATAATTTAAGAGAACATTCCGCTCCCGTTTACGAAGGCATTGAAAATGCCCCTGCACGTTCCATGATGCGTGCAACGGGTTTTCAAGATGAAGACTTTACCCGTCCATTTATTGGTATTGCCTCGACTTGGGCCAATGTCACACCGTGCAATATGCATATCGATGGCTTAGCACGTGAGGCCGAAGCTGGCGTCAATGCAGCAGGTGGTAAAGGCATTATTTTCAATACCATTACTATTTCTGACGGTATTTCCAACGGTACCGAAGGCATGAAATATTCGCTACTTTCGCGTGAAGTGATTGCCGACTCAATTGAAACCGTCGTGGGCTGTCAGGCCTATGATGGTGTGATTGCGATTGGCGGTTGTGATAAAAACATGCCGGGCTGCATTATGGGCTTGGCACGCCTGAACCGCCCGGGGCTGTTTATTTATGGCGGTACCATCAAGCCGGGTGCAGGGCATACCGACATGATTTCTGTGTTCGAAGCCGTGGGCCAATATGCCAAAGGCGAAATTAACGAAATTCAGGTCAAGCAGATTGAAGAAGTGTCCTTACCGGGCCCGGGCTCATGTGGCGGTATGTACACAGCCAACTCGATGGCTTCAGCGATTGAAGCACTGGGCATGAGTCTGCCGGGTTCGTCTGCGCAGGAAGCAGTATCTGAGGATAAGATTGCCGATTGCCAACGCGCTGGTGAAGCCGTCATGAACTTGCTGCGTTTGGACATTAAGCCACGCGACATCATGACCAAAGCCGCTTTTGAAAACTCAATTAAAGTATTGATTGCTTTAGGTGGTTCAACCAATGGCGTGCTGCACTTGATTGCAATGGCACATACCGCAAGTGTAGAACTGTCTTTGGATGATTTTGTGCGTATTGGTAAAGACATTCCAGTGGTGGCCGATGTACGTCCATCAGGTAAATATTTGATGTCTGAACTGATTGCGATTGGTGGTATTCAACCGTTGATGAAGCGCATGTTGAATGCAGGGATGTTGGATGGTTCTTGCTTGACGGTCACGGGCAAAACTTTGGCGGAAAACTTGGCGGATGTCGAAGATTATCCAGAAGGTCAGCAGATTATTCTGCCATTTGATGCGCCGATCAAAAAAGATTCACACTTAGTGGTACTCAAAGGTAATCTGTCACCAACAGGTGCAGTTGCGAAAATTACTGGCAAAGAAGGGCTGTATTTTGAAGGCCCTGCGCGAGTATTTGAAGGTGAGCAAGGCGCAATGCGCGGTATTTTAGACGGCGAAGTGCAAGAAGGCGAAGTGGTGGTGATTCGTGGTGTAGGGCCAAAAGGTGGACCGGGCATGCCAGAAATGCTGAAACCGACTTCTGCAATCATTGGTAAAGGCCTAGGTCAGTCAGTTGCACTGTTGACAGATGGACGTTTCTCAGGTGGTAGCCACGGTTTCGTGATTGGTCATGTAACACCAGAAGCCTATGAGGGCGGCCCGATTGGCTTGGTGAAAAATGGCGATAAAATTTCCATCAATGCTGAAACACGAGAAATGACCTGGCATGTATCGGAAGAAGAAATTGCTACACGTAAAGCCGCTTGGGTGAAACCAAAACCGAACTATACCCATGGTGCTTTGGCGAAATTTGCCAAGTTAACCTCAGGAGCAGAAAAAGGTGCGGTCACTGACCTTAATCTTGAACTCTAATCCCTTGTAAAACATTGAACATTTAGCCCTGACTTGATATAAGTTTTGCACAAGGCTTATATCAACATCAAAACATCTTCATAATAGGCTGTTGAATTTCGTGTATGTGCTGACAGCGGTTAGCACAACCCAACTTTTTGAGGCAAAAAACGCATGTCACTGTTACGCCGTTGGTTCGATCCAATCCGATCGAGTTGGTTCTATCAGAAACCGACCCGACAAGCGGTGTTACCCACGGACCAAGGTTTGAGTGTTTATCTTCGGTTAGATGATGTGTATAGCTACTTGGCTGCACAACAACTGCCACAGCTCGAAGATATTCTCAGTGATGAAATTAAGCCCCTCAAAGTCATTATTTCCAACCAAGCGGCAGAGCCGCCGAATCAAATGTCGGCGATGGAATGGCAACAATATTGCTTGAATGATGCACAAATTTTATCGCGTCAGCATCGTTTTAGTTTTCATGACACACCAGAACAGCCGCCACAAGAAGCCATACAACAAGCTGAAACGATTTTAAAAAATACCCCTTTACGTGGGCAGGATTTCTTATATTTATTGGAAGATGTGTTCCACATGCTATGGCAAAAACAGTATGGCAAGCTGCGTACCCTTTATGCCATGGCCAGTCGCCATCATAAAGCGCAAGATTTTCCTGAACGTATCTTTACAGACACCCCGATTTTATCGGGTTATTTTGAATTCGGTGAACGTAAATACCATGCCGTAGATGATTTGCTGCGTCTCACTCGTCGCTTAAAACAACAAAAATTGCTGACCGATAACCCGATCTTTATGATCAATCATATTGAATGGCGTGAGCATCTCATCAGTGATGCAGAAGAATTAAATGAAATCCAAGCGCTTGATCCAGAACTGGATTTGTATATCGCGCTGGAAGACCCGATTTCTTGGCTGCTGCTGGCATATATTAAAGAAGAATTGGCCGATTTTTATAATATTCAACTGAATGTGTATCCGCTAAGTTATCACGGTCGCGATTTATTCGACTGGAGTTTGGCAACACGTTTATCTAAACGGACTGAAGTTAAATTTACCCCATTTTGTCGTCCGACCGAGGCTGCAACGTTGCAAATGACCCAGTTGTACTATAGTGCGCCTGAAGAGCAGCGCGTAGAGGTGATGTATCGTATTTTGGAAGCGGTCTGGACCAAGGGACGTGATTTATCTTACAAAGCGCATTTTCAAACATTGCAGTATGAATTGGAAATATCTGAAATGACCCATGATGATATTGCAGCAAAATTACAAGAAAATGATATGCACTGTGAGATGAAATCACAGCCAGATTTTCCTGTTTTGGAGCTTCGTATTGCTGGGCAAAGTTATGTATTTAATAGCTTATACCGCGTATGGATGATTGAAAGTATTTTCAGTAATGTGTTAGAAGAGAAGTATAAAAGTGAAAATGCTGCTGAAAGTGAATCTAGAGAAGATGAAGAAAGAAAAAGTTGAATCCTTAGAACAAGCCCGTGCTCAGATTGATTTGATTGATCAGGGAATTATTGAACTGATCGCAGCGCGTCAATTTTATGTGGATCAAGCAGTACGTTTTAAGCGCTCGGTACAAGATGTTCAATCACCCGAACGTGTTGAAGCAGTAATAAGTAAAATTCGTCAGCAGGCCACAGAGCACGGTGTAAATGCCGATATTGTGGAGCGTTTATATCGCGATATGATTCAGCATTTTATTCAGCGTGAGTTGAAAGAAATTCGACCTTAATAGGTATAGTAGTATTTAATCATCGATGACGAACCTTTAAAAGTAAATATCACTTACCAAGGCCACCCTGCACATGGGTTGGGTAAGTATTTATAAATATTAAAAACTTCATTTTGTGAAAGTTGTTTATCTTTGTTTTCATCTAAGTCATTAAATAAATTTAATTTTCCATCAGTACCCTGAAATTTTTGATCTTTGGGCTATTCATAGGGATAGATATTCGAAATTTTTTTAAAATCGTCAAAGCTCAAGAAGATATTTTTTGCTTGGTCTAGATTTTGAATATTGGGCTTGACTTGCTGATATACGTTTTCCCAATTGACACTTGCAGGTTCACACGCATAGATACTTCTCGTACCCATGAGTAAGAGAAAAAAAAACATATTTTTTTCATTATTTTATACCCTCTCATATGTGAAAGACAGTTTGAGAAAATGTATCTTAATTTTTTAAATTAACATCATTCACTTTGTCGAAATTGCGTTAGGTTTCTCTTTTTGTATCAATATTTTTTAAAATCAGATCTGTCGCATAACGTGATTAAATGGTTTTTAATGGATGGAGAATAGTTGGACTTCATTTGAGAGTCTAAGTAATAAAAAGCTGCTAGTTTGGAAAAATAATAAAATTGATATGAATGGATTATGCATTTTATGGATGTTGATAGTGCGTTAGTGATATTAGGTATTTTTGCATTCTGTGGTGGTTTAATTGATGCTGCTGTGGGTGGCGGTGGCTTGGTTCAACTCCCTGCATTAATACATGCTTTACCTCAGCACAGTTTGGCGACGGTTTTGGGTACCAATAAACTGGCGGTATTCGCGGGTACGCTTTCCTCAATTTCAACATATTTGAAAAGAATAAAAATTGTTTGGGCTTTGCTCCTACCGACTATGGTTTCAGCATTTATCTTTTCTTTTTTGGGTGCAATGTCGGTTTCCTATATTCCAAAAGAATTAATGAGCTATATCGTCTTTGTTCTATTGGTCGTCATGGCGATTTATACCTTTCTAAAAAAAGATTTAGGCAAAGTACATCGCTATATTCATAGTGGTAAACGGGAAATTTTATTAGGAATATTATTTGGTGCACTGATTGGGTTTTATGACGGGGTGTTTGGCCCAGGCAGTGGCAGCTTTTTACTTTTTCTTTTTGTTCGGTGTTTTGGCTTTGATTTTTTAAATGCGTCTGCATCCGCCAAGTTGGTCAATTTAGGGACCTTTAGTGCAGCTTTACTGTTTTTCGTTCCATCAGGTCATGTTCTTTGGAACATTGGTCTGGTTGTGGCATTGTGTAATGTAGTGGGATCAATCGTTGGATCATTTTTGGCTTTACGCTATGGAAGCGGTTTTATTCGCATCTTTTTCCTTATTTTGTTGGTATTTTTAATTGGTCGTATGGGGCTGTCTCTTTTCTTTGCATAAGGTTTAAACTCATGAGCAAGATGTTAAAGGGCTCTTATTTCTTTCAGGGATATCAAAAAAATGAAAAAATTAATTACGAGCTTCTTATTTATTTTCATCATCTTAGCCCTAGCTTCGTGTACTCAAAAAACGGTTTTTTTTACGTCTGAATTCAGTGGTTATGTCTATGATAATAAAACCAAGTTACCACTAAAAAACAAACTAGGATATATTGGCGTAAATGGTATTCTTTCAGATCCTGATACTAAATTAGATGCAAATGGAAAATTCTTTATTCCTGCTAAAACTGAAAAATACTATTTAAAAAGACCTCCTGTAGATTATGCTAATAGTACAGGAGATTTATTTTTTTCATTCCCTAATTATCAAACAAAAAGAATTGAATATGCTGACCTCTATGTAGATCAAGTTTCAGAAGATAGGGAAGGCTTTGACCATCTTAATAAAATTGATATGGGAATTATCTACTTAGATCCTGAATAAATAGATAGTCTTTGGACTTTAAAAAGCTTTGATTCTTTAGTTTGTGACATACTACAGATTATCTCGAAGTGATCAAAAACTTCTATGTAAACCTACTAATTGTTTCAGGGATATCTAAAAAAGATTAATGGTTTCTCTTTTGATTTATTCTTTCTATGCTTAATTCTTTCCAAATTTTCCATTTCATATCATTTGGGTAAGTTTCAGCAGTTTTAGCAGAACTCAAAGTAATGGCATTTTACAGTTTTCCTAAAATTAACATATTACATGTTATATGGAATTATTAAGATTTTACTATAAATATCTTAACTAAAGCCGCTCCAGTAAACAGCACATTGGAACGGCTTTTACATAACTATTCCAACAATACGCTTATATTTTATTCAAAATCAAAAGATTTTGTTTAGCCCAAATACACTATGCATAGATATTTCAACCTAGCCTCAATATTTGATTGAGGTTCACTTCAAAAAACAGTGATTTTTCAAGTTCTCTGAATTACATAACATAGAGTCAATACCTCAAAGAGATTTGCCATGATTTGGTTTGTCATCACAGTCTTTGCATTGGCTGGACTCATTAAAGGCACCATTGGATTGGGCTTACCTGCGGTGTCTATGGGCCTGCTCACCATGGTGATCAGTCCTTTTCAGGCAGCAACCTTACTGATTATTCCATCTATGGTGACCAACTTTTGGCAACTGTTTGCCGAAGGTCATGTGCTACGTTTAATCAAACGCTTTTGGCCTTTGCTACTCGGGATTATCGTCGGTTCTATTTGGAGTATTTTCCCGACCTTAGGGCAAGGTGAATTTAAAAGCGAAGCCTTGCTCGGCGGTATGCTGGCACTGTATGGGCTGTATGGATTATTTGCCAAAAGCCTGCCGAATTTCGCGCCACATGAAAAATGGTTGTCGCCAATTATAGGCTATTTGGGTGGAGCACTCACTGTCGCGACAGGTGTGGTGGTGATCCCTGTTGTGCCGTATTTACAAGGTCTGCAACTGAAACGTGACGATTTGGTGCAGTCGCTTGGCCTAGCTTTTACTACCTCAACCATTTGCCTAGCCGTATTTTTACAGCAAAATCCTGTGGAAGATATCCCGATTGATTATGCCATGTCAGCGATGGCGCTGATTCCTGCACTCATTGGCATGTGGGCGGGTAAAAAAATCCGCTACCGCATTCCAGAGCAAAAATTCCGTAAAGTATTCTTTATCGGACTGATTGCCTTGGGCAGTTATATGATGCTGCATCAATTTCATTGGATTTAAGGCAGTGGTTAATCAGCCATTTTCCTGATCATCAAGCTTGATTTTTTGTGAAATTAAAAACTGACTCAAATGCTGATAACTCGTTGGTAACTCATCAAAACTGCGTGCAGTGAGCAAGAGTTTCCGATTGGCCCATTCACCCATCAGCTGCACTTGGGCAAATTGATAAACACTCCTTAAACGCTGCGCTGCACGTTTTGGCATAATTGCAATGCCGACGCCATTGGCGACCACTTGGGCAATTGCGGCAAAGTTGGGCAGGCGCAGCCGATATTGAATTTCACAGCCCAAAATTTTGGCTTGGGCTTCAATGGATTGTTGCAAGGAGTGATATTGCATCAAGCCCACAAAGGGATAATGCAAAATATCGGCAGGCTTTACCGAATGCTGCTGAGCCAACACATGGGTTGCAGGGCAGATCAGCACCAAAGGATCATCGGCAAATTCTAAAGTCTGTAAATGTGTCGATTTAAAAAAACCCGAAATTAAGCCCAGTTGTGCAGTACCTTGCTCAATAGCGGCAACGATATCTTTCGATTCGGCTTCAAACAATTCAATTTGCGTATTGGGGTTTTCAACTAAATATTGCGGCAATAAAAAGGGCAGATATTCACTCTGTGCCGATGAATTACACCATAGAGTCATACTGGAACTTAAACCTTCAGCAAAGGGCTGCATGGCAAATTCCAGTTGCTTGCCTTGTTGGAGGATGTTTTGCGCATGTTCAACCAAGGTTTGCCCCGCTAAGGTGAGTTTCACGCCTTTGGCTTGACGTATAAATAGGGCAGTACGGTAATGTTGCTCGAGCTTTTTAATCCGTTCACTGGCAGCTTGCAGGGAAATGGCTGAGCGGGCTGCACCTTTGGTCAAGCTACCCGTTTCCACAATATGTAGCACCAGTTGGAGGTCAAATAAATCCAAACGCATTCTGCAACTTCCTAAAGTGATGTCTTATCTTAGCGAATTATGTGCCATAAAAAAAAGCAGCCATTTGGCTGCTAAAATTTCAAAGACTACATAAATTCTAAATTATTCTGATTTATCGCCTAAGCTAAAGAACCAGTTCAGGATTAAGGCTGCAAATGTCGCGGTACCAATCCCGCCAAGGTTAAAGTTACCGAATTGCAGCGCAAAGTCGCCTGTACCTAAAATAATCGTCACAGCAGCGACCATCAGGTTTTTATTTTTTGAGAAATCGACTTTGTTTTCAATCCAGATTTTCGCACCCGCAATGGTAATCAAACCAAAGACTACAATCGATGCACCAGTCAAAATCGCTTGTGGAATGGTATGAATAATCGCGCCAAACTTCGGTGACAGACCAAGGAAAATGGCGAATACACCTGCGAATACAAACACGATGGTTGAGTAAACGCGCGTTACAGCCATTACACCAATATTTTCACCATAAGTGGTCATCCCTGGGCCACCCACACCACCTGAAAGCGTGGTTGCAACACCATCGGCAACAAAGGCTTTGCCAATATGCGGATCGAGGTTTTCACCTGTCATCGCGCCTACCGCTTTAATGTGACCTAAGTTTTCAGCAACCAAAATCAACGCAATCGGTGCAATGATCAACATTGCATTGAAGCTAAATTCTGGAGAATGAAAGTGTGGAATACCAAACCAAGCGGCTTCTTGTACAGGAACAAAGTTAATTGGTGTGCCATGACCCATCACATTCGATACGATGTAATACACCAAGTAAGCGAGTAGAAGGCCAACTAAGAGTAATAGACGTTGTAATAAACCTTTGGTGAACACAGCAATTGAACCCATACATAGAACGGTTACTAAAGCCATCCACATATTAAAGTTATTACCGGCAACCCCTTTAATGGTCACTGGGGCAAGGTTGAGACCAATGATCATCACCACTGCACCTGTCACTACAGGTGGCATGAGTTTTTCAATCCAACGGGTACCCGTTGCCATCACGATAAAACCAAAAATGGCATATAAAATACCGCAGGCCATAATCCCGCCAGCAGCCAATGCGATATTGGCATTTGCTGCGCCAGTACCTGACGCTGCATAACCTGTTGCGGCAATGACCACACCAATAAAGGCAAAGCTTGAGCCCAGATAACTTGGTACACGACCACCAGTCATAAAGAAGAACAAGATGGTACAGATGCCCGACATTAAAATTGCAAGATTGGCATCAAAACCCATCAAGAATGGTGCAAGGACCGTTGCACCAAACATGGCAAAGGCATGTTGTATCCCCAATACAACACTTTGCATAGGTGGAAGGTACTCGTTGGTACCTACAGGACGTGCATCAATATTGCCTTCGTACGGGCGCCATTTGGGAAACCAATTGGACATAAAATGAGCACTCAAAAGATAAATTGTGCACATCATACTCTTGTTTTTTAGAAGATTTAATCTCTTTTAAGAATATTTTGTTCAAATTAATTAACTGACTTTACATATATTTTTACCAATTGGTAAAAATATTTAATGTGGAAAAAGGAAGTTAAATCATGCAATTAATTCAGATGCTGAATTATGTGAAACTTCATAAATATTTTTTATTTTATATATTTCTAAATATTTATAAGGAAAATAAACGCTCAAAAAAAAAGCACACCTTGCAGTGTGCTTCTATCAATATTGGAATATTTAGCCAGTATTACGGAGGCCTGCCGCAATACCTGCAATACTTACCATCAATGCATGATCGACTGGGGTATTTTCTGCTTGGCGTTCAGCCAAATAAGCACGACGGCGTTTCATCAGCTCTGCTTGCAGTAAATGCAGAGGCAATAAATAAGGCTTACGGACTTTCATCGATTGGTCGAGTACATCATTGCTACTCAGCAGTTTTGATTCACCTTTGAGTGCCAATAGAGTTTGTACCGCATCACGAAGGCGTTGGCGTAATTCCTCACCTAGTTGTTTCAAGTCAGCATCGTCAGTCAGATGAGACTCATAATAAAGCGCAACATGACCATCTGCCTTAGATAAGACCATTTCCAACATATCAATTAAGGTTTGGAAATACGGCCACTGTTGTAGCATTTCTTCTAAGGTTTCTTTTTGACCCTGATCAATCACTTGATTAATTGCAGCGCCTGTACCTAACCATGCCGGCAACATTAAACGAATCTGTGTCCAAGCAAATACCCACGGAATGGCACGGAGTGATTCAATCCCACCACTAACTTTACGTTTTGCAGGGCGTGAACCCAGCGGCAGCATTTGTAACTCAAGTTCAGGGGTTACGGTACGTAGGTATTTTACAAAATGTGGATTTTCACGCACGGTTTGACGATACACCTGAACTGATAAATCGGTCATGCTGTGCATGAGCTTACGCCATTCCTGTTTCGGTTCTGGCGGAGGCAATAGCGTTGCTTCCAAGGTTGCAGCGGTATAAATTTCTAAGTTTTGTAGCGCAATACCTTCTAGACCAAATTTAAAGCGAATCATTTCGCCTTGTTCAGTCACTCGAATAGCGCCCGAAATTGACCCCGGTGGCTGCGAGAATAAGGCCTGTTGGGTTGGTGCACCGCCACGGCTAATTGAACCACCGCGACCATGGAATAAGGTCAGTTGCACACCATGTTGTTTCGCCACTGCGGTTAATTCTTCTTGAGCACGGTACTGCGCCCAGTTGGCAGACATAAAGCCAGCATCTTTGGCTGAGTCTGAGTAGCCAATCATGACTTCATGCTTGCCCTGAATATGCTGTTTGTACCAATGCATATTAAATAGGGTGTTCATGGTACGTGAAGCACCATCTAAATCTTTTAAGGTTTCAAACAGCGGCACCACACGCAGTGCTTGTTGAATCCCTGCTTCTTTTTGTAGTAATAACACCGCCAACACATCACTCGGATGTTCTGCCATTGAAATGATGTAAGCGCCTAAACTCTCTGGCGGCTGTGCTGCCAATGTACGCATCGTGGCAAAAACTTCTTGCACATCGGGATGCTCAATTAAGCTTTGTTTCGGCTCATTCCAGTGCTTTGGCAATAAAGGACGTTTGCTTTGAAGTTCCTGAATTAAGAAATTTTGACGGGCTTGTTCAGTCCATGTTTCAAAATTGCCTAAACCTAAGTATTCAGTAATCGCTGAAATCGCTTGGCGATGACGAGTCGACTCTTGGCGAATATCCAGTTTGAGTAATTCAATACCAAAACAGTTCACGCGGTGAATAAAGTCGAGCAATTTTCCATTGGCAATTTCAGGTAAACCACTATCAATCAGTGATCGGTAGCAGACCATGAGTGGCTCGAGTAGTGCATCACGACTTTTAATCACTCGGCTGTCATCACCATCTTCACCGCGCAGTTTCAGGGCTAACCAGTTGCGCGTTGCTTTAAGACGTTCACGGGCGTTTCGTAGATACTCACGATACGGTTCTGGATGGAAATGCCCCAGCGAATCACTAAGTTCTTTACTGCATTCTTGAATCGAGAGTTCCCAGCGCAAGTCTTCAATATCACGTAAATATAAATCCGCTGCTTTCCAACGTGAGAGCCATAACACTTCTTGGGTAATGTTATGGGTGACGTTGGGGTTACCATCACGGTCGCCGCCCATCCATGAGGCAAAACGTACTGGTGCAACATTCAGCGGTAAAGCTTGACCACAATGGTCTTGTACCATGCCATCCAATTCACGCATGAATTTGGGTACAGCATTCCATAAGGTCTGCTCAATGGTTGTGAAGCCCCATTTGGCTTCGTCCACTGGGGTAGGACGGTGTTGACGAATTTCATCGGTTTGCCATGCTGAGCAAATCAGTTGTTTTAAATCGTCTAATACGGCTTGGCGTTCACGTGGAGTGAGTTTTTGCTGATCCATTTTAAACAGACAGTCATTGATGCCATCATATTTTTGAATCAAGGTACGACGGCTGACTTCAGTCGGATGGGCAGTCAGGACCAATTCAATTTTGAGTTCGCAAATCTGTTGATACAGTTGTTCTGCACTGATGTTATTGCTTTTAAATTTTTCAAATAAATGATCGAGTGGATTTGGTGAGGGCGCCTGCTCATCAAATTCACTTTGACGGCGGCTACGAACCACATGGTACTGCTCTGCAATATTGGCAAAGTTTAAAAAGTGGGTAAATGCACGGGTTAGTGGCAGAATTTCTTCATCTTTCAAGTTTAAAAACAATTGTTCCAGTTGCTTTTCTGCTTCGATTTGTCCGTCGCGTGCACCTTTCGATAAAGCACGAATTTGTTCTACCTGATTAAACAAATCTTGTCCTGCATGCTGCTTCAGGGTTTCACCCAATAAATTGCCCAGTAAGCGCACGTCTTCACGTAATGGAGCATCAATTTGTTGAATCATTTGTTATTTCTCCGCTTGTTCCTGTCTCGACTATACCCTGAAAGTGCTGTGGCAAAAGGGGGTACAGACAAAAGTCGGATGACTTTTATAGGAAAATGAGCAATTGTTATGCCATTTAAAACAGATTAGCGTGGAAATGTTGCAGGCATGGGGTTTTATGTGCTGGATTTTCCATATTTCAACATAAAGATTTCAATGGCAAAGCCAATGATATCGCGTTGCTCTTCTGCTGTTGGGCAATCCCGCATGCCCAATAAAACTTCCTGATGGCGAAGACCTGCCAAGAGCGAAACAATCAATTCGGTTTGAGTCGCGGGGTTTGCAGCCTGAATAAAATCAAATGCTGCGGCATCGCGAAAAAGTGTTTCCCAAACCTGACGTAATTTTAAATGCGAGGCATTATAAAACTGTTCGACCAAGGGGCTATGTTCGGCAGCCAATTCTAAGAGCAACAAATCGAGCTTGATGGCTTCGGGTAAGTTAATAATATTCATTGCCAATTCACAGACTTCATATAAAGCCTGCAAAAAATCACTACCCGCATGTAATTGATGGGGGCGCGTACTTAAAATCTCTTCACAAGTGTCTTCAATGGCACAGGTAAACAACGTCGCTTTGTCTTGAAAATGGTTATATACCGTGAGTTTGGTTACGCCAGCATTTTGCGCAATTTGATTCATGCTCGAGCCGTGATAGCCCATTTCTAAAAAAAGTTGCTTTGCCGACTCCAAAATGCGTTGTCGTTTTTCTAAATCTTTTGGGCGGCCGACGTTCATTTGCTGAAATATTTCCAAAAAAGGCGAAAAGGTCATTGATTTCGATTAAATAATCTAATTAATGTACCGTATGGTTTATTAATTAAAAAACAACCAATCGAATTGAATAATATTCTGCCCTAAAAAATACTTTTTATTAAGAGCGAACTTCATGAGTACGATTAAGACCACAGTTGTCAGCATGATCATCGTTTGCAGTGTGACCTTATGGGGATGCAGCAAGGATAAAGCACAAACTGAACAGGAAGTTCCATTTGTGATGGTGACTCAACCAAGCGCCAGCCATTTTGAACAAAAGAGTTATGCGGGTGATGTGCAAGCGCGCCAGCAAACGGCTTTGGCCTTTCGGGTTGGCGGACAAATTACCGAGCGTTATGTCGATGTGGGTGATCAAGTCCGAGTCGGGCAGGTCTTGGCAAAACTAGATGTTAAAGATGCGCAGCTGCAATTAAATGCAGCTCAAGCACAATTGGACAGTGCACGTTCAGCAGCACAAATTGCTGAAGATGAATTAAAGCGCTTCAAGCAATTACTGCCCGTCAATGCTGTAAGTCGCTCTCAATATGATGCGGTAGAAAACCAATATAAAGCAGCGCAGTCCAATTTAAAGCAAGCCCAATCCAACTATGACGTTAGCCGCAATCAAACGGGCTATAACCAATTAATTGCCAATAAAAATGGCGTGATTACTGAACGGAATATTGAGGTTGGTCAAGTGATTGCCGCTGGTCAACCCGCCTATCAATTGGCGATTGCGGGTGAGCGTGAAGTCGTGATTGGTGTACCGGAACAAGCGGTATCTGACATGAAGGTAGGGCAGGATGCATGGGTGACCTTATGGTCGAAGCCGAATGAAAAATTTGCTGGCTTTGTCCGTGAAATTAGTCCAGCTGCAGATCAATCACGCACTTATAGCGTCAAAGTTGCGCTGCGTGAAGGGAATAGTGCGATCCAATTGGGACAAAGTGCTCGAGTCTTTTTAAACAAAGCACAGCACAATGTGATTCAAGTGCCACTATCGAGTGTGTCTGCCAGTGGTCAGCAGGCCTATGTGATGGTGGTCAATGCAGACCATACGGTACGCAAAGTCCCTGTGACTTTGGGGGAATATGGTCGTGAGACGGTACCCGTATTGAGTGGACTTAAACCCAACGACTATGTGGTTGTAGGTGGTGTACATTTACTGCGTGAAAAACAAAAAATTCATCCAGTCGACCGTGAAAATCGTGCTGTCCAAATTTCGGGAGGCGCGAAATCATGAATTTCAACCTGTCAGAGTGGGCACTGAAAAATAAAGGCTTAATCCTTTATTTTATGATTCTGCTGGGCATTATTGGGATCGTGTCCTATTCCAAATTGTCGCAGAGTGAAGACCCGCCATTTACTTTTAAAGTGATGGTGATTCAAACCTATTGGCCTGGCGCAACAGCCAAAGAAGTCTCGATGCAGGTCACAGATCGCATTGAAAAAGAGCTGATGACCACAGGGCAATATGAACGCATCATGGCCTATTCGCGTCCGGGTGAGTCGATGGTCACATTTGTCGCCAAAGACAGTTTACGGTCACAGCAAGTGCCAGATGTTTGGTACACGGTACGTAAGAAGGTCAATGATATTCGCCATCAGTTGCCTTCTGGAGTGCAAGGTCCCTTCTTTAATGACGAGTTTGGCGATACCTTCGGTAATATCTATGTACTGACGGGCAAAGACTTCGACTATGCCACCATGAAGGAATATGCCGACCGTTTACAACTGCAATTGCAACGGGTCAAAGATGTTGCCAAAGTTGATTTAATCGGACTGCAAGATCAAAAAATTTGGATTGAAATTTCCAACACCAAAGCCACACAACTGGGCATTCCTGTGACTGCGATTCAGCAGGCACTACAACAACAAAATACCGTAGCCAGTGCAGGTTTCTTTGAAACCAATTCAGACCGTATACAAGTGCGGGTGAGTGGCAACCTACAAAATATAGATGAACTGCGTCAGATGCCTTTGCTGGTCAATGATCGCACCATTCAACTGGGTGATGTGGCAGAAGTCTATCGTGGCTTCAGTGATCCACCGCAGCCACGTATGCGCTTTATGGGTGAAAATGGTTTAGGTATTGCCGTGTCGATGCGTAAGGGCGGTGATATTTTGGCACTCGGTAAGAACCTCGAAACTGAATTTGCGCGTTTGCAAAAAACTTTGCCTTTGGGCATGGAGCTGAAAAAAGTTTCCGATCAGCCCGTGGCGGTGAAACGCAGCGTCAATGAGTTTATGAAAGTACTTGCTGAGGCAGTGATTATTGTCCTGCTGGTGAGCTTTTTCTCATTAGGTTTTCGTACTGGATTGGTGGTGGCATTTTCCATTCCTTTGGTTTTGGCTATGACCTTTGCTGGCATGCAAATGTTTGATGTCGGGCTACATAAAATATCCTTGGGTGCACTAATTTTGGCACTGGGGCTATTGGTGGATGATGCCATTATTGCCGTCGAGATGATGGCGATTAAGATGGAGCAGGGCTACACGCGATTGCAAGCCGCTGGGCATGCTTGGCGCACCACGGCTTTTCCAATGTTGACGGGGACTTTAATCACGGCGGCAGGCTTTTTGCCCATTGCGACAGCAGCATCAAGTACCGGGGAATACACGCGTTCAATTTTCCAAGTGGTGACCATTGCCCTGATTGTGTCGTGGTTTGCTGCGGTGCTGTTTGTACCGTATTTGGGTGACAAATTACTGCCAGATTTCAATAAAGATTTGATTCAAAAAGCACCTTGGTATCAACGCCTGTGGGCACGTCTGCGGAAACAGCCTGAACCACAGCCCACTATGCACCACGCAGGTGAGCATCACGATCCTTACCAAACACAGTTTTATCAACGCTTTCGTGGTTGGGTCGATACCTGTGTGACCTATCGCAAAACGGTAATTGCAGCGACAGTCGGCATCTTTGTGTTGTCGATATTGATGTTTAAAACTGTCCCTCAGCAGTTCTTTCCACCGTCCAACCGTGCTGAAATTTTGGTGGATTTAAAACTTGAGGAAGGCGCTTCGCTCAAAGCAACAGAAGCTGCGGTCAAAAAAGTCGAAGCATTCTTATCAAAAAAACAGGGTATTGATAATTTTGTCGCCTATGTGGGGACGGGATCGCCACGTTTTTATTTACCTTTAGATCAGCAATTACCGCAAGCCAGTTTTGCGCAATTTGTGGTATTGGCTTCATCTCTAGATGACCGTAATGAAATTCGTCAGTCATTAGCAGATGAAATTCGCAAATTATTGCCCGAAGTACGTACCCGTGTGTCTTTACTGGAAAATGGCCCACCTGTGGGTTATCCATTGCAGTTCCGTGTATCGGGCGAAGATCTCAGCTTGGTACGTGAGTGGGCACAACGCGTATCTACAAAAGTCAGTGAAAACCCCAACACAACCAATGTACATTTGGATTGGGGTGAGCCAAGTAAAGTTATTCAATTGGAGATTGATCAAGACCGTGCACGTCAAATGGGTGTGTCGAGTTTAGATTTGGCGAATTTCCTCAATAGCTCAATCAGTGGCGCAGTGATTAATCAGTATCGTGAAAAACGTGAGTTGATTGAAATCCGTATGCGCGGCGATCAGGCCGAGCGTCTAGATGTGGGATCACTCAGTAGCTTGGCTGTGCCAACCGCAAAAGGCGGTTCTGTGCCATTGGCGCAAATTGCGAAAATTGAATACCGCTTTGAAGAAGGCCTGATTTGGCATCGTAACCGCTTGCCGACGATTACAGTGCGTGCCGATATTCGCAGTAAATTACAGCCTGCCACGGTGGTGGGTGAGTTAACAGAGCCGTTTGATCAATTACGTGCTGAGATGCCAAATGGTTATTTATTGGAAGTGGGCGGCACGGTAGAAGAATCTGCACGTGGTCAAAGTTCGGTGAATGCAGGCATGCCACTCTTCCTTGCAGTGGTCATGACCTTATTGATGATTCAACTGCGGAGTATGTCACGGGCTGTGATTGTGTTTTTAACAGCGCCTCTGGGCATTATTGGTGTAGTGTTATTCCTGTTGCTGTTTAATAAACCCTTTGGTTTTGTCGCGATGCTCGGAACAATTGCACTGTCTGGCATGATCATGCGAAATTCACTGATTTTAATTGATCAGATTGAACAAGATATTCAGTCGGGGGAGTCGGCTTGGGATGCGATTATTAATGCGACGGTGCGCCGTTGTCGTCCAATTGTGCTGACCGCTTTGGCTGCGGTACTGGCGATGATTCCACTTTCTCGCAGTATTTTCTTCGGGCCGATGGCGGTTGCCATTATGGGCGGATTAATCGTGGCGACGCTGTTGACCCTGTTCTTTTTACCTGCATTGTATGCACAGTGGTTTAAAGTGAAAAAAACTCAACAGAATCCATAAAAGTGTCATAAAATTGGGTGCGAAATATTGAATTTTTCTCTATAGTAGCACCTGATCTACATAGATATTTTTAAAAAAGTAAAATGATCACAAATGCAGCGCAGCATATTGTGTTTATGGGGTTGGATAACAAATGACAGCAGAGAATTTAGCCAAGTATCGCCGCTATATTGCGATCTCGTATGTCTTCATGTTTTTCGCGTTATTTACCCTCATTAGCGGTGTAATTGCCTATTGGCTTGCACGCAAAGTCTCTCAAGTCGATTCAGCTGAAGTCTGGCTGCAAGCCCAAGCCTTTTGGGTCATGCGTACCGTCGTTATTTATTCACTCATGGCAGCCTTTGCCGCACTGTGGTTTATCCCCTTGTTTTTTTATTACTGGGATACTTATCTTTGGGTTACTGGATGTACGGTGGTCGGTGTCGTATTTTCAGCAATCGCTTTCTTATTTTTACTGAATGCTTGGATCAAAGGTCTAGGTAAATTCGTTAAAAATAAAGCCGTATTCTAAGCCTGTACAAAATTTTTTCCTGTCGAAGCCTTGAAAAAATGGTTTGATCCCCCAATTTCAGACCACAGTTAAGTATTAAATTGAATTCCGTGAGGAGCATCGCCAGACATGGCTAAACGTGATTATTATGAGGTTTTAGGCGTTTCTAAAACCGCAGGTGATGATGAAATTAAAAAAGCCTACCGCAAGTTGGCGATGAAGTATCACCCTGACCGTAACCCAGATAACGCAGAAGCTGAAGAAAAATTTAAAGAAGCTGCAGAAGCTTATGAAATTCTTTCAGACAGTGAAAAACGTAGCATGTACGACCGTATGGGCCATCAAGCCTTTGAAGGTGGTATGGGCGGCGGCGGTGGCTTCGGTGGCGGTTTTAACGCAGAAGACATCTTTAGTCAGTTTGGCGACATTTTCGGTGGCGCTTTTGGTGGTGGTGGTCGTGGTCAGCAACGTGCGCGTCGCGGTTCAGACTTACGTTATGTCATGGAACTTACGCTTGAAGAAGCTGTGAAGGGCGTGAAAAAAACCATTACCTTTACTGCGCCAGCACCATGTGATGCCTGCGATGGTAAAGGTTCTAAAAACCCGAACGATGTTGAAACCTGTAAAACCTGTCATGGTGCAGGCCAAGTGCGCATGCAGCAAGGCTTCTTCTCTGTGCAGCAAACCTGTAGCACGTGTCGTGGTCAAGGCAAAATCATTAAAAACCCATGTAATAAATGTCATGGTTCAGGTGTGTCAGACCGTCAACAAACGCTTGAAGTTACTATTCCTGCGGGTGTGGACAATGGCGATCGCGTACGTTTAAGTGGTAAAGGTGAGGCGATCCGTGATGGCCAAGCTGGCGACTTATATGTAGAAGTGGTTGTTCGTGAACACGAAATCTTCCAACGTGATGGCGCAGACCTGTATATGGACGTACCTGTAAGCATTGCAGATGCTGCTTTGGGTAAAGAAATTCAGATCCCAACTTTAGATGGTCGTGTCAGCCTCAAAGTGCCTGAAGGCACACAAACAGGTAAATTGTTCCGACTGCGTGGTAAGGGTGTAAAACCTGTACGTACCAGCATGACTGGCGATTTACTTTGCCGCATTGTGGTAGAGACACCAGTGAACTTAACATCACGTCAGCGCGAGTTATTAAAAGAATTGCAAGAAACCATGGATGGAGATGACAATACATCTTCACCAAAGAAAAAATCATTCTTTGATCGTCTATTTGACTAAGTGATTCTCACTGGCTTATTCAAAAAATAAGTCATATCAAAAAAGCCTGCATTCATGCAGGCTTTTTTTATGGGTGTTTCCACATATTAATGTTCGGTTTGAGCGGGATGAATCGGTGGCAGTAAATCCTCATAGCTCATGTCAATTTTATAAATGGTTTTGAGGCGTTGCAGTTGATGACGCGCTTCCACCTCACGACCATTAAAAGCCAATAAACGGGCATATTTTATCAAGTGATATTTGGCAGGATAACTTCTTACCAATTTATCGGTCTCTTGAATCGTTTGCTCCGAGACTTTTTGATAGGGATTCAAACGAATAATTGCCACACGATGTTTAAATTCGGTCAGTAAATAAATCGGCTCATGATTGGTGATTTTCTCAGGACTTTTTTCGTATTTCGACGCTTGACCCAGTTGAATCGCTGCATTGGCATAGTCGCGATAAATGACCGTAATTAACAGCACACCAATGATAAAGACAATGCGTATAAACCAAGGCGATAGTTGAAATGAAGCTGTTTGCGCTTTTGCCGCTTGTAATATCCCAATGATAAAGCCAGCAGGGAGTAGGAAATAAGCGTAATTTTGTGGAAATTCCAACATGGCATGAATGGCAAAAACGCCGACCATGAGTAAACCAATGATTGATAGCGCAGACTTGGCCAATTTTTGCAGTTGAATCCCCCAGTAGGCAAAATAAGCCAAGAAGGGTACGCCAATAATTGCACCATTCCACAATAAAAAATCCAAGATGAAATTGTGTGCACTACGAACCCAGACAGGACCAGCTACAGTATCGGAAATGGCTACAAACGCAGTACTGGTTTGATGCCAACCATAGCCAAACCAAGGCTGTGCAGCAACGGCATGTGCCATTTGCTTCCATATTGCCAGACGAGACATATCACCGCCTGCACGCTGTACTACATCACGACTTTCCTGAATATTCATGTCGGACATTTGGCTCATCAATTGACTGAGCTTTGGCATCATCACAATTAGCCCGATAAAACCAAGGAACCATGCCAAACTATAAAACCAACGCAGGCGGATATAATCTCGGTACTGGGCATAAGCCAAATACAGCAAAATACAGATGCTTGCCACCCATGAAGTGCGCGATTGGCTCAAGGCAATCCCGACTAAAATAGGAATGGCGCAGGCCACCAAATAGCGCGTTTTAACTTTTTGTTGTTCATATAAATACAGACAAGCCAACAAGGCCATGAGCAAGAACGTTGCCATGTTATTAGGCTGGGCAAAATTGGCAAATGGACGCGTTGTCCCGCTGATTTTCATCACAAAAGGCAGAAAACGATCGAAATCCAGCCATTGGCAAATGGCAATCAAACCCGTCAAAACACCAGAAACTGCAAAGGTGATACAGACGTAGCGAAAGGTTTTTTCTCGTGCTTCAGCTGTACGTGACAAACTAAAGCCCATGTTGATACACAGCCAGAAACTGAAGACAAACAGCATACAGAGCAGTGCAATACTGAAGTAGTAAACCTGACCGAACAGCAGTTGTAGCATCGGAATCAGGGCTAAAATCAGTAGAGGAAGTGAAATCTTGGCAATTTCAAGCTTCTGTTTAAAGAACGTGGCAGCCAAAGCAAACAGCGCAAAAAACGTGTATAGCTCACCCGTATAGGTTGCCCAAGGACGGTAGTGAATAGGAATCAGCCAGGCCAATGCAATACACCCGGCAGCACACAGATACAGTAAGGTTTTCATGAAAATTCAGGATCAATAGAACGCGCCTATCATACCGTGAAAAAGCTGTATCTTGGTGATGTAACAGTCAGTCATTTTTTAGCCATGCACTTTTTGCTGAATAAGTCAGATTCAATTTTATGCTGAGCGATATTTCAACAGTGTGAGTATCCCCATTTTTTAATAAACAATCGTAAAAATACGAGTGAGTCAGGATAGCCGAGCAGGAACGAGTGAGACGAAAAATAAGGAATATTTTTGTTTCAAACTTAGCCTGTGCATGGAGTTTTGCTATAGTAAGAACAATTTCGAATCAACATTAGGAAAATGTTATGTCAGCTACTCCACGCATTGGGATTTTAGGTGCAGGCGGTCGTATGGGACGCATCTTAATTCAAGCAGTTCAACAAGCAGGCTACCAATTGGCAGCGGCAGTAGAACGTCCAGAAAGCAGCCTCGTTGGTGCAGATGCAGGTGAACTTGCAGGTATCGGTGCGGTAGGCGTGAAGGTAGTGGGGAACCTTGCTGATGTACTCAAAGATTGCGACGTATTCATCGACTTTACGGCACCTGCTGCTACTGCACAACATTTGAAATTATGCCGTGAAGCGGGTGTGGCACTGGTCATTGGTACGACAGGTATGAATGATGAACAAAAAGCCTATTTAGATGAAACAGCAACACAAACTCCTGTGGTTTATGCAGCGAACTATTCTGTCGGTGTAAACGTTTCAATTAAACTGCTTGAATTGGCTTCAAAAGTCTTTGGTGACACGGTTGATATCGAAGTCATCGAAGCACATCACCGTCATAAAGTGGATGCACCATCGGGTACAGCATTGATGATGGGTGAAGCGATTGCTGGCGCATTGGGTCGTGATTTGAAAGAAGATGCAGTGTATTGCCGTGAAGGTCATACAGGTCCACGTGAGCGAAAAAGCATTGGTTTCCAAACCATTCGTGGTGGTGACATTGTTGGTGAACATACTGCAATGTTTATTGGCGAAGGTGAGCGTGTGGAGATTACCCATAAAGCGACGAATCGTATGAACTTTGCTGCGGGTGCAGTTCGCGCTGCGGCATGGGTGGTTGGTCGTGAAGCACGCAAATACGATATGAAAGATGTACTGGGTTTTAACGATATTGACGTTTAAAAGCGCGTTAAAATCCTTTATAACAACAAAATAAAATTAAAATAAGACGATCAATGGAATGAAAAA
This sequence comes from Acinetobacter sp. ANC 5054, assembly GCF_002135295.1. GTDB lineage: Bacteria > Pseudomonadota > Gammaproteobacteria > Pseudomonadales > Moraxellaceae > Acinetobacter. The sequence continues at coordinate 133,265 of NZ_NEGG01000008.1, read as the reverse complement.
AGTCATTTTTATGGCGTGTGCTGTCGCATTGGCTGCGACAGTACAGGCTAAATCGATGGATAATGCTAAGCTTAGTATTAATAAAAACAATATAAAGGTCTGGACCTATCAAGATGAAAAAAATCCAGTATTTCAATATAAGGCTGAAACCAGCTTTGATGTGCCCTTAGAAAAAGCCGTTTCATTGGTTTTAGATGTAGAAAATGCCGTGAAATGGGTACCTTATATGGGCAGTGTCAAAATTATTTCCCGAGATGATAAAAAAGGGGAATTTACGTTATATATGGTGCTGGATTTTCCATTTCCATTAAAAGATCGCGATTTGGTGGTACAGGGTAAAATGCGTAAAGATGCGCAAGGCATCATTAGCATTCAAAATAAAGCCATTCAAAAAGGTTACCCGCTCAATCCGAATTATGTTCGCTTGACCGATTATGAAGGGGACTGGACTTTTCAGCGCCTCGGCAACAAAAAAGTCAAAGTATCGACCTATGGCTATGCCAATCCTGAAGGTTCTATTCCACTCAGTTTTGTGAATATGTTTGTGCAGCAGCAGCCTTATCAGATGTTGCAGAAAATGAAAGCAGAACTTGGAAGGCCTCAAGTATCCACGCCATTACCTGAGATTCTTAAGTAGGTTTAATTCCCAGTATTGGATGATGAGAGTGCATAGGCAGTGAGTTGTTTCATTTGCTTAGGTTCAGGTAACTGTAAACTGAGCAAATGATTCGTTCCAGTTGCATGTTGCTGAGCAGGATCAGAAAATTGAATTTGGAATTGACGCGTAGAGAGTTGCTCGCAATTGAAAGCTAATTTTTGCTGGCGAGGTAATAAATTCATGTTGTTCGAAACTTGTGCTTGATAAATATAGCGACGGTAGCTAGCGGCATGTTGCAGTGCTGGTTCTATATGCCACAGTTTATACTGGCTCAAATGTTGTGTTTTTAAAAAGCCTTCGATTAATGATTGACAAATAAAGTGCTGCTGAGCGGTTGCATCTGATGTGTGCGGCTGACAGGCAGAAAGTGTAAGGGCGCAGCTCAAAAGCGTGAGTCTAGCGGCGGTTATTTTCATGTCTCGCTCCTGTATCTTATTGAAAAACTGTACAGAAAGCTTAAATATGTTAGGTTTATGGGTACAGATACAGTAAATATAAAAAAGTGGGTACAGATATGGCCTTTCAATATCAGTTGCTAGCACAGCAGTTGGGGCAGAAAATTAAGTCAGGGGAAATTGCCGTGGACCTGCGCCTACCTTCCCTACGCCAATTTGCACAGCAGCAGGAGATTAGCCTAAATACTGCCAAAAGCTGTTATGAACTCTTGGAAGCGCAAGGCTTAATTTACGCTAAAGCCAAATCGGGTTATTTTGTGCAACAGTTAGTACAAACCACAACTTGTGTCATTCATGCTCCAGAGCACCCAGATTTTCAATCCAAAATAAGGGATGTGTCCAATTTAGGCCTGCAAATTGAAATACACGAAGCAGCCATCAACAGTAAAATGATTCATTTAGGTTCCATTCAGCTGTCTCCCAATCTGGTTCCCGCCAAAGCCTTAAGCCGCTCAATTCAAAGGGCTTTAAAATACAGTAAACCTGAAGATTTCCTCTACAGTGATCGCCAAGGGCATATGCGTCTGCGTGAAGCGCTCTCTGCACATTGGGCAGAAGATGGTTTTCATATTGTGCCAGAGCAGATTTATATTAGTAATGGGTGTATGCCGACGCTTGCCGTGATGATCGCAAGCCTCACGAATGAGGGCGATGGGGTGATTGTACCGACACCAAATTATAATGGTCAGCTACAAATGTTAGCGCTGATGAAGCGCAAAATCGTGGAGATTCCAGCCAATACCGAAGGTTTTGACCTCGTGCGTTTAGAGCAAGCGATGCAACAGTCTGGCGCTAAAGTTTGCTTACTCACCGCGAATTTTCAAAACCCGCTGGGCTTTTGTTTAAGCAATGCCGAGAAAGAAAAAATTGCCCAATTGGCAGCCCAGTACCAATGCTATGTAATCGAAGATGATATTTATGCCGAATGCAGTTTTAGCATGCAGCGGCCGCTACCGATTCAGTATTGGGATCGTGAAGGCTATGTGGTGTACTGCGGTTCGGTGTCGAAGTCTTTATCGCCTTCGTATCGGCTGGGCTGGTTTTGTATCCCACCCAGCTTAAAACATTTGCATGCGAAATTGCTGCTACGCAATGTTTCTGTCAATACCCCATTACAATTGGGATTGGCCGATTTTATTTTTAGCCGCGAATACCGTCAGCATCTCACAGTGCTACGTCCTAAGTTAAAGCAGCAAGTTGAAGAATACCGCCAATTTATTGCGCAGGCTTTTCATGGCATTGATTTTCGTTTGAATGATCCGCAGGGCAATTATGCGCTATGGCTACAGTTTCCAGATCAGATCAACAGTTTAGCCTTGTATTATTTCGCAGCTGAGCAGGGGATTAATATCGTGCCTGGGATTTTATTTGGTGAAGACCAGCGCTATAACAATTGTATTCGCTTAAATGCAGGCCATGAACTGACGACGGACATTCAACATGCCATTCAACTATTGGCAGACTGGGTTAAATCACAACTGAAGGGTAAATCTGCAGCCTAAAGATCAGAAACATGATCTTATTTATCGCTATAAAAAAAAGCCTGTAAATGTGCAGGCTTTTTTTAAGGCTTGGAATCAATTTTCAATACATTAAAAATCGGCTTTCAGCACAACACGGTAACGTACTTGGCCTGAATGTAAGCGTTCAATGGCTTCATTCACTTGCGACATCGGGAACAGTTCAATCTGCGGTGCAATATTTTGTCGTGCGGCAAATTTCAATAATTGGCGTAGCGCAGCTGGTGAACCTGTTGAAGATCCTGTCACCGATTTTGCGCCACTAATCAACATCCCCGCAGGGATTTGCATGGGTTCAAGTGCAAGTCCAAGCATATGTACACATCCATTTGGTGCGAGCGTTGAAAGATAAGCTGGCCAGTCTAGAGTGACATTCACCGTACTGAGAATTAAATTAAACTTACCGCGTTGTGCTTTGAGTGCGGTTGTATCACGACTACTCACCACATGGTCAGCACCCATGGCTTTGAGTTCTTCGGTTTTATCTAAACTTGAGGTAAACGCGGTAATTTCACAGCCCCATGCTTTTAATAACTTAATTGCCATGTGTCCTAAACCGCCAATCCCAATCACTGCAACATGGTGAATGGCCTGAATTTGGTGCTGTAAAATTGGATCAAAAACAGTGATCCCACCGCAAAGTAGGGGGCCTGCACTGCTCGGATCAAGATCCTCCGGCAGGGGAATCACCCATTGCCAACCCGCGCGGACTTTTTCGGCAAAGCCACCAGCATGACCGACGATGGTTGCAGTCTTAGTTCCAGTACATTGCACTTGGCGACCATCGATACACGGATCACAGTGCTGACAACTTTCAGCAGTCCAGCCGATTCCCACACGTTGTCCGACTTTCAAGCCTTTGGCTTCACTACCGAGTTGCGTAATGGTCCCAATAATTTCATGGCCTGGTACAGCAGGATAGACGGATGATTTCCAATCATTTTCAATAATCGAAATATCAGAATGACATAAGCCACAATATTCAACTTTGACTTCAACTTGATGGGCTTGTAAATCACCCGCATCGAACTGGTATGGAACCAAGCTTTCGCCAGCATTCATGGCTGCATATGCACGGATTAAGTTGTCGCTCATATGAATATTCCTCATGAAAATAATTGGATTTAGACTAATTGTTGAAACTTTATTTAAAATGACAATGATTTTCGTGGTCGTTGACCATGCCAATAGATTGCATCAGCGCATAGCAGGTGGTCGGGCCGACAAATTTAAAACCGTGCTTTTTGAGTGCTTTTGATAAGGCTTGGCTTTGCGCTGTCTGTGCAGGCGCGCTTTTATAATCGGGCACATCATTATTTTGCACATTTGCATCAACAAAACTCCAGAGCCAGGCAACAGGGTCGATGCCATCGTGTTTGAGTTTTTCCCAAGCACGTGCGTTGTCACGGATCGCCGTTAATTTTCCAATATGGCGAATCAATCCCGCATCTTGTAATTTGTCTTGGAGTTGTTGATCACTGAGTTGGGCAATGCTCTGAATCGGCTGCTCAAAAAAATGTTGCCGATAGCTTTCACGCTTACGTAAAACGGTAATCCATGACAGTCCAGCTTGCTGACCTTCGAGGCAAAGCATTTCAAATACATGTTGCTCGTCGTGGCTAGGTTGCCCCCACTCTTGATCATGATATGCCATATAAAGTGGGTCATTCGAGCACCAACCACAGCGTTGAATTGTCATGTTAATGCTCCAGTATTTTCTTGTGGTTTATAACTTAAATTCAGCCCATTGGTCATTTTTGTTGTCCCAATAAGACAGTATTGCTTGGTCTAAATCGGCAAATTGAATCCATACGTCTTTCCCAGACTTATCAGCATATCCCGTGCTAATCAGTAGTGCTTCTTCAGTAATTTCCATGATCCAGCCTTGATACGATTGACCATTCAAGCTGATTTTTTGTTGATTACCTGATTCTGCAAATTCGACCAGACGATTGATCAACGCTTCTGACATGTATATTTCCTAAAAATTAACGTAAATATGGATATGGATTGACAGCATTACGACCTTTACCGCCCAAGTAAATTCCATAATGTAAGTGTGGCGCAGTATGACGGGCATTGCCAGTGTTACCAACATAACCAATGACATCACCTTTTTTGATCACGTCACCGACCGCTAAGGCACGTTTATGTCCATCTAGATGCGCATAATAATGCCAACTGCCTGCTGGCCCCATAATCCATATCACTTTACCACCCAAATTGTTATTGCGTAAGTCTGCAACAAGACCATCTGTGGCACTCAGCACCTTTGTTCCACGTGGAACAAGAATATCAATCCCTTCATGGCTACGTCCTTGGCTACGTGCTGCTCCCCAAGTGTCTTTGAGTTGGCTACGTTTCACTTGATGCACGGGTACAGGAAGTTGATTGGCTAAATGCATCTGTTGCAATCTTTTGACTTCATGCGCAGGAAGTGTTGTAGAAGGGGGCTTTGGCGGATTTGTGGTACACGCCGTAAGAAATAAGACTGCAAGGCTGAAGAAGCCGATTAAAAATGTCCGAATGAAAGCGAGTCCTTGCGTCACAACAGTCCCTTTAGCAATAAAAGTTTGCCTAGACTATGTCACAGATGACGTGTCATTTTCTAGCGCAGTGATGAGTTTTTTCATTGCAGTCGGTATCCCAAGTTGAGTTGCAGCATTGGGACTCAACCATTGGCCTTGGAGTTCAAACGCAATGTATTCTTGCTGATCAAGCTGGGCTTGAAAACAAATCGCTTCAAGTTGCCATGTAAAATGGGTAAAACTATGTGATATCTCTACATGCTGAGCGAGAGGTGTTAAACCTAGCGATAACGCTTGATTTTGTAGTTCGCTAGAATCTTCATAGATGGGTAAACACCAGAGCCCACCCCAAAGACCTGAGCTTGGTCGCTGAAGCCAGAACCACTCGTTTTCTGAGTGGACTAGTAATACTTGGGCCCGTCTTACGGGAACTGCTTTTTTGGCTTTCTTAAAAGGTAATTCTGTTTCAATACCTTGCAGATGTGCCTTGCAATGCTGTTGCATAGGGCAATAAAAACACAAAGGTTTCTTTGGTGTACAGATGGTCGCACCTAAGTCCATAATCGCTTGGGTATAGTCATGATTACGTTCAGTTGGGCACAGTGATTCAGCCAATTTCCACATTTCGCGTTCATGTGCAGGTTTGGATAAGTCATCTTCTATGGCAAAAAATCGCGATAACACCCGTTTAACATTGCCATCCATAATTACGCCATATTGACGTAAACCCAATGACATTAAAGCTCCGCCCGTTGAAGGACCAATGCCAGGGAGTTCAACCCATTCTGCTAAATTCTCTGGAAAATGGCCTTGACGAGCCACGATTCCAGCAGCTTTATGCAAATTTCGCGCACGAGCATAGTAACCTAGCCCCGCCCAATAAGGCGCGACTTCATCCCACGTTGCAGTTCCTAAATCATTGACTGTCGGAAAACGTGTGATAAAACGCTCGAAATATTGCAAGACGGTTTTGACTTGTGTCTGCTGTAACATAATTTCAGATACCCAAACTTTGTAAGGGTCATCAGCAATTTGCCACGGTAAATCATGTCGACCATGGACATCAAACCAATCCAGTAGGGCATCGGAAAACTTAAACATGAAACAGCATCATTAGTAGAAAACGCACATAGTATACATGTTTCAGTATGCAGCGCTTTTTCGAGTTGAGGCTTGTGAGCTAAGCGCTATATAGTCAAAAATAAAAAAGGAGCCGTAGCTCCTTTTTATACATGTGCATGTAGCTTAATTTTGAAATCCCCAACGCTGGTCTAAAGCCAATTTTTGGTTTTCGTAGCGTGGAATAATGTGAATATGGACATGCTCAATGGCTTCGCCAAATACAGTGCCATCATTAAAACCAATATGAAAGCCTGTAGGTTGATGTAATAAATTCAGCTCATTTCGGGCTTGTTCAAGCAAGGACATTAGACTTTTACGTTCTTTGTCAGTGATTTCAAAAAAAGAGCCAACATGACGAAGGGGAACAATAACGCAATGACCTTTAGACAAGCTTTGGGGTTCAGGGAGTACAACACCAAAATCATTTTTTGCGATCACATCATATTCATCATAATTGCAATATGGGCAATTGAGTTCTGTCATTGTTCTCTCCACATTTTTCTTAAAATAACTTTTGATATAACAAGCTTGGTGTTAAGCGCGAAGCTTACGATCAAGCAAGGCGTACATTGCAGCTAAACTTTGTTGCTCGGCAGCAGCGTTATAGCCTAAATCGACATCATTGGCTTTGGCACGTTCATCTGCTAAAGGGTTGGTGAAACCATGTTTAGCGCCTGCATAAACAATGACTTCATGTTCTACATGTGCAGCCAGCATTTCTTGTTTAAACACAGCGACATCGTCCAAACTCACCATCGAGTCTAGTTCGCCATGCTGAACTAGAATTTCAGCTTGAACTTGATTGGCTTGAGCAGGAGTTGCAGTAGATAAGGTGGCGTGGAAGGTTGCTACTGCTTTGAGTGCAGCACCAGAACGCGCTAAATCTAAAATCACTTTGCCGCCATAACAAAAGCCTATGGCTGCGAGTTTATCTGCATTTACTTCAGATTGCTGTGCTAATGTGGTTAAAGCCGCAGACGCACGGGTCACAATTGTGTCTGGGTGATCAAAGGTTTGCATCATCCATGTATAAGCTTGCTTGGCATCCGTCGTTACTTTTTTGTCACCATACATGTCAAGTGCAAATGCCGCATAACCATGTTCAGCCAACTCACGTGCACGTTGTTCGGTATAGTCATTGCGACCCCACCATTCAGGAGAAACCAACACACCCGCAACAGGTGTTTCTGACTCAGGTGCAGCAAAATAACCGACTAACTGTGATCCATCTGCAGCAGTGTAATGAATTTCGCGGGTTTTAATTTTTAAAGTCATGGAAAAATCCCTGTAAAACAGTAAATGGCTAAATTAAACGTTGAAAATTAAAGCATAAAAAGTGTGAGTGAATGATTTAATATAAAAGCTAAATATGAAAATACAGCAAAAATTGCCAAATAATTTGTAAAATAAAATGATTAGAATGCTATAAATTTCAGCATAAGCGGTTTAGCTTATGCTGAATAGAATGAAAATATTATTTAGGTACAACTTCAATAAGTTCAACATCAAAGATGAGTGTGCTGTTTGGTTCAATTACATCACCAGAACCAATCTGACCATAGGCCAAATTTGCTGGAATAAAGAAGCGATATTTTGCACCTTCTTTCATTAACTGTAGACCTTCAGTCCAACCTTGAATCACTTGGCTGACTTGAAACATTGCAGGGTGGTTACGTGCAATTGAACTGTCAAAAACCGTACCATCAAGTAAACGGCCTTCATAATGAACTTTTACGGTCGCGTTGGCTTTGGGTGATTTACCTTTACCAGCCTCAATCACTTGATATTGTAAACCTGATTTAGTAACTATAATCCCAGATTTTTTGGCATTTTCAGCTAAAAAAGCCGTTCCGATTTTTTCATTTTCATCGGCTTTTTGTTTAAGTTCGATCAGTTGTTTTGCTTCAGTTTGCTTCTTGTATTGAGTTAAAGCACGCGTCATTTCTTCATCAGTTAAAGCAGATTCTTGCCCTTTAGATGCTGCTTTAAGGCCCGCAACAAAAGCATCAATATCTAAATCTTTGATTGATTCTGCATTACTACGACCCATGAGATAGCCAAAGCTATAACCCACTTGTTCAGCAGCACTACTTTTATTGCTCACGTTTTTTGCAAAAACAGTGCTTGAACACAGTGCCAAACACAAAATACCCATCTGTAATTTCATTATTCAATCTCAAAAATAAAGCAGGAGAGCTTTTTGCTCTCCTGTACAGTGTTTTATTTAACTTGGATCAGTTCGACATCAAAAATTAAGGTACTGTTTGGAGGGATCGTACCAGGAACACCCTGTGCACCATAGCCAAGATTTGCAGGAATAAATAAGGTCGCTTTGCCACCTTCTTTCATCAATTGCAAACCTTCAGTCCAACCCGGAATCACTTGATTTAATAGAAACTCAATTGGCTCACCACGTTGTACCGAACTGTCAAATACGGTGCCATCAACCAATTTACCAGTATAGTGAACTTTCACTACAGAATTGGCTTGAGGTTGTTTACCTGCACCTTCTTTAGTGATGATGTATTGTAAGCCAGAAGCTGTTGTTTTTACGCCAGCTTTAGCTTTATTTTTAGTTAGGAAAGAATCACTTGTGCTTTGCGCTTGCTTATTGCTTTCAAGTTGTTTTGTTTGCATTTCTTGCTGGAATTCAGCATATGCTTTTTGCAATTCTTCTTCAGTATAAGCGGGTTTCGCGCGTGCATGACCAGCACGAACACCAGTCACAAAACTGTTAATGTCCAATTCAGGTGGTGTTTGATGAGCAACTTCATAACCCAGTGCGTAGCTGATTTTAGCGACGGCTGATGCATTTGCAGCAGGTTGAGTTGATGTTGCTGATTGCGTAGCAGGTGTTTTAGTTGCATAGTAAACAGGAACAAGTGCGGCACCGCCGAGTAGAACAGCGACAGCGATAGGTAGAGCCTTACTCATATATTTTCCCACAATTATTTTATATGTAAAAAGTTGCTGAAATTCTAGCAGACTTTTCCTGTTCAACGTTTAGCTATATGTATGAATAGCTAAGGTGCAGGAAAGTTCATCATAGCCATCTTCTTATTTTTATACTATAACGATATGAATATATAAAACATTTTTTATACATAAGCCTGAATAAAAATTAATCTATGCAAAATAAAAAAGCCATCTTAAACGATGGCTTTTTTATGAAGATCTGAATTAGTCTTGATCTTTTGCTGCACCATAACCATAAGCATAGTTATAACCATAGCTACCAGCAGTGCGTTGGATATCGTTCAGAATAATACCATTCACTTTGACGCCTACTTGCTCGAAACGATTGACAGTAAGTTCTAATTCTTTCATTTGGGTTTTTGCATGGCGAGCAATTACTAGATTTACACCCGCAAATTGAGAAATGATAATACCGTCAGTCACGGCTAAGACTGGAGGTGTATCAATAATCACATGATCAAACATCGGTGAAATTAAATCCAAGAACTCTTTGAATTTTGCTGAGCTTAATAATTCAGAAGGGTTAGTTGGACTCTTACCGCGGGTAACAACACTTAAATTCGGAATTTCAGTAGCTTTGATAATACTGTCTATTCCTTGCTGCCCATTCAAAAATTCAGCTAGACCCGGCTGATTATCTTGGTTGAAGTATTTATTTAAATAACCACGGCGCATGTCTGCATCAACAATCAGAACGCGTTTGTCACTTTGTGCAAGAATCGTTGCTAAGTTGGTTGAAATAAATGATTTACCAACTTCTGGTGCTGGACCAGAAATCATGATCAGATTATTTTTAGCTGAAGAGAGTGCAAAATGAATTGCGGTACGCATACTGCGTAAGCTTTCAATAGCAATATCATCACTATTTCTAACAGCAAGTACAGGGATGGTCTTCTTCTTCTTCAATAACTTGATACGACTTTCCTGAACTGGAGAGCGAGGCACTGTTGCATATACAGGAAGATCAAGATTATTTTCAATTTCAGAAGAGTCTTTGATGCCTGAACGTAGCATATTGCGAACTAAAGCAATGAGTACACCAATAAAGCCACCGACAAACATAGATAGTATAAGGATGATAAGTTTCTTAGGTTTAATTGGTTTCTCTGGTTCAACCGCCGTATCGATGATACGTACATTACCAATCTCACCAGCCTTGACGATTTTCAATTGTTGGTAGCTGTTGAGCAGGGATGTATAAAGCTCAGTATTTACTTTAACATCACGATACAGTTGTAAATATAAACGCTGGGTTTCAGGCAGTTGTTTAATTGATTTGTTGAGTTCTTGAATCTTTTGATTTAACGTATTCACCTGTGCATTAATTTCAGACATTAATGGATGGTCAGGTGTATATTTTGCTGATAATTCAGCTTGTTTTTGTTTTAATTCAATACGCATTTTCTCAAGCTCAATATTTTGTTTGAGCATGAGTTCAGATTCTTGAGTAACATCGATTGTATTATATTTTTCTCGGAATTCGTTGAATTTCAGTTCAGATTGTTCAAGTTGTTGTTTTAACTCTGGAAGTTGCTGATCAAGAAAACTTAAAGTCTGTTTAGATTCTAACGATTTCCGCTCAATATTTTGCTGATGATAAATTTCTAAAATATGATTGAGTACACTGGTAATGTGTTGTTTGTCTTCACCAGCATAGTTAAGTCCAATAATTCCTGTCATTTTCCCTTTTTCAGCTACGCCATAATTTAATTGTAGATTTTTTACAGCTGAAGGAAGTGATAATTTAGATAGAGTAAACTCATGTTTGAATGGTTGTGTACTTGACAGATTAACTTTCCACGTTCCGTAGCTATCCGTAAATTGATTCAGCTTATTTAGCTGACCTTCAAATACAACTTTATCTTGATAGCTTAAAGTATAGAGTGCGTCAGATTTAAAATTTAAGGTAAGGTTTTTATCAAGATAATATTTTGGAACATCTAATTGCTTGATTAAAAAATTATTATTTTTGGTATTGAAGCTGACACCTTGTGTGTCAAATTTTAATTGGCCTTTTTCTGGTGAAAATAGTCGACCAACTAAACTATCATTTTTGTCTTTAATCTTAATATTGAGATTCAGATCATCAATAACTTTACCCAAGACCATTCTAGAATTTAAGATTTCAATCTCAGCATCAGCGGGAGATTTTTGACCCAAACCGCCAGACATATCTTTTAACTCACCTAGCAAAGCGGCTGAAGCGGCGCTTTTGCCATCTTCTACTTGAACTAAGGCATCAGTTGAATAAATAGAAGGCGTTGTACGTACATAGAGCAGGGCACAGATTAAACTTAATATGATGCAAAGTGCAATTAATTTCCACTGAGCGATCAGTGAAAAAAATAGCTCTTTTAAATCAATAGTATCATCTTCATTTTTTGCAGTTTGAGTCATAATTTAACAACTAAGTCTTCAATTTATATTAAAAATGCGGTAACCAATCTTGAACATAATTGCTTATGTTTTTACAAGATTCGTTAAAAAAATCTTGATCATGCTTATAAGGGTCAGGCACATTTTGACCCTGCCAATGCCCTAAACGAAAGACTTTCCCTTTAGCGAACGGCCATTGCTTTTCTATGTGTTGAGCTTGATTGTTGCTCATCACTAAAATTAAATCAGCTTGCTTAATGAGTGACGCATTGATTTGTTTTGCGATGTGTGGGCGCATATCAATATTAAATTGATCCATACAATGAATGGCTTTTTCATCAGCCCCATGACCAACCATTGCAGATAATCCTGCTGAGTCAATAACCTGTTCAGGGCAATTGTTTTTGAGGAAATATTCCGCCATAGGGCTACGGCAAATATTTCCAACACAGACGACGAGGATATTTTTAATAGCCATGATTATTTCCCAAGTTGATCGAAACTATAAAGTGCACTTGAGAATGGAATAATCTGATTAACTACACGCTGCCAACGCGTCAAGCCAGTTGCATCAATATAAACAATATCATTCTTTTTCATTTGGAATTGATTTGCTAAAGCAAGATTACCAATACTACTTAGGTTTAAATGATAAATCGTTGATTGTTTTTGCTCAACATTGGTACGCATGACATAAATTCTTGCAGCACTTGCCGAGTATGGATTGATGCCTTCGCTTTCACCTAATACATCACTTAATGACATACCCTGATCGCGTAGGTTAATTGCCTGGCTCTTACTTGACTCGCCCATGACATAAAGTTTTTGATCTTGTTTTGTATTTACAAAAATAGTGTCATTGGGACGGATAAGTAAATTGTGAAGCGATAAGCCATTTTTTTCGAGTTGGATCGTATTTAGATTGTATGTTGAACCATTTCGGATCAACTGAATATTGGTGGTATCGCCAGTTTTAGTATCGATGCCACCAGCTTGACCCAATGCTGTGTAAAGGCTAATAGGTTGATCGTTTAGAGTATATTGACCACTTTTGAGTACCTGACCATTTACAAAGTAACGTTTGCCTTCATAGGATAATACTCTGACCACAACGTCAGGATGTTTTAAATATTTACTGAATTGACTACGTAAAAATGAATTCGTTTGAGCAAGTGTTTTCCCAGCAATTTTTACTGAGCCTACCAATGGGAGTTGTACATTGCCATTTGGATCAATTGGGTAGCCTACTGCTTTAATATTTGTTGCGTCTTGAATAGGTGGCGTAATTTCAGGATATGCCCAAAGTTGAATTGATAACACATCACCCGCGCTTAATTTATAGATGGTTTGCTGATGATGAAATAAGGACTGAATTTGCGAGAAATCTTGGAAATTTGATTGAGAAATAGCAGGAATATTATCTTGTGTTAAAGGTACTACATTTAGATCAGCCCCTTGATCAGTTTGGTAAGCACCTTGTTCTGGTAAATCATATGTCTGTAGTCCAGGGGTCATTGCGCATCCAGCCATACCAAGACTCAAAGCCAACATGATGCTATAACGGTAGTAATTCACGCGAATATAAATCCTATTTATAAATTTGAATCTTTTAAAACGGGTATATTTACCCAAATTGTATGTTTTAGACTGCAAAATTCTATACTAATAGTCATTGTTAATATAGCCAAAGATGTTTTAAATCGTAATATTAAGAAAGCATTTTTATAAAATAAATTAAGTTTATTAACGTATTTTTACCAACAAAATTGAAAGTTTAAAGAGTCTATCTATGCTTTAGTATGGTCTAACTTAAATTTAAGCGTAGATTTTTAATCTATGAGTTGAACATCATTACACAATCAAAAAATGATTTTCTGATATAATTTAACGCTATTTACAACATGAAGATGAATGAAAATTCATCGATAGCATAGGCTTCAGTATGTTACAACTCTCCGAATTAAAAATTGCCATTATCGGATTAGGTTATGTCGGTTTACCGCTAGCTGTTGAGTTTGGTAAAAAAGTACCCGTTGTGGGTTTTGATATTCATCAAAAGCGTATTGATGAGCTACAGAGCGGACAAGATCATACTTTAGAAGTTTCACCAGAAGAATTAAAGCAAGCAACGCATTTAAGCTATACCACGAATTTACAGCAGTTAGAAGACTGTAATTTCTTTATTGTCACAGTTCCAACGCCAATTGATGAATTTAAGCAACCAGACCTGACTCCCTTGGTTAAAGCATCCGAAAGTATTTCTAAAGTACTTAAAAAAGACGATGTGGTTGTCTATGAATCAACGGTTTATCCTGGTGCAACCGAAGAAGTATGTATTCCTGTTTTAGAAAAAAATTCAGGATTAAAATTCAATCAAGATTTTTATGCAGGTTATAGCCCTGAGCGTATTAATCCGGGTGATAAACTGCACCGTGTTACCAATATTTTAAAAATCACTTCGGGCTCAACACCAGAAGTCGCTGATTATGTAGATCAAGTCTATAACTTGATTATTGAGGCAGGCACACATAAAGCAGCAAGTATTAAAGTTGCAGAAGCGGCCAAGGTAATTGAAAACACCCAACGTGATGTGAATATTGCCTTAATTAATGAATTGGCATTGATTTTTAATAAAATGGGCATTGATACAGAAGCAGTCTTGCAAGCTGCAGGCACCAAGTGGAATTTCTTGCCGTTCCGTCCGGGTTTAGTCGGTGGTCACTGTATTGGTGTTGATCCGTACTATTTAACGCATAAAGCCCAAGCAATTGGCTACAACCCAGAAATTATTTTGGCAGGCCGTCGTTTAAATGATGGTATGGGCGCTTATGTGGTGACTCAACTGGTTAAAGCAATGTTGAAAAAACGCATTCAAGTTGAAGATGCCAAGGTATTGATTTTAGGCTTAAGTTTTAAAGAGAACTGCCCAGATATCCGTAATACCCGCATCATTGATATCGTCAATGAACTCAAAGAATACCACACTCAGATAGATGTCTATGACCCTTGGGTAGATGCAGCTGAAGCTGAGCATGAATATGGTATTAGCCCAATTTCAAACTTAGAAAATGGCAAATATGATGCCGTTATTTTGGCCGTTGCACATCATCAATTTAAAGATATGGGCGTGCACGCTATCCGTGCTTTAGGTAAATCTGAGCATGTGTTATATGACTTGAAATATGTGTTATCTCAAGCCGAATCTGATCTGCGTTTGTAAGGAGCATACCATCATGAATCAATATCAACAGGTATGTGCAAACCTTAGAACAGCACCGAAAATTTGGTTAGTGACGGGTGTGGCCGGTTTTATTGGCTCGAATCTTCTTGAAACATTATTAAAGTTAGATCAAACGGTTGTCGGTTTAGATAACTTTGCCACAGGGCATCAGCATAATTTGGATGAAGTAAAAAGCTTAGTCACTGCTGAACAATGGGCAAAATTTAGCTTTATTGAAGGCGATATCCGTAACCTTGCAGATTGCCAAAAAGCTTGTGCAGGTGTGGATTATGTACTGCATGAAGCAGCACTCGGTTCTGTACCGCGCTCAATAGCGGATCCTATTTTAACTAACAGTGCAAATATCACAGGATTCTTGAACATGATGGTTGCTGCACGCGATGCCAATGTTTCAAGTTTCACTTATGCAGCCAGCAGTTCAACCTATGGTGATCATCCGGCATTGCCAAAAGTAGAAGAAAACATTGGTAAACCATTATCTCCATATGCAGTTACTAAGTACGTCAATGAATTATACGCAGACGTATTTGCAAAAACTTACGGCTTTAAAGCCATTGGCCTACGTTACTTTAATGTGTTTGGTCAACGCCAAGATCCAAATGGCGCTTACGCGGCGGTGATTCCGAAATGGACTTCATCAATGATTGCTGGCGAAGATGTCTTTATCAATGGTGATGGTGAAACCAGTCGAGATTTCTGTTTTATTCAAAATGTTGTGCAAGCGAATATTTTAGCTGCGACAACGCAAAGTGATGAAGCAAAAAATCAGGTCTATAATGTTGCACTAGGTGACCGAACAACTTTGAATGAGTTGTACCGTGCCATTCAGGCAGCGCTTGCGACAAATGATGTGAACTTTGACCGTGATCCTGTGTACCGTGATTTTCGTGCGGGTGATGTACGTCATTCACAAGCCAGCATTGCCAAAATTGAGCAAGGCTTGGGTTATACGCCACAGTTTAAAATTGCTGAAGGCATTCAACTTGCGATGCGTTGGTACGTAAACAACTTAAAATGATATTGAACAGATGATTGCGAAAGTTTTCGCAAAATATCAGTCCATTGGACTGATTACACTCAGTTTACTGGTCGGTGCGATAATTACATTTATCGCACTTCCTGTTTTAACACGCCTATATTCTGTTACTGACTTTGGCGCTTACGGGATTGCATTGGCGATTGTCAGTGTTTTATCGACCGTTGCCAATTTACGTCTCGATCAAGCATTGTTAGTCGCGGACGAGCAAGATAAAAAGAGTCTGATTTTTGAAGGGGCGGTGTTCTCAACGGGCATTGCGATTCTTAGTGGCATCTTCATCAGCTTTATTTTAAATGTTGAAATGGCAAGTGCAGTCGCCACAGGCGTGCTTGCCAATACCCTGATTCAGAGTTTATATAATTATCAATTTTCCGCACATAAAGAATATTTTTGTGCAGGTTTAAATGTTTTTCGTAGTACCATCGTGGTGGCGGTTCAACTGTCTTTACCGCTTGTGATGCAAATTAGTTTGGTGAACAGCTATAACTTCAGCTCGGTCATTATGATTGTGGCGGTGCTGATTTATTTACTGAAACATCAGCTCTATCAAGTGAGTTGGCAGGCATTTAAACATTACAAAGATTTTATTTATGCCAACACGCCTCATGCATTGCTGAATAGTTTTTCACATAATTTGCCTTACTATGTGGTGTCGCATTTTGTCGGTGTGCAGGCGATGGGTTTTTATGCCATTGTTGAACGGACTTTGCGTGTCCCGATTAATCTAATCTCACAAACCCTGCGTCAGTTTTTTATTCGCAAATTTAAAGATGCGGACTCAAGCCAGAATGCGTTAAAAGCCAGTGTGCTACTGAGTTTAATTTCACTGCCGTTATTTGCCTTGGTCTTTGTATTGCCTGAATCTTTATATTTATGGGTTTTTGGCAGTGAATGGGTGGGTATTTCGAGCTATTTCCAAATTTTAGCTTTGGGCTATTGGGCGATTTTCTGTAATCCACCAAGTTCCGCTTTTTTGATTGCTCAGCGTAACAGCCAAGTGCTGTTTAAGTTGCAAATCGTAGAACTCATCATTAAGTTTGCTTTATTTGCAGGCTTCTATGCAGTCTTTGCTGATAAAGTGTATATGTTACTTGCGGTGCCTGTGGCATTAATTTTTTATAACTTTGCCATTTTATATGTGGTGTGGAGAAACAAAAACTGATGTTTTTTAAAATCTTAAAATACATGAATTGGTTTGCTTCACAGTGCCGTAAAGTGTTGTACAACATGGCATTTGGCACACAATTCCGTTACTTCGGCAAATCGTGTACCCTAGAGATTAATGGCCAAGTCAAGATCGGAAAGAATGTCTATATTGGAGATCATGTCAGTTTAATTGTCGAGCAAGGTGCGATTTTAGAAATTGCAGATCACAGTTTTATTGGTGAAAGCTGTTATATCAAATGCTTTGGTGGCAAGGTGTCGATTGGTCAAGACGTCAGCATTAACTCTAAGTCTTTTATCAATGGTTGTGGCGGTGTGACGATTGGCGATAATACCCGTATTGGTACGCAAAGTATTTTGATTGCCAGCAACCATAAATTTGGTGAGCCTGATCTGTTGGTGAAAGATGCGATTACCAAGCAGGGCGTGAGTTTAGGGCAAAATATTTGGCTAGGTGCACGGGTTACGGTACTTGATGGTGTAACTATTGCCGATGATAGCGTGATTGGTGCTTGTAGTTTAGTGTCAAAACCTTTGCCTGAATCAGGGGTGTATGTCGGTATTCCGGCCAAAAAAATCAAATCTGTATAAAGTGCTATGCATATCGTAAAACATATTTTCAGCGTAAAATATTCAGCTTAATTTTCTCCCTTTTGATTTTCTGATCCTGACATAGGTCATACGTATGGCATTTATGGTTTCTGCTTTTCGACAGCTGTTTGATCTTGCTTATTTTATGGCAAAGGGCAGTGTGGCTTATGCACGTAAAAAAGGTGTGAAAGTTGGTGAAAACTGCCGAATCTATATTAAAAGCTGGGGCTCGGAACCGTTCTTGGTCAGCATTGGCGACCACGTTACTGTGACTTCAGGGGTGAAATTTATTACCCATGATGGCAGTACCTGTTTAGTTAAAGATGAGCAAGGGAAACGCTATCAACGCTTTGCGCCGATTCAGGTTGGTTCGCATGTCTTTATTGGTGTGAATAGCATTATTATGCCGGGTGTGAGCATTGGCTCAAATGTGGTGATTGGTGCAGGTTCGGTGGTGACTAAAGATATTCCTGACCATAGCGTGGCGATTGGTGTACCTGCCAAAGTGGTATCTAGTTTTGCTGATTATCAAGCCAAAATTCAAAGTACTTGTGCCAGTGATAGTGAGCTTGCAGGCGTCACGGATTATCGTGAGCGTGTGGAACGTGCCATGGCGATTCAAGCCTCAAAAACACCGCATTAATATTCTCCCATTTTAAAATTTAGGTCTGCATATGTTGAATAAAGTCATGTTCTTTTTGCCAAGCTTGGGCGGTGGCGGTGCAGAACGTACGGTCATTCAACTGGCGAACAGTTTTGCTGAACAAGGACTGAAGATTCATTTGGGTGTATGTGACCTGAATGGTGACAAAGCCAAGCTGTTACCCGAAGTCAGTTCTAAAATTGAATTGGTCAATTTTAATTGTGGTCGGGTGATGAATAGCATCACGCCTTTAAAAATAAAAATGAAAGCTGAGCAATATGATTGCTTAGTGGCAACACAAACCCATACCAATATTGTGGCAGGCTTTGCGAAAAAACTCGCAGGTGTTGCAACGCGATTGATCTTCCGTGAAGTATCTACGCCGTCAAAAAATATGAAGTTGCAAGGCATTGCTAAACTTGTGCTGAAAACTTTGGTGAATTGGACTTATCCCATGGCACAGCAAGTGGTCTGTGTCTCTAAAGGGGTTGAAGCCGATTTTCGTGAATATTATGGCTATAAAAATAATAATCTGAGCACGATTTATAACCCTGTATTGGACGATGCCTATTTTGAAAAGCTTAAAGCGCCAGTCACACATCAATTTTTAAATGGTGACAATAAAGTGATTTTGGCGGTGGGGCGTCTTACTGAAGCAAAGAACTTTGGTTTTCTGATCCGTTCCTTTAGAGCCTTGCATGATCAGCATCCTGAAACCCGATTATTGATTTTAGGTGAGGGTGAACTGCGCGCAGAGTTTGAGGCTCTAGTGGCGGACTTGGGTTTAAAAGATGTGGTGGATTTGCCGGGCTTTGATGCCAATCCATACGCTTATTTTAAATATGCATCGCTATTTGTCTTAAGCTCAAATTGGGAAGGTTTGCCGGGCGTTCTCATTCAGGCACTGGCTTCAAAAGTGAAAGTGGTGAGTACCAACTGCCCAAGTGGTCCAATGGAAATTTTGGAAAACTCTAAGTTTGGTTTATTGGTCGAATGTAATGATCAGGCAGGTCTGACCCAAGCCATGCAACAGGCAATTTTTGCAGATTATGTGCAATATCAAGATGCTGATTTTGAATCACATATTCAGCAGTTTCATAAGCAAACCGTACTTAAGCAATATTTGCGAATGATGGAGTCGGCAGCATGAGCAAACCGTTGATGGTACATGTGATCACCAACTTTGCAGGAGTGGGCGGTGCAGAGATGATGCTGGCACGCCTGATCCAATGCACAGAGCAGCAGTATGAGCATGTGATCATTGCATTGATGAAAACCTCTGATGTTTATCAAAGTACTTTAGAGTGTTGTCAGGCGCATTATGCACTGCATTGGAATGGTTTAAATACGCTTAGCACCATTCAAAAACTGCGTGGTTTACTTAAACAATTACAACCGAAAACCGTGCAATGCTGGATGTACCATGCCAATGTGTTGACCAGTCTCAGTATCATCGGTTTAGCCCAAAAACCTAAAGTGGTGTGGGGCATTCATCATTCTCTTGCTGCTCCTAAAGATGAATCAATCAGCACGAAAATTGCCTTAGGCTTAAGTAAAATACTGTCCGAGCAAGCCAGTGCCATTATTTATTGTGCGCATTCGTCCATGCAGCAGCATCAGGCCTTTGGCTTTAAAAATGACAATAGTCAAGTGATTGCCAATGGCGTGTTTTTAGATAAATTTCAGCCTAATCCCCAATTGCATGAACCAACCGTGATTGGTTTTGCAGGGCGTTATCACACGGCCAAAGGCTATCCATACTTATTTGAAACTATGGGCTTGCTGAAAGATAAAAACATCATCTTTAAAATTGCTGGCCGCGGCGCGAGTTTAGAGAACGTAGACGTCAAAGCCTTGTTTGAGCAGTATCAGTTAGATACTCAAAAGGTGCATTTGCTTGATCAAATCTCAGATATGCCTGCTTTTTATCAATCGATTGATGTATTTCTGATGACGTCAATTACCGAAGGTTTTCCGAATGTGTTGGTAGAAGCGATGGCCTCAGGTTTACCTTGTATCAGCACCGATGTTGGTGATGCGCAATATATTGTGCAGGAGCTTGGCGAAATTGTACCGCCGCGCAATTCGGCTGCATTGGCGCAAGCAATTTTAAAGTATGCGCAGCAAAGCAATGATGCCAAATTGCAGTTGAAACAAGCCGTGCGTGAGCGCGTAGTAGCACATTTCAGTATTGAGCAAGTGAGTCAGCAATATATGCAAGTTTGGGAGCAAAGCCGTTGAAATTTCTAATGATCAGCAGTTTTCTGCCTTCTGTTTTAAATTTCCGCGGGAAACTGCTGGAAGCCATTCATGCGCAAGGCTATGAAATTCATATTATGGCGCCTGAATTTGCAAACTTTCCTGAAGAACAGCAAAAACTGCAAGCGCTTGGCTATCAGCTGCATGAGATTCCAATGCAGCGTACGGGCACCAATCCGCTTGCGGATTTAAAACTGTTAAAACATCTCTATCAGCAAATCCGTCAAATTCAACCTGACTACGTGCTGTCCTATACCATTAAACCGGTCATTTACGGTACGCTGGCGGCATGGCTTGCGAAAGTACCGCATCGTTTTGCTTTAATTACCGGTTTGGGCTACGCCTTTCAAAATGTGGAATCTGGCAAGCGTAGTCTGTTCCAAAAACTGGTGCATGGCTTATATGCGCAAGCATTAAAACGTAGCGACAAAGTTTTTTTTCAAAACCCAGACGATTTAAAGTTATTCCAAGAGATGCATTTGCTTGATGCCAATAAACCGACGGTGGTAG
This sequence comes from Acinetobacter sp. ANC 5054, assembly GCF_002135295.1. GTDB lineage: Bacteria > Pseudomonadota > Gammaproteobacteria > Pseudomonadales > Moraxellaceae > Acinetobacter. The sequence goes on along the minus strand of NZ_NEGG01000008.1, from coordinate 112,183 downwards.
TGAATGGTTCAGGGGTAAATGTGCAAGACTTTGATGTCATGCCTTTACCAAAAGATGATGTAGGCGTAGTCAAAGCCTCATTCTTACTCATTGCACGGCTTTTGGGTGATAAAGGCGTGCGTGAATATGCTGAATCGGCACGCATCATCAAAGCCCAATATCCTGAAGCTGAGTTTCATTTAGTCGGTTGGATTGATGATAATCCATCAGCTATTTCTAAAGCCGAACTCGATACATGGATTGCTGATGGTCGTCTCAAATATTGGGGCAAGCTCAGTGATGTACGTCCTGCAATTGCGGAAAGTTCCGTGTATGTGTTGCCTTCTTATCGGGAAGGTACGCCACGTACAGTTTTAGAAGCCATGGCAATGGGCCGTGCTGTGATTACCACCGATGCGCCGGGCTGCCGTGAAACCGTTACCAATGGTGTAAATGGTTATTTGGTTACAGTAAAATCAGTCGATGAGCTGGTGCAAAGCATGCAGTACTTTATTGAAGACTTGAGCCTGATTGAATATATGGGACAGCGTTCGCGGGAAATTGCGCTGAATAAATATGATGTGCATCAAGTGAATAAGCACATGATGGCTGAAATGGATATCCATTAAAGGCCATTCACCCAATTTAAGAGGCGATCCAGATGACCTTAAAATATATAAAAAGTGATTTATACCGTTATACCGGTCAAGTCAGTTTAAAAACATTTTTGAAAACTTATTTTTTCAATCGCGGTTTTAATTTTTCATTTTGGCTGCGTTTAGCCAGCGCGCAAAGCGCGTGGGCAAAACTGGCTTATCCTATTTATTATTATAAAAAAAAGCAGTACGGCATTGATATTCATACCAGCACTAAAATTGGTTATGGTTTATTTATTGGTCATGGTGGACCGTTGGTCGTCAATCCGACAACCGTGATTGGCAATAATGTGAATTTATCGCAATTTACCACCATTGGTGCAAATGGCGGCCGTCAAGCCGCAGAAATTGGCGATAATGTTTATATTGGGCCCAATGTCTGCATTATTGAACATGTCAAAATTGGTAATAATGCCACTATTGGTGCGGGCAGTGTGGTGACAAAAGATATTCCTGAAAATGCCACAGCTGCAGGTAACTACGCCAAGGTGCTGAGTACGGATCATCCGGGCAGTTCGGTCAACAGACGCTGGACAGATATTTAAGCTATGATATAGGCCAAAATTTCACTATTAAAATGCTTAGTCATGCGGGCTATATTTTAATAACGAGATTGAAAGCTGTCTGTATTATGGCCTTAAAACATAGGCTGATGCAGCACATTAATCATGCTTGAGGCAGAGTTATTCTGTAAAAGCGCGGCAAAAGAAATGAGTGAATCAATGTTAAAGCGTGTATTGGATATCGTAATTGCTTCATCTGCACTGGTGCTGCTGTCTCCTGTATACGCTTTAGTGGCGTATAAAGTACGGAAAAATCTAGGTTCTCCTGTTTTATTTCGGCAAGTCCGACCGGGTTTAGCGGGTAAACCCTTTGAAATGATTAAATTCCGCAGTATGAAAGATGCTGTCGATGCACAAGGCAAACCATTGCCAGACAGTGAGCGTCTGACGCCTTTTGGTCAAATGCTGCGCTCCAGCAGTTTGGATGAAATGCCAGAACTGTGGAACGTCATTAAAGGCGAGATGAGCATTGTCGGGCCGCGTCCGCTGCTGATGGAGTATTTGCCTTTATACAATAGTGAGCAAGCCAAGCGTCATAATGTTCGCCCTGGGATTACGGGTTATGCGCAAGTGAATGGCCGCAATGCCATTTCATGGGAAAAGAAATTCGAACTCGATACATGGTATGTTGAGAATCAATCCCTATGGCTCGATTTTAAAATCATGCTGAAAACAGTCAAAAAAGTGATTGCTAAGGATGATATCAGCGCCGAAGGTGAAGCCACCATGAGCAAATTTACCGGTACTTCGGAGTCTAAAGATGACTAAGCTCTATGCAATTTATGGGGCTTCAGGCTGCGGGCGCAGTTTAATGCCTGTGGCGCGTCAGCAATTAGCACGTACAAGCGATGCTTCAGAAATTGTATTTATTGATGATGCCTTGGAATCGGTTGCAGAAGTAAACGGTCATCGTGCCATGAATTACCCAACTTTTTTAAGTGAATCGGCATCTAAAAAATATGTGCAAATTGCGATTGCCAATAGCCGTGTCCGTGAAAAAATTGCGCTTCGCCTTGAAGCAGATGGTATTTCACTCTGGTCAATTTATGCAAACAATATTGTGCTGATGGATCAAGCAAATATTGCCATGGGTGCAGCGTTGAGCCCTTTTGTGAGCATCACTTCAAACATTAAAATTGGCAAATGCTTTCATGCCAATCTATACAGTTATGTCGAGCATGATTGTGTGATTGGGGATTTCGTTACTTTTGCGCCAGGCGTAAAATGTAATGGCAATATTCATATACACGACCATGCTTATATTGGCGCAGGTGCGATGATCAAGCAGGGCACACCCGATCAACCCTTAGTGATTGGCGCTGGCGCAGTTGTGGGTATGGGTGCTGTTGTCACTAAAAGTGTGCCTGCAGGCGCAACAGTGGTGGGAAATCCTGCCCGTATTGTGACGAAAAAATAGATTTTTAAACTCGATTTTGAGACTAGGAAAACTCCATGTTAAACAGTGCATTTGAGCCTTGGCCAAGCTTTACTCAAGCAGAAGCCGATGCGGTATCAAAAGTCCTTTTATCCAATAAAGTGAATTATTGGACCGGTCAAGAATGCCGTGAATTTGAAAAGGAATTTGCACAGTTTGCAGGAACCAAGCATGCCGTTGCCGTTGCCAATGGTACAGTCGCATTGGATGTAGCACTCAAAGCCTTAGGTGTTGGCGCAGGCGATGATGTGATTGTCACCTCACGTACGTTTTTAGCTTCGGCAAGCTCGATTGTCACTGCGGGTGCCAATCCGATTTTTGCGGACGTTGAACTGGATTCACAAAATATCTCACGCCGTACTATTGAAGCGGTGATCACGCCCAATACCAAAGCCATTATTTGTGTGCATTTGGCAGGTTGGATGTGTGATATGGATCCAATCATGCAATTGGCTGAGGAAAAAAGCATTTACGTGATTGAAGATTGTGCCCAAGCACATGGTGCAATGTACAAAGGCAAATCAGCAGGTTCAATCGGGCATATTGGCGCATGGTCTTTCTGCCAAGACAAGATTATGACCACGGGCGGTGAAGGCGGTATGGTCACCACCAATGATGAAAGTCTATGGAAAAAAATGTGGTCGTATAAAGATCATGGCAAAAATTATGACAGCGTCTACAACACTCAGCATCCGCCGGGATTCCGCTGGCTGCATGATTCATTTGGCACCAACTGGCGCATGATGGAAATGCAGGCGGTGATTGGCCGTTTACAGCTCAAACAAATGCCAGAATGGACAGCAAAACGAAATGCCAATATGGCGCGTATCCAAGCGGCGTTTGAAAATAGTCCGTATTTTACCGTAGCAAAACCATCAAATGATTATGTGCATGCAGCCTATAAATGCTATGTGCAAGTGAATACTTCAGCCTTGCCTGAAGACTGGTCGCGTGATCGAATCATGGCAGAAATTAATGCATTGAATGTGCCTTGTTTTAGCGGCTCGTGTTCAGAAGTTTATTTAGAAAAAGCATTTGATGGTACGCCTTGGCGTCCTGCAGAGTCTTTGCCGCAAGCTAAACAGCTTGGTGCAACAAGCTTAATGTTCCTTGTACACCCAACATTGTCTGAGCACAGCCTGCAAAAAACCGTGGATGCTATCCAAGCGGTGATCGCAAAAATCTAAACCTGAAAAGAGCGTATAATATGCGCTCTCATCCGCTTTATTGACCCCATTTGAGCATCTTGTGAAAGACTTTATCCGTTCTATAGCATCATTACCGCGTCGCCAAAAACAAATCGTTTTGGTGCTGATGGATATTTGTGTTTTACCACTGATGATGTGGCTGGCTTATGCTGTTCGTTTGGCACGTCCCAATGTTCAGGTTATGCAAGGGTTGGATGCTTGGTATATTTATGTCGGCGTGATTGGCATTCTGATTTTTGCCTTACTTGGTATTTACCGTGCGATTGTTCGTTCATTTAATGAAGACTATTTGCTCCGGATTTTAATCGGTACATTTATCCAAATCGTGGCGTTGTACACGATTAAAAAATTAAATGTCGCATTTATTCCGATGAGTATTCCACTGATGTATGGCTTTATGCTGTTTTCTTACATGTGGTGGAGCCGTGCTGTCATTCGCTATGCAACCCTCAAAACCTTTGCAAAAAAACAAAGCCGTAAACGTGTGGCTATTTATGGTGCAGGGCTGGCAGGTCAGCAAATTGCCGCTGCTTTAAACCGTTCAGATGACTATTTGCCCGTGTGTTTTATTGACGATAAGCGCTCTTTACAGGGGCAGTCACTGAGTGGTTTAAAAATTTATTCACCCAAAAAAGCGCAAGCAAAACTTGGGAAATTCGGTATTGAAGAAGTTTTGTTGGCGATGCCATCTGTAGGGCGAACACGTAAAAAAGAGCTGATTGAGTCTTTTGATGTAGCAGATGTCAAAATTATGGAATTGCCAGGGGTTACACAACTGGTTGATGGTCAAGTTCAAGTTTCAGATATTCGTGAAGTCGATATTATTGACTTGCTTGGCCGTGATCCTGTGCCACCGAAGCCTGAGCTTTTAGAAAAAAATATTAAAGATAAAGTCGTGATGGTGACTGGGGCAGGGGGGTCGATTGGTTCTGAACTTTGCCGTCAGATTGTGAAGCATCAGCCAAAAATGCTGGTGCTGTTTGAAATGTCTGAATTTGCCTTGTATTCGATTGATCGAGAGTTACAAGCTTCAGGTGTGCATGTTGTACCTGTGTTGGGTTCTGTCACCAATCAGTCAAAACTGGAACGTATATTGCAACAGTACGCAATACAGACGGTATATCATGCTGCTGCCTATAAACACGTGCCACTTGTGGAAGTAAATCCATTTGAAGGAATTTACAATACATCAATTGGTACACAGCGTAGTGTAGATGCTGCTGTGGCACAAGAGATAGAAACTTTTGTTTTAATTTCAACAGATAAAGCAGTACGCCCAACCAATATCATGGGCGCGTCTAAACGTATGGCAGAGTTGTATTGCCAAGGTTTAGCTTCTACTAATCCACACACGCAAATCAGTATTGTGCGTTTTGGCAATGTTTTAGGTTCATCAGGTTCTGTTGTTCCTTTGTTTAAAAAACAAATTTCCAAAGGGGGTCCTGTTACAGTAACGCACCCAGAAGTCACACGATACTTTATGACCATTCCTGAGGCAGCACAGCTTGTTATTCAGGCAGGTGCGATGGGTAATGGCGGTGATGTGTTTTTACTGGATATGGGGGAGCCAGTTAAAATAGTAGACTTAGCTAAACAAATGATTCGATTAAGCGGTTTTAAACATATTGATGATAAAGGCATTGGTGATATTGCAATTCAATTTACTGGCTTGCGTCCTGGTGAGAAGATGTATGAAGAACTCCTGATAGATTCTAATAATGTGGAAAAAACGGATCATGAACGAATATTAAAGTCATTTGAAAGCTACACAGAGTTTGATGATATTAAATCTGTTTATATTGATTTAATAAAATTATGCGAATATGACAATAAGCAGGGTAAACAAATAGTTTTACAAGGGATATTGAAAAGATATGTCGCTGGCTACTCTAGTGGATGTTAAATAAATGAAGTGTGGTAATTTTAATTTTATTTGAAATATAATAAAATTAAGTGTATGAAATTTAGTGAAAATCATAATGATATTTTTTATGGTTTTATTTAAGTATATGTAAATTCAAAAATGATTTGTAAATATAAGTTGGATTGAATTTGATTTATATTATGAATAATAGAGGAAAAAATGGACACAAAACAAATTCAAGAGTTATCTGATCTATTTAAAGATAAAGTACTTTTAATTACCGGTGGTACAGGTTCTTTTGGTAATGCAATGATCAAAGGATTTTTGAATTCTGAGCTTAAAGAAATTAGAGTTTTCAGTCGGGACGAAAAAAAACAAGAAGACATGAGAATTGAGTATAAAAATGAAAAGCTTGACTTTATTTTAGGTGATATAAGAAATTTTAATGATATTAATCAAGCCATGCGAGGTGTTGATTTTGTTTTTCATGCTGCAGCATTAAAGCAAGTGCCTTCTTGTGAATTTTACCCAATGCAAGCGGTGCAAACAAATATTTTAGGTGCAGAGAATGTGTTGGAAGCAGCTGCGAGAAATAATGTACAACGCGTCGTAGTCTTGAGTACGGATAAAGCTGTGTATCCGATTAATACAATGGGTATGTCAAAAGCTCTAATGGAAAAATTAGCTGTTTCTAAAGCTCGAGATACAAGGGTTAAAAATATAGATGCTGTATACACAGCAACGCGTTATGGGAATGTGATGTGTTCGAGAGGATCAATCATTCCATTATTTATTAAGCAAATTAAAGAGGGTTTACCTCTTACAATAACAAATCCAAACATGACACGATTCATGATGTCATTAGATGATTCAGTTGAATTAGTTATGTTTGCATTTAGCCAAGGAAACCCTGGGGACATTCTTGTTCAAAAATCTCCTGGGGCAACAATTGAAGTTTTAGCTCAGGCACTAAAAGAATTATTTAATGCAGATAATGAAATAAAAATAATTGGTGAGCGCCATGGCGAAAAAGTTTACGAAACACTTTGTTCAAAAGAAGAAATGGCTAAAGCCCATGATTTAGATAAATTTTATAGAATTCCTGCAGATTTTCGGGATCTAAATTATAGTAAATATGTGCAGGAAAATGCACCTGAACAACTAGGTGATGAGTATAACTCTCATAATACTAAGCGATTAAATGTTCAAGAGTTAAAAGAGTTATTGTTAACCCTTGATTATGTTCAAGATGAATTAAAAAGTTATCAAGGACAATAAAATGATTCCGCTAGTTAAAACTAATCTGCCTGCTAAAGATTTATTAATGCCACGTATAGAAGAAGTCCTCTATAGTGGCTATATTTCTCAAGGAGATATTGTTGAAAAATTTGAAAGAAAATTTGAGGAATATATAGGTAGTGGACATACCTTATCTTTAAATTCAGGAACAGCAGCTTTACATCTTGCTTTGATCTTAGCTGGTGTGCAAGCTGGTGATGAAGTTATTAGTACAGCTTTAACAGCTGAGCCAACCAATGTTGCAATTAAAATGGTTGGTGCCAAAGTTCGTTGGGCTGATGTAGATTACAACACCGGAAATATATGTCCTGATTCAATTGAGAAGGTAATCAACTCAAAAACAAAAGCAATTATTGTTGTTGACTATGCAGGTATACCTGTTGATGTAAAGCGAATACAAGAAATATCAAAAAAATATAATATTCCTGTGATTGAAGATGCAGCTCATGCTTTAGGGGCTAAGTTTGACGGAAAAAGAACGGGCAATCATTTTCCTTTCACGGTTTTTTCTTTTCAAGCTATCAAACACCTTACTACAATTGATGGGGGTGCACTGCAGATTCAAGATGAAGACTTGTATGAAAAAGGTAAGGTAATTAGATGGTTTGGCTTGGATAAAAAAAGGACTAGATTAGAAAATAATATTACTCAACAAGGTTATAAGTATCACATGAATAATGTGAATGCTTGTGTTGGTTTAGTCCAATTAGAGGGTATCGATAAAGTTGTCGAGCAATATATTCAAAATGGTAAATACCTCGATGAAAAATTAAAAAATGTCAAAGGAGTTGAATTAGTAGAATATTACGAAAATTCTGAACCATCATATTGGCTCTATACACTTAAAGTTGAAAAGAGATCAGATTTCATAAACATGATGGCAGAAAATGGATTTATGGCATCAGAATTACATAAACGAAATGATCAGCATGATTATCTTAATGATTATCCAACAGTACTGACTAACCTAGACAATTTTTACGAACGGATGGTACATATCCCTTGTGGTTGGTGGGTTAGCAAAGAAGATTTGGATAAAATGATCAATTTAATTCGAAAAGGTTGGTAATGACTCCAATTTTCAAACCTTATATGCCTCAAGATATTCTTCCAGAATTGGAGAATATCTTGTATTCAGGTCAATTGGCTTATGGAAAACATGGGCGAAATTTTGAGACAGAACTAGCTAAGTTTATAGGAACTCCCTATGTTTTAACTATTAGTTCATATAATCAAGCAATGTTAATGGCATTATCAATTTTGGACATTAAACCAGGGGATGAAGTGATTGCATCTCCAGTTAGTTGTTTGGCATCTAATCAACCATTTATTATTAAAGGGATTAATGTAGTTTGGGCTGATGTTAATCCTTTAACTGGTTGTGTTTGTGTGGATGATGTTAGAAGCAAAATTACATTAAGAACCAAAGCAATTTTTCATAATCATTTTTGTGGTTTTATAGGTAATGTTAATGAAGTTAATAGCTTAGCTAAAGAACATGGATTATGGGTGGTTGATGATTGTATTGAAGCATTTGGTTCACAATATTATGGTCAAAAAGCAGGTAATTTAGGTGCTGATTTGACAGTATTTTCTTTTCAAACAGTCAGGTTACCAAATACTATAGATGGAGCAGCGATTAGTTTTTCTTCCCAAAAACTGTATGAGAAGGGGATATTGGTTCGGGACTACGGTATAGATAGAAAAAAATTTAGAACATTGAACGGTGAAATAAATCCAGATTGTGATATTACTTTGGAAGGATATGGCGCCACGATGAGTGAGATTAATTCATATATTGGCTATATGCAAATGAATGATTTACCCAAGTTATTAGAAAAGCAAAAAGAAAATTCTAAGTGGTGGGACAATGAAATTCAGGATAAAGCAAAAAATATTAAACCAATCACTCTCGTAGATAATACACAACCAAATTATTGGGTGTATGGTGTTTTATGTGAAAATAAAGCAAAAACATTGGAAGAGTTTAGAAACCAAAATTGGTATGCTACTGGTGTACATATTAATAATAATATTTATTCCATATTCAATAATTCTAGAGAATTGAAAGGCGTTAATGAATTTATGAATAAATTTTTAGCAATACCATGTGGATGGTGGGTTAATCATAGTAATGGGAATAGTCAATGAATCAAATTGATGCTACTGCAAAAATACATCCAAATGTAATTTTAGGTCAATATAATAAAATTGGAAAAAATGTTGTTATTGAAGTTTTAGGTAATGATAAAAATTTAAAAGCCGAAATTGGTGATAATAATATTATTAATGATAATACACGAATATTCATCCATGGTAATTTTAAAATGGGGGATTGGAATGTATTGCATAATGATATGTTAGTTATGGCCGAGCAGCATGTATATATAGGGCATAATTGTTGGTTTGGACAAAATACTATTTTAGATGGTGCTGGTGGTTTAACAATTGGCAATGGCGTTCGCGTTGGAATGTATTCACAAATATGGACACATGTTGCAAGTGGTGAACAAATTGAAGGCTGTACTCTTTTTTCCAAAAGATCAACCATAATAGAAGATGACGTATGGTTAGTTGGGAGTTGTGTCGTTGGATCTGGACTAAAATTAGGTTGGAGAAGTGTAGCATTAATTAATTCTGTTCTTACAAAGGATACTTTACCTGACCGATCATATGCAGGAAGTCCTGCAAAATTAATGGAAAATGCAAAATTTTATGTGAAAAAAACTTTGGATGAAAAGTTTGAATTACTAATGGGTTGGCTGCAAGATTTTGTAATTTTGAATACTAGTGTAAAACTACGAAATATTGATTCAAAATATATGATATTAGAAGATGTATTAACTAATGAAAAAGTAATGTTTTCAAAAAAAAATGATATTGAAATAAGTGAAGTGGAAAGTATTTTCTATTTAGAAGATAAAACATATTTAAAAACTAATTCTTTGTTAGAGCGTCAGGTTTATAAATATTTATATAATAACAAAGCGCGGTTTCTCCCTAAGAAGATATCATAGTTTTATTTGTTAATAGAAAGAGGTTGTAATGTTTGAAATTAAACTAATACCACATAAAGATATATTAGAGTCTGAATTAAATGAAGTTATTAGTTTGAAATCTAAACAATGGGGCTTTGGTATTAATGAACAGAAACAATGGATTGAAAAAAATTTAAATAATAATGATTTACATCTAATTTTGAAAGAAAATGACTTGGGTGTTGCTTACCTGAATCTCATAGATATAAATCTATATTTAAATGATAAACAAATAAAAGGATTTGGAGTTGGTAACGTTTGTGCTATAGAAAGAGGAAAAGGATACGGTTTTAAAATAATGAAAGAAGCTAATAAAATAATTTCAGACTTAGATCGTATAGGTTTGTTATTTTGTAAGGAACCTTTAGTGAAATATTATAAAAGCTTAGATTGGTTAGAGTTGAATGATGGAAAATTTGAGATTAATTTAAAAAATACACATTGTTTATTTTTTAACATTCAAAACTATCGTGATTTAAAACTTAGTTATGATGGTTTAATATTTTAATTGTTATTAGTTATTTATAGAAGATTTTAGACTGTTAATTTGTCAGTATTTTAAATTGGGTAGGTTTATAAAAATGGAAAAAGTAACGCAAAATATCATTGCTAATTATGCTGGTAAGTTGTGGGGCTTTATTTCAATATTTATTTTTGTAAGATTTTATATAGATCTACTTGGTATAGAATCATATGCAATAATTAATTTTTATACAGTTATATTAGGCCTTTTGGCTTTTGCAGATGCTGGACTAACAGCAACATTAACAAGGCAATTAGCACGTGACATAGAAATATCAGAAAAGTCCAACTTGGTTTATACATTTGAAAAAATATATTTCTATATATGTTTAATTATTACTGTAGTTGTAATTTGTGCTTCAAACTATATTGCGAATAATTTTTTGCAGTCTAAATTATATACCCCTGAGAGTGTATCATATTATTTGCGTTTAATAGGTATTGGGGTTGCTTTACAATTATTTTCGACACTATATGAGGGTGGTTTGAATGGACTACAGCATCAAGTATTAACGAATAAAGTAAAAATTGTTTGGAGTTTGTTTCGGTCAGGTCTTGTTCTAATTCCGATATATTTTTATCCAAAGTTAGATGTATATTTTATATGGCAGATTTTGTGTAATATTGTCTTAATACTTTTTTTCAGAAATGCCTTGAAGACATGTCTTTCGGGTAATTCTCCAATCTTTTCTTTGAACCTATTAAAATCTAATAGTAGATATGCACTAGGGATGATGGGTATAGCATTAATATCAGCTATAAATATTCAAATTGATAAACTGGTTACAAGTAAGTATCTAAGTATGGAACAGTTTGGATATTATTCAATTGCAAGCACATTGTCGCAAGTACCAACAATGATTGTTATACCCGTTATGGCCGCTGTGTTTCCATTGTTTTCTTTGTATGTATCCCAAAATAATAATGAATTAATTGGAAATAATTTTCATAAGTACTCCTTTTTGATTACCATAATATCAGCACCAATTTCACTTTGTTTGTTTTTATATTCAATACCATTAGTAGAGTTGTGGATTGGCAAACCATTTATTGCTGAAAGTATAAACAATGTTTTAAAAATTCTTGTATTAGGTAGCTTTTTTTTGTGTTTACAACTTACACCATTTTATTTAGCTTTGGCTAATGGTTATACAAAAATTAATCTTTATACAGGAGTTGTAGGACTGATTGTTGTTATTCCATTGATTATTTATTCAGTTAAAAGTTATGGGATGATTGGAGCAACAATTCCTTGGTTGTTGGTTAATGTCTGTACTTTTTTATTGGTTGGATTTTATATTGTAAATAAATTTTTAAATGAACATAAAATTAAGTGGATCGTGTGGGATATATTAGTACCTATATTACTTACATTTATTGTAGGTTTTTCTCTATATACTATTTTTTCGTCATTTTCGAATAAATATGTGTTTTTGGTTAGCTCAATGTTAATCGGATTGATAAGTATATTTTTTAATGTATTGATATATAATAAGCGCAATATTGGAAACCCATTGATTGATTTTTCAAAAATAATCAATTTTAGGAAATCTTAAAAATGACACCTTTAATTAGTATATTGATTGCTACTAAAAATAGACAAAAATATTGTTTAAGTGCGGTTGAGAGTATATTAAATTTAGCTGATGATAGAATTCAAGTTATTGTGCAAGACAATAGTGATGATAAGTCCTTAGAAACGATGATTTTACCTTTTATCGGTGATACTCGACTTATATATCGTTACACTCCACCACCGTTTTCATCCATAGATAATTTTAATGCATCCATTGAGTTAGCAACTGGTGAATACATTTGCTTAATTGGCGATGATGATGGTATTAATCCTGAAATTATTACTGCAGCTGCGTGGGCAAAAGCAAATAATATAGAGTGCCTTGTTGGTAATTTGAAAGCAAATTATCGTTGGGAAAATACTGGTGAAAAAAAATTCTTACATATTAAAGTAGTAAGTAATTCACTTATTATCGGGGATTTTGATGGTACTGCAAAAAAAGTTGACCCCAAAGCCTCTTTAAAAAAGTTGGTACAAAATGGTTGCACTAACTACATGGAATTTGATTTTCCAAAACTGTACCATGGCGTGGTGAAAAGAGAAATCTTTGAGCAATTAAAGCTTGAAACTGGTGCTTATCTAAAGGGTTTAAGTCCAGATATTTATGCAGCTATCGCTTTATCTTTAAAAATCAATCAATTTGTCGTTGTTGACTATCCATTAACTATACCAGGTGTCTGTTCATTGAGTAGCTCAATTCAAGAAGGCGAACAAAAAACGAATTCTAAAGATTTGGAAAGTGCTCCTCACTTAAGAGATAGAAAAACCCCATATAATTGGGAAGAAAATGTTCCAAGAATATATTGCGTACAAACAATTTGGGCAGATTCAGCTTTCGCAGCTTTTAAAGAGTTTAATCGTCAAGACCTTTTACAAGAATTTGATGTCTATAAATTATGTGCAAATATTTTGGACGCTGATCCTTCGTTAGAATCAATGGTTTTATCCTTTTTAGAAAAAAGAAATTCACAGCTTACTAAGCAAGAGTTATTGAATAAGGTGTATTCTATAAAAGGTAAGGATGGCTTAAAGCATAAAATATTCAAAATAATTTTTAATATTAAACGATTGCTGGGTGTGGAGCGGCATATGACAATTACTGGTATCACTAATATTGTTAGTGCAACTAAGCATTTAGAACAGAATTTAATTAAGTTTGATTTGAACTTAATTAAGAATCTTGAAAATACAAAATCTTAATTAGGTTGTATTTATTTATGCGTTATTTGATTTACTGTCTGAAATAAAGAGCCTGCAGTGATATATTATATTTTCCCTTATCTTTTTATAGTATTTATGTCTGTTTTATCTTTGAAGATTAAAGGAAATGGATATAAGCTTCTATTTATATTGGGTATGATCCCAAGTGTGCTTATTGTATGTATGAAAGGTGAGGTGGGTACTGACACTGCTGCTTATTTATCTTTGTTAAAATTAAATTTAAATCAATTAAATGAGAATATATACAATTTAGAATTTGGTTTTTTGTATTTTAGTAAATTAATGAATTTTTTAAATATTAATGCACAAGTTGCTTTAAATATATTTAGTTTAATTATTTGCTTAATTTTATTTTTTAATCTTAATAAAAATAAGAATTCTTTTATAATATTTTCAGCCTTAATTTTCCCTATATTTTTTTATGATATGACAATGAATGGGGTGAGATATGGTTTAGCATTTGCTTTGTCTATTCCATTTATTATAGAGCCGGCAAAAAAAATATTAGAACCTAATAAAAATAAGTTTAGCTTGTTTTTGGCATTTTTAAATCATAAGTCTTCTTTTTTATTTGTTTTTTTAAAAGTTGCTGTTTTTTTAAATCCTAAAAGATTTTTGATTCTTATATTATTTGCAACTATATCTTTTTACTTTTTGAAAGATATCATTCTAATAAAAATTTCCGATTATTCTGAGTTGAGTTCACCATCTATTACATCTGGACTTCAACCGCTTATTATAACTTTCTTAATTTTTGTTGTTAATAGTTTTTTCTTTAAAATTAATATAAAGAGAAATAGTTTCTTATTAATAATACAGGTACTATTTTATTTGGTTTCTCAAATCAGCTATGCTGGCCTTCGGTTTCAATTTATTGTTCTATTTTTCTTGATAATTAGTTTAATTAACGATCAGAATTGCAAAAATTTCAAATTATATTTACTTATTATGTATTTAATTGGTATTCTAGGCTTTATGTTGCGTTTTAGAAATATGCTTCAAGAATATGGTTTAGGTGATTCTCCATTTTTACCATATACTTTCTTCTGGTGATTTTATGGATTTTTTTAAAAATGTTTCAATTGTAATTCCATATTTCAATTCTTCAAAGTATTTATATCGAACAAAGTTTTCTATAAATGATTATTTAAATCGTAATGATGTTGAAATTATTTTTATCGATGATGCAAGTGATAATGAGGAGTCTGAATTATTAGTTAATTTTATTAGTTTATTAAATTCTAATAATATCCAATATTTTAAAAATGAATTTAATGTTGGTGCATCCAAGAGTCGACAATATGGTGTGAAAAGAGCTTCTGGTAAATATGTTGCTTTTTTAGATTCAGATGATGCTTGGGCTCCTAATAAGTTGGATTATCAATTTGATATAATGGAAAAGAATAATATTGCGATAACTGGTTGTTTAACTCGTTTAATATTGAATGAAAATTTGAATATTAACTTTTTTGAAAAAAGAAAACTATTGTATAAATTTAAAATTGTCGGGTTTAATCATTTTTTATTTAAAAATTACTTTTCTACGCCAAGTGTAATGGTGTTGAGAGAGGCTATTTTAGAAAATAATTTTTCTAATGAATTCAGATATTCCGAGGATTATGAGTGTTGGCGCCGTATATTAATAAAATATAATGGTGCAATTATAGAAGATTTAGGCATTTTTAGTTTTAAACATTCATATATTTCGAATGAAGGGCTAAGTTCAAATGTACTTTTAATGTCTAAGTTTGAACTTGTAGGACTATTTAATATTTTTTACAACTCTAGAGTTGATTTTAAATATAAATTATTGTTGCCAATAGCTCTCTCTTTTTCATGTATGAAATCACTTAAAAGATTATTTTTTTATTATTTAAAATCACTGAAATGAAAATTTTTATTATAGGTAATACGGCATCAAATCTTTTTATTTTTCGAAAAGATTTTATAGCCTCATGTATTCAAAATGGACATGAAGTCTTTGCATTAGTTTCTGAATATAATTTGAATGAAATATGTAAAATAAAGGATTTAGGTGCAAATGTCCTTACATATCATTTAAATCGTGGAGGAATCAATCCTTATAATGATTTCAAATCGATGATAGAGTTACGTGCTCATATTAATAAACATCATCCAGATATAGTTTTGTCTTTTTTTACTAAGCCTGTTATATATGGGTCTTTAGCTGCTAAAATAGCAAATACAAAAAAAATAGTTGGTATGATTGAGGGGTTGGGTTCACCATTTACAGAGCATCCTACACCCAAAAGTTTTAAGCTAAAACTTATTAAGTTTTTTCAAGTTACACTTTATCGTTTAGTTTTTCCTTTTATAGATAAAATAATTTTTTTAAACAATGATGATCCAGTTGATTTGGTGCATAACTATAATATTAAACATAAAAAAAATGCACTACATGTCCTTGGTGGGATTGGATTAAATCTTGAAGATTTTCCATACACTCGTTGGAATGAAAAGGAAAATGTTTCTTTCGTTATCGTCGCTAGGCTACTAATCGAAAAAGGTATTTATGAGTTTTTAGAAGCTGCTAGGGTTGTTAAGTCTATTTATCCTAATGTATCTTTTAAGGTTGTTGGTGGATTAGATACTCAAAATTTATCTGGGGTTTCTGAGCAAGAGCTTCAAAAAATCTTATCTACAAATTTAATTCAATATATAGGTTTCACAGATCAGATTTATAAAGAATTGGTAACTTCTGCTGTTTTTGTTCTCCCATCATATCGAGAAGGTGTGCCTAGAAGTACTCAGGAAGCAATGGCTGTTGGTCGTCCTATTATTACAACTGACGTACCAGGCTGCCGTGAAACCGTTATAGATGGTTTAAATGGTTATTTAGTCCAAAGATGGAATATCGATGATCTTGTAAAAAAAATGTGTTTTTTTATTGAAAATCCAGAACAAATCAACATTATGGGTAAAGAAAGTTATAAAATTGCCTGTGAAAAATTTGATGTTCATATAGTAAATAAAAAATTGTTTGAAATTTTGGGTATAGATGAATGATATGAAACGCTTAATTGACATAATTCTTTCGTTGGTAGCCTTATTGGTTTTATCTCCAATTTTTCTTTTTGTTGCATTCAAAGTTCGTAATAATTTAGGTTCACCTATTTTTTTTCTTCAAGAGCGTCCAGGAAAAAATGCCAAAATTTTTAAGATGATCAAGTTTAGATCAATGAAAGATGCATTTGATAAAGAAGGTAATCCTTTACCTGATGATCAAAGAATTACTCCTTTTGGTCATAAATTACGTTCTACAACATTAGATGAAATGCCACAATTAATTAATGTTCTTCTTGGTAGCATGAGTATTGTTGGGCCTAGACCACAGATGAAAGATTTTTTAGAACATTATTCTGTTGAACAAATGCGTCGTCATGAAGTTAAGCCAGGTATGACGGGACTCGCTCAAGTAAGTGGGCGTAATAATCTATCTTGGGAAGAAAAATTTAATTTAGATGTTCAGTATGTCGATACACATTCTATTTCTTTAGATTTTAAAATTATGTTTAAAACGGTTAAAGTTTTAATTGCTAAAGAGGGAATAAATGCTCCGGATCAAACTGTTGGTGCTGCCCGTTTTTCGAAAGATGACTCTTCAAAATTTCTTGATTAAGATTAATTTTTAATATTCACAATTATTTTGAATTTGTATTATCTTTTATTAAATAATACTATTTTTTTAAAAATTAAAAAAATAGTTTTTTTGAATAAATATGTTTTATATTATATAAATATTCATTTCAGTATGAATTAAATTTATAGTGGTTAATATTATGCTAACTATTTTAGTTACTGGTGGGGCTGGATATATAGGTTCACATACATGTTTACAGCTGCTTGAAAAAGATTATGAAGTCGTAGTTTTAGATAATCTAGCAAACAGTACTTTAGAAGCCTTGAGAAGAGTTCAAACGCTCACAAATAAATCCTTAACTTTTATTCAAGGCGATATTCGAAATCCACAACTCCTAGATCAAATTTTTACTCAATACTCTATAGATGCTGTGATTCATTTTGCAGGATTAAAAGCTGTGGGTGAAAGTCAGCTAAAACCCTTAGAGTATTTTGATAATAATATTTCAGGTTCTATTGCATTGTTTAATGCGATGAAAAAAGCGAATGTTTTTAATTTAGTTTTTAGTTCTTCAGCAACTGTATACGGAGAACTGCATGAGTCTCCCTTAAATGAAATGATGTGTACTGGAACTACAACTAATAATTATGGTTATACAAAGCTTATTGTTGAGCAATTATTAGAAAAGTTGTCGCAAAGTGATCCTCGTTGGTCAATCGCTTTATTACGTTACTTCAATCCAGTTGGTGCACATCCTAGTGGTCTAATTGGTGAAAATCCTAGAGGAATACCTAATAATTTAATGCCATATGTAACGCAAGTTGCAATCGGAGCACGTGAAAAATTATCTATATTTGGTCAGGATTACGAAACAATAGATGGGACGGGTGTTCGTGATTATATTCATGTAATGGATTTAGCTAATGCTCATTTATGTGCTTTACAAAACCGAATTAATCGATCTGGTTGCCGTGCTTGGAATATTGGTACTGGGAGTGGTGCATCAGTACTTCAGGTGATAAAAACATTTAAGGATGTTAATGGTGTTGATGTGAAATATGAATTTGCACCTCGCCGAGATGGTGATATTGCAATATGTTATGCAGATAATCAGCGCGCAATTTCTGAATTGGGATGGATTCCTCAATATGGATTGGAAGAAATGTTGCGTGATAGTTGGAATTGGCAAAAGCAAAACCCAAATGGTTTTAATGAGGGGTAAAACTTAGTTTTTGGATTCATTTAAAAATGTACGGCTGAAGCAATAAGGCTTTTAGCCATTCAAAAAAATCAATATCGTGCCAGTTTGAAGTAAAAGTCAAATCGTGTATGGATTGTGCAAATAATACGTTCGTTCATATCTTTTATTAAAAAAAAATCGTTATGATGTGTAATAGATACATTAATTGAAAAATTTTATGAAATATCAAATTCTTAAAACCCTATCATTTACAATATTATCTGCTTTAGCATTGCCGGTTGCTGCTCAAGGGGTTGTATTAAATAACGAAAATTTACGCACAGATTTAAATTGGTTAAATCAGCAAGGTGTGATTCAAATCAGTACATCAACTTGGCCTTTGAGTGGAGATGAAATTCAGCGTGCCTTGTCAAATGCTAAAATTGAAAATTTAGTTCAGCAGAAGGTTTTAAATTCCGTTAAAGCTAGTCTGGAGGCTGAAAATACGACTGCGAGGTTGGCGCTATTTGCTGAAACAGATCCACAAAATATTCCACAAAAATTTGCAGATGAGCAAAAATCGCAATATCAAGCTGCACTCGAACTGAATGCCAGCGGAACACAGTGGGATGCGAGACTACGTATTAATGCTGAAAAAGATCCGATTATCGATCATGGGCAGGATGTCAACATAGAGGGTTCATATCTTGCAGGTAAATTGTGGAATCAATGGCTCATTGCTGGACAAATCCCAACGTATTGGGGGCCAGGGCATGATGGTAGCTTAATTCGAGGTGATGCGAGTCGTCCTGTTTATGGTTTGACGATGCAGCGTGCAGAACAGCAGGCCTTTGAAAGTAAATGGCTATCTTGGATTGGGCCTTGGCAATATCAAGCTTTTGCTGGCCGATTAGATGACTATAAAGCTGTCCCTGATACGAATCTATTAGGTCTACGATTGACCGCGCAACCCTTACCATATCTTGAGCTCGGTGTATCAAGAACTTTCCAAGTTGATGGTCAAGGGCAACCTGATAGCTTGAAAGCTTATTGGAATGCCTTTATTGGAAAAGATAATGGATGTAATGATGGTGTTTGTGCAGGTGAAAATAATGCATCGAATCAAATTGCGGGATTTGATGCGCGTTTGAATCTGAATCATTTCACGGGCATCCCGATGAGTATGTATGCTCAATATGTGGGTGAGGATGAGGCAGGACTTTTACCTTCTAAGAAAATGTATTTGGCTGGTGTAGATTATTCCTCTCAACTGAATAACATGCCTTATCAAATTTATGCAGAGTGGGCAGATACGCGAACCAATGGTGATGCGCTCGGTGTTTCTTATGATCATCATATTTATACAGACGGTTATTACCAACACGGCTTTCCGTTAGGGCATGCTATGGGTGGCGATGGTCAAATGTATAGCATCGGTGGTGATATTCGTTTTGATGCAATGAATCGTCTAAATGGACGCGCTTTCGTTGCTAAGGTGAATCAGTCAAATGAAAGTATTAACCATGCTTTCCCTGTGAATGATGAGCTGAAAGGGATTGATTTAACATGGACACATCAACTACGCCGCGATATACCTTTAAAATTGAGTGGTTGGATTGCAGATTCAGATCATAATGGTAAGGATAGTGGTCTTTCGGTAGGCTTAGAGTTGCCTTTAGATCGATCTTTGTTTTGATTTAAAGCAAAAGTGGAAAAAGCCGAATAATGTATTATTCGGCTTTTTTATTACTACGATACAATCATGTATGAGAATACTTTATTACTCTCATACAAATCACCTGACTTATTGTCAGAAACTTATTCCACCGTCACGGATTTTGCCAAATTACGTGGCTGATCGACATCAGTACCACGCAACACCGCAACATGGTAAGACAATAGTTGGACTGGAATACTATAAACAATAGGCGCTAAAATTTCGTTCACACTTGGCACATAAACCACATGTTGGCGATCTTTAGCTTTAATGCCGCTATTCTCATCGGCAAATACAAACAGCTCACCGCCACGTGCTTGAACCTCTTCCATGTTGGATTTGAGTTTATCGAGCATGTCATCTTTTGGCGCCAAAATCACCACTGGCATGTCGTTATCGACAAGTGCCAATGGGCCATGTTT
Source organism: Acinetobacter sp. ANC 5054 (assembly GCF_002135295.1). Taxonomy (GTDB): domain Bacteria; phylum Pseudomonadota; class Gammaproteobacteria; order Pseudomonadales; family Moraxellaceae; genus Acinetobacter. The sequence goes on along the minus strand of NZ_NEGG01000008.1, from coordinate 91,902 downwards.
AAGTTCGCCGGCTGCATAACCTTCTGCGTGAATATAAGAAATTTCTTTCAGCTTCAATGCACCTTCAAGTGCAATCGGGAACTCTGTGCCACGACCTAAGAATAAGCAGTGATTCTTTTCAACAAAAAGCTCAGATAAACGCAAAATTTCTGCGTTATTTTGCAGTGTGTCTAAAATCACTTTTGGTGTGTGCCAAAGTTCAGCAATAATTTCAGAAATACGGTCAGATGAAATGGTTTGCTTAATTTGACCAATTTTCAATACCAACAGCATGAGTGCTGCAAGTTGAGTGGTAAATGCTTTGGTCGAAGCGACACCAATTTCAGGACCAGCAAGTGTTAATAAGCTGTAGTTGGTTTCACGGACCATTGAAGACGTAGCAACGTTGCAAATGGTCATGGTGGTGATATTTAAACCTTTCGCTGCAGCACGTTTTTGTGTATCACGAAGGGCAGCAAGCGTATCGGCAGTTTCACCAGATTGGGAAATACACACATAGAGAGTGTTATTTACAATCACTGGAGAGCGATAACGGAATTCACTGGCAATTTCGACTTGGCAAGGCACATCAATCAGTTGTTCAAACCAATATTTGGCAATCATGCCGGCATGGTAGCTGGTGCCACAGGCAATGATTTGTACTTGTTGAATTTTAGTGAATGCATCACTGGCATTGACTAAGAAATCATCACGAAGCGCATTACCATCTAAAGCTTGAGAGATGGTTTGTTTAATGGCTTCAGGTTGCTCATAAATCTCTTTAAGCATGTAGTGCTTATATTCGCCCTTAGATGCATTACTTACCGTTGCATCTAATTCTTTAATTGGGCGGTTAACGAGTTGACCATCTACAAAAACTTCAATGGTATTACGTGTTAAACGCGCAATATCACCTTCTTCAAGGTAAATAAAACGATTGGTAATCGGAAGAAGAGCCAATTGGTCAGAGCTAATAAAGTTCTCACCAATACCTACACCAATCACAAGCGGTGAGCCTTCACGAACAGTAATGAGTTCATCAGGGTGATCTGTATGCACGATACCGAGTGCGTATGCACCTTTCAATTGTGGTACGACTTGGCGTACAGCTTCCAATAAACTTGGCGTACTTTTTAAGGCATCATTGACTAAATGTGCAACGACTTCAGTATCTGTTTGTGAGGTAAATACATAACCTAAAGCTTCAAGATCATCTTTAAGCTCTTGATAGTTTTCGATAATGCCGTTATGAACGACTGCGACATTACCTGAGATATGCGGATGGGCATTTTCTTCAGTTGGCTTACCATGGGTTGCCCAACGGGTATGGGCAATGCCTAGAGAGCCTGTAACTTTTGATGAATTTACCGCTTGTTCAAGATTCGCGACTTTACCGACACGACGTTCGCGCAGTACTTGGCTTTGATTGATCAATGCCAGACCCGCAGAATCATAACCACGATATTCTAAGCGTTTTAAACCTTCAATGAGGATATTACTGATATTACGTTCTGCAACGCCACCGACGATACCACACATATGAATTCCTCTTATTTCTTCAATTTTTGGGGACGTTGATAGTTTTCTTTGGCAAATTGCTTAGAACGTTCTACCGCAAGGCTATTTTCTGCTACGTCACGAGTAATGGTTGATCCAGCACCGACAGTTGCACCATTGGCAATATGTACCGGAGCGACCAATGAGCTGTTTGAACCAATAAATGCATTGTCACCAATGATGGTTTTAAATTTATTCGCACCATCATAGTTGCAGGTAATAGTTCCAGCACCAATATTTGAGCCAGCACCCACTTCAGCATCACCTAAATAAGTAAAGTGGTTGGCTTTAGATCCCAAGCCTATACTTGAGTTTTTCACTTCAACAAAGTTGCCAATATGCACATCATTAGCCAGTTTGGCACCTGGACGTAAACGTGAAAATGGGCCAATTTGCGCATCTTCACCAACAACTGCACTATCAAATACGCTATACGGTTGAACTTTAGTGCCTGCGGCAATTTGCGTGTTTTTAATCACACAGCCAGCGCCGATTTCGACATTGTCACCGAGCTCACAGTCACCTTCAATAATCACATTAATGTCAATGCGAACATCTTGACCAACTTTTAATGTACCACGTAAGTCAAAACGAGCAGGGTCGATGAGGTGTACACCTTGTTGCATGAGTTTTTTGGCTTGGAAATTTTGAAATTCACGCTCTAATGCTGCTAATTGCACGCGATCATTCACGCCTTCGACTTCAAAAGCACGTTCAGGTTCAACCGACGCAACTTCTAATCCATCTGCAATTGCCATCGCCACGATATCAGTCAGGTAGTATTCACCTTGGGCATTGTTATTGCTTAATTTTGGCAGCCATTCATGCAATTTGGCATTGCTCACGGCATAAATACCCGTGTTAAATTCTTTGATTTTACGTTGTTCTTCAGAGGCATCTTTATGTTCAACAATGGCTTGAATTTTGCCATTTTCACGCACAATACGACCATAGCCTGTTGCATCGGCAACCGTTAAGGTCACTAAGCCAATACCTGTTTGAGCAGATGTATCTAAAAGTTTTTGTAATGTCTCTTCAGAAATACATGGAACATCACCTGAAAGAATCAGTGACATGCCAGTAGGCGCCAAAACGGGTAGTGTCACTTTTACCGCATGACCTGTGCCTAATTGCTCAGCTTGTTCAACCCATTTGACATTTTCATGTGCAAAGGCATTTTGGACTAAAGAACCGCCGTGCCCGTAGATCGTAATTATTTCTTCTGCTTGTAGTTTTTTTGCAGTATTGATGACATGGCCGAGTAGAGGTTGTCCTGCAAGTGGTTGTAATACTTTCGGTAATTGAGAACGCATACGTGTTCCTTTACCTGCAGCAAGAATAATAACGCTAGTAGACATGTGAAATCCTAGGAGTTTCTATTACATAGATACAATATAAAAATAAATACAGATGCACAGTGCGGCCCAAAGACCGGCAATGATGTCGTCAAACATAATGCCGAAACCACCACCGACTTGACGGTCAATGACGCGAATAGGCCAAGGTTTCCAAACATCAAACAGTCGAAACAGCGCAAAACCGATCAGCGCCGACATCCAATTCATTTGTCCTAAATATAAAATAGGCAAAAAAGTGATGGATTGCCCAGCAAATTCATCCCATACGATACGACCATCATCATGAACACCCATCACTTTAGCCGTTTGGCCGCATATAAAAATGCCGACGATGGACATGAGGATCATAACAATAATGGAGTTGACGAAGCCAATTGCAAGCCAACCCGGAATAAAGAGTAGGGCAAAAGCTGAGCCAAATGTTCCGGGGGCTTTCGGTGCGAGACCCGAGCCGAATCCAACACCACAGAATGCGATAATTCTGTTTGACCAAGACATTGCTTTAAAATTAATGGCTGGCTTATGCAAAGTGTTGGTATCCCTGAAATTTTAATGGATGGTCAATGCCGTTCTTGATAATACGTAGACCGTTTTGTTCGGTAATTTGACCAATTTTGCTTATGTTTACATCTAATTGTTGTTGCAGGAGAGTTTCATAATTCTGCGGACTAATTGTAAAACATAATTCATAGTCATCGCCACCCGCCAGCGCATATTTCCATTGAGTTTCTTGTTGTAATTTCTTTAAGGTCGCATCAATAGGTAGCTGATTCAGTTCAATTTCTGCACCCACCTTTGAAGCTGTTAATATATGCCCTAAGTCCTGAGCGAGACCATCAGATACATCAATCATGCTGTTGGCCAAACCTTTGAGCTGTTGTCCCAAATGGCAGCGTGGTGTGGGATAATCTAAACGCTTTTGCAGTGGGTGTCCTAAATGCTGTAAACCATAAGCAGCATCGCCAACTTGACCGCTGACACAAATAAAATCACCAACTTGAGCGCCTGAGCGGGTTACGGCTTTGCCTGTATCGACCCAGCCGAGTGCTGTGACTGAAATCGTGAGATGAGGACTTTGAGTGGTATCACCACCAATTAAACTCACGCCAAATTGATCGCAACAATCATATAAACCCTGACTAAAACCTTTGAGCCAATCATGATCAATTTGGGGTAAGCTTAATGCGAGTAAAATACTGTGCGGTTTAGCGCCCATTGCAGCAATATCAGATAAATTGACAGCAACAGATTTCCAGCCAATCGCATGTGGGTTGGTGTCGAGAGGAAAATGTCGACCAGCAACGAGTGTATCGGCACAGATGACCAATTGTTGCTGTGGAGGGGGGGTGAGCAAGGCTGAGTCATCACCAACACCCAAATCGATAGAATTGACATTCTTACGATTAAAATAGGTATCAATGATCGAGAACTCAGCCATACAACGTACTACTTAAAAATTAATTAGTTTGTTGCTTTTCTGCTGCACGCAATGTAGTCGCTAAACGATCTAATACACCATTGATGTATTTATGGCTGTCTGCACCGCCAAAATGTTTAGCAAGCTCGATCGCTTCATCAAGCACAACGCGATAAGGAATCTCAAGATGTTCTTTGAGTTCGTATGCGCCTAGACGTAATGTTGCAAGTTCAACACCGTCTAGAGCTTCGACTTCGCGATCAAGTACAGGGATTAAAAGCGCATCCAATGCTTCATGATTGGCAACAACCTCGGTTAATAACTCGTGGTAGTAGCCAAGATCGACCTTGTGCATGGCATTTTCTACACGTGTACGTGCTTCAATCTCATGGACAGGATTGTGGCTCATTTGCCATTCATAAATTCCTTGTACAGCAAAGCGACGTGCTTTACGTTTTGCTGCATAAGTAGCTTGAAGTGTTTGCGACATAGCGTTAAATAGCCTTTAACAAGTTAACCATTTCAATAGCAGTTAAGGCAGCTTCACTACCTTTATTGCCTGCTTTTGTACCTGAGCGTTCAATCGCTTGTTCAATACTATCCGTAGTCAATACACCATTAATTACTGGTAAGCCAGTGTCTAGACCAACAACGCCTAAACCTTTGGCACATTCGCCAGCAACAAAATCGAAGTGAGGCGTGCTACCACGAATCACTGCGCCGAGCGCGATGATGGCATCGAAACGATCTGAAGCTGCAAGTTTCTTCGCAACTACTGGAAGTTCCCAAGCACCCGGTGCATGAACAACAGTGATATTATCCTCTGATACGCCATGACGTTTCAATGTATCAACGGCACCTTCTAGCAAATGTTCAACAACAAAGCTATTAAAACGACCAACTAAAATCGCATAACGGTCTTCGTTCGCGAGATGTAACATACCTTCAATACGGCGAACTGCCATAGCAACCTCGATTATTTCTCTGATGTTTGATTTGCGGTGATGTATTCCACCACTTCTAAGTTAAAACCTGATAATGCATTAAAACGTAATGGCGAGCTAAGAAGCTTCATTTTTTCCACGCCTAAATCACGTAAAATTTGTGCGCCTACACCAATGGTTTGATACTGTTGTGACAGTGCTGAATTAGATTTTACATTCTTCGGTGTTGTCAGACTTGAAAGTGCTGGGCCTAAGTCTTCTAAATGACGCTGACCAATCCACACTAAAACACCGCGATCGCTTGAAGCAATTTCTTTCAGTGCTTTATCTAGATTCCACGCAGCTGCGCCATCTTGTTTATTCAGTTTTAATAAGTCACGAACTGGGTTGAAACCGTGTACACGTACAGTGGTCACACCTTGTTTCGGTTCGCCTTTTACCAGCGCTAAATGAATGTCTGGATTACCAATTTCACGGTAACGGAACAATTCAAAAGTGCCATATTCGGTATCTAAGGTTTGTTGATCAATGCGCTCAACGGTTTGTTCGTTGGTCATGCGGTAGTGAATCAGATCCGCAATGGTCCCCATTTTTAAGCCATGCTTTTCAGCAAACACTTCAAGGTCAGGGCGACGCGCCATCGTACCGTCTTCATTGATGATTTCACAAATCACCGAAGCTGGCTCTAAACCTGCAAGGCGAGATAAGTCGCAACCTGCTTCTGTATGACCTGCACGGTGCAGTACGCCACCCGGCTGTGCCATGAGCGGGAAAATATGGCCTGGCTGTACGATATCAGCAGGTTTTGCATGTGCTGCTACAGCGGTTTGAATCGTGTGTGCACGTTCAGCAGGTGAAATACCGGTTGAAATGCCATTCGCAGCTTCAATAGAGAGTGTGAAGTTGGTACCGTGCTGCGCACCGTTGGCATCGACCATTAAAGGTAGATTTAACTGTTGGCAACGCTCTTTACTTAAGGTTAAGCACACTAGACCACGCGCATGCGTAATCATGAAGTTGATATCTTCAGGGCGTACGTGGGTCGCAGCGATCACAAGGTCGCCTTCATTTTCACGATCTTCATCATCCATTAGGATGACCATTTTACCTGCACGAATATCAGCTACGAGCTCTTCAACAGTATTGAGCGGCATCAATCTTCACCTTTTTGTTTGTCTCGAATGACATTTACTTGCATTGATTGTTGCATAGTCTAACGTTTTTTTGCGTCCTTTGCCTATGCTTATGAATTTCCTTTACTGGCTCATTGTTATACACAGTCGCTATACGCTTGAAAAGGGGGACTTTATTTGAATTGTGCCATTTATGCCCAATCTTTAAGCGATTGAAAAGCATAAAAAATGCCAAACTTATGTCGATATTGAATAAATCTACCCGTATATCGCCACACTTCATCGGAAATTATCTGCCCACTAACTACATGAACTATCACGCAATATAAAAACCATTTAAATAATTTTTTCTGCGTGTAGATATTGTCTAAGCATTGCTTTGTTGGCATCTAAAATGTTTTTCTTTAAATCGGCGTCCTGCATGCCGCGTGCAATTAATATGGCACCCGCCAGTTGACTCATCACTGCCCAAGCTTTGCTAGTACTACCCAGATGTTCGGTAAATAAAGCATGACCGCGTAGCAACTCTGTTTCATAGGCCTGTTTGATCTCATCATCGGCACGGGCAATTTCACTAGCTAAGGTGGGTAATGAACAGCCATTTTCAGGATGGTCTAAATGCGCAGGCGACAAATAGCGATCCAATTCAAAGTTGATCCAGTCTTGCGCATTGTCATGGGGATTGCTTTGCCATAGCTGAAAACTTTGTTGCAATTCATGTTCAATCAACGCTTTCAGCAAGTCATTTTTCGATGAGAAATGTGAATAGAAGGCACCGCTGGTCACGCCTGCTGCTTTCATAAAACCGTCAATGCCTGTGGCTGCAAAACCATTTTGTTTCGCAATTTGACCACTAATCTGCAACAACTCTTGGCGCTTTTGCTGCTTATATTCGGGTTTGTAGCGCATCGACGGCCGCCTGAAAATATAAATTGACGATAAATGAAGCTTAACATAGTATTCGTTATAGTAACGATCGTTATTTAATAAAATAGCAAGGGAGTGAGGGCATGCAACAACAGCAAGACAAGAATGTGCCGAAAGTTGCTTTAGTGATTGGTGCAGGGGATGCAACAGGCGGGGAAATTGCAAAGCGCTTTGCCCGTGGCGGCTATATTGCTTGCATGACGCGGCGTAGTGCAGACAAGCTGCAGCCGTTGATTGACGAAATACAGCAGGCGGGTGGTCAAGCTTATGGCTTTGCTTCCGATGCACGTAAAGAAGAGCAAGTGATTGAGCTGATTGAGCAGATCGAAACGACAATAGGCCCAATTGAGGTCATGGTGTTTAATATTGGCGCCAACGTGCCCTGCAGTATTTTGGAAGAAACCGCACGCAAATATTTTAAGATTTGGGAAATGGCCTGCTTTGGCGCATTTCTCACGGGGCGTGAAGTGGCAAAACGCATGGTGACGCGTGAACGCGGCACCATTATTTTTACAGGTGCAACCGCTGGGATGCGTGGTGCAGCAGGTTTTGCAGCATTTTCGGGGGCTAAACATGCACTGCGTGCTTTGGCGCAAAGCATGGCACGAGAACTCGGCCCACGAAATATTCATGTGGCGCATGTAGTGGTGGATGGCGCGATTGATACCGATTTTATTCAACAGACCTTTCCTGAACTTTATGCTAAAAAAGATCAGGATGGCATTTTAAATCCAGCGCATATTGCTGAAAATTACTGGCACTTATCACAGCAGCCGCGCGATGCGTGGACACATGAATTGGATCTCAGGCCGTGGATGGAGCGTTGGTAAGATGCTTTGGCGAATGAACAACAAGAACAGATTTGCGAAAAATACAGGATGTAAAGAATGAAAGTGATCGAGTTTTATTTTGACGTTGGCAGTCCTTATAGCTACATCGGATTTCACCGTATTCAGCATATCGCTGAGCAATATCAGGCAGAAATTATCTGGAAACCCATGCTGTTAGGCGGGGTGTTTAAAGCAACTGGAAATAGTAGCCCGATGGCCGTGCCAGCGAAGGCGCGTTATTCCATGACGGATTTAAAACGCTGGTCAAAATTATGGAATATCCCTGTGCAGATGAATCCTCATTTTCCGATTAATACTTTGCATTTAATGCGTTTGCTTACAGCGGTGCAGTTATTTCAACCTGAGGATTTTCTTCAAGTTCTCAATGGGGTGTTTGATGCCATGTTTGCTACGCCATTGAATTTGAATGATCCCCATGTGTTTATGCAGTTAATGCAAAATTTGGATTTAGATACGGCACAGGTCAAAGCGTGGCTGGAGGATGAAAAAGTCAAAGCAGAATTAAAAGTGCTGACTGAGGAAGCCATTGAACGCGGGGTTTTTGGTGCGCCGAGTTGGTTTGTAAATGATGAGTTGTTTTGGGGTGTCGATCATTTGCATTTTGTTGAGAGTGCTTTGGGTACGCCAGCAGCATAGGCTTAACCAGAATCTTGCGAGCACGATTTAAAAGTGCTCATTATCTACGAGTATTGAATATTAAAAGGCATCCACTATTTAAATCTTTAAGAGTAGGCAATGAATAATCCTAGTGTGCAGATCCGTCTTGCTGAGATGCAGGATGCAGAGATGATCGCCATTTTATTGGGACAAATGGGTTACCCCCAGCAACTCAGTCAGCTACAAAAGCGCTTGCAACAGCTGATTGCACATCCACAAGAAATGCTGTTGGTGGGGGTGCATGATAATCGCGTGTGTGGTTTTTTATCTTTGCACTATATTCCACAGCTAGCACTGGCGGGAGATTTTGCCCGCATCAGCTATTTTTGTGTGGATGAGGCTTTACGTCATCAAAAGATTGGTCAACAGATGTTGCACTATGCTGAACAGCACGCCATACAGCATGGCTGTGACCGTATGGAGCTGCACAGTTCAGCGCATCGAACAGGCGCTCACCGTTTTTACCAAAAGCATGGCTATGCTGAATCACCAAAATATTTCATCAAAATGCTGCCGCAGCCTTAAACAACAATGAGATAGCGATCGCCTGATTAATCCTGCTTTGAGAAAAGCTTTTGCAATTCAGCGGCGGCTTTTTGCACCACGTCATCAGCATCTTTATTCCAAATTAAACAGACTTTTGAGAGCTGTGGCGCTGGATGTAGAGCAATCAACTTTACGCTAGAGGGAAGAATACTTTTGAACTCTTTTGGCACAATACAAATGCCAAGGCCCGCCTGAACGAGGGAAAGTTGTGAAGCCTTGCGCGAGCGAATCGATGCATTTTGTGGGTAAAAACCATGGTTAATACATAAGTTTGCGGCTAAATAGCTTAAACCGCCGCGCTCGGCATGCGGTGTGGAAACAAATTTTTTCTGACTCAATTCAGCAACATTAATATAGTCTTTTTGTTGAAACATCGGGTCATCTTGATGTACCGCGGCAAATAAAGGCTCGGCATAAAGATCGGTACAGTGCACATCCTGTAAATTTCTCAATACGTGCGGGCGAATCAAGCCCAGATCGACACTACCATTTAAAACGGCTTCAATTTGCTGTTCTGAGGAAACCGTATTGATTTCAATTTCAAAACTATATTTTTCAGCAAGCTGATTCAGGTGCTGAATTTTCACTGCATCCATCACAATACTGCTGGAATGCGCCAGCTGTAGGAAGCGCCCATGTCCATGTGCAATGCTGTGTGCCGTTTCAATCGAATGCTCAATGTTCAGTAAATGCATTTTCAGCTTTTGATAAAAGGCCTGACCCGCAGCTGTCAGTTGAATTTTCTTTTCCGTGCGGTCAAATAAAACGAATCCAATCTCTTCTTCCAATATTTTAATTTGTCGACTTAAGGCGGATTGGGCGATGAACAGCTGTTCGGAGGCCGCGGTAAAACTGCCTTGTTCCACAATGGCAATAAAATACTGAAACTGCTTGAGCGTCTTCATATCTTAAAATGAGATAGATGGGTATAAATTCGATATTAGATTAGATTGATGAATTTGCCTATGTTGAACAGATAAAATTGAGGAAGTGTTCAACATGCGTCGAATTATTCTGGTCTGGCTAATTTTGGTTGTGTTGTGTTTGGGTGCACAGCAATTTGATTTATTTCTTTTTGGTGGCTTTGCTCAAACAGAAAGCTTGAGTGAATAAAAAGCGAACCGAAGTTCGCTTTTAATCTCATGAATTGTTCAACGTAACTTAGAAGAAGCCCATTGGTTTGGTGTCATAGCTCACCAACAGGTTTTTGGTTTGTTGATAATGATCGAGCATCATTTTGTGGTTTTCACGACCGATGCCTGATTTTTTGTAGCCGCCAAACGCTGCATGAGCAGGGTAGATGTGGTAACAGTTGGTCCATACGCGACCTGCCTGAATCGCACGGCCCGCACGGTAAGAGGTGTGTGCTGAACGTGACCAAACGCCTGCACCTAGGCCATAAATGGTGTCATTGGCGATTTTAATCGCATCATCAAAATCTTTAAAAGTTGCAACTGAAAGTACAGGGCCGAAGATTTCTTCTTGGAAAATCTTCATGTCATTGGTGCCTTTGAAAATGGTCGGTTCGATATAGAAGCCTGTACCCACTTCATTACGTGGATCACCGCCGGTAATCAACTGCGCACCTTCGTTTTTACCAGTCGCGATACAGCCTAGAATTTTGTCTTGCTGTTCTTGTGATGCTTGTGCACCGATCATAGTATCGGTATCCAGTGGATGACCCGTCTTGATACGTTTTACACGCTCAACCGCCATTTCCAAGAATTTATCTGCAATGCTTTCTTGTACCAAGGCACGTGATGGACAAGTACAGATTTCACCTTGGTTCAGCGCAAACATGGCAAAACCTTCAAGTGACTTATCAAGGAATTCATCATCTTTGTCCATGATGTCTTCAAAGAAAATGTTTGGTGATTTGCCGCCGAGTTCCAAGGTCACTGGAATGATATTTTCAGTTGCATATTGCATGATCATTTGACCGACAGCGGTCGAACCGGTGAAGGCAATTTTTGCAATACGTGGATTGGTTGCCAATGGACGACCCACTTCGACACCGTAGCCATTCACAATATTCAGTACACCCGGTGGCAGTAAATCTTGAATCAATTCGGCTAAGACTAAAATGCTGACAGGGGTTTGTTCCGCTGGTTTGAGTACGATACAGTTGCCCGCAGCCAAAGCAGGTGCCAATTTCCAAGCCGCCATTAAGATAGGGAAGTTCCAAGGAATGATTTGACCGACCACACCTAAAGGCTCATGGAAATGATAGGCAATGGTGTTTTCGTCAATTTCAGAAATGCCGCCTTCTTGAGCGCGGATACAGCCCGCAAAATAACGGAAATGGTCGATACAGAGCGGAATATCGGCAGCCAGTGTTTCTCGAATCGGTTTGCCGTTATCCCATGTTTCTGCAACCGCCAATAATTCAAGGTTTTCTTCTAAACGATCGGCAATTTTTAGCAAAATATTTGAACGTGTCGTCGGTGATGATGCATTCCACTGTGCTTTGGCTTTATGCGCGGCATCGAGCGCCAATTCAATGTCTTCGGCCGAAGAGCGCGGTACTTTGGTAAAGACTTTACCGTCTACAGGGGAGATATTGTCAAAGTATTCACCTTTCACAGGTGCGACCCATTGGCCGCCAATCAGGTTTTCATACTGAGCTTTAAACTGAACTTTTGAACCGGGTTGATTAGGATCGACGTAACGCATATGAATCTTCCTTTGCTTGTTTATTATGATCTTGTCTTGCCGCCAATTTCTATTGGCGTTCTACAGCTATGGTATAAGGTACTTTTGTACATTATTTGATTAGCATAGCCTGTATAAGGTTGGAAAAAGGTTGGAGACATGAAGGTTTACAATATTTTTTAACAGCCTTAAAACAAAAGCCGTAAAACGGATTTTTAGTCATGAATTGTTGTGAGAATAATGAATGATGATGCGACAGGATTTATCAGAAAAACGACAGAACATAGAACAGCTCAGGCAAGGGATGAGTCTCTCAAAGCGCCAAAGTTCGCAGCTCAATGAGAGTATTGCCAGCTCTTGGCAGCGTTCAGCCCAAGCTGAAATCCCGGAAACCCGCAGTGCAGCGCCCTTGGTTGCCTTGACGCCACAGGGTCAGGCGCAATCAGCCTTGCAGCATGCTTTGCAGCACTGTAAAGAAGATTTAAAGCATATTGCTGAACAGTCTTCAATGGTGCTGGCTGTGGGCGATGTCGGCAGCACGATTATTTGGAGTGCCTCAAGTCGACACATGCAAAGTGCCGCAGAAAACGTGCATTTTATTGCAGGTGGACAATGGCGTGAAGAATTGGTCGGGACCAATGCATTGGCACTGTCTTTAAAAACCCAGCAATCGAGCTGTGTATTTTCCAATGAGCATTACATGCCATCGGTACATGATTGGGTCTGCTATGCAGCGCCAATTATTGATCCACATACCCAACAAGTGATTGGGGTGATTGATTTATCAACAGTATGGAAAAAGCACAATAGTTTAGGGTTGTTGGCCGCAGAGCGCTGCGCCTCGATTATCCAATCTGCTTTGCTGGAGTTTCAAAAACAGCATTTATATATACGGGCATTTTCTGCGTCTCAGGTATTATTTAACGGCAAAGTGCTGGTGATGACACCGCGGCAAATCGAAATTTTAACCATTTTGGCACTGTGCCCGCAGGGGCTGACCTTGGATACTTTGCATCAAGCGCTCTATGGTGAACGTAAAGTCAGTATTGGTACATTAAAAGCGGAAATGTCACAGCTTCGAGACATTTTGGGCGGCATGCTTGGTTCAAGACCGTATCGTTTATTGGCGCAAGTGGAAGCAGATTTTTTACAAGCCGAGCAAGCTCTGGATGCGGGTTATCTCGATTCTGCACTGAAGTTGTGTTCAGGCATTTTCTTGGCAAAAACTGAAAGTCCATTTTTATGTGCTTGGCGCGATTGTTTGGAATCACGTTTGAGTCAGGCGATATTCAATGCCAAAGAAACCGATGTGTTGCTCAAGCATGTGGCGCGTTTTCCTGAAGCGATTGATGCCGTTGAACGTTTAATTGAGTTGATGCCGAATAGCCATCCGATTCATCAAAATCTCTTAAAGTTCAAGCAGCATCCTTAACGCATTTTGAGCCTTATAAACTCTTGCTGCTGAGCCACTCAAAGAGCTGTTGATAGACCACTTCACGGACAGGTTTGGCGGACAGTACCAAATCGTGTAAGCCATTTTGAATGCTTTGAATAGTGACATCGCCGTGTATTTTTTTGGCATTTTTTTGAATATCTTTGACGTCTAAAATCACATCGCTGGTCTGGGCAGCTTTGCCCCATTTTTTAGGGTTTTTAGTCTGGTGCGAATGCATGACCAAGACAGGCACGTCAACTTTGACTCCACGATGAATTTCTTTTTGTGCTTCATGAATACTGCGCACGAAGCTGATATAAACCATCGGGTAGCGTAATTTTTTCCAGTCCAAATTAAAGTCCCATTCACCTTTATAATCACGATGTAGGCTGGCGCTGTACCATTTATTCAGTTCACTGGGGAATTTTAAATTGGGAAAGGTTTTGGCCAATTTGCTGAGCTGTGGAATGCCTAATGCGCGTTTCACAGGGTTCATATTAAAATCATAAAATGGGCTGTTGACCCAAAGCGCTTTAATCAGTGGATGATTAGGATGATGTGCGGCATAGAGCGTTGTTGTTAAGCCACCTGTGGAATGTCCACACAGCAATACCGCGTCATGCCCTTCAGCACCAATAATCTCGAGTGCTTGATCAATTTCGGCATCATATTCAGACAGGGCATGCACATTATAATATTTTTGATGCGGCAAAATCGAACGACCATATTTTCTTAAATCCAGCGCATAAAAATCAAAGCCGTGTTGGTTAAAGCGCTCAGCCATTTCAGTCTGGAAAAAATAGTCGATAAAGCCATGAATATAGAGCACCGCTTTATGCGTGCTTTGTTCGGCTTTTTTACGTACCAAGGTCGCCGTGACTACACCTTCATAATCATCTGGAAAATATAGAGTGGTTTGTTCATAGCCTGCACCAAGAATATCGGGTTGATAGTTTGGAGCTGTTGATGGAGAAAGCGGTTGAGAAGTGTGATTGGCTGACATATTCGACTCTATTTTTATTTTGTTGGATGTTGATTATCCTTGATGAAGTGCCAAACTTTGTCAACTCCCCATAAAAAAAGCAATTTAAGTGTGTGGTCTGTCGATTTCGACAGTGCCGAATGCGACAAGTTGGAGACCCGCCACATTCCACTTAAATTGCCAAAAAAACATGAGTGGCTTAACCCATCCAGTGATGCGTTAAGCCCAAAACTTATACTGCTGCTTTAAAGTCCACAACAGGTGCATTGGCTTTTAGCGCAGCTTTGAAGATATCAACCACTTGCGCATGCGTCGCTTTACGTGGATTGGTCAGCATGCAGGCATCTTTTTGCGCATTTTCAGACATCACGCCCAAGTCTTGCTCTTTTACGCCTAACTCAGACAGGCTTGATGGAATGCCAATCGATGCTGACAACTCACGAATCGCATCAATGGCAGCAAATGCTGCTTCAGTCACGGTAAGTCCGTCTGTATTTACACCCATCAGCTTTGCAATACGTGCATAGCGGTCTGGGCAAGCAATCAGGTTGAATTCACAAACATGTGGTAGCAATACGGCATTACACACACCGTGTGGCAAGTTGTAGAAACCACCCAACTGATGCGCCATCGCATGCACATAACCAAGAGATGCATTGTTAAATGCCATACCTGCTAGATATTGTGCATAACTCATGGCATCACGCGCTTCAAGGTTTTCACCATTTGCAACCGCTGGGCTGAGCCATTCACTAATCATGCTAATGGCTTTTTCTGCGCAGGCATCGGTAATTGGATTGGCTGCTGTCGAAACATAAGCTTCAACCGCATGCGTCAATGCATCCATACCCGTTGCCGCAGTTAAAGCTGCAGGTTTTGCAATCATCAGTTTAGGATCATCAATTGCAATCAGCGGAGTGCAGCGCCAATCCACAATCGCCATTTTTACGTGCGTGTCGGTATTGGTAATGATACAGAAACGGGTCATTTCTGAAGCAGTACCTGCGGTGGTGTTAATCGCAATTAGCGGAGTCATTGGCACAGTGCTTTTGTCGATGCCTTCATAGTCACGGATATGTCCGCCGCCTGCAGTCACTAAGCCTACGCCTTTAGCACAGTCATGCGAAGAACCGCCACCCAGTGACACAATAAAGTCACAGCCTTGATCGTTATATTCTTTTACGCCATTGTGGACGTTAATATCGGTTGGATTCGGTTCTGCACCTGGGAAAATGTGACTGTCTACACCTGCCTCTTTTAAGTAGCCTGCAATGGTATCTGCCACGCCAAATTTAAATAAACCAGCATCGGTCACGATGAGGGCTTTTTTTGCCCCAAGATTTTGCGCTTTACCGCCAATTTCTTTGGCACAGCCTGGGCCGAAAAGTGAAACACAAGGGATGTAAAAACCGTTTGTTTGATCTGCAATATTTTTAAAAGCCATGGTGCGATTCCTTCTACCATTAATTTATCGTCATTGTTATCGGTGATGTTCACCGTAAAATGAGTATTCAATAGCGCTTAAAAAAAACACACCTACCAAAGACCTACCAAGATTATGGATTTCAATTGACTGGTATTAATGGATTGATATTTATTGTTTATTTCAAATGTAAACGGTTATTTCTTAGCTAAAAGTCGAATAAGTTGGTGGGTATCAAGTTGAATTTTTTAAATGTGGGTTCTTTAAATAAAGCAAATATCACGTCACAGCTATCAGATTATAAAATCTTACTTAAAGTACTATCAATTTACTAAATGCCCTAAAGGCATCGAATCAGGATAGGCTATAGCAAAGAAAGAGATGGATGCCAATGCTATTTTTGGCGAATACACAAATAGCAAAGATTAATTAAATGAGTTAAATAATGCCCAGTCAAAATTTGAAAACCAAACGCCCTTTATATATTCCCTATGCTGGAAATACCCTTTTAGAACTCCCACTCTTAAATAAAGGTTCTGCGTTTAATGAAGATGAACGCAAAAGTTTTAATTTACACGGTTTAATTCCACATGTAACTGAAACCATTGAAGAACAAAGCCAGCGTTCATATCAACAATATTGTGCTTTTAATAGCGACATCAATAAGCATATTTATCTACGTAATATCCAAGACACCAATGAAACCCTGTTTTATCATTTAATTGAAAATCATCTCAGTGAAATGATGCCGATTATTTATACCCCAACAGTGGGGGAGGCATGTCAACGTTTCTCGGATATTTACCGTCGTCATCGCGGGATTTTTATTTCCTACCCAGATCGTGATCATATTGATCAAATTATTCATAATGTGAATAAAAAGAACGTCAAAGTGATTGTGATCACCGATGGTGAACGCATCTTGGGCTTAGGTGACCAAGGTATTGGTGGGATGGGGATTCCTATCGGGAAATTATCGCTCTATACCGCCTGTGGTGGTATTAGCCCTGCTTATACATTGCCAATTACCCTAGATGTCGGAACCAATAATCAACAATTGCTCAATGACCCGATTTATATGGGGTGGCGTGAACCACGTATCAGTGGTGATGAATATTATGATTTCGTTGAAAATGTAATCCAAGCCATTCAACAGCGTTGGCCAGATGCATTAATTCAATTTGAAGATTTTGCGCAAAAAAATGCGATGCCATTACTGGAAAAATATCGCGATAAAATTTGCTGCTTTAATGATGATATTCAAGGAACAGCTGCTGTTTCGGTGGGTAGTTTAATTGCAGCATCACGAGCTGCGGGCAAGCAGCTGAAAGATCAAGTCGTGACTTTCTTGGGTGCGGGCTCAGCAGGTTGTGGTATCGCAGAACAAATCATTAAACAAATGGTGGCGGAAGGACTGACCGATGCCGAAGCACGTGCTCGTGTATTTATGGTCGACCGCTTTGGTTTGATCACAGAAAATCAGCCAAATTTGTTGGATTTTCAGCGTAAATTGGCGCAGTCCCCTGAAAATATTGCACATTGGGCAAATGCAGAATCGATGATTTCTTTGCTGGATGTGGTGAAACATGTGCATCCAAGTGTATTGATTGGTGTATCTGGGCAGCCGGGATTATTCAGTCAAGATGTGATTGAAGCGATGGCCTCAAATTGTGAACATCCAATTGTTTTACCATTATCGAATCCAACTTCACGTGTTGAAGCTGTACCAGCAGATATTTTGCAATGGACACTAGGTAAAGCATTAATTGCAACGGGTAGTCCATTTGCTCCAGTCAATTATCAAGGCAAAATCTATAATATTTCACAGTGTAATAACTCCTATATTTTCCCAGGTATTGGACTGGGCGTGTTGGCCTCTGGTGCGAAACGTGTGACTGAAAATATGTTGATGGCATCAAGTACTGCTTTGGCAGATTGCTCGCCTAAGTTGCAAGATATTGATGCAGACTTGTTGCCAAGTTTGGATCATTTGCAGGAGATCTCGAAAAAAATCGCGATTAAAGTGGCACTTGCAGCAATTGAAGATGGTGTTGCACCGAATGTCAGTGTTGAGGTTTTACAACATGCAATTGAAGTAAATTTCTGGAAACCAGAATATCGAGACTATGTAAGGGTAACTTACTAATTTAAAATAGATTAAGAGTAATGCGCCATATCGAGTGGCGCATTACTTTTTGGCTCGGATTTTGTAAAGGCATAAAAAAAGCCCCCATCTTTCGATGAGGGCTTTTTTGAATTTGGAGCGGGAAAGGAGACTCGAACTCCCGACCCCAACCTTGGCAAGGTTATGCTCTACCAACTGAGCTATTCCCGCGGAGTCTATCCTGTTTTTTTACTAAAAAACTGAATCGAAAAAAATTTGGAGCGGGAAAGGAGACTCGAACTCCCGACCCCAACCTTGGCAAGGTTATGCTCTACCAACTGAGCTATTCCCGCGGAGTCTATCCAATTTTTTAAATAAAAAACCGAATGAAAAAATTTTGAGCGGGAAAGGAGACTCGAACTCCCGACCCCAACCTTGGCAAGGTTATGCTCTACCAACTGAGCTATTCCCGCATAGCCACGTATAATACATTAAGGATTTTTCTGGTCAATCAATTTATGAAAATCTATGTATCGTTTGCATAAAATAAAAACAATTTGATGGTTTTTTAAGATGGATTTCGTTCAAATTTCTGAAAAAGACCTATTTTTAGCTGAATCATCCTGATTTATAACCAACAATGACACAGGAACTTGCACAATTACAGGCTATACTAAATGCAAGATAAGTCTATTGATTTTGGAGAACCATTTTGAGCTTGGAACAGCAATTGATTGAGCGCCTACAAACTTTAGCGCCAACACATCTTGAAGTGGTTAATGAATCGGCAGGTCATGGCGGCTATTTCCCGGGTAAAGAGTCACATTTTAAAGCGGTGATTGTGAGTGATGCTTTTGCTGGATTACGCTTAGTGCAGCGCCATCAAAAAGTCTATGCAGCTGCAGGTGATTTACTTAGTCCGGGGAAAATTCATGCTTTGGCGATTCATGCATTTTTAGCAGATGAGTGGAAAGGTCAAGATACTTCAAGTCCAGAATGTGCACATGCACCGAAAGCGGAATAATGAGTATGGATGCACATTTACTGATTAAAATTATTCATATGTGTGGTGCTGCGCTGATTATTTTCGTGATACTGGCGCGCGCTTCAACCTTGTTTAAATGTACGCAGGGCAATTTACCCAATCCAGCAGGGCGTAAATTCTTTACGGCCTTGCAACATGCCACAGTGACTCTATTGGTGCTGACAGGTGTGGTATTGCTATTTATGAAACATTTTGAGGTGCAACCGTGGTTCTACGCCAAAGTGGTGTTGTTCTTGGTCATGCTGTCATCTTTGGCAAAAGCCTATAAGAAAGAAGATACAGCATCGTTGGTGCAACGTCGTGCTGGCTTATTTATTGCAGCAATTTCACTTATTTTCATCATTACATTGGTTATAATCAAACCAATTTTTGGATAAACATTTATCCAATTGGCCATTTTCAAGGCCTGAATAGAAAAATACAAAGATTAGAGGGTTTTGAATGCGAACACGTGTGGTGTTTAACCAAAAAGGTGGCGTTGGTAAATCAAGTATTACTGTCAATTTGGCAGCAATGAGTGCACATCAGGGCTTGAAAACGTTGGTGATCGATCTCGATCCACAAGCCAATTCAAGCCAGTACTTATTGGGGGATGATGCGACATATTCTGCCGATAAACCTGCCTTGGAACCGAACATTGAAAATTATTTTGATGAGGTACTTGGAACACAGCAAAGTAAAGGTTTATTGGGCAACGCCATTGGTTCGATTCTAAAAAATCGTACAAAAGGTCTAGAAAGTTATGTGCATCAGTCGCCATTTAAAAATCTTGATGTGATTCCAGCCAGCCCAACTTTGGGGGCTTTGGCACATGCCTTAGAGTCAAAACATAAAATTTATAAATTACGTGATGCCTTGCAGCAGATTTCGGCTCAGTATGATCGCGTCTTTATTGATACACCACCTGCGTTCAATTTCTTTACCTTATCTGCACTGATCGCAGCTGATCGTGTGTTGATTCCCTTTGATTGTGACGTCTTTTCAAAACGTGCGTTGCAAACCTTAATTGAAAATGTACTAGAAACGCAGGACGATCATAACGACCACCTTGAAATAGAAGGTATTGTGGTCAATCAGTTCCAAGCCCAAGCGAAACTACCACGTGAAGTGGTGCAGCAACTCAAAGATGAAGGCTTACCAGTATTAGACAATATGCTGCCTCCTTCAGTAATGATGAAAGAATCGCATCACAAAAATCTACCATTAATTCATTTGGCTGCAGATCATAAATTGACGCAAGCCTATCAATCATTGTTCAATGAAATTGAGCAGAAGTAGTATCGAGAAATTTATGAAAACATATCAAATTGGTTTAGTGGCTTTGGGTAGTGTGTTGTTAGGCGCATGTGCGAGCACGCCTAAACCTGCATATGTTTCACCGACACAGTATCAGTCTTTGAGTTGTCAGCAACTTCAAAGCGAATATAACCGTATTCATGACTACATTGAAAATGGTGTAGAAACGCCTAAACGTACAGGCGTGGGTGTCGGTGTTGGTCTTGGTGGTGGTTGGGGTAGCCGCGGTGGTTGGGGAATTGGTCCAAGTATTTCAGTCAATATGGGACAGTCATCAAATACCAAACGTACTGAAATTTCACGTGTTTTAGGTGAGCAAGAAGCCATTGTTCAAGCTGCAAAATTTAAAGGTTGCCCGATTATTGTGAGAGCTAATTCTGCAACCAAAACAAAATAAATCCTGTGATTCGTGACGGGAAATAACTTTCCCTCCTGAGAAAAGTGTAATAAAAAATGTCAGTAGACCAAGCGTGTGCTGGCATTTTTTTTAAATCCGCTGGTCATCAAAATGTCATAGTTTAAAAATAATAAGCTTTTGAAAATAATAAATAAAAAATTTAGACTAGATTAAAAATTGCAATTTAACTCATTACTATTTCTTTTGATGATTCATTCTAGATTCATTTGATCTGACCTCTCGCGTACTTGTTTTTGCAAATTAGTTTCGGCTAAGGTGTGCGCTTTAACACGGTTGAACAAATTTTATGATTGAGAGTTGGCTTTTTGTATTGGCGATGATTGCGGTGCTTATGACCCCAGGTCCAACCAATGCATTATTGGCAAGCTCTGCACATCAAAAAGGGATTAGTCAAACGACTAAACTGATTCCAGCAGAACTGTTGGGTTATTTCTATGCCATTAACATTTGGGCGTTGATTATTCATTTAAGCACACCAGTTTGGCCTAACCTGATTCATATCTTACATTTTCTAAGTATTGTTTACGTGCTGTGGTTGGCTTTTCACTTATGGAAGACCTCACATCTGTATCAGTACAATCAAAAACATCCTTCGATTCAACCACGTGAGCTGTTTTTAGCCTCTTTAAAAAACCCGAAAGCACTCTTGTTTGCTGCCGGAATTTTCCCATATGAAACATGGGATAGCCCGTTTAATTTCATTAGTGTATTTGCTGTGTTTAGTATGGTCTTGCTACCTGTGGCACTATTTTGGATGTCATTTGGTCGTGTTATTTTGGCAGGGAAAACGCAAAAAATTAAGGCCGATTTCTTATATAAAGGGTCGGCCTTGATGTTGATTTTAGGGATGTTTCCTGTGGTTCTACGCTTTTTTTCTTAAGACCAATTTACTACGTATCATTTATGATTTTTTAAGTTTGGCACGAATAAAGCCAATTATACCCGGCAATACACTGATAATAATGATGCCGAAAATTAAGTGGGTAAAGTTGTCTTTGACAATCGGCATGTTGCCAAATACGTAACCTAAGGCAATAAACGAACCTACCCAACAAATGGCCCCAATCATGTTATACGTCAGGAAAAACTTATAATTCATGCTGCCTGCACCTGCGACAAAGGGTGCAAATGTACGTGCGAATGGAATAAAACGTGCAAAAATAATGGTTTTACCACCATGTTTTTCAAAGAATTTTTGTGTATTTACCAAATGCTGACGGTTAATAAAACGAGATTCAATTTCAAATACACGTGGACCAATATATTTACCAATATGGTAATTCAACGTATCGCCTAATACTGCTGCGATAAAGAGTAAAACGACCAAAACCCATGGATCCATGACACCTGTAGACGCTGCCAATGCACCCGCTGCAAAAAGTAAGCTATCACCGGGTAAAAACGGCATGACCACTAGACCCGTTTCGACAAAAATAATTAGAAACAGAATTGCATATATCCATACGCCATAATTGGTTATAAACTCGAGTAAATGGTCATCAACATGTAATATAAAATCAATCAGTTCCATGGGGCTTTAATACGTGAAATAGTGCCCAAATGCTATCAGTCCCGATAGGCAAAGTCAGTATTAAAACGTAATTAATTTCCCAAGCGCTTGTTCTATAAATAGAATGATGAATCTTAAAAAATCATATTTAAATAGAATAAGAAACGACCTAAGCTGTGCACATCTTCTGAGCAATATTAAATTAGGTTTTACTATGTTTAATCCAAATGTGATCGTGAAAAATTTCAGTCTACAGCCACAAGTTAATGCCGTGATCAGCCTCATTGCACGTATTTTAATGGCCTATATTTTTATAGTGGCAGGCTGGGGAAAAATTACAGGTTATAGCGCAACGGCAGGTTATATGGAGTCGATGGGTGTTCCAGCAGCGCTGCTTCCCTTGACGATTTTGGTTGAGCTTGGCGGTGGTTTAGCCTTACTCTTTGGATTTCAAGCATGCTTTGCGGCATTGGGCTTAACGGTATTTAGCTTAATTACAGCATTTATCTTCCATAATGGTGCTAAGGATGCAATTAACCTTATGAAAAACTTAGCTATGTCAGGTGGCTTATTATTCTTAATGTTACATGGTGCAGGTAAAATTAGTCTTGATCATTTGATCGAAAAAAAATAAGACGCGTAGTACAGCAATACAATAAAGCGGTTCTCAGCCTGACTGGAAACCGCTTTATTTTTGCTTGAAAACGTTACAAAAACTCACTCAACTCTGGACAGAATTTTGTTTAGATTGAATACTAAAACATTGCATAACAGGTATGAAAATGAATAAAAAAATCGCACTCATGTTATTTGCCAGCGCTGTTTGCGTCAGTTCCCAGCTTTGGGCTGGAGATGATCTTGCTATTATTCAGGCAGCCAGTGAACGCCATGTACAAGTCGCGGATATTAAAGGCTTGCCAGATGCAACTGCAATCACGCTTTCAGGGACTTTGGTTAAGCATTTGAATCAGGAAAATTATGAATTTGATGACGGAACTGGATTAATTTTGCTGGAAATTGACAATGATCTTTGGAAAGACGCAGGCATTCAAGCAGGGGAAAAAGTGCGTGTGGTAGGGGAAGTTGATACGCACCGCTACAAGCCGACAGATGTAGAAGTGGTCAAGATAGAAAAACTGACAGAATAAAAGTGTATTGAGGTGAAATTGGCCCCGCAGGCATCATTTTAAAAAGCCGATGATGCCTGTCTCTGAATGACTCATTTTATGATGTGAAAAAAGCAATAAAAATCATTATTTATGGCCCTGTCCGAATAGTGTGCGAAAGTCCGAGAAAAATGCTAGAATACGGCGCTTATATTCGTTGCCTGCATAGTTGTTTGCCATGACTACCAATACCCAAATTACTGAAGACCGTATCCTGATTTTGGATTTCGGTTCTCAATATAGTCAGCTTATTGCACGTCGTGTACGTGAAGCTGGTGTTTATTCAGAAATGTACGCATTTGATATGTCTGAAGAAGACATTCGTGCATTTAACCCAAACGGGATCATCCTTTCAGGTGGTCCAGAAAGTGTTCATGAAGAAGGTAGTCCGCGCGCACCACAAGTTGTATTTGAACTTGGTGTACCAGTACTTGGTATTTGCTATGGTCTACAAACCATGTCAGAACAACTTGGCGGTAAAGTAGAGCCAGGTACAGTACATGAATTTGGTTATGCAGAAGTTGATATTAAAGTCCGTGATGCTTTAATTGGTGACCTTGAAGATTCAGCAAACAAACTGAAAGTTTGGATGAGTCACGGCGATAAAGTAACTGCGATTCCAGAAGGTTTCCAAGTAACTGCAAGTACCCCAAGCTGCCCATTCGCAATGGTGTCTGACGAAGCGCGTCGTTTCTACGGTATCCAATTCCATCCAGAAGTGACTCACACAGCGAAAGGTGCTGAGTTGTTATCAAACTTCGTTCACGGAATTTGCGGTTGCCGTAACCTTTGGAACTCAGAAAACATTATCGATTTACGTGTTGAACAACTTCGCGCGCAAATTGGCGATCAAAAAGTTCTTTTGGGTCTTTCAGGTGGTGTGGATTCATCGGTTGTTGCTGCGCTTTTACATAAAGCGATTGGCGATCAATTGACTTGCGTATTCGTGGATAACGGTTTACTTCGTTTGAACGAAGGCGAGCAAGTGATGGACATGTTTGCGAAAAACATGGGTATCCGTGTAATTCGTGCTGATGCTGAAAATCGTTTCTTAACTGCGCTTGCGGGCGAAGTTGATCCTGAGAAAAAACGTAAAATCATTGGTCGTGAATTCATCGAAGTCTTTGCTGAAGAAGCGCGTAAACTTGATGGCGTAAACTTCCTTGCTCAAGGTACGATTTACCCAGACGTGATCGAATCTGCTGCAACTAAAAACGGTAAGGCACATGTGATTAAATCACACCATAACGTGGGTGGTTTACCAGAAGATTTAGCTTTTGAATTGGTTGAGCCAATCCGTGATTTGTTTAAAGACGAAGTTCGCCGTTTAGGTACAACTTTAGGTCTTCCATTTGAAATGCTTTACCGTCATCCATTCCCAGGCCCAGGTCTTGGTGTGCGTATCCTTGGCGAAGTGAAAAAAGAATATGCAGATATTCTTCGTCTTGCTGATGACATCTTTATGCAAGAACTTCGCGCAAGTGGCTGGTATGACAAAACTGCTCAAGCATTTGCGGTATTCCAACCCGTTAAATCTGTTGGTGTAGTCGGTGATGGCCGTCGTTATGCATGGGTAATCGCACTTCGCGCAGTTGAAACTGTAGACTTCATGACTGCACGTTTCGCACACCTTCCTTATGATCTAGTCGATAAAATTTCGACTCGTATCATGAACGAAATTGCTGACGTTTCTCGTGTGGTGTATGACGTATCGTCTAAACCACCAGCTACGATTGAATGGGAGTAATTTAGGGCTTTCAAGAAACAACGTTTCTTGCCTAAATTACGGCAAAGGCTATGCTTGAGGCTATTTAGGGTAACCTAATTATTTCAATAAAAAAGAGCGCTTCGGCGCTCTTTTTTTATGTGGTTAGTTTTATGTAAAGTGGATCTAGAGCAGTTGATTCGATTCCAATGCTTTTTAAGAAACCTTCATATTGTCTTGGATTTAACGCAATAATTCTTTTTAAAATAGCAAAAGAAGCTTTATTCATCTCAGGTTGTTCTAAGGGAGTAAAGGATCTTTCGAATATTCCTGCTAAGTGCGAATATTCATTATTAATTCTATCTGTAAAGGTAAATACTAAATGTTCACCCCAAAGAGATTTGAGCTTTTCAGTATCTGTGTTAGAGAATCCATCGGGATAGTGAAAGTTAGAATATAGCTCCAAAAATTTTCTAGCATTATTGGGGAAGTTATAAAAAACATTATAGTTTTGATCGTTAATGTTTTCTTCGCTTGCGCACAGATGTAGTTGATGAAATAGGAAGTTAAGTTCTGAAAAATAGTTTTTCATATAATTTGGCATTTGAACTATAGCTGAGGAATCAAAGTTTCTTTTAATAATGAAAAATTGTATGTTGCCCCATTTTTTGCCATTGAGCCGTTTTAGGTATTTTAAAAACTCTAAATTATGTGTTGATATAAACAGTTGCCCAAATTTTTGATTGACGACTATTTTTTCTTCAATTAGTGAAAAAATAAAGAAAATATGGTTACTATCTAAACTACTAATAGGATCATCAATCCAAATAATTGGTTTATTACCTTGATCTAAATCATCTTGGATTTTAGCCAAAAAATAGCAAAAAGAAATTAAACTACATTCGCCCTCACTCAAATTGTGAGCTTTAGTTTTAACTCCATTCTTAAGTCGCTGTATTTCAAATTTTATAGATTGCCCATTAGTACTAACGGTTTCAATAGGCTCAAGACTCAAGTATTGATGACCAAAATCATGCTGTAGAATTTCATTAATGCATCTACATGCTTCACCCTCAGATTTTAATTTCGCTTTTTCAATCTCAATGTCTGACAGTATTGTAGCTTTTCTAGAATTGAGTGTTTCGAGTTCTGTTTTTAATGGTTCAATTGCTTGAAAAGATAGGTCGATATCTAAATTTTGTTGTGTGTAATTAATATCCTGTAAGAAATGATATACGTGGTTGAGGCGCAATGCATTTTTAGCTTCTATTTGTTGATTTTTTAAGTCACTATTTAATTGAATACACTTATCTCTAATATCAGAAATTTGCTTAAGAATAGTTGTTATTTCCAGAGAATAATCTTGCGGATTTATAGATTCTACTTCTATAAAAGGGTTCTCTAGTTTCTGCTCGAGTGCTACTTTGAGTTGTTTAAGTGATGCTTTTTGCTTACTAAAAGTAGAGTGTAGATTTGAGCTTAATGCTGATAGCTTAGAGTAATATTGTTGATAATAGAGATTAAGATCTAAAGTGAATTTTAATATTTCACTATTTAAATCATTATCTAGAAACTGAATACCTTTTGATATTCTGCTCTGAAGGAGTTGAAATTCTTGATTGAAATGTTGTTTAAGAGATTGTTCTCTTTCTTCTGAAATCTTGTTACTACAAAATGCACAAGTGTCTCGATTATGGTGGAGTTGATGTCCTGTTTGTACCCATGCGTTTAGTGTAGGGTTATTTGTTAATTCGTCAATTTTGCCACTAAGGCTAACAACAGTTTTTAAAGTTTCATTAGTTGCTTGAACAAGTGACAAGAAGTTTAAAGTGTATTTAGGTATGTCAGGTGGAGAGGGTAATTCAGTTTGTCTTATTAATGCTAGTTTTTCTGCTTTTTGATCGTCAGTTAAAACTTGAAAATTAGATTTTTTAGCTTCAGCGATATCGCTATTAAGCTTAGTTATGTTGTAATTAATCTCACCAAAAAGGTCATGTTGATATTTTATCGATTCTAAGCCACGAGTTGCTTTATCTGATAAGTTTTTATCTAAGTTACGTACTTTAGTTTGGTGATCAGTTTTAGCACTTTTAAGTTCATTATCTTTATTGTGAATATCAAGATATATACCAGATTTACTAATTTCTTCATTTGAGCCAAGCTCGATTTCTAACTGTGTAATTTTATCTAAAATCTGCTGATTTTCACCACCTAATGTCACAGAAAAAGATTCAATATTTGCATTTTCATCATGAATGAATTTTAAGTTTTCTTTGACGAAATCGGAGTTGTAAACATGAATTGGGTGAGTGAACTCTGAAAGATTTACTTGGGTAATTGGGTTGCCTGTTTGAAATTGAATTTCAAAATTAGGGTTATCATATTTACTCGATATTCTTTTGGTTTCTAATGCCCGAATAATTTTAGAAAGGCTAGTTTTTCCTGAATAATTTCGACCATAGAAAATGTTGATATCTTTAAAGTCATAAGTTTGATTCTGTTGATTGGCTATGGATAGATGAGTATTCCAATCAAAATTTTTAAAAATTGAAAAATTATCAATTTTTGATATACGCTTAATTTTCACCTTTTCCCCTTAATTTTTTAATATTCAAATATTTATTGATTTTTTAAATATACTTTTTGGTTGAGATTTGTTCAATAAAAAAAGAGCGCACCAGCGCTCTTTTTTTATCTACATTTTATTTATATACAATTGACCATGATGGATCGTTTTGATTTTCGATTTTTGATTCACTTTTGGTTTTATGGCTAAATGACTTCCACGCTTTAGTGGCTTTATTTTCTGGTTTCATTGTTGGGTCATAGCGCTCAACACGATTACGCCCATTTTCTTTAGCACGATACAATGCAATATCAGCTTGTTTAATCAGTTCATTCAAATTTTGTTTATGTGATTTAAGCTGTGAAACACCAATGGAAACTGTGAATTTAATAGGGTGATTCGCGATATTTAGCAAACATTGATTTTGAAGTGTTAAACGAATTCGTTCAGCAATTAACATCGCATCTTGAATTTGTGTTTCTGACAGAAGCACAATAAATTCTTCACCGCCAAAGCGTGCCAATACATCCTTTTGACGCATTTCCTTACGTGTCGTTTCGGCAATGCATTGCAGCACTTGGTCCCCGACATCATGTCCATAATTATCATTGATCTTTTTAAAATGATCGACATCAAACATGAGTAAACAGGTGCTCGCAGGCGTCGGCCATTCATGAATACGATGCTCTGCAACTTGGACAAACTGACGGCGGTTATAAAGCTGCGTTAATTCGTCTGTATGCGCCAAATTTTTCAAGGTATGCATATTCCAATCGTCTAAGAGCGTCCGCAAAAAATGTCGACGTGCATTGAGGGTATTGTTCCAACTCATATGCAGGCTGATCATCCAAATAGGGATTGAAACAACCACAAAGATTAATGCTTGCTGCCAAGCCAGCAACTTTACCACAGCAAAATAGACCAACGCAGTAATCATGCCTGAGCAATATAGTGCAGGCTTAAACTGAGTTTGTATGCTGACATTGGCAATTAAAATAAAGATAGCAGCAGCATAGATATAAGAAGAGACAAAGGGACTATTGGATGCCAGTAATAAGCCAATCCAAATTGCGGTACTACATGTAGTTGAAATGGGAAGAATCATATCCAAGAGTCGAATGTCTTTTTTGCTTCTAAAAAAATAAAAACAAACGATTAATGAAGCAAGGACCATGGCAACACGAGATAAACCTGACCAAAAAAGCATGTCAGGAATAATTAACATATCTGCAAAGAAATACAGCAGAAAGGTAATCTGTGCGATGTAGTTGATTTGACGGAGATAAGGCAGTTGATGGCTATACTGATGCTTTAAAAAATAACTTTTAAACTGGCTAGGGATACGCGCATAAGGGTCCGCAAGCGCTTGTTCAATCTCAGCGCGATTTGCAAGATCACATTCAGACAATTTCAACATATGTGCCTGATTTTTATGGTCCCCATGAGCAGACGAATCAGTCCGGGAACTCATTCGTACATTAACCGACATGACCTTTCTCCAATAGCTAAAAGCTTACAAAAATTATGGATAAAAATTGGGCGAAATGAACTACCTGAAACTAGGTATTTTATGGAATACATGATCAAAAACAGTGCAATAGAGTGTTACAAATTGTGTTTTAACTTGCTGTTTTATAAATTGATATTGCGTTCCTACCCGAAGCCTTAGCTTGATAAAGTGCTTGATCTGCCATGCGGATCACGTTGTGTAAATCACGATTTTTTTGTCCAAATTCAGCGATCCCAATCGACACGGTAAACTTAAGCTTTTGCTGTGTCTCAAGTTTTAAATAAGATGATTCGATTGCTTTTCGGAGCCTTTCAGCAATTTCTTGAGCTTGATGCAGAGTGGTTCGCGGTAAAAGGATGATAAATTCTTCACCACCAAAGCGAGCAATAATATCTTGGCTGCGTAACGCATTTCGGCTGATGTCAGCAATCTGTTGTAAAACATGATCACCAATAAAGTGCCCATATTGATCGTTGATATTTTTAAACTTATCGACATCAAACATCAGTAAAGTTAAGGGTTGTATCGGTTTGAGCTGACCATGAATATGGTAATTGGCCAATTGAATAAAATGCCGTCGATTATTAAGGCCAGTCAATACATCTGTGTGTGCCATGATATTCAGAGCTTCACGGTTTAATTGATCTAATTTGCTATGTAAAAACACAATTCGAGATTTTTGTGTCGAATTCCAGCTGATATATAAGCTAAAAAGCAGGACTGGAGTATAGATCAGTGCAAATAGTTTAAGTTGATGTAAATTACCTGAAACAGCAACATACGCACCGTACAGCATAATGCAGCTTATACAGAAAGAAATCAGCAAGACTGCCTTAAAGCGAATTTGCACACAGAGATTGGCCAATACAATAAAAACCAAAGAGGCATATAAATAGATTGGGACATCGGGACTGTTGGACAGATTGAGCAGCCAAAACCACAAAATACTTGCACCAATGATCGACATCGGGAGCATCAGATCAAACAGTAAAATACTTTTACTAAACTTATAAATGGCAATCGTCGTCAAAGCCATGCAGAGGGTATATAGGCTTTTTAAAATGATTGCAGTGAAGCCAACATCGCTGAGAATAAACCAATCCGCTATAACGTATGAGATATACGCCAATTGAGCGACAAGATTGACCTGTAGGAAAAATTTAAACAATTGTGGCTGATGATAATGATAAAACTCTTGGCGAAATTGAGCAGGCACATGAACAAACGATTGTTTCAGTACCTTTTTAATTAACACACGTGATTCTTTTTTGTACTCGTTGATCATGCGTGATTACCGTCAATTCGGATTCGCTCTTGTGTGAGTTTATGTAACACGGTTAATCTATCTCAATTTTACTAAAAAATAAAATAAAATATATCAAAGGTTTGATTGTTTATGAGAATGGAAGGATTTTTGGTGCATGAGGATACTGTTACTTATATTTACAATTCACATGAATTTCACAAGTGATTTTAATCATACAAGGTGCATAAAAAATCTACGAGACGATATATAGGTATGTCATATTAGGCAACAAATTAGCTATTGTCCTATTGCTGTGATTCAGCGTATTAATGACAGCTGAAGATGATTAAAAATATGCAGATATAATGTAAAAAACGTATAGCAACAGCCGCTTGAAAATGACGGTTTAGCCAAATTTAGGGTAGTGATATGACCAACACCAATTACACAGAATTATCTCATTCAGACGATTGTGAAAAATACGTCAATCAATTTATTCAAGAATTCCCGTTACGTCGTGCCGAAATTGGTCAAGGGACGGTCATTAAGCGTGCTTTGCCGAGTCGACATAAAAGGATGATTGGAGCATGGTGCTTCTTAGACCATGCGGGTCCTGTCCATTTTCCACAAGGTGATGGTTTGGATGTCGGTCCGCACCCACATATTGGTTTGCAAACCTTCACATGGATGATTGATGGCACCATGATGCATACCGATAGTTTAGGTACGCATCAGCTTATTCAGCCTAAACAAGTGAATTTGATGACGGCTGGTTATGGCATTTCACATACCGAAGTCGCGCCAGATACTGAAACACAAATGCATGCAGCACAGCTTTGGATTGCCTTACCTGATGATAAAATCAATATGGCACCGCGCTTTGACCATTACCCCGAATTGCCTGTGCTTAGCCAAGATGGCATTGAATTTACGGTATTGGTGGGCGAGTTCTTGGCGACACGTTCTCCTGTGCAGGTGCATAGTGAATTGCTTGGAGTCGATTTATCTGCGCAAGACAGCACCAGTGCTACGCTACCTTTGAACCCTAAATTTGAATACGGCTTTATGGCCTTAGAGGGGACAGCCACAGTCAATGGGCATGAGTTGAATGAAGACAATATGGTGGTGTTAGAACCCGGTTTAAAACAAGTTAAAATTGATGTGCATGCAGGTAGTCGGGTTTTATTGCTGGGTGGTGAACCATTTGAATCGCCAATTTTACTTTGGTGGAACTTTGTTGGGCGTACGCAAGAAGAGCTTAATTTAGCGCGTGAGCAATGGATAAATCAGGATGAGCGTTTCGGTTCTATTCCTGATTATGAAGGGCCAAGACTAGAAGCCCCTGCATTTCCTGACAAAATGCGTGCTTCACGTTAAGACAAATATTAAAAGTAAAAGATCACTTTCTGAAAATTAGCATACATATATCGGTGCTGATCTTAAGCATCGATATATTTTGAGAGGAAAATAAAAAATGGGTTTGATCGCAACAGCAAAAGTAATCACCCGAGAAGCTGCATGGGCTGGGGATATTCAAACTGGACAGCATCAACTGGTGACCGATAAACCTGAATCCTTTGGTGGTGGTGACCTTGGTCCTGCACCGTACGATTTATTGTGTGCATCCCTTATTTCCTGCACCATGATTACCTTAAGAATGTATGCTGCACATAAGCAGATTACTTTAGGTGAGTTTAGTGTTGAAGCGGATTTTTGTGCCAACCGTGAAGGTGTTGAGTGGATTGAACGCCGCGTACATTTCCAAACAGCACTTGATGCTGAACTCGAGCAGAAAGTCCTCGCAATTTGTGAAAAAACCCCAGTGACTAAAACGTTATTGCGTAGTGTTGAGATTAAAACCACACTGATTTAAACAAAATCCATAATGAAAAACTTGTATTTGATGTGTAGCTTGGGATTTTAGATTCTATGTGTTTGTGATGCAGTTTTGATTTCTATGGCTGCACTTCAACAGACCAATTTTAAAATAAGAATAAAACCTGCCAGATAAAAATATTCCTTCATTCTACTGGAGTTCAATATATGCGTGTTCTACACCATTTAGAAAAATCTCGTTCCTTTCGGATTCTATGGGCGATGCAAGAATTGGGTTTGGATTATCAAATTAAGTTTTATCCACGCATGCCAAATTTATCCGCACCACCTGAGCTCAAGGCAATTCACCCTTTAGGCAAGGCACCGATCTTAACGGATGATGGGTTGGTCTTGGCAGAATCCGCAGCTATATTAGAATACTTGCAAGAACAGTATGATCGACATGATTATTTTGCGCCGAAGACTCAGCAATCGAAGCAGCAATATCGCTACTGGATGCATTATGCGGAAGGGTCTTTAATGCCACTATTGGTGATGCAATTGGTGATGACCAATGTGCCGCGCCATGTCCCTTGGATTATTAAACCTATAGCCAACCGAATCTGTGAAGGGGTGAAGAATAATTTTGTCCGTCCGCGGCTAAAAGATCATATTCAATTTATTGAAAATTATTTAGCTGAACATGAATATTTTGCTGGGCCATTTAGCTTTGCTGACATTCAAATGACCTTTCCTTTGCAGGCATTGATGTCAAGAACCTCTGGTAGTTACCCGCAAATACTGAATTTTATTCAACGTATGCAAAGCCGAGACGCTTTTGTTCGTGCTCACCAGCAGGAACAGGAGCTTGAACAAGGTTTTGCGTTGAAAGCAACACGACTTAACTGACGTGGTAGAGGCGTTCTTTTGGAAAGACCACTTTAAAAATTGAACCACGATTTTCTTTCGATTCAATTTCTAAGTAGGCTTGATGTTGCATTAATACATGTTTCACGATGGCTAAACCGAGGCCCGTACCACCCGTTTGGCGGCTTCGTGCGCTATCAACACGATAAAAACGTTCAGTCAGTCTTGGTAAATGTTTTGGATCAATACCGATACCCGTATCTTCAACGGTAAAATAACCATGTGTACCATCATCATGCCAGCCGATGGTGACTGTGCCGCCTTTAGGGGTGTATTTAATGGCATTGGTGATCAAGTTGCTAAATGCACTGGCCAATTCCGTGTCAGAACCGATTAAATCGCAGTGGCTATCAATTTCAAGATTTAGCGTATGGCCATAATCGACATTGTAAGCATGGGCATCGTCATATAATTGATTCATTAGGCTTGGCATTTCAATAATCTGATTTTTAGCAACTTTTTTGTCATTTTCTAAACGAGACAACAGTAATAAATCATTTACCAAGGCATTCATACGGCGCGTTTGTGATTGCATCTGATCAAATGCGCGTTTCCAGCGTGGATTAAGATCTTCTTGGTCGGTAAAGGTTTCAATATAACCACTGAGTACGGTTAGCGGTGTACGCAGTTCATGTGAAATATTATCGACAAAGTCTTTACGCATCTGTTCGAGATTGTGCATGCGGGTGACATCATAGGCCACCAACAATCGGCTTTCACGTCCAAAACGCGTGAGTTTGACTTGCACATAATGATCTTCTAAAACAGATGATTTCATTTTTAAACCATCAGGTGCGAGGTCAATATTGGTGAAATATTCGATAAAACTTGGCTGACGCAAAATACTTAGGATGTTACGGCCATGATCGAGCTGTTGAATACCGAGTAATTTTTCCGCAGCTGGATTCCACCATTCAATTTGGTGGAGTTCATCTATTAAAACCACGGCTTCCGCGAGCGCCACTAAAGATGATTGAGCACGATCAATTAAACCGACCATTTCAGCTTGAACAATCCGCTCTTGGCGCTGGGCACGGTACACATTAAACAGCAGCGCACCCCAAATTCCGTCGAGGTTGGGCGGAACATCATAGGGGCGGTTCGAAATCCACTCATTGACCAAGTACAAGGAACGGAGTTGTAAGGCAAAAAAGACCGCAAAGGCAATTAAAATGCAGATCCATAAATATCCAATCCCAAAGCCAATACAGGCAGCAATGAGCAGGAAAAACGCTAACAGTCTTAAATCCTGCTTGGCAAAGGTCCATAAACTGCTGTAGCGGAACCTTTTATGTTCACTGGCAAGTTCAGGGACGGGATACGGTTCGTACATAAAAAATTAAAGACCTAGAAAATTAACCCATCACAGCATCTGCACGGGTCGAGAAACGGTAGCCTGTACCTCGAACAGTTTGTACATAACGGTCGGCTTGGAAGGGTTCCAATACTTTACGTAAGCGACGAATATGCACATCAATGGTACGGTCTTCAATATACACGTTTCCGCCCCAAACTTGATCAAGTAATTGCGCGCGCGTATAGGCACGTTCAGGATGGGTCATGAAAAATGCCAGTAAACGGTATTCGGTTGGTCCCATTTCTAAAATGGTATCACCAAAGCTGACACGTTGGCTCACAGGATCAAGTACTAAACCATTGGCATCAATGGTTTTTTCTCCACCCAGTGCATTGGAGCGACGCAGCACGGCTTTAATGCGAGAAACCAATTCACGTGTAGAAAATGGTTTGGTCATGTAGTCGTCAGCACCCGCATCGAGACCTTGCACTTTATGGTCTTCTTCTCCACGAGCCGTCAACATAATGACAGGAATTTCAGAAAGGGTTTCATCACGTTTTAAGCGGCGGCAAAGGTCGACACCACTCACGCCACCCGGCATCATCCAATCGAGTAGAACCAATGCAGGGCGTTGGTCCACAATCATTTGATGTGCTTGTTTCGCATCTTCAGCTTGTTGGCATTGAAAACCTGCCATATCTAGCGAAGTGTGAATCATTTCCCGAATTGGGAGTTCGTCATCGACGATTAAAATATAGTCATCTTTCACAGCGCAATACCCTATTTCATGCAAACGGTGGACCGTTTTATATTTATGACAGGCTTATTACAAAGATTAATTATGACAGTATCATTGCAAAAAGAATCTTTCATCTGGCTTTAGAAAGAAATTGTGACAATTTAAAGCCTGAACATTTCGCAGCATCAGGCTTTGCTTCATTTTATTGTCATTTAAAATTTTAAAAAGAAAATTGTAATTGCCCCGTAATAAAGTCAAAAACTTTATTTTTTAGGCGTATTTTTCGATGGCTGTGCTGTTTTTTCAGAAAAGGATTCGAGTAAAGCCAAAAAGACCGCACTACATGATGATAGGACTTCTTTCATCGGTTGTTTGTATTCACTCATGACCCAACGAATCGCAATTTGCGTCACATAGCCATTTAAACCAGTCGCAATCATCGAAATTTCACGCTCAGAGCGGTCAATATTTGGCATCATGAGCATGACAAAAGCATGAATCATACGGTCAAAACGTGACATGGTTTCATGGATGGTGGCTTGATTATGTAGTTCTTGAACCAACATGGCATCAATATAAATAATCCGTGCCATACGCGGATTTTCTTTGAGTGTAATGAGTAATGCACTCAGACCTGCTTCAATCATTTTTTTTGGATCAGTCGACGCCTGCATAATGGCTTGCATAACGTTTTGTTGTAATTCATCAATCAGTTTTAAAAAAATGGTTTGAAACAGTTGTTCACTCTTTTTAAAAGATTCATAAAAATAGCGTTCAGTCAGTTTGGCTTCCTGACAAATATCTTTCACGGTGACAGAAAAAAATCCTTGGCTGCCGTAGGTTTCAATTCCGGCTTCAATCAGCTTTTCACGGCGCGCTTGTTTGCGTTCACTCAGCGAAAGCCCTTTAAATTGGCGCTCTTTCACATTTTTTGCCTGTTGTTGTTCTGTTTGGTTGTTTGCATCTGTCATGAAAATATACGCTGAAATGAGTCAGAATTTAGGGGTATTTTAGCAATAAAATTAGCTTAAACCTATGTTTAAGCCGAGGTCAATGTCACACATCGTACGTCCCAAGATGACATTGACAATATGTATTGTCAAAACTATATTAATGCCAAGCACTGCACATCATTACGTTTTTAACCACAGCAGTGGCGTAATGGGCAGCATAAAAGGAATAAGGAATCACAATGAAAAACTTCAAAAATAAAGTGGCTGCCATTACAGGTGCAGGTTCAGGTATCGGTCAACAGCTTGCTGTTTTATTGGCTAAACAAGGTTGTCATTTATCACTGAGTGATGTGAATGAACAGGGGCTTGCAGCCACGGTTGAATTGGTCAAAGCGCATAATGTACGTGTGACCACTCAAAAGCTTGACGTTGCAGATCTTGCAGCAATGAAAGCTTGGGCAGCAAAAACAGTTCAAGATCATGGCTCGGTCAATATGATTTTTAACAATGCGGGTGTAGCTTTAGGTTCCACCGTTGAAGGTGCAAGCTATGATGAGCTTGAATGGATTGTAAATATTAACTTCTGGGGTGTGGTGTACGGCACTAAAGAATTCCTACCGTATATTAAACAAAGCGGTGAAGGGCATATCATCAATATTTCGAGTCTATTTGGTTTAACAGCTCAGCCAACACAGTCTGCATATAATGCAACGAAATTTGCAGTACGTGGTTTTACCGAGTCACTACGCCAAGAATTAGATATTGAGAACTGCGGAGTGAGCGCACTGTGCGTACATCCGGGCGGTATTCGTACCAATATTGCCAATGCGGCCAAAATGAATGACAGCATGAAAAGTTTGGGCATGAATCCACAAAAATCTGCACAGTCATTTAATAAATTCCTGCGTTGCCCACCAGAAGAAGCTGCGCGTCAAATTATTGAGGCTGTGCAAAAAGACAAGCGTCGTTTACTCATTGGTAATGACGCAAAAGCGATAGATTTGATTCAACGTTTATTGCCAACGGGCTATCAAAAATTAACTGCGATGGCGACCAAATTTGGTCAATAATCGGTACAAAGCACAGTAAAAAGCCTACATTTGTAGGCTTTTTTTATGTCTGAATGAAAAGGAAAAGTGGCAAGGGTAAAGATGAATCTATTGCACTAAAAATGATATCAACAGTGAAATATTAGCTGAATTTAAATAAGCAAGTGTTAGAAATTCAACAGCATCAGCGTATTAAAAGCAACAGAATTTATTGAGTTTAATTAAATAAATATAACAAAAACAATAACTTAATTAATTGGCATGGATGTTGCTCTATTAAAGTGAATGAAAACACTCACCCTATGGAAATTTTTATGAGCATTTTATCGTATCTACCGCTTAATTCACTTCGTGTCGCGCAGCTGTGTTGTTGCATGATGACACCAGCGATGATGCGCGCTTAATTTCCGCCGTCTGTCTCAGCACAGCAGCAATACAAATTTGAATAAAGCTGAAGTGACTGAGGACATCTAATTTAAAACCCACGCAGTACATTCACTCCAGGCAATTGCTATGGGGGTGGGGCGCTTTGCGCTTTGGGAAATATAAAAGTGAATTGAGAGTATGAAAAGAACCACCTTAACGGTTGCTGTTGGACTGATTCTAGCAACCAGCAGCCAACTGAGCTTTGCCGCAGATAATGCGCTACAGCAAGAATTAAGTGTTTTAAAGCAACAAATAGAAAGCTTACAGCAACGCCTAAATACGGTTGAGTCCGCGTCACCGAAACAAAAGCACAGTGAAGTGAACACTGCGGATGCAACCCTGAGCGCGGATGTTGCAGGTGAGGAGCAAGCAGCGGAGGTGACCGCTGCAACTTCTGAAGATATTGATGGTTTACGTGCTGATATTGAAAATTATAAATATGATCAATCGCGTCAGTATGAACGTCAAACCACCAAATCAACGCGTGATACCAACTTGTATGGCACCGTGCAGTTACGTGCGAATGCCGTGGATGATACAGGTGTGATTGGTGCCACCAAATCAACCTTTGATATTGGGACGGCTTTGATTGGGGTGCGCGGTAATTTATTCCGTGACTATAACGAGGGCAAGAACCTCGATTACCAATTGTCTTTTGGTTATGGCAAACGTAATGATGGCACCAATAACAGTAACTTTAATCTGTTAGATGCTTTCGTGCGTTATAACGCCTTGGCCACCAATGCGGGGCCTGAAACGGCAAAACTGAACTTTACTTTAGGTCAACAACTATTGCCTTTTGGTCTGGATGTTCAATCACCTGAAGATTTACGACCGACGATTAGTACCGCTTCTGCATCCACTTATTTAGGTTTATTTAACCGTCAGAATGGGTTCATTGTTCGTGGTGATGTGAAACCGTTTGTTGATTATGGATCGAACTATCGTGCGCCTTTGTTCGAATATGCCTTGGGTGTGACCAACGGTAATGCTAGCAATAAAGCCGATGATAACAATGGCAAAGATTATATCGGGCGTGTTGCATTTACCTTGCCTGTGGACTACGCCAGCATTTTCCGTGAGCTGAAATTTGGTGCTTCGTACATCAAAGGTGAATCTAAGTTAAATACCGCGGGTATTAGCGACAACTCGGCAAAACGCGATCGTTTAGGCTTTGATTTGTATTACAACCACGCACCGTTTGGTGCCACCTATGAATACGTGCAAGGCAAGACCGATTATGTCGATGTCACAGCACGGGCTATTAAAGAAGCCAAAGCTGAAGGGCATACCTTTACTGCGTTCTATACCTTAGGCGATCAGTTTTATAACAGTATTAAATCGAATGCCAAATTTGATGACTTTTGGCCGAAGTCGGTGCAGGGCTATTACCGATTTGATCGCTTTAATCCAAATAAAAATCTTGCCAATTATTTAGATACAGCCAGTGGTCGTATTGGTGAATATGACATTCACTCATTGGGCTTAAACCTGTTTTTTGCGCAAACCACCAAATTCCAATTACAGCTGAATCACTATCTATTTGATGTGGAAACAGCGAATCAAAAAGACACCAACGAACTGCAAGCGCAGCTTCAATACACATTCTAATTCAATGATTTAAATATATAGGACGATTAAAAATGAACATTTTTTCAAAAAAAATTGCAGCAACTTTCTTGGCACTTTCTGCACTGGGTTTAAGTGTGCAATTACACGCGGCTAACCCGAAAGAAATCCGCATCTCAGTTTCAGCTGCAGGTGAAGGTGGTAAACCGAAAGTTGGCGGGAGCTTTGTTGCAACGGCACATTTACGTGGAGTGCTCGAGCAAGAATTTAAAAAAGATGGCATTAAAGTCAATTGGTTGTTTTTCCCTGGCGCTGGTCCAGCAACCAATGAAGCTTTAGCCAATGGTAAAGTCGATTTTGCTTTACATGGAGACTTACCATCATTGGTGGGCCGTTCAACAGGTTTAAAAACCAAAGTGCTGTTCTCCACTGGTCGTTTTGGCCCGACCTATGTGGTGGTACCAGCAGGTTCAAATGCCAAATCATTTGCGGATCTGAAAGGCAAAAAATTCTCGGTATTTAAAGGTACCAATGGCCAAATTGTATTTAACCGTGTATTGGCAAAATATGGCTTTACTGAGCGTGATTTACGCGTAATTTCACAAGATGCTTACTCTGCCCGTACTGCTTTAGCCACAGGTGATATTGATGCGACGATTACATCGCCATTTAGCTTACAAGCGCGTGGAGTCGCTAAAACTTTACTGGAAATCAAAGATCCAAAAGTTGCACCGATTGCACATTTTTGGGTAACCGAAAGTTTTGAAAAGCAATATCCAGACGTGGTTCAGCGTGTTGTCACCACCTTAATCAAACAAGCTCAATGGAGTTCACAAGAAGCCAATCGTAGTGCGCAATATAAATTATGGGCACAAAGCGGTATCCCATTGGTTGATTATCAAAAAACATGGGATGGCTGGAACTTAAAAGACCGTACCACGCCATTACTGGATGAATTCCATCGTTCGCAAATTGACAGTGCCTTAAAAATTGCCAAAGACGCGCGTTTAATTCGCCGTGATGTTGACACTAAAACATGGTACGAGCCGAAGTATCTGAACAATGCATTAAAAGAGTTAAATCTTGAAGGTTACTGGCGTCAATTTAACAGCCAAGGTCAGCCGAAGTAACGCAGACCATGAGCATGAACCCCATTGACAGTAATGTTGTTGCCAGCCCTTTAACCACCAAATTTATGAGCAGTTTCGTGCTGCTGACGATCTTGGCAGGGCTGGGCGTTGGTGTGGCACGCGTGTTGATTTCATTGTATGCCGTGCATTTAGAAGCCAGCGAATTGCAACTCGGATTGATTTCCGCAGCGCAAAACATCGGCATTTTACTGATGGCTTTACCGATTGGCGTGTTAGTCCAGCGTTTTGGTTCACTCAAAGTGTTTAGCTTAGGAAGTTTATTTGGCGCATTGCTTTATAGCTTAACCCCATTACACAGCAGTGCTTGGTATTTATTGGCGGTGACTGCGTTGGTGAGCTTTGTATTGCCCATGCGTTTCGTGTCCATCAATACCGTGTTTTTGAGCAATCTGAAACGTTTGGGTCCTGCACGCGCAGGTTGGTTTCGCGGTTCGCACATGATGGGTTTTTTTCTCATTGCACCCGCTTTAAGTGTGCTGTTGATTGAGCATTTTGGTTATGGCGGAAGTTTTTATGTGGTGTCGGCCTTGTTTTTAGCAACCTTAGTGTTTGCGCCTTGGTGCTTTCAACGTGGCCATCAAAATGCCAGCAACGCTTCGTCATTTCAATGGCGCGATGTGATTGCACCCTTGAGCTTGATCAAAACCCATACCTCACTGCGGGTGATCTGTACCTTGGAATTTTTAAGCAGTCTTGCAAATAACTATTTTGGCTTTTTTATTGTGGTGATTGCAATTCAAAGCTTTGCCTTATCCGAGCCAGTGGCGGTGATGCTATTAACCGTACAAGGCATCGTCTTTGTCGGTTCACTGTTTAGCATGGGCGGTTTGGCTGAGCTGATGGGCTACCAGAAATTTTATGTGATTGGGCTGAGCTTGATGGCAGCAGCATTACTGCTTTTAGCATTAACCCATACCACGCTGTTGATGTGGCCAGCATCGGTGATGTTGGGGTTGGGTTTAGGCATGTTGCACATTGCTAATTTTATGTCTTTTGCCCGTGTCGGTGAGCAAACCGCAATGGCAAAAATTTCACCAATTTTGGCTTTGGTCGGCCCATCTGGTGGCATGGTGGGTGGGGTGATTGGTGCTGTATTTGGTGCCAGTGTTGGACTACAAAATTTATTTTTCCCGATCGGACTGGCGTTTATTGGTCTGATTATTTTGATCAGCAGAGATCAGGCATTTATTCAATTTTTAAAACCTGATGTAACAGAACAAAGCGTAAAAGGACAAGAATTATGAGCCTAACGGATGTATCTGCACATTCGGTTCCCTTGCAAAGTGACCGAAGTGTTTTTGATTTTTTGAAGAGCTATTTAAAACTAACTTTGCAAGTGGCGTGTGGATTCCTGTTGCCGGTTCTTTTTCTCGGCCTATGGTATGTCGCAACTTTAAAGCAGTGGTTACCTGAACAAATTTTACCTGCGCCAAGTTTGGTATGGCAAAGCACTGCTGAGCTGTGGCAAAGCGGTGAGTTAGGCTTTCATTTTGCGGTCAGTGCCAAGCGTATTTTATGGAGCGTACTGATTGGTGCCAGTGTGGGTGTACTGCTTGGAACGGTGTTGGGATTGGCAAAACGCAGTCGAGATTATGTCTTTCCAACCGTCAATTTGATTGCACAATTTCCAATTGTCGGCTGGATTCCGCTACTGATGATTTTCTTGGGTATAGATGAAGCTTTAAAAATTGCAGCGATTTCTTTAGCGGTATTACCACCGCTGCTGATTGCAACTTATAAAGGTATTACTCAAGTGCCACATAGCTTGATGGAAGTGGCAGATGTATACCAATACAGCAACTGGCAGAAATTGAAAAATGTCATTCTGCCTGCGGCATTACCAAGTG
This sequence comes from Acinetobacter sp. ANC 5054, assembly GCF_002135295.1. Taxonomy (GTDB): domain Bacteria; phylum Pseudomonadota; class Gammaproteobacteria; order Pseudomonadales; family Moraxellaceae; genus Acinetobacter. Next base: position 49,702 of record NZ_NEGG01000008.1, on the reverse strand, counting down.
TGATTAGTGGTTTACGTCAAGGCATTATGCAAGCGTGGTTGGCACTGGTGTTCGTCGAGTTATTAGCAAGTAGTGAAGGTATTGGCTACCTCATGGTTTGGGGACGTCAATTGATGCAGATGGATTTGATTTTCATGGCCATTATTTTGATCGGCATAACGGGCTATGTGTTGGATACGGTATTTGCTTGGCTCGAAAAAACCGCACGCTTTCATGCAACTCGAGTAGGAGTACAGCTATGAGTCATACTGTTTCTTTCAATCGAAATGCAGTGCGAATCCTGCAAAAAACGCTCAAAGCAGTGCTTTTACCAGTGGTTTTTATTGCGCTTTGGGCGGTGGCTTCACAGCAAAACTGGATTGATGCCAAATTGATTCCATCTCCCTTATTGGTGCTGCAAAAAGCCGTTGCGGTGTTACAACAGCCGAGCTTTATTGATGGCTTAACTGAAAGTTTAGCCCGTAACTTTATCGGCTATGGCATAGGGGCAGTGGCAGGCGTGTTATTCGGTATTTTAATTGCCAGCTCACGTCTATCGAATTGGTTAATGGCACCGAGTTTTCATGTACTACGTCAAATTTCATTATTTGCATGGCTGCCATTGATTTCGACCTTTTTAGGGCAAGGTCACGGCGCAAAAATTCTTTTTATTACTTTATCTGTGTTTTATCCAGTAGCACTACATACCTTCGAGGGCGTTAGCAGCATTTCACATAAATATCGCGAAGTTGCCGCAGTCTATCAATTTCCTCGACTGTTCGCGTTCCGTAAGTTGATTTTACCCGGTGCATCGGCACAGATATTTGTTGGCCTACAACTTGGGCTGATTTTCGCTTGGCTTGCCACCATTGGCTCTGAATTTTTACTGGCAAATTATGGCAATGGGTTGGGCAACATCGTGATTCAGGGGCGACAGGCATTTGATGTTGAACTGATTATTTTTGGCATGTTGTTGATTGGTGCGGTGGGCGTGTTGTTAAACAGCATTCTGACATGGATCGAACGCAAAGTTTTGGCGTGGCAGCAGGCGAGATAGGAGTACATAAAAATGAATAAATTTCCAAAATTATGGCGCAATCTTTTACTTGGCACATTAATCGGTAGCACTGTCATGGTGGGTTGTAGCAGCCCACATGTTGAACAGTATGCAGCAGTGCATGAATTACGTTATCAAAGCTATCCAGGCCTCGTATCCTTACCTGAATTGGCACAAGATTTAGGGTATCTCGGCGATATTAAATTAAGTTACGTCGGTTCAGTTCAAGGTGGTCCGCAAGATTTATTGACCTTGGTTGCAGGGGATGTGGATTTTGCCGGAGCGTTTAATGGTGCTGTGGTGAAAGTGATTGCTGCAGGTCTGGATGTTGTACCGGTCGTGGCATCCTACGGCAGCGATGCCGAGCAAAATGTCGGATTTTATGTATTGGAAAATAGTCCGATTCGTAGTGCTCGTGATTTTATCGGTAAAAAAGTTGCGGTAAATGCCTATGGTGCGCATTACGACTTTGTAGTGAAAGACTATTTGGCACGACATGGGCTAACTGAACAAGAAATTCGTCAAGTCGAACTGATTATGTTACCGCCTGTGAGCTCTGAACAAGCGCTGCGTAACGGGCAAATTGATATTGCCGTATTCTCCGGCATCTTAGAAAAACGTGCTTTAAAGACAGGTGGGGTCCGCAGTATTTTTAAAGACATTGATCTGTATGGGCCATTTACCGCAGGCAGTTATTCAATGCGTGGCGACTTTATTCAGCAAAACCCTGAAGTCGCACGAACGTTTGTGAGTGGTGTTGCTCAAGCCCAAGAATGGCTGCATCGTACGCCGAAGCAACAAATCATTGCTCGTATGGAAAACATTATTGAAAAGCGCCAACGCAATGAAAATACCGTATTGGTCCCTTATTACACTGGAACTGGGGTGCATGAAATCGGGGGGGTGCAAAAAGATCAGGACTTCGCACCCTGGGTCAAAGCCTTAGAACAAGAACATAAATTAAAACCAAATCAAATTGATGTGAGTCGCATCTATAGCAATGAATTTAATCCCTATGCGACCACACAGCAATTAAAAGGAATATAAGCATGAGCAGTGCATTACATTTAGATCATGTGCGTAAGGTATTTCCTGCACAAAACCATAGCAGCAGTAAAAACTATAAACCTGAATTTATCGCCGTGGAAAATGTCACCTTAGATATTCGCCAAGGTGAATTTGTGTCTATAGTCGGGCCAAGTGGCTGTGGTAAATCGACGCTACTGGACTTGATTGCAGGCTTGACTAAGCCATCATCTGGGCAAATTTTACTCAGTGGTAAGCAAATCACTCAGCCCGGTTTAGACCGTGGCATTGTGTTTCAACAATATGCACTCTATCCGTGGTTGAACGCATTAGAAAATATTGAATTTGGTTTAGAAGCCAAAGGCGTGGCTAAAAAAGAGCGCCGTGAAAAGGCCGAGTATTATCTCAAATTAGTTGGTTTGAGCGGCTTTGAAAAGCATTATCCCAATGAACTTTCGGGAGGGATGAAACAGCGTGTTGCGATTGCCCGCAGTTTGGCCTATGAACCGGAAATTTTATTGATGGATGAGCCTTTTGCTGCGTTAGATGCACAGACCCGTGAAACCTTACAAGGTGAACTGATCAATATTTGGAAAAGCTCGAAAAAGACCATTGTCTTTATTACCCACAGTATTGATGAAGCGATTTATCTGAGTCAGCGTGTGGCGATTATGACCTCAAGGCCGGGTCGGATTAAAGAAGTGATTGAAATCCCACAAAGCTTACGTAGTGCAAGTGAAGATGTACGTTCACTGCCTGAATACGGCAGAATCCGCCACAAAATTTGGTCATTGCTCAGTGAAGAAGTCATCAAAGCGCAAGCGCTCGAAAAAGATAAACAGCTTGCCCATAACTAAAATATTCAGAGGATTCACTCATGTCATCAACAAAACAAGCGATCAGTTATTCGCAAAGTTATAGTCCTATAAAACCGCGATTCCAATTTACTTGGCTCAATACTGTGTTTAAGCGCACAATTGCCATTGTGGTATTTTTTCTGCTTTGGGAGGTTTTGCCACGTAGCGGAATTGTTAACCCAGCCTTTTTACCGCCTTTGTCTGTCGTTCTTGAAACCACTTGGCAGCTTTATCAAAGCGGTCAATTGGGTATACATTTCTTTGCCAGTATTCAGCGTTCGATTATTGGCTTTTTGTTGGCCTTAGCCATTGCTATTCCATTGGGGCTAGTAATTGGTTGGTATAAATTGGTTGCAGAAACCCTAAACCCTTTGTTAGAACTGTTCCGAAATACCACGGCTTTGGCATTAATGCCTTTGTTTATTTTATTTCTTGGCATTGGTGAAACTTCTAAAATTAGCCTGTTGGTCTATGCTTGCACGTGGCCCATTTTATTGAACACCATTACTGGCGTACAAACCGTTGATCCTTTATTGATTAAATCTGCACGTACCATGGGGTTGAAACCTTATCAGTTGTTCCGAAAAGTCATTTTACCGGCATCTGTACCCACGATTTTTGTCGGTATCCGTTTGGCCGGGGCGATCTCTATTTTGGCATTGGTGGCGGTTGAAATGTTTGGTGCCAAAGCCGGTTTGGGCTATTTGATTATTTACTCGCAATTTAGCTTTGAAATACCACAGATGTTCGTGGGTATTTTGGTCATTACTTTAGTGGGTTTAGCCTTTAACTATTTGCTTATTGGCCTGGAAAAATATTTTACGGCATGGAAGCGTAATCCGGTGGAATAAATCAAATAAAAATAATTATTTAAATAAAAAACCTCGATATTTATCGAGGTTTTTTATATGTTAAATATTTATTCTGAATAACAAGACTGTTATTTAATAATTATTTTTGATTATTAATAATGGTTGTCTGAACGATTATTATCTTTGAATTAAATAGGGCCTATTTATAACAAACCATATTTAATTAAACGTGTGCGTATCACATTACGGGTCACACCGAGCAAACGAGCAGTATGCACTTGATTGTATTGGCAGTGTTGATAAGCACTGCGGATAAATTTCTCCTCAATCAGTTCATTAATATTGTCTTGCTTGAGCTGATCGGCAGCTTGGAAAATCTGTAAAAAAGTCTGTTCTAAAAGCTGTCCCGCATCCTGAATATTTTGAATATTTTGAATATTGCTCAGTGCTGAAGTGGCCTTATGTATATTAAACGGTTCTATTCGAGAAGCATATGACGCAGTTTGGATACTGGAAAAGCTAATATCTTCAGGTTCAATCACACCATTTTGACTGACTAAAATCGCATGCTGAATCGTATTTTCCAACTCACGAATATTACCCGGCCAGCTATGTAAGCTGAGCTTTTTGAGTGCCAATTGACTCAAGCGCAAAGGCGTCTCATGGGGATTGGTTTGATAGACTTGTATGAAGTGTTTGACTAAGGGCAGAATGTCAGCACGCCGTTCTGCTAAACGTGGTATACGGAGTAATGCGACATGCAAACGATAGAATAAATCTTCCCTGAAACGTCCGTCCTGTACGGCATGCTCTAAATCTACATTGGTCGCTGCGATAATTCGGACATTGATCGGAATGGGTTTGAGTGAACCGACACGCACGATCTCACGTTCTTGTAAAACGCGCAGCAATTTAACCTGCATAGACAAAGATAAATCACCAATTTCATCTAAAAACAGTGTGCCATTGTGTGCTGCTTCAAACCATCCGACACGACTATTAATGGCACCGGTAAAAGCCCCTTTTTCATGACCGAATAATTCACTTTCAACTAGAGATTCGGTAAAGGCACCACAGTTTACGGCAATGAAAGGCCCTTTGGCGCGATGGCTCAATTGATGGATTTGCCGTGCGACCAATTCTTTTCCCGTACCTGTATCACCAATGATTAATGCATTGGCATCGCTTGGTGCAATTTGTTCAATTCGCGATAACAACGCTTGCGATAAAGGATCTGCAAAAACTGTTGCTGTCGCCCGTTTATGCTTGAGTGCAGACGGCACTGAAGGGTGGGTCAGAATAGACATGTAGATTCTTATAGTTGTTGAAAATGTTGATCATGATGAAAGATTTAAAAATAAAAGATAAATAATAAATCGATATTTAAATATCAGTTTCAAGCATAAATTCTACTTGGGATTATTTATCTGTTTTTGAGATAAATAAAATCGGGATAACTAAAGGATAAATCGAGATATAGTAAGTGATTGAAGTGTTCTATATTAAAGATCTCTAAATAACAAAAGGCATAATTAAAATGGCGATTACTTCAGTAAATGTGCGTAACCAATTTAAAGGCGTGATTAATGAAATCGTAGAAGGACCAGTGGTTTCTGAAATTGATGTAGAAACCAAGGCAGGTTTTTTTACATCCGTGATTACCACACGATCAGTCAAAGATCTGGATTTAAAAGTGGGTTCAGAAGTGGTGGTGTTAATTAAATCTACGGAAGTGTCGTTGGCTAAACTTTAAGCTGAGTCAGTAGTCTATTCAAAAATGAATTGAGAATAATGATATGAGCGTAGAACAAACCGGTTCGGTTTCTATTCAGCAGCTGAGTAAACATTATCCCACACAAAAGAATGAAGATTTGACGGTACTTGAAGATATTAATCTAGAGATTAAGCCGGGTGAATTTATTAGTATTGTGGGCAGCAGTGGCTGTGGTAAATCAACATTATTGCGTTTATTGGTGGGTTTGGAGCGTCAGTTTCAGGGCCAAATTTTAGTTGATGGTGAAGCGATTCAGGGAACCAGTCTCGAACGTGGTATTGTGTTTCAAGACCATCGACTGTTTCCTTGGTTAACAGTGCGTGAAAATGTACGGATTGCGCTGCACAAAAGCCAGTTTAGTCGTGCGGAAGAAGATCAATTAATTGATGAACATCTAGAACTTGTAAAACTCACCAAGTTTAAAGATGCTTATCCCTCGCAGCTGTCAGGCGGGATGAATCAGCGGGTTGCGATTGCCCGCAGTTTGGTGAATCGACCACAGATTTTATTACTAGACGAACCTTTCGGTGCCCTTGATGCATTGACACGTCAAAATTTGCAAGATGAGTTACAGCGGATTTGGCAAAGTGAAAAAATCACCATGATTATCGTCACCCATGATGTGGAAGAGGCGGTATTTTTAGGTGATCGCGTGGTGGTGATGCAGCCGCATCCAGGGCGGATTAAGCGGATCGTCGATATCCAGTTACCGCATCCGCGTAAACGTGAAGATATTCGCTTAACCAACATTAAAAATGACATTTTGACCGATTTTAGTGATCCAGTTAAAGACCAATTAATTCAGCCCTTATCTGCGAGTTTCGCAGATTATAAATTTGCTTGGTAACTTAAAACACATATATATAGCCCTGATTACAGGGCTTTTTTGTAGCTGGTAAATGCCTTTTCAGATTAATCCGTGATACGTATTCCAAATCATTCATCATAAAAAATGCCCCATTTGGGGCACCTTGTGTCGTCATTGCAGGTACTTAGGATGCTTGCGAGGTATGACGTTTTTCTAAGAGATATTGGTTTTCAGGGCGTTTTAATCCGAGATTTTCACGTAAAGTTTTACCTTCGTATGTGGTACGGAACAGACCACGACGTTGTAGTTCTGGCACCACTAAATCGACAAAGTCATCTAAGCTTGCAGGTGTAGTTGGCGGTAGGATATTAAAGCCATCCGCCGCCTCATTTTCAAACCAAGCTTGTAGTTGATCGACAATTTGTTCAGGTGTACCAATGAGCGTCCAATGACCACGAGCACTTGCAACCCATTGATAGAGCTGACGAATACTAAAATTGTTTTCACGCGCAATCTCTAAGATGAGTTGCTGGCGACTGGCGCCGTTTTCCATTTGACCAATATGTTCCGGTAGGGGTTGGTCTAAATCAAATTGGGATAAATCTTCGGTAAATCCGCCCAGTTGTTTTAACAGGGTAAGTCCCAAGGTTGGATGGATATAACTGTTTAGCTCGTCATACTTTGCGCGCGCTTCAGCTTCGGTTTTGCCCACAAAAACCGAAACACCAGGCATAATTTTTAAATCATCTGGATGGCGGCCAAATTTAGCTAAACGTGATTTCACATCACGGTAAAAGTCTTGTGCATCTTCAATTTTTTGTTGTGCGGTGAAGATGACTTCGGCATATTTTGCAGCCAACTCACGACCGTCATGTGATTGACCTGCTTGTACAATGACAGGATAGCCTTGTGGAGGACGAGCAATATTTAAAGCGCCATGTACAGAAATATGCTTACCTTTAAAACGTGGTGGATGCAATTTTTCGCCAGTGAAGAATTGTCCAGTCTGCTTGTTGTATTCAAAGGCATCATCCTCCCATGAATCCCAAAGCTTTTGAGTCACTTCAATAAATTCATCTGCACGTTCATAGCGCTCTTTAGGAAGTAATGCATCATTGATGCCGTAGTTTTTCGCGACTACGCTGCCTGAAGTCGTGACCACATTCCATGCAGCGCGACCCTCAGATAAATGGTCTAAAGAAGCAAATTTACGCGCAAGGTTATACGGTGCTTCATAGGTGGTCGAAGCGGTTGCAATAAAGCCAATATGCTCAGTTACTGCGGCAAGTGCTGAAAATAAGGATACGGGTTCCAATCCTGCTGAAAAAGTACCATTGAGTCCTAAATCCGGCGTGGTGTCTGGGTCAACGGTGACCGGAACATCAGCAAGAAAATAGGCATCAAATAAGCCGCGTTCAGCAGTTTTAGCCAACTCGGTAAAGTATTTTAAATTATGACTGTCTTGTGGACGTGCTGCTGGATGGCGCCATCCGGCAACATGTTGTGAAGTTCCTGGTACGAAAGCCCCTAAGCGAATTTGACGTTTTGACATGAATTAACCTGAGTATATGTTTTAATCCATAGAGTTATTACAAATGTCGTGCCAATTAAATAATATAACAAAAACAGTTGCTTATAATTTTATTGAAATTAAAGTGTTGATATTTAAACAATAGATAATTTTGAGTGTTGCAGAGAGTTCATCAAAAATATTGCAGTACTTATCTGTTTATATTTAAACACGTAAAAAATATATGGGATTGTGGGCATGATTAAAGATTAATTATAAAAAATGCCTCAAATGAGGCATTTAGCAAATATAAGCTGAACTGAAATCAGCTCGCGTGAATTACGAGGCTTGAGATTGTTGATTTTTCAACACATACTGATTTTCAGGTCGTTTTAAGCCTAGATTTTCACGTAAAGTTGAGCCTTCATATGCGGTACGGAATAAACCGCGACGTTGTAATTCCGGCACAATCAGATCAACGAAATCGTTTAATCCAGCCGGTGTGGTTGGTGGTAAAACATTAAAGCCATCAGCAGCTTCATTTTCAAACCACTCTTGTAATTGATCCACCACTTGTTCAGGTGTACCAATTAAAGTCCAATGCCCACGTGCTGAAGCGATATATTGATACAACTGGCGAATACTAAAGTTATGCTTACGCGCAATATCAATCATCATTTGCTGACGACTAGAAAAATTAATGTCGGTATCTTCAATTTTAGGGAAGGGTGCATCTAAATCAAACTTGGATAAGTTAATTCCACCTGCTAAGGCAGACAATAAGCTGAGACCGACTTCAGGATGAATTAAGCTATTTAAAAAGTCATATTTTTCTTGTGCTTCTTGCTCCGTTTTAGCCACAAAAATAGACACACCCGGCATGATTTTTAGATCGTCTGCATGACGACCATATTTTAGGACACGGTTTTTTACGTCACGGTAAAAGGCTTGGGCATCGGCCAAATTTTGCTGTGCAGTAAAAATAACTTCTGCATATTTGCCGGCAAGTTCACGGCCATCTTCTGACTGACCTGCTTGCACAATCACTGGATAGCCCTGCGGTGGACGAGAGACATTTAACGCGCCTTCAACATGATAATACTTGCCATGATGTTCAGGTTGATGTTGTTTACGTGCATCAAAAAATTGTCCCGTTTCTTTATTGTAGTGGAAGGTGTCGTCCTCCCATGAGTCCCAAAGTTTATGACTCAGCTCAATAAATTCATCGGCACGTTCATATCGTTCTTTGGGTTCAGGGTGTTGCTGTAGATTAAAATTTTTTGCTGTATCTGCAGAGGCTGTGGTAACCACATTCCAAGCAGCACGACCTTTAGAAATATGATCGAGAGAGGCAAATTTTCGAGCCAAAATATACGGATCTTCGTAGGTCGTGGATGCCGTGGCAATGAAGCCAATATGCTTGGTCATGGTGGAGAGTGCAGCAAATAGCGTGACAGGTTCGAAGCCAACGCCTTTATCGCCCAGACCTTTTTCACCCTCGATAGCTGAACTCCAACGGACTGATAAACCATCTGCTAAAAAGTAAGCATCAAACAAGCCACGTTCTGCGGTTTGCACTAATTCAATGGCGTAGTCAATATTGAGATGATCTTGTGGGCGTGATTCAGGATGGCGCCAACCAGCCACATGTTGAGACGTTGTGGGAATAAAAGCACCGAGTTTAATTTGTCGCTTGGCCATTATTTTTCCTTATTTCTAAAAGCAATTTAATCTCTGTTTTAGAACAAGATATATGCCAATAAAAAATCATTAAGGAATGAAATACTTAGCGATTTTGAGTTGAATATATACTGATTAAACAACAGCAAAATCATCTATTTGAGCAGATAACCACAGCAGAAATTATTCAGAGCTTATGCAAAAATCCAGCTGATTTTGCAAAAAAGCATGCTCTATAGCATCAGCATAAAAATGTCGCGAGGAAAGTGGCATTTTTTGAAGGAAAGATCGCTTTTATACCAAGGTTTGGATGGTTTTCTTTTTCCAAACAAATTGGTAGTACAAGCCTTGCAATAAACAAAGACTGACAAAGGCCAAGGCATAGGCATACCAAATACCTTTTAAGCCCCACCATTCACTAAATAAGTAAGCACACGGTACTTCAATCGCAATAATCGCCAAAATATTGATGATCATCGGCACAGTTACGGTACCACTGGCGCGCATGATGGATGCAAAGATGGCACTGGCCCCAAAGAATACAATTGACCACAACACAATAAACAACAGCTGTTGACCCAAGATCACCACATTCGGGTCAGTAATAAATAAGGCCATTAAATATTTCGAGAACAAATAGCCGAGCACGACTAAGGCACCTGTAATCATAATGTTCATCCCTAAGGCAGTCCGTTTCACTTTATTGAGTAGTTCTGACTTACCCGCACCAATCGCTTGCGCTGCGAAAATAGAGGCTGCAATGGAAATGGACAGTGCAGGGAATTGAATATAATTCAGCACCTGATTAACCGCACCATAAGCCGCAGTTGCATCTGCACCATGACGGTTGACGAGTCCAACAATGACTAAACCTGCCACCGAGGTGGTGACCATCTGAATACCCGTTGGTATCCCGAGTCGTAGAATAATTTTGCTCAAATCATGTTGATGGCGCACATGACGTAATAATTCCATGTCAGGTTTCAGCGGATGATTTTTCTTGTTGAGGTAAACAAACAAGAACACGAGCGCGATAAAAAAACCAATGTTGGTCGCAATCGCTGGTGCAATAATCCCCATTTGTGGAAAACCAAATTTTCCTGCAATTAAAATGGGTGTGATAATTAAACCCGTACCAATGGTCATACCTGAGGCAATTAGTGGTGTGGTACTGTCGCCTACACCACGTAGAATTGACGTATAAATAATATAGATAAATAACAGCGGACTACCTGCCAACATCCACTGCACATAAGGCAGTGACAAGTGCATAACTTCAGGGTCTGTGCCTAGTGCAGACAAAACGGGTTTAGCGAAAATCACCCCTAAAAAAGCGATAATACTGCCGCCAATCAGGGTCATAAATAAAGTGGAACCCACCACGGTACGCACCTTTTCAAGATTTTGCGCTCCCCAAGCTTGTCCAACCAAAACGGTTGCACCAGCGGATAAACCAATCACGAACGCCATTAAGCAAAATAGAATTGGAAAGAATACCGCTACAGCTGCAATCGCATGTACACCCAGCATTTGCCCCACAAATACCGTGTTAATTGTCCCTGATAAATTTTGCAAAATATTGGTCGCAATCAACGGCATCAGAAAAACCAAGAAGGTTTTCCACAGATTGTGTTGGTTAACGAGGGGCTGCTGCTTCGACATAAGACTGTCCTGTGGGTGATATTTTTATCATTTTGGCTAATGTTTACACTAGCATGCTTAGACATAAAAAAGCCTTAGTTTTTAGGTAACTAAGGCTTCATTTTTTCTACACGAAAAGTTTGAACTGGGTCAGTTTATACAGCTGATAATATTTCAGCCGCACGGTCTAATGTTGCATCTTGTTTGGCAAAACAGAAGCGTAATAAACGTAAATCTTTGGGTGGGTCTTGATAAAACACCGAGACTGGAATCGCCACAATTTTATGTTGTTCTGCTAGCAATTGGCACATCTCAACATCGTTCAAATCAGGACGAATATTGCGATAGTCTAAATTTTGAAAATAAGTACCTGCTGAAGGTGTGAAGCTAAAGCGAGAGGCTGCAATGCCTTGATTAAAGCGGTCGCGTTTGGCTTGATAAAATGCCGAAAGTTCTGCGATATGCTCAGGATGATCAGCCATAAAGTTGGCCAAAGCCATTTGTACGGGGGTTACACCACAGAAATTGGCAAACTGATAAATTTGGCGAAAGGCTTGCATCAATGCAGGTGCGGCAATGCAATAACCGGTTTTCCAACCTGTGACATGAAAAGTTTTACCAAACGATCCCACCACAAAACTACGCTCACGCAGTTCTGGAAAAGATAAGGCAGACAGGTGCTGACGACCATCAAAAATCAGATGCTCATAGACTTCATCTGACAACACAATAATATTTTTATCTTGGATTAATTGAATCAAGCGAAGCCAATCTTCACGCTCCCATACTGCACCACTTGGGTTGTGCGGGGTATTCACAATGACCATGCGAGTTTTGTCATTGATGGCATTTGCAACGCGATTCCAATCCACGGCAAAGTTGGTTGAGTCTAATGCAATATGAACAGGTGTAGCTCCAACGAGCTTCACACTCGGCGCATAACTGTCATAACTCGGATCAAAAATAATCACCTCATCACCCGCCTGAACCACCGCTTGAATGGCGCTGAAAATGCCAATGGTTGCCCCTGGGGTAATCGTGACTTCAGCGACAGGATCAATTTTTAGTTGATCACGCTGCGCAAATAACTTGACCAATTGCTCTCTTAAAATCAGTAAGCCATCTCCAGGTGCATATTGATTAAAACCCTTTTGCGTTGCCTGACACAGTGCATCTAATAATGCAGGTGGTGCAGGGAAATCTGGAAAGCCTTGGGAAAGATTGAGGGCATTTAAGCGCTGTGCCATAGCACTCATCACACTAAAAATAGTCACCCCTTGCGCAGGGAGTTTTGATTCGATTTGGATCATGCGGATTAAATTATTATCAGGATGCACGCAGTTTAGCAGCCACAGATCATTGAGAGTAAAAATAAAATGAGTAGCTAATATTCCTGAAAAATTTTGTTTCCTCAACAATTTAGTTACAAAATAGGGTAGACGAAAAATTAAACATTTTCTAAAATGCCGCGATTATAAAAATTATTTTCATAATAACAATGCTTAAAAATATATATGCCATGGTCGAGAACTTTGGCTTGAGTGTACAAAAACGTGCGCTACATATTCATTTCTCAAATGAACACCTAAATTCTGAAGTTTTTATTCAGCGGATTGAGGGTCAACATCGAATCAATCAAGGCTTTCGTGCGGAAATTATTTGTCTATCGACCAATGCACATTTGGCGCTGAAACAGTTTATTGGTGGTCGTGTTTCCATTGATCAAGTCACCGATCTGGGCCAACTGAGTCGTCTAACAGGCTTGATTACTGGGGCCAGCCAAGGTCAAAGTGACGGTTCGCTGACGGTATATAAACTCATTATTGAAGATGCGACAGCACTTTGGCATAAGCGCCGTAATAGTCGTGTGTTTATGAATAAGTCGGTACGGGAAATTACCGAAGTACTGTTTAGTGAATGGCAGCAAAAAAGCGCATTATTTGCCGCGAGCTTGAGCCTCAACATGGATGGCTTAAGTCAAAATTATGATGTTCGACCATTTACCATGCAAGCCAATGAGAGTGACTACGAATTTCTGACTCGACTGTGGCGCAGTGAAGGCATTAACTGGCTGATAGATGAAGCTGAGCTGTTCGTGGCATTTTCTGCTTCAGCGATGGAAGCGCAAATACTGCGTTTGATTGATTCAAATCAAGCCTTTAAAGCACTGAACCGTAAAACGATTCGCTTTCATCGCAGTCATGCCACTGAGCAACAAGATACGATGACCAGTTTAGTGGCTGAACGTTTTTTACAATCTACGACCATTCAGACCCAGCGTTGGCAAGCTCAAAATTTAGCGCAAGATCAAAGTAGTACATTTCTCAGCTCCCATCACCATAGTGAACAACAGGAAAATGCCAGCTTAAGCCTTGAGCAGGCATGGACGATTAGTTCTGCATGGACTCATGATTTAAAAGGGGAAGACCAAAGCACGGCGGCGAGTGGTCAGCAACTGGACAAACTAAATCAACAGTTAAACCAATATCAGGAATTACAAGCCAAGTATTTTACCGCCAATAGTAGTGTACGAGATGCTCAGGTTGGGTATTGGTTTGAGTTATTGAATCATCCTGAAATTGATCAACATGCAGGGTCAGAACGCGAATTTCTTATTTTAGGCAAAGCCTTTTACAACCAAAATAATTTACCCAAAGACATCTTGGTACAACTCGATAAATTATTAACAGCAAGTCGTTGGCAGTCATTGGGAGATGAGCGACAGGCCAATGAACTTTATATTGTACGTCGACAAATTGCGGTAGTACCTGAATATGATCCATTACAGCATCGACCTGCGGCATTCCCTCAGCGTGCCAAAGTGGTTGGGCCAGAGGGTGAGTCCATACACGTCGATGCTTGGGGTAGGATTAAGGTTCGATTCACCTTTACCCGTACAGATGATCATGGTCATGATGGAGGTGCTGGTAGCAATGACAATGATTCAGATTCGGCCTGGGTAGATGTCCTAACCCCTTGGGCGGGTGAGGGTTATGGCGCACGTTTTCATCCTCGTGTGGGAGAGATTGTGGTCATCGACTTTTTTGAGGGAGATGTCGATCGACCATTTGTAGTAGGACGTATTCACGAAGCTGAACGCCATCAGACCATGTTTGATGTAAAGGGTCAGCTTCCTGAAACCAAAAAACTCAGTGGTATCCGATCGCAAGAAGTTGCAGGCGCAGGATTTAACCAACTCCGCTTCGATGATACGACAGGGCAAATCAGTACCCAACTCCAAAGTAGTCATGCGGCAACACAGTTAAATTTAGGTAATTTGAGCCATCCCAAAGAAATTGACCAAAGTAATGGACGAGGTGAAGGTTTCGAGCTGAGAACAGATGCTTGGGGCGCTATGCGGGCAGGGAAAGGATTATTAATTAGTACCTATGCGCAAGATAAGGCAGTTGCTGATCATTTAGCGGCAGCAGAAGCACAATCACTGCTAAATCAAGGCCATGAAAGCATGAATATGCTTAGTGGTCTAGCGGTAAAACAGCAAGCAGATGCCTTGAATGTGATTCATCGTTTACCGAAATTGATTCAATCCTTAGAGATTGAAAGTACTGCCGAGGCGGTAAAAACCACCTTAAATTTATTTAAAGATGACTTGAGTCGTGATCCACTTGCCGCATTAAAAAACTGTAAAAGCTTTGTGAAAGATATCGGTTCTATTGCGAAAGATGTGAAAAGTACTGTGAAGGAATTCAAAGCCTTTTTTGATGATGCGGAAGATGCTTTTGATAACCTTAAATCGGTGATCGATCACATTGAAGAGAATGGTAAAGATGTGATTCAGGGACGTGTAGCGAGCCTAAAAAGCAATTTAAAAGAAGATCCATTAAAAGCATTAAAAGATGTGGGCAAACTGATTGAAGATATCAAATTTAACCCAGATGACTTGTTAAATAATGGTGGTTTTGGATTGCCACAAGCGATGACACCTATAAAAGCATTAGAAAAAGTACAAGGCTTTATGGAAGGTTATGCGCAAGGTTTAGAAAAATCAAATACAGCGGCAAAACAAGAACAGGGCAAATTATTCCGCCAAGCGCTGATGTTGCTGGCATCACCCAATGGTATTGCACTCACCACACCAGAAGATATTGTTTTACAAGCCTCGCAAGATATTGCAGAAAGTGCGCAAGGTTCGATTAATTTCAGTGCTCAAAAAAGTATAGTGAGTCATGCTCAGGATAAGGTGAGTATTTTTGCAGCACAAAAGGGAATTCGGGCTTATGCAGCAAAAGGTAAAGTAGAACTTCAAGCACAGGATGATGCTATAGAAGCCATAGCCCGCAAGGTCATTAAACTGATTTCCACGGAAGATAAGATTGAAATTACCAGTCCGAAAGAGATTGTACTGACGGCAGGTGGTTCACAACTGAAAATTAATGGAAACGGCATCTTTACCACAACAGGCGGTAAGTTCGAGAGTAAGGCTGGGCAGCATAGTTTTGTGGCAGGTGCGACTGTGAATGCTGAATTGCCGAAGATAACAAACAGTGGGCTTTTTAGTAATAGATTAGATTTTTATAACTTATTTATTGGAGAAAAATTCCAGAATATTGAATACAACTTTTTAGATACTAAAACAAATACATATGTAAATGGAAATTTAAATGATGATGGCCAAACGCAAGATCATTTTTCGGATGAACAAGCAGAATTTGATATTTTAGTTGGCTATGAGACATCCGAATGGTTTAGTGAGGATGATTTAAATTATGACTATGTAGAAGAAAAAGATATATAAAAATTAGGAAGTATTGTGATGAAAGGAACAGTAGAATTTCAATTTCTAGATTTATTATTTAATCCTATAGATTTTTTGGAATATAAAATTGAAAGTATGAAAGGTAAAGTTATTGCTGCAGGATTAAGTAATAATTATGGGAAAACAGTATTAATTAGCCGTGATTTAGGAACAATATTAAAAATATTTGTGAAAAAAACTAGTGGTGATTTTAAGTATGTAGGATTATATTGTATTTATAAAAATGGTGATGTTAAAGTTTTTAGAAGTCCCAAAGTCCTAATAAAAAAAATAAAGAAAATTGAAAGAAAAAATCAGTCAGGCTCAGCTAAACCTTTTACTTACACGATTAAAAAAAATGATAGTTTAATTAATATATCAAAAGAATTTAATACTACAGTTGCTCTTCTATGTGGCTTGAATAAAATTAATGATGCCAATAAAATTTACGAAGGCCAAAAAATACAAGTTCACCCTAACTATAAAGCAAAGGGTGGATTGAAAGAAGATCCTAAAAATTCAAATGATAAATTATTATTAAGCTCTGATGTATATAAGGTAAATAAAGGTGATACATTAAGTGCGATATCGGTTAAAACTGGTGTGTCAATAAGTGAATTAAAATCATTAAATAATATTACCAATATAAATTATATATATACTGGTCAAATTTTAAAGTTGAAGAATAATACACCTTCGACACCTTCGACACCTTCGACACCTTCGACACCTTCGACACCTTCGACACCTTCGACACCTTCGACACCTTCGACACCTTCGACACCTTCGACACCTTCGACACCTTCGACACCTTCGACACCTTCGACACCTTCGACACCTTCTGGTGATAAAATTCAAATAAAGCAGGAGCATAGTGTAGAAAATGGAAGCCCATCACTTAAGGTCAATAATGAGCAAATAAGATGTGTATGTAAGGACTATGACCTTATTTGGGGAGCAAAAGTATCTTGTGAATTTAGAAAAAAAGTTGTAGAAATTTGTGAGAACTTATGGCCTAAAAATCCATTGAAAATGGCTAATAATTTGATGGCGGTATTTGCTTGGGAAACAGGGGGTACATTTAAAGCAGATGTACCCAATAGGAGTAATTCTAGTGCGACAGGTTTAATTCAATTTATGCCAGATACAGCAAAGGAATTATTAGGAGTTAGTAAAGTAACTTTAGAAATAGTTGATAACTATTTTAATTCGAATAATAAAAGTTTGCATAATTTAACTCGCGTTGTAGAGATGGCAAGAATGACGGAAGTCGAACAGTTGTATTATGTAGAGAAGCATTTTCAAAAATTAGCCAATAAGGATGTAGAGTTTGTGGATTTTTATCTACAGGTACTATTCCCTGCATCAAGTGGAATGGGTGAACATGTTGTATTTGCAAATAGTGCAAGTAAATTATCAATTAAAAATGATAAACATTCAGAGCTTAGGGTTAATAAATATGAAAAAAATAGTGGATTAGATATTAATGGTGATGGAAAAGTATATAAGTCTGAAATTGCTGAAAAAACCAAAAAATATTTAACAGATGGGGAGCTATTGTTAAATAAAAAAATTAATGATAAGTGTTTAAGTAGTAATGAAGTCGTTTCCACGCCATATCAAAATCAGACACATAATGCCACTACTAATAGTAAAAAGAAAACAATAGTTTTAGATCCTGGTCACGGAATTATAGGTAATGGTGCAAAATCAGGGACACAAATTCGATTATTGCAATTAAAAGAAGGTTTTGGTGATAATAACTTTAAGATTGGACAAAATTATTCTTGGCAGGATTTACCAGATAATATTATTGATAATGCTCATAAATATTTTAAATACATTGAAAACAAAGATCCAAAATGTCCAACGGAATATCAATACGTATATGATAGAGCATTAGATTTGAAAAAAAAATTGGAAAATGATGGTCATACAGTTTACATTACTAGAGATAATAAAGAACCTATTTCATATAATAAAATTTCAGAAATTATTGTATGTAAATCATTAGGTGTAACTTCAAACTCACCATTAAGTTTTAGAAAAGAAATAGCAAATAAAATTAAAGCTGACTATTTTATTTCTCTACATTGTGATGGTCTTGAAAATTTGACTTCAAATTTTGCTGTTATGTGTTATATAGATGCAGCAGGGAAAAAACTTGCTGAAAAGATTGCTAAAAATTACTCTAAAGTTAAAGGTACGATTGCCAGTAGGCCAGATCTAACTGTTCTTGGTAACGGGACCGAAAATAAAGCTAAATTTAAGGTTTTAATAGAGTTTGGATTTATGACTACACCTAAAATTGCAAGATCATTAATAAGGGATAAAGATATAATAATAAATGATATCTATAAATCTATTAGGGAGCATATTGATGAAAATTAAAGCTGTTTTATTTTTAATTTGTTATGGATTTTCAAACATTCAGAATGCAAAAAATTTACCAACTGATTTTTATATGAAGGAAACATATAAAAAATTCTTAAGAACTGATCTTGGGGAAAGTTATTCAATAGAAAAAAAAGTAAACAATAATTTTTCAGCTGTAATTGAAATATTTAATAAAAAAAATAATAAAATTATAGAAAAGTATGAGAATAAATATATTAATCCTTTAGTTAGTTCTTCGTATAATGATTATTATCAAATTTCAAAAAAATATGAATATAATGAAGGAGTTTTACTGAAAACATCATATTTTGCAGGAAATTCAGAGAATTGCTTTGTTAAGTGTGATAATGAAACTATTTACAATAAATCAAGGGTTTATAGTGTAGTAAAGTATCCGAGTTGTATTAGTTTGTTTGATTTAAAGAAGAGGGAGTTAAACTACAATAGCTCTTATGTTAAAGAAAAATGTATTGAAAATTAATTTTAATTTAAAATAAAAGCCGACTCTCGTCGGCTTCATTAATTTACCCTTCTAAAACTTCTTCCAATAACTCCTCACTCGGTACAAAGTAATATGCACCATCCGTTGGGGTTACAAAGTTAAGCAAGCGGTCATGAATGCCGTCACCACTGGTGCCGAACATACGCAATAACATACTGTCTAGAATGCTCAGATCTTTAGTATAAGCAATGAAGAATAAACCTTGGTCACCACGGCCATCACCATAAGGTAATGAGTGGCGCAAAATCGCCAGTTCTTCACCATCGTTGTCTTCAACTACTGTGCGTGATACATGCGAATTTTCAGGTTGTTCGTCTTCATCGAGTTCAATTGATTCTAATTTTGTACGACCAATCACATGTTCTTGAGCATCAACTTTTAACTTTTTCCACTTTTCCAAATTGTGGGCATAACGCTGTGCAAAGACAAAAGAACCATCAGCAAATATGCCCGCTTCTTCAGGAAGTAATGCAGTTTCAGCACGGTCATCCGGAAATTGCGGATTTTCTGTACCATCAATAAAACCTGTAAGGTCACGACCATCGAAATTACGGAAACAGACACGTTCATCCAATACTTCAACCTTATTTTGAATGCCATCGAAGAAAGATTGGCTTAAGGCAAAACAAATGTCAGTACGCTGAGCGGCAATATGAATCAATAGATCAGCAGGAATTACAGGCATTACAAATGAACCCTGAATCGGTGCGAGTTGCTTAAAGCCAAAAGGAGATTGAGTATAAAGCTGAGACCATAATTCAGGACCAAATGCCACAGCCGTCTTGATCTGTGCATTGGGATGCTGGGTCATTAAACGATCACGAGTCGAAAATAAATCTGCCAACTTTTCTTTTAATTCATCGATTGTTAAATCTTTTAAACGTAAAACAATAAATCGAGCATGATCTGAAGGTAATGGTAAAATTACTGATTGGGCAGACATTCATGGCTCCTAAAAATTATAATTTCTGTGTGGCTTGACCTATTGTGCCTCAACATAACAATTGTGTGTAGCCTTCACTTCTAATTTTCAATAGTATTTTTTCCATGAAAATATGGGAAATATCATATAATACAAACCCATTTTAAGCTTGAGTTGCTCATGTCCTATCAAATCTGGATTGCATATATGTTAGCGTGTTGGGTGATTAGCATTTCCCCTGGCGCAGGTGCAATTGCTTCGATGTCGAGCGGTTTGAATTATGGTTTTAAGCATGGCTACTGGAATGCACTGGGTCTACAACTGGCGTTACTGGTTCAAATTGCGATTGTGGCCGCAGGGGTTGGGGTGCTATTTGCAACGACACCTTGGGCTTTTTTAGTGGTGAAGTGGTTTGGCGTTGGCTACTTACTGTATTTGGCCTATTTGCAGTGGACTGCACCGACCCAATCCATCGAAATCCAACAGGGCTTGCCCAATAAATCACGTTCAAAATTAGTTTTGCATGGTTTTTTGGTGAATATGAGTAATCCTAAGGCGATCGTTTTTTTATTGGCAGTCTTGCCACAATTTCTAGATTTATCGAAACCACAATGGATTCAATATCTGATTATGGCAGCAACAATGGTAACGATTGATCTGATTGTGATGGCTGGCTACACAGGATTAGCAGCCAAAGTACTTCGACTTCTTACATCTCCAGCGCAGCAGAAATACATGAATCGGACGTTTGCAGTGTTATTTACCTGTGCGGCAAGTTTACTGAGTTTCGTTCATCAATAGGTTTGAGCCTGTGGGTCATGGTTGTCCAAACTGCTCATTGCGCAGCATAAAAATTAAATCCAGCTCAGGGCATTCATAGCCCATTGCGGTCAGGGCTGCAGTAATTTGACCGCGGTGATGGGTGCCATGATTAAACACGTGCAACAAGGTACTGGCAAATGGGACAGAAATATCTTGACCGGTGGATGTTTGGTAATGAAAGAGTCCGCTGAGCAGTGTTGGATCAAGCTTATGCAAATAGTCCTGCCAATGGTACGATTTTTCGAGCAACGTTTGGGTCAGCGCATAACGGTCTTGTTCAATAATGCTATTGAGTGCCATTTGTGGGGAGTGCCCTAAACTGAAGCGCGAAAACCATAAAGCATGTTCACCAACCAATAAATGATTCAGCGTTCCGAAAATGCTCCGAAAGAACAGACCATTGTCTCGATAAAAATCTTCATCTATGACTTGATCTAAAATCAGATTTAAACGCTGTATGGCCCAGCTGTTATAGCGAGCCATCAATATCAAGTTATCTAGCTCCATAAGCCACGCCATTCAATCATGTAATAACTCAACATATAGCAAAGGATGCTGTAAAAAACACCAAAAAAAACTGCCCGTAGGCAGTTCAGTGGCAAATTTAAAATTTGAGAGTAGTATAGCCTTATGCCAATTTTTTAAATTTTTGTACGATAAAAATAATGGCAAACAGGGCAGCCATGGTCAGTACAATGGTTAATCCTGTTGAGGTGTCCAGTCCAGCACTTGACCAAAGCCCGACCGTCACGCCGACTTGAGCAATAAGAAAAGACCAAACGACCATTTGCTTCGGTGAGTCAGCCAATAAGCGGGCGGTTAATGCGGGAATTACCAATAACGCGCCCATCAGCAATGAACCGACTGCACGTAAAGCAAGAACTGTAAATAAAGCCAATAACAACATAAAAATCAAACGTTGCCATTTGGCACTGATGCCTTCACTGACTGCAATATCGGGATCAATGGCAATTTGAATTTGAGATTGCCAACTTTTATAAAGGATGGTTAGTGCAACCACAATCACGATGGCAAAGATCGGCAAATCTGACCAAGAAATGGTGAGTAAATCCCCAAATAAATAACTGAGTAATTCGGGTCTTAAGCTTGGCAAATGTTGAATGAATAGAAGTCCTGAACACAATAATGTCGCAGAGCACAGCGCTAAAAGTGCATCATTAGGCAAACGTGGATCGTGCAGCACCCATAAGATCGCAACAAGTAAAACCGCAATAAAGCTCACACCCATCCATAGCGGTAAACTCATTGCACCAGCAATCGCTACACCAAGTAGAGTGCCATGTGCCATGGTATCGGCAAAAAAAGACATTCTGCGCCACAGCATCAGACAACCTAAAGGCGCAGTCAAAAATACCAGCAATGTACCCATAATCCATGCTGGCAAAAGGAGTTGTAGCCATTCCATCATGGATTATGCTTCCGGTTCAGGGTGAATGTGAGGGCGGGGGTCATGTTGACACGGTGTTGCGCTATCACCATGTGCGCAGTGGTCATGGTGATGCTGATAGAACACTCGATTGGTGCCAAAGATGGCTTGATACTCAGGATGTTGCTGCACGTTTTCAGGTAACCCACTACAGCAAATGTGCTTATTCAGACACACCACACGATGTGTACCTTGCATCACCCATTGCAGGTCATGCGACACCATTAAAATGGCGCAACCATATTTTTCAGGCAAACTACGTACATAGTCATAAAGTTCGGCTTCGGACTGAATGTCCAAACCCTGCATCGGTTCATCTAACACCAAAATATTGGGTTGACGTAAGAGCGCACGAGCAATCAGTACACGTTGGCGCTCACCACCCGAAAGCTGTTGAACTTTGGACTGTGCTAACTTGGCAATACCTGTATCGCGAATAATTTCTTGTTTAATCTGTGGGTCACATTTTTCTAAGGCCAACAAATCACACACACGTAATGGCAAGCTATGTGAGGGATTGAATTTTTGCGGTACATAAGAAAATTTTAGCTTTTGGCTGCTAATAATTTTCCCTGAAACAGGTTTGACAATCCCAAGTAAAACTTTAATTAGGGTTGATTTTCCTGCACCATTGGGACCAATTAAAGTCACAATTTCTTTTTCATTGAGGGAAAAATCAATATTTTTTAAAATGTCACGTTCATCAATTCGAACATGTACACCTTGCAGCGCGACGATCGGTGCGGCTGCAGCACTTAATGTTTGTTGCGACACTGCTGACAGATTCCTGAAATTTCAATAATGCTGTGATGTGCAGTAAAACCGTCTGAGGCAGATAGCTGATCCAATTGTGCCATTAACGCCTGTGCAGATGCTTCTTTGACCATTTTACACTCAGTGCAAATCAGAAATGCTGCTTGATGTCCCTCACGTGGGTGACAACAAGGAATATAGGCATTAATTGAGGTCAAGCGATGGATTAAGCCTTTTTCAAGCAAGAAATCCAATGTTCGGTAAACGGTTGGTGGTGCTGCAGGTCGGTCAGATTCACTTTTAATTTTCGCCAATAGGTCATACGCACCTATTGGTCCAGTCGCATTTAAGATCAATTCCAAAACTTCTTTGCGTAAAGGGGTTAAACGTGCACCCGTCGCGACACAAAGACTTTCAGCTTCAGCTAGGCGCTGTTCGACATTATGATGATCGTGTACACCATGCAAAGCATTATGATGTTCGTGTGAACATGCACTCATAGCCAACCTCAAATACGAAACTGATGAAAGAAAAAGACTTTAAATCTTAACATGAAGCGTGATGACTTACGAACAGACGTAGGTTTTTTTGCACTTTTGTTATATTATAACACTATTAATTTTATGGTGCTCTCTCTCCATGTCCCGTGTATTGCTCTTTTGTGGTCTTGCTTTATTTAGTGTAACGAGCTGGGCGCAAGGTCTCGTGGTTTCAACACAACCGATCTATCTCATTGCAAAAGATGTTTTAAAGGGCGTGGAGCAGCCAAAACTTTTGCTCGACCATCAGTCGGGACATGATGTGAGCTTAACGCCTGCACATCGTAAAACAGTACAAGACGCCAATTTGGTCATTTGGTTGGGTAAGGCGCATGAAGCACCTCTTGCAAAAATGCTCAATGAAAATGGTAAGAGTGTTGCCATTTTAGATTCTGGCATCATCAGTGCTTTACCCCTGCGCGATGTACGGGGCAATGCGATCAAAAATAGCGTCGATACGCATGTATGGCTAGATCCAAACAATGCTGTACGCATAGGTTTCTTCATCGCCGCATTGCGTTCACAGCAATATCCAAACCATAAGGAAGCCTATTGGGCCAACGCTCGCGCATTTGCTCAAAAGCTTTTACTTACTTCGCAGAAAGTCGATGTAAGTAGCCGAGCACAACCGTATTGGGCCTATCACGATGCCTATCAATACCTCGAACGTGCATTAAATTTAAACTTTGCAGGTGCAATGACCGACGATCCACATGTGGCTCCGACATTGGCGCAAATTAAATATTTGAAAGATCACCGACTTCAGCCAAAAATTTGTTTACTGGCCGAAGCACATACCAGTCAAAATCAATATCAAAAGTTGGGTGCAGTGGTCTTTCAACCGGTTGACGAAACGATGAGTGGGGCAGGGGATTTTATTACTGCATGGAAAACACTCGCTGATCAAACCTTAAAGTGCACACTAAATGCACGAAAGTAATGTAAAAATTAGACAACTATTGATTAGTTTAAAAGCACTTTGTGTATTTAAAAAAACACGACTAAGGTCGGGAAAAGATTGCAAGTTAAGGGGTGTAACTCTATAATGCCTGCGATTAAAAATAATCATCAGTTAAACTTGTCAAGCATAATTGCTGTGAGTGAACAAAAATGAGTCGAACTAGTCGCATGATTGATCGACGATTAGCGAAAGCTTTAGTCATCTTACAAGCAATAATGATTCCTGTTTCAGCCCTGATTGGTTGGGTCTTAAAAGATACAACCGCAGCATATAGTGCAGCCTTGGGTGCGCTGGTGTGCTGGCTGGCAAGTAGTTACTTTTCATGGCAGTCGTTTCGTGCGGCTGGTGCCCGTGCCTCTAAACAGGTGCTGTCAAACATGTATCGTGGCTTAATGGGCAAGTTTGCAATTGTGATTGTTGGATTCATTTTGATTTTGATCAATGTTAAGCCGTTGTCAGCGGTGGCATTGTTTTGTGGCTTTATGCTCGTACAAAGCATGTCGTGGGTTGCGCCTTTTTGGGCGACACGATTAAAAAAACGGGTATAAACACAACAAAAAATTGAAAAGTTTTTTGGAGAACAACGAGATATCAGGCAGCGCGCGATATTCGTTTTCTCTATTAGTTTTGACATTGACCAGGTGTGATTTATGGCTGCTGAAGAACATGCCCTTACTTCGACCGAGTACATTCAGCATCACTTGACTAACTTGACCTATGGCAAAATGCCAGATGGTACATGGAAGTTAGCCGAGACTGCTAAAGAAGCTCAAGAGATGGGGTTCACTGCTATTCACTTGGATTCAATGGGTTGGTCTATCGGCCTTGGTATCATTTTCTGTTTGTTATTCTGGTGCGTAGCGAAAGCTGCAAACTCTGGTGTTCCTACCAAGTTCCAGTCTGCAATCGAAATGATTATCGAGTTTGTTGACTCAAGTGTCCGTGACACTTTCCATGGCAAATCGCGCTTAATTGCGCCGCTTGCATTGACCATCTTCGTGTGGATTTTCCTCATGAACTTGATGGACTTGATCCCTGTTGACTGGATTCCGTATCTAGCGCAACAAATCGGTGCTAGCGTGTTTGGTATGGATCCTCACCACGTTTACTTTAAAATCGTTCCATCTACTGATCCTAACATTACCCTTGGTATGGCATTGTCAGTATTTGCGTTAACTATTTTCTATAGTATTCGTGAGAAAGGTCTTGTCGGATTCGGTGCAGAATTTGCACTTAACCCATTTAACCCAAGTAACCCAGTTTTAAAAGCAATATTAATTCCTGTAAACATTATCCTTGAATTAGTAACTTTTATTGCACGTCCAATCTCATTGGCTCTTCGACTGTTCGGTAACATGTATGCGGGTGAGTTGATCTTCATCTTGATCGCATTACTACCGTTCTGGATCCAGTGGGCGTTGTCTGTGCCTTGGGCGATCTTCCATATTCTTGTTATTACGTTACAAGCCTTCATCTTCATGATGTTGACAATCGTATACATGAGTATGGCTAGCGAAAAGCATTAATGGTAAGGCTCAACTGTCATCGGGTGGTTGAGCACACAATTTTTTAACTTAATTTGGTATAAACCTAACCTCTGAGGAATTATCATGGAACTCACTTTAGGTCTAGTTGCAATTGCATCTGCTATCTTGATCGCTTTTGGTGCTTTAGGTACTGCGATTGGTTTTGGTCTTCTAGGCGGCCGTTTTTTAGAAGCTGTTGCTCGTCAACCAGAATTGGCTCCACAACTTCAAACTCGTATGTTCTTAATCGCGGGTCTTCTTGATGCTGTGCCTATGATCGGTGTTGGTATTGGCTTGTTCTTCATCTTCGCTAATCCATTTGTAGGTTAATCAGCTTAATTCCTAAATTAAACTATTGAGGAATAGCAATGAATATCAACCTCACATTGATTGGCCAAGCGATTGCTTTTGCGATTTTTGTCGCATTCTGCATGAAGTTTGTATGGCCACCACTAATCAATGCGATTAGTGAGCGTCAGCGTAAAATCGCTGATGGCTTAAATGCTGCTGAAAAAGCTAAAGCTGACTTAGCGGATGCGCAAGCACAAGTTAAAGCAGAGTTAGACGCAGCGAAAGCACAAGCGGCTCAATTGATCGAACAAGCGAACCGTCGTGGTGCGCAATTGGTAGAAGAAGCGCGTACTCAAGCATCTGCTGAAGGTGAGCGTATTCGTCAACAAGCGAAAGAAGCTGTTGACACTGAAATCAATGCTGCTCGCGAAGAATTGCGTCAACAAGTGGCTGCTCTTGCAGTAACTGGTGCTGAGAAAATTCTTAGCCAACAAGTTGATGCAGAAGCTCACAATGCCATGCTGACTCAGCTGGCTGCTAAACTTTAAGAGAGGCGGATTATGGCTGAACTCTTGACGTTGGCACGCCCTTACGCGAAAGCAGCATTTGCTTACGCTTCTGAGCAAAGCGCAACTGACTCATGGTCACAAGCGCTTGAATTGCTTAGTGCGGCTGTGCAAGACGAAGCATTTTCAGCTTATCTAAATCGCCCTGAGCTTACACCTGCTGAGCAGGTGACTCTTTTTGCTAAAGTTTTAGGTGAAGACCAAACTGCAGCAGTGTCTAACTTCTTGACATTGCTTGCAGAGAACAATCGTTTAGTTCTTCTACCTGAAATTGCAGCAGAATATGAGCAGCTTAAATCACAGAATAACAATACTGTGGATGTTGTGATTGAATCAGCATTCCCATTAACTTCAGTACAAGAACAATTGCTTACGCATGCATTAGAGAAGAAATTCGAAGCTGCTGTCAGCGTGACTGTTGAAGTTAATCCAGCCCTAATTGCTGGCGTAGTTATTCGTGCAGGCGACCAAGTGATAGATGATTCTGCACTTAATAAGCTTGAAAAAATGCGTACTCGTCTTCTAGCTTAATTGCATTTAGAAGACTGAACTTTAAAAAGATTGAGGTATAGCGCAATGCAACAACTGAATCCATCCGAGATCAGTGCGCTCATTAAACAGCGTATCGGCGATCTGGACACCAGCGCAACCGCTAAAAACGAAGGTACCATTGTTATGGTATCCGACGGTATTGTGCGCATTCACGGTCTTGCTGATGCAATGTACGGTGAAATGATCGAATTCGACGGCGGCCTTTATGGTATGGCACTGAACCTAGAACAGGATTCAGTGGGCGTCGTTGTTTTAGGTAACTACTTAAGCCTTCAAGAAGGTCAAAAAGCTCGTTGCACAGGTCGTGTATTAGAAGTTCCGGTTGGTCCAGAACTTTTAGGCCGTGTAGTAGATGCTTTGGGTAACCCAATTGATGGTAAAGGCCCAATTGATGCAAAATTAACTGATGCTGTTGAAAAAGTAGCACCAGGCGTAATTTGGCGTCAATCAGTGGATCAACCTGTACAAACTGGTTATAAATCAGTAGATACAATGATCCCTGTAGGCCGTGGTCAACGTGAGTTGATCATTGGTGACCGTCAAACTGGTAAAACAGCAATGGCGATCGATGCGATCATCGCTCAGAAAAACTCTGGCATTAAATGTGTATACGTAGCAATTGGTCAAAAACAATCGACTATCGCTAACGTTGTACGCAAGCTAGAAGAAACTGGCGCTATGGCGTATACAACTGTTGTAGCAGCAGCTGCAGCCGATCCAGCAGCAATGTTGTACTTGGCTCCATACTCTGGCTGTACAATGGGCGAATACTTCCGTGACCGTGGTGAAGATGCGTTAATCATTTATGATGACTTGTCTAAACAAGCTGTTGCGTATCGTCAAATTTCATTGCTTTTACGCCGTCCACCAGGTCGTGAAGCTTACCCAGGTGACGTGTTCTATCTACATTCACGCCTACTTGAACGTGCTTCTCGTGTATCTGCTGACTACGTTGAGAAATTCACTAATGGTGAAGTTAAAGGCCAAACTGGTTCATTAACTGCATTGCCAATTATTGAAACTCAAGCGGGTGACGTATCTGCATTCGTACCGACAAACGTAATTTCGATTACTGACGGTCAGATCTTCTTAGAAACATCATTATTCAACGCAGGTATTCGTCCTGCTGTGAACGCGGGTATCTCTGTATCTCGTGTTGGTGGTTCTGCTCAAACTAAGATCATCAAAAAATTGTCAGGTGGTATCCGTACCGCTCTTGCACAATACCGTGAATTAGCTGCGTTTGCTCAGTTTGCTTCTGACCTTGACGAAGCAACTCGTAAACAGCTTGAACATGGTCAACGTGTAACTGAGCTTATGAAGCAAAAACAATATGCTCCATACTCAATTGCTGACCAAGCTGTTTCAATTTATGCATCTAACGAAGGCTACATGGCTGACGTAGAAGTGAAGAAAATCGTTGCATTTGATGCTGCGCTTATTTCTTACTTCCGTTCAGAAAATGCTGCTTTGATGCAAAAAATTGATGAGACTGGTGCTTACGATAAAGAAATCGAAGCAGCAATCAAAGCAGGTATTGAAAGCTTTAAAGCGACTCAAACTTACTAAGATTCAACTATGTTGAATCTGGTTTTGGTTTGGTTCACGGATCAACCTTCGAGGGCTCGAAAGGGCCTTTGAATACTAGGTTAAGCGTATGGCAAATTTAAAAGAAATTCGCGCCAAAGTAGCTAGTATCAAAAGCACGCAGAAAATTACTCGCGCGATGCAGATGGTAGCAGCTTCTAAGATGCGTCGTGCGCAAGAGCGCATGGCTCAAGGCCGTCCGTATGCCGAAAATATGCACCGTGTAATTGCTCATTTGGTACAAGCGAACCCTGAATATAAACACCGTTATATGGTTGAACGCCCTGTTAAGCGCGTTGGCTATATCATTGTTTCTTCAGATCGTGGCCTTGCTGGTGGTTTGAACATTAACTTGTTCAAAAAAGTGGTAAAACACGTCCAACAGCAACAAGAGCAGTCAATTGAAGTTCAATTTGCTTTAATTGGTCAAAAAGCGGTTTCGTTTTTTAAAAACTACGGCGGTAAAGTTCTTGGTGCAACTACAAACGTAGGTGATGCGCCGAGTCTTGAACAGTTAACTGGTTCTGTACAGGTGATGTTAGACGCGTATGATAAAGGCGAGTTAGATCGTATTTATCTAGTGTCAAACGGCTTTGTCAATGCCATGACTCAAAATCAAAAAATCGAACAGCTTGTTCCTTTGGCAGCTGCTGAAGAAACTGAAGGTCTGAACCGTCAATACGGTTGGGACTATATCTATGAACCAGAAGCAGAAGAACTGCTAAATGGTTTATTGGTTCGCTATATTGAGTCTATGGTTTATCAAGGCGTGATTGAAAACATCGCGTGTGAGCAGTCTGCGCGTATGGTTGCAATGAAAGCTGCAACTGATAACGCGGGTGACCTCATTAAGAGCCTGCAACTTATTTATAACAAGCTGCGTCAAGCCGCGATTACTCAGGAAATTTCTGAGATCGTTGGTGGTGCCGCTGCCGTTTAACATTATTTTGAATTGAGGAGACAGCAATGAGTAGCGGTCGTATCATTCAGATCATCGGCGCGGTTATCGACGTCGAGTTTGAACGCAACAGCGTTCCAAAGATCTATGACGCTCTCCATGTTGATGGAACTGAAACTACATTAGAAGTTCAGCAGCAACTTGGTGATGGCGTAGTTCGTACTATTGCAATGGGTTCTACTGAAGGCCTTAAGCGTGGTTTGAACGTAACTAATACTGGCGCGCCTATCTCTGTACCTGTAGGTACTGCATGTTTAGGCCGTATCATGGACGTTCTTGGTCGCCCGATCGATGAAGCTGGTCCTGTTGGTACTGAAGCTCGTTTGCCAATTCACCGTCAAGCGCCTTCTTATGCAGAACAAGCTGCTTCTACTGACCTTTTAGAAACTGGTATTAAAGTCATCGACTTACTTTGCCCGTTCGCTAAAGGTGGTAAAGTTGGTCTGTTCGGTGGTGCCGGTGTTGGTAAAACTGTAAACATGATGGAGTTGATCAACAACATCGCTAAAGCTCACTCAGGTTTATCTGTGTTTGCTGGTGTTGGTGAGCGTACTCGTGAAGGTAATGACTTCTATCACGAGATGAAAGACTCTAACGTACTTGACAAAGTAGCAATGGTCTACGGTCAGATGAATGAGCCACCGGGTAACCGTTTACGCGTAGCGTTGACTGGTTTGACTATGGCTGAGTACTTCCGTGACGAGAAAGACGAAAACGGTAAAGGCCGTGACGTTCTATTGTTCGTGGATAACATCTACCGTTATACACTTGCGGGTACTGAAGTATCAGCTCTTTTAGGTCGTATGCCTTCAGCTGTAGGTTACCAGCCAACTCTTGCAGAAGAGATGGGTGTTCTACAAGAACGTATTACGTCTACTAAGTCTGGTTCTATTACGTCAATCCAAGCGGTATATGTACCTGCCGATGACTTAACAGATCCATCGCCTGCAACTACATTCGCTCACTTAGACGCAACTGTAGTATTGAGCCGTGACATCGCATCTTCTGGTATTTACCCAGCGATCGATCCACTTGACTCAACTTCACGTCAGTTAGATCCACTAGTAGTGGGTGCTGAGCATTACGAAATTGCTCGTTCAGTTCAAAACGTTCTTCAACGTTACAAAGAATTGAAAGACATTATCGCAATTCTTGGTATGGACGAATTGGCAGAAGAAGACAAACTTACTGTATACCGTGCACGTAAGATCCAACGTTTCTTCTCTCAACCGTTCCACGTAGCTGAAGTGTTTACTGGTGCTCCTGGTAAACTTGTACCGCTTAAAGAAACAATTCGTGGCTTTAAAGGTCTTCTAGCTGGTGAATACGACCACATTCCAGAACAAGCGTTCTACATGGTTGGTGGTATTGACGAAGTTATTGCTAAAGCTGAGAAACTTTAATTAGTTACCTAATTTAGGAGATTCTCATGTCAACTATGCAATGTGACGTTGTAAGTGTTAAAGAGTCTTTGTACTCAGGCACTGTAACTATGCTAATTGCTAAAGGTGCTGGCGGTGAGTTGGGTATTATGCCTGGCCATGCTCCGCTAGTAACTTTGCTCAAGCCGGGCGCAATCCGCGTTCTGCTTGAAAATGGTACAGAAGAATTAATCTATGTATCAGGTGGTGTACTTGAAGTTCAACCGCACGTTGTTACTGTACTTGCAGACACTGCAGTACGTGCTGACAACCTTGATGAAGCAGCAATTATTGAAGCTCGTAAACAAGCTGAACAATTGTTAGCAAATCAAAAGAGCGATTTGGACTCTGCTGCTGCATTGGCTGCTCTTGCAGAAACTGCTGCTCAGTTGGAAACCATCCGCAAAATCAAAAACCGCGCTCAATAAGACACGGTTTGAGATTGAAAGAGCCACCCGGAAGGGTGGTTTTTTTATGGCCGAAATTTAAATAAATTTGATTATTTTTTTATTGATTGTTATTTTTATGTGCTTGTAAAATTTATATAAATGGAATTAAAAATGTCTAATAAAATTTTATTTACATTACTATTATCTTTGGGATTTGTTGGATGTGCATCAGTACCTAAAGCAGATCAAAATGCTTCAGCAGCTGTCAAACAACTAAGTGCACCACAAGAAGGTAATGCAGGGATTTACGTATATCGCTCAGCATCTGTAAAAGGTGCTGCTTTAAAGAAAGATGTATGGGTTGATGGGGAGTGTTTAGGTGAAACCGCTCGAGGGGTTTTCTTTTATAAAGAAGTCCTCGGAAATCAAAAACATACCATTTCAACTGAATCCGAGTTTTCACCCAATCATTTAGAAATTGAAACGGAAGCTGGCAAGCAATATTTTATTCAGCAGTTTATTAAAATGGGTGCATTTGTCGGTGGGGCCAACTTAAAGCAAGTTGATGAGCAAACAGGTAAGAAAGCTGTGAGCGAATATGCATTTGCTCAAGGTGGCAATTGTAGTAAGGCGACCATTGCACTCAAATAAATGTTGATATCTGTATTAAAAAGGCCATCCGTAAGGGTGGTTTTTTATGGATAGACAAAATCCAAATAGAGTTGACCAATCTAAAGTTGCATATATTTTATCCACAAGTTGATCTATGCTCATTAAATTCTATGGACGAACACCTACTTATGAACCTCATTGCCTATGAACCGCATTTTTGGGAGCTCTATCAAGACTTCGATCAGTTTTATTTAAGTATCGCAGTCGATATGAGTTCAGTTGTATCGTGTTGGGATGTCGAATTGACGCATGAAGAAGTGCAACAATATGAACACCGTGGTCGAGTGAGCATTCAAGAATTAGCGAAGGACATGGTCGCGGCGGCATATAAAGGTGATTTTACATCTTTAGAAAATCGTCTAGTAAAACCGTATGAACGTCAAGCGATGCAGGCTGCATTTAAGACATGGCAAGACCAACAAAAAGTTAATTAATACGTTATGTTGTTATGGGTAGAATGGAAAATTCTCCATTCGCAATGATTTTAATTTTAAAAATTTCGCTGAAACCTTCCTCATAGCAAGGTACTTCTAATTTTTTATACGTCGCGCGTATACCCACTTCAGGAATATTGGCTTTGCCTGTTCTGTAGCTGTTTCGCGTTAGCGTGCTACTTAAATCTGTTTCAAAATAATAGGCAATTACTTCAAAACCCGCATCGAGCGCCCGTTGAATATAACGTGCACGATCTGCCTGTGTTGGGTTGGTATTATCAATCACCATTTTAGTTTTAGACGCTAAACCTGCTTCAAAAATCATATTTTCACGATGTCGGGTCTTCAGCATATCTAGATTAATACGCAAATGGCTATGGTATAAATTCAACATATAAAAGGTTGATTTACCCGAAGCTTGTACACCTGTGAAAATAATTAATTGCATAGTAGATACAAATAAAATGCTTGAGAGAAGATGTTGAGTATTAAAGCAGCAACAGACCTTTGCTACAATTCTAGCACTTCGAATAACAACAAAATGAATCTGGATTTTTTATGCATCTGTGTCGATTAATGTTATGCCTTTTATTTTCTGTCCAACTTATCGCTTGTCAAAGCCAATATGTCACGACTCCCAATGTTGCAACAGAAGCTGCGTTGGTTGCCGAATCGGTGGATAATGGCATTAGCACAGAAATCGACATTCCTTATTTATCGGCATTTCGTAATTTGAGACAAGCTTATAACCATTGCGTGGCATTCAGTGCAGGGGAACATTATGTTTATACCGATAATCGGTTGGAAGAACATTTAGAACAAGGCACTTTAATGGCACGTACAGAAAATGGCGCTTTTTTGCATAAGATGTTGGTTGAAGGCATGAGTGCTGATAAAACGCGGATTACATTGTTTTTACCTGCCAAATTTCATTTTGCCCAAAGCCGTTTTAAACAAGATATCCAACGGGCATTGGGACAAGACAAAAACTGTAATACCTATGAGTTCGCACAGTCCTAAAATTTGGGCTATGCGAAAGCATGCTGCTTAACTTCCCTGTTCGGGATATTCTTCGCGCTTTCCACCTTCATAGCTAGCAAAGCGTTGTTGATCACGTTTAAAGACAGGCGCAGGTGTGGACCATGGCCAATCACCAAAATGCGTTGCACGGTAACGTCGAAAAGCATCATCCAGTTCTTGTGCGGTATTGAGAACGAATGGCCCACGCATCGCTACGGGTTCATTGATGGGTTCACCTTCGAGCCATAAGATCCGCGCTTCCAATCCACCTGCTTTCAAGTGGACTTCCGCATCGGATTGCAGTTCAACCAAGTGTTTAAATTGAATGGTTTGGTCTTCAATATTGAGGCTATTGCCTTGATAAAAATAGGCAAAACGATTTGAACTTGCTGTGGTGGGTGGAATAACCAGTGCTGCATTGGGTTGCATGGTGATCAGGTAAATGTTTACTTTATTTTCAGCGGATGCAGCCCATGAATGTAGAGGACGAGAAATCGCCTCGGTCTGTTTGAATTGTCCTGAAATCACTCGAATATCTGATTTTTCCCTTCCGTATCGGTCTCAAAAACATGTGGGATCTCTTCACGCCAAAACATTTTATAGTCCGCATCATGGGTCTTTTGTTCGGCAGAAGAGTTAAACCAAATCTGAAATAACTCAAATGGATTGGCTTGATTTTCATGGATCAGTGGGAACATTTCGCAGTGCTCGACGCCATTTCCTGTAGAGAGCCATTGCACATCCCCAGCGGCATAGCGTCCACCATTTCCGAGCGAATCAAAATGATCGACATAGCCTTGTTCAACCAGTGTGATCGTTTCAAAACCCGTATGCGGATGCTCAGGAAAACCAGGCACGACCTCACCATAGTACATATTATATTCGTTATTTTGCGCAGCCGTTTGCGGCCCCATTTCACTATTACCCGCAGGGAAATGGTCTATATGATGCGCAGTAAATAAGAAAGGGTCTTTTAAATCTAAACGAAAAGTAATCGGTGTAATGTTATAAATCACAGGGCTCGACATACAAACTCCATCTCAATCATTTTTTATTTGTAATCAATTTAGAGCGATTCGGTGGCTTATTCTATAGCTTAACTGTAAGAAAAAAAGCGCAGAATGACTTAGCTGCGCTTCTTTATTTGGGCGATTTTGTGCGTATTGGATGAATACCGATTAAAGGCTTCAATGTCAATAAAAATCAAATTAAAATCATTAGCTTAAGATTCAGAATGTGTTGATTCTGTATCATTTTCAGTGGATGATTTTTCAGTATTATTTTGAATGAGCATGCTCGCTAATTTGATCATTTCCGTTTGGATGCTACCCATTTGATTTTGTATTTTCTTAAAATCAACTTTGCTTAAATCGACTTGTCCGTTTAAGAAAGGCGATGCCAAAACTTGTTGATTCGCTGCCTGTAAATTGCTACGAATATCATTAATTTCCGTGGTTTTTAAACTCAATTCACTAAGTGCCTGATCAAAACCTTTTAATTGTTGTTGTAATTGATTGGCTGCATTTTGTAGTTGGACATGATCTTGATTGCTCACTGCAGCTTCAATGTCAGTTTGAGTTTGTTTCAATTGATCGACATAGCTGCCAGCTTTGAGCTGCATATCAGCAACATCACGTACGATATAAAACATATTACCGCTTTTAAGATTTTGCTGTGGATTGCTTGATTCTGACTGTACCTTTGTATCCGTTTGATCTTGAGCAGGGGCAGATAATTCGACATTTTCAGAGCTGCTTTGGGTTTCATTCTCTGGTGCTGTTGCAGGTTCACAACCAATCAACACCAATACACCACTAAAAATGGCAAAAGGAAGGATGGCATTCTGCAAAAGCTTTTTCATAGATTCGTCACTACTTTGTTGTCGATGTAGAATCAATATAGGGGCAGAATGTGGATTAAAAATAGATTGTTGCAAAGCGATAACAAAACTTTGCTTGCCCATAAAAAAGAGGACCGAAGTCCTCTAATTCATTTGTTTTGAAATTAACCCGCAATGATTTTGATAATCGCATGGCTAATGACGTTGGTGAGGACGTAATCACCATTCACTTTGATCCATTGCTGGTTTTTACCAGGTTTGGTTAATTTGTGGTGTTTATTATGGTCAACTTTATAGCTGTTACCACGGTATTGGCTTGGTACTTTTTGACCTGCACGCCAGTCACGAGAAGGATCTACTTTTTTCTTTTGCTGAACTTGGTGTTTAGCAGGAGTTTGAGTTTGGTGTTTGGTTTGTTGTTGCTTGCTCGGTGCTTTTTGATTATGTGTTGATTGAACTTGATGTTTTTGGTCCTGTTGCGGAGCAGCCATTGCAGGTGCAGCCACTAAAGCAGTGGAAATAGATAAAACAATTGCTTTCATTAATGTATTCATGGGATCGCCTTTTACTGCTCTGTTATCAGTTTATGTTGAGATCATAATGTAGATATGCAGAGAAAGATGGGAGCCAATGTTGTTAAATAATTAAAATGATGAATAAACTATGTAGATTATAGTAATTTGATAATTTGTCTTTTATTTATTTAAATATTGAGTATTTTAACTCAGTTAAAATCAGATTAATCTTAACTGAGCTGTCCAATTTTGAATGGATTATTTGGCTAATTCAGCATTAATCGCATCGACGATGCGAGCATCATCCGCCTTAATATCGGGTGCAAAACGCGCGACGACTTCACCATTTTTATTAATCAAGAATTTTTCAAAGTTCCAAAGCACTTCTGGTTTTGGATTGGGGGTTAAACCATATTCAACTAAGTCATCCCACCAAGGGCCTTCACCGATACGTTCTGGAATAGCCTGTGTAAGTGTTTGATAAAGTGGATGCTTGTCTTCACCGGCTACGGAAATTTTAGAAAATAATGGAAAATCCACTTTGTAATTGATTGAACAAAATTCTTGGATTTCTGCTTCAGAGCCTGGTTCTTGTTCTAGAAAGTTGTTGGCAGGGAAACCAAGTATTTCAAAACCTTGTGCTTTCTTTTCAGTATAAAGCTTTTCTAAGCCTTCGTATTGTGGGGTTAGGCCACATTTAGAAGCCACATTCACCAAAAGCAGAACTTTGCCTTGATACTGATTTAAGGTCGTGTCCTCACCTGAAATTGTTTTGAGTGGGATATCGTAAACTGAAGCTGACATAAAAAATCCTATTTAATGTTGTGCGGTTCATGTTTGTTTTAAAGGGAAATGCGGATAACGGCAAGCATTTATAGATAAGCTTTTCGCAGTATTTTTGTAGAGCTTTGCAGAATTTGAGAAGAGTCTTGCTTTGGTTCTTAGTATTTAACCTGAGGCACGATGTTGATTTGGTGTTTTTCCAGTATAGCGTTTAAAAAACTCAATAAAGCTTGAGCTGTGTTGATAACCTAATTCATAACTAAGGGCTTTAATAGACTGACCAGCGCGCAGTTGTTGAATAGCATAAACAATTTTTGCTCGGTTACGCCATTCAGACAAACTCATTTGCAGTTCGTTCTGACTCAGTCTAAATAGCTGACGTTCACTTAAACTCACATCAGATAAGCATCGCTGTAAACTCAAATTAAAATTTTCTGCATTTGCGAGCTGCGCCAATATGGGCTTTAACACCACATCGCGGCTTTGCGGTAAATAATGCTGATGTTTTGGAGCCGTTTTTAATTGGTCCAATAATACCTGTAGTAGGTGTTGATAGG
Source organism: Acinetobacter sp. ANC 5054 (assembly GCF_002135295.1). GTDB lineage: Bacteria > Pseudomonadota > Gammaproteobacteria > Pseudomonadales > Moraxellaceae > Acinetobacter. The sequence continues at coordinate 12,348 of NZ_NEGG01000008.1, read as the reverse complement.
GCGGTGTAGCGTATTGCTCTGCGGGAAATGCCAAAATCTCTTGAACCAATAAGCGAAAGAAAGGCTGGATGCTAAACACTTCGGTGTGCTTCGGAAAATCTGCACAAATATGAGGTGCAAGTCGGATCGCCACGTAATGTATAGGTTGATCATCAATCGCAACCGAGCAATGCTCTGTATGTGGGGGAATCCATACACCATAACTGGCAGGTGAGAGATGATGTTGCCCCTGTATCTCATATTCGAAAATACCATCAAGACAAAAATTAAAATCACCCCAGAGACAACTGTGCGGATAGACCGTATCTAAAGTGGTGTAGTGCGCTTCAAAAAGCTCGATCTGTTGTTCAATCGGTGGTGACGTCATATAAGCCTAGGGATGGATGTCCGAACTACAATATAAATGTCTGAAATCATGTATTTCAATTAAAACAGACATCACCCAAAATACCTAGATCATTCTTTGCACGATAAATTGAGGAGTCAGACATGTTGCTTCAGGCGCGTTGGGCGAAATTTGCAATTTGTTTGCCTCTAATCGCGGTATTTATTTGGTCTTTAAACACTACCGTCACGCGTTATGTGGTGGATTATATCTCTCCCGTAAGTATCAGTTTTTATCGCTGGCTCATTGCCTTTGTAATTTTGACGCCATTTATGTTGCATACGGTGTGGAAACAGCGCGCTTTAATCATGCAGCATTGGCAGCAATTAGCTGTGCTCAGTGCCTTTGGCATGGTGCTATACCAAGGTTTGGGCTATACCGCTGCGCATTATACCAGCGCAACCAATATGGGCATTATTAATGCCTTTATCCCTGTATTTACCATTGCCGTCTCGTTTTTCCTGCTCAAAGATATTCCCAACCGATTTGCGTTGATGGGGTGTGGCATTTCTTTTGCCGGATTGCTGTTTGTAGTCGCCAAAGGAAATTTTGCCAATTTGCTCAGTATGGGTGGGCATCTTGGCGATCTCATCATGATTTTTGCAGTGTTCTTTTATGCTTTTTACGGGGTGTTTTTAAAGAAATGGCAGTTAACCATACCTTTGCTGCTCAGTATGTATATTCAAATTTTCTTTGCTTTACTGTATCACTTGCCCTTTGTACTGTATTTCGGGCTTGACCCTATCAATATGCAAAATGCAGCGAGTGTATTTTATGCAGGCATTTTCCCTTCATTGATTGCGCCAATGGTATGGATGTTGGCTGTACAGCATTTGGGACCCAATCGTACCAGTATCTTTATGAATCTCATGCCAGTTTGTACAGCGCTTATCGCTTACTATTGGTTGGGTGAACAATGGAAGTCTTATCATACTGTTGGTACTGTGCTAGCGATTTTGGGAGTAATTTTGGCACAACGTAAATAAAAGGTTTTTTCAATAATCGAAATAAATACGAGATAAGTTGATTAAAATATCAACATTTGAATTATTTTTTTAATAGGTCAAATCATTTATAAAGGTGGTATTTAGCGCCTTTTTGAATAAAAAAAGTAATTACTCGTCTTAAAATTCAATCAAAAATAGGCACATAATTTTATTAAGTGGTTATAAAATCAAGAATAAAGCAACATTAACAAGTTTTTATTATATAAAAAATCTATTTGTTAAATTATAAAAAATATAACATAATACTTTCATCGTAAGTGATGCAGTAATTCTGAATAATTACTTGATCTTTACTCCGAGATTGCAAGACCCTCTGGATGTGGTTTTTACACATCCTTTTTTATGCTCAGCCATCCCTATATGGTTGAGCTTTTTTTTTGTCTAGTATTTATAAAAATATTCAATAATTTAAATAACATCCACGCTTATACGCGGATGATTTCGCCTGTTTCAGCATCAATAATTTGACTTGGTTCACTGCTTAAACCCAAGTCGCCATTTAAATAATCCAACTCATTGGCAAAGTATTGATTAGCGTCTTGTAATGAACGAGCAGGCTCAAGGCCCGCAGGATTAGCGCTAGTAGAAACGATAAAGCCATTAAAAGCTTGGCAAAGTGCAACGCATAATGAGTGAGTGGTTACGCGAACCGCGACTTTTGGATGATTGCCTTTAATCCAAGTTGGGATATGGTCGCCCGCTGGCAATAACCAAGTGGTTGCACGTTCATGTGGTTTACGATTGCTCCATGAGGCAATGACTTTTTCTCGCATCTCATCGCTTAAATGAGTTAATAAGTGTTCCACTTGGGCCACATTGGCTGCCAATAAAATCACCCCTTTTTCAATTGGGCGTTGTTTCAGGCGTAAAATTTCGTGAAAGGCTTGCTCATTGTATGGGTCACAACCTAGGCCCCAAACAGCCTCTGTAGGATATGCCAGAACCTGACCTTTTTTGAGACAGGAAGCTGCTTCTGCGACAGAGGTGGTAATCATGTCAAATTGACCTTATTAAATTCGATAATAACTATTGTGAACCTAATTTCCCCATTCGACAACGTAAGTAATGCCCCGCTTGCTGAGTAGCATAACCGAGTAATTCTAATTCCATCAATTGACTAGTCAATGTTGCGGCATCGATATTTAGTTGTGTGGAAAGTTGGTCGAGATCTTGACCCATCCAATCTAAGGCACGATAAACATGCAATAAATGCTCTGGAATTTCAGCAGGTGGTGCTGTTGGTAGGCGATCCGTATCTTCCGTTTTACTGATATTTTGTGCTTCAGTAGCTTGCCATTGCGTGGCTAGTGCCAGATCCTCTATGACTTGCTGTGGGTGGTCAATCAAAATGGCGCCTTCCCGAATCAGTAGGTGGCAACCTTGATGATTTTCACTATAAATATGCCCTGGGATGGCAAAAATCGTTTTACCTTGTTCGGCTGCCAATTGCGCGGTGATCAATGAACCGCTTTTTAGGGCGGCTTCAGCAACGATCACCCCTATACTCAAAGCACTGACAATACGATTGCGTCGTGGAAAATGATGTTGTAAGGGTGGGGTATTGGGGAGGAATTCACTAATAATACAACCGCCATGCTGCACGATGTCTAGTCGTAAAGTTTGATGTGAACTTGGGTAGGTTTGATCTAAACCTGTACCCATCACAGCAATGGTGCGATGATTTTGTAATGCAGCCCGGTGCGCCGCCTCATCAATCCCTTGCGCCAGTCCACTGTTGATATAGAAACCTTGTTCACTTAAATAGAAAGCAAAATCATAAGCAATCTGCCGTCCTTGCGTGCTAGGTTTACGACTGCCGACAATTGCTATTTGAGGTTGCATTAATGCTTGAACATTGCCTTGACCAAACAAAATTGGCGGGCGATCACTAAAAGGTAAAAGTTGCTGCGGGTAAGCAGAATCGCTATCGATCAGCACAAAATCACAACTTGTTTCGATTTGTTTTAAGCAGTGTTGGAATAGTTGTTGTCCATGCTCAGTCTGGAACTCTTGAAAACGTTGTAAATGGTTTTTATGGATACCTAATTTCTGCCATGTGCTGTATTGGTCAGCATTTAAAGCGTGTTGCAAAGCAGGGTAGTGTTGTTGAATTTTATAAAAACTGGTTAAAGAGTGTTGAACCAAAAACCAGAGGCGGATGTAATCCAGCTGTGTGCTGCTAAATGCTTGGCGCATGATGAGACCTTTAAATCTGTCTTCTTTTTTTAGATTAGGAAAATAAAATGAGGCTGAATCTCAGCCTCATTTCGAATGGATAATTTAAACGATTAGTCATCCATTAGCGGTGGCTGAATGCTTGCACCCAGTTTAATTGGTAATTCACTTTCAAGTACGTAGGCATAGCTTAAGTTATCAAAAGTTTTGAACACCATGATGTTGCCAATGCGTTGGCCTGGAAGCTGAATGCGTTCTTTGGTTTTTGGATCAGTTACGATCTCACCTTTTTGGTTCACGCTAAATACATGACCTGATTGAACACCTTGTAAGCTACCACGGTCAATCGTTACCACACTGTGAACAGCAGCAGTACCAATTGAACCCATCACACGTACGATGCTACCGCCAGCAGTAATATTTTCAGCATTGGTTGGGTAGAATAAAGTAGGAAGCATTGGGTCGTATTCAGGAAGTACACGGTCACCACGACGAACTTCAGCATTGTAGGTGTCGGTCAGCTCTAAAGTGGTAATGTCATTTTCACCACGTACAGCAACACCAGATGCGACTTGCGTCAACTCAATGCCTGCATTGTATTTTTTGCCGTTGGCATCGGTAAAGATGTACGGTTCGCCTTCACGATATACGGCATAACGTTGACCGACTTGCATGCCTTGACCGCGTGCATACACGGTTTGACCTTTAGCAGCCAAGACACGCTGATCTGCTGTGCCTAAAATGTACGGTGTACCTTCAAGTGAATCTGAGGCAACGATCATGCTACGCTCAAGCCACTGCTTGATGTATTCCAATGGAATTACGGGAATGGCGCTGTTGAGTGATTCAACGCGAACTTGCGGTTGAAGTTTAGTACCGCCCGTATAGCGACGGATAATGCCTTCACAGCCATCACCTTCATCTTTACCAATGATTGGTCGACCGTTATAAGTACACATCAATAAACGGTCACCAGGGAAAATCCAGTGCGGATTTTTCACGTGCTTATTGCTCGCCCAGATTTCAGGCCAGCGCACTGGGTTTTTCAAAAAGCGCTTTGAGATATCCCAAAGAGTATCGCCTTTTTTCACCACATAAACTTGTGGTGCACCCGCTTTTAATGACGGTGGATTGACATTTCGGGCAGGGGCAGCTTCTGCAACGCTGACCATTCCCATCCCCACACTTACACACACGGTAAGTGCCAATAATTGTTTTTTAAACCCCAAGGCACTAAAAGTTGGCATGCCCTTCAAAACCTTTTTCATTATCATAATTCCTAAAATTATGTATGCAGTTGCGTTATAATAACGATATTACACACAATTTTTTGATGAAGCATTCCTTCATTTTGTTTTTTGATCAATGGCATAAGTGAGGACGTCGTATGGCCTTATTACCTATTTTAAGTTTCCCCGATCCCCGTCTTCGTACCATTGCAAAACCAGTCGAAGAAGTTACTGATGAAATTCGTCAGTTAGCGGCAGACATGTTTGAAACTATGTATGAAGCACCAGGTATAGGCCTTGCTGCAACACAGGTAGATCACCATATTCAGCTGATTGTCATGGATTTATCTGAAGAAAAAGATCAACCCATGGTATTTATTAACCCCAAAATTACGCCATTGACGCAAGAAACGCAGCCTTATGAAGAAGGCTGTTTATCAGTGCCTCAAATATACGATAAAGTTGAGCGCCCGTCACGCGTAAAAATTGAGGCAATTAACCTTGAAGGTCAAACATTTGAAGTTGAAGCGGACGGACTTCTCGCAGTTTGTATTCAACATGAAATGGATCACTTAAATGGCAAATTATTCGTCGATTATTTATCGCCGTTAAAACGTCAACGTGCACGTGACAAGGTTGAAAAATTAGTTCGCCAACGTCAAAAAGATAAAGTTGCCGTTAAACGTTAATTTGTGGTTTATCGCGAAAACTGAAAATTATTGAATCTAAGCCCAATTTCGATTGGGCTTTGTTATACTTGCATCAGACAAATGTTAGGGTTTGCCTGTATTGTTTCGTAGTGGAGTGCTGCTGTCATTTGCAGCCGTTTTTTTGCAGATCGCTGTTTTTTTACAGCCATTGTTGCCCAAGCAATATCAAGTTGCTCCGGTCTGCGAAACCATTACGCGTGCACTTTTACTTCCCAATGTTCATGCTGAACACACTGCACATTCACACCATTCATCTTCTGCTCACGCAGAGCAGGTTCAAGTCGATCATACTGCCCATGAACATGATGCCAGTCATCAATGTCAGTATTGTACGGTATATGGCAACTTAGTTTTGCCACCTGAACTTGAGGTCAAAGCTGTACTTGATCGAATTCAAATTCGTTTAATGGCATTCCAACAAGCCTTTAAGCATGTTTGGTTTGTTCTTCAGCAACTTTTTTTACTCCCTCAAGGCCGAGCCCCGCCACTGGCTGCATAAATTGACGTTTTTCACTTGGGTCTTAACTGGCTCCAGTACACCTATATTTATGTATTCAGTGAGATAAAAAATGGCTCAGCCTAAATTTTTTCTACAGCCACTTGCGGCTGCAATTTGTGTTGCCTGTTATTCCAATGTTGCTTTTGCAGAAGTAACGCCATCAGATATGGTCGAACAAAAAGCCGTTCAAACGCTCGTACCGATTGTGGTCACAGCACATCAGGGTAACGACGCTAATGGTTTGATTGTTCGTGCAAATCCCAAACAACCTATTCAGCCGATTCCGGCCAGTGATGGTGCGGATTATTTAAAAAGTATTGTGGGATTTAGTGCGGTAAAAAGTGGAGCGGGAACGAATGGTGATGTCACCTTCCGAGGCATGTTTGGTTCGCGGATTAAAATTTTAACCGATGGCACTGAAAACCTCGGGGCTTGCCCAAGCCGAATGGATGCACCGACCTCGTATATTTCACCTGAAAGCTATGACCGTATTTCAGTGGTTAAAGGGCCGCAAACCGTGCAATATGCCAATACGGGTTCGGCTGCTACGGTCTTGTTTGAGCGGAAACCAGAACAGTTTGATGCAGATAAAAAATACCGTGGCCAAGCCAGTGTGCTCATGGGTTCTTATGGTCGCTTAGATCATAATGTTGAAGCGGCTGTAGGAGATGAGAAAAAATACATTCGTCTCAATGCTAGCCGTTCGGTCTCAGACAGTTATCAAGATGGTGACGGCAATCAGGTCCCTTCGGATTGGGAACGTTGGAATACTGATATTGCATTGGGTTGGACACCCAATGAAGATACTTGGATTGAGTTAACTGGTGGTAAAGCCGATGGCGAGGCGGTCTATGCAGGTCGTTCTATGGATGGTTCGCAGTTTGCTCGTGAAAGTTTAGGGCTGCGTGTAGAGAAAAAGAATGTCACAGATGTGATTAAAAAAATCGAAGCACAGGTCAACTATAGTTATAACGACCATGTGATGGATAATTTTAGTTTGCGCACACCACCATTGGTTGAAATGACGATGGATAATGGCATGACCATGCAAATGCCGAATCCAATGACCATGCAAATGCCGAATCCAATGGCGATGCAGGTGACACGTCGTACTTTAAATGCGCGCATGGCCGTCACCCATGAATGGGATAAGCTACAGTTTATTACAGGTTTAGATACTCAAAATAATAAACATGCGGGCAGTATGACTGCGACCATGATGCCCTCGATGAATAAACCACTCACCGAAGATATGCAATTTAATTCCTACGGTGGTTTTGGTGAACTCAGTTATCAACTGAGTGAAAATAATAAATTGGTTTCAGGTGTGCGTCTTGATCAGGTCAAAGTAAAAGATGAAAGAGCGGCATCGAAAGTCAGTGGTTATAACACTGAGCTGAATGAAACCTTACCAAGTGCTTTTATTCGTTTTGAAAATAAACACCCAGAGCATGACAATGGTAAAACCTATATTGGTTTAGGTTATGTGGAACGCATGCCTGATTATTGGGAGTTATTTAGTCCTAAACATGGCAATGCGGGTTCAAGCAATACCTTCAATGGCATCGATACCGAAAAAACGTTGCAGTTAGATATCGGTTATCAACATGAACATGGTGCATTCAGTTCATGGGCATCAGCCTATGTAGGCTTAATCAATGATTATATTTTGATGAGTTACCACGATCATCCAAATACAGGTATGCATGATCACGGCTCGACATTTAGTGCTGGCGCTAAAAATGTTGATGCAAACATTGCAGGAGCTGAAGCAGGATTGGGCTATCAGTTCAGTGATGCGATTCAGGCAGATGTGAGTGCTATGTATGCATGGGGTGAAAATACTACGGACAATAAACCACTCCCACAAATTTCGCCTTTAGAGGCACGAGTGAACCTTCGTTATATTCAAGATAGATATACCTTGGGAGCATTTTGGCGTGTGGTTGATGGTCAAAATCGCATTAGTCAGCATCAAGGAAATATTGTCGGCTATGATGTGAAAAAGAGTGCGGGGTTCGGCACTTTATCCTTAAACGGGACCTATCATATTCAAGAGGGTATTGATCTATCAGTTGGTGTGGACAATCTATTGGATAAAACCTATACCGAACATTTGAATAAATTAGGTGATGCAGGTACTGGTTTGGCAACAGATCAACAGTTCAATAATATTGGTCGTAATTATTGGGCGCGTATCAGTATGAAATTCTAATTTGATCAATAACACCATCAAGATCATGGGCGAACACCATGATCTTGACTCGGTAAAAATGCTTATACGAGATGAGTGAAGGGCTGTGCTATGTCCGCAGAATAAGATTGTTAAAAAATAATATTGCTATATTTTATAGCTTATCTTTACTTTAAAAATAATAATGCTCCAATCAATTCGTTGTCTGGAAAAAAGCTACAGAGTGGGTATAAATGGATCAAATAGACATCGAAAAATTAATACAAGAACTTAAAAAATTTAAATTTAGTCATATCAACTTAAATCATTGGGATGAAGCTCAAAAACAACAGATTACATTGCAATTAAAAAATGCAGGTTTTACTGAATTCAAAATATATAAAGAACGAGATCAGGATAATCGATATCTGATTATTTTAGATGGTGCAAATGTTGATTATCTTTTACGTGATGTTCAGAAGGTTTATGCAATACAGCGCAGTCTTTTACTCAAATGTCTTCCTCTCGTTCTGGTCTTTATCTTGCTTGCCTGTACAGCCATTTGGAGTAGCCACGAAGAAGCATTAATGGCGGGTTCAATGATTTTAGGGTTGCCTATTGTTTTAGGCGCATTAACCACTTATTTCATGATCTTGTCTTCGCCAAGACCCGTTTTAGGTAAAATTTTTAAAGTACTTTCTATTGTATTTTTCATTGTGCTGATATTTGGGGTGATCGTTTTAAAAGAGGGGGTGATTTGTATTGTGATGATGATCCCACCATTGGTCATTGGTCTGTTGATTGGTGCAGGGCTCATGCACGCCATATGCAATTATTTATGGAAACCAACGGTTAAGATATATTCATTGGCACTTTTACCTTTACTGCTGCTTTTGTTTCTGCCAGATTTTAGTCGTGACTATTATGGGCAAACTCAACGCTCGATGATTATTCATGCGCCACAGGCTGAAGTTTTTAAGGCAATTAACCAAATTGGAGAGATTAAAGCCCAAGAAGTTCCTTATTCCTTTATTTTCACGATAGGTTTTCCAAAACCAATCTTTGGAATGACCGAGCAACGCGCAGAAGGCATAGTGCGAACTATTCAATGGGAACGAGGGGTTAAGTTTGAAGAAAAAGTAGTGGCAAATCATCCACCGTATCTGCTGAGTTGGGATTATCAATTTAATTCAAATTCATTTCCCAAAGGTTCTTTAGATGATCATGTAGAAGTGGGCGGTCAATATTTTGATTTACTCAAAACAGACTATCAATTAGCTAAAATAGATGCGCATACCACCAAGTTGGTTTTAACCATTGATTACCGCGTGTCCACAGAATTTAATTGGTACAGCAAGTTGTGGATTCACTACGTGTTAGGTGAGTTTAGCGATGTGGTGATGACCATTCATAAAAATCGTTTGGAGTAAGTGCGAGGCGATATGCCTCACACTAAAATTGAAATTTAACGATGCATACTCGCCCATTGCTTAGCTTTACTTTGATATAAGGCTAAACCTAATTTTTGCAGCGCGCGTCCTTTTTGCTGTAACTTTTGATTCAAACTTGGCACATGCTTTGCCCCTGTATAAAGCACGAGATTTCGCGCTAAGAGATAGTATGCAAACCATGCGGCAGATTGGGGTTGGAGTCCGAGTTTATGCATACGCTTCTTGCCTATAAAAAATTGGGTCAATTCTAGATGTTGTCGATAGGCTAATTTTTGTTGTAAAGGGCGTAAATATTTGTACTGCCGTTCAAACGGTTCTTTAGATAAGCTACTACCAAGTGCAGCACTACTTTCATCCGATTTTGGATGTACAAACTGCATCCAATATAAAAGTTTCCACCCTTCAGATTCTTGTTTAATGAGCCATTTTTCATCAACCCCCATTAGCCAGCCGACATAACGCCAAAAATGTAAAAAACTATCGGTGTCTTGAGTCGATGGGAAAATACCTAAACCGCGTATACCAATCAGAACTACGCTGCTAAAAGCCAAATTGGTCATGGCAAGATCAAATTGGTTGATCGGGATGCCCCATGTTTCAGCATCCCATTTTTGACCTTTTTGTAGTTGATAGCGCACCAAAGCATGAATAAAGCGTACATAAATAGTCGACGTGAATCCTGCATGAAATCGTTGTAAACCTTGATCTTCGGTAATGTCCATCCACCACTTTGTGGTTTCTGCTAAACGAGTACCTGCCTGTTTATTTAAAGCACCTGTCAGCATCAATGGTTGATTAAAACCTGGAAAAAGATAACCCGCCATTAAAGAAAGGTCTCTTAAAATGAAGCCATTATTGATGCCAAGACGATGAGTGAACTCAATCGCATGTTGTAATTTTTTAGGTTCTAGCCACTTAGGTGTCGTTTCAATGTGTTGAAAGAATTGTTCAAGCTCAGGAATTTGATGCTCAAGATGGTCTAAGCCTTGAAACAATGCAGTTTCAAAATAACCGCGATGGCATTTAGGATTTTCCATTACCCAAGCAATCACTTTTTCCATCAGTGGGTCACCAATGTTTAAGGCTTTTTGTAGCGATAAATATTCGCTATAGGTGGGTTGTATGGGTTGCCCTGTGAGATGTGAGAGCACTTGACTCACCAAGTTGCCTTGTTGCATTTGTTGATAAGACGCTAAACGCGATGGGGTTGAAATGGTCATTGTGGCAATTCTTAAGTTGTTGTCTAATTCAACAGTAATACGAATATTTATTCGCATTCAATTCGCATAAAAAGTCTTTGCTAGAGATAAAATAATGAGAAAAAAACCACAGCAACAAAGAGCCAAGTTAATTGTTGAAAATGTCTTGGAAGCTACCCAAATCTGTATTGCAGAATATGGGCTTTTGGAACTGACGACACCTAAAATTGCAGAAAAATCGGGTGTCAGTGTGGGATCAATTTATCAATATTTTGAAAATAAAGAACAAATCGTAGAAGAGCTGCTATTACGAAAATCAGAACAATTGGGTCTGGCGCTCAAACAGATTGTGGTTGAGCAAGAACACCAGAGTATTTACGAGATTATCCCAAGCAGTATTCAATTTGGTTTTGATACCTTAAAAGCCGATCATGGATTTTTTATTGAAATATTGAAACATTGGCATCAATACAGTCATTCAGATGCTTCTCAGGTTTTAGAAAAGCACTTTTTTGAAGTGGGGATGTATTTGTTTAATCGCTATTATCAACATTGGAACTTTGAAACATTAAAAAATCGTTCCTTTATCATTATCAATAGCACCTTATTTACCATGATGCGATATGTGAGTAATAATAGTTTTTTAATTACAGAACAACAACTTAAAGCTGAACTGTCAAATATGATATTGGCGTATTTAAACTTTGAAGTCGTAGAACATATTGAAATAGAAAAATAAAATTTGATAGTGTCTTGGCTGCTCTGAATTCACAAGATAAACCCGTAATATCAAATAGTTAATAATAAATTCAAATACTTAATTAAAATAAATGTAGTAGACAACAGATGGTCTCAATTCAATTATTTTCTTCAGCTTGTGCTTAACATTATATTGGTTTTTCAAACAGCATGATGATTGGGAAATCATGCGTGTTGAGTAAGGCGCTTTGAAATTGCTTAACATCATTTGCGCTCTCTATATTGCAATTAACTTGATTCAGGTTGCTGTTATGAAAATGAATATTCGCAGTAGCTTTGGTGATTAGGAACGTTTTTTGATAATGCAGGGCTTACAAAAGAGAGAAATTTTAACGGCAGAATATAGAGCATTGCTTGGAGTAAGTATATTTTTCTGTTTCCCTGTATTGATATGGATCGCCTATTACAATTCAATTATAAATGCCATTTTAGTTTTATGCTGAATCACTATTGAGATTCCTATTATTCAATGGATCTATAGAAAACCAGAAGAAATACATGGTGTCGTACCGATTGTATTATTTGTTTTATAGTTCGGATTGAGTTTTTGGTTGCTTTTTTAGGCAAAAAATAGAAAAAAAGCCCGTTTTAGTAGAATAAATAAACAAACGAAGCGATATTTATAAAAAACATGAAAAAGGGTGTTGCAACGGATGTGAAATGCTGTAGAATGCACATCCATCGGCGGTAATGAAGATTAAAACATTCTGATAAAACAGCAACTTAGCACGAAGTGTTTAGATTGGGTTTTGTTAAGAAAG
>NZ_NEGG01000007.1 GCF_002135295.1 Acinetobacter sp. ANC 5054 | reverse complement strand
ATAACAGTTGTGCTGGCGACAATAGCAAGAGTGAACCACCTGATCCCTTCCCGAACTCAGAAGTGAAACCTCTTAGCGCTGATGGTAGTGTGGGGTTACCCATGTGAGAGTAAGTCATCGCCAGCTCATTATTCGAAATCCCTCAACCTAATGGTTGGGGGATTTTTTTATGCCTTATATTTATACGGAAATTATAAAAAATATAATTAAGATGAGAAATTAGTAGCATCTAAGGTAAGGTTTTGACTAACTGTATAAGGGGCTTTAATTGGTTGGGAGATGAACTAAACTCTGTCCAGTTATTAAAATTAATGGTTTTAGCATGATGTACAAATTTTTTTAATCTAAAATCCAAAATAATTTTTTATTGTTTAAGTTCTTTTTTAGATAATTGAGCTCAATATAAATATACTTAAAAATAAATCATTAATATTTAAAGTGAAATTTAACTAATAAATTAAAATCTTAATCAAGAAAATGTATGTAAAAAAAGCAAAAAATTAGGATTTATCAACTATATTATGTTATAAAAAATAAAACGGCATAAAAATTGCTTATAAAGTGCGGTTAAATAAAGGGGAGTTCTAAATGAAATTAGCTATGGGGTTAAAGGTTGCCAATTCTTTATCATTGACACCTCAACTACAACAAGCCATTCGTTTATTGCAGCTCTCAAGTTTGGAATTAGAACAAGAGATTCAAATCCAACTTGATAGCAATCCACTTTTGGAAAAAGTTGAAGATCAAAATTCTGTTGAAAGTTTGAATGCGTTAAAAGAGCAAGAACAAGATAATAAAGATTTAACCAATGAGTTGAATGCTGATCACTTACCAGACGAACTTCCTGTCGATACAGAGTGGGATGATGTCTATACCCATCAACCAACAAGTCTTGGTGCCGCAGAATTTGAAGAACGTGAAGATAATCGGCAAAGCCATCAAAGCTTACAAGAACATATGCTTGAGCAAGTAAATCTTTTGAATTTTTCTCTAGTTGATAAATTAATAGCACATTGCATTATTGATTCACTGGATGAAAAAGGCTTCTTAGATGGTGAAATTAGTGAGATTACGCAATCGGTTCAACATCTTCTTAAATCCATGGATTATGAGGACGAAGTTGAAGATGATGAGGTTATTGTTGTATTAAAGCATATTCAACGACTAGATCCTGTTGGTGTGGGTTCACGTAATTTGGCTGAATGCCTAATGGTTCAGGTTGAGAATTTACCTGAAAATGAAAGTCATCGTAATCAAGCGATTTTACTACTTAAAAATTATGAATTACTGATTACGAATGAATTACCGAAGCTGATTAAACAAACTGGACTTAATACCGATCAATTGAAGCAAGCCATTGGTCTATTAAAGACATTAAAAGCACATCCAGGGCAAGAATTTGAAAATAAAGATTCAGACTATCAAATTCCTGATGTTGTTGTGATGAAGAGGAATGCACACTGGTTAGTACAACTTAACCAAGATGTGATGCCAAAGCTTCGGGTGAATTCATTTTATGCGAACATGATCAAGCGTGCAGATCAAAGCGATGACAATCAATATTTACGTAATCAAATGCTTGAAGCGAAGAATTTTATTAAAAGTATCGATGAACGGCATAAAACTTTATTGAAAGTCGCAACATGTATTGTAGAACATCAACGGGCTTTCTTTGAGCAGGGTCCTGAAGCGATGAAGCCTTTGGTCTTACGTGATATTGCTGACGAAGTTGAATTGCATGAATCAACGGTTTCACGAGTGACTACCAATAAATATATGCTGACACCACGTGGATTATTTGAATTGAAATATTTCTTTTCAAGCCATGTTGGAACTTCATCAGGTGGAGAGGCTTCTTCTACAGCGATTCGGGCCAAAATTAAAAAGCTTATTGCTGAAGAAAATGTAAAAAAACCTTTATCTGACAATGCGATAGCAGTATTACTGAATGCAGAAGGTATTGATGTTGCACGCCGAACTGTAGCGAAATATCGTGAGTCGTTACATATTCCATCATCTTCTGAAAGAAAAGTATTGATCTAATTTTTAAAATCTGACTATTCTAGAGATTCATTATGACGAAATAATGAATCTCTTTTTTATTTAAGGAATAGTCGAAATGATCTGATGGTTGTAAATGTGCCTTGCATATTGAGTTGGATGATTCGACTTGAACTTTTTCACTCCTGAAAGAAGGTGAGGGATAGAATTATGCAGATTACAATTCGTGGCCACCATTTAACAATTACACCAGCAATAGAAGAAACGATTCGTCTTAAATTTGCCGAAATGACGAAGCACTTAGATCAAGTCAATAGTATGCAAGTAAAACTGACGAAAGATCATCAGGTTGATAAACGGTCTAAAAAAGGTAGTGACAATCATATTGCAGAAGCCATTATTCGTTTACCTGGGACAGAGTTTTTTGCTCAGGCCTGTGCAGATGATATGTATACCTCAATAAAAATGTTGTCCGAAAAACTAAAAAAACAATTACACAAACATCGTAAAATGCAGCTGATTTATGTACCTTTAGCGGTTTAGATTGGTATTTGTATAAAAAGAGGTTTTTTATAACCTCTTTTTTTATATATATAATGTATGTGACTAATGAATTATTTTTCAGATTTATAGTAAAATGACGGGTTTTACACCGTTAGTCCTATATGGGGTCTTGTGATGAATAGTGAACAGCTCACTGAAATTTTAAAAGCTGCTTTTCCAGAAGCTGAGGTTGCAGTTAGTGGGCAAGGCGGCAAATTTGATCTACGTATTGTTGATGATCAATTTGAAGGCAATCGTCCTGTTTCTCGTCAACAATCTGTTTACGCACCTTTGAACTCCTACATTGCCAGCGGTGAAGTACACGCAGTGACTATACGTGCGATGACCAAAGAAGAATGGCGCAAAGCAAGCTTATTCGGAGCTTAATAATTAATGGATAAATTTCTGATTCAAGGCGGCACAAAGCTCGAAGGTGAAGTGCGCATATCTGGTGCGAAAAATGCTGCATTGCCACTTCTTGCTGCAACTATTCTCGCAGATACACCAATTACCTTAACCAATGTTCCAAATTTAAAAGATGTAAACACATTGGTTAAACTGATCGCTGGTCTTGGTGTTCAAATTAGCTATGAAGGCGATACAGTAAAAGCTGATACTTCAACACTTGATAACCAATTTGCACCGTATGAGTTGGTTAAAACTATGCGAGCATCCATTTTGGTGCTTGGGCCATTATTGGCGCGCTATGGCAGTGCAAAAGTTTCACTGCCTGGTGGTTGTGCAATTGGTTCGCGCCCTGTCGATCAACATCTTAAAGCGTTAGAAGCTTTGGGTGCAGAAATTGAGGTTGAGGCAGGTTATGTACATGCCAAAGTCGACGGTCGTCTAAAAGGTGGCGAAGTTGTCTTTGATATGGTGACTGTTGGTGGTACTGAAAATATTCTTACTGCTGCGGTGTTGGCAGATGGTGTGACCACGATTCGTAATGCGGCTCGTGAACCTGAAATTACTGACCTTGCGCAAATGTTGATTAAAATGGGCGCAAAAATTGAAGGTTTAGATACAGATACACTCGTTGTTACTGGTGTAGAAAGTCTACATGGCTGTGAATATGCAGTTGTTGCTGACCGTATTGAAACCGGTTCATATCTTGCAGCTGCGGCGATTACAGGCGGTAAGATTAAGACTACCAATACAGATCCAAATTTACTTGAGTCTGTCTTAGATAAGTTTGAAGAAATGGGTGCTGAAGTCACTCGTGGTGATGACTGGATCGAACTTGATATGCAGGGTAAACGTCCGAAAGCTGTGAGCTTTCAAACTTTGCCACATCCAGAATTTCCAACAGATATGCAAGCGCAGTTGATGGCAGTCAATGCGATTGGTCGTGGTTTTGCGACAATTTCAGAAACGATTTTTGAAAATCGATTCATGCACGTACCTGAGTTGGCACGTATGGGTGCGAACATTCAGGTTGAAGGCAATGATGCTGTTGTGACAGGTGTAGAAAAACTTTCTGCTGCGCCTGTGATGGCAACAGATTTGCGTGCTTCTTTCTCATTGGTTTTAGCAGCACTTGCCGCTGATGGGGAAACATTAATTGACCGTATTTATCATATTGACCGCGGTTATGAAGATGTCGAAGCGAAGTTACAAGGTTTAGGTGCCCAAATTAAGCGAGTAAGTTAATGAGCGATATGAGAAACGATGATCCTAATTTTGACGTAATGGGCAATTTTGATCATGGTTTAACTTTAGCATTAAGTAAGGGACGTATCTTAAAAGAAACATTACCTTTGCTGGAAACAGCAGGTATCAACTTACTTGAAGATCCGGATAAATCTCGTAAGTTAATTTTCCCAACGACTCATAAGCAGGTGCGTATTTTAATTTTACGTGCCTCTGATGTACCAACTTATGTTGAAAATGGTGCAGCAGATATTGGTGTTGCGGGTAAAGATGTATTGATGGAACATGGCGCGCAAAATGTTTATGAGCCATTGGATTTGAAAATTGCCAACTGTAAGTTAATGACTGCAGGTAAAGTGGGCATGGTTCGTCCAAATGGTCGTTTGAAAATTGCGACTAAGTACGTGAACTTAACTCGTCAATACTATGCAAGCTTAGGCGAGCAAGTTGATGTGATTAAGCTTTATGGTTCGATGGAGCTTGCTCCATTGGTTGGTTTAGGTGATTACATTGTCGATGTGGTTGATACGGGTAATACCTTACGTGCCAATGGTTTAGAACCGTTGGAAGAAATTTGTAAAGTTTCTTCACGTTTAATTGTGAACAAAGCAAGCTTTAAGCGTAAACAGGCTTTATTGAACCCGATACTTGCTCAGCTTGAAAAAGCAGTGGAAGAGCGCGAAAACGCAAAAAAATAAGTTAAAACTTATTATTAAAAAACCGTCCGATAGGGCGGTTTTTTTTATTTTTAAGGATTTGATTCAGTAAATTAATTTATCAATTTAGCCAAATGCTATTTCCAATAAAATTCATACTTATAGTCGGCAGTTGTTACCGACAAATGCAGATAAAACAGGTAAACTAAAGCTTCCCATTATTTTCATTGTGGATAAATTGATGCGACGTTTATCGACTCAAGATCAAAATTTCAAACAAGTCTTTGCTGATTTGTTGGCTTTTGAAACTGTGAGTGACCCAGAACTATTAAAAACCGTAGATCAAATCATTGCAGACGTACGTCAGCATGGTGATGCTCATGTTCTAAAACTCACACAACAGTTCGATCGACATCCAGCGCATCAATTCTCAGAATTAGAACTGAGCCAAGAGCAATTAAAAGCGGCATTCGAAGGCTTAAGCAGCGAAGTGCGTGAAGCTTTAGAACTTGCAGCAAATCGTGTGCGTGAATTCCACCAAGCACAAAAACAAGATGGTTGGACTTATGTCGATGCTTTGGGTAATACCTTAGGTCAAAAAGTAACACCACTTGATCGCGTGGGCATTTATGTACCAGGTGGTTTAGCTTCGTATCCATCGTCTGTATTGATGAATGCTGTTCCTGCGCATGTTGCAGGAGTGGCTGAAATTATTATGGTTGTACCTGCGCCAAATGGTGATTTAAATCCATTGGTCTTGGCAGCAGCATATTTAGCAGGCGTACATCGTGTATTTACCATTGGTGGTGCGCAAGCGGTTGCTGCATTAGCCTATGGTACTGAAACGATTCCGTGTGTAGATAAAATTACTGGACCGGGTAACCGTTTCGTTGCTGCGGCAAAACGTGCGGTATTTGGTCAAGTCGGTATTGATATGATCGCAGGTCCTTCAGAAATTTTGGTTTATGCTGAAGGCGAAAATAATGCTGAATGGTTGGCGATGGACTTATTGTCACAAGCTGAGCATGACACGGTTGCACAAGCGGTATTCATTACACCTGATGAAGCACTACTCAATGCTGTTGGTGAATGGATTGAAAAGCATTTAGAAGCTTTACCAAAAGCAGATATTGCACGTACTTCAATTGAAAACCGTGGTGCATTGGTCTTGGTGAAAGACCGTGCGGAAGGTGCAGAATTGATTAACCAAGTGGCGCCTGAACACTTAATGTTGTGTTTAGATGAAGCTGAAGCAATGGCTGAAGATATTCGTCATGCGGGCGCAATCTTTATGGGACGTTATACCCCAGAAGCGATTGGTGATTACTGTGCAGGCCCGAACCATGTTTTACCAACTTCTGGTACAGCACGTTTCTCATCACCGCTTGGTGTTTATGATTTCCAAAAACGCTCAAGCTTAATCATGTGTTCAGAGCAGGGTGTAAAAACCTTAGCAAAAACAGCAGATATATTAGCGCAGCAAGAAAATCTAGATGCACATGCACGCTCTGCACGTTACCGTTATCAAAATTAATACATAAAGTTTATCTATTCAATAATGGATATCCCTCTCCCTTTGGGATGAGTAGCGAAGCTACGCAAGAGGAGAGGGAGTTAGAGAAAATAAAATGTCAAATATTAGTCCTGAACAAATGCGTTTTTGGAGTCCTGAAGTACGTGAATTAGAACCGTACACACCAGGCGAACAACCTAAAATTCAAAATATTTTAAAACTCAATACCAATGAAAACCCATATCCACCATCACCGAAAGTGGTAGAAGCGGTACAAAAGGTTTTAGCAGATTCAGCTGATGTACTTCGTTTATATCCAGATCCTGAAGCGTCAGAATTAAAACAAGCGATTGCTAAACAGCAAAATGTGCCTGTGGAGCAAGTGTTTGTCGGTAATGGATCTGATGAAGTTTTAGCACATATTTTCAAAGCATTTTTTGTGCAAGAACTGCCTGTGCTTTACCCAGATATTACTTATAGTTTCTATCCTGTTTATAGTCAGTTCTTCGGTATTGCCGCGAACACTAAAATTTTACCGTTGAATGATAACTTCGAAATTGTGGTGGATGATTATAAACAGCCGAATGGCGGGATTATCATTACCAATCCAAATGCGCCAACCAGTATTGCATTAGGTTTGTCTGCAATTGAAGAAGTGCTTCAAGCTAATCCAAACTCAGTTGTGGTGATTGATGAAGCCTATGTCGATTTTGGTGCTGAATCTGCAGTATCGTTGGTTGAAAAATATGAAAACTTAGTGGTTTGTCAAACGACTTCTAAATCACGTTCACTTGCGGGTTTACGCGTTGGTTTTGCGATTGCTCAGCCACATTTAATTGCTGCGCTTGAAGCGGTCAAAAACAGTTTTAACTCATACCCAATGGATCGTTTTGCGATTGCAGCAGCGGTGGCGTCTTTTGAAGATCAAGCTTACTTTGAAGCACAAAACGCCAAAGTCATTGCGAGCCGTGAAAAGCTTGTAGAGCAGCTTTCTGAGCTTGGGTTTAAAGTATTACCATCTGCGGCAAACTTTATTTTTGCAACTTTGCCAACTAAAGATGCAGGTCAACTTGCTGCTGAATTACGTGAACGTGGCATTATTGTTCGTTATTTTAATAAGCCACGCATCAATCAATTTTTACGTATTACGATTGGTACAGATGAGCAAAACCAGCGTTTGGTTGATACTTTGAAAAACGAGATTTTGGTTTAAATAATCCCACCTGACCTCCCTTTTATAAAGGGAGGAATTCCCCTCTTTATAAAAGAGGGGCTAGGGGGAGATTTTTAAAAAAGCGACTCGATTGAGTCGCTTTTTTAAATTACTCAGGTGTGTACCAAGTGTTGAGTAAATTCAGCATAGCTTCGACTTTATCAAAACACTCTTGATATTCAGCATCGCAATCTGAAGCAATGGTGATACCACCACCAGCCCATATAGACACATCATTTTGATATTTTTGAATTGAACGAATCAAAATATTCCAAGAGCCTGTGCCATCTTCATTGAAATAACCAAGTGATCCACAATAAGCGCCACGCGGAGCACCTTCAAGCTCCTCAATAATTTGCATGGCACGGATTTTAGGTGCACCTGTGATTGAACCGCCAGGTAGTGCAGATAACAACATCTCAAATGGATTAACCTCAGCTTTCAGTGTTGCTTCAACTTCGCTGACCATATGATGAACTTGATTAAATGATTCAATATTAAAAAGCTTGGGCGTATTTACAGACCCAGTTTCGGCATAAACACTTAAATCATTGCGCAGTAAATCTACAATCATGACATTTTCAGCTTGATCTTTTTTGGAGTCTTGTAGTTTTTGTTTTGACTCGGCATCTCGTATTGGATCATCAAATCGTGGCATTGTGCCTTTAATCGGTTTGGTGATAATTTTTCGATTCGCTGCAAAATCAATAAATAACTCAGGTGAACAACTTAAAAGTTCAAAATTATCAATACGTAAATAGCCTGCATAAGGTGCATTAGTAAGTGTCCAAAATTGCTCCGCTGTATCAAGTAATCGTCCCTGTGCTGATGCAGTGAATTCTTGAGTTAAATTTATTTGATAGCAATCACCAGCTTTAATGTATTCCTGCACTTGATCGAAAGCATGTTGATATTGTGCTTTATTCCAACGTGCTTGGCATATTGTTGTAAGCCCAAAGCTTGTTGAATGTGTAGAATTTTTATGTAGCAATTGCAGAACATGTTCATAAATATCATGGGCAATAGCTTCATGGCTGTAAAATGTCCAACCTTCAGCTTCCAATTTTAAATAACTTTGAAAGTCACCTAAAAATAGATTGGGCTGATCCTTTGTATTTAATTGAATACGTTGTTTCGCAGCAAAATCATAGCCTATAAAACCCATGACACCGCCTGTAAAGCCTGTGTTTGGACTGTCTTGCCTATTGTTAAAATTGAAGTTTAATCCACGAGCATCATTACATTCGATATAAGTTTGAAGATCTTGTCTAACATAAGTTTTAAGCTCACCTTTTGAGATAATTTGACAATAGGTTGAAAGTAGCCCAATGACTGGTTGTGCGATATCTTGCAAAAAAATCACGTGTGTTAGCTCGTTCAGTGCTTGCAAAATTGATTGAGCACTGACATGAGAAGGAAGGATTAACTTTTTATAAATCGTCAAGTTAGACATCTATAGGTTTACATTGAATAGAAATTCTGAACATTTTATACGATTCCTAAATCAATTGAATTGCATATACCGTTTATCGGTAAGAAATAGATTGCGACCAACGACAGTTGAACAATTTTGCACATGGATATAATTTAATCAGGCGAGCAAACTACTCAAGGAAAGATTTAACAGTTGTCACAAAATAATACAACAACTGTATAAGTCGAGTGGTTGAAAACCAAAAAAAATAAATACTCTTGGGAGAGTACCGTATGAAAAACTTCACTAAATTAGCTTTAGTATCTTCAATCGCGTTCAGCGCAAATGCTATGGCTATGCAAGCAATGGATGATGCTGCACTTAGTTCAACTACAGGTCAAGACGGTATCAATATTGGTATTGGTATTTCTAAAGTCGAAATAGAAAAACTTTTCATTCACGATAATGATGGTTTAGCAACTGATAAAGGTGGTACAGGTGAAGCTGGTGCTATTTCTATTAAAGGAAATGGTAAATCAGTAATGGTAGGCGGTAAAGAAACTAACGTTGTTAAAGATAAAGGTATAGTTATTGGTGCAAACTATGGTGGTGGGGGTGCTTACCTTTTAACGACTGGTAATTTAGCTGATTTACGCATTGATACGGATGCTGGTACGGGCACAAATGGGGCGTTCATTAATATTGCAGCGGATGTTTCGGGCTTAGATATTAATATTGGTGAAATTGGCGTAACTGCATCTAATGATGTTCAAGGTGCTGGTGCAACTTCAATTCGTCGTGGTGGTGATAATAATAACTACAACGCAATTTTATCAGGTCTTTCTTTAAAGACTGGTAAAATGACAGCCAATATTCAGTTAGGTGCTGCTCCACAAGGTGCAATGATTAAACTTAGTACAACAATGATTGGTGGATTAGAAATACAAAATCTAGGTATTTTAGATGCATCTACTAAAGCTGGTAAAGGAGATGGTTCAAGTGTTGCAGACCGCGCTGCGGGCGAAATCTTTATTGAAAGCATTAAAGTGGCTGATGCTAATTCAACGGACTTAACTATTAATCAGAATGTACGTGTATATGGTAAAGCTGGCACAAATAACGGTTATATCCAAATGGTAAGTAATTCAGGTCCAATTGATAACTATGTGAAAGGTATTCATTTAGGTAGCCGAGACGCTGGCTCGATCGGCGATATCGAAGTTCAAGGTCTACAAACTTACTACAGTCCAGCAATGGGAAGTTACCTTCCAGGTTCTGTAATTACGATTTCAAGTAAGTAATCTATAATTAAAAAAAAGCGCGTGTAGATCACGCGCTTTTTTTTACAAAAAATGCAGAATGACCGCAAATATCATAAAAAATAGCTGTTTTTTTATAAAAAAGAAGGTATCTTGCATAATACATGGATGTAGAGCAATTGCTCTAAAAAATAATGAAAAAAAGGCACATCATTGCCGATAACTAAAAGTTAGAACATATGTTAGAGATAGCAGTAGGCTCGGCATTGATGTATTACTTTGCCAAAGAGTCCTTTGATTTAAAAGAAAAGCCAGTGGGTACAGTTCAATACACGGAAACCTTGGATTCGCGAAATGATTCCTTTACGCGTATGCACCGTGAAGCTGTAAAAATTAAACCAGCCATAGAAGATCAATTCCGCGGAATTGTACGTCAGGCTTATGACTACAGTTGTGGATCTGCCGCCTTAACGACCTTATTAAATGGTTATGTTGGTACTCAAATTACCGAACAACAAACCATGAATGGATTACTAAAATTCGGTGAAACAGAAAAAATCGTTGAGCGTCGCAGTTTTTCCTTACTGGATATGAAACGTTTCGTTGCCGCATTAGGCTTAGAAAGTGGTGGTTACAAAGGCGAATTTTCCGATTTGATTAAACAAGGGCAACCTGCCATTGTTCCAATTTCATATGCCGGATTTAAACACTTCGTAGTCTTTAAAGCGTATAAAGATGGGCGAGTCTATGTGGCTGATCCAGCGTTGGGGAATATTAGTTTTGACGCAGTTCGGTTTCAGCAAATTTGGGAAAATAACACGCTATTCCTAATTAATGTAGCGCCAGAACAACGAAAAAATTTACTTGCTCTACAGGATGCCGATTTACGTCATGTCGATGATGCAACGGTTAACCGTTATGCGCTTGTGGATATTCAATATCCACAGTTTTATATGGATAAAATTGCAGATAAAGCTTCGACAATCCGACTTGATAAAAATATGAATGAAGAGTCGGATTCTTATGGAAAGTCAAATTACAATTTTTTAAGGCTGTATTACAAGAGTAAGTAATTAGCCAATAAAGCTGTAAAAAGTAAATCAGGATTAAAAAAATAAAAAGCGGTGGGATGGAACATGAATCGTAAATGGATGAACAAAACAATCTTGGCTGTGAGTATTCAAGTCGTGATGGGGGTTGCGTATGCAGCTGATGATCAAAACCTTGGAGAATATGAACCAGTAGATCAAGAAACGGTTGTTGAGGAATCAGCGACAAGTACTCCAAGTGATACTGTTGAAGAAACTGCTGCCGAGCCAGAAATTGGGCAGTATGAATCTGTAGAGGACAGTGCTGAGCCAGCAGCACAGCCTGAAACTGTTTCAGAAGCAGATAAAGCGTCTAATGCTTTGCAAAAGCAAGAAGGTGATGCTAGCCAAGAAACTAATTTACAAGAAGTTTTTACTTCAAATGAACGCCAATATTCTTTAATCAAAAAAGGTGAAATTTCATCTTTTTATGATATTGACTACACTTACTACCGTGATACACAGCTTGATATGGAAATGGCTCAAGGCCAGCTCTATCAATTACGTGTTCAAGAAAATGCAACGCACTCCATGACCAACACTTTTACTGTTCAGTATGGTGTGATGGATAATTTAACTTTCTCTGCGTCATTACCATTAGTTGCAAAAACCGATTTACTCAAAGATACATCGACGGCAGGTCTAGGTGATATTTCATTAGGCGCACGTTGGGAACCTTTCCCACTGAAACAAGGTCGATTACCGTTGATTTTATTTGGTAACTTATCTACCAAAACGGGTGATAGTCCATATGAAGTCAATGCTGTTAATGATCTT
Source organism: Acinetobacter sp. ANC 5054 (assembly GCF_002135295.1). Lineage (GTDB taxonomy): Bacteria > Pseudomonadota > Gammaproteobacteria > Pseudomonadales > Moraxellaceae > Acinetobacter. Next base: position 172,024 of record NZ_NEGG01000007.1, on the reverse strand, counting down.
GCGACAGGTAAGGGATATTACTCGGCAGGTGTGGGTGCAAGTACTCGTAAATATATTGATCCAGTCGTACTATTCGCTTCAGTTTCAGCTAACTATGGTTTTAAAGAAACAGGCTTAAACCAACGACGTGGTTCACGTGTTATTGAAGAATTTGAACCGGGCATTAGTGGTGGTTTCGCATTTGGTTTTGCATACTCATTTAACTATGATGTTTCGCTTACCATGTCTTACCAACAAAGTTTCAATACAGGGGCTGAATTTACTTATAGCAGTGGTGAATCATATTCTCCAGCAGATCAGACCAGTTCAACTTTAGCCATCTCTCTTGGTGTTCGGGTATCTCCAGATACGATTGTCAATGGAACGGTGGGCTTAGGTTTAACAGAAGATGCACCTGATGTTTCTTTAGGTTTATCTTTCCCATTAGATATTTTAGGTTTTGGTAAAAAACTTCGCTAAGAGGGCGGTCGTATGCGTAGAATTCGACTCAGCCCAATTGTAAGTGCGATTGTTTTAACGGGCTGTTCAAGTGCTGCATTTGCACAATTAGGTACTAACCTTTCAGTTGATATACGTTCCCTTGCACTCGGGAATGCAGTCACTGCCGATCCTCCAGGGATTAGTGCAGTACATTTTAACCCTGCTGCCTTGACCAAAATCGAAGGTTTGCAAACGGATATGCAGGGGATTGTAGCGAACTTTGATATTCAACGTGAGTTTACAGTTCCAGCGGGATATAACGTTTTTGGTTATTCAGATGATCCATTGGTATGTAACGATGGGCCAGAAGTTGCTGCAGATATTTGTACTGATTTTAAAGATAAAGTTTCAGGCGATGTCGAGTACGCAACATTATATGTACCCGTCCTAAAAAAGATGGTGGATTTTGGTGCTGGCCAACCGATTGCTGCACCAACGATGGGGATTGCTTATAATCCACCAGGTTCAAAAGCGACATTTGCCACAGCTGTATATGCGCCTTTAATTGCGGGATTTGGTGCGGAAAATGGTAATCCTGGTAATTTTATGGGGCAACAAGTTGCCTTAGAACGTATCACCTATCTTTCACCGACCATGGCCTACCAAGTGAGCGATGAACTATCCATTGGTGGTGGTGTCGGGATGTCCTATCAAGCCATTGGGTTGAAATCTGATTTACGTTTCCCGAATGAATTGATCGGAATGTTACGGATGATTGATGAAGTCGTCTGTACACCTTTTAAAGAAAACTCTGACATTATTACTGATATTTTATTATTGGGGATGTGTAATACCGAAGAAGGCATGAACCCTTTTGGGAAATTCGGTCAAATGGAGTTGGCACTCGAACAATCTTTAAGTCCAAGTTATAACTTAGGGGTATTGTGGGAACCGAGTGAAGAATTTAGCTTTGGTATGGTCTATCAAAGTGCTGCAAAAATGCGCATGAAGGGTCGATATCGTGTGCAAAATGCCAAAGCGCCGCAGGAGATGATTAAAGGATTAATGTCTTCACCGACAGGGCAAATTTTAGCTGCAATTTTAGGCTTCCCCAATGCGGTGCCAGATTCAGAATCAGGTTTGGTTTCCATGGATTTTGAATATCCTCAGCACGTTCAAGCGGGTATTAAATATAAAGTAATGCCTGATTTACAGGTCAACTTTGATGTGGGCTGGACAGACTATCGAGCGTGGGACAAATTTCGTTTTGAGTTTGATCGACAGTTATCAGCACTCAAAATTGCAAAACTATTGTCTGAAAATGTGACAGACAACTCTTTGGCTTTACCGCTTAAGTTTACATCGCCATGGAACTGGGGTATTGGACTTGAGTATTCAGCTACAGATCGTTTGAAGTTAAGGGCAGGCTATGAACCTCGTAGCACATCTATTCCGGATGGAAAGCGTAATACCATGGTTCCAATCAATGGTGCGCAACTTTTTGGTATGGGGATTGGTTATCGTTTTGATGCTGATACAGATCTTGATTTATCCATCGGCTTTTTACGCAGTAAAGATAATATTCCTGCAAATACCAGTAGTCTTGCAAACTTGACTGGAGTGAATAATTTACTGTTAAACCCCTATGCTGGATTGAATGTAAAGACAGATACAAAAATCACAATTCTTGGGTTAAATTATAGAACGCGTTGGTAGGATAAGATATAAGAATGAAAAGGATTTTATTCATGGGGACGATACTTTCGCTGGCAACAGTGCAAGTATCTTTTTCGTATGCAGGAGCATTTCATACCATTATTGGGCCAGATGGACGTCCAATGGTGGTTCAAATTCAAGAAAAAGTGCAAAAAAAGGTTGAACTTAAGGAACAGCCAAAACCGAAGCAAATCTCTGATTCAGTTGTAAATCAAGTTGAAATTCCATCCCCACCACAAGTTCAGTTAAAAAAAGACCTAAAAAATACTCTGCCGGCTCTTGTTGAGCAAACGATCGCAGTACCACATGTTGTAACGCCTACACCAGTACCATTAACTGTTGTTAAACAAAATCTACTTCCGGTCGAAGATATCGTTGCCAAGCCGATAAAACCTACAGTTAAAAATACAATTGAGTTCGATCAAGCGGCACTTGGAAATCAATATAAAAATACGTGGGTAGATCAATTACAAAAAGCCGAAGCGACAAAACAAGTACCTGCTGAAATAATTGAAAATCAATCACTGAATCAGAATCCAGTGCAAGCAGCACAAGTAAAGACTCCAGAACCACCTGTGAAACTAAAAGCAGAAAATACGAATAAAATAGAACAAGGATTTTCTACGATTGATGGTGAAAAATATGTTAATAATGAATATCTTGAGAATAAAGAATTTAATTTAGAAGGAAAAAAACGCTTTTACACCATGCCAGAAGGTGTGATTGACAATAAAGTGGGTCAAACGCGTATGCAAACGATTGAACGCGAAAAAGGCGTAGGTCGTTCTGTAATTGATAACTTATTTAAGCGTGATCAACCTGTTGATAATGGACCTATTACCTTAGCAACATCGTATTACCGTGTATCAAATAGCGATGCGGTACAAGGTTTGGGTCAACAGTGCTTTACTGATAAAAAAATGAAGAAAGCTAAAGAGTTGGATATACAGCAGGATATTAACCTTTGGCCACGTGCGCCAATTTCGGAAGAGTTTGACTATGAAGTCGTAAAACTTAAAAGCCCTTTACAAAATATTCGGATAAATTCGTTTGCATCTAGGGTACAAAATCCAACATTTTATTGGCCCTTCGTAGTGTTTTTAGACTCAAAAGGCTGTGTGATTGAAGGCGCAGGTGGGTTCAAAAACAATGATGGTCAGGCCGATCATTTTTACCATGAAAAAATTGAAGGCATCATACAAGTACCGAAGGGCAGCCAATACTTATTATTAACGCCTTTAGCTTCGGCGATTGATGTGGATGGTCGTGTCCTATCCAATCAAGGCCAGCTTAAATTAACTGCAATCCGTTAGGATATAAAAAAAGAGAATCAGGATGAAAAATAAAATTATTTTGCCTTTTGCATTGAGCACATTGGTTGCAGCTTTAGGCGGCTGTGGTGGCGAAAGTGCAAAAGTGAATCCAGAAATTTACGATACAAGTACGACCAATGGAACATGTCTCAGTAATTCAGAAGGTTGTGTTGAATTCGTATTGGATTACCCTGTTGAAGGGTTAAATTTTAACTGTTCAAGTGATGTTAAAAATACCTATGTCACTTTATTTGATCTAAAAGAAGGCGTTTCAACTGGTGCTTGTAAGATTGGTGATAAAGTCACATTCTTTATTCAAGGTGAAAAATCTAAACGTATTGATTTGGGGACGGTTGATCTAAAAAATATTTCTCAGGTTGCTAGTGGATCGACGCCTCCAAGATTGACACTTGTGGACCTTGCAACGGGTATAACAGGTAAATCAGCTGCTTCTATCAGTAGTTCGGATGCAACCATCAAAGTGGCTATGCGTATTGCCAAGATTATTCAAGCCTTGGCAATTAAGAATAATAGTGTTGTGGTCCCAACTGATATTCAAGCGGTATATATCAATAATGCAGATAAATTACTCATTGATGAAATCTCAAGAAATGTGACAACAGCAGATTTCAGTATCAGCTCAGATACTGAATTTGATGACTTATTTAAGCCGTGGCTTGATCTATCGCAAGTCAGTAATGCCAATGCGTTTACCATTGTCAGTAAACTGATGACCATTTCGACTGCAGCCGTGTATCAACCAGAATTTGCACTGTTTTCAACCGATGGCGTATTAGCCAATGCCAGTGGTTCGAACGGACTTGTCGGCTGTGATAAAAATGAATGTTTACCATCGGATAGTTCTAAAGTAAATTTGTTTGGTCACTTTATGTTGATGACGGATCGTCAAGGGATGACCTTTGGTAGTGGTTTACAATGGAAAGGGAAAGTGGATGAGCAGCTGTCCACTATTGGTGGGGTGAACGTTCTGCTATTAACACAGGTCAAACCAACCCGATTGACTGCGACGCCACAAGATACGTGGGTTGATCCGCTTACTAAAGAGATTGATACCAAGAGAAATCTTGGTTTCCGTTTTGATGCCGAAGAAGTGAATGCAGATCCACTGATTATCAAGCAGGGAACGTTGTTGGCTGACAAAATGGTTGTCGGTACAGGCGGAAGTTTATTTAAAACTCTGCAAGGTAAAAAAGATGATTATGTGCTGACTGCAGATGACAAGAAAAAACTTGGTCTCTGGGAGCAAAAAATCAATCAAGTTCAATTCAAAGGTACGATGGACCTGTACAAATTGTACTCATTGTCTTATTTAGATAAAAAAGTCTTTAAATCTATTGATAATGTGGTTGCTGGGCAAAATTACATTTTCCCACTATATGCAGATTTAACCTTTAAATTTACAGATACAACAGTGAAAACCGTGAAACTGGGTGTCGTGATTGATCGTAATGGTGATATTCGTACCAATATTAAGCCGGGTGTTCCTGCGGATGTATTTACACGCTTGGATAGTCAATTGGTTGATATATCGACGGATTCTGCGAAAGGTTGTCAGGGTAAGGACGTACTTGATCCGTTATTAATGAAAGATGATCAAGGCGTGCAACAATATCGTTTAGGTACGACGACACGTACATTTACGCCTGAGGGGAATATTAACCCGAATACCATTTCAATTCGTATGATCATGGCCGATCCATTTTTTGGAACTTTAGATGGTGCACTCATCGGGATGAATTCGAGTGTAAAAACCTCTGCTGATACGAGTCTTGTAGTCGGTGGTGCATTGGTTCAGTTACATAATTTGATCAATGCAACTGAAGGCTCTCGCCCAACAGGTGTGGCTTTAACTGATTCGGATAATAAGACTGTAAAATGGGGTAATAGCCTTGCCAGCTTTAGTTATATTTATAGTTTGAAAAATCCAAACGATACGACAGTTACACAAATTTCAAAATTAAATGGTGGCGAAATTTCGCTGGATTTAGCGCCGTGCTATAGCATTCAGAAAAAATAATGAAATAAAAAGCCCATCGATGGTGGGCTTTTTATATTTCGATGTTTTTTAATTAACCTGTATGGTCTAGTCGAGTACCAAGCGTTTCAAGGTGTAAGTCGAATTGCTCCGTTAGACGGTCGGCAAAATAATGACGCAGCGTACGCTCTACACTTGGGAAGGCCAAATCATTCCATGGAATTTCATCTTCGGTAAATAAACGTGATTCAATGGTCTCTTCACCCGCACCAAATTCACCATTGACTAAATCTGACTTAAATAAAGTGTAAATTTGTCCAATACGGGGAATGTTATACATGCAGTAAAGCTTTTGAATATTCACTTCAGCTTCAGCTTCTTCTCGAGTTTCACGCGCGGCACCTTGTTCCATGGTTTCAAATAATTCCATGTAGCCAGCAGGCAAAGTCCACAAGCCATAACGTGGTTCGATGGCACGCCGGCAAAGCAACACTTTATCTTCCCAAAGGACCAATGCGCCACAAATTACTTTGGGATTAACATAATGAATAAAACCACATGCAGTACAAACACGGCGTAACTGATGATCGCCGAGTGGGATCGCTTCCTTGGTTTTTTGTCCGCAGTTGGTGCAAAAGTTCATATTCATCGTCATTGATAAAGTTAGCAGTCAGGATAACTTAAAAATAAAACTTTGGCATCATTTCTCACCACTTCATAAAAATTCAGCTATGATGAAACCAAGATAATAATACGGTTGTTACGTGGATGGATGAGGGTTTATTGACGCAGCGATTACAGCAAAGCTTACGTTTTTCAAAACGTATTCAACCTGCTCAGGCAGCTGTACTCATTGCAATCACCAATGAACAAAATCCACGAATTTTACTGACACGTCGCTCACTGTATATGAATAATCATGCTGGTGAGGTGTCATTCCCTGGCGGTAAACGCGATGCACAAGATACCAGTAATATTGTGGTGGCCTTACGCGAAGCACAAGAAGAAACTGCGCTGAATCCATTTGATGTCCAATTGTTAGGTGATTTGCCTATGCAAAAAGCCCGTAATGGTATGTTGGTCAAACCGATTGTAGGTTTAATTCCACCAGAAGTGATGTTAATTCCACAACCCACCGAAATAGATCGAATATTTTTTGTATCTCTGAAGCAATTATTAGAAACTCCGCCAACGCCTTATGAAGTACGCTATGCGCAGCAGTCTTTATATTTTCCGAGCTTAAGAGTGGAAAATGAAATTGTTTGGGGGTTGACTGCACGTATGCTTATTTCGTTGTTCCGTTATGGTTTAAATTATCAAAAAGAATGGCCATTTTTATTAAATTCTCCGTCATTTCATTTAGGCAACGAACGCTAAAATCGTAAGGTCATTTTATCAAATTAGGATGTTTGATTATGTTATATAAATTTCAAGGACATAGTCCAAAAGCTGCACATCAACCTTGGGATGGTTGGGTCGCGGATAATGCAACGGTCATTGGACAGGTTGTTATGGGGCGTGAAGTTAGTGTTTGGTTTAGTGCAGTCATTCGTGGTGATAATAGCCTGATTCAATTGGGTGATTTTACCAATGTGCAAGAAAATGCCGTATTACATACCGATGCAGGTATTGAAATGCATATTGGCAATTATGTGACGATTGGTCATCAGGCGATGCTGCATGGTTGCACGGTGGGGGATAATAGCCTGATTGGGATTAACGCTGTGGTGCTGAACAATGCCGTGATTGGTAAGAATTGCATCATTGGTGCAAATGCCTTGATTCCTGAAGGAAAAATTATTCCAGATAATTCTGTGGTGATGGGCTCTCCAGGTAAGGTGGTTAAAACCTTAGATGAGCAGGCAGAAGCACGTTTGAAAATGAGTGCGATGCATTATGCAGAACATTTTAAGCATTTTAAAAATTTAGAAGTCGCTGAAATATAATATTTTTCATATTAGATATTTTGCACAGCCTCGATTTTGTTCGGGGCTTTTTATATGAAGTGGATGACTCGTCGCTGGAAATTCTCGCGAACTGGGATGGAGTGGAGTATCATATTCCACGTTTTTAAGATTAGATTTAATTAAGGTTGCGCATGAAAGTACTGGCATTGGAAACTGCCAATGAGCAGTGTTCCGTCTCGATTGTAGATGAAACAAAAGAACTTTATTTTCAACTCGATTTACGGGCAAAAGCGCAGACGCAAACGATTCTCCCAATGATTGAGCAAGGGCTTGATCAAACTGCAACTGAGCTCGGTGATTTAACTGCGATCGCTTTTAGTCGCGGGCCTGGTTCATTTAGTGGTGTGCGTATTAATGCTGCAGTAACACAAGCTTTGGCATGGGCCAATGACGTACATGTGGTACCAGTGTCAACCTTGCAAGCTTTGGCGCAAGCAGCGCATCGCCAGTTTGGTTTGACTGAGGTGACTGCGGTGCTCGATGCACGTATGCAAGAAGTCTATATCGCAAGTTTTCAACTTGATGCAAATAGTATTATGCAGCCAGTCGATGATGAACAACTTTTAGACTATACGACTGCTGCTCAACACATTAAATTTACGATTGTGGGTTCTGGTTCAGATTTAATTCAGAAAGAACAAATACAATACAAAGGCTTAAGTGCAACCGCACAAGATATTGCTACTATTGCCTGCGAAGCGGCGCAACGCGAAGCGTGGGTGAGTGCAGAGCTAGCTTTACCTGTATATTTACGTGATAACGCTTGGAAAAAAATTTCAGAACAAGGCAAGCCATAATTAGGGTTTTATATGGATCTTCTACTGCTGCTCAAAGCGGCAATCATGGGTATTGTTGAAGGTATTACCGAGTTTTTACCTATTTCGAGTACAGGGCATTTAATTCTGGCATCAGAATTAATGAATTTCTGGACCAAAGAAAAAAGTGATGTATTCGTTATTGCAATTCAAATGGGCGCAATTGCCGCAGTCATTTATGAATACTGGGGCCGTCTATGGGGCGCAGCTACAGGTATGGTGACAGGTGAGGAAAAAGGCCGCCGTTTAGGTTTTGGTTTAATTCTCGCATCCATTCCAATTGTGTTGATTGGACTGACTTTTGGTCAAACCGTGAAAGAACTTTTATTCAATAACATTGCGATTGCAATGGGATTGATTATCGGTGGTTTGATTATTATTTGGATTGAAAAAAATCCACCGCAAGTCCGTGCGCAAGAAGTAGAAGATCTAACCATTAAAGATGCAATTTGGATTGGTTTAATTCAAGTCTTATCGCTCATTCCGGGAACTTCACGCTCAGGCGCAACCATTATCGGTGCGATGTTCTTGGGTGTTTCACGTAAAGCTGCAACTGAATTTTCATTCTTCTTGGGTATTCCTGTGATTGTCGGTGCAGGCTTGCTCGACTTATATCAAAGCTACCATGTATTTGAAGGTACACAAGATTGGCTCGTGATTGGTGTCGGCTTGATTGTCTCATTCGTATCAGCGTTGTTCTTAATTCGCATACTTGTGGCATATGTGGCAAAACGTGATTTTATGTTTTTTGCGTGGTATCGCATCTTTTCAGGTTTATTGATTTTATTGTTTGCATTTACAGGCTGGAAATTATGGTAAGCGAAATCCGCTTATACACAGAACAAGAATTTCATGAGAGAGCACAGCAGTATTCTGCTGTGCTTTCTTCGCGTGGTGTATCTGTAAATATTGAAATCATTAACAAGTTAAATGCACGTTTTTTGCGTTTAAACCCTGAATTAGCACTTTGTGTCGATGCAGATGGTTTATGGCTGTCTGCCAATGGCATGAAAATGCAACCCGATTGGCAAGCCGAAGTGGGCCGATTAAAACGAGCATCACTTAAGTCAGAAATGATTGCGCGAGCATGTAATTTGGCCGAAAAGCCGAGCTTAATTGATGCAACTGCTGGTCTCGGTCATGATAGTTTGCTGATGGCGCATTTAGGGGCGAATGTTACTCTGGTTGAGCGTCATCCGATTTTATTTACACTGTTAGAAGATTCACATCATCGTGCCCAGCAAGATGCGTTTTTAAGTTCAGTGGTTGCACGCATTCGTTTGGTTTTTTCTGACTCAGCCGATTATTTACATGTGCAAGCGCTACAAAATAACAGCGTTGATGTGGTATATCTCGATCCAATGTTCCCACAGCGAGACCAAAATCAACAAGCCGTGAAAAAGCAGGCGCAAGTCAAAAAGCAAATGCAATTATTACATCTGTTATTACCAGAAGATGGTGAAATGGATTTAGGTGATAATTTATTGGCTTTGGCACAAAAGATTGCCCGTCGTGTCGTAGTAAAACGTCCACGTTTAGCTGTCTTTTTAGCAAATCAAGAACCACAACATCAATGGCAAGGAGATGCTTGTCGTTTTGATGCGTATTTCCAGCATGAACTTGTTACTTAAAGTGATATTTGCTTCAAAATAGTTCAAAGATTTGTTATATAGTTAAAAAATAGCATTGCTAAAAATCATATCAGGCATAAAATTATTTGTGCAATTAAGCGAGCCTAGGCCCCCATCAGAACTCTATGATTGATTTCAAACCCTCCATCAATTTTTGGCATGATTTTAAAAGCAACCAAACTGCGGGGATGTGGTTATTTTTTGGGTCTCGTCGTTCCCTACAAATTGTTCGCCCATCAATTTTACAATTGGTATTTTGGGGAATACTTGGGGGATGTGCCAATAGTCTATTTAGCTGGCTGAGTACAGGTCGAATTGGTGAGTTTAACCCGCAAGGTCTGGTCAGTTATGCTTTATGGCCGTTTATTGCCTTAATCGTCGGAATTTTCCTGTCTCAGCGTGTGAATAATCCACGATTGATGCTAGTACCTTCGCTGCTCTGGTTAGTACTCGATACGCATATCATGCTGTTCCAGTGTTTAATCCAGTTCATGGGCGATCTCGATTATTTGCCTTATGTGCTGTATGACTACATTCCAACCTTATTTATTATCTTGTTTGTCTGGCAAAGCTTAGCGGTCGTTTGGGTCTTTTCACGTGAGTTGAAATGGCCGTGGTGGGAGCGTGCGCTGATTATGCTGGCGACCTTTTTGACCTTGGTGGTGTGGCAGGTATCAGTTAAAGATCAGCCGATTTGGAAAGTTGAAGAGGTTCCACCAAGCTTTGCCGAAGATGCATTTTATGCACAAAGCCGTCTACTGAATAAATCTTTAGATGCGGTTGAATATGGTGAGTTTGCCCAATCGCATTGGTATTTCTTAGGCGTTGCAGGAGCAAGTTATCAGGATGTATTTAAATTTGAAATTGAACGAATTAAAGAACAATTTGATACTCGTTTTGGCACTAATGGTCGTTCACTTGAACTAATTAACAATCCTGCGACACGAACAGAAATCCCGATTGCATCTAAAACCAGTATGGAATTGGCACTGCGCCGTATTGGTCAGCAAATGAATAAAGAAAGCGATGTGCTGTTTTTGTATATGACTTCGCATGGCTTGCCAAACGTGTTTGAAATGGAAAATGCACCGCTTGATTTGGCGCAAGTCGATCCGAAATGGTTAAAAGAAACCTTGGATGCATCAGGGATTCGTTGGCGTGTGATAGTCATTTCATCTTGCTATTCTGGTAGCTTTATTCCTGCACTACAAAATGAAAATACCTTGATTATTACTGCGTCTGCAGCAGATCGGCAGTCTTTTGGTTGTTCCAATGAAGCAGATTACACCTACTTTGGTCGTGCTTTCTTTGATCAATCTATGCGTGAGCAATCAAGTATTCAAGCAGCATTTAATCAAACCAAAGAAACCGTTGCAAAATGGGAAGATGCTCAAGGTTTTGAGCCATCTGAACCACAATGGTCAATGGGTAAAAATATGGCATTAATGTTGCCGCAACTTGAGCAGCGCTTATTTCCACCGACAACAACCACAACGACCAATACCGAATCACCCTAAACGCATAGAAGGACTTTAGGACAAGTATGATGGAATTAGTACAACGTAATAAATGTTTTGATGGCGAACAGCGCATTTACGAATTTGAATCAGCTTGTTTAAACGTGCCAACACGTTTTGCTATTTTTCTGCCTGCAGAAGCCTTAGCAGGTAATGCTTGTCCTGCATTATTCTATTTGGCAGGCCTAACTTGTACGGAAGAAACCTTTGCTATTAAAGCACATGCCCAACGCTTAGCAGCTCAATTGGGTCTCATTTTGATTAGTCCAGATACTTCGCCACGAGGTGAGCAAGTCGCAAAAGGGGACAGTTGGGATCTCGGTCAAGGGGCAGGATTTTATATCAATGCGACGCAAGCACCTTGGGCAGTACATTATCAGATGGAAAGCTTTATCGTTGATGAGTTGTATGCGCTCGTTCAGACTGAATTTAAGATTCAACAAGACGCCATTGGTATCTTCGGTCACAGTATGGGTGGACACGGCGCATTAACTTTAGCACTTAAATATCCTGAAAAATTTAAATCGGTTTCCGCTTTTGCGCCGATTTGTGCACCGAGCCAATGTCCATGGGGTGAAAAGGCCTTTCAACATTATTTAGGTGATGATCAAGCCTCATGGATAGCACATGATGCAACTGCACTGATTCAATCCAAAGGGGCAGTCTTTAAAGAAATTTTGATTGATCAAGGCTTGGATGACCAATTTTATAGTCAATTAAATCCAGCGTTATTTCAGCAAGCTTGCCAACACGTGGGGCAGGCATTAACGCTGCGCGAACATGCAGCCTATGATCATGGATATTATTTCATTCAAAGTTTCATGGATGACCATTTACAGTTCCATGCAGTACAATTACAGGCTTAATCCTCTTAATGTTTAGCAACATACAGTTGAACATTTCGTTTTCAGTTTAAACTTTCGCATACCAATCATTTCTGGTATGCGTATTAGAATTATTTGATAAATATATAAAAAATAACTTAGGATACTTATGCAAAATTCATCCATGGATACTGAGCTACCGCCAGAATTACCACCATTTCAAATGCAACCACCATCGCTACTCGGTGATACCGAAAATGCGGAAGCGCTAGGTCGTAATTATAGTTTTCGCTTTAAAGGCAATGCCTCTGAATATTTCGGTATTTGGATCGTGAATATTTTATTGACCATTATTACCATCGGTTTTTATGCGCCTTGGGCTAAGGTACGTCGTTTACGTTATTTCTATGGTAATACTTGGGTGTTCCAGCGCCGTTTCGATTTTACCGGTGTGCCCACTAAAATTTTGATTGGACGAATCATTGCTTTAGTGATTTATGCTGCATTTTCGTTTGCAATTAAATATTCATGGGAAGCGTTTTTGGCAGGTTTTGTTCTGGTTTTCTTTGCCGTGCCATGGCTCATTCGTGCAACCATTCGTTTCCGTGCGCGTAACAGTAAATTTAGTAATAGTCGTTTTTATTTTTCAGGAACCAATAAAAGTGCTTATTGGTGCTTTCTGAAATGTATCGCGGTAACGATTTTTACCCTCGGTTTATTCTTTCCCGTTGCGGTCTGGCTATATAAGCGTGAATGTTTGAATCATCTTTACGTGGGGCAATTAAAATTTAGTTTAAATGCCTCATGGGGCGACTATATGCGTGCCATGTATATGCCACTTTTCGTATTTCTTGGCGGTATCGCAGTTTTATCGATTCTTATGGCGATTTTTTTGGGTAGCTCAGACGGTTTAAATTCGGCATATTATATATTTTTAATTGCTGCAGCTTACTTCCTTGGCTATATGTTCATTTGGCCACTGACAGCAGCGCGTATTTTCATGACTTCTTGGAACAATACGACACTCAGCCGCAGCCAATTCCAAACCAACTGTAATCAATGGCGCTATGCGTGGATTGTTCTGAGTAACTGGTTCGCGAAGATTATCAGTCTAGGGCTACTTACCCCGTGGGCAGTGGTGCGTTTATATAAATATCAAGTTGAGTCAATGCGCCTGATGTTGGTAGATGACCCTGATCAACTTCAAAATCAGTTGCAGCAAGACCACAATGCGATTGCAGAAGAATTGTCAGATATTTTTGACTTGGATATTTCCCTTTAAGTATGGTGAATGACATGAATAATTCAGTGGTCAATGCGACATATTATGATGGGAAAATTTCCAAACCTTATCAGGCTCAGATTTCCCCAGATGGCGAGCAATCGATCATTGTGCGTTATGGTGAAAACCTAGAATTGGTGCAGCATTATACCTATCAAGATATGACTTTGATTGGTGCTTTAGGCCATATTCAGCCCGTGATTGAGCTTAAAGATGATGCACGATTAGATTTTCATGAGCCTTTACCAAATTGGTTTAACTTACATGAAAAAGGGCGTTGGCATTCGATTTGGAAGCTTGAACGCTCACCCGCATTAATTTTATTTAGTGTGATCTTTGTGGTTGGTTTTGCCTTTGCTTTGGTGAAATGGGGAATTCCTGCCGCAGCACATGTTGTGGCAAATCAACTTCCTGCAACAGCGTTAAATAGTTGGGGCGATCAGGCCGAAAAGTATATTTTCGAAATGACTGAACCCAGCGAATTGCCTAAAGCACGCCAAGACGTTTTACTGAAAAAGTATCAACAACTGGTGGCTGAAGACCATCCTGCAAAAGTACTCTTTCGTAGTGGTGGTCATATTGGTGCCAACGCTTTAGCCATACCAAACAACACCATTATTGTGACGGATGAACTGGTCGAAATGGCCAAGGATGATTACGAGCTGATTGGTGTGTTAGCACATGAGCAAGGTCATTTAGTACAACGCCATAGTTTGCAACAAAGTTTATCCGGCCTGGGGATCAGTATTATTTTATTGATGATTACGGGGGATGGCTCCGACATTTTAACCAGTTTGCCCGTGGCAGCAGTCGGGGCAAGTTATTCACGTGACTTTGAATCTGAAGCCGATTTATATGCGCTGAAAATGATGTCGAAACAAAATATTCCGACTATTCATTTTGCGAACTTCTTACAACGTATGGAAGATGAAGAGCAAAAAGAACTTCAGGTTGAAGCAGGTAAAGAGAAAGGTGAAACGAAGTCAGATCCTGATAAAAAATCGTGGACAGACTTCTTCCAATCACATCCTGCAACAAAAGCTCGAATTGAGGCTGTACGAAATTATCAGTCGCATCAGCATTAATTCAAAAATAAACCTTTAAACGATGATGAAGGCGAGACAGTACTTATAGGCTGTCTCGTTGCCATTCTGCGCTTAACTCTTCTTGCCCCATACGTATCAAATGATCAAGCACCACATGTTCAAGTTTGTCTAAGTCTGCATGGGTATCTTGGGTTTGAATCGCGACTTCTAAAAAGTCTGGCTGTGGACTCAAGATCACTTGTGCGGCATTTAAATGTATTTGAAATTGTGAGCCTTTTTCATTCTCTTGTTCAGATACTTCAAATTTATGCTTCCAATGATTGGCTAATCGTTTGGCAATGCGGGCAGCTTGTGTGGTAGAAATCTGTGCTGAACTTTTCATCTGGTTTCTTCGTAATTTCAATGAACTGGTTTGTACCTTAGCAAAGCTTTGGCTTTGAGAAAAAGTCTATTTTTGCAACACTCTGTCTTGATTATTCCTGCCATGAAATAATCCAATCGACTGGATGGGTGAGGCAGCCGCATCGACATTTTGTTATACTGTGCGTATCAATCCCATTTCATAGCCAGGTTCTTTCATGTCCAAGCCATTCTTAATTGCGCCTTCAATTTTGTCAGCAGACTTTGCTCGCTTAGGTGAAGAAGTTGAAAATGTTCTTGAATCAGGTGCAGATGTTGTTCACTTTGACGTGATGGACAATCACTATGTTCCAAACTTAACTTTTGGTGCAGGTGTTTGTAAAGCATTGAAAAAATATGGTGTTAAAGCACCGATTGACGTGCATTTGATGGTTTCTCCTGTAGATCGTATGATTGGCGACTTTTTAGAAGCAGGTGCGGACATTATTACCTTCCACCCAGAAGCGACAGATCATATTGATCGTTCTTTACAGCTCATTAAAGCAGGCGGTGCACAAGCTGGTTTGGTGTTTAACCCTGCAACGCCATTACACTATTTAGACTATGTTTTAGACAAAGTTGACCAAGTGCTATTGATGAGTGTGAACCCTGGTTTTGGCGGTCAAAAATTTATTCCAATGACTTTGGAAAAATTACGCCAAGCCCGCAAAATTATTGATGCTTCTGGTCGTGATATTCGTTTAGAAGTCGATGGTGGTGTGACACCAGCCAATATTCGTGAAATTGCGGAAGCGGGTGCGGATATGTTTGTTGCTGGTTCAGCAATTTTTGGCAAACCAGATTATAAAGCTGTGATTGATGACATGCGTGCTGAATTGGCAAAAGTGGGTACTCGTACCGTCTAAAGCTTTACGTATAAGTTATAAACAGTCTGTGGATAACTTTATGGATAACCATATGGATATCTGTGTCGATAACTATATGGATAACTTGAATAAATTATAAACAACTGTAGATCAATGGTTTAATATTTAGACGTAAAAAGTATAAAAAGGACTCAATCGAGTCCTTTTTTTATCACTGAATGTGATTGAAATACTGTATGTTTATTAAACTTTATTAAAAAATAAGTCTGTTTAAAAAATAACTTTAATGTTTTAAATAGCACACAAATCACATACCGACATTTGAGTTGTATAAAATTATAATTGTTGTGAATAACTGCACAATTATTTATGCTGTGCATAGATTTCGAATATACAGTGATTGGCAAAAGCTTTCACAATGTCATCATGTGTATAGATTCATCATGTAATTGAAATGGGTTCAATCAGGATACAGAATTGTTAAATATTTTGCGTAAGCATTTAGGCTTTGCTTTACTTATGGCGTTTGTCATGGGGTGGAGCAGTGTGGTCAGTGCACAGCAAAATATTATGCATGAACAAATGATGATGTCGCATGCACAAACTGAAACGACGCAGGCTGAAAATTCCTTATCCGAGTCAGATTCGCAGCACAACATGGCTGATTGCCACAAAACGGTTTCGCATTCAGCGACATCAATGGCCCATCATAATTCAAATCTATCTACGAATGATCATTGTCACGATCAAATGCTGAAACACAGTCAAAGTCAGACTGATTCGCTCGACCATCACGGCAGCATCAATAATACAGACTGTCAGGATTGTGCTTTGTGGCATTGCCAAATGAGTACCACTTATGTGGATACGGCATTGATTTCTTTACAATCATTGAAGATTAGCCCCTATCCAAACACGCCTAAATTTATATTTAAGGGCCAGCATTTAAAAGGCCATTGGCAGGAAATTTTACGCCCTCCTCAAGTTTAACCTGAGTTCTAAATACGTTTATTTCGTTATTTTACAAAGGTTAAATTATGTCTACTCCATTTAAAGTATGTCTCGTTGTTGGGGCATGTCTGTTGTCACCTTCGTGGGTGTTTGCAGCAGTTAAAGAATATCATCTGAATATTGATGAAAAGACCATCAACTTAACAGGTAAAGCCGTCAAAAAAATTAGTGTGAATGGCCAATTTCCTGCGCCATTACTCGAATTTGAAGAAGGCGATGATGCCGTAATTCATGTACATAATCAGCTTAAAAAACAAAATACCTCTGTGCATTGGCATGGACTTTTATTGCCCGGTTTAATGGATGGCGTACCCGGCTTTAATGGTTTTAATGAAATTCAGCCAGATGGCAGTTTTGTTTATAAATTTAAAGTGCGTCAGAGTGGGACCTATTGGTATCACGCCCATTCAAAAGGTCAAGAACAGGACGGTTTATATGGGGCTTTGGTGATTTATCCAAAAGGCAAACAACCAATTGCTACCCATGAACAGGCCGCTCGCGATTATGTGGTGATGCTGTCAGATTTCCATGAATCATCTAGTGCCCAAATTATGGCGAACCTCAAAAAGTCGGCAGAATATTATCAAAATCAGCGTGAAACAGTGGGTGATGTTTGGAAGCAAATCAAACGTGAGGGTCTAAAAAATAGCTGGCAAGATCGTTCCATGTGGAATCAGATGCGTATGTTAAAAACGGATCTTTCTGATGTTACGGGCTATACCTTCTTGGTGAATGGCAAAACCCCAGAACAAAATTGGACGGGGATGTTTAAGCCCAATGAAAAAGTGCGGTTACGCTTTATTAATGCCTCAGCTATGTCGTTTTTTGATGTGCGCATTCCAAATTTAAAAATGACCGTAGTGAGTGCAGACGGTCAGCCTGTTAAACCCGTTAATGTCGATGAATTCCGTATAGGTGCCGCAGAAACCTATGATGTAATCGTTGAGCCAAAGGGTTCGCATTATCAAATTGAAGCTGAATCGATTGATCGAAGTGGATTCGCAATTGGGACTTTGCATGATGAAACTCAGCCGCAGCATTCGGCTATTCATCAGCCGCAAGCACGTCCTCGCGCTTTATTGACCATGGAAGATATGGGACATGGTTCGATGTCAGGAATGGATCATTCAAATATGAATCATTCGGCTTCGGAGCAAGTGAATTCAGCTAAAACAGCAGTCAAAAATACGTCTACAGGGCCTCAACAGCCAGCACATGACCATAGTGCGACGCAGTCGGATTCGATGCCAGTTCAGTCGGCTCCACAGCAGCATGTTGCGCATGAGGATAGCGCCATGCAACATGCTGAAATGAGTCATTCAGATCCAGACCATATGCAGATGCAAGGCATGCAGCATGCTCAAATGAATCATGCAGAACATAGCATGGATCATGCAAAACCAGCGGCTCAAGCCCAAACACATCAGTCGAGTCAACCGGTCATGGGCTGGGCAAATGCTTCGACACCAGTGGGTGATAAGGCACTGCAATACAGTGATTTGAAATCGTTAAAACCACAACCCGATACCCGAGAACCAACGCAGGAATTGGTGATTCATTTGGGTGGGACGATGGAGCGATATTTATGGACCATGAATGGCAAAAAATTCAGTGAAGCAGAACCCATGAAGGTGAAATATGGTGAGCGTATTCGTCTGAAATTTGTCAATGACAGCATGATGGCGCACCCGATGCATTTACATGGCATGTTTATGCAATTGGAAAATGGGCAAATGTCTTCTGAAATGCCAAATAAACATACGGTGGTTGTGCCGCCTGGTAAAACGGTGACTGCTCTATTGACTGCCAATGAAATGGGGGAATGGGCTATCCACTGTCATTTGTTGTATCACATGTCTGCGGGCATGATGAATAAACTGATTGTTGCAAATGTTGCAGATAACACAGCAACACTTGTTATGCCTGCTACAGGAGGGGATGCTCATGTACATCATTAATAAGCCCTTACATCAGACACTCTTTGCACTCGCTGTTGGTACATTGACGCATACCGCGTTTGCAATGGATGAGCATATGGATCACGCAGCGATGCAAAAGCCGAGTATGCCTACAGCAGATCATTCGATGCATGTTGTGCAAACTGAAAAAGTACAGACTGTGCCAACGGAAATGAATGAACATGCTGAACATGCTGAACATGCTGAACATGCTGAACATGCTGAACATGCTGAACATGCTGAACATGCTGAACATGCTGAACATGCTGAACATGCTGAACCGATGCCGCAAACTATGTCAGCGACTCCGCATGAACATTCGATTGACCATAAACATGAACATGGTGGACAAATCTATCAAGCCACTGAAGTTGATAGTCGATGGTTAAATAACGCTGATGGACACGGAACTTTCAAAACTGAATTGGAAAGTCGTATTGGTACCGATGAAAATAAACTGTTTATTAAGCTACATGCTGACAAAGCTGAATCGCAAAAAGCGGATTATGCTGCGCAAGTCATGTATAGCCGCATGATTTCAGATTTTTGGGATGCGCAAGCGGGTGTGCGTTATCGTTTTGATGACAATAAAGTTACAGATCAAGATCAATGGGATGCTGCAATTGGATTACATGGTCTGGCGCCTTATTTCTTCGAAACCGACGCCTATCTATATGTCGGGCAAGACAAGCAGGTCAGCTTTTCTTTAGAAACAAATCGTGATCTCTTGTTTACACAAAAGCTGATACTAAAACCCTATATGAATCTTGACGTGGTGTTGAGTGATGACTCGCGATATGCACAAAAGACTGGACTGAGCTCATTATGGTTAGGTCTGGAAACACGTTATGAAATCAATAAAAAAGTCATGCCATTCATTGATGTAGCTTATGGTTATGACAAAGGGAATAAAGCGACTGCATGGCAGCAGGGCAGCAACAGTGAAAAAGACTGGTGGTATGGCGCAGGGCTACGTCTGAAGTTCTAATAGGCTAGCAAAACGAATGAAAAGGGCATCATCAACAGGTTGTGGTGATGCCTTTTTTAACATCTCAATGTGTGATGTGAAAATATGTGCAATATTTTAAAGCAATTAATCTGCACAAGATTTTGACTTAACTGAATAACGCCCTGAATTTGGTCAAAAAATGTAAAGGCTGCACTAAAAGTCAGCATATTTGCTATACTGAGACAATATTCGGAGGAACGACCTCCCTTACATCTTTGTTCAAAGTCGGTAAGAAAAATCGTCAGGACGACCTGACTCTACTAATATGGAGGAAGGCATCATGGCCTGGGTTGTTCTCGTATTTGCTGGTATTTTTGAAATTGTTTGGGCCTATTCGATGAAGCTCTCAGAAGGCTTCACAAAACTCGGTCCAAGTTTAATCACTTTATTTTTTATGATCCTGAGCTTTGGTTTGTTGGCCTATGCCATGAAAACCTTGCCTCTAGGAACGGCTTATACCATTTGGACGGGAATTGGTGCTATTGGCTCATTCCTTGTGGGTATTTTTATATTGGGTGAGCCTGCAACAGCCATGCGGATGTTAGCCGCGGTACTGATCATTTCTGGTCTAATCTTGATGAAATTATCTTCAAGTTAATTGTTCTAAAGCACAGAGTTTATTTGTCTCTGTGCTTTTTTTATGGGTAAAAAAAATGGCTTGGGTTTTATTAATTGTAGCGGGACTGCTTGAGGTGGTATGGGCGTATTGTATGAAAGTCTCTGAAGGCTTTAGCAAACTGACGCCAAGTATTTTGACCATTGTTTTCATGATCGCAAGTTTCGCTTTACTGTCTTATGCAATGAAATCGTTACCGCTTGGCACAGCCTATACGGTTTGGACGGGCATTGGTGCTGTGGGCTCGTTTATTTTAGGTATTGTGATATTAGGCGAACCTGCAAATGCCATGCGGATGCTGGCAGCCGTCCTGATTATTTCAGGATTGGTCTTGATGAAACTTTCATCCTCTTGAATAATGGTTCCATCAAGTCAATTTTTGCTGAGGAGCTTCTTATGCACCTTTCATATCAGTTCTTAGATTCGCCAGTGGGTCGACTTAAACTAGTTGCACATGAAACGGCTTTGGTGGCAGTGCTTTGGGAAAATGAAAACCCAGATCGAGTCCGTTTAGCAGAATTGTCCGAAGATTCTAAGCATCCGATTTTGCTAGAAACAGCACGTCAGTTAAACGAATATTTTGCAAGAAAGCGTCAGAGCTTCGATGTGCCCCTTGATTTTGCAGGAACTGAATTTCAGCAAAAAGTGTGGCAGGCATTATTGACCATTCCTTTTGGTGAAACCCGTAGTTATAAGCAAATTGCAGAGCAAGTGGGCAATGTCAAAGCTGTACGTGCAGTGGGTGCTGCCAATGGTAAAAACCCGATTTCAATTATTGCACCGTGTCATAGAGTCGTGGGTGCTAATGGTAAATTGGTTGGTTTTGCGGGCGGCTTGGAAAATAAAGATATTCTGTTGAAAATCGAGAAATTACAATAGAATAGCCAGCTAAACCCAATGACTTAATACTAAAAATGAATAGCATACAAATATTTGATCCGCTTTTCTCAATACTGTGGTGGATGATTCCACTGATTTTAATCGCGGGTGCTATTCAAGTATTTAAACCCTTTTTAAAGGGGAAAATGGGCGAGTTTGCGGTCGCTATCCACGTCAAATTGTATTTGAAAGAACCTTATCTTTTACTGAATGATTTGACCTTACCTGATGCTGAGGGTGGCACAACGCAAATTGACCATATTGTATTAAGTCCATTTGGGATCTTTGTAATTGAAACAAAAAATTATAAGGGTTGGATTTTTGGTGGTGAGCGCCAAAAGCAGTGGACGCAAAAAATTTATAAGCAGAGTTTTAAATTTCAAAACCCGATTCATCAAAATTATAAGCACATGAAAGTCTTGGAGCAGGTGCTCAGCGATATTCTAGACGCTGAATATTTACATTCCGTGATTGTCTTTATGCCTGAGGCAGAGTTTAAAACAGCGATGCCCGCAAATGTATTTCGCGGTGCAGCGTGGACAGACTATGTGAAAACTTTCCAATCGTCAGTGATTTCCAATATGAAACTGAAAAGGATTCAACTGCGTTTAGAAAAAGAAGTATTGGAAAAATCGTGGAAGACCAATCGTCAACATATTGAACATCTAAAACAAAGACATGATCCATCCGTTTAAGTTATGCTCTGCGCCAATAACTTTTTATATCAAAACATTTAAACCTAATAACAATTGGACCAATAATAATGAATGAATCCCTTCAAGAACTTTATACGTCTACCTTAAATCATCCTGAACAATACGCTGCTTTTTATCAACAATTGCTTCGCAGTGAGGTCTTTTGTTTAGGCGCTCGAGATGAGCAGCAGCATTTACATTTTCAATTGTTGCAGACTGAACAGGGTGAGCAGGCGATTCCGTTTTTCTTATCCTTAGCCATGTTGCAGCAGGATGTTGGCGCAGATGCCGAATTCGTCATGATTAATGCGGAAAAACTTTTTAGCATTACCAAAGGGGCGACCTTGGTGATGAATCCGACTTCTGACAATTCAAAAGAATTTTTGCCAGATGAAGTGGATGCAATTTTAAATTTTTCCAAAAATGAAAGCCTTTGAGTGATCAAAGGCTTTTTGTTTACATACCAGCTTTCAGTTTTTCGACAATTTCATCAAGCGGTTTAACTCGTTTGACTTCATCCCAGAGTGCTTTGGCCTCAGGATAATGTTTCGACATCATGCCGAGCCATTGTTTATAACGACCGACCATGTTCATTTCTTTTTTATACGAGCCATTTAAAAAACGAATTTGTAAACCTAAAAGTTCATGCCATGTAATAAGTGCTTCATCGGTATTGCGACGAATACACTGGGTAATGTCTGGCGTGGTGACCGCAGCACGACCAATCATCAAATCGTCACAACCTGATTCAAGTTGGCATTGTTTGGCATCGGCATTGTTCCAAATTTCGCCATTGGCAATGACGTTAATTTTTAAAGCTTCACGTATCGGTTGCAGTTGATCCCAGAAAGCTGGCGGGGTATAGCCGTCTGCTTTGGTGCGTGCATGCACAGTCACCCAAGCCGCACCAGCATCTTCAATGGCATGAGCATTTTCCAACGTGAAGTTACGGTCCATATAGCCCAAACGCATTTTAGCAGAAACAGGAATATGGCTAGGCACAGCATCACGCACGGCTTTTACCAGTTCATAGACCACTTCGGGTTCATCTAACAGCACCGAACCACCACGATGACGATTGACTGTTTTTGCGGGACAGCCAAAATTCATATCAATAGCGGGTGCACCCAGCTCACAGGCACGAACCGCATTGGCAGCCAGCATGGTTGGGTTATTTCCCAAAAACTGCACATGTACGGGGGTTCCCGCAGCAGTTTTCCCCTCATTTTGAAGTTCAGGGCAATAGCTATGATAAATGTGGTCTGGTAGGACTGAATCTGTCACACGAATAAACTCAGTTACGCACCAGTCGAAACTTCCCACATGCGTCAGCACATCACGCATAATTGGGTCAGTTAAGCCTTCCATAGGTGCAAGAACAAGTTTCACAGTGACAAGTCCAAAAATGAAAAACGGTGTTATACGTTGTTTTGCTGGGGATGTCTAGGTTTGCTGTTGGTCAAGGCTAAGAATAGAAAAAGACAGGTTTTATTGTAATTAATTGCTGAAATTAGGACCAAAGTCGTAAAGGCTTGACTGATATGAAAATTAAACAATAAAATGAGTAAATACAGAAGGATAGTGATTAATAATATCAGGTTTATATTGTTATTTTTTAATGGAATCAACAACATATCCAATGCTTGAATCTTTTAAAAATTCATGTATGATATCTGCAACTAGAAAAAAAGTATTGTTTCGTAAATTTTCTTTAAGTATCGCAGTGTTAGTCATAATCCTTCGTTTTTTACAGAAATGAAGTTCAATTCTTTATTATTTTCCAAGTTATAGTCAGTCATCATCCAATGACTAAATCAACAAATTAATAGGTATTATTATGTCTAATACAGTTACTGGTACAGTTAAATGGTTCAACGAAACTAAAGGTTTCGGTTTTATTGCACAAGACAACGGTCCTGACGTTTTCGCTCACTTCAGCGAAATCACTGGTTCTGGCTTCAAAACTTTGCAAGAAGGCCAAAAAGTATCTTTCAGCATCGCTCAAGGTCAAAAAGGCCCGAATGCTGTAAACATCGTTGCTCTATAATTTAGACGTAATGAAAAAAAGCGCTTTTTAGCGCTTTTTTTAATGCCTGAAAATTTATTATTTGTACATCATCAATAAAAAAGGGAGCAATTGCCCCCTCAATATTAAGTTTAATATCAGCGACCTAAAACCATTTCCAAAATAAATTTAGAACCAATAAAGCCGACAGCCAATAAACAGAAACCGATGATGGTAAAGCGAATGGCTTTTTGACCACGCCAGCCAAAACGATAATGCCCGATTAATAGTGCACCATAGACAAACCACGAAATGATACTAAATGCGGTCTTGTGTGCGAGATGCTGGGCAAAGAAGTTATCGATGGTGAAGAAGCCAAAACCAAGTGCAACCGTGAGCAGTGCAAAGCCTGCAATTAACAAATCAAACAGTAAGGATTCCATCGCTTGGAATGAGGGCAATAAACTCACCCAGACGCGCTTTTTTTGTTTGTTTTTCAGTTCACGGTCTTGGAAACGCAGAATCACCGCTTGAATGGTGGCCATTAATAGCACTGCATAGGCAGACAAGGACAAAATAATATGTAGGTCTAAACCCAATGAATGCTGTTCAATAAATTGGTTCTGTTTACTAAACGCAAAACCCATAATCAAACCCGTGGCTGCGACAGGAATACCCAAGAGACTCAATGCTAGCACTGGACGGTAGGTACTAAATAATACGCTTAACAACAACATTAAACCTGACGTAAAGGACATCAGGTTAAATACGTCGTAGTTGACACCCAATGGAGTCAACATGTCGTTATACAGAACACCTGCATGCAATAACATGCCTAAGCCCAGTACAACACCAATAAACCAATGGTTCGGTTCACGTTTAGACATTAAATGGCTGAATAAGTACCAAAAAGACGTGGTATAAGCGATTAATGCTAGGATCGTGTAAACCAAGGGGAGACTGATCATGTCAAACCTTTTTCAGGATGATGAATATTCATTTATATAAATTCTGCAAGAACTAAAGTATCCTATAGCATTCTATGCATAAATTTTCTATTTTAAGAAACAATTTTTTGCTCATGGCTATTTTAAGCGGATTTTGCAATGTTTGATACCTTAACAGAACGACTCACGCAGAGTTTAAGAAATGTTACTGGCTCAGGGCAGCTAACCGAAGACAATATTAAAGATACGTTACGTGAAGTACGTATGGCACTTCTTGAAGCCGATGTTGCGTTACCTGTAACTCGTGAGTTCATCGCGAAAGTTAAGGAAGAAGCATTGGGCCAAGAAGTGATGACTCAGTTATCACCGGGGCAGGCTTTCGTCAAAATTGTGCATGACGAATTGACCAAAATGATGGGTGAGGCAAATGAAAGCCTTGACCTCGCTGCTAAACCACCAGTCGTTGTGCTTCTTGCAGGTTTACAAGGTGCAGGTAAAACCACAACTGCAGCTAAACTTGCACGTTTCTTACAAGAACGTCAAAAGAAAAAAGTGGCAATGGTTTCTGCCGATGTTTATCGTCCTGCGGCGATTAAACAGCTACAAACGGTTGCGGGTGAAGTTGGCGCGATTTTCTTAGAATCAAGTGCTGACGAAAAACCAATTACAATTGTGAATCGTGCAATTGAGCAAGCGAAAATTCAGTTTGCTGATGTCTTAATTGTCGATACGGCTGGTCGTTTACACGTCGATGACGAAATGATGGACGAGATTAAAGAGCTGCACGCAGCGATTAATCCGACTGAAACATTATTCGTTGTCGATGCCATGACGGGTCAGGATGCTGCAAATACAGCAAAAGCCTTTAATGATGCATTGCCGTTAACAGGTGTGATCCTGACAAAAACGGATGGTGATGCGCGCGGTGGTGCTGCACTGTCTGTACGTGCAATTACTGGTAAGCCAATCAAATTCTTGGGTATGGGTGAAAAACTCGATGCTCTAGAGCCATTCCATCCTGAGCGTGTTGCACAACGTATCTTGGGTATGGGTGACGTACTTTCTTTAGTCGAAGAGCTTGAACGTAAAGTCGACAAAGAAAAAGCCGAAAAAATGGCGAAAAAACTGCAAAAAGGTGGCAGCTTCAACTTTGAAGATATGCTGATGCAGTTTGAACAAATGAACAAAATGGGCGGTATGATGGGCTTCCTGGATAAACTTCCAGGCATGAGCACTTCAGGTATTCAAGATGCCATTGCACAAGCGAATCCTGAAAAGCAAGTGAAAAAAATGGAAGCGATTATTCAATCGATGACCATTAAAGAACGTCGTAACCCAGACTTGATGAATCCGAGCCGTAAAAAACGTATTGCTGCGGGCTGTGGTATGGATGTAGCTGAAGTGAATAAACTCATTAAGCAACATGCACAAATGGCAAAAATGATGAAGAAATTTGCGAACCCTACAGGTATGGCAAAAATGATGAAATCATTAGGCAATATGCAAAAGCAATTTGGCGGCGGCGGTGGTATGGGTCCATTGTTTGGCAGTAAAGATCCTAAATAAGTTGTTCTTCAACATTGTTTAGAATAAAAAAGGCACATTCAGTGCCTTTTTTATGGCTTTACGGATAAGAAAAAATCTAGAAATAAGCTATTGTTTAACTTTAAAAAATAAAAATTAATCTGCAAATCATCACATTTATAAAGACAAATTTGCAGTAAAAAATTACAAAAAATCGCCAAAGATTGATTGAGTTTAAGGATGCAGAGGATTAAAAAAGGAGCTAAATAGAAGGGCTAAAAAAGCCAATTCACAAGTTATTAAAATAAGAACGAAATTATGAATCTAAATAGCACGCCAGATGTAAAGAAAATTTATATTATTCATGGACATGATGCTTCACCCAATGATCATTGGTATCCGTGGCTCAGTCGAAAACTACAACTGGCAGGACATTATTCACGCCGTATAGTGATGGCAAATGCCGATCAGCCCAACTTTGAAGCGTGGCAAAAGTTTCTCGCGCTACAAATGCCAGATTTAGATGAAAATACCATTGTGATTGCACACAGCTTAGGGTGTATCACTGCTTTACATTATTTAAATCAAAGATTTGAGCAATTGGGTACACGAATTAAAGCAGGCATATTTGTCTCAGGATTTAAAAACAGTTTAAGCAGCCAACCGAAACTGACGAATTTTTTAAAAAATGCAAAGTTAGACAGTGGCGTTTTACAAACCCATATGCCAATTTGTTTTAGCTTTGTTTCCTCCAATGATCCTGTTGTCCCACCGCCAGCATCGATTCAATTGGGTAGTTTTATTAATGCACAAATTATAGAAGTGAGAAATGCAGGACACTTTTTGGCTGAAGATGGATTTTTGGAGATTTCTGAATTGTGGGATGTACTAAAGCCACTGTTAACTGCCTAAATGTAGCAGGACTATAATATCGATGAAAAAAAGGCGCATGCTGCGCCTTTTTTTAAATCAAGTGATTACTCAAGTTCATTTGCCACTTGTTCACGAATTTCATCAATTTGGTCATCTGCCGCTGTACCATCTTCTTTCCATGCTTTATACGCACCCACATACTCATCATCTAAATCAACCACATATTCAGTGGCTTTTTGACCAGATGGATACCATAGGGTATATGCCAAGTTTCCTTGAGCATCTGCCGTGTAAGCAGCACCGCGTTTACCATTAGGATAAAATTCCTCGCCTTTTACATAATTGCCATCTTCAATAGTAAAGGTCGATTCCACTTTGCCGTTTTTACGGTATAAGGTCACAGGGCCTTCAACATCATCACCATTGAAACTAAACAGTTTCATTGGGTCTTTTACCCAAGCCGCTGATGATTGAGGTGTTTTCGTAGCTTGGTAAAAATCTTGAACTAAGAAATCGCCTTTCGCATTACGACCGAGCAATACGCGGTAATAACCATCTTGTACTGGTGTCATGTAATACGTCGAGTCAATATAAGACACGCAGCCACAGTATTCAGGATTATCTTCATCACTGAAATAACCTAAAATGGCTTCTGAAGTTGTAAGTTGTGATTTGATTTCAGCGGGAATTTTTGAGTTGGCTAGATTTTGTGTTGTGCTACAGCCGCCGAAGAAGAAAACCGAAGTGAGTAGGCTGAGACCCAGTAAATTTTTAAAGTTCATAAATATGCTCATGTCTTATATTTTAAAGTTAAAGACTTTTTAAATTATAAAGTTGCTGATGTGTCGATTACCATCAGGCATGATTTTAGCGATTTGTAGAAAAAAAGGGCATGAATAGAGATACAAATTGTAAACAGGTAATTTCGTACAGACTTTGCTTATAAAAAAAGCGTAGCTCCAACTTAAGCTACGCTTCTTAACAAGATCACGATTTGATTTAAATATTATGCAGCTGTTGATGTATTCACATAACTTTGTAAGCCGCGCAGCAGTAAATCCACTTCGACATCGGGCTGATATTTTTCTAAATATCGGGCAAAAAGTGCAGCATCTCCGCCCGTTAAAATGAGCTTGCTCGGATGTTTGTCCAAAACTTTTTCAATGGTACTGACCAAGCTCAGCAAAATACCGTGGTGTACTGCATCAATGGTATTTTTACCGGGTGTGAGTTCATCAAAACTGGCATCTGGAATTTTAATCCCTTTGGTATTTTGAATCAGAGAATCACGCTGTAAATAGAGATTTGGTAGAATGTATCCGCCTAAGTGCTGAAAACCGTCAGTTAAATCAATGGTGAGCGCAGTACCGCAGCTAATCACACAGTATTTTTGAGTCGGATCTTTAACCACGGCGAGCATTTGTAACCAACGGTCGATACCAAATTTGCTCGTATCTTCATATGCACAGCGTAAGCCTGCAAATTCTGCATGAACTTTGGCAATGCTCACGGGAACTGCTAAAAATTTCAAAATTTTCTGAATGCGTTCATTGTTTTTTTTATCGAGCACCGATGAAATACCGACTTGATCTAAATTTTGGTTTTTAAAATGTTGAATCAAGCCCAAAAGCAATTCGGCAGGAGATTGCAGATGTAATTCTGCGGCATGTTCAATAATTTGATCATGCTCAGTTATCCAATATTTAAGCCGAGTATTGCCGACATCAAGCCAAAGTTTTTTCATCAATTTGCCTTATTACATCAGGTTTTAACGCGTACTACTTAGGCGTAAGCGACCTTGAAAATGGTTTTCTATACCTTGCGTGGTTTGGATATTAATCGAACCGTCATTTCGAATACCCAGGAATTGACCTTGGGTCGTCCCTTGTAAATGTTCCAGCTCCACCACATCTTGCATAAATGCCGCATGATGGTTAAAGCGTGCAGCAAGGTTATAACAATTATGATTGAACCAATCACCTGCAAGTTGAATCGCAGTATAAAGTTCTGCAATCAGTTCGATGCGGTTTGGATTTGCCAGACCTAATTCAGTCAGGGAAGTCGCACGCTGCTCAATACCTGATTTGGGAATTGGATGGATGTTGATCCCGACCCCGACAATAACTTGATGGGTTGAAATCGGTTCAACTAAGATACCGCCCCATTTGCCTTGAGAGCTATACAAGTCGTTGGGCCATTTCACCTGAAGATTTAAGTCTCTTAGGCTCGGCATTTGTAAGATATTTAAGGCAATTTCCAGCGCCAGACGGCCATCTATGACTGTCTGTAAGTTGAGCAATGTGCTTAAATAGATATTACCAACGGGAGAAACCCATTGATGTTCGCGTTGCCCACGGCCATGAGTTTGTTCTTCGCTACAGACCAAAACGTGCTGAATGCCTTTTTTGGCAATTTCACGGACATCATCATTGGTTGAAGTCGTAATTGGCTTAAGCAGAATTACTTCAGGCGGTTGCGGAACTGCATCGAGCAGTTGTTGTAAGTGTCTGGTCTCTAAATCCATTTGAATCTGAGAGTAGTGGAATAATAGTGATGGAGTTAATCATATATTTGCTCATTGGCGCAATCGCTGGTTTTGCTGCCGGGCTATTTGGGGTCGGTGGTGGTTTAATTATTGTCCCGATTTTGTACATTGTTTTTACCCAGCTTCAGTACGATCCCAGTGTGATTATGCATATGGCGGTGGGCACATCACTGGCAACAATTATCGTGACTTCCATCAGTTCTGTATCTGCCCATCATAAAAAAGGTGCAGTCATGTGGAATGTATTTCGCAATTTGGCACCGGGTCTGGTCTTGGGTTCATTTCTGGGGGCGGGTATAGCCGATTATATGTCTGGGCAAGGTTTACAACTACTGATTGGTGTCTTTGCGCTTTGGGTGGCCTTTAAAATGTTTAGAGGCGCAGCAACGCCTGTTGACCCAACTCATCATCTACCTTCTACCCCTATGCAAATGGCCGCGGGTGGCGGCATTGGTATCGCTTCAGCCATTTTTGGTATTGGCGGTGGCAGCCTCACGGTGCCTTATTTAAATAAGCATGGTGTAGTGATGCAAAAAGCCGTAGCAACTTCAGCTGCTTGTGGTTTACCGATTGCTATCGCGGGGGCACTCGGCTTTATGTGGTTCGGGCATCAAGCCAATGTTGTCGTGCCGAATACCTTGGGCTATGTACATATTTATGCATTTATTGGCATTAGTATCATGAGTTTTGTTACGGCAAAACTGGGTGCGAAAGTGGCGCATATGCTGTCACCATTTATGCTCAAACGCTGCTTTGCTGGGCTGCTCACGACAGTTGGCTGCTATTTTATTTATCAAGGTGCGCAGCATTTCTTTATCTAAAAGAAATTTGATGATTTGCGAATTGGCTTTTTAGACACAAGATTGTCTGACAATGTCATGTTCAACTGACCTGAAAATCGTTTTTAATGCGGGTAGATTATTCAAAATCTTGCATTGCATCTTATAAAAACAAAACAGGAACGGTATGCAACTACATGAAGCGGACAGTCTGTCTGAACAAATTGCCAAGCACATCGGTGAGCAGATCATTCGTGGTGAGCTGGTCGAAGGTGAACGGATTCAAGAACTGAGAATCGCAGCTGAACTCGATGTCAGTCGTGGTTCTGTGCGTGAAGCCTTGCTCATTTTAGAACGCACTCAGTTGATCGAAATTTATCCGCGCCGTGGCGCTTTGGTTTCCGAAATGTCCGCTTTGCAAGTACGCTCCTTATTCGATATTGCATCGTTGTTGCTGGGACAAATCGTCCATCGCATGTCAGAAACGTGGCGTAGTCACGAAGCTGAGCGAATTCAGCTATTACTTGAACAATTAGACCTTGAAACCCGACAAGGCAATACCGAAAAGTTTTATGATTTAATCTTTCAAGGGATGGCCCGCCAACACGAGATGGTGGGGAATACCTATTTGATGCGTTATTACCAAGAGTTGTTGCCATCACTCAGACGTAGTTATTTCTTGACCTTAAATATTTCACGACGTGAATTGCAAGAATCCTTTGATTTATTCAAATTGGTGACTGATGCAGTTTTAATCAGAAAATCACATCAAGCTACTTTATTTATGGAAGATTTTTGTCGACACTTACGCAACCTTGTGTTGGAATCTCTAACACGGATGAAACAAATCGAATTAGCGTGGGCGAGACGTTCACGTCGTTGATCAGGACACTATGCGTTTAAGCAGTTTAAAACTTTCCGGCTTTAAGTCTTTTGCCGATAGCACAACATTAAAATTTGAAGGCAATCGTAGTGCGGTTGTTGGACCGAACGGCTGTGGTAAATCCAATGTGATTGATGCCATCCGTTGGGTTATGGGCGAATCGAGTGCACGTCAGTTACGTGGCGGCACCATGCAAGACGTTATTTTTACTGGTACGGCAAAGCGTAAACCTGTTGGTATGGCAAGCGTTGAACTACGTTTTGATAACACCTATGGCAAGTTAGGCGGTGCGTATAATGCCTACACTGAACTGGCTGTACGTCGTCAGGTGAACCGAGATGGTAAGTCTGAATATTTCCTCAATGGCACCAAATGCCGCCGCCGTGATATTACCGATATTTTCTTAGGGACAGGTTTAGGCCCTCGCTCTTACGCGATTATTGAACAGGGCATGATTAACCGTTTGGTCGATGCCAAGCCAGAAGAAATGCGGGTGTATATTGAAGAGGCTGCAGGGGTTTCTCGTTATCAGGCACGTCGTCGTGAAACGCTGCAACATCTTGAACACACCACTCAAAATTTAGAGCGTTTGGAAGATATCGCATCTGAACTGAAGTCTCAGCTAAAAACGTTGAAACGCCAGTCTGAAACTGCGGTGCACTATAAAGAACTTGAAACGCAAATTCGGACCATCAAAATTGAAGTGCTGTCTTTTCAGTGCGAACAAAGTACCCGTTTACAACAAGAATATACCGTTCAAATGACCGATTTAGGTGAAAACTTTAAATTGGTGCGCTCAGAACTCAATACCTTAGAGCATGACTTAAGCTCGACCAGTGCGTTATTTCAGCGCCTGATTCAGCAGTCCACCCCACTGCAAAGTGAATGGCAACAAGCTGAGAAGAAACTGTCTGAACTGAAAATGACCTTGGAGCAAAAGCAGGGTTTATTTGCACAAAATGCTGCGAGTTTAGTGGAATTAGAGAAACAAAAAGCCCAGACCAAAGAACGTCTACAGCTACTCGAATTGCAACTTGAAACGCTACAAGAGCAGCAGGAAGGATTTACTGAACAATTACAAGTTCAGGAAAGTGCAGGACAAGATCAATCGCAAACGCTTGCAGGCTTAAAAGCACAGCAACAACAAGCTGTGCAACAATTTGAGCAAGTCCGAGGACAGGTCGAAAAGCAGCAACAGCAAAAATTACAAATGTTGGCGCAAAGCGAACAGTTGACCAAGAATATTAGTCGTATCGAACAGCAACGTGAAACCTTGCAGCAGCAGCGGGGACAGATTCAGCATCAAGCACAGCAAGATGAACTCGAACAGTACGAACACAACAAACAGCAGTTGCAGTCGAGTATTGAACAACAAGAACAATTGATTTTAGCATTACAAGCTCAGCTGAGTACTGCACAAGAACAACAAGCGCAGCACAAGCAAAGTGTGATGCAGCTAAAATCTGAAATACAGGTATTGTTGTCTGAACAGAAAAATCTCAATCAGTTATTGATTAAATCGAGTCCGAAGCAGCAAACCGAGCGTCAGCGTTTAATGCAAAGCTTGAAACTGACTGAAAATGGCAAAGCGCATGCACAGTTAGTGGAAAAGTTCCTTGCGAAATGGCTAAATGCACAAGTGTTGCAACAGGGTGAAGATTTTCAAGATAGTATTGCCCGTCAGTTAAAAGCCCAAAGTTCACATGCGTCTAGCCAAGTTGCAGGACTTGATGCTTTAGCCACATGGATTGAAGCTCCACAATATTCAATTTGGCAGCATGTGGCTGTAGCTGAGACATTATCCATCGCTTTGAACCATCAAACACAGTTGCAACAGGGGCAAACGATTTTAACCCTCGACGGCTACCATGTTGGCGCGGATTGGGTGATTGGTCTGGATTACGATGAAGACAGTCAAGCAGGACAAGGTGCACTGAGCCATCGCATTCGTCTGGATGAATTGACACAATTATTGTCTGAACTGCAACCGCAATTAGAACGAGCAGAAGCAGCACAACCCGAATTACAACAAGTGGTGCAAGGTCTACAACAGCAGTTGCTGCAGCATCAGGCTCAATTCAAAACTGAGCAAAAAGACATTCAAAATTTAGATTTAGCGATTGCTAAAGTACAAAGTTCAAATCAAGCCTTCGCTTTACAAAAGCAGCAGTTACAAGATCAGTTGACTCAGCTCGAAGCGCAGCTTGAAGAAGATGCCATGCAAAAAGATGATCTGGAAATTGATCTGCATGCATTGAATATGAAACTTGAACACGCTTTGCCAAATTACAAGACTCTGCAATTCCAAGTGGAGGAGCTGAGTGAATCTTTGGAAACGGCCCAGCAGATTGCGTTGAATAGTCAACAAGAGTTGGAAATTGTGCGTCGTCAATCGGTGCAAACCAAACAGCAAATAGAGCTGCTTGAAAAAGATGGCGCATTTTTAAAAGCACAGACCCAACAAATTGTAGGGCAGATGGAACAAGCAAAGAAATTTGTCGATCCAGTACAACTCGAACTTCCAGCGCTTGAGTCGCAATATTCAGAACAAGCCTTAATTACAGAGAAACTGCAAAAAACGTGGACTGAATGGCAGTTGGAATTGAACAATGTTCAAACCAAACAGCAAACCTTGACCGAGCAGCGTCATACACATCAGCAACAAGATGAAAAACTTCGGACACAGCTCGAAGAAAAACGTTTGGCTTGGCAATCCGCACAATCAGATTTGCAGCATTATTCAGAACAATTAAAAGAAATGAATAGTGAGATGCTGACTGGGCTGAGTATTGATGTGGTTTCGCATCAACAGAAGCTAGAAAAAGCACAGCAACAATTTGATAAATTGGGCGCAGTCAATCTTGCCGCAGCAGAAGAATATACGGAAGTATCAAAACGTTTCGATGATCTAAGCCATCAAATTGACGATTTGCAAAAAACCGTTGAACAGTTACAAGGCGCAATGAAAAGCATTGATCAGGAAACCCGTAAGCTGTTTATGACCACCTTTGATCGGGTCAATACTGAATTACAAGAGTTGTTCCCGAAAGTCTTTAATGGTGGTGAAGCCAGTTTAAGTCTTGAAGATGGTTGGCAATCGGGTGTAAAACTAATGGCACGCCCACCCGGTAAACGTAACAGCTCCTTAGCATTGTTATCGGGTGGTGAAAAAGCATTAACGGCTCTGGCGTTGGTTTTTGCAATTTTCCGCTTAAATCCGGCACCTTTTTGCGTTTTAGATGAAGTTGACGCACCTTTAGATGATGCCAATGTAGGAAGATTTTGTAATCTTGTAAAAGAGCTTTCAGAACAAGTGCAATTTATCTACATTACACACAATAAACTGGCAATGACAATGGCAACTGATTTACTTGGTGTGACCATGCCAGAACCAGGAACTTCAAAATTAGTGACTGTAAATATTGAGCAAGCCAAAGAATACGGTTTAGCTGCGGAGGCATAATATGGAAACCACCACAATCGTTGGGATTGTAATAGCAGTAATTATTATGGTGCTGGGCATTCGAATGATGTTTCGAAAGCCAGCTGATGCAGCGCCATCTTTAGATTCTGAATTGCATATCGATCCTGAGAGCCAAAAACCGGTGATTCCTCGCCATGTACGTAGCCAGTTAAACACGGCAGATTCAGCACGTGTAGAACCGACTTTGACTGAACAAACTGTTGAAGCACCTGAACAAACTATCAGTGCGGCTGAAGAAAAAGCTGAAGTTCAAACTGCTGCTGCTGAGGTGGCTGAAGTTCAACCAACACCGGCTGAATTAACAACAGCGACAGAAGCGGGACTTGAGCCTGAAGTTAAAGCTGAGACTGCTGTAGAAACCTTAGTCGAACAAGCTGAAAATAATGAGCTCAAAGCTGATCAAAATGACGTACTGGAAAATACAGTGCCTGTTACTGAAAAGCCTGCTGAGTTCAGTGTGAATGCCAATATTGAAAAAGCTGAAATTAGCGATTTTGAAGAAGAAAGCAGTATTTTGGATGCACATCTACATGAACAAAAAATTGTAGATGAAGAAAGTGCACTTGCAACTGCCGAAACCTATATTGCACTTAACGTGTTCCCTGATAGCCGTGTATTGTCAGGTGAAAAAGCACTTAAAGTCTTATTAAAATATGGTCTACGTTTTGGTGAAATGGCATGTTTCCATCGCTATGATGAAGAGGGCAGTAAACTCTTATTCTCAGTACTTCAAATTAATAATGATAGTGCAGCAGAAGGTTTTGATTTAGAAACACTCTCGACCGAAGAAGTTAAGGGTCTGGCATTCTTCTTGGCTTTACCGCATAGTGATGTGCAAAATGCCTTTGATACTATGGACAGTATTTCACGCTTAATTGCACGTGAAATTGATGGCACAGTATATGACCAAAATAACCAAGAGTTCACACCACAAATGCGTGAACATTGGCGACATCAGGCAATTGATTATCGTCAAGGACAGGCTTTAGAAGTCTAAAGTCAAAGATTGAAACTCATAGAGTGGATTTCTATAATAGCGATAGATAATGAAATATCAGGGCGGAGTTTAAACCGCCCTTTTTTATGGTGAATATATGACACAACAATCCACTGTCGTTGCACAGATGCGACAACTGATTCAACTCTTAGCCAAGCATAACCATGCCTATTATGTGATGGATGCCCCTGAGATTGAGGACAGTGAATATGATCAATTATTTCACCAATTAAAAGCCCTTGAAGAACAACATCCTGAGCTTGTACAGCCGGATACCCCAACACATAGTGTCGGTGGTAAAGCCTTATCGAAATTTGTGTCAGTTACGCATGCAGTGCCGATGCTGTCTTTGGGTAACGTATTTAATGCCGAAGAGTTATTTGCCTTTGCGCGTCGTATTGAAGAGCGTTTACCGAATCAAAAAATTGAATATGATGTCGAACTCAAGTTTGATGGTTTGGCGATTTCACTCTGGTATGAAAATGGTATTTTGGTTCGTGGCGTAACCCGTGGTGATGGCGAAACAGGTGAAGACATTACCCAAAACGTGAAAACCATTCGCAATTTGCCCAAAGTTTTAAGTTCTGACAGCGCCGCTATTCCGAGCTTATTGGAAGTGCGCGGTGAAGTGCTCATGCCGAAGTCAGGCTTTGAGAAACTGAATGCTGAAAATGAAGCCAAAGGTGAGAAAACCTTTGCCAACCCACGAAATGCTGCGGCAGGTAGTCTACGTCAGCTAGATCCTGTCATTGCTGCTTCACGTCCCTTAGCCTTCTACGCCTACGGTATTGCACAATGTGAACCCAATCATGGTCAAACCACGATGTCAGCAAGTCTTGAATGGCTCACTCAGTTTGGTTTTGCCGTGGGTGAACGTCATTTCATTTGTGACAGTATTCAAGATGTGCAAAAAGCCTATGAGCAAATGATTATTGAACGTCCAAACCTGAGTGTTGAAATCGACGGCATGGTGATTAAGGTCAATAGCCTGAAACAGCAACAAACATTAGGTTTTTTAAGCCGTGAACCGCGCTGGGCAACCGCTTATAAATTCCCTGCTGTGGCAGCGTTAACTACAGTTGAAAATATCGATTGGCAAGTTGGTCGTACTGGAACCTTAACGCCTGTTGCACGTTTAGACCCAGTGGCTGTGGGTGGGGTAACCGTATCAAATGTGACTTTGCATAACATTGGGGAAATTCACCGTTTAGATGTGCGTATTGGTGATACCGTCAGTGTTTATCGTAGTGGTGACGTGATTCCAAAAGTGGAAAAGGTTTGGCCTGAATTCCGTCCTGCAGAGACAACAGTAGTGCAACTTCCTGAATGTTGTCCTGTATGTTCGTCTCCTGTTGTGATGCCAGAAGGGGAAGCCTTAGCACGTTGTTCAGGTGGTTTGTACTGTGCAGCACAGCGTATAGAGGCGATTCGACACTTTGTATCGCGTAAAGCCATGGATATTGAAGGTCTGGGAGACCGTTGGGCAGAGTCCTTACTCCATTTAGATTTACTCAACAATGTCGCTGATATTTATAGCCTGCACGAGCATCGTGAAAAACTTTTGACCATTGAAAAAATGGGAGAGAAGTCGGTTCAGAACTTAATTGATTCGATTGAAAATAGTAAAAAAACCACATTAGGTGCATTTATATATGCGCTTGGGATTCGTGGTGTAGGTGAAACGACCGCTCGTATGCTGGCAAATACCTTTCAAACCTTTGATGCTATTCGACATGCAGACCTTGAAGCCTTGAAGAAAACACCAGATGTCGGTGACATTACGGCTGAATGGATTGTTGATTTTTTCCAAGCACCACATAACCTTGAAGTGGTGGATCGATTACTTGCTGCTGGCATTCATTGGGATGCACCAATAGCCCCAACACGCCAACCCTTGAATGGTGAAAGTTGGGTGATAACAGGCACACTCAGCACTATGGGTCGTGATGAAGCCACTCAGATGTTGCAAGCTTTGGGTGCCCGTGTCAGTGGTAGCGTTTCAAGTAAAACCAAATGTGTCGTTGCGGGTGAAAAAGCTGGATCTAAATTAGAAAAAGCTGAAAAGTTGGGCGTGCAAGTCATGACTGAAGAGGAATTCTTGACATTCATACAGCAACATAACAGCTAAAAAAGGCATTTAGTCGTGGATGAAATGGGGGCATGTAAATGTCCCCATTTTTTTGTTTGGACGGTACAAATGAGTCAAATGTTCGAATAATGCTAAAGCTATTATTTAGTTTGATTGATTGTAAAACATCCGCTTGGGTGCGTTATAAATATGCAAAAATTGTATTATTTTTATCTAAAATATAAATAAAACATTTTTGAATCAATATTTTAAACATTGTTATTTTATATTTTGTTAAATTTTAATATTTTAATTTTTCATTAAAAAGATGAAACCATCGGTATTCTTGATAGTATTGAGAATTAATCTAAATATAATAATGATTCTTATTCAAAAAATTAAGTTCCATACGATGAATTACTTTCCTAAAACGAATTTGGTCCGTGCGATTTCAATCGCGATCTTAGGGGTGGGCACATCTGCAGCCGTGCATGCAGCAGAGCGAACCGTGCTTGAAACGATTGAAGTTGAGGTGCCAGCAGAAAAGCAGCTCGCAAATGGAAAATTGAAAGCGCAAACAGACCTTGGTGCACTGGGAAATAAAAAAATTGTTGATACGCCATTTAGCGTTGCTGCATACAGTGAAAAATTGATTGAAGATCAGCAGGCTACCACAGTTGGTGAAGTATTAAAAAACGATGCGAGTATCCGTATTACCACCAACCAAGGTCATTTAAACGAAAACTTTAATATTCGTGGCTTTGACATCAATCACGATGACATTGCTCTCAATGGTATGTACGGTATGGCACCTTATGGACGCGTACCGACTGAATTTTTAGATTCGGTAACGGTTTTAAAAGGCCCGAATGCCTTGGTTGCGGGTATGTCGCCTGCTGGTGGGGTCGGTGGTGTTGTCATTGCTAAAACTAAGCGTGCAGATAAAGAAAAAACTCAAGTTTCAGCTTCCATGGAAGAAGGTGGTTTTTACCAATCAGGTTTTGACGTTTCGCGACGTTTTGGTGCTGAAAAAGAGTTTGGTTTGCGTGTGAATGGTGCTTATGGCCAAGGTGAGCACATTATTGAAGGCATGGAAGATAAACATGCGTCAGGTGCTATTGCTGCTGACTACACAACGGATAAATTGAAACTGAATTTTGATGCTTTTGCGGTACGTGATGACCGTAATGGTGGTTCACCTGCAATGGTGGGATTTGGGATGGCTGATGGACATAAACCAGAACCACATACTTATATAGGTGTACTTGATGCACCTAAAGGTGATACCAGCTATTTCAAGAACTTAGAAGGCCATACTGACAGTGAGTTTGTAGGATTAAGTGGTGAATATGCATTTACGCCTGATTTAAATGTGTATGCAGGTGTAGGCCATATTGAAAAGGCCTATAGCGGACATATTTTTGGTACACGTCTTGTGGTAGGGCAAGCTGATGGTCATGCAACTTCACAGTACTATCGTACAGGGTCATCTGAGTCGATTACATCAGCCAATACAGGTTTCCAATATAAGTTTAATACGGCTGCTGTAAAACATGCCTTAAATGTAAGAGCTGATTACTTGACCAAAGAAACAGATCAGCATGTTGCGGCAACACAAGAGAAAATTGATTCAACCAATCTATATGATCCTAACACGACTGTTGGTATGCCTTCAGCGTATCCTGTGATTAAGCCAAATTTAGATAATAAATATGTCAGCTATACGGTGTCTGATCAGATTTCGATGTTAGATGATAAATTGCAATTTATTGTTGGTGCACGCTATCAAGATATCGATACCAAGAATTTACAGAAAAAAACAGGCTATCAAGACGATAAAATTTCGCCAAGCTTAGGTGTGGTGGTGAAACCATTTGGTGAGAATCTTTCTATTTATGCCAACTATGTTGAAGGACTTTCTGAAGGTGTAACTGTTAGCAGTGAAAATGATGCAAATAACAATGTTAGTTTTGCACCATTCCAAACTAAGCAATATGAATTAGGTGCAAAATATCAAAATGGCACATGGTTAAATACATTTGCCCTTTATCAAATTGAAAAACCGTCGACCATGGTATCTTCATATTCTGATGGTCAACCCAATAGTAAAATCAATCAAATTACTACAGATGATGCTGAAACACGTTCACGTGGTGTGGAATGGGCATTTTCAGGGGAGATTTATACAGGTCTAAATCTGATGGGTAGTTTGGCCTATATCGATGCTGAATATAGCAAAGCAGCGGTGAAAAGTGGCGTAACCAATCAAGGCAATACGGTGTATGGTATTCCTGACTTTACCGCAACACTCGGCTTAGATTATGTCGTACCGTATGTGGATGGTTTGAATGTCAATGCGCGTGCAAACTACGTGAGTGAACAGTACTTAAATGAAACCAATACACTTAAACTGCCAGACTACACAATTTTAGATCTAGGTGCGCGTTATAAAACCAATTTGGGTGGTGTAAATGCTACATTCTTGGCCAATATTGATAACGTTACAGATGAGCAATATTGGGAAGGTACATTCAACTCAGGTTATGCCTTAGTGGGTGGCCCACGTACCTATAAAGTCGGCGTGACTTTTGATTTCTAAGTTAGTTTAGTTTTTTCAAATAAAAAGCCACCGTTAGGTGGCTTTTTTAATGGTGGTCATTTAAGGAATATATTTTTTCACCACACCATCGTCTAATAATTGTTGGAAGTGCTCAACCACACTTGCTTCAATATCACGGTACTCAATGCCCAATTCTTTTTTACTTTTTTCAGCATTAAAGTAGATTGGATAACCCATATTGAGTTCAACAAATTTACGTGAAAAACCAGCTAGAGGGCCAAAGGCTTTAAAGGCGATTTTGGGTAAAGTGTTGCGTGGAAAAGGGAATTTATTGCCAAAGTGCTGACGCAGAAGTGTCCCCATTTCTAGCAAGCTGAGCGTACCACCGCTAATAATATAACGACCCGAAGCTTCAGGATTTAATGCCGCTTGAACATGCGCATCGGCAACATTACGTACGTCCACTATACCATTCCACATTGGCGGAACACCCGCCAAGGTCATGCCATTGGCAAACTGTTGTAGCACTTCAACACTGCCTGATTTGGTCATTGCTGTTAAAGATGGACCCATTACCAAAGCTGGATTTACACAGACCAAGTCCCAGCGATTTTGCTGTTCAGCCATTTCCCATGCTTTACGTTCAGCAATAACTTTAGAAAATGGATAAGGCTGATGTGTTTCCGAGCTTGTGGTATTCCAATGTGATTCATCAAACTCATTGTTGGCTGTCTGAAGAATATCAATCGCATCGCCATAGGTAGAGGCAATACTTGAGGTGACTACCACGCGCTTAACCGACTCGGTTTTATTGACGCTGTTCAGCACATTTTCAGTACCGACTATGGCAGGCTCAATAATGTCTTTCACTGCATCTTTAAAATTCGTTACCACAAAAGGTGAAGCCATATGAATGACAATTTCACAACCTTGCATCGCTGCATCAAAAGCACCATCATCAAGCAGGTTGGCTTGAAATAATTTCAAGGTCCCACTGCTTTGTGTTGCAATCTTTTCTAAATGAGCAAAACCTGATTTTTTATTTAAATCACGCACAGTGGCATGTACGGTATACCCAAGTTCGAGTAAGTTTTTAATAACCCAACTGGCAATATAGCCTGTCGCGCCTGTAACGAGTATCGGGGTTGTTGTTGTCTTGGTGTTCATATTCTTCAACTTTAATTGACTCATTTTTTTATCATATTGAGTATAGTCAGTTTTGTCTTTGGCTAATTTAAAAAATAGATTTTTATTGTTGAGTTCGATGTGTTCTAAATTCAGCAGAAATTTTATATGAACGCTGCAAAAGTGATTTTTTATTGATTCCAAAAAGCGCCAAGATGCGATGAAGGTTGGATAGATGCATATTCTTATTATTATGGACGCAAAATCTCATAAATAAATGGACAAAGATTCATATCTAATTTGTGCGCTTTAATTTAAAGCCTAGATCTTAGGTCTAGGCTTCTTCATTTAGTATAACCGCCATTATGTTAAATGGAGAAGATTCTAGGAAATTTGTATTTCCAGTATGCCTAAAAATACAGAAAAGAAATCTTTGAATGAAGAGCTTCCGTTATACATTCCTGATTGAGTATAGATAGTTTTACCTGATGCTATATTCAGTATTTCTGCTACATATAAATTTTGATTTTCCCAGAAGGAAATTTGAGAAATATAATCTTTAGAATCAAGATCTATTTTAGCAAAGTAATTTTCATATATATCAATATTAGTGTCGAATCCGCTCTTGTTAGCTACATCAGATAGATTTGTTATCCATTGAATAAACTCGATTAGCATATTAACTACCTTCTTTATGCATGATCCAATTTTCAGTTTGATGAGTTAAGTAGTTCATGTAACCCTATCTCAGAAGGATCATTTAGCATGAATATATCTTCTTGCGTTTTATAAGTTAATTCAAATCTCCCCTTTTCTTTGTCAATAAATCTAACACCATCAAATACTGCAAAAACACCAAATAAGACATCATGAGCTATTAATTCAATTATGGTATTCACGTTATTAGTATTTTCTTCTGATAAACTGATATACCATTCAGATAAATTTTTCATCTTAGGTGAAACACTTCTACCAGGTGGGCTTTTTAATCTAGAAATAACACCCTCGACTCCGTCATTTCGAACATAGAGTCTAAGCGCATCAACAAACTCAGCGTTATCCATTATTATTTCCTCATTTTGATAGATGCTACTATATCATTTCATTTAATTTCTCTAAAATAAACATAATACACGTTATACGAAAATATATTTTTATTTCAATACAAATCAATGCCTTATGCTGGAATGAAATTCCAATTATCACCGATTGGGCTTTTTTGTTAATTCTTCATGTTCCGTGGCTATTATTTAATCAATGTTCCACGGTTTTGTTTAATGAAATTTAATGCTATAGCCAACAAAAAATGTCCAGATAAAATAAGAATAAATGTCCAAGTGATTATTGATTTTGCGGATAGACAAATAAAAGGATAGGGGCATCATTGATGGTTAAATTCACGTACAATATCGACTAATTTGCAGGTATAGACCCTGCCTTATCAGATGATTCTGTTCTTCCGTTGAATATTGGCATACATATGGCGCAAGCAAAGAAATCCTTTCCGCAACAAAAATCGGAATTACATGCACGAAATCTGCATCGTAGTCGTTACGATTTTCCTCAGTTAATCAAGAGTTGTCCGGAACTTGCACCTTTTGTCAGCCCAAATAAATATAACGATCTATCGGTAGATTTTTCTGATCCGCACGCTGTGAAAATGCTCAATAAAGCATTGCTCAAACATTTTTATGGCATTCAATATTGGGATATTCCCCCAAATTTTCTTTGCCCGCCTATTCCGGGTCGAGCGGACTATATCCACTATTTAGCTGACTTGTTAAGTGCCAATAATAAGGGGCAGATTCCAACTGGACACGCTATTCAAGTTTTAGATATTGGGGTTGGCGCGAACTGTATTTATCCGATCATTGGTCATCGGAGTTATGGTTGGAAATTTGCCGGCTCAGATATTCATTCTGC
Organism: Acinetobacter sp. ANC 5054; assembly: GCF_002135295.1. Lineage (GTDB taxonomy): Bacteria > Pseudomonadota > Gammaproteobacteria > Pseudomonadales > Moraxellaceae > Acinetobacter. The sequence continues at coordinate 128,390 of NZ_NEGG01000007.1, read as the reverse complement.
ATCGGTTAAAAGTGCTCAATTTATTGTGGAGGCAAATCCGAATCTGCGTAAAGGGATTCAGATTCGATTGCAGAAGACAGCGAGCAATATTTTCAAGGGGGTGATTAAATCCTCAGATCGTTTTGATTTGACGATGTGTAATCCGCCATTTCATGCCTCGCAAGATGAAGCAAACGCGACAGCAACTCAAAAATTAAGAAAGCTTGGCAAGCCAGTTGATCGGACAAAGGTGGTGTTAAACTTTGGCGGTCAAAAAAACGAACTCTGGTGTGAAGGTGGCGAAGAACGATTTGTCTGCCAAATGGTACAAGAGAGCATCCAGTTTGCTGAGCAATGCCTTTGGTTTAGTACGCTGGTGTCCAAGAAAACCACATTACCTGTGCTCTTAGATGCCTTAGCGAAGAGTGGAGCAGTGGATGTGAAAACCATTAAAATGACGCAGGGACAAAAAGAAAGCCGTTTTGTCGCTTGGACTTTTTTAGATTCAAGGCAGCAGCAAGCGTGGAAGAATGTACGTTGGACCTCAGCTTAAGCTGGTCCTCTTTGGAAATGTTAGCCTTGTCTTTGACTGCAATACATGAAGCATCAGTACAGTGCTCCCTGTAATAAGCGCAACAACTCAAGCGTGGTATATTGAATCAATCAGGCGATGTTTGTGCTAAACAAGACGCATTGTTGATAGTTACAAAAAACAGCAGATAAGACAGTCCTATAAGATGATTAACCAAATTACGCTGATGATTCTGCAAGAGCTTCTTTTATATGCGGAAATTACGTGAAATATAACTGCAAATGCGTATGCTTATCATTTAATTTTTATATAAATCATATGCTTACAAAATTTATGTTTTGCAATCACTCAGGAATTTGTCCATAATATTTGAAAAGGAAATGGAGTAAGTAAAATGCGTGGCAATCCAGAAGTCGTAGACTACTTAAATATGTTGATCGGTGGCGAACTGGCTGCTCGTGATCAATACTTAATTCATTCACGTATGTACGAAGATTGGGGCTTAAGTAAAATCTTCGAACGTATCGACCATGAAATGCAAGAAGAAGCACAGCATGCAGATGCCATTATTCGCCGTGTGTTGTTTTTAGAAGGCACCCCAAATATGAAGCGTGACGATATCGTGACGGGTGAAGATGTGGTGACTTGTTTAAAGGCCGATTTAGCGCTTGAATATCATGTGCGTGAAAAATTAGCACAAGGCGTGAAGCTGTGTGAAGAAAAAGGTGATTATGTCACTCGTGACATGCTGCGTCAGCAAATGTCAGATACAGAAGAAGACCATACGTATTGGCTGGAAAAACAGCTTCGTCTAATCGAATTGATTGGTCTACAAAATTATATTCAGTCACAAATGTAAGTTTGATCTGCTAGATCTAATCTATTTCACATTAATTGTACAAATGGATTGAATTAAAAAAGCCTTTGGAGCGGTTCCAAAGGCTTTTTTTTATCTAGTTGAATGAGGACGTATATGCGCATTTATTTTTTATTTAATTTTTGAATATCTGCCAAGACTTGAGCTGCGTGACTTTGGGTATCGACACTGCTGTAGTGATAAACAATGATCCCTTGCGGATCAATGAGAAAACTTTCCCGTTTGGCAATTTTCACAATACCTAAGTTGCGGACGATGCCCAATTGGTTCGCCAGTTGGTGTTTGCTATCGGCCAAGATAGGAAAGGGAAGATCTAGTTTTTTAGAAAATGCTTGGTGTGAGGCTACATCGTCTAAACTTGCGCCCAAAATGACTGCATTGGATTTTAAAAAATTAGGGTAGAGGGCTTTGAATTGATTGGCTTCTTGTGTACAGCCAGGTGAGTTGTCTTTGGGATAAAAATATAGAACCAGCCATTTCCCTTGATATTGTTTCAGTTCATGCCATTTGCCATTTTGATCTTGTAGTTTAAAAGCTGGCGCTGTTCTGCCAACCCATTGCTTTTGATCGTTTTGGGATTTACTGAAAATTGTATTTTCTGCATGTGCAGTGAAGCTAAATGCACTCAAACTCGCAATGACAAATAAACTGGTATGGAGCATTTTAGGTATTTTCATGGTATGCACTTTTTATCGGAAACCCTATTGATCGTAGCAGATAAATTGAAAATAAAGGTGGGTGAATTTTGAAACTGAGTTGATTCAGCTTAAGATCAATTTATCAGCTTAAATCAGTAGAAAAATATGGATGTTGGCGCAGTATTGATTCAACTCAAATCAGACGCGAAGGAAAATGTAGCAGCTTGGAAGCAAGAACTGAATTTACGTAAAGATGAAGCGATTGAAACCTTAAGGCGGAAGGCGTTTTTGTAGAGTCGTGGTTTTATGTCGAACTTGCAGGTCAGGATTATTTGATTGCCTATATGCGTGCCGAAGATATTGCAAGGGCACAGCAGATTGGTCGGGAAAGCCAGTATCCAATAGATCAAGTGCATAAGCAGTTTAAAAAAAATTGGCTCAAGGTTTATCCTGCGAGCTTGTTGCTAGACTTAGAAAATAATAATTAATGCGATGGTGGATTTTTCTGTGTATCGAATGATTAAGCGATGGAATATATCGATACTGAGTTTTTTAAGATAAAGATGTATCAAGATCGTTATACTGATGAAGAAAAATTAGATTTTTGGAATAAGGCTTGAATCAACGTATTTTACTGATCACTGGTTGGGGTGGTGGGACAAAACTTTTGCAACCCTTACAAATGGCTTTGATAGAGCAAGGGCATCAGGTTGAACTGATTAATATTTTTAATGCTTTAGATCAGAACACTTTGCAAAAGTATGTTGAAATGGCTCAAAAGGTCGATGTCATTATTGGTTGGTCTTTAGGTGGGCAACTTGCCACGATTTTGGCCGATCAAATTTTTCAGCAATATCAAGAAAATAAAATATTAATCACACTGGGTTCAAATCCCTGTTTTGTGGCAAATGAAACATGGTCAGCGGCAATGGATCAAGTGAGCTTTCAACACTTCAAGCAGTCCTTTCAGCAAGACGCTATTTCGACCTTAAAAAAGTTTGGCTATATGGTTTGTCAGGGAATAACAACAACTAAACAGGATTTCTTAACTTTACAAAGTTTAATCCAAGCTCAAAGTTTAGATGTGCTCCGTACTGGTTTAGACTGTTTGGAGAAATTAAATAATGTAGATATCTTAAAACAATATTCAGGTCATCAGTTACATCTGTTTGCAAAACAAGATTATTTAGTTAGTTACAAAGTTGAACGAATACTTCGAGATTTCGGCGTAAAGTTTTTAGAAACGGATTTGGTTTTAGGCTCGCATGGCTTTCCTTTATTTGATGCTGAAGCAATAAGTTGCAAAATCTGCCAATATTTAAACAAACTTGAACAAATCTCTGTGTAGCTGGTCTATATCGCAATTTATTTTTAATTCCAGCAGGTTTAACATCGTGCACATTGATGTGAACAACCTTCTACATGGAGTTAGGGATGACAGAATTAACCGATCTGCAATTTGATCAGCAGCACCTTTGGCATCCTTATACCTCCATGACACAGCCGCTACCAACCTTTAAGGTTAAAAAGGCCTATGGGGCGACAATTGAACTGGAAGATGGGCGTCAGCTGATTGACGGTATGTCTTCATGGTGGTGTGCAATACATGGCTATAACCATCCCGAATTGAATCAAGCCGTAAATGATCAGCTGCAAAATATGTCGCATATTATGTTTGGTGGATTGACCCATGATCCTGCGATTCAACTCGGCAAATTATTACTCGAAATTACCCCACCCAGTTTAGATAAAATTTTTTATGCAGATTCAGGTTCAGTCGCTGTTGAAGTGGCGTTGAAAATGGCGGTGCAGTATTGGGCTGCTAGTGGTCAAAAGAATAAAACTAATTTCGTGACCCCGCGTTCTGGCTATCATGGCGATACTTGGAACGCCATGTCGGTCTGTGATCCTGTAACAGGGATGCATCAAATTTTTGGCTCAAGTTTGCCAAATCGTATTTTTGTTCCAGCACCACAAATCGGCTTTTATGAGGCGTGGGATCAGAGCGATATTGCTGTGCTTGAACAGACATTGGCTACGCAGCATACGCAAATCGCAGGCCTTATTTTAGAGCCGATTGTGCAAGGTGCGGGAGGCATGCGCTTTTATCATCCTGAATATTTGCGTCAAGCCAAATTGCTCTGTGAAAAATATCAAGTCCTTTTGATTTTTGATGAAATTGCCACAGGATTTGGTCGTACAGGGAAGTTGTTTGCTTGGGAGTGGGCTGGTGTAGAACCCGATATAATGTGTATTGGCAAAGCCTTGACAGGGGGCTATATGACCTTGTCTGCCACATTGGCGACAACGCAAATTGCAGAAATAATAAGTCAAGGTGAAGCAGGTGTGTTTATGCACGGGCCAACGTTTATGGCCAATCCTTTGGCTTGTGCAGTTGCCCTGAAAAGCACACAGCTTTTATTGGCACAAGATTGGCAGGCCAACATTTCGCGCATTGAGCAGCAGTTAGACCATGCATTATCCGCATTAAAAACGTTGGCACATGTAAATGATGTACGCGTGTTAGGGGCGATTGGTGTGGTCGAATTGACATTTAATGTCGATATGCAACGCCTGCAGCAAGAATTTGTAAGCCGTGGAATTTGGATACGACCATTTGGCAAATTGGTTTATGTCATGCCGCCTTATATCATTTCCGAGTTAGAACTAAAAACCTTGTTAGAGCAATTGGTCGAAGTGGTTGAACAATTGGAGCAAACAGCATGAGTCAGCATTTGCTTGAGCATTTTTCTAGCCAATTAGATCAGTTAAAACAACAAGGAAATTTGCGTCAATTTAGTCAAAATTTTCAGCAAGATCGCTTTATCACTATCAATCAACAGCGCATGCTTAACTTAGCCTCAAATGATTATTTGGGTCTGGCATCTGAAACGAGTCTGCGTGAACAATTTTTTGATGAAACACCGAATGCCCAGCGTTGGATGAGCTCATCTTCTTCACGTTTATTAACAGGTAATTTTCCTGAATATGAGCAACTTGAAGCCAGTTTAAGCCAAGCTTTTCAGGGTCGGGCTGCCTTGTTATTTAACAGTGGCTATCATATGAATGTTGGGATTTTACCTGCACTGGCAGACAGTAAAACACTGATATTGGCAGATAAGTTGGTGCACGCCAGTATGATTGATGGCATCCGATTATCGACTGCCAAATATGTGCGTTATCGGCATAATGATCAAAGTCATCTGAGTCAACTCTTAGAAAAATATCATGATGATCGTGCTTTTGAGCGGATCATTGTGGTGACTGAATCCATTTTTAGTATGGATGGAGATGAAACTGATTTAGCGGCTTTGGTGCAAATAAAAAAACAATTTTCAAAAGTGATGCTGTATGTGGATGAAGCGCATGCAATTGGTGTGCGAGGTGAACAGGGTTTGGGCTGTGCAGAACAATACGCCGTCATTGATGAAATTGATTTCTTGGTTGGTACTTTTGGTAAGGCGCTGGCATCGATTGGTGGCTATCTGATTTGCCATTCAGTCATACGGGATTATTTGATCAACACGATGCGTCCCCTCATCTTTAGTACTGCTCAACCACCCAACTGTATGGCATGGACTCATTTTATTTTCTATAAAGTGCTTCACATGCAAACTGAGCGTAAGCATCTGACCCACATCAGTCAGCATTTACAGCAAAGCGTCCAAACACTCGGTTTCGATTGTCCATCAAGCTCACATATTGTCCCCGTGATCATTGGAGATTCGGCACAAACAGTTGAAAAAGCCAAAGCATTACAAGCCGCTGGTTTTTATATCATGCCTGTCCGACCGCCAACTGTGCCGCAGCATAGTGCACGTTTACGGATTTCACTGACTGCAAAAGTAGATTTGGAAGAGATTAAACAGCTAGAACAACATCTTGCAAGGTTGAGTCATGTTAGATAAAGCCAAAATCAAAAAGCGCTTTGCCAAAGCAAGTTCAACATATGAACAACAAGCCTTAATTCAGAAGCAGGTTTGCGTTGAATTGGCTCAGTCTATGCAGCAATTTATTGCACAAAAACACTGGAATAAGGTATTAGAAATTGGCTGTGGAACAGGGAGTTTTACACGCGAAGTTCTGAAATTGAATCAGGTCGATGTGCTGTATTTAAATGATCTTTATGCAGAGAGTGCCGAATTCAATTACGCAATGTCACTTGAGAACACTCAGGTTCAGCCTTGGATAGGTGATATTGAACAACTGGAAATACCACAAAATTTAGATTTGGTCATGTCGAGTTCCGTATTTCAGTGGATGACCGACTTGCCAGCATTGCTGAAAAAAATAAATAGTTCTTTAAAGCCCAAGGGTTTTTTAGTATTTAGCAGTTTTGGTCCTGAAAATTTACGTGAAATTAAACAACTCACGGGCTGTGGTCTGGATTATTTAGAGATTCATATACTGCAACGCTATTTACTAGAACAGGGTTTTGAAATCGTCATGATGAAAAATGAAGTGCAGCAAATGCATTTCGATCATCCACGTGACGTATTGCAACATTTAAAAGAAACTGGGGTGACTGCAACAGGGCAGCATCGTTGGACTAAATCAAGCTTACAGCAGTTTTATCTAGATTATGCGCAGTTCATGGCTTGTCCTCATTCAGACCAGCCTGCATATCCACTGACGTATCATCCCATTCTATGCATTGTAAGGAAAAAATAATGGCTCAAATTTACTTCGTTAGTGGCATTGATACAGGGATTGGAAAAACCTATACCACAGGATATTTGGCCAAAACGTGGAATGAGCAAGGTCAAAAAACCATTACGCAAAAGTTAATCCAAACGGGCAATGTGGATATTTCAGAAGATATCGAACAGCACCGTGAAATCATGGGAATGGGGTGGTTTCCTGAAGATGAAAGCAAACTTACGATGCCGGAAATTTTCAGCTATCCAGCCTCTCCACATTTAGCGACAAAAATTGATGGTCGTGAAATTGATTTTCAAAAAATCGAAGATGCAACACAGCAATTGACTGAAAAATATGATGTGGTTTTACTCGAAGGTGCAGGTGGCTTGATGGTGCCTTTGACGACCGAATTACTCACGATTGATTATGTTGCTCAGAAAAAATTTCCTGTGATCTTGGTTACTTCAGGTCGTTTGGGCAGTATTAACCATACGATTTTAAGTCTAGAAGCATTGAAACAGCGTGGTTTGAACTTACATGCGCTCGCGTATAATTTAAAGGATGAATCACAGGACGAATTAATTTCAAAAGATACAGCAGAATATCTGAAAAATTATCTAAGACAGCATTTTCCAGAAGCTGCTTGGTGGGATATTCCAGTGATTTAAATATGGTAGACATAAAAAAACGACTGAATAGACAACTATTCAGTCGTTTCATTTTAAGGCTTAATTATTTGCTGAAACACCAATTTTTTTCACGTTTAAGCGTTGAGCTGCAGCCATCACCATTGCAACATCTTTATATTCGGTCATTTTGTCAGGTTGCACTTTAATCGTATTTTGATCCGATTTTTGTGAAACACCAGCAAATAAACTTTCTAAAGCTTGTTTGTTAGCAACAGGTTGATCATTCCAAAATAACTTTCCTTGCGCATCAATTTTTAAGGTGATGGGCTCAGGTGGTTTTTCATTGGTTGGTGGTGGAGCACCATTTGGTAAATCAATATTGATCGAGTTATTTGGAATGGGGATCGTGATAATAAACATGATCAACAAAACCAGCATGACATCAATCAAGGGTGTCATATTGACGTCTAACATTACGTCATCGTCTTTATCGGAACCGACATTCATTCCCATAAGTTGTTCCTCTTCCGATTATTGTGCCGCAACAGGTGTTGTGACAAAAGCAATTTTGCCTATACCTGCTGCTTGAGTTGCACTAATCACTTCATCAATCGCTTCATATTTAGTGACCTGATCACCTCGAATATGCACTTCTGGTTGTGGGCGTTTTTTCGCTTCTACTTGTAAGCGACTGATCAGTGTGTTTTTGTCGGCAATATATTTTTCATTCCAGAAAATATCACCATTTTTATTTACGGCAATTTGAATATTGATCGGTTTGGTTTCATAAGGGGTATTTTTTTCCTCAGGCAACTTCACCGGAACCGTATGGATTGCAACGGGGACCGTGATTAAAAAGATAATCAACAGTACCAACATAATATCAACCAAAGGTGTCGTGTTAATGGCTGAAATTACATCGTCTTCGTCACCATCTGAATTGATCATCATTCCCATGGCGCATGCCTCACTTATTTGGTGTCGTTATTATTTTTGATTTCACCGCTGAGTAAAACCGTATGTAAATCAGAACCAAAAGTACGTACATTGTCTAAAACTGCTTTATTGCGACGTGTTAACCAGTTGTAGCCCAATACTGCAGGTACAGCGACCGCTAAACCAATTGCAGTCATAATTAAGGCTTCACCAACAGGACCTGCTACTTTATCAATAGACGCCTGACCTGAAATACCAATGGCTGTTAAGGCATGGTAAATACCCCAAACTGTACCGAATAAACCCACAAATGGTGCAGTTGAACCTACAGTTGCTAGAAAAGCTAAACCACCACTCAAATGGCTTTGAATTTTATCGATGGCGCGCTGAATTGAAATCGTTACCCATGTATTGAAGTCAATACGTTCAAGTAAATTACCGCCATGTTTCTTGGTTGAGTTAATCCCTTTTTCTGCAATAAAGCGGTATGCACTCGATTCATCTAGCGTTTCAGCCGCATTATCAATTGTAGATGACTCCCAAAATTTAGCTTCAGCTTCTTTACCTTGACGCTTAATTTTTGCTTGTTGAATGAACTTGGTGATCATGATGTACCACGTACCAATCGACATAAGTACTAAAATGAACAGTGTAGATTTAGCGACAATGTCACCTTCGCGCCATAAAGCTTCTAAACCATAAGGATTATGTACTTCTTTCGTTGCAGTAGGCATTGGGGGCGGGGTATGTGTTCCATCATCGGTAATTTGAATTTTATCGTCACTGATTTCAACTTTTACCATACTTGGTGGTGTTGCAGATTCTTCAGCAAATACAGATTGAAGCGGGAGTAATGTACTTGTTGCTAAAACAGTTGCTGATGCAAAAATACGCGCAGATTTCATCATTTTATTCATTCATATTCTCCAAATTTTTATAGATTCATTAATCAAGTTTAAATGTGTATTCAATATCAACCCAATCGTCGACAGGTTCGCCATTTTTTAATGCAGGTTTAAATGTACACAAGCTATATGCTTTACTCGCGGACTTGTCTAAAGACTTAGTACCAGTGGATTTTTTAACCTTTACTTCTTTGGCATTACCATCGGCACCTACCAATACAGAAATACGTACTGTGCCAGTTTCTTCAGCCATTTCTGCTTCACGGGGGTAAGCAGGTTCCTTACAACCAACACTTCCTTTAGATGCACCTCGGGTTTCACCTGCAGGTTTTGGAGGTGGTTCAGGAGCAGGCGCTGGTGCAGGAGTAGGCGTTGGAGATGCGACAGGACTTGGCGATGGTGAAGCAGTAGGCGTTTGTGTAGAAACTGCTTTTACCGTTTGAGTCGTTGTGGTTGTTACCGTTTTTTGCACCACTTTTTCGACAGGTTTCTGTTCTGGCGTTTTTAATACTTCCTTCACCATTTTTGGTACTTCAGGTGGTTTTTCAATTGGTTTCGGTTTTTCTGGCTCAGGTTTCTTGTCTTGAATAATGATTAATTCAACAGGTTCTTCTACAGTTTTCTCACCTTTCTTGGAAAGTCCTGTGATTAATCCGTAGAGCACAATGAGATGCAGAAGAATGACTGCCCCAATTCCGATCAGGCGTTTGCCGGAATTATTTTCTAATTCGGAAAAGCTTTTGCCCATTACAACTCCTGAAATTTGAGACAAACAATCAATAGTGAAATCGGCACTTGATATATAAGTGTTTTTTGCATTTTTTTATGTTTGACTAATTAATTGATTTAGCAATGCCAATACGATTAACGCTGTAATCGTATTGGCAAACTGTGGTTTTAGAACTTGTACGTACCGCGTACATAGAATGTACGACCAGTCGGATCGCTATAACGTGGGTCATAGCCATATTGGAAGTTATCTAAAACGTTCGATGCTGCAGGTTCTTCAGCAAAAATATTTTTGATACCACCAGTAAGCTCTAAGTTTTTAAATCCACTGTAAGTTGTTGCGATGTTATAAAGGGTGTAGTCAGGAACACGATGTTTGTCGAACTGTGCTTCACCAATTTGGTTTTGGTCGTCATAACCACGGAAGAACTGTTGTTCAAAAATCATTTTCCAGTTTTCATAACTCCAGTTAAGGTTCGCTGTGTGTTTCCAACGTAAAACAGCAGGGTCGTCATATACACCCACTAAACCTTCCCACTCACCGCCTATTTCTTCTTGGTAGTCATTTTTGATGACATATGTACCATTAATCCCGAAGCCAAAACGGCCTGTAGCAGTTATTGGAGATAAATAATCTAAGCTGATATCAATACCTTGAGTTTTAATGCCCCCTGTATTCATTAGAGTGGTATTGATGTAATCAATACGACCATCGGCACCACGTACGAATAAAGACGCATACTTTTCAGGGTCTTCAAAAATTGAAGTTTCACCCACTTCGCCAATTAATTTTTCAACTTCAATGTTGTAATAATCAATAGCTAAAACTAAGTTTTTCATTGGTTCGTAAACAAAGCCAGCGGTAAAAGTTTTTGATTCTTCTGGTTGAAGGTCGGGGTTACCACCATACATACGGTAGAACTGAGTATTACATTCAGTTTGATATTGAGGAGATGTTGGTGTACCGCCTGAGCAAAGTACAGGGTCATTATATTTTGCCCCTGTATAGGTTTTGCTTTGTTGAGCGTTAATTTCCCAAAGACTTGGCGCACGGAAGCCGGTGCTATAGGTACTACGGAACATTAACTGTTTAATTGGTTCCCAGCGGAGACCCACTTTCGGGTTAAAGGTGTCACCGAAATCACTATAGTCGTCATAACGGGCTGCGAGCTGCGCTTCAATGGTTTTGGTAATTGGGATTTGTAGTTCTGCAAAGGCCGCTGAAATGTCACGATCACCTTTACTCAGTGGTTTATCAGGGTCAATCCCGCTACCTGGCACTAAGCGAACAAGTTCTGAATTAACTTTTGCTTCCCAGTCTTGTGTAGTGAAACTTCCGCCAAATGCAAAGCCTACATCACCTGCGGGTAAGGTATAAATCGGACGACTTACGGTAAAGTCAAATGTGGTTGAATCAAGTGTTGCTTCATTGGTTGTGCCACTTACATTCAGTGCAGACCAAACACCATTATCAGCTGAAGGTCCAAATGGGTTAATGGTTCCATCATCTAAACCTGCTTGAAGTTGATCACGGTTTAAGTAACCACTAACAAAACTATCAGATGCCTTACCTTTTGCATAAGTCACACCACCATTCATATCCCAACCATAAGCTTCACCTTCAAGACCGGCAAAAATACGATGCGATTCATTAATGGATTGTGAAACACGGTTACCCGCTTGGGAGCGTAAATACAGTTCCAAAGGCTCTCCACTTAGACCATCTACACCAGGGGTAATACCTTCGCCTGGATAATATTGACTAGACTTTGGAATAGTGACTGAACGGCTATAGACGTCTGGGGCAACAGATGTTGTTACTTTATTTTTTGCGTATACGTATTCACCAATGGCATTGAAACTATCACTTAATTTAATCGTTGCACGACCAATGGCAGAAAGATCTTCTGTTTCAGGCTGAATACCAATCAGTGCCTGAGTATTTAAGAAGCATAAACCACCATCTTCAACGACATTGGTTAAGTTGCTACAGTTTGCAGCGCCGCCATATGGGTTTGCGAGAACGCCTTCACGAACGCCATCTTCATCTAATGGACCGCCATTAGGGTCATAGAAGTTAGCAGGGAAACCATTTGCTGAACTAGCATCGATGCCGAGTTCAGGTAGTAGACCACCACGGCGACTTACTTTACGGTCTTTAGCCATAATTTCTTTGGCTTTACGATAGTCAATTGCACCGTATACGTTGAAACCTTGTTCATCTAAATCGCCAAAACCACCAAAAATAGAGACGTCATATTCTTCTCCACCTTTATCTTCTGGTTTAGATAAACCACCACTAATACCAGCGCCTTGGTATTGTTTTTTGGTGATGAAGTTAATTACACCTGCAATAGCGTCTGCACCATAAATTGCCGAAGCACCATCGCGTAGAACTTCAATGCGTTCAACCATCGCCAGTGGAATGGTATTTAGGTTTGTTTCCGATGTACTAAATGGACTATAAGCAAGGCGACGTCCGTTCAAAAGCACCAAAGTTTTATCGGGACCTAAACCACGAAGGTTTGCTGTTGAACCAGAAGTATTACTTGCACCAACGTTTTGAGCAGTACTGTAACCCGCTTGGTTAGCACTAATTTTTATCAGTGCTTCTTCTGTTGTTGTTACCCCTTGTTTGGTTAATTCTTCAACTTTGATTACGGTAATAGGTGAAGAACTTTGTGCTGAAACCCCTTTAATTGACGAGCCAGTAACAGTTACTTTAGTTACTTTTTCGGGTTCTTCATCATTTTGTTCAGCTGCATGCGCTAATGATAAACACAGCATACTTAAACTAAGAGTACTTAATTTAAGTATAGTTTTGCCAAACGTTGTGCCCCCCACAGATTTAGCATTTTTTTCTCTTTCATAGTAAAAGTATTCCTTTTTGTTGTAGTTAGCGATATTGCTTGATTTGGTTTAAGCAATTCAAGTGCCAGATTTATATCTAATGATAATTTTTAAATATAAAATACTGATAAATATGTTCATTAATGAGTTTAAAGTGGAGTAATTTAAGATGAACGGCAAGTTTTTTTTTATTTTTTTTTAAAATTTTATTCAAATTAATGATTTTTTGTATTTTTTTATTGTTTGTTCAATAAAATTGAAAATTAACATGAATTTATTTGGTGTAAATAATTAAAATTGCCAACCAGTTCCTAATTTTTTGTGTTATCAGTTTGATTAAATATGTAATTAAAAAATATTTATTAATAATAAAAACAATATGTTAGTCGTTATTTTACATATTTTTTTGCTAGGGGTGATCCAATATGAGTCAGGAGTGTATTATATTTGTGCAAATCACACGCGAAGTGTGAAGGATAAGAAATTGAACTTTTGATCAAAAGAAGGTTCAGCAATAAAGAATACATTAGTATAAATTTATCTTAAAAAATGAATTTAAATGGATATTTAATTCAGATAAGTTTCAAACATGGAGAAGTGGCATGAAATTCGCTTATATTCATTAAACTGTTTTAAGCCTTGGTTTAATACACAGTTTAAAATTTAAATTATTAAGTTTAATAATGGCAGCTTTATATAAAGTCTGTTTATGGATTTGTATTATCTAAAATCAACATAAAGGTATAAATTTGAAAACTGATAAACTTAAAATTACTGCCATCGCATTATTTATATCTACTGGGGTGTTTACAGAATTACAGGCTTCGGCTCAAACCAATAAAGTTTTAAATATTGCTTTTGAAGCGCCAGATGATGGTTTTGATATGGTCAAAACCTATAATTATTATAGTGGCAATATTGCAGAAGCAATTTTTGAACCCTTACTGAAATATGATTATCTCGCACGTCCAGTAGTATTGGTACCAAACACAGTGGAAGCCATGCCTAAAATTGAGCAAGAGGGCAAAGTCTATACTTTCAAAATTAAGCGAGGCATTTATTATTCAAATGATGCCGCGTTTAAGGGCAAAAAGCGTGAATTGGTCGCACAAGACTATATTTTTGCAATTCAAAGAATTTTAGATCCTGCCAACCGTTCACCGACCTATTCATTTATTGATGGAAAAATCATAGGGGGAGATGAGTCGGTTGCCCAAGCAAAGAAAACGGGCAAATTTGACTACAATGCACCGATTGCAGGCTTAAAAGCACTTGATCCCTATACCTTGCAAATTACACTCACGCGTCCTGACTATAACTTCCAATACATCCTCGCCTATGTCACTTTTGGTGCAATTGCCAAAGAAGTTGTTGACTTTTATGGCACAAAACTTGCGCAGCATCCTGTTGGCACTGGTCCGTATCAACTCAGTAAATATGTTCCACGCAGTAAAATTGAATTGACAGCAAACCCGAACTATCGTGGATTTGTTTGGAACTTTAAGTCTACTGGCACTGCATGGGACAACCAATTGGTTAAAGAAATGAACGGTAAGCAGATGCCACAAATTGGCAAGGTGTCGGTCAGTATTATTGAGGAGGAACAGTCTAGATGGCTTGCATTTAAAACAGGTCAGTTGAACTTTGATAAATTAACCTCAAATGCAGTAACGCAAGCCTTAGACGGCAATAGGCTCAAGCCTGATTTGCTAAAACAGGGCATTAAACTCTACCCAAACAAAGATGCCGAAATTACCTACACGATGTTTAACATGCAAGATCCAACTGTGGGTGGATTTAGCCTAGATAAAATTGCCCTACGCCGTGCAATTAGTATGTCGTATAACCAAGCGGAGTCAATCAAACAGCTTTATCAAGGTCAAGCCGTTAAAGCAGAAATGCTGCTTCCAGAAGGGGTGAGTGGTTTTGACCCAAAATATCGTAGCAGTATCGGTTATAACCCGCTTTTAGCCAACAAATTACTCGATCGTTTTGGTTATAAAAAAGGTGCGGATGGCTATCGAAATCTGCCTAATGGAAAACCCTTAACTTTAAAAATCAATACAGAAAATAGTTCAAAATCAGTGATACAGTCAGAACTATGGAAAAAGAATTTAGATGCCATTGGGGTGCGGGTTGAGTTTAAGGTCAGTAACTTTGCAGACAACCTTAAAGAAGCGATGCAATGTAAATACATGATGTGGGGTGGCGCATGGATTGCAGATTATCCAGAAGGTGAAAATTTTGCTCAATTACTTTATGGCCCAAATTCAGGTCAGGGGAATTTAAGTTGTTATCAATCGAAAGCTTATGACAATTTGTATAAGCAGGCGATCGTGTTGCAACCGAAAGATCGTGAAGTTTTTTATGAAAAAATGAATCGTCAAATTGAGGCTGATAATCCTTGGATATTGCATTCAACACGGATACGTAATTGGCTCATTCATCCTGAAATTCAGGGTTATAAAACACATCCTATGATGAATACGGCTTGGCAATATTTGGATATACAACCAAGCAAAAAATAATTGATTTGGGATCATCATGAAACAAAAACAGAATCATTGTTTAAAGAAATTTGGTGCGGCTTTTGTGTTGGGGGGAATGTTACTTTCAGCAAATTATGTATATGCCAAAAACCCAGCAGATCCGAACAAAGTTCTACGTTATATATTCCCTGTTGCGGAAACTGGTTTCGACCCTGTAGGCGTGCATGATTTGTATTCAGCACATGTCAATACATCTATTTTTGAAACCTTGTATACCTATGACTATTTAGCCTCACCGGCCAAACTTGTACCAAAAACTGCGGCAGCTTTGCCTGAGGTCAGTGCTGATGGTTTGACTTATACCATCAAAGTACAAAAAGGCATTTATTTTGCTGATGATCCTGTTTTTAAGGGCAAGAAAAGAGAGTTAACCGCAGCAGATTATGCTTATTCGTTTAAGCGTTTACTCGATCCGAGCTTACGTTCACCGAATAGTTGGTTGTTAGATGGTCGAATTTTGGGTATGGATGCTGTTCTTGAGCAAGCAAAAAAAACTGGAAAATTCAATTACGATGCTCATATTGCTGGCATTCAAACACCTGACCGTTATACCTTGGTACTTCGTTTAACTGCTCCAGATCAAAACTTTCCAATGCTCCTTGCACACCAACCGGCTTCTGCTATGGCTCGCGAGGTGATTGAAAAATATCGCGATAAAGCAGGTTTTGTCATGGGAAGGCCGATTGGTACAGGACCCTACATTTTAACCCGCTGGACTCCGGGCTCACGTATTGTGCTTAAAGCCAATCCAAATTACCGTGGTTTTGTTTGGGACTTTAAGCCATCTTCTGCTGAAGACCAAAAAATTGTCGATGCAATGAAAGGCAAAAATATGCCACAAGTGGGCGTGGTCGACATTCAAGTGATGGAAGAGTCACAATCTCGCTGGCTAAGTTTTGTCAAAGATGAGGCGGATCTTTTGGTATTGGACGGTGATTTATCGGTACAAGCCTTAAAAGATGGTGCACTAAAGCCTGAATTAGCGAAAAAGGGCATTCAAATGTCGCGCATCGCAGATCCATCGCTTGATTATCATTACTGGAACATGCAAAACCCCATTGTGGGTGGTTTTAGTAAGGAAAAAATTGCCTTGCGTCGTGCAATGGCGATGGCGTATTCCGCAGATAATCAAATCAAAATATTAATGAATGGTGATGCACAGAAACTGCAAAGTCCGATTCCAATGGGTGTTGCAGGTTATGACCCTAATTATAAAAGCAGTATTCCTTACTCCGTAAAAGCTGCAAATTTATTACTTGATCGTTATAAATACAATGTCGGTGCGGATGGCTGGCGGACGCTGCCGAATGGTAAACCTTTAACGATTGAATTAACACTCTCGGGCAATACAGCACGTTCACAACAAAGTGCAGAGTTTTGGAAGAAAACCTTAGATAGCATCAAAATTAAGATGACGACTAAGTCGATGCCATTCGCTGAAGCGTTAAAAGCAGAGAAACAATGTAAAACCATGTTTAAAGCATCGGCATGGATTGCTGACTATCCAGATGCGGATAATTTCATGCAGTTGTTTTATGGCAAAAATATTAATGTTACGAACAATGGTTGTTCAAAAATTCCTGAGTATGACCGTTTGTATGAACAAACTCAGCGAATGAAACCCGGCCCTGAACGTGATGCTCTATATCGAAAAATGTCGCGCATTTTAGAAGTATATATGCCCGTACAGGTGAACTATGCCCGTTATCGAACAGTGTTATCACAACCGCGTGTGATTGGTTATAAGAAGCATCCGATTTTGGCTGCTGAATGGATGTATATCGATATAGACCCAAAGAAATAAAATGGAATAAAAACTGGAGAAATTATGAAAAACCAAGCATTAAAATTGACGACACTGACTATGCTCATGATGGGGGGAAGTCAAATTGCTCAAGCAGAAGACTCGACACGTAGTACTTTGCCAAAGTTTAAAGCTCAAGATATTCCTGCGCTGTGTGATGCTAAAATTCAACAAGTGCAGACTGAGCTAAATGCATTTGAAAAAAAATCCATTAAGAAAAATGCCAAAGCTGCGCCAGTACTTGCAGAGTGGGATCAAATTTTTGCCAAGTTTGAAGATTTCTATGGGCCGATTGGACTGTATAGTAATGTCGATCCAGATGAAGCATTACGTAAAGCTGCTGAAGACTGTGAAATTAAAATCAGCGAATTCCAAACTTCAGTTTTTCAAAATCCTAAATTATACGAACAAATTAAAAAGCTAAAAACCAATGACGATATTGATAAAAAAATGCGTCAAGACATTTTAGATGGATTTGAAAATACGGGTGTGCAATTTACGCCAGAAAAACGGGCACGTTTAAAAGCCATTTTTGATGAACTTACGAAAATTGAGCAAGAATATGCTCGTAATGTACGTGATAACACCGAAAAACTAGAATTTACGCCTGCGGAACTTAAAGGATTACCTGAAAGCTATATTTCAGGCTTAAAGAAAAATGAAAAAGGCAATTATTTACTTGGATTTGAGTATCCTGAATACCGCCCATTTATGGAACTTGCGGAAAATGATGCTGCACGCAAACGCTATCAAATCGCTTTCACACGTCGTGGTACAGAAAAAAATCTAAGCTTGTTAAAGCAAGCAATGGATTTGCGTTATGAAATTGCACAATTATTTGACAAGAAAAGCTATGCAGAATGGGTGCTGCAACATCGTATGGCGAAAGACCCTGAAACGGTAAATAAATTCCTTGGAGAAGTATACGATACCGTTGCACCTTTAGAGAAAAAGGAAGTACAAACCTTACGTGAATTCAAGGCCAAAACCTTAAATATTCCAGTAGAAAAAGCTGAAATAAATCGCTGGAGTGAAAGCTATTGGAGCGAAAAATTACGTAAAGAAAAATATCAAATCGATCAAGAAAAATTACGTGATTATTTCCCAACCCAAGCCTCTCAAGAATGGTTATTTGCCATTTCATCAGACCTTTACGGTATTGATTTTAAACCTGCAAAAGTGGATGTTTGGCAGGATGAAGTTGAATATTACGATGTAACTGATAAGAAAACAGGCGAATTACTGGGTGGTTTATATATCGATAAATTCCCACGTAAAGGCAAATATGGTCATGCTGCCGTATGGGGTGTGAAAGGCGGAAGCACACTCACAGGTCGTAAGCCTATTTCAGCTTTGGTGACGAACTTTAACCGTAAAGGTTTAAACAGTGACGAGCTTGAAACTTTTGTTCATGAGTTCGGGCATGCATTGCATGGCATTTTGTCGCATACCCGTTATGCATCGCAATCAGGTACTTCAGTCGAGCGCGATTTTGTTGAAGCACCTTCTCAAATGTATGAAGAGTGGGCGCGTCGTAAAGAAACACTATCGACACTTGCAAATTACTGCAAACCAGATTGTCCACGTGTAGATGATGCGCTTATTGCCAAATTAAATGCGGTACATAGCTATGGTCGTGGTTTGCACTATGCACGCCAAACGCTATATGCAAAATATGATATGGCACTACATTCATCCGATGCATTAAGTGTTCAACCGCTAGATGTATGGAAAAAAATGGAAGGCGAAACTGCATTAGGTTATGTACCAACAACTGAATTCCCTGGGCAATTCAACCACATTATGGGCGGATACCAAGTTGGTTATTACGGTTATATGTGGTCTGAAGTTATGGCACTCGATATGTTGTCAGCTTTTGGCGATCACTTAAACAACCCAGAAGTTGGGCAGCGCTACCGTCAAAGTATTTTGGCACAAGGTGGTCAATATGAAGCTGAAAAATTGGTGCATGATTTCTTAGGTCGTAAACCTGACAATAAAGCATTTTTCGACGAAATTACCGGTCAACGTGTTAAGTAGGTAGGTCTTTATGCTGGCATATATTATACGGCGTATATGGCAGATGATCCCGACGATGCTCGGGGTCGTTCTGCTCATATTCTTCCTGTTTAACTGGGTGGGTGGTGATCCTGCATATATTTTGGCAGGCAAAATGTCGAACCCAGAGCAAATTGAAAATATTCGTCAACAATTGGGTGTGGACCAGCCGTATTACGTTCAATTGTGGATTTTTATCAAACAAATATTAACCTTCGACTACGGACTAAGTTGGAGTACGGGCGAGTCAGTCTCTGAGATTATTATGACTAGACTTGGTCCATCGCTCACGATTTTGATCCCACTGACCATTTTACAGACAATCATTTCAATTGGTTTGGCTCTGGCTGTTGCTTCTGTGCGTGGCACGCTGACTGATCGCATGATTATGATGTTGTGTACGATTGGTATGTCGATCAGCATTTTGGTTTATATCATTGTCTTCCAATATGTTTTTGCATATCAACTGAGTTGGTTTCCAGTACAAGGTTGGAGTGATCAATTTAGTGAAAACTTATTTAAATATGGACTGCTGCCAATTTTAATCATGTTGGTGGTGAGTATTGCGCCAACACTGCGCTTATACCGCAGCTTTGTCTTAGATGAAGTCAATCAAGACTATGTGCGTACAGCACGTGCTAAAGGTGTGGGTGAAAGCCGGATTCTGGGTGTCCATGTTTTGCGTAATGCTTCAATTCCAATTATTACTGACGTCATGTCGAGCCTACCAGCATTATTGATTGGTGCATTCCTGATTGAGCGTTTCTTTGGTATTCCGGGTATTGGTCGTGAAGTGATTATTGCTGTTGAACGAAGCGATTTCCCAGTGATTAAAGCCATTACGGTCTATGTTGCAGCGGCAACCATGATTTTTAACTTAATCGCGGATTTGATTTATAAACTCGTCGATCCACGCGTACAGTTGAAGTAGGTGGTCTATGCAAGAAACATTAATCAATAAAACAGCAGCGACCAAAAAACCGACGTCAACTGGGCTATGGAAGTTGGCAATGCGCCGTCTCAAAGCAGACCGCATCGCGATGGTATCGCTCTTTGTGGTGCTGTGTTATTTCGTGGTGTTAATCCTGTCCATGTCAGGGTTGGTGGCTTCCAATTGGAATAAAGAAGTAGCGGTGAGTTATGCGCCACCGACTTTCATGGGCACAGATAAAACGGAAGTTTCTACCGAACAAAAAGCAGCCGCTGAATCTTTGGCGCTGCCTGAAAATCCGGTCGATCCATTAAAAGATGTAATCCAAGAATTAAATGCTGAGATTGCGGCAGAACAGGGAGCAACAGCTGCCATTGATTATTATGGTGTAACCGACCCACTTGCTGAAGATATGAAAGCCATTGATCAACAGCTTGGTGGACATTTATTGGATCAGCAAAGTGAGTTAAAACAAACGCTCCCGTTTGGTGCAGATAAATGGGGGCAAGATGTACTGCAAAAAACTATTAAAGGTGCTGAAACATCAATTATCGTGGGTGTCGTCGCTGCGGTTTTAGCTGTGGTAATAGGGACTATTTTAGGGGCAATTTCAGGATATTTTGGCGGTTGGGTCGATGATATCTTAAACTGGTTCTATAACATTTTTACTTCAATTCCTTATCTGCTACTTGTGCTTGCTATTGCTGCGGTACTACAACAAAAAGGCATTATGTCGATTGTGCTGATTTTAGGGTTGACTGGATGGACAGGTGTGTATCGGTTGGTTCGTGCGGAATATATGAAGCACACCTCACGTGAATATGTGCTTGCGGCAAAAGCAATTGGGGTAAGCCATTTGAGACGCATCTTTGTGCATATTTTCCCAAATGTCAGTCATATTGCATTGGTGCAAATTTCAATTTTGGTTGTGGCATTTATTAAGTCTGAAGTCATTTTAAGCTTCTTGGGCTTTGGTGTACCTGTCGGTGTGGTTTCATGGGGCAGTATGCTGAACGAAGCACAAAGTGAGTTAATCCTTGGTAAATGGTGGCAACTGATTGCTGCATCCGTTGCAATGGCTGTATTAGTCACCGCATTTTCAATGTTCACAGATGCGTTACGTGATGCATTAGATCCAAAATTGAAATAATAGGAGTAGAGGAATGACTGAGATCAATCAATCTGTTCAACCAACGCTCCTTAGCGTTCAAAATCTTAAAGTGAGCTTTAAGGCAGAAAATAAAACCTATATAGAAACGGTAAAAGGGGTGTCATTTGATATTCCTGCCAATACGACAGTCGCTTTGGTGGGTGAGTCAGGCAGTGGTAAATCCGTAACTTCTTTAGCTGCAATGGGGCTGTTACCTGCTGAACAAAGTCGAATTGATTCAAGTAGTAAAATTATTTTTGAGGGGAAAGACTTACTCAGTTTATCTCCACGAGAAATGCGCAAAATCTGCGGTAAAGACATTGCGATGATTTTCCAAGAACCGATGTCTTCATTGAATCCAGTTTTTACTGTGGGCGATCAAATCTCTGAAGTGTTACGTATTCATTTAGGGATGGGACGTAAACAAGCGCGCGCACGTACACTCGAATTGTTAAAAGAAGTGGGTATTCCTGCCCCTGAAATAAAAATTGATGCCTACCCAAGCCAAATGTCGGGTGGTCAACAACAGCGTGTCATGATTGCGATGGCCATTGCTTGTGAGCCTAAACTTCTTATTGCCGATGAACCCACAACAGCGTTGGATGTGACAATACAAAAGCAAATCTTAGATTTGCTCGAAAGTCTGCAAAAAAAGCGTGAAATGTCGATGCTGTTCATTACCCATGATTTGGCTTTAGTGAGTGAAATTGCGGATCAAGTGATCGTCATGCGTAGTGGTGAAATTCGTGAGCAAGGCCTGGTTACACAAGTGTTAGAACATCCAAAAGATATCTACACACGTGCCTTATTACAGTGCCGTCCGCAAATGTCAGAACGTCCTTATAAGTTGCCGATGATTAGTGATTTTATGCGACAAAATGGTGATGAGCTGATCGAGGATGTGCGCTTAACAGAGGAAACCAAGCGCCAACGTACACGTGGTCTGACTGGAAATGAAGACATTATTTTAGATGTAAAAGATTTAAAAAAATCATTTTATAGTCGTAAAGGATTGTTCTCGAAAGAGGAGTATCAAGCTGTAAAAAGTGTGTCTTTTCAGTTGGCTAAAGGTAAAACCCTTGGTCTAGTGGGGGAGTCTGGTTCGGGTAAAACCACCATTGGACTATTACTCATGCGTTTGCAAGAAGCGACAAGTGGTCAGGCGCTGTTTGAAGGTAAAGATATTTTAGCCATGAGCGACAAAGAATTTACCCAGTATCAACGCAAAATCCAAATTATTTTCCAAAACCCTTATGCATCATTGAATCCACGCTTTACCATCGGGCAGATTTTGATGGAACCGATGCAGGTACATAAAATTGGTCAAAATGATGCTGAACGCGAGCAGATGGCATTTGATCTGTTGGAACGTGTGAGTTTGCCTGCACAATCGTTTTATCGTTATCCGCATGAATTTTCAGGGGGACAGCGCCAACGAATTGCGATTGCACGCTGTTTAACTTTAAAGCCAGAAATTTTGATTTGTGATGAATCTGTCTCTGCACTAGATGTGTCTGTACAAGCGCAAGTATTGAATTTATTGCAGGATTTACAGGATGAATTTGGACTGAGCTATATTTTTATTTCGCATGATTTATCTGTAGTGAAATATATTTCTGACCAAATTATGGTAATGAACCATGGTGATATTGTGGAAATTGCCAATTCTGATGTGTTGTATGCATCACCACAGCATGACTATACAAAGCGCTTGTTAAATGCGATTCCTCAAACTACCGAACATTTCACTTAATTGTATGTGCACATCTAAACCAAAAGCATAAAAAACCGCTCATCAGAGCGGTTTTTTTATTGGCATGAAATTAAAATTTCTTGAAGCCTTTGTTATTTCCATTAAATGCACGGCTAGGCACAGAATCATTGCGACGTTCACGATTACCGAAGTTATCATTACGACGCTCACCACGGTTATCTGAGTTGCCTTGGAAACGGTCATTACGACGATCGCCACGGTTTGCAGAATTGCCTTGGAAGCCTTCGCTACGACGTTCACCACGGTTCGCAGAATTGCCTTGGAAACCTTCGCTGCGGCGTTCGCCACGATTCGCAGAATTACCTTGGAAACCTTCGCTGCGACGTTCGCCACGGTTGTTTTGATAACCTGTGTTTTGCGGTGCTTGGTTTTCATCACTATCACGACGTTGTTGACGCAAATAACCACCACGACGTGCTGCCATAGGCTTGTCTTGCATACGTTCAGTACGACGTTTTGCCATACCAAATAAGCCTGTACCTTGACGTGGTTTAAGCTCTACAGATTTCGTTAAGTTGTCGATGTCTTGTTTATCAAGTTCAATCCAACGACCAGTACGAAGTTCGCGTGGTAAAATCACTGAACCATAACGGGTACGTAATAGACGACTTACTTTTAGACCTTGAGATTCGAAAATACGACGAACTTCACGGTTACGACCTTCTTTCACGACAACTTGGTACCAACGGTTAATACCATCACCACCAATTTCAGAGAATGATTCAAATTTTGCAGGACCATCATCTAAAACAACACCATTCAACATGTTGTTTTTAAGTTGAGGTGTCACTTCACCCATAACACGAACTGCGTATTCACGCTCAATTTCGCTTGATGGGTGCATTAAACGGTTAGCCAATTCACCATCGTTAGTGAATAGCAAAAGACCTGTTGAGTTAATGTCAAGACGACCAACCATGACCCAACGGTCGCCAGTAATTTGTGGCAACTGTTCAAATACAGTTGGGCGGTTTTCAGGGTCGTTGCGTGAGCAAATTTCACCTTCAGGTTTATAGTAAATCAACACACGACGACGAATTTCGTCTTCAATTTGGAATTGAACTTTACGACCATCGATGCGAAGCTCATCACCTGGTTCAATACGTTCACCCACTTGGGCAACTTGCCCATTGACACTTACACGACCAGCGGCAATGACTTCTTCCATATAACGGCGAGAACCCAAACCAACACGTGCAAGCACCTTTTGCAATTTTTCACTCATGACAGCATAACCTTAGAAATTATCATCAACAGTTCACCTATTTATGACTTCGGTGCATTCGCATCGAGCGCCATAAAAGCTTCCTTGGCATCCTGCAGGGGAGGCAATTGGCCCAAAGTGGTTAGACCAAAAGCATTTAAAAATTGAGGCGTTGTAACTAACAACGCAGGGCGTCCAGGGAGTTCACGAAAACCAGATTCTTTAATCCAGTTCCAGTCAAATAAGGTACGTAATATTTGACTATTGTTGGTCACTCCTCGAATTTGCTCAATGTCTGCGCGGGTTACCGGTTGATGGTAAGCAATAACAGAAAGTGTTTCGAGCAAGGAAGGCGATAAACGCGTCGGACGCTCAGGCCATGTTTGTGCAATAATATTACGATATTTTGCACGTACTTGAAAACGGAAACCTTGAGCGGTTTCAACAAGTTCAATTGATCTGCCATGTTGCAGCATCGACAATTGCTGCAAATATTGGCGTAATTCAGTTTTTGTGAAACGATCGTGGAAAGCCTCTTTTAAACGGGCAATACTCACAGCCGTTTCACTGGCAAAAATAATGGCTTCAAGCTGCATCAAAATTTCATGCAGATCTTCGGTAGGTGTCGTTGGCGTAGTTACTTCGGTATTCATGCACGTGCTCCCTGAATTGCAAGCGGTGCTTCAACACCAGATGCCACAATTTGAACTTTTTGCTGACGCGTCAGTTCTAAAATTGCCATAAATGTGACCACAACACCCATATGACCTTGGCTCGGTTTGAGCAGGTCGGAAAAATCTAAAATTTCACCCGATTCAAGCATACTTTCAATATAAGCAATACGCTCTTCGAGTAAAACAGGCTCTTGTTGAATTTGGTGAGTAACAGGTTCTGGGCGATTAAACACACAGAACATCGCATCGCGAAGTAAGTTTATGTCATAGCCATCATTGCTTTCAATGATTGTTCCAAGGCTGACATTGGTCTCAAAAGTATCGCGATCAAGTACCGACATTTG
Organism: Acinetobacter sp. ANC 5054; assembly: GCF_002135295.1. Taxonomy (GTDB): domain Bacteria; phylum Pseudomonadota; class Gammaproteobacteria; order Pseudomonadales; family Moraxellaceae; genus Acinetobacter. The sequence continues at coordinate 103,186 of NZ_NEGG01000007.1, read as the reverse complement.
CCCTAAACGTTCAGCAGCTTGCTTAATACGTAAATAGGTTTCTAAACGGTCAATTAATTCTTGTTTCGGATCCTGCTCTGTAGCAGAAAGCGATTTTGGTTTTGGTAATAATAAACGTGATTTTAAATCTGCAAGGAGTGCTGCCATCACCATATAGTCCGCAGTCAATTCAATATCGAGTGACTTCATGGCATCCATATAAGACAGATACTGAGCGGCGATGGGTGCAATATCGACTTGTAATAAGTCGAAGCCATTTTTTTGAATCAAATAAATTAGAAAGTCGAGTGGTCCTTCGAAATGCTCTAATAGAATTTCAAATGCGGCAGGTGGGATGTACAAATCATCTGGAATAGCTTGTTGCCACTCATCCAAAACGCGAATGTGTGGAGCATCTTCCATAGAATTATGGACAATTTGGTTCATTGCAATTATAAGCCACGCGAATTTTCAAAGGCATGCAGACCGCTTCGACTTCGATCTCGCATCGAAAGTAAAAGCACAAAGTTTATAGGGAATAGTGTAATGGAAAATTGCCTTTAAAGAAATTGCTCAAAGGTTGAATTGCTCAAAAAACTTAAAATAAATAGGGAATACTTGTGCGTTTGATCATTGCACTTTTATACATGTGATTCGCATCACATAACGAGGATATATAAAAAGACTTGTATGTTGATATTTTTTAATGTTTTCTAGCAGAGCTATTTATACACTTTCAAAAGAAAAATATCATGAGACCGATACTGAACAAATTTGCGCAACCTGTTGGCGTACTGCTTGAATCTTTCCAAGCGTGTCAGCTTCCGTTCAACGTAGAGAAAGGTCATAGTGTTCAACTAATTCCAATTTATCCTGAACAGATTGATCCAAAAATGATTCAGAGTCTCTGGCAAAGCATTCAACAAGAGCCCGATGCGCGTTGCTGGACATATTTACCTTATCCTCCGATCCTAGATGAAGCAGAGTTAACCACGTATTTTCAAAATGCGTTCCATTTTGCAGGTGCGTTCCATTATGCCATTCAAGTGGGAGAACAGTTTGTGGGGTGGGTTGGACTTTTAAATATACGACCAACACATGCAGTCATTGAAATTGGCAATGTGTACTTTTCACAAGCAATGAAACAATCGACTGCGGCGACTGAAACCATTTATTTATTTATTGCTACGTACTTGTTTTGCAGCAGGCTATCGACGGGTCGAGTGGAAATGTGATGATTTAAATGCGCCTTCAAAAAAAGCCGCATTACGCTTTGGTTTTACACATGAAGGTCTATTTCGTCAGCATGTTATTGTGAAAGGGCGTAATCGTGATACTGCTTGGTATGCGATGTTGGATCAAGAATGGTCAACACTTTCTTTAGCCTATGAAGCGTGGTTAAAAGCAGATAACTTTGATCAGCAAGGTCTGCAAAAAGTTCATTTAAAAGATTTTATCCAACTTTATTCAGCCTAATAAAACCTGTGGTTTGTTCGTTTCAATGTTAGTTAAGAATTGGCAATAGCATATTCAATGACGCGCTGACACTGAACTTGGGTGCATAGATTTTGCGACCCAAGCTGTAGTAACAACGCTTTTGCTGAGGTAATTTCTAAAAAATATTCAAATATTTCATTATTGTAGGCGAGTTGAATTAAACCTTCTGATGGCTCTAGTACAACTTGAGCCTCGGACTCTAGTGTCCAAGGCTCCATTGCATATATGGTGTAATGATTAGGAAAATCATCGAGATTGAGTAAAATCTGAAACAAATTCATATGGCAGACTCGAGTAGTTCCATAGACCAATTTGATTAGTTTTTATAAGAAAGCTTAAATACAAAAAAGTTTGGTGTCTGATGCGATTTTATTCAAAAGCACTTACATCACCCACACCACGACGAATCACTTCAGGGTAATCACCTGATAAATTCACCACGCTGGTGGTATTTAAAGTACCCAAACCACCATCGATCAGTACATCAATCCGTTTGCCAATTTGAAGTTCTATCTCAAAAGGATCATCAATCGGTTCATGTTGACCAGGCAAGATCAGAGTCGAAGTTAGTAGGGGTTCACCCAGTTCTTTGAGTAATAACTGGCAAATCGGATTGCTTGGAATACGCAAACCAATGGTTTTCTTTTTCGGATGCATTAAACGACGTGGCACTTCGCTGGTCGCAGGTAAAATAAAGGTGGTAACCGCAGGGGTATTATTTTTGAGCAGACGATACATTGCATTGTCTACTTTGGCATAAGTGGCAATATCTGATAAGTCAGCACAAATGATGGCATATTGATGTTTAGCATCAAGCTGACGAATCTGAGCAATACGCTCCATGGCATTTTTATTCCCAATTTGGCAGCCAATGGCATACGCAGCATCGGTTGGGTAAACCACCACATCACCTGCACGAATGCGTTCGACCGCTTGGGTAATTAAGCGCGGTTGAGGATTTTCCGGATGTATTCTTAAATGCAACATATCGTATTCCTCTTATAGGGCTTGCATCTCATTATTGCCATGCCAATTTGTATTGTGCAATCTGAAATACATTGAATTTGTATAATTTAATCAAGCATTTCACGCTGAAATTCATTCGCCTGTAATATTTTGCCAGCACGAGTGCAGTGACAAATGCAGGAAATGAAGCGCTGAGCATCCCGTGGAAGCGTAGCTTCGCCACTAAAATAAGCCTGTAATTGGGCAAATACGTTATCTTTAAATACAGCACCATTTCCGCCTTCACCCGTTAAATTATCCAGTGATACACGAAACTTACGCCCAAAGGCTTTGGCAAATAACCATTCAATCGCTTGAGGTTTAATTTCGACTTGCTCAAATAGGGCTTGTTGTTCTTGCGAACGACCATCTGGTGCATACCAATAACCTAAATCTGGCAATAGACGGCGTTTATCTCCAGCAATGGTCCAATGGCTGATTTCATGCAAGGCACTATTAAAGAAGCCGTGTGCAAATTGAATACGCGCTGGGGTGTTTTCACCCGCTGGAAAATACTCAGGTTCAAAGTCGCCTTTGACTAAGTTTACATTCAGGTGGGAAAACCAGTGATTAAAGTGTAAGATGAGCCAATCAACTTGTTCCGCTTCTGTTGAAAGTTTCTCCCATTCCGAGAGTTGCACTTGGTCGGCTGAAATGTCAGAATCGAAAGTTGAAATTGTGCTCATAAGTGATGAAATAGTCACTTCTGTTTGCGGCTGCAACAGATGCATAACTTAAGTTACCCAAATGGTCTGTCTAAATAAGTGCAAAATTGTATCTTAATCTTTGACAGAGTACTGATGAATTTGTAGAATTGCCGCCTTAATTATGTCAGCAAATACCTTTCCGGCACAGATTGAGCCGTTTAAATGGGCTGAACAGGGCTTTAAATGGTCAGGAACACTGCCATTATCTCGCTTTGTTCGTATTGCTCGTGAAGCTGTTGGATCAATTGATGATCAATTGATTAACATAGACTGTAAGCTATCAATGGATGCCTATCATCGCATTGTATGGCTGGATGGTCATGTTGAGACGAAGGTTCCAATGGAATGCCAGCGTTGTCTGGATACCGTTGAGATCCCACTTGTTTCAAGTTTTCATCTAGCTCTTGTAGATGATGAGTCACTGATAGAGCGCTTGGATGAGGATGCTGATTTCATCGTTTTAGGTGAAAGTGAAGCAACAACCAAAGGTTCATATGATGCACCTGCGACTGCTGATTTACTCTCACTGATAGAGGATGAATTGTTATTGTTGATGCCGTTGTCACCTAAGCATGACGCTTGTGAACATAAGCATCAACCTGCCGTAGAAGAGCTTGTTGAAGAAAAACGGGATAACCCGTTTGATGTTTTGGCAGGTTTGAAGGGTAAACTTAACTAATTTTTGTGTTATACTCTTAAGTATAAGACAATCGAATTTGTTCTGATCCATTTTTTCGATATTTGTAAGGAGCCATCATGGCCGTTCAGCAAAACCGTAAAAGTCGCTCTCGCCGTGACATGCGCCGTTCACATGACGCTTTAACTGAGAATGCATTAACTGTAGACCAAGCTACTGGTGAAACTCATCGTCGTCACCACGTATCTAAAGATGGTATCTACCGTGGTCGTCAATTATTCGCTAAAGCATCTGCTGAATAATTGATGATGTATTAAGCGTCAAGCTTAGTAGAAAAAATGGGAGCGTTAAGCTCCCTTTTTTTGTATCGTGTTTTTGTTGCATTTGGCAATTACCAAGTCAAAAATTTAGTGTTAAATTTCCGTCCCTGAAATAAGCTTACATGGGATTGTGTTGAATTAATGTCCAAACGGCATCAATTTACCTATCTTAATAAAGGATTTTTTTATGTCTGCTAAACAACTCGAGCAAGCAGCTCAAGCTACTAAAACTGCATTCGTGTTTCCGGGGCAGGGTTCACAAAAAGTCGGCATGCTTGCTGAACTTGCAGAACAGTTTAGTAGTGTGCAAGAAACTTTTGCGGAAGCATCTGACGCCGTAGGTTTTGATCTTTGGCACATTGCGCAAAGCGGCGAAGGTTTAAATCAAACAGAATTTACGCAACCTGTGTTGTTGACTGCAAGTATCGCATTATGGCGTGTGTGGTTGGAGCTCGGTGGTGTTGCGCCAAAATACCTTGCAGGGCATTCATTGGGCGAATACAGCGCATTGGTTGCTGCAGGTGCAATGAGTTTAGGCGATGCAGTGAAGTTGGTGCATTTACGTGGTCAACTGATGCAAAGCGCTGTACCTGAAGGTAAAGGTGCAATGGCTGCAATTTTGGGTCTGGATGATGCCAAAGTTCTTGAATTATGTGCGCAAGCTGAGGGTGAAGGCTCGGTAGAAGCTGCAAACTATAATGCACAAGGTCAAGTGGTGATTGCGGGTGATAAAGCCATGGTTGAAGCGGTGATGGCTACAGCGAAAGAAAATGGCGGTAAAGCGATTGCACTGCCAGTTTCTGTACCATCGCATTGTTCATTGATGAAACCTGCTGCTGAACAGTTCGCAACAGCATTGGAACAAACTGCCATTGAGCTGCCTATGCTACCTGTAATACAAAATGTAGGCGCTGAAATCGCGACAGATGTGGCGCAATTACGTCAGGCGTTAACTGCACAGCTTTATGAATCTGTACAGTGGACAAAGACCATGCAGTACTTGCAAGACCAAGGTATTCAGTACATTGCTGAATGTGGTCCAGGAAATGTCCTTGCGAATCTCGCAAAACGTTTGCCAAATATTGAGAAAGCATTCCCACTCGACAGCAAAGGTCGTATGGAAGATGCACTGAATGCCATTTTAGTGGCAGAAGGGAAAATTGCATGACACAAGAACGCAAAGTTGCTTTAGTAACAGGTGCGAGCCGAGGGATTGGAGCAGCAATTGCTCAGCAATTGATTCAAGACGGTTATTTTGTTGTAGGTACTGCGACATCTGAGGCGGGTGCAGAAACATTATCTGCAACTTTTGCTGAAAATGGTGCCGGTAAGGTTTTAGATGTGCGTGATGCGACTGCAATTGATGCATTGGTGTCTGAAATCGAACAAAGTTATGGTTCAGTCCTTGTGTTAGTAAATAACGCAGGCATTACCAAAGATAATTTGTTACTACGTATGTCAGAAGATGATTGGGATGACATCCTAAACATCCATTTGAAAGCCGTTTATCGACTTTCAAAACGTGTTTTAAAGGGTATGACCAAAGCACGTTTTGGCCGAATTATTAATATCAGTTCTGTGGTTGCACATTTTGCTAACCCAGGACAAGCAAATTATTCTGCTGCAAAAGCAGGGATTGAGGCCTTTGGTCGCAGTCTTGCAAAAGAGATGGGAAGCCGCCAAATCACTGTAAATGCGGTGGCTCCGGGCTTTATTGCAACAGAAATGACAGAACAGTTAAGCGAAGAAATTCGTAAAAAAATGAGCGATCAAGTGGCATTAAACCGTTTAGGTGAGCCGCAAGATATCGCAAATGCCGTGAGTTTTCTTGCTTCTGAAAAGGCAAGTTACATTACCGGAACTGTATTACATGTAAATGGTGGTTTATACATGAGCTAAGTGCTTAAGTATAAACTTTCAAAACGATTTAGATTCAATTAAACTAACGGCATTAAAAACGCCACAAGCAATGAGGAGAATTCCTGTGAGCGATATCGAACAACGCGTAAAACAAGCAGTAGCTGAGCAACTTGGTCTTAAAGCAGACGAGATCAAAAACGAAGCTTCTTTCATGGACGACTTAGGTGCAGACTCTCTAGACCTAGTTGAATTAGTAATGTCTTTCGAAAACGATTTCGACATCACTATTCCTGATGAAGATTCAAACGAAATCACTACTGTACAATCTGCAATTGACTACGTTTCTAAGAAACTAGGTTAATTTTAGATTTCAGCGATGCTGATATTAAAAAGCCACCATTTGGTGGCTTTTTTTATGCCTATGTGTTTCTGCTGCAGCAATTATTTGATTTATTTACATTAGCTTACGTTTCTTTTACCAAAGGATACGAAAATCAGGTTATTTTTTAGCTATAAAAATAGAGTTTGTCGAAAATTACACAATCTATAAAACAGTAAAATAATGGAGAATAACATGGGTCTTTTTGATTTTGTAAAAGGTATTGGTAAGAAAAATACAGCACCTGCAGAGCCACAAGCTGCACCAGCAACGCCTGCTGAGCCATCTGCTCAAGAAATTGCGAATAAGCTACTAGGTCATGTCAAAAGCTTAGGTTTGCCTGTGACAGGCTTATCTGTCAGCTATAACGCGACATCTGACTTGGCGACAGTGAAAGGGCAGGTGCAAAGCCAAGCCGATCGTGAAAAAATTATTTTAGCAGTGGGTAATATTGACCATGTTGCACAAGTAGATGATCAATTAACGGTAGCAACGCCAGAAGCGGAAAGTAAGTTTTATACGGTTAAGTCTGGTGATAACTTGTCTAAAATTTCCAAAGAATTTTATGGTGATGCCAATCAATACAACAAAATTTTTGAAGCAAACCGCCCATTGCTAAAAAATGCCGATGATATTTTCCCGGGGCAGGTGTTACGCATTCCTGCTTAGTTGAATGCTACGTATAAAAAAACCGCTGCATTGCAGTGGTTTTTTTTATGTGTTGAAAATATTTTAAGTGTCTAGATCTAAATATAAGCCTTCTTTCACTTCCTCCATCACCACATAGCTATGTGAAGATGCCGATGCCGGCAGCTTTTTCAAAAGGTTACCTAAAAGTTTACGGTAGGTACTCATTTCTTTTAAACGCGCTTTAACTAAATAGTCAAAGTCTCCTGAAATAAGGTGGCATTCCAGTACTTCAGGAATCTCAGATAAATCTCGTGCGACTTGTTCAAAAACGTCGCCTGATTTTGCTGAGAGTTTAATCTCCAAAAAAACCAGCAAGCGTTTATCGACTAACTCAGGATTCAGTCGTGCATAGTAGCCCATGATAATGCCGTCGCGCTCCAACCGTTTGACCCGCTCTGAACAGGGTGTTGTTGAGAGGTTGACTTGGGATGCCAACTCGCTGATCGCGATGCGCCCATTCTTTTGCAGAATGTCTAAAATCATGCGGTCAATACGGTCTAATTTACGCATTTATTTTTCCCTGTCTTTTTTGTAATTACACGACAAAACATGTGAATCAACTGAAATAAAGTCTTTAAAATAGCAAGATTAACTATTTAACCCAAAATATACTAGTTAAATAAACTAGGGATAAGATCAAGACTATGCGTGTAATTGTTTTGGGCAGCGGTGTGATTGGTGTTACCAGTGCTTATTATTTGGCAAAACAAGGTGCTCAAGTCACAGTATTGGATCGCCAGTCTGGACCTGCAGAAGAAACCAGTTTTGGTAATGCTGGCCAAATCTCTCCGGGCTATTCGACTCCATGGGCGGCCCCGGGTATTCCTTTTAAAGCAGTGAAGTGGATGTTCCAGCATCATGCACCATTGGCAGTGCAGCTGGACGGCAGCATGTGGCAATTGCAGTGGATGATGCAAATGCTGAAAAACTGCGGTGCGGACCAATATGCGATCAATAAAGAACGTATGGTGCGTGTTGCGGAATATAGCCGTGATTGCTTACGTACTTTGCGTGATGAAACGGGTATCAGCTATGAAAACCGTTCAAAAGGTACTTTGCAGCTGTTCCGTAAAGATTCGCAGTTGGAAGCTGTGCAGCGTGATATCGAAGTATTAAAAGAAACAGGTGTTGAGTTTGAATTGCTGGATCGTGATGGTTTAAGCAAAGTTGAGCCTGCATTGGCAGAAGCCAAAGATAAATTGGTTGGTGGTCTGCACCTACCAAATGATGAAACTGGTGATTGCTACCTATTTACCAATGCTTTGGCTGAACAAGCTAAAACACTTGGTGTTGATTTTCAGTTTAATCAAAATGTTGAAAAACTGATTGTAGAAGGCGGCGAAATTAAAGGTGTGTTGGTTAATGGCAAAGTTCTGACTGCAGACCGCTATGTTTTGGCTTTTGGTAGCTATTCACGTGATTTCTTAAAACCGCTGGATTTAGATTTGCCAGTTTATCCAGTGAAAGGTTATTCATTAACCGTGCCGATTGTGGACCCAAGCTATGCACCGCAATCTACCGTATTGGATGAAACCTATAAAATCGCCATTACCCGTTTTGACAACCGTATCCGCGTAGGTGGTATGGCGGAATTAAGCGGCTTTAATTTAGGCTTGAATCAGGACCGCCGCGGCACATTGGAAATGGTGACTCGCGACTTGTTCCCAGGTGGCGATTTGGAAAAAGCCTCGTTCTGGACAGGCTTACGTCCGATGACGCCGGATAGCACACCAATTATTGGGCGTACAAAGTACAACAATCTATTCTTGAATACCGGTCATGGCACATTGGGTTGGACCATGGCGTGCGGTTCAGGAAAATTGATTAGTGATCTTGTACTGGGGCAACAGGCCGAGATCAGCACAGAAGGCTTATCGCTGCAGCGTTACACGCATGCAGCATAAAGAATGCGGTTTGCAGGGTGAATAGCTCGGCAAACCGCATTTTTGTTATTTACAGATTCAAGGACGCGTTTTAGGGAAGAATAAAATGTCACGGCCGATACAAGCAGTTATTCATTTAGATGCCTTAGCGCATAATTTGCAGGTGGCAAAGCAATCTGCCAGACAAAATGTGTCTGATGCGCACGTTTATGCGGTGGTTAAAGCCAATGCTTATGGTCATGGCATAGAGCGCGTCTATGAAGCATTTAAACAGGCGGATGGTTTTGCCTTGCTGGATATTGCAGAAGCTAAACGCCTGCGCGCTTTGGGGTGGCAAGGGGATATTTTAATGCTGGAAGGCATTTTCAGCCTGCAGGATTTATTGGACTGCCATCAGCTTAAATTAAGTTTTAGCATACATAGCGCACATCAAATTGACTGGTTGCGCCAATTTCAATACAGCTATCCTCAAGCGCAGTTTGATGTCTTTGTCAAAATGAATTCAGGTATGAACCGTTTGGGTTTTATTCCTGAAGCCTATGCCGAAGCATGGGTCGAACTGCAAAAATTGAGTATTGTACGCAGCCTGACACACATGATGCATTTTTCAGATGCCGATGGTGAGCGTTTTGGCGAATCAGGTATTCAATATCAATACCAATGTTTCCAGCATATGGTTCAGCAGTTTCCTGCGCCAGTCACCGTCAGTAACAGTGCTGCAATTTTGCGCCATTCAACAGTGTTGCAGTCCAATATTGCCCGCAGCGGCATCATGCTTTATGGCAGTTCTCCTGATTATCCGCAGCATACGATTCACGACTGGCAGCTGCAGCCAACGATGACGCTACGTACTGAAATTATTGGTGTGCAGACCTTGCAGGCAGGGCAAAGCGTGGGCTATGGCTCAAACTTTTTGGCAGAAAAAACCATGCGTATTGGTATTGCAGCCTGCGGCTATGCCGATGGTTATCAGCGTGTCTCGCCAACAGGTACGCAGGTGCTGATTGATGGTCAGACATCCGGTCTGATTGGCCGCGTCAGTATGGATATGCTAGCGGTGGATTTAACCCATTTGCCTGACAGTGATATTGGTTCGGAAGTGGTGCTGTGGGGCAAGGCCTCAAATGGTGCAGTACTGCCGATTGATGATGTTGCAAAAGCCTCAGGCACAGTCGGTTATGAACTGATGTGCGCTGTGACTCAGCGCGTTCCTTTTATTGTCGATGCAAGGCGTATTCCAGCTGAGTCTGCGGCCTAATTATCGATTTAATAGCGAATTCAAAGACTGAAAATTCAGTCGAATAGTTTTAATTTTACCAGTCTATAGCAGGCACTGTCTTAGTGTCTAAAGATGAAAATATACAAGGAAGCATGACCATGTCAGACCCTATTCAACGATTTGGCAGCAACGATTTTATGTGTGCAGTCACAGTGTTTAATCAAGTAGTTTACCTCTCTGGACAAGTGCCGAAAAATCCGGAAGCAGGGATTGAAGCGCAGACTTTGGATGTGTTGAATACGATTGATCAATTGCTAGCTCAGGCGGGCAGCGACAAATCTAAAATGTTATCTGCGCAGCTTTTTCTGAAAAATCTTTCAGATTTTAAAGCTGTGAATGCGCTGTGGGCAGAATGGCTGAAAGACTCACCAAAACCTGCGCGCGCCACCATTCAAGCGGAGCTGGTGAATCCAGACTGGCTGATTGAAATTGCGGTTACTGCCGCACAACCTTAAGTTGTGCAGTTTTTTTATTTTTGAATCTTCAATGCTTGCTTCGGCAGTTTTAGCTCAATAGGACATTGAGCAGGGCAGTTAGCGTTAATCAAGAACTGCGCCGTTGCAAGCATTATAAGGACATCAACTATGGCTACACATCAAGATGACGTGCAATCGTCGCCTCATGAACTGCAGCGCAAGCTGTCCAACCGTCATTTACAGCTGATCGCTATTGGCGGCGCTATCGGCACGGGCCTATTTATGGGCTCAGGCAAAACTATCTCCTTGGCTGGACCATCCATTCTGTTCATTTACATGATTATTGGTCTGATGTTTTTCTTTTTGATGCGCGCGCTGGGCGAAATCCTGCTGTCGAATTTGCACTACAAATCCTTTATCGATATGGCGCATGATCTCATTGGACCAGGCGCAGGCTATTATATCGGCTGGTCTTATTGGCTCGGCTGGGTTTTAGTTGGTATTGCAGATTTGGCCGCCATTATTAACTATTTAGGCTTTTGGTTGCCGCCAGATGTCGGCTTTACCCCCATGGGGCAGGCACTGATTAGTGTGGGTTGTGTGCTGCTGGTTCTAGGTTTGAATTTGCTGACGGTTAAGCTGTTTGGTGAAGTTGAGTTTTGGTTTGCCTTAATCAAAATTTTGGCCATTTTAGGCCTGATTGTGATTGGTGGTTTTATGGTGTTCAGTCACTTCCATTCGCCAGATGGCACTGCATCCAGCTTTACGAATGTCTGGTCACATGGCGGCATGTTCCCCAAAGGCTCAGACGGTTTCCTTGCAGGCTTCCAAATTGCGCTCTTTGCCTTTGTTGGGGTTGAGCTTTTAGGCACCATGGCGGCTGAAACCAAAGATCCTGAAAAGAACTTACCGAAAGCTGTAAATGCGATTCCAACCCGAATTATCCTGTTTTATGTGCTGTCTTTGTTTGTGGTGATGTCGGTAACACCGTGGGATAAAATTCCAGCGGATCAAAGTCCATTTGTATCGCTGTTCCTACATGCGGGTATTCCAGTTTCAGCCATCATTATGAACTTGGTGGTGCTGTCGTCGGTGATGTCATCAATGAACAGTGGCGTATTCTCAACTTCACGCATGCTGTTTGGTTTGGCGCGAGGCGGACAAGCACCGCAAGCCTTGGCACGATTATCTAAACGTGCTGTCCCTGCGCAAGGCTTAATTTTCTCTTGCTTCTTTATTATGGCAGGTGCGGGTTTGCAGTACTTTGTGCCGAATACCATTGAAGCGTTCACTTTGGCCAGCTCACTTTGCGTGATTTTATTTATCAGCATTTGGGCGCTGATCATGGTGTGTTATTTAGGCTATCGTAAACAGCAGCCGGAGAATCATGCTAAATCGACCTTTAAAATGCCGGGCGGCGTGTGGATGAGCTATATCGTTTTAGCCTTTCTATTCTTTGCTCTAGTTATTTTAAGTTTAGAGCCGGATACGCTTAAAGCACTGATGATCAGTCCGCTTTGGCTGGTGATTTTGGCGGTCACTTATCGTGTCCTGTATTTGCCGCGTGTGAAACGACAGATGCTGGAACAACTCTGATTGCATGACAGATATACTCTAAGACTAGCCCGCATACTGCGGGCTTAGTTTTGGGTAGGTATTTATTCATTTGTTGACTCTATTTCTAGATGCAAGAGTAGAATTACTTTATATTGGAGCTGCTACTTTAAAGCGGCATACATGATTTGTAATAATTAAAAACTGAATTTTTCTGAAATATAGCCTTTAATGTCTCGGTAAAAATTTAATAATAGATTCAGCATTTTATGCGTAATGAAAAAATAGATATTCTTCGCGGTATTTCAATACTTCTGGTGCTGCTGCACCATTTTAATATTCCTTATAAATTGCATGATACTTTTTTAGGTGTGCATATTTTTGGTGAGAGCCTAAGTACCTTAATTGCACGTAATGGCAATTATGGCGTGACCATATTCTTTGTGATTTCGGGATTTTTGATCACCCGGCACACATTGCAACGTAGTGGATCTTTAGCGGAAATTAAGCTGAAAGATTTTTATGTACGCCGTATTGCTCGAATTATTCCCTGTCTAGTCCTACTTGTTGCTATGGTGACTTTGTTAGGTGCCATAGGATTAAAGCCGTTTTTGAACCAAGCGCCCAATGGTGTTGAAGTATCGTATGGTTTAACCGTGCTGTCTGCTTTTAGTTTTTGGATGAACTTGTTAATCATTGAATATGGCTGGGTCAACTATGCGCTTGGCGTACTGTGGTCGCTATCTGTAGAAGAAGTCTTTTATGTGGTATTTCCTTTACTTTGTGTGGGTTTAGGACGCGGTAAAGGATTTATTGTTTTTCTGTTGTTAATTATTGCCTATGCGCCGTACTTCCGTAGCCTGCATTTTGGCGAAGAAAGCGGGGCTTATCTTTATCATTATTTCTCTAGCTTTGATGGAATAGCGATTGGTTGTTTAACAGCGCTATATACGCAACATTTTAAAGGTGCGTTACAGCACTCGAAGCTCATCATGACTGTAACAGCGCTATTGATGTGCGGGCTGTATTTGTATGCGCCAATTAAGGAGGTGAGTACTTGGAGCATTAGCGCTTTTGCGATGCTGACGGCAGTACTGATTTTTTGTTTTGCGCAAGATCCGCAAACGCAGGCACAGTCTTTCGGGTCGAGAGCATTGGTCTGGATTGGACAGCGTAGTTATGAAATGTATTTGTTTCATTTAATTATTTTGGGTTTGATGAAAGTGGTGTATTTCCCTAAAGAAACGTTGCCAACTGAAAAGTTGATGCTGCTGCCCATTTATTTTATTGCGGTTTTTTTAATGAGTTGGGCGATAGAGAAATATTATTCCACGCCTTTAAATCGCATGATTCGAAATAAATGGATTAAATCTTAAAACTTTGCCAAACGTAAAAAGCCCTAAATGAATTAGGGCTTTTTTATAACTTATTTATTTTGCGCTTTTAGAACGTTGGCTTTACCACCACCAAAATCACCACTGCAAATAAAATCAACGTTGGCATTTCATTAAAGAAGCGCCAGAACTTGTGTGATTTATAATGTGCATTGCCAATCAGCTTTTTACGGTAATAGCCGCAAACAAAATGGTAAATCACCAGCAAGCCAACTAAGCCAACTTTAAGATAAAACCATAAAGCTTCATGGTAGTGCCGCGTTGCATCGCCCCAATCTACTAAAAAATGAGCCGTGATCAGTGTGCCGACCATTGCAGGCCACATAATGCCGCGGTACAGCTTACGTTCCATCACTTCAAAGTGCTGATGGCTAACAGCATCATCACTCATGGCGTGGTAAACAAAAAGGCGGGGAAGATAGAAAAGTGCTGCAAACCAGCAAACAACTGCGATGATATGTAATGCTTTAACCCAGAGGAAAGCATCTGATGGAGCATCCATAAAGCGACCCTTAAAAGGGCGGTGAGTGTGCTTATTGGCGCAGAAGCGCCAAATCAGCCGACTTTAAATTAGCCTTCCCATTTTTTGAAAATGAGACAAGCGTTTACACCGCCGAAACCGAAACTGTTACTCATCACAGTATTCAATTTTGCGTTACGTTTTTCAAGCACGATATCAAATGGTTTTGCGCCTTCATCAAGTTCAGTCACGTTGATGTTTGGAGCAATAAAGTCATTTTGCATCATGAGTACAGAATAAATTGCTTCTTGTACGCCTGCAGCACCTAAGCTGTGACCAGTCATTGACTTGGTCGAGCTGAGTGGAGGAACTTGACCTTCACCAAATGCACGCTCCATTGCTTTAAGCTCAGTCACGTCACCAGCAGGAGTCGATGTACCGTGTGTATTTACATAGTCGATTGACTCAACACCATGTTGTTTCGCTTCTTCTAGTGCCATCAAGATACAACGTGTTGCGCCTTCACCACTTGGAGCAACCATGTCTGCACCATCAGAGTTTGCAGCATAGCCAACGACTTCGGCAATAATGTTTGCGCCACGTGCTTGAGCGTGTTCAAGAGATTCAAGCACCACGAAACCGCCGCCGCCAGCAATTACGAAACCATCACGGTCAGCAGAGTAAGGGCGTGAAGCTGTTTCAGGTGTGTCATTGTATTTCGAGCAAAGCGCACCCATTGCATCAAACAATAAGCTTTGAGACCAATGATCTTCCTCACCACCACCAGCAAGCATTAAGTCTTGTTTGCCCAATTGAATCAGGTTGTATGCATAACCAATTGCATCTGCAGATGTTGCGCATGCGCTGGTAATTGTGTGTGCAACACCTTGCATTTTGAAAGCAACGCCAACGTTTGCAGTGATGGTGTTGGTCATGTTACGTGGAACAAAGAACGGTCCAACTTTACGCGCGCCTTTGCTATCTAGCAATTCTTTCATTTCAATAACAGACGCTGTAGAACCACCACCTGAACCGCCTGCAATACCATAACGTGGATTACCGCCAATTTGTTCAGCAGTCAAACCTGCATGTTCAACCGCAGCAAGTGCTGAGTTGTAGGCATACATTGCGCACACGCCCATAAAGCGTTTTAAACGACGGTCAATACCATCAAAATCTTGTTCTGCAGCTGCACTAACATGGCTTTTAAAGTTCAGTTCAGCATAAGTTGGATTAAAACGTGTTCCTGAAATCCCGTTTTGCAAAGAATGAGTGACATCTTCTAATGTATTACCAATGCATGAGTTGATGCCCATGCCAGTGATTACAACACGTTTCATCTACAGATCCTTTATAGGTAGTGTGTGAGTCTTCTGCGGAATGCCCAAGGAGAGAACTTTCTTCGCAGTCATACTCATATAATTTGATGGGAATAATAATAGCAGAAAGCTTTTTGAATTCTTATGGCAAATCCTATGCCTATTTTTGACTGGGCTAATTTGCGACAATGCGGTAATAAACTTAACTTAAAGATACATATTCAAGTTGTGATAAAGTTTGACTACACCTAGTATTTATCAAGAATTTCAAGAATAGTCTGTATGGGGTAGAGAATGGCGAAAACGAATAATAAAGCGACTGGTGGTCTACTCTCAAATGCCTTTGGAGTGGCTAAAAAGCTCAGTTCTACAGGTGTGTCGATTATCAATCATGTGGCACCCGAGTCTGTGACGAAGGTAATTCAACCGCAAAAAAATGGCCAAACTTTCGATGGCGCATCACGTGACAGCAATATTTTTGATGTTAAAAAATATGATAATCCACAACAGCTTTTACGTGAACATGTTCCCAATGTATCGAGACAACTTTTAGGACGACATTTTAGTACGGTCAATAATGTGGCAAATTTCGTCGCACCGCAATTTAGCGATAAAATTTCTGACTATATCTTTGATCAGTTGAATCATTTCAGTTCTGAAATTTCCTCAGTCGATGCTGTACTGGATGAAGCAGGTGTACGTGACTTAGAAGAGTTGACTCAAGATGTGGATCGCTCAAAACGAATTAGTCAGGCATTGAGTGAACAAAATAAATGGATTGCCTCGATACAAGGTGCCTTGACAGGGGCGACGGGAGTAATTGGCTCTACAATTGATATTCCAGCTTCCCTCATTATGACTTTGCGTGTCATTTATCAAGTTGGACGATCTTATGGTTTTGATTTGAGTAAAGAAAGCGACCAAGACATTGTGCAATTTATTTTTAGACAAGTAGATTTGAGCTTAATCGCTGAAAAACAAACCTTGCTCATGGCAATTAAGGCACTAAGTAGTACTTTACAAAATAGTGATATCAAACAATTGCAACAGATGTTGGGTTCAGACACTGATGCTGAAGCCTTGAAAAAATATGTATTGGATGAAAACGGGCAATTTAAATGGGCTTGGCTCAATCAATTGCCAAAAGTGTCTGTACTTAATCAACTATCACGTTTATCGCCATTGGCGAGTGCAGGTATAAGTGCTGTTTATAGTCGTCGTTTAATTGATGAGGTCAACCAAAAAGCACAACAGGTATTTTCGGATGCACGTCAATACATTATTCAGCATCAAGATATTGGTTTATCGCCATTACATGCCTATGAGCGTTCTATTGAACTATTGGCGCAGGCAACCCCAAAACTTCTGGAAAGTATTATCGCTAAAGATGCTGAAGTCATTGAACCTATCTTGGATCAAGAGGTTCCAGTCAAAGGGAATAAAAATATTCGTCAGGTGAAAGTCATCAAAAAAGCGGATGCTGTGGAGGTTACTAATAAAGTTGAATCTAAAGAAGCGCAAGTTTCAGAAGGTTTAGATGCACTGGCAAATAAAGTCGTTACGCCACATGAACCTGTTGAAGCACAAAAGCCTGCTTTAACAGAAATAGAGTCTTTTGATTTAGATGAAGAAAATCCAATCGCTGAACAGAAAGCGCCAACTAAAACAAAGCCCCGAAAGGCGAAAACAACAGCGGTAAATAAGGTTACAAAAAATTCAGATGCACCTACAGAAAAATAAACTGTTTATTTGTGGGGGAAAATTTGTGCATTCTGCAATTTGTGTATGTTTTCATTGATTGTAGAATGTTGACCAATTTTGCGTCTTCGCTTACAATTGCATGCCCTCAAAAAGCAGTATTTTTTGGGGCTTTTTATTAACGGGAGAATTGCCAAATGGCAACAACAAATCAGTTGATCCGTAAGGGTCGTACGACTTTAGTTGAAAAATCTAAAGTTCCTGCGTTGAAGGCTTGTCCACAACGTCGTGGTGTTTGTACACGTGTTTACACTACTACACCTAAAAAACCTAACTCAGCAATGCGTAAAGTTTGCCGTGTTCGCTTAACTTCAGGTTTCGAAGTTTCTAGCTATATCGGTGGTGAAGGCCATAACCTACAAGAGCACAGTGTTGTTCTTATCCGTGGTGGTCGTGTTAAAGACTTACCAGGTGTACGTTACCATACTGTTCGTGGTTCTTTAGACTGCGCTGGTGTTAAAGATCGTAACCAGTCTCGTTCTAAATACGGTGCTAAACGTCCTAAGAAATAATCTTTCGAGATTAAGCTCTTAGTTCATTAGAACTGCAATCCTTTATCGTCTCGCTTGTCTGATTTCTGCATTTAATTTGTGAAATTCAAGCGACGTATAGTAAGGCCAGCGAACGGTACATGACACTTTGTACTAATGCTGGATAAACCTGAAGTGTCATATTTATTAGGTAGATTAAAATGCCAAGACGTCGCGTAGTCGCTGCTCGTGAAATCCTTCCGGATCCTAAGTTCAGCAGCCAAACAATCGCTAAATTCATGAACCACGTAATGCAAGATGGTAAAAAATCTATTGCTGAAAGTATCGTTTACGGTGCTTTAGACCGCGTTCAAGAAAAATCAAAAGTAGACCCAGTTGAATTTTTCGAAGCTACATTAGAAAAAGTTCGCCCTATGGTCGAAGTTAAAGCACGCCGTGTAGGCGGTGCTACTTACCAAGTGCCTATGGAAGTACGCCCATCCCGTCGTACAGCCTTGGCTATGCGTTGGTTAGTAGACGCTGCTGCTAAGCGTTCTGAAAAAACTATGGCTTTACGTCTTGCTGGTGAGTTGCTTGATGCAGCTGAAGGTAAAGGCGCAGCGGTTAAAAAACGTGAAGATGTGCACCGTATGGCTGAAGCCAACAAAGCCTTCTCTCACTACCGTTTCTAAGCAAATAAAACAGGCCCTTATCAGGACAGTGATGGTTTGGGTTTCACCAAACTGTCATCAAAGCGCTTTAAGTTGCTAGCAACTTAAAGCGTCCTGTTTTAAACAACAAAATTTAGGAATGCAAGAAATCATGGCTCGTCAAACCCCAATTTCTCGTTACCGTAACATTGGTATCTCTGCTCACATTGATGCTGGTAAAACGACTACTTCAGAACGTATTTTGTTCTACACAGGTGTATCTCACAAACTAGGTGAAGTACATGATGGTGCAGCAACAATGGACTGGATGGAACAAGAGCAAGAACGTGGTATTACAATCACTTCAGCTGCTACAACTTGTTTCTGGTCTGGTATGGGCAAACAATTCCCAGAACACCGTATCAACGTAATTGACACCCCGGGACACGTAGACTTCACAATCGAAGTTGAACGTTCTATGCGTGTTCTTGACGGTGCGTGCATGGTTTACTGTGCTGTAGGTGGTGTTCAACCTCAGTCAGAAACTGTATGGCGTCAAGCAAACAAATACGAAGTGCCTCGTTTAGCATTCGTGAACAAGATGGACCGTACAGGTGCCAACTTCTTCCGTGTTGTTGAACAAATGAAAACTCGTCTTGGTGCACACCCTGTACCAGTTGTTATCCCAGTTGGTGCTGAAGATAACTTCCAAGGTGTTGTTGACCTTATCGAAATGAAAGCAATCATTTGGGATGAAGCATCTCAAGGTATGCAATTCGAATATGGCGATATCCCTGCTGACCTAGTTGCTACTGCTGAAGAATGGCGTACTAACATGGTTGAAGCTGCGGCTGAAGCATCTGAAGAGTTGATGGATGAATACCTAAACAATGGCGATTTGACAAAAGAACAAATCGTTGCTGGTCTTCGTGCTCAAACTTTGGCTTGTGAAATTCAACCAATGCTTTGTGGTTCTGCGTTCAAAAACAAAGGTGTTCAACGTATGTTGGATGCTGTGATTGAATTCTTACCATCACCTACAGAAGTTAAAGCAATTGAAGGTGTACTTGACGACAAAGCTGAAACTAAAGCTGTTCGTGAAGCATCTGACGAAGCTCCGTTCTCTGCACTTGCGTTCAAAATCATGAACGATAAGTTCGTAGGTAACTTGACTTTCGTACGTGTTTATTCTGGTGTTCTTAAACAAGGCGACCCAGTATACAACCCAGTTAAATCTAAACGTGAACGTATCGGCCGTATCGTGCAAATGCACGCGAACGAACGTCAAGACGTTGAAGAAATCCGCGCTGGTGATATCGCTGCATGTGTAGGTCTTAAAGACGTTACAACTGGTGATACACTTTGTGATGAGAAAAACATCATTACTTTAGAGCGTATGGAATTCCCTGAGCCAGTAATTTCTTTAGCTGTAGAGCCTAAGACAAAAGCTGACCAAGAGAAAATGTCTATCGCTTTAGGTCGTTTGGCTAAAGAAGATCCATCGTTCCGTGTTCGCACAGACGAAGAATCTGGTCAAACAATCATCGCAGGTATGGGTGAGCTTCACCTTGATATCCTTGTTGACCGTATGAAACGTGAATTCAACGTTGAAGCGAACATTGGTAAACCAATGGTTGCTTACCGCGAAACGATTAAAAAATCTGTTGAGCAAGAAGGTAAGTTCGTACGTCAAACAGGTGGTAAAGGTAAATTCGGTCACGTATATGTTCGTTTAGAACCTATGGACGTTGACGAAGCTGGTAAAGAATACGAATTCGCTGAAGAAGTTGTAGGCGGCGTAGTACCTAAAGAATTCTTTGGCGCTGTAGACAAAGGTATTCAAGAACGTATGAAGAATGGCGTATTGGCTGGCTACCCAGTAGTTGGCATTAAAGCGACATTATTCGACGGTTCTTACCATGACGTCGATTCTGATGAATTATCGTTCAAAATGGCAGGTTCTTACGCATTCCGTGATGGTTTCATGAAAGCGGATCCTATCCTTCTTGAACCGATCATGAAAGTTGAAGTAGAAACTCCAGAAGACTACATGGGCGATATCATGGGTGACTTAAACCGTCGTCGTGGTATGGTTCAAGGTATGGACGATCTTCCTGGCGGTACTAAAGCAATTAAAGCTGAAGTTCCACTTGCTGAGATGTTTGGTTACGCGACTCAAATGCGTTCTATGTCTCAAGGTCGTGCGACTTACTCTATGGAATTTGCTAAATATGCTGAAACTCCACGTAACGTGGCTGAAGGCATCATTACTAAGTTCCAATCTGGCGGTAAAAAAGGTGACGACGAGTAATCTTTCGATTACTATAAGCCCAAACTAATTCATAGTTAAAAACCAAATGCTCATGCAGTAACCCTGCATGAGTAGTTTAAAAAGGAAGATCTCATGGCTAAGGCTAAGTTCGAACGTAATAAGCCACACGTTAACGTGGGTACAATTGGTCACGTCGACCACGGTAAAACTACTTTAACAGCTGCGATTGCAACTGTATGTGCAAAAAAATTCGGTGGTGAAGCGAAAGATTACGCTGCTATCGACTCTGCACCAGAAGAAAAAGCACGTGGTATTACAATTAATACTTCACACGTAGAATACGATTCTCCAACTCGTCACTACGCTCACGTAGACTGCCCAGGTCACGCCGATTATGTTAAAAACATGATTACTGGTGCTGCGCAAATGGATGGTGCGATCCTTGTATGTGCTGCGACTGATGGTCCAATGCCACAAACTCGTGAACACATCCTTCTTTCTCGCCAAGTAGGTGTTCCATACATCGTTGTATTCTTAAACAAATGCGACCTTGTTGATGATGAAGAACTTCTTGAATTAGTAGAAATGGAAGTTCGTGAACTTCTTTCTACTTATGACTTCCCAGGCGATGACACTCCAGTTATCCGTGGTTCAGCTCTTCTTGCACTTAATGGCGACGCTAGCCAATATGGCGAAGAAGCAGTTGTTGCTCTTGTTGAAGCTCTTGACTCTTACATTCCAGAGCCAGAACGTGCTATCGATCTTCCATTCCTTATGCCAATCGAAGATGTATTCTCAATCTCGGGTCGTGGTACAGTAGTAACTGGCCGTGTTGAGACTGGTATCGTTAAAGTAGGCGAAGAAGTTGAAATCGTTGGTATTAAAGATACAGTTAAAACAACTGTAACTGGCGTAGAAATGTTCCGTAAACTTCTTGACGAAGGTCGTGCGGGCGAGAACTGTGGTGTTCTTCTACGTGGTACTAAACGTGAAGACGTTCAACGTGGTCAAGTACTTGCTAAACCAGGTGCAATCAAACCGCATACTAAATTCGACGCAGAAGTATACGTACTTTCTAAAGAAGAAGGTGGTCGTCATACTCCATTCCTTAACGGTTACCGTCCACAGTTCTACTTCCGTACAACTGACGTAACTGGTGCGATTGCACTTAAAGAAGGCGTTGAAATGGTTATGCCTGGTGACAACGTAGAAATGTCAGTAGAATTAATCCACCCAATCGCAATGGACGCTGGCTTACGCTTCGCGATCCGTGAAGGTGGTCGTACAGTTGGTGCTGGTGTAGTTGCTAAAGTAACTGCATAATCACTAAATGTGTGAAAAAACGCCCCATTGGGGCGTTTTTTTATGCAAATTCAAAAGATTAAAAAGATTGTCTGACAAAAAAATCAAAAGCTGTCCTTAAGTGATAATTCACTGTCCTTAAGTGAAAATATAATAAAAGCAGAAAACCTTAAGATAAAAACAACAAAATAAATAAAACAATTGAGTGAGAGATTGCTCAATAGGAGTTTTCGCATGAATGCTAAAGTCAAAATTACCAATCGCGCAGGTGCAAGTTTTCCAGTTCGCCGTATGAATTTCGATTTCGATGCAGTACCTGAATATTGGATGAACGGCTCAGCAGGGTTAACCCATTTTATGACGGGTCTGTCAGCATTATTTCCTGCAGGTGAAAAGTTCTTTATTGATAGTGTTCGTGCAGTACGTCAACATCCTGCCATTAAAGATAATGAAGCATTGCAAAAAGAAATTAGTGCTTTCATTGGGCAAGAAGCCATGCATACACAAGAGCATGTAGGATTTAATGCTTCGGCACAAAAGTTTGGTCATGAAGTTGATCGATTAGATCGAATTACAGATCGCGTAATTCAGCGTACCCGTAAGATATTTGCATTAATTGGTAAACCAGTGGGTATTACCCAAGAAATGGTGGATTTAACGGCTACGACAGCACTTGAACATTTTACTGCGACCATTGCATCCCAATTACTCACGAATAAGCATATTCAAGAACTGATGACCGATGAAACCATGAAAACCATGTGGCTTTGGCATGCAATTGAAGAAAATGAACATAAGGCCGTTGCTTATGACGTGTTTGAGGGCGTATTCGGTAAAGGACTTAAAGCTTATGCATTACGCACAGGTTCCTTAGTAGGGGCAATGGTAACGCTTTTTTTTGTTCAAAGTTATTTTGTACTTCGGTTATTACATGATGATAAACAACTGACATTTGAAAGCTTAAAAGATATCTATACCTACGCTTATAGCCCTTCAAAAGGGGTGATTACAGGCATGTGGAAAGAAATGGTTGAATATTTCCGACCAGGCTTCCATCCAAATGACCTAGATACAGATCAATTGTTGATGCAGTGGAAAGAGAAACTTGGTTTCTAATCAAGACGTTCAATGATGCTGTAAGCATACATTAAATCAAATGCATCGAAATGCGCTATTCAATGTTTAAACTCCTGAGCGGTGAAAATCGCTCTTTTTTTTACTCGATTTTTTTAGCAAAGTTTCTATAATTCCTCATTCCTATTATGAAAAAAGATAAACGAAGATGATTCGTTTGATGAATGCAGCAGATGTGATGTCTGTGGCTGAAATTGAAAGACGTGTACAAAGCCATCCGTGGAGTACCAAACAATTTGAAGAAGCTGTGAGCAGCTACCAAAGTACGGTAATTGAGCTTAATGGGAAAGTGCAGGGGTTTTGTATTTTACAACCTGTATTAGATGAGGCGAATTTACTCTTGATGGCGGTACATCCGAGTCAGCAAGGAAAGGGCTTGGGCTATCAATTGCTAGAAGCATCTATTGCCATGCTGAAAAATAATCCAATACAAATCTTTTTAGAAGTACGTGAAGGAAATACTGCCGCAATTAAGTTGTATGAAAAATCAGATTTTCATCAAATTGATTTACGTAAAAATTATTACCCAAAACCTGATGGGACACGAGAACATGCAATCATTATGGTGAAAGCATGTAGTGATGATTTTGCAGCCTTATTTAAATAAAATTTAAGGATTTAAAAATATAAGCATATTGCTTAATTTAGAGCCTATGCTTTTTTTATTTGATAATTGGGTTATTCCAACCTGAAGGCAAGGTTGTCATGAGTGAATCGCCAAGCTGGCTAATCTCTTCTTGAGTGAGTGGGCGGTTGAGGCGACGCCATTGCCCATCCAATAATAACTCCAGAGGAATATATTGCGATTTATAGTTCATTTTATGAGAATCAGGTACCCAATAGCCTAAGTAAATATATTGTAGTCCGAGTTTCTTTGCATGTTCGATTTGTTTCAAAATCGCGAAAGTACCTAAAGAACGCTTACTTTCATCAGGATCAAAAAAGGTATAAACCGCAGATATTCCATCATCAAGTGGATCACAGGTTGAAACACTAATTAATTGATCATCTTTCCAGAGCTCTAAAAAGAAACTATCGGTACAGCTATGAATTAAAAATTTCTCAAATTGATCTTGGCTCGGCGGATACATATCACCATCTGCATGACGTTCATTGATATAACGTTCATACAGTGAATAGTGTAGTTCAGTGGCATCTTCAGGACGAGTAATTTTAATGCTCAGATCTGTATTTCGCTTCCATGCCTTTTTTTGAACGCTGTTCATTTGGAAATCATTGACAGGTACGCGTGAAGAGAGGCATTGGCGACAAAGATGGCATTCAGGTCGATAGACAAAATCACCACTACGACGAAAGCCCATACGAGAAAGTTCAGATAATGTAACCACATCTATACGATGGACAGGGTCCAAAAAGACCATCCGAGCAGATTTATTTTCTAAGTAGCTACAATCATGCGGAGGCGTGATGTAGTACTGTAATTCATTTAATAGGGACTTCGGTTGATATGATTTCATCTCAGTATCCCTCTGTTATTTTCAGTCGCTGAGCTGAGCCCATTGCGCTATTGTTTTACTTGAAAATACACTGTCCTGATACTTTTTCCAATCAATAGGTGGTTGTTTGACAACATCTTGTAACGATTTAAGATATTGTTGGCGAGAAAGTGTACATGCACCCAAACTTAATAGGTGATCATTGACCAATTGGCAATCAATCCATGGCAAATGATGTTCCTGTCCGATCAGCATTAAAGTATAAAATGCCATTTTAGAAACATCCGTTCGCGTGCTAAACATAGATTCGCCAAAGCAGCCATGTCCAATGCTAATGCCGTACAAACCACCCACCACCGTATCATTTTCCCAAACTTCTACACTGTATCCATAGCCAGCTTCAAACATCGCGCAATAGCCTTGAATAATATCTTCAGAAATCCATGTTTCATCAGCATAACTACGTGGCAGTGAACAAGAACGAATAACGGTTTCAAAAGCATGATTGATGGTAATTTTATAATCCATCTTTTTCATGTTGCGGAGCAAGGATTTGCTTGGAAGATAATCATACGGACGGATGATGCAACGAGGTTCAGGGCTCCACCAGCAAATGGGTTCTCCTTCAGAAAACCAAGGAAATAGCCCCGTACTGTATGCTTCAAAAAGTGTGGAAGGGGAGAGGTCTGCACCTATACAAATTAAACCTTCACCTTCAGGGTCGAATTCAATCGGATCGGGAAAGCTATATTGCGAAGGGGGAAGTATTTGCATGGGAATAACTGGTCACGATGGTTTATTTTTATCATACATAAAAAAGCCGACCATAAGGTCGGCTTTAATGTGCTAAAGACTATACAGGCGACTGTACATGCATTTGCATGAACTTACTCACCGAGTGCATCAAGATATTTCTCAGCATCTAGTGCAGCCATACAGCCTGAACCTGCTGAAGTAATGGCTTGACGGTAAATACTGTCTGCAATATCGCCCGCAGCATAAACACCTTGTACAGACGTTTGAGTTGCGTTACCTGCTGTACCACTTTGAACTTGGATATAGCCATCTCGTAAGTTCAACTGACCTTCGAAAATACCGCTATTGGGTTTATGACCAATCGCAACAAATAAACCTGTTACATCAACATTTTGAGTTGAATCATCTTTGGTTGATTTAATGCGTACAGAGGTTACACCTGTATTATCGCCAATCACTTCGTCCACTTGATGATTCCAAATGATGCTGATTTTTCCTTCTTTTTCTTTGGCGAAAAGATGATCTTGAAGGATTTTCTCAGAGCGTAATGTGTCACGGCGGTGAACCAAAGTTACATGTGATGCGATATTTGACAGGTATAGTGCTTCTTCAACAGCAGTATTACCACCACCGACCACCATCACGTTTTGGTTTTTGTAGAAGAAACCATCACAAGTTGCACATGCACTTACGCCTTGACCCATGAACGCAGCTTCAGATTCTAGACCTAAATATTGCGCAGTTGCACCTGTACAGATAATCAGTGCATCACAAGTAAACTCTTCCATATCGCCTTTCAATACAAATGGACGTACATTTAAGTCAACTTCATTGATATGGTCATACACAATTTCTGTGCCGAAACGTTCAGCATGCGCTTGCATTTGCTCCATGAGGGCAGGACCAGTTAGGCCTTCTGCACCGCCTGGCCAGTTGTCCACTTCAGTTGTCGTAGTAAGCTGACCACCCAATTGAATGCCCGCGATGAGTGTCGGTTTTAAGTTCGCACGCGCAGCATAAACTGCAGCACTGTAGCCAGCTGGGCCAGAACCTAAAATAATTAGACGTGAGTGACGAGCGCTCATCCGTAGAATCCTTTTTTTATATGATAATTTGTGGAATTATACGTCAAAGTTTAAAGCGTTTGTGTGAGATTAAATTCGATATTATTGATCATGCAAATCGTTTTGAGCTATATAGAAGAGAGTTAACAACTATACTTAAATTATCTTGCATCTTTTTCTTGGAACAGGTGCATAATATCAGGTTTAGATTTGGCCCACATTTGTTGTGGGTAATGACAAGAACATTCACAAAGAATTGGTTACAGGATCGTATATGACAGCGGTGTCGGGTGCTTATGCACAGCGCTTAATAATGACATTATTTCTGGTTTCATTTGGCATCTATCTGTTCCTCGCAACAGTGACATATACGCCATTTGACCCAGGGTGGATGCATTTATCCAGTGATACTCAGCAAGTATCAAATGCCAGCGGTGTTGCAGGTGCATGGATTGCTGACCTTCTCTTTGGTTTTTTAGGTTGGGCAAGTTTACTTGTACCGCTTTACCTTTTTGCTGAAGCGATTCAGGTGTGGTGGCCACGTAGTTTCTTAAACCGTCCATTCCGCTATGCAGCTCAATTCTTTATTTTATTGGCGACTTCAAGTTTATTGTTCCTGTTTTGGAATGTACCTGAAGATACGCTGGAAAATGCATCGGGTGGCATTATCGGTTATGAACTCGGTGAAAGTCTTCAGCAGATCCTCACGGTCTATGGTGCAGCGATTTTCCTGTTTGCTTTTTGGATCATGCTATTCACTTTAGCCTTTGGCATAAAATGGAATAAAACGTGGGCAACTTTAAAAGCAACGCCCGCGTATTTACAAGATTTGTTTTATCGCAATGTTCCAGAAGGGGATACGGCTTACGATCGTACCGTTCCTCAGCCGCACAAAGCAGGAGCAACAGCAAAATCATCTGTTGCTGCCATTACGCCTGCCGATGAACACCATGCAGTCGAAGTCGATCCGATGGTACGTGATCGTGTTGCAGAGCGTTTGTTTGATGATATTGCAGATAAAGAATCCAAAGCCCAGCATAAAGCGCATGATGTAAGTGAATTACAAGATCCTGAGGATATTGATGAATTTGAGCAGACGCTTGCCAAAGCCCATCAATTAGAAAAAGACAGTCATCGTGTCGTAGCCACTGGCGAAGTTTGGCGCGCATTACATTCATCTGAAGATCAACGTCATAAACAAGATATTGATGCTTTATTGAAAGCAGCCGAAGAAGATCAAGCATCTACGCAAAATGAATATTTCCAACATGTTGCAGACGTTCATGCAGAACCTGCACATGAAGCACCTGTAGCTGCCAAAAAGTCGTTGGATTGGGATGATGATGAAATCTTTGATGAGCTTTTAGCTGCTGTTCCAAATAGTAAAACAGCAACGGATGTACATAGTCCTTTCAATACTCCTGAAACCGATGTATCAGCTGCAATTGCTTCTGCAAGTGCTGTAGCACCTGTGGCTTCGACTGTAGCCGCAGCAGTGACGCCAGCGGTAACATTTAATCCATCGATGCCAAAGAATACAGCTTTAGACACTGAATTTGATGGCTTGGATGATTTGTTGGTTGAAGAGGAAGTAGATAATACTCCAGCTGTACAGCCAGCGATGGAACAGCCTGTTAGAACGACGAATAGTTATGCGCAATCAACGCCATTGGTTCGTGCGGAAATTAATACTCAGCCTCAAACTTTTGTGACTGAAGATGAAAAAGCCTTAATTAGCTCGAATAAAGACGTTTTCCGCGAAGTATGGCAAGAAACAGCGGGTAAGCCTGACGAATTTGATCTTGAAGAAGATTTTGATCTTGATGCACCATTAACGGATGCAGCAGGTCGCCCGATGTCACGCGCCATGCAAGTTGCGAAAAAACGCTTGGATTTACCAACTTTGCCGGGTCTTGAGATTCTAGATAAAGTCGATCCAAATAAAAAAGTGAATTTTACCGCTGAACAATTGGCACGATTATCTGAACTTTTAGAAATTAAATTACAAGAATTTAATGTCAAAGCCAAAGTGGTTGAAGCGCAGCCAGGTCCTGTCGTGACACGATTTGAGCTTGATTTGGCACCGGGTGTGAAAGCCTCTAAAGTGACCAATATTTCGCGTGATTTGGCACGTTCAATGTCTATGGCTTCTGTGCGTGTGGTTGAGGTCATTCCGGGTAAACCTTATATCGGGATTGAAGTACCGAATAGCTCACGTGAAATGGTTCGCCTCATTGAACTACTAGAAACACCTGCTTATCGTGATCCAAATGCCTTACTCAGTATGGCGATGGGTAAAGATATTTCCGGTAATCCAGTCTTGGCGGATTTGGCTAAAGCGCCGCATATGCTGGTTGCAGGTACAACAGGTTCAGGTAAATCAGTTGCAGTAAATGCAATGTTGCTGTCGATGTTATTGAAATATACGCCTGAACAGCTACGTTTGATCATGATTGACCCGAAACAGCTTGAGCTTGCGAATTATAACGATATTCCGCATTTGTTGACGCCAGTGGTTACTGATATGAAAGATGCTGTGAGTGCATTGAATTGGTGTGTCAATGAAATGGAGCGTCGTTATAAGCTAATGTCTTTGATGAAAGTGCGTAAGCTGACGGATTATAACCGTAAGATTGAAGAAGCGATTGCCAATGGTGAAGATCTGATTGATCCAACGTGGAAGCCAGATGATTCTGCTACACAAAGTCGTGCACCACGTTTACAAACGATGCCGTTGATTGTGATTGTTGCCGACGAATTTGCCGACATGATCATGCAAGTGGGTAAAAAAGCAGAAGAAATGATTACCCGTCTTGCACAAAAATCACGTGCAGCTGGGATTCATTTGCTGTTGGCGACACAGCGCCCAACCGTAGATGTAGTGACAGGGTTGATTAAAGCCAACATCCCAACGCGTGCAGCTTTGCGTGTAAACAGTAAACTGGATTCACGGACCATTTTGGATGCGGGTGGTGCAGAGGACTTACTTGGTCATGGTGATATGTTGTTCCTTGGGCCGGGTAAAATTGAACCTGAACGTGTGCATGGTGCATTTATTTCCGATGATGAAGTAAACCGAATCTGTGACGCTTGGCGTGAACGTGGTGAACCGAATTATGTGGACGAAATTTTGACACCTTATGATGAAGAGCCTACGTCTAGAGGTTTTGAAGATGGTGATGGTGGTTCAGACCGTGATGCCTTATATGATCAATGTGTATCGTTCGTACTGGAAACTCGTAAAGCCTCAACTTCGTCGCTACAACGTAAGTTTAGCTTAGGGTATAACCGTGCAGCACGTATCATCGATCAGATGGAAGAAAATGGTATTGTGAGTAGTATGGGCGCAAATGGTAAGCGTGACATTTTGGTCTAAACCATTGAGCTTTAAAAACCTGCTTCGGCAGGTTTTTTTATTTTTAAATGGAGCTAATTTATGGCTTTGAATCATAAAACATGGATTGCGCCAATTGAATAAAAGCTTTGCAGGCAGGGCTCATTAATTGCTGATTTTTAACAGCGAGTCCAATTTGTCGCTGCGTATTAGGCGAAAGCGGGCGTTTAACGACGTGCGGATGTAACGCAAGTAAATTTTTGGGCATTGCCATATCCGCCACAATGGCTATGCCTTCTTGTAAATTGACCATATTTAAAATGGTGAGAAGCTGCGACATTTGATAGGTGATTTTGGGTTGTATTTGATGCTGTTTTAGCAATTTTTCTACATGCGATTGGCTACCAGCACGGGTCATGATAAAGGGGTAATCCTGAATGCTTTGAATATCCAGTTTGGGCTGCTGCGCGACCGTATATGAGTCGGGAATTAATGCAATAAAAATATCTTTGATTAAAGGGAAAGTCACTAGTTGGGGTTTAGGTAACACGGCAAATCCAACATCGACTTGACGTTCAGCGACCCACTGCGACACTTCAGCATCTGTACCTTCTTCGACATAAATTTCGATATGTGGATAGCGTTCACGATAAGCTTGTAATAGTTTTGGTAATAAGTGTATCGAGCTTGATGAGCCAAAAGAGCCAATTCTTAAGGTTCCTTGCTGAATACCATGTGCGGCATTGACTTCCTGTTGCATGATTTGCGCGGTATTGAGCACTTCCTTGGCATGGAGTAAGAGTTGCTGACCAATATGCGTAAGAGTAATAGCGCCTTGTTCACGGCTAAATAGCGTAACCTTCCAATGCTGTTCTAAGCATTTTAATGCATGGGACACTGCAGACTGTGTAATACCCAATTTTTTAGCAGCATTGGTAAAGCTATGATGTTCTGCCACGGTGACAAAAATTTCGAGCTGCGTAAAGGTCATTGCCATGAGCTTATACTCATTTTGTTATGAATAATGATGAGGATTATATTGTGCACTTATACGAGCAGACAATGAAATAGTTAAGCTATTTCAAGGCATACAGCATGAATATTTTGGTGGCATTATTTCCCTTAGTTGCATTGATTGCCATGGGCAATGTGTTTAAACGAACCCAGTTTGTCAAAGATGAATTCTGGGCAAATTCTGAAAAGCTAAATTATTTTATAATGTTTCCCGTGTTGCTATTTTTGAATGTATCAGCAGTACAACTCGATTTGGCAACCGTCTCGCGTATGCTTACGGTGCTGATTGCAGGCACACTTATCGCCAGTGCAGTTTTGTGGGGAATTAAACAATTTACGCATATTTCAGTGCAACGCTTTGGTGTGTATATCCAGAGCCACATCCGCTTTAATACCTATATTGGTCTGTCTTTAATGGGGGCGCTGTTTGGTTCTGAAGGCATGCAAATGTTTGCGATGTTGATTGCAGCTGCCGTACCCCTAGTCAATATTATCTCTGTTTTATCTTTTTCAAATTTAAGCTTAAAGCAACTGGGTCAAACTTGTATTTCGATTGCCAAGAATCCATTAATTTTGGGTTGTGTTATTGGGGTATTGTTTAATTTATCTGGTTTAAACTTGTTTAATGGCTTACCTGAACTGTTGAAAATTTTGGCTGCAATGAGTTTGCCCTTAGGATTATTATCAGTAGGGGCGGCATTACAGTTTCAGCAAATGCGTTTAGATCTTTCCCGTTTAAGTTTAAATACTTTGGGACGTTTGGTCGCAATGCCTACGTTGGCATATTTACTCAGTAGTGCTCTTGGATTGACTGATTTTGAACGCATGATTCTTGTGGTATTTTTTGCATTACCAACAGCATCATCATCCTATATTTTGACGAGATATTATCAGGGTGACTCACAACTGATGGCTGCCATCATTAGTTTACAAACCATTGGCTTTGGTCTGATTTTTCCTATTCTGATGCTCGTTTTAAAATGAAAATTTGCGATCGAAAATAATAAAAAAGCCTGCAATTAGCAGGCTTTTTGCAAGGTCGCAGAAGCTTAGGCGAATTTAGCCAATACTTCTAAGAAACCTTCACTTTGACGTGGGTATTGAGCAATCACATCATGAATACGCTGACCTTCAGGATTCGTTGCGTTCACATCACGGCCATCGGCAACAAACTGAGTCAAAAGACGCTCGTAGTCATTTGGACGCATATGTTTGAATGCATGGTAGAGTACGTGAAAATCGCCATTCACTCCTTCAGGAGGAAGTTGAGTTAAGTAGGCAAATACACGCTCATCTGACCATTCTTCATTGAACGTTGCTGGCTGAGATAATGCCATCGCAATCTCCTTGCTGGTATATACATAAAAAAAGACAAAATATGAGACTAGATGAGCAAAGCAGTGCTTTGCCTAGTCGCAAGACTTGAAGCTGTGCTTCAAGTGGGCGGAATATAGCTAATATCCTATTTCTGCCACTCTCACATTTTGCCTTGATTCAATTTGCTTGACTAATCAGAATTCAGATTAACGTTCTTCAGGCAAATTGATATTCATTTCAAGCATTTCAATATTTGCTTCTGAACGAACAGACATTTGAATATGTTGTTCATCTACACCACGAACATAGCGGTTAACAACCTGCATGATTTCTTTTTTCATCATGTCAATTTTGTCCTGGCTTAAGCGTTTACCCAAGCCATTTTCAGAAGCCACGATTACTTTTAAACGATCTTTTGCAGTTTGTGCACTCGATGGTTTTTCGTCGTTGCTAAAAAGTTTACTCCAGAATCCTGCCATGATTACGCTCCAAATAGACGTGCTAACCAGCCTTTAGGTTTTACCGTAATGTGACGGTAAGGGCGTTCTTCACCTAAGAAGCGAGCCACTAAGTCATCATAAGCTTGGCCTGCTGCTTCTTCTGTAAATAGAATAACAGGTTTACCTTCGTTTGATGCTTGAAGCACGCTCTTACATTCAGGAATTACACCAAGTGTTGGTACGCGTAAAATATCTTTTGAAATGTCATCAATCGTCAACATTTCTTGCTTATCAGCACGTTCTGGATTGAAGCGTGTAATACACAAATGTTTACGGATACGACCTTCGTTTTGTTCAACTTTCTTGGTTTTGCTATCTAGCATACCAATGATACGGTCAGAGTCACGTACTGAAGAAATTTCAGGGTTAGTCACAATAATCGCTTCATCTGCATGATACATTGCTAAAATCGCACCGCGTTCGATCCCCGCAGGTGAGTCACAGATGATGTAATCGAATTCTTGTGAAAGTTCGTCCATGACACGCGCAACACCTTCATCTGTTAACGCGTCTTTATCGCGCGTTTGTGATGCAGGTAAAATGTAAAGATTTTCAATGTCTTTATCGCGAATAAGCGCTTGCTGTAATCGAGCTTCGTTATTTAATACATTTACAAAGTCATATACAACGCGGCGTTCACAGCCCATGATCAAGTCAAGGTTACGTAAACCCACATCAAAGTCGATGACAACAGTTTTGTGGCCACGTAGGGCAAGACCTGTTGCAAAAGATGCGCTTGTAGTTGTTTTACCTACGCCACCTTTACCTGATGTTACGACAACAATTTTCGCCACCGAATCCACTCCTGTTATGGTTTAAATCCCCTTTTTTGAATAGGGGTTTGGTGATTATTTATACATTAAAATTGCAGAGCTTCAAACACTAGCTCTTGCTGGTCATTTAAATAAATATGTACTGGCTGTTTGACCACATGAGGTGGAATGTCATCTGCTACACAGTAAGTCCCTGAAATAGAAACCAATTCAGCTTCTAATGAGTGACAAAAAATGCGTGCAGCATTGTTCCCACCGGCTCCGGCAATGACTCTACCACGAGCACTGCCATAAATATGTATATTTCCTGAAGCAATTGCTTCTGAACCACTGTTGATGCCAGCATTAATAATAATATCGCCATGATCTTGTACGATACATTGACCCGTGCGAAGAATTTCATTGTGATATGAGGTTGCATGACGAACCGTTGCAGGCTCTAGTGGTGCTACTTTATCTTCGGTGCTTTGCTCAGTTGCAACAGGCGCTTCAACCACTTGTTCACGTGTCGGTTTAACTTGTTGCAAATTTCGATCCGCAGGAACTACCGGAAATTGAATCGCACGAGCTTGATCGGATAAAGGCCCTTCAGTCACACCAATGGGCTGGATTTCCAAACTAATTAAGAGTTGAATTAACGCAATAAGTTCTTGGTCAACCGTACTTTCAATTACGGCTAACGTGCCTGGCGGGAAAGCCTTTTGGAACATTGGAGTAAGTTGCTGGCGGATCGCATCATGATCATTGGTATCGAGGTGAATGCGTATCGCATTGACCATTTTGCCTTTTATCCGTATATCAGCCATATTGAATCCTTGAGACTTCTAACTATTACTTTTGTGCCGAAGTAGTTATGTTGTAAATAGAGCAAATCCTAGAACAATTTCAGCCAATACACTAGCGATGTGCGCAATTATTTTTGACTGAATGTTTATTCTGTAGCTTGATCACGTTCCTGCAAAATTTGTTGCCATTGTTTTACTTTCACTTGTTTACGAATCGCTTCCAAACTTTCAGAAACCGCTGAACTCACCAAAGCATCTAAATGGGCATTATTTTCAATTTCTATGCGACTAATTCGACTTGAAATATCCAAATATAGATTCGGTTTATTGGGTTCTGATGTAGAGGGGTAGGCCAAAGGCGAAATTAAACCTTGGGTAATATTTTCCCCTAGGCGCTGACCAATGCTTTGAATTTGCTGTTCAATGCGGCTACCCACAATTGGAACCAATCTAAGAAGCTGCGTCAATTCAGGCGTATCCTCAACAGCTTGGCTGACGATTTTACCGACATTTTTCGCAATCATTTCCCGATCTGCGCGTAATTCTTTGCTTAAATTTTCCTGCAAAATCTCAGCTAA
The DNA here is from genome assembly GCF_002135295.1 of Acinetobacter sp. ANC 5054. Taxonomy (GTDB): domain Bacteria; phylum Pseudomonadota; class Gammaproteobacteria; order Pseudomonadales; family Moraxellaceae; genus Acinetobacter. Next base: position 68,643 of record NZ_NEGG01000007.1, on the reverse strand, counting down.
AACTTGGGTAAACATCTCACGGTGATGCTGCACAAGATTACTGATCAGGTCTTTATGGGTTGTACTGGTATTAAGCTCATGCTTAACACCATCTAACACAGTAAGCACAACACGATCTGACAGTTCTTCCATTACGACTCGATAGTAGAATAAGGCCTTTTTCTGCCATGCAGAAGGTACGATTTGATAGCCCATTTCATAGAGTCGATAAGCAATAATGCCTGCACGAAATAAGCGTAGAAAACGTAGAATAGGGATAATCGCTAAAATTTCATACCAATGAATGAATGGAAAGAAAAACCAGCGTTGATGATGTTTATTGATAATCGCAATTGCCCAGCGAACGAGCAACTCAACAATTAAGAAGATAATGAACCAAGCTTCAGTTGTAATCACCCACGGATGTAACTGCTCACGATAGAAGCTTAAAACGTCGGACAGATGAATACTATTAAAGAACCAACTGCCCAAATTGCTCATTAAAAAGAAGTTCATACAGAGGCAGAACAGGTTAAAAACAATAATAAACACCATGAAAATGTCATACACCAAAAACAGCTTAAATGACCAACTGTTTGGGTTAAGGTGCTGATATTTAGATTTCTTGTTTTGTGGCTCAGAGTTCTGCGTCATATAAAATGCTTCTCAATTATTCAGTGACAGTATATTTCGCTTTTAATTGGTCAATAAGCTGGTCTTTTTCAGTCCACAACTCATCCACCCAATTTTGGAATTTTTCACGGAATTCGGGATCATCCTCATAGTTTCCACCATGTACCCAAGTCGGAATTTCGATTTTACGCAAGTCAACGGCAATACGTGGGACTTCTCCTAACCAAAATTCGCCATAACCCGGTGCACCATTTGGATAAACAATGGTCATGTCCACGAGGGCGTCAATTTGATCGCCCAAGATATTCAATGCCAAGGCTAAACCACCGGCCTTGGGTTTGAGTAGATGTTTATATGGAGACTTTTGCTGTTCGTGCTTTTCTGGGCTAAAGCGTGTACCTTCTAAATAATTCAATAAAGTAAAAGGTTGGCTGAGTAGCTGTTCACACGACTTTCGTGCTTCTTCCATATCACGATATTTCAGCTCAGGATTCTTGGCAATTTGTTCCTTACTATGACGTTTCATCATTGGGAAGCCTAAAATCTTAAACGCTTGTCCCACAAATGGAATAAAGATCAGTTCCCATTTCGTGAAAAAACGGGTTAGTGGCATACGTGTTAAGCCAAAGTATTGATTTACCGTTGTATCGACCCAACTTTGATGGTTGCAGGTCATGAGATAACGACCTTGCATATTAAGATCTAGATCATCATCAATACTGATTTCCCATTGGGTATTTGGTAATACATGATCAATCAGCCAATTGTTTACGGTGAGCCAACTGTTGGTAATTTTAATGTTGGTTTCATCCACTTTTCGAGATTTTTTAAATAGTTTGGTGAGACCTAAAGCTAAAACAGGTGGGCCATGAAAAAATGTGCTTCCTGTCATAACTGATCCGACTGTAAGACCTTTGCTAATTTTTTTTAGTGTCGGTTGCTTATTTGTTTGAGATGACATATAAAAAGCCCTAGCGGAAATTGTCCAAATAAATGATTGATTCTGACAAATATAGTTCGAGTTGATTAAATAAAAAAGGGCATCTGCTGAACTGTGAAGAAATTGTGATGGAATTAACAATTATTTCTCTTATTCATATTACAAATTGTAACTAAACGTTTTATTATTAACAAAAAATCAATGGTTCATCCATTTGTTTTACTTCATCATTTCAACCATACAACAAAACACAAAGAAGGAGGCATGCAATGCGTGCACTAGTAATTTCGGCAGTAGTTGGGGCAATGGCACTTACTGGTTGTCAAAACATGGAATATGACAAAGCAGCGATCGGTACTGGTTTAGGTGCTCTTTTAGGCGCTGGTATTGCTTATTCTAATGCTGACAAAGATAAAATGGGTCAAGCTGCAGCAATTGGTGCAGTCGTTGGCGCGGGTGCTGGTCTTCTTCTTGATAAGAAAGAACAACGTCTTAAACAAGAATTGGCTGGTACTGGTGTTGACGTAGGTCGTAATCCAGATGGTTCGATCAACCTTGTTATGCCTTCAGTAACTTTCGCTACGAACTCTTCTACAATTCAACCGCAATTCCAATCTGCGTTGAACGATGTTGCTAAAGTATTACGTGAAGATGGTACTGCAAACAAACTTGCAATCGTTGTACACGGTCATACTGATAACACAGGTACTGATGCAATCAACAACCCATTGTCTCAAAACCGTGCAAACTCTGTGAAAAACTACCTTTCTTCTCAAGGTATTTCTTCAACTCGTATTACTGCACGTGGTTATGGTTCAACTTCTCCAGTAGCGGATAACTCTACTGCTGCAGGTCGTGAACAAAACCGTCGCGTAGAAATCTCAGTTTACGAAACTAAATAATTTAGTTGCGTAGCTAAAAGGCCACCTTCGGGTGGCTTTTTTTATGCTGATTTTTAATGACCGATAAAACTCATTTTGCATTAGGCAAGATGGGTTCAGATGACTATAATCATCATCGGATTAAAAAGAGGAAAGACTATGTCACTGGCAAGTCAGTTAAACGACAAGCAACTTGAAGCAATGAAATATACTCAAGGACCCTTGTTAGTACTTGCAGGGGCAGGTTCAGGTAAAACATCGGTCATTACCCGTAAAATTGCATATTTGGTGAAGCATTGTGGTATTCCTGCTCACCGTATTACCGCGATGACATTTACCAACAAAGCTGCACGTGAAATGAAAGAGCGTGTGACCAAGTTGATGAGCCGTGAAGAGGCAAAAGGACTGTCGGTTTCTACCTTCCATAACTTCGGGCTAAACATGCTCCGTTTGGAATTGAAAAACACACCACTGAAAAATAACTTTTCGATTTTAGATGCAGATGATTGCAAACGTATTTTGATGGATTTGATGCACCGCGATAATTTATCGGGTGCAGAGAGTAAAGAGCTCATTGCCAAAGCCATGAAAATGATTTCAGATTGGAAAAACGATCTGATTCCACCTGAGCAAGCGCACACCACGTGTGAAACGGCTGAAGACGTTCAATTTGCACATCTGTATCAACTGTATGAGCGTAACTTACGTGCATACAATGCAGTGGATTTTGATGACTTGATTGTGATGCCGACACGACTCTTACAAGAAAATGCGGAAGTTCGTGACCGTTGGCAGAATCGTATTCGCTATTTATTGGTGGACGAATATCAAGATACCAATACAGCGCAGTATATTTTAGTGAAGCTGTTGGTTGGAGTCATGGGGCAATTCACTGCAGTAGGTGATGATGACCAATCCATCTATGCATGGCGTGGTGCAAAACCTGAAAACATGGCTTTGCTGAATGAAGATTTTCGTAATTTAAAAGTCATTAAGCTTGAGCAAAACTACCGCTCGACCAGTCGTATTTTAAAAGCGGCGAATACCGTTATTGGCAATAACCCACATATTTTTGATAAAAAATTATGGTCAGATAAAGGCCATGGTGAAGTGATCCGCGTGATTACCTGTCGTAATGATGACGATGAATCTGAACGCGTGGTGAAAGATTTGATCACACATAAGCTGATGAACGGCAAAAATTGGAAAGACTACGCCATTCTATACCGTGGTAATTTCCAAGCGCGCGCACTGGAAACACAGCTCCGCCAAATGCAGATTCCGTATAAATTATCGGGTGGTCAGTCGTTCTTCGCACGTGCAGAAATTAAGGATTTGATGAGCTATTTACGCTTAATCATTAACCCTGAAGACGACAGTGCATTCTTACGGATTATCAATACGCCAAAACGTGCGATTGGTCCTGTGACTTTAGAAAAACTCGGACTTTTTGCGCAAGAAAGTAATTTATCTTTGCTCAGTGCGGCAGGCGATCAACGCTTGAGTATGGCAATTCCAAAGAAAGCTACCACGCAATTGGCCGAGTTTGCTGACTTCATTTCAACCTTTACACGTGAGTTGTTAGAAGACGATGAGCCAGTGCCGATTATTCGTCGCATGATGATTGAAGCAGGTTATATCGACTATGTGAAAGAGTCAGCGGCAACACCGGCACAGGAAAAAACCAAACTGGATAATATTGAAGTGCTGTATAGCAGTATTCAGAGTTTGATAAACCGTGCTGAAGATGTCGATGAAAAGAACATTGAAAGCGTGATTCGTAAAATGGTGTTGCTCGATATGCTGGAGCAGCAGCAGGAAGAAGAAGACACCGATAAAGTCAACTTGTTAACGCTACATGCATCAAAAGGTTTGGAATTTCCTTTTGTGTATTTGATTGGTCTGGAAGAAGAAATTCTGCCGCATAAGAACTCAATTGCTGCAGATACCGTAGAGGAAGAACGCCGTTTGATGTACGTGGGCATTACCCGTGCACGACAAGGTTTGACCATGACTTTGGCAGAGCAACGTAAAGCTGGTGGTCAAATGCGCCAAATGACGCCAAGCCGTTTCTTAGATGAACTACCTCAAGATGAACTTGAATGGTTAGGGCGCAAGAAAAAGTTGGCGGGTGATATCGACCCGAAACAGCAAGCACAGCATTACTTAGAAAATTTACGTGCGCTGATTAAGCGTTAAACATTGATTTAGAAATTCGTTTTATTGAAACAGGAATGAACCATGAAAGTTCAAGTTAAAGTTCTCGACACACGTTTAGGTTCAGAATGGCCAATGCCAACCTATGCAACAGCAGGTTCAGCAGGTCTAGATCTACGCGCATGTGTAGAAGAAACAACAGTCATTGAACCCGGCCAAACTGTTCTGGTAAAAACAGGCTTATCGATTTACATCGAAGATACCAACTTTGCAGGTTTAATCTTGCCACGTTCAGGTCTTGGTCATAAGCATGGCATCGTATTAGGTAACTTAGTGGGTTTGATTGATTCAGATTATCAAGGTGAATTGATGGTATCTGTATGGAACCGTAGTCAAACTGCATTTAGTTTAGAACCGGGCGAGCGTTTGGCTCAGTATGTCTTAGTACCAGTTGTACAAGCGCAGTTTGATATTGTTAATGAGTTTGAAGCTACTGAACGTGGTGCAGGTGGTTTTGGTCATACAGGTAAAGACTAATTGCTGCTGAGCAATGAATGAACTGATTGCTATTAAACTCTTGCGTTAAGACATGCTTAAAAAAGCCATCAAATTGATGGCTTTTTTCTTTGTTAAGATCACATATACAAAAATATGTATCGTCTTAGTTCATCAGAAATGCTTATTAGGGATTCATTTTTTTGAATTAAATTTTATTTGCATGTATGAGAAGTGCAATCTTGCTGGAATTTACTTTATTTGTACATATTGTAATTAAAACCAAATAGATAAAGCATTCGAGCAGTGACTTAATGCTCTTTGAATCTTTTTATATTTGAATACTATTATCTGAAATTTTAGATTTTTTTAAGAAAAATGATTATTTTTGATTAAGCCAAATCTCATTGAAAAAATGTTTTTATATCATTTGGTTAAATATTATGAATTGATTCTTAAGTAAAATTGTTATAAAAAAGCCATACCTTTTTCAAGGTTTTGTCATTGTATTGAATATTTTACATTCCTTTTTAGAATTACAAGTATTCAATGAATCATTAGATGATTAGAAGAATATCCTATGGGTTCACTGTTCAATACGTTTCCAATTCACATTTTCCGTGCTTATGATATTCGCGGAAAAATATCGCATTTAAATGCGGATTTGGTGCATTCGATTGCTTGTGGGTTAGTAAAACAATATTTAGAAGCAGGCCAAAATAAACTGGTAATTGGTTATGATGCGCGATTAACCAGTCCAACGTATGCCAAGATTATTCAGCAGGTATGTTGCGAATCAGGTATTCATACAGAAATCATCGGCTGTTGTTCGAGCCCCATGCTGTATTTTATTGCACGTCAGTTTGACGGGAATGGCATTATGGTGACGGCAAGTCACAATCCTAAATCTGACAATGGTATTAAATGGATTGTACAAGGTGAGCCACCATGTCCCGAAATGATTCAACATGTTGCGGTGAATGCACAAAAAAGTTATTTAGTTGAACGCACCCATCTCATGACGGCACTCGAACCGCATGAATTAAAACCTGAATATTGTTTGCAATATCAGAAATTTATTTTAGATGATATTCAAATTCAGCATCCTTTAAAAGTTGCCATTGATGGTATGCATGGTTCTGCGGGTCATTGTGCAGCATTGCTCCTAAAAAAATTGGGCTGCGAGGTAATTGCACTACGGTGTCAAGCAGATGGACATTTCCCTGATCATGCCCCCGATCCATCACAACTTCAGCATTTACAAAAATTACAACAAGCGGTGAAAGGCCAAGCCGTAGATATTGGAATTGCATTAGATGGGGACGGAGATCGTTTAGTTTTACTTGATGAAAAGGGTGACGTGGTTTCTGCTGATCGATTATTGTGCTTATTTGCAGAAATTTGTCTTGAGCAACAACCAAAATCCGAAGTGGTTTTTGATGTTAAGTGTTCGACTATGATTCGGGACACTGTACAGCAGTTGCATGGTCAGCCTGTGATGATTCGTACAGGCAGTAGTTTTTTACGTAAATACATTTCACAGTCAGCAGGTAAAGCTGTATTTGGCGGCGAATATGCTGGGCATTATGTGTTTAATGATGGACGTGGTGGGGGTTATGATGATGGCCTCTATGCTGCACTGCGTGTGATTGAATATCTGCAAGCGAAAGGTTTAAGCCTTTCGCAAGTGATGTCACGTTATCCTGAGCGCTGCGGTACAGAAGATCTGTATGTGAACACGCATCACCACAATCCAAAGGACGTTTTAAAATGGGTTGATGTGAAATCTAAAGCGATTCCAGCACAAATCAGTAAAATCGATGGAATACGCCTTGATTTTGATGATGGATTTGGCATCATTCGAGCATCGAATACAGGTGAGTATTTTACTTTACGTTTTGATGCTAACCAGCCAAAGCGTTTAAAAGAGATACGTGATCTGTTTGTTTCCATGTTAATTGAGCAATATCCTGACATTGCTCAAGACATTCCAGATGTTCAATAAGGAGAGGTAAATGTCACATCAACACACCGGCATCGACAAAGCACAAATCCTGACGGAAGCTTTGCCGTATATTCAACGTTTTTCGGGTAAAACGCTGGTGGTGAAGTATGGTGGCAATGCCATGACCGACCCTGAGCTTGAAAGTTCATTTGCACGTGACATCGTTTTATTGAAAACCGTGGGTTTAAATCCGATTGTTGTGCATGGTGGCGGCCCACAAGTCGATTCATTCCTGAAACAACTTGGTCGTGAGTCGGACCGAATCGATGGTATGCGTGTGACTGACCCTGCAACCATGGAAGTGGTAGAGATGGTCTTGGGCGGCAGCGTCAATAAATCAATTGTGAACTTAATCAATAAACACGGTGGACGTGCGATTGGTTTAACAGGTAAAGACGGCAATTTGATTCGTGCGCAAAAATTATTGATGCACAAAACAGCAGAAGATGGTTCTGTGCAGGAAATTGATTTAGGTCTTGTTGGTGAAGTTGTTGGTGTTAAAACTGATGTACTTGAAATGTTTACCCAAAGTGACTTCATTCCTGTTATTGCGCCACTGGGTGTGGATGAAGAGGGCAATACCTACAACATTAATGCTGACCTTGTTGCAGGTAAAGTCGCAGAAGCATTGGGTGCAGAAAAACTGATTTTGTTGACCAATATTACGGGTGTATTGGACGAAGATAAAAACTTACTGACAGGTTTAACTACGCAAGAAGTTGATCGCTTGATTGAAACAGGTGTGATTTATGGTGGGATGATTCCCAAAGTGGGTTGTGCACTTGATGCCGTAAAAGGTGGTGTAATTAGTGCGCATATTGTGGATGGTCGAGTTCCTCATGCAACATTGCTTGAAATTTTCACCGATCACGGTGTTGGAACACTTATTACCAACCGCAGTAATGTGAAAAAAGCCTGAGATGCTTAGCATTTTTTGATATAAAAAAGTCTCTTTTGAGGCTTTTTTATTATTTATCAAATAGCTGTGTTTCAAAATCAAAAGAGCAATACCAGCTAAAAAACATAAAAATGTTTTGAGCAATGATTTTAACGATTTACAACAACTAAAACTCTCATGCACAATAGTGAAATCATAGATTTACTGACTTGATGATAGATATGTGCCAGCTGCTCGGAATGAATTGTGCGACACCCACTGATATTACTTTTTCATTTCGGGGCTTTTCACAGCGAGCAGGCGTCACATCAGATCATTGCGATGGCTTTGGAATCGCTTTTTTTGAAGACAAGGCATGCCGTCTTTTTGTTGATAATCAGTCTGCAGTTGAATCACCCATTGCTGAACTGATTCGGAATTATCCGATTAAATCACGCAATGTGATTGCGCATATACGCAAAGCCACTCAAGGTAAAATCAATCTAGAAAATTCTCATCCATTTAGTCGTGAATTGTGGGGGAGACAATGGATTTTTGCACATAATGGCGACTTGCATGATTTTCAACCTGAACTCACAGGTCGATTTACACCAGTAGGCAATACCGACAGTGAACTGGCATTTTGCTATTTACTCGAGCAATTGGTAAAACGCTTTGGTTATACCGAGCCATCATTAGATCAGGTCTTTGATGTTTTGCTTGAAATCTCGCCTCAGATTGCGGAACACGGTACTTTTAACTTTTGTTTGTCGAATGGTCAGGCACTCTTTAGTTATGCGATTACCAAACTACATTGGTTAGTGCGAGAGCATCCGTTTAAACCTGCACAGTTAATTGATATTGATGTTGAAGTCGATTTTAGCGAAGTGACTACTGCTGAAGACCGAGTAGCAGTCATCACGACTGAGCCATTAACACAAAATGAAGTGTGGACAGCTTACCAACCAGGCGAAATGATTTTGTTTCAACATGGTCGTCCAATTCGTCACGCCATGACTCAAGTCGCACGCTTAGAGCGAGAACGACTCGATCCATCCTTAAAGCGTATATCCCGTGCAGATCAATACTAGAATGTTAAAAGGCAGATAGTTTTCAGTATGCGTTAAAATAAATTTGTTTGAAAAATACACAATATGTATTTTTATAAGATATTGAATTGGTTAAATAATATCTGAGTTTTATACTCGGGTTTAAAATAATTAACATAATGAAAACAAATAACTACAATCAAAACATCATTAATGGGGATAAAACCAACCTTTTTACTTGATTTTTATTTAAGTCCTTTAATTATATGATCAAATTTACGCGATAAGTCTTTCATATTTACAGGTGGTCGTAATGAAAATGAAATGGGTTCCAGATTATAATACTGGTATCGATGTGATTGACGATCAGCACAAACGGATTCTTGACTACATCAACGAAATTGATGGCATTGACGCAATTACTGAACGTGACCGTGTGAAACAAATTTTAGAAAATATTATTGATTACACACAGTCGCATTTTACTTTTGAAGAATCTCTTCAGGAAGAAGCGGGCTATAAATATCGTGTACCCCATAAGCGCGTACATGATTTATTTATTAAAAAGATTGAATCTTACCGTGACCGTTTTGAATTAGGTCAAGCGATTGAAAGTGAATTACATGAAGTACTTTCAAAATGGCTGATTAACCATATTCAACACGATGATGCAGATTATGTAGGTGCTGTGAAAGAAAATATGATGGGCATCATTAAAGAAAAAGAGAAGAAAAAAGGTAAGAACTGGTTTGCTCGTTTCTTTTCATAACACGGAAAAACGAGATAAAAAGAATTAAAATCTTATAAAAAATTAGCGCAGCAAATCACCCTCGAGGTGATTTGCTTTTTGTTTTTGATTTTCAAAGCTCAGCAAGGCAAAATAGCGCTAGAATTTTCAAAGGAATTTGTCATGCAGGACAATGCGATGTCGAAATGGTTATCGCCACTGATGGCGTTCTGTGTATCTTTTATCATTATTGCGACTTTAGCACCGGTAACAGGTATTCAGATTGAACGTCAGCTTGATTTCTGGCTGTTATGGCTAGGCACAATGCTTATTTTAGCCTTACCCGTATGTTACCTAGAAATTGCATTAGCGAAGCGCTCTAAAACTACTGCTGTTCAAGCCCTTTCAACCCTGACACGTGATGCCGATGCTTCACCCAAATGGCGTTTGGTCGGTTGGCTTGCAGTCGTATTTATTCCTTTTTTAGCAGGTGGCATGCTTTCGGCTGCATCACAATATGTGGGTAACTTTGCTGTTAATGGTGCTACTACCTATAGTGTGATTTTGGCAGTGCTTGCTGTCGTTGCTTTTGCACTTTCACTGCTTCCACGACAAGTCTTAATTTTAATTACTGCTGTTGGTGTGCTTGCCGCATTGGTTTTAGCCAATGTCATGGGGACAACTTTACCCGCATGGCAAATAACCACCCTCGAATTTAGCGAGTGGGGAAATGCAACGGTTTTAGCATTGGTGGCAAGTGGCTTAGGTCTGGGCTTGTATTGGCAATCAAGTATTGCGGCAGTTAAGCAACAAGAGATTGCGACAAAGACGGTATTTCCAATTTGGATTGCACAATTGTTGGCGGTTGTAGCTTTTGCTTTCTTTGCTGCAAAAGCACAAGTGCCTGCATTGGCTTTAGCGCTGAGTTTAGTCACAGGTGCTGCATTATTGATTCAAATGGCCCGTGAGCAGCTTCAACAGCGCCAATTGGCGGTTGTGGTGCAATGGTTGATCACGTTGATTGCTGTGTTTGTGTGGGCAGCTCATGTCATGGTACCAGTGTTCAATATTGCATTATTGATTTGGGGCCTGATGATTTGCTTAATTTATGCGATTTTCGCAGGTTGGATTATGAAGATCAGCCATTTACGCAAATCCATGAATTTTAGTAATGAAGCGTTTTATAACATTTGGCGTATTGCAGTACGTATTGTCTTGCCCTTATCCATTATCTTGGCATTGGTTGCTGTGATTGGACAGTTATTCTAATGTCTGAGCAGTTGCAAGTCTGGGTTGCCTATGCAGGTACCACCCAACAAATTCTGATTCCGCTGGCATACACTCAAGGCATGACCGCACATGATGCGATTGAGCAAAGTGGTATCCGTGAGCAAGTCGAATTACCTGAACAATTAAATTTAGGTATTTTTGGTGTTCGCATTAAAGATTCTGCTCAGGTGCTTGAGGTGGGGGATCGGGTTGAAATTTATCGGGCTTTAACCATTAATCCTAAGGATATTCGGCGTAATCGTGCTAAGAAAAATCCAGTAGGACGTTATTGTCGAGGCAATCGCTTTAAGCAATTGTACTCATAAAAAAAACCCCTTTCGTTAGGGGTTTCTTTTTATTTGAAACAGACTATAGTGGTGGCGCAGTTAAAATCGCTTCTTTAGAACCTGGTAGACCGGGTTGAGATTCTGGAATTGTTTCTAGACCTTCAACTTTTTGCACAATACCATTTTGGTCAAAGAAGATTTTTAAGTGTTGACCATGCGCTGCAGGAATCTTGGCTTTTTTAGCATATGTTCCTGGGGTATACTTATAAATGTAGTCCCAACGTAACGGATTCATCGGATCTGCAACAGTTGGACTACCTAGCAAAAAGCGAACTTGCTGGTGGCTCATTCCCACTTGAATTTTAGACGCTTGTGCTTGAGTTAACGGTGTACCTTGAGGAATATCAACTTTATAAACGCCCAAGGTCGAACAGCCTACGAGCAATGAAGTGACGAATAACGTCAGCATGATTTTTTGCATTTTGCTAAACTATCCCAAATTAATTATGATGCATTTGATCCAAGGATAGATCATACTGCATCTAAACTTTGTTGCATATTCCAACTTTAATTTTGTTGAGAGACCTTTTTTCATGCCTATTTCAAACCAAGATTTACGCAAAGCTGGACTTAAAGTTACACTTCCACGAATTAAAATATTGGAATTACTTGAAAATTCAAGACAACATCACTTAAGTGCGGAAGATATTTATAAGACTTTACTCGAACAGGGTGAAGATGTGGGTTTAGCAACTGTGTATCGCGTGTTAACACAGTTTGAAGCTGCAGGTATTATTCAACGTCATCATTTTGAGAACAATCATTCTGTTTTTGAAATTATGCAAGAAGACCACCATGACCATATTGTGTGCCAAAACTGCAATAAAGTGGTTGAGTTCACAAATGACGTAATTGAACATGAGCAGCATGAAGTTGCTAAAAAGTTCGGTTTTGAGTTAACGGGTCACTCACTTAACTTATACGGCTACTGTGATGCGCCTGAATGTCAGGATGCTTACCGCAAAAAATAATCCTGAAAATGGATAAAAAAACAGACTTCATTTGAAGTCTGTTTTTTTATGTCTGAAGCATGATCTATTTTAGTGCTGGCCATCAAAGGTAATATTTGAATTGGCACGCAGTAAATGCTCACCACCTTCTTCTGCCAACTTGATTTGTAAACGCAAGTCGTTTGGAGAATCGGCATGCTTTAACGCATCTTTATAACTGATTTGCTTCGCGCGATATAAATCATATAAGGCTTGGTCGAAAGTCTGCATACCGAGCTCGCGAGAACGTTTCATCAAGTCCTTAATTTCATGGACTTCACCTTTACGGATTAAATCTGAAATTAACGGTGAATTGATGAGGATTTCAATCGCAGCACGACGTGAATTACCGTCAATGGTTGGAATCAACTGCTGTGCAACCATGGCTTTTAAGTTCAAGGATAAATCCATAAACAATTGACCATGACGATCTGCTTCAAAGAAGTGAATAATACGGTCAATGGCCTGGTTGGCATTGTTGGCATGCAGCGTCGCAAATACCAAGTGACCCGTTTCTGCAAAGGCAATGGCATAATCCATAGTCTCACGAGAACGGATCTCACCGATCAAGATGACATCTGGTGCCTGACGCAGTGTGTTCTTTAAGGCAATTTCAAATGAGTCAGTATCGATACCCACTTCACGTTGGGTAATAATGCAACCACGATGCTCGTGAATAAATTCGATTGGGTCTTCAATAGTAATGATATGACCGTGTGAATTTTGATTACGATAGCCAATAATCGATGCAAGTGAAGTCGATTTACCTGTACCTGTTGCACCAACAAAAATGATGATGCCACGTTTGGTCATTGCCAATTCTTTGAGAATCGGTGGTAACTTCAACTCATCCATGGTTGGGATGATGGTTTCAATACGACGGAGCACCATGCCCGGTTGGTCGCGTTGCTGAAATGCACTGACACGGAAACGAGCGGTTTTATCTGTATTACTGATAGCAAAGTTACATTCGCGGGTATCTGCAAATTCCTTACGCTGTTTTTCAGACATAATGGAATTTAAAATTTGACCCACCGTAGGCCCCGGAAGTTTTGTTGAACCAATCGGCATGATGGTGCCGTTAATTTTAATTGATGGTTCAACATCTGCCGTAATAAATAAGTCAGATGCTTTTTTCTCAATCATGTAATTGAGTAAGCCATTAAAGTCCATAAAAAATCCCCAAATACAGCTACATTTTTTTTATAGGAAAGATTCTGGTTGCTTAGACGCAGTACGTGCAGTCTGTGTGCTGATAATCCCTTTCGATACTAAAGTTTTAAGGCTTTGATCTAGCGTAGTCATACCATAGTTGGCACCCGTTTGAATCGCAGAATACATTTGTGCCACTTTGTTTTCACGAATCAAGTTACGAATTGCGGGAATACCAATCATGATTTCATGTGCTGCAACTCGTCCACCACCATTTTTCTTTAATAGGGTTTGCGAGATTACCGCTTGTAGTGATTCTGACAACATGGCACGGACCATGTCTTTTTCTTCCGCTGGGAATACGTCGATCACACGGTCAATGGTTTTTGCCGCAGAGGTGGTATGTAGTGTACCGAAAACCAAGTGACCTGTTTCCGCAGCAGTAAGTGCCAAGCGAATGGTTTCAAGGTCACGCATCTCGCCGACAAGGATAATATCCGGGTCTTCACGCAGTGCAGAACGAAGTGCTTCGTTAAAGCCGTGGGTGTCACGGTGGACTTCACGTTGGTTGACCAAGCATTTTTTAGATTCGTGCACAAATTCGATTGGGTCTTCAACCGTTAAAATATGGTCATAGCGATTGTCATTAATGTAGTCGACCATCGCTGCAAGTGTTGTTGATTTACCTGAGCCTGTTGGACCTGTCACCAAAACAATACCACGTGGATATTCACAAATATCTTTAAAGATTTGGCCCATGCCAAGGTCTTCAATGGTGAGTACTTTTGATGGAATGGTACGGAATACAGCACCAGCACCACGGTTTTGGTTAAATGCGTTCACACGGAAACGCGCTACGCCCGGTACTTCAAATGAAAAGTCAGTTTCTAATTTTTCTTCGTAATCACGACGTTGTTTATCGTTCATGATGTCATAAACAAGTTTATGAACTTCTTTATGCTCAAGTGCCGGTAAGTTAATACGACGTACTTCACCGTCCACACGAATCATTGGTGGCATACCAGAAGATAAATGCAAATCGGAAGCGTTATTTTTGGCAGCAAAGGCCAACAGTTCTGTAATGTCCATAAGATCCCCGAGATAAAGTTAAAATTAAATCTTAATTATTTTGATAGAATAATAAGGCTTTCCCACAGCTTAACCAACACTTAGTTGCAGGGCAATGCAAAAAAAGATGAATGAAATGAGAACCCCGTCAATGAATACACTTCAAGAAGCACGAAATCAAGTTTTAGAGCAAATTGCCACGGCGAGTTTACAGGCTAAGCGAGATGTAGATGCCGTGAGCTTATTGGCGGTTTCTAAGACCCATCCTGCTGAAATATTAAAAGAAATGTATGCAACAGGACAACGGGCATTTGGGGAAAATTATCTGCAAGAAGCCTTAGATAAAATCGCTATCTTGTCGGATTTAGACATCGAATGGCATTTTATTGGACATGTTCAGCGCAATAAAACCAAACATTTGGCTTCAAGCTTTGCATGGGTACATGGCGTCGATCGTTTGATTATCGCAGAGCGTTTATCAGCTCAACGTGACGCGTCACAACAGCCATTAAATATTTGTCTACAAGTGAATATTGATGATCAAGATTCAAAAGATGGTTGTGCACCTGCTGAAGTAGCAGAGTTGGTTCGTCAAATGAGTCGATTACCAAATTTAAAATTGCGCGGGCTCATGGTGATTCCTGCGCCTAACAATACTCAGGCTTTCTTTGATGCTCGGCAACTCTTTGAGCAAGTCAAAGCAGGGCATGCTCACCCTGAAGATTGGGATACTTTAAGTATGGGAATGTCGGGCGATATGGTTGATGCCATTGCCGCAGGCTCAACGATGGTGCGTGTAGGCACAGCCTTATTTGGTGCACGCGATTATTCTAAATAATGACTATGCAAGTGCCAAGGTGCTGAGAACAAGGTGCCTTATGCGCTTGCTAAATTCGAAATTATTTCAAAACGCAAAGCTAAAAAAGTATTTCAATCAAAATAATTTAAATAAGCACATCATTTCCTCTTTCTCAAATTTTGGAACCCTCGGGTTCAAATTTGGGCTTTAAAATTGAACTTTCCAGCAAAGTTGCGTACAAAACAAGCAGGATGTCACGCACATTTTGAGATGAAAGTGATTTGATTTTTGGACAAACAGGAAAGTTCATGACGGCATATTATCAACTGATTCAGCGCAAAACGGATGCGCAAGGCATTGTCACAGCACATTATCGTTCAACAGTTTTAGCACAGGGCGCATGGAATGAACATGAGCAGCATATGGCACCTGCAACAGGCATTATCTGCGCGGAATTAGATCGATTTTTACCCCGTGAAGATGTGCGCATAGGGCGAATTAGTTTGGATATTTTAGGCTTAATTCCTGCGGGAGAGTTTGAAATAGTCAGTAGGGTGATACGCCCGGGTAAAACCATTGAGTTGATTGAGTCTGAAATGCGTGCCCACGGCAAAATTTGTATTGTGGCGCGAACGTGGCGCATGATGACGCAAAACAGTCAAATCGCTCATGGACTTGAAGATCAGTCGGTCAATGGACCTGAACTAGCGCCTCTCTGGGAGGGGATCCGTCAATGGCCCGGTGGTTTTATTCACTCTATTGAGGCACGAAGCCATGAACGACGAGCAGGTCGGGGTATTGTTTGGTTAAACACACCTTATGAAATGATTGAGGGTGAAACGAGTAGTGACTTCGTACGTTTAATGGGGTTGGTTGATACAGCAAATGGCATTGTGCTACGTCAAGATAGGCCGTTTAAATGGGGTTTTCCAAATTTAGACCTTCAGATTCATTTACATCGAATGCCGCAGGGGCAGTGGCTAGGTTTAGAAACTGTGCAGCAATATGGTGATGACGGAATCGGATTAACCAGCTCAGTCCTACATGATGTTAAAGGCCCATTTGGACGTAGCGAACAAATCCTAACGCTGCGTAAAATTTCAGAATAGCAGATGACACAATGCAAATTTGATTGTGTTCATTACTACCTTAATTTGAACGTATTGGGGAATATTTTTAGGGCCTAATTATTCCAATCATGAATGCAATCAAATTCTGGGTTAGTTGAATTTAAGCTGCGTGTTATTCGGATGAATCTGATCCTGCTGTTGGTTACAGTGCTTAGCATAAGTCAACAATTTGCAGCACTATTGTTCAGCCTCGTTTTTTATACTGGCAGGATAAGTATTCTAATAAAGGGTAGAGCAATGAAAAATAGATGGATCGTGATTTGGAGTTTGTTGGGCGGTTTTTTTAGTTTAATTTTATCGGCCTGTAGTTCGGCACCAGTTCAGCAATCAGCAGATGACATGAGTTCGAATGTTCAAGTTGAAAGTGAAATGGCTCAAGTACCTACACCGAGCATGACTGCCAGTCAAACTTCAGCTTCTTTGGGCAACAGTAAAGTTAAGGATGAGCAGCGTCTTGGAACGAAATGGGGGGATGAAATTAGTTCATCGGTTAAACCCGTCAATTTAAAACGCTTAAGTTCAACGCCTATCGCTGAGTCGCAAATCCGTTATGCAGAAAAAGACTTTTCAGGGCGTAGTATTAACAGCATTTCCTTGGCGGCGGGCAAAGTTAGCTTTTCAGTGCAAGACGAGCGTGGACGTAATTTAGTGTTATATCGAGATGGGCAGCAATACTTTCTATCTGCTAATGAAGGCCAAAGCTATGTTTTGCATTATACCAATAACAGTGCACAAACCTTTGAAGTTGTAGCAAGTGTAGATGGTTTAGATGTATTGAATGGACAGCGTGCATCACGTTACAACAGTGGTTATGTACTGTGGCCTTATAGTCATTTGGATATTGAAGGGTTCCGTAAAAGCAATAGTGCAGTGGCTTCATTTACCTTCAGTAAACCTAAAGATTCATATGCAGCGCACTCTGCCAGTGGCTCGATTAACAATACAGGTGTCATTGGTACAGTCATTTATGAGCTAAATGCACCACGAGATAAAGTTAAACCTACAAGCCAATATGCCCCACCACCAAATGCTTTTCCTGCGGATTAAGGTGGATGTAGGACCATACACTTCTTTGCCATTCCTAAGTCAAGAAAATCAGGGCTGAGTGGAAAAATCCATTCAGCCTTTGCTTTCTAATCAGCTTTCGTATTCTGAATATCGTCAATATCACGCGTAGTTAAATTCATTAACCACTTACTCAGAAACTCAACATACAATTTCAATGGTACTGGCACCTGCACCGACTGGATTCACCTGAATTTGCACTGGAATGCGTTCGTGCATTTCTTGAATATGCGAAATGAGCACGACTTTACGTCCTTGGTTTTGCAACTGATCGAGCGCATTCATCACCATGTGTAGGGATGATGCATCTAGCGTACCAAAGCCTTCATCAATGAATAGAGATTCAATTTTCATTGAGCCTGAAGCCATATTGGCAATTGCCAATGAAAGTGCAAGGGCAGTTAGGAATGATTCACCGCCAGACAGCGAAGAGACCGAACGTAATTCACCATCCATGTCGTGGTCGATAATGCCCAAACTAAGTGAGTTCTCAAGACGTTTTAAAGTATAACGCTGTGACAGCAATGCCAACTGTTGATTAGCATACTCCACTAAAATATCTAAATTATATTGTTGTGCGAACTCACGGAAATCCTTGCCTTTGGCATCGCCAATCAAACTGGAAATTTTATTCCAACGCGTTTCCTCAATTTGAATTTTGGCAATTTCATTCGCAAATTGCTGCTGCTTAATCAAAGTTTGTTGATGCATTTCAATTTTAACTTTTAATGCATCACGCTCATTTTGCTGTTGTTCAAATTGCGCTTGTAATACTTCTAGCTGCGTGTGTAATTCTGTGAGACTCAGTTTAGGTTGCTGTGTCTGATGTTGTTCAAATTGATCTTGTAAGACCTTGAGACTGGATTGTGCTTCGTACTGCGCCTGTTCTGCCTGCTGTAATTTTACCCGCAATGCTTGAACGTGTTGAATCGGTATTTGATTTAGCTCAATGAGCAAATCATGGTTAAAGTCTGCATGTGCATTCAGCCAATGCTGAATATCTTGTTGAACTTGAATGTGTTGTTGCTCGACTTGTTGAGTCTGGGTTTTTAATTGATCGAGTTGCTGGCGCTGCTGTTCAAAGTGCTGATGTATTGATGAAAAATGAACTTTGGCTTGCTGATGTTGATTTTGCAATGCTAAACGTGATTGATCAAATTGCGCTAGCCATTCATGCGGTTTGCTGATCTGTGTTTGGCACATAGCAAAGATCGCTTCTGCAGCTTGATCATTGTTTTCAATGCCTTGCTGACGAAGATGCTGATTATGTCGTGTGCTTTCTTCAATCTTGACTTTGAGTTGGCTAATTTTTTCATCAAGCAAGGCACTTTGCTGTGTCAGTTGTTGTTGCTGGTTCTGGATGTGCTGTAACTGCTGTAACTGATCTGACCGTGTGGTTAGTTGCTGGATCAGCTGCTGTGCAGCCACTTCGGGTTGTTGTTCACTAAGCGCTTTTATCCGCGATTCAATATTGAAAAGATGTTCAACTTGATGATGCAATTGCTGTAGCTGGTTCAAGACATGCTCAAGGTTTTGAATATCGAGGTTGAGCTGATTCAGTTGTTTCAAAGCCTGCGCATACGTAGAATTTTGCTCAATAAAAGCCTGTTGTTGTTTTAATAAATTGCTGATGAATGAATCGACTACTGCACGAAGCTGTGCATCGGTCTGTTCTAAATTTAGGACCAATTCTGCATGAGACATTGCCGAATTAACTTCGGTTTGCAATCGTTGGATCTGTTGCTGAGCCTGTTCCAATTGATGCTTGAGCTGTTGCTGTGCGGCAAGTTGTTGGTTGAACTGCTTAAGATGTTGTTGCCATTGTTCAAAATACTGCTTCTCAGACAGAAGAGCCTGTTGCTCTTGTTGTTCTTGTAACTGAAACAAAGCTTTAGATAAATCTGGATGCTCTAGCGCATAGGGGTGTTCTGTACTACCACAGACGCTACAGGGTTGCTGATCAACCAGTGTTTCACGTAGTTGTTCAATATTTTCTGCATGTAAAAGCCGTTGCTGTTGCAATAAATGCTGCAACTGCTCACGTTCAGATTGTGCCTGCTTAAATTGGATTTCACTCAGCTCAGTTTGCTGCTGAGTTGTTTGCAGAATGGTTTCGGCTTCATGCTGCTTATGCTGAATTTGCGCTGTACTCTGTTTGAGTTCTAGCCATGACTCAAGTTTTTGCTGAATCAGTGCAGATTGTTTTTGTTTCTGCTGATTATTTGCGAGTAATTGATTTGATTCAGTGAGTTTCGCTTCAATGTTCTCAACCGAGCCAAATTGTTTAAATAATTCAGTGTGTTGATTATTCAATTCAATAAGATTTTGCTGAGCTGTTTCCATGTGCCCGATGCGTTGGCTAAGCAGTGAATATTGCTGATTAAATTGATTTAATTGCTGGATATGTGCATTTAAACCATCATCAAGTACCGAAAATGGCTGACTAGTGTTCAACTGCTGTTGGATCTGCTGAATCTCTACATCTTGTTGCTGAATCGTTTGTAAGAATTGAGCATGTTGTTGATTAAGTGGTATGAGTGCATTTTGTTGACGTTCTAAAACATCCAAACCTTGCTCAAATGCAGTTTTAATAAATTTCCGCTGTTCTACAGATTGGCGGACTTGGTTTAAAGCTTGGTAATGTTGTTGTTCAAAATGTTGTTGTGAACTAAATTGCTCATCGACTTGCTGAAAACGCTGCGATTCAATGAGGTGGTTTTGTTCAACGATTGCAAATTGCTGCTGCATCACCTGAACTTTTTGGCTGTATTGACTCTGTTCAAGTTGAAGTTTTTGCTGAGCAGCAACGGATGAACGAATCGTCGCAAACCGGTCAAGTTGCTGTAGCTGTGCGTGCTCAGGCGCTAAATTTAATAACTGTTGCTTACATTGTTCGAGCAGTTGTTGACGTTGCTGAATATCGACATTGAGCTTAGTTTGTTGTTCAAACCATTTTTGCTCTTGCTGATGCTGTTGTAACTGTAGTTCAGTTTGTTTGAAGCGATACTGTGCTTGGCTGAAATCAGTGTGCAGTTGTGTAATTTGCTCTTCGGACAGTAGCTCTAAATGACCAACAACATCTTCAAGTTTACGGCGTTGCTGACTAATGTCTTCTTTTTTACGGAAGGCGAGTGCTCCAATTTTGGCGAAAATACTCGAATTGGTGAGATATTCAAGTAACTCAGCACGGTCATCATCACGTGCTTGTAAAAATGCTGTCACTTCAGATTGAGCCAGTAAAACAGCACGGGTAAATTGGGCAAAACTCAGCTGGGTAATCCGCTTGATGGACTCATCAAATGTGGTCGCTCGGTCTGCAACAATATTACCATCACTTAAGCAACGCAAAGTACGCGTAGCTTTTTGCAGTTTGCCATTCACTTTATTGTGTGAGCGTTTGACCTCCCAACGCGCAGAATATATTTTCTGATCCTGTGCCATAAAATTCAATTCAGCAAAGCCTTGGGTTGTGCCACGACGTAAAATATTACTGGTGAAATTAGTGGAAATACTGGTCGTGCCGTCATTGTCTAAGAGCTTGGCATCGCTATGTTTAAAGCGTGGAATTTGGTTGAACAGTGCCAGACACATGGCATCTAAAATAGTTGATTTCCCTGCACCAGTTTTACCTGTAATGGCAATAAGTCCAGCGTTTAGCAAAGGCTGTGCTTCAAAATCAATAAAGTGCTCGCCACCCAAAGATGCTAAATTTTTAATTCGAATAGATAAGATTTTCATTTTTTTCTCTAAATTCGCTTAGTGGCTATCTTCATTCGATTGTTGTTCTGCTTCATGTACCAAACTCATGAAGTCCCGCAACACTTCCTCGTCGGCACTAAAACCTTGTTTCGCCCAAATTTGTTGGAATAATTTTTCAGGAGTTGGCGGTTCAAGGCTAATTTGAGATTCTTGGCACTGCTCAGCATCAGATGCTAAATATTTGCGTTGAATCCGCACTAATCGATAGCGATTGGGTGCTAAAGCGTCTTCAAATTGTTGGCGTAAATTGGGGGGTGGCGGAGCATCAGTGTGATATTCCACTTCAATATATTCACGTTGGTTAATGTCTGCAATTTCACCCGCAGCTAAGGCTTTAAGTTTGCCAATGACCTCATCAATATCACCTTTAATACGGTGTAAATGAACTGCGCGTGGAATTTTTAAAGCTTCATATTGGAGACGGTTTTCCTGTTTTGACGGATCAATCGAAACTTTAAGAACTTGATGTGGATAATTAATTTCACTAAAGGATAATGGAATGGGCGAGCCGCTATAGCGGATGTGTTCTGAACCAACCTTTTGCGGTTTATGTAAATGACCCAATGCTACATAATCAATGATGTCGTCAAATAAGGCCGTTGAAAGCGCTTCTTCATTGCCAATGATAATGGAACGCTCAGAATCTGAAACTTCTCCACCTTGCATATGTGCATGTGACATCAGAATTAATGCTTGTTCAGGTGTTTTTCGTGCTTTAGCTTCGGCAATCAGTTGTTGATGTAAATAGGCGATTGCACTTTGACTGTTTTGCGTATGTTCATTGTAGGTGCCTGTAATTTCAGAACTTCGTAAAAAGGGCAGGCTCAAACACCATGCAACAATATTTTGCTCTGCATCATAAATTGGAAGTAATAAGGTGTCTAAATCTAGGCAATGATTTTCTGTCCATTTAATGACCCCAACGGCTTTCGCATGATATTTATCAAGTAGGGGTTGAACTTGTTCGACACGGTAACCTGAGTCATGGTTGCCCGCAATCATCAGGGTTTGCATGTGTGGTGCACGTTCATGTGCATCGGCTAAAAATTGATAGAGTTGTTTTTGGGCTTTTGATGCAGGATTAATGACATCAAAAATATCCCCCGCAATGAGCAGGGCATGCGGCTGTTCAAGCTGAATTTGTTCTAATAGCCATGTTAAAAACTGCTCGTGTTCATAGTCCCGTGCGTGATTGTAAAAAAATTGCCCCAAATGCCAATCCGAAGTATGAAAAAAGCGTACAGTCATGTGAACTCAAAACAATAATATGCCTGTCATAACTTAGCATAATTTCATGCTTGAAACTTGTGACAACTGATCTATGCGACAACAGATGTCGTAAAAAGAATATTTATCTCAATGGCTTATGTACGAACTGCAACTGCTAAGCCAGTTTCATTTCTATTTAGTCTCAGCAAATTGGATTTTGATCGGTTCTGGTTATCTTGTCTGCTTTGTATCGTTTAGACATGACTGAGCAAGTAGCTGTGGCTTTGTTAGCGCAAGATACTCGGGCTATTTGACTTCATTAACTATATTTATTGGGCATTTTCATCTACTTGTACTAATCCAAAGGTATTGTGGTCAGCATCTAAAAAATAGCCTTGCCAACAACGACCAGGAATCGCGAATTTTTCCATGGCGACTTGACCACCATTGGCTAAAATTATGGCAGCCGTTTGGTCAAAATTTTCGACTTCAAAACTACAGGTAAACGCATTGGTACCACAGTGAGTTGGTGGTGTAGATGCAGGACGTGCTAATAAACCGCCATGCACACTAGGGGTTTCAATTTGATAATATTCAATCGGGAGCCCCTTAATTTCGGTAAAGGTCCAACCGAAAACTGCTTGGTAAAATGTAACTTCACGTGCAGGATTGGAAGATTGAATTTCAAAGTAACTGAGTTGATTCATGAGAACTATCCTATATTTTTATATAAATAAGTGATTTATTCGATATTTAATACTCAGTATTAATCTAATAGCTTAAGAAATACCAAGAACAGGGGATATTATTTTTTGTTGGAATCCTGTAAATCAGTCATTAATGTTATTTAGGTCGATTTGACCACCTTTTGGGGAAAATGGAGAACTTTCATGCCAAATAATCCGTTTGATGAAGAAAAACTCGCAAGCAGTATGGTGTACAAAACCCTGCTCGAGTCTACTTTAGCCATTCCCTGGTCGATTGACTGGGAAAGCAAAGCGTATACCTATGTTGGACCACAAATTGAAAAGTTGTTGGGTTGGAAACAAAATACTTGGCGTACCGTGCAAGACTGGGCTGATCGTATGCACGATGATGACCGAGATCGTGTTGTAAATACCTGTGTTGCACAATCAATTGCAGGTATTGACCATGAGGCGGACTATCGTGCTTTAAAAGCTGATGGAACTTATTTATGGGTACGAGATGTTGTACACGTGGTGCGAAATGAAAATGGAGAGGTTGATTCTTTAGTTGGCTTTATGTTTGATATTTCGGAACGAAAAAAACAGGAAGAACAACTGCAAAAGCTGCAACGTCAGCTTGAAGAGTATTCTTATAAAGATGGTTTAACAGGAATTGCGAACCGTCGTTTGTTTGATGAGTTTTATCAACGGGAATGGTTAAATGCCATTCGCATGCAAAAGCCCTTAAGTTTAATCCTGCTCGATCTGGATTATTTTAAACAATATAACGATTTGAATGGTCATGTGATTGGTGATACGTGCTTAAGACAAATTGCCAAAAGTTTAGAATCTTGTTGCTCACGTCCACGTGATTTAGTTGCGCGCTATGGCGGCGAAGAGTTTGCATGGATTTTACCCGAAACCAATGAAGCGGCGGCCCGACTCATGGCGGATAGAATCATGGATGCGGTAAAAGCGGCTCGTTTGCCACATAAAGCTTCAGCAGTATCGGATTTAGTCACGCTCAGTATGGGGATTAAAACCATCACACCAACTGAATTAGATAATCGAATGCAATTTCTAGATCAAGTAGATAAGAACTTGTATGTGGCGAAGCATCAGGGACGAAATCGTTATTATGCGGCTTAAAGCCTAGATACTGAATGACAAAATGGTGGTTTTACAACAATGAAATTTAGTCGGTGTATTCATCGACTATTTTTTTATGTGTATGAAAAGGGTTAAAATAAAGGTAGCCACAAAATAAAAGACCGACGATTCGAGTGATGATGAAATCGTCGGTCAAAAAATCTATTTTGAACTGAAGTGATGGCTGCTGTACATGACTCGAGTTCAAAATGAAGCTTATTGCTTTTAAGTAAAAGGTCACCGAAACATTGTGGATGCCGTCCAAATCATCGGTTGCTACAGACCTTGTACCCTATATAACGCAGCCGTTTACAGATCGGTTGACAAGAAAATGAAAAAAAGTTCATTTTTTTTTATAATAAATTCAAATTTATATATTGGTCATCGAAATGGTGTCTCTAACACGTTATTTTTTAATGTTTTTCATTATGTGCTTTGCGATGACCTGCATTTGTGGTGTGGTCGCAGCGTTACTACCACAAGGTGTTGGTGGTATTTTAACGATTGTACCTTATCTTGTAGCTATGATTTTTGTGCTGTTTCGCTTTTTGAAGAAAACTCAACGTGCACCAACTCAATCTGAACGCAAAAAAATAACGTTAGGATTTAGTCTGATTTTTTGGCTCTACAATTTGGCCTTTTTGCTGATGGGTATTGCCATTTTTTCACGCAATGATCCTGAAATTTGGCAAAATTTATTACTGTATGTCCAAAATCCTCAGTTTATGAGCATCATGCTTATTATGCTCCTGCTTATGGCTATTCCGTTGTATTTATTAACTTACTGGTTTTATGGGCCACTGGCCAAGCGCATGGCAATTAAAAAGTTTAGTGCTTAAAGCTTGAACGATGCAGGAACATGTTCTATAGATAAGGCCTAGACTTTACGAAAAGAACAGACTATGCATCAGCCTACTGTGCTACTGACCGGTGGTAGCGGTTTTATTGGTTCGCATTTGATTCCCGCACTTTTGGCGCAGGATTATAAAATTATTGGACTGACCCGTAAGGCGGGACGAATTTCAAAATCACCAAATGTGACCTGGGTGCAGGAGCTTGATCAAATTCCGCATGATCGGATTGATTATGTGATTAACTTGGCGGGCGAAAGTATCGGTCAGGGCAGATGGACTGAGGCACGTAAACAGCAACTCATTGATAGTCGGGTCAACACGACCCTAGCATTGTATCAATATTTGCGTAAGCGTAAAATTTTTCCGAAACGCATTATTTCTGGCTCTGCTGTGGGCTATTACGGCATTGATGTGAATGAGCAATGGCAGCAAGTTTGTGATGAGCAAGCCCAATCTCAAGCAATTTTTATGTCTGAATTGTGTCAACGCTGGGAGCAAACAATACAGTTATATCCTGAGCAAAATACGCACATTATTCGATTGGGGGTGGTATTGGCGGCAGGTGGTGGCATTTTGCCGCAAATGTTAAAGCCTATTCGACTCAATCTAGTCAATAAAATTGGTCATGGTCGCCAGCCTTTTGTTTGGGTGCATGTGCAGGATGTGATTCGAGTGATCTTGTATTTGATGAAAGAGGCCAATAAACAGCGGCAGCTTGAGGGCGTACCATCTGCACGCAGTAAAATTTATAATGTGGTTGCTCCAGAGCGCACCACGCAAGCACAATTTGCCTTAACTGCATCACGTCAGTTACAGAAAAAACCTTTATTTAATGTACCCGGCATCGTCTTTAAGCTGATGTTAGGGGAGCAGTCGCAATTGATTTTAAATGGTCAATTTGTCAAACCGGCTGCCTTATCCTCAGAAGGTTTTGAGTTTAAATATCCAACACTCGCCGAAGCTTTGAAACATTTGCTGCAATAATTTTTCAGAGAATCGCTGTGTATTGGTCTGATCCTGAAAATGCGTCCTGATATAAGCGCTCTGGCGTATAGTCAGCAGCATTATAGGATGTTGTTTCACCCATCATTAACTCTGCCAGAAGTTGAGCGGATGCAGGTCCCATACAGAGCCCATTTCTGAAATGCCCGAAATTTGCCCATAGATTATCAATATTCGGCATTTTCCCAATATACGGTACGCCATGCGGTGAAGAGGGACGTAAACCCGCCCAAGATTGAATAATCGGAAATTCAGCAAGTTCGGGCACCATGTCCAAACAGGATGCTTTGATGTGTGCCAGCGTTTCAGCGTTCGTTTGAGTGTCAAAACCACATTGGCGCATGCTTGAACCACAAACAATATGACCATCCTGGCGTGGAATCAGATACATGACTTTATTCATGCACATCGTGGGTAACCAGTCTTTTGGCGTTTTAAAGAGCAACATTTGCCCTTGTACAGGTGTTACAGGAATCTCAATTTCCAGTTGTTTACTCCACTGCGCAGACCAAGCACCTGTTGCCAAAACAACATGATCAGCATGATGTTGTTGCCCATCTTTAGTCGAGATCGCGTGAATACGCTGCTGCTCAATATTGAGCTTGGTTATAGGGCTGTGCTCAAAAATAGTTACGCGTGGATGTTGCTGTAAATAAGCGTTCAGCGATTGTAATAAGCGCGGGTTACGCACATTTGCGAGCTGTGGAAAATAAATCGCCTGTTGAAACTTAGGCGAAATGTGGGAATTGACCTGTTCGATTTGTGCATGCTGTAAATACAGGGCTTGCTGCATAGGGTCTTGGTGAACGCTTGCATAATTGAGCCCAATGTCGGAATCATCTTCATCGAAAATCAGCATGCCCGTTTCATGAATTTCAAAATCAATACCTGTTACAGGTTTTAAAAGTGCATTCCATTTGAGATAGCCTTGCTTGCCATAACGGGCAAGGGCATTGACCGCTTTGGCATAGCGCCAAGGATACATCGGGGATAATATGCCACCACCCGCCCATGAGGCGGCAGAGCCCGTTTGTTGTTGGTCGAAAATAGATACCGAACAGCCACGTTCAAGCAATTCCAAAGCTGAAAGTAAACCGCTGACACCTGCGCCAATGATGGCAATATGCATTTCTGATATACCGATTTTTTTCTGAGAGATTGATCAGAGGTTAAATTTTTTTATTTAACCTTCGTCCTTGAAGTTTATAAATACAAACCGAGATGAACCATTCGGTTAGAAAAAAGCCTCCCTATTTTAAAATAGGAAGGCTCAGGAATGGCTTTATTTCATGTCTTTCAGTTTAAGTGCGGCTTCTTCTGCGAAGTATGTCCAAATACCATCTGCACCTGCACGGCGGAAACTCATCAGTGATTCGATAATCACGCTATCAGACAGCCAACCATTTTGAATGGCACCTGCCAACATCGCGTATTCACCACTCACTTGATAAACAAAGGTTGGCACACCAAAGTTGTCTTTGACTTCACGTACGATATCTAAATACGGCATACCCGGTTTTACGATCACCATATCTGCACCTTCTTGAATATCGAGTGCAATTTCATGCAGGGCTTCAGCACGGTTGCCGATATCCATTTGGTAATTGTATTTATTGCCGCCTTTTAAGTTTGATGATGAACCAACAGCATCACGGAACGGGCCGTAGAAGCTTGAGGCATATTTTGCTGAATACGCCATGATATTGGTATAGATATAACCATTGGCTTCAAGTGCTTGGCGAATCGCACCAATTCGACCATCCATCATGTCGCTTGGCGCAACTACATCTGCACCCGCTTCTGCGTGGCTGAGTGCTTGTTTAATTAAGCATTCAACGGTTTCGTCATTGAGGACATAGCCAGTATCATCAATAATGCCGTCTTGACCATGTGTGGTGTATGGGTCGAGGGCACCATCAGTGATCAGTACCATTTCAGGCAATTCTTTTTTGAGTAAGCGCACGGTATTTTGCACTAAACCATTTTCATCCCAAGCAGCTTCAGCAGTTAAGCTTTTGTCTTCTTGTGGTGTGACTGGAAATAGCGCCAGTTTTGAGACACCCAACTCAAGTAAGCGTTCAGCTTTTTTGAGCAAGAGGTCAGCAGACAAACGTTGCACATTGGGCATACTTGGAATGTCTTGAGTTTGGTTCTGACCGGGCAAAACAAATACTGGATAAATGAGGTGATCAGTCGTCAGTTGAGTTTCACGTACCATTGCACGAAGTTGGTCATTTTTACGGATGCGACGCATGCGAGTGGCAGGAAAAGCAGGACGATTGAACGTATAGGTCATAACAATCTCATTGATCAGTATTAAACTTAAACTATTGTAGACGCATAATTGAAGTTTGGCGCACCCAGATTCATTTTTTTATTTAATGACCGTAATTCGAGTAGGCTATGACAGATGTAACAAAGAGTTGGACAGGAAATGTTGATTTAAACTCGAATATTCAAATTGGCACCTTATTAGACAATATTGCACAGGCTTTTAACGAATCTCCTTTTTATCAATACAATGGCATGCGTATGGTGGTGGTCGGTGACCAAATTGAAGCACAGGTGGATATGACCAGTAACCTCATTGGTAATGTCGCATTTCAGATTTTACATGGGGGTGTTGCAGCAACACTGCTCGATAGTATTGGTGGTATATCTGCCATGGGTGAATTGTATAAACGAGCAACACCTGAAGATATGGCTGAAACCAGTAAAAAGGTTTCCCGTCTTGCAACAGTCGATATGCGTGTCGATTATTTGGCACCAGGTCGTGGTCAACGTTTTGTTGCTCGAGCAGAAACGCTACGCTTAGGACGTAAGGGTTGCACTATGCGTATGACCATGGTGAATGACGAAGGCAAAGCTATCGCGACGGCTATTGCATCTTATGCCTATTAAACTTAAGTATCGTTTCAGTTTTACTCTTTATGATTAGCGATAAAATAGACTGATTGATCAACAGTATGGGAAGTAATTTCCCTGCTGTTCGAGAAAAAAGACTGAAGAGTTACATTTTCTATTCTCAGAATATGATTTTTTAGCTTTAAAATGCCGAAAATATAAAGTAGATAGACTTTCTCATCGACACCATATTCTGACAGCAATGTCGTAAAGGCTGTAATCAGCCCGTGATGCCATGACCAAGTCCGCTGGATTTAGGATAAATCTATGACAGATACCCCAAGTACGCTGCCAGAAACACTGCAGTCAGAACAACCTACCGATCAAGAATTAAAAGGTCGCCGCAAAAAAGCCTTGGGCATTGTGGCAATCCTCGTTGTTATTGGTCTGGTGATTTATTTTATTTGGTCAATATTTCTAAATAATTCAGTCAGTACAGACAATGCTTATGTTGGCGCAGAAACAGCTTCAATTACCTCCATGGTCACAGGTCAAGTGTCTGATGTTTTGGTCAGTGACACCCAGCAAGTGAAAAAAGGCGATGTGTTGGTAAGCATTGATGCACGTGATGCAGACATTGCCTTAGCACAGGCCAAAGCAGAATTGCTGAAGGCTAAGCGCCAATATAAGCAAACTGCGGCAAATAGTAGCTCTTTAAACTCTCAAATTTATGTGAGTGATGATGCGATTCATAGTGCCGAAGCACAGGCGAACAAGGCACAAGCGGATGTAAATAAAGCACAGGAAGAATTATACCGTCGTCAACAATTGGCAGCTTCAGGTGCAATTTCAAAAGAAGAATTGAGTACAGCGCAAAGTGCAGTCAATACGGCAAAAGCCAGTCTTGAAGTTGCACAAGCAGGCGTGGCACAAGCCAAATCCAGTCAAAAAGCTGCGCAAAGTAATAAAGCAGCCAATGATGCCTTAATTCAAAATAGTAATGAAAACTCAACCCCAGATGTTTTGGTGGCTCAAGCCCGTTTGGTCCAAGCCGAGCTGGATTTAGAACGTACACAAATTAAAGCACCTTTTGATGGTGTGGTGACGCGTCGAAATGTACAAGTTGGTCAACGTATTGCTCCGGGCACAAGCCTGATGATGGTGGTTCCTGTTGCAAAGCTTTATGTCGATGCTAACTTTAAAGAAAGCCAATTGGCAGGAGTAAAACCCGGTCAAAAAGTTGAGCTGACTTCGGATTTGTATGGTGACAAAGTCAAATATAAAGGCACAGTACAAGGTTTTTCAGGTGGAACAGGTTCTGCCTTTGCTTTGATTCCCGCACAAAATGCGACAGGAAACTGGATTAAAGTCGTACAACGTTTACCTGTACGAATTCAACTTGATCCGAAAGAATTGGCAGAACATCCACTACGCGTGGGACTGTCGATGGAAGCGACGATTGATTTGAAATCGAAGTAATTGCCTATGAATCAGCATATGCAAATGACAGACCTTAAAGGTGGTCGTCTGATTCTCGCTGCCTTAGTACTGGCATTGGCGAACTTTATGGTCGTTTTGGATATGACCATTGCCAATGTCTCTGTGCCCCATATTACAGGTAGTCTTGCAGTATCTGCGTCGCAAGGGACATGGGTCATTACCTCGTATGCGGTCGCTGAAGCGATTTGTGTGCCTTTAACGGGTTGGTTGGCGGGACGCTTTGGTTCTGTACGAGTCTTTGTGGTCAGTTTATTTGGTTTTACCTTATTTTCTGTACTCTGTGGTCTATCGACCAGTTTGGAAATGTTGGTATTTTGCCGAATTGGGCAAGGTCTGTTTGGTGGTCCAATTATGCCACTCAGCCAAACTTTGCTCATGCGCATTTTCCCACCTGAAAAGCAATCACAAGCCATGGGCATGTGGGCCATGACGACCGTTGTAGGGCCAATTCTTGGACCGATCTTGGGTGGTGCAATTAGTGATAACCTCTCTTGGCACTGGATCTTCTTTATTAATATTCCAGTCGGGATTGGTTGTGCGATTGCAGCTATGCGCTTATTAAAAACAGCTGAAACTCCAACTGAAAAATTGAAAATTGACCGTGGTGGTTTGCTGCTATTAGTACTGTGGATTGGTGCATTACAGTTGATGTTAGACCTCGGTCATGAACGCGATTGGTTTAATAATCCATTCATTATGGTCTTGGCACTTACAGCCTTTGTCGGGCTGATTGTATTTACTATTTGGGAGCTGACCGAACGGTATCCTGTAGTGAATATACTGCTATTTAAGTACCGAAGTTTTACCATTTCGGTATTGGCATTGGCCTTTGGTTTTGGAGCATTCTTCGGCAGTATTGTATTGATTCCGCAGTGGCTACAGATCAACTTAGGTTATACGGCAACGTGGGCAGGCTATTTAACCGCAACGATGGGCTTGGGCAGTTTGACCATGTCGCCAATTGTAGCCAAGCTAGCGACCAAATACGACCAACGTGCTTTGGCCAGTTTTGGTTTAAGTATATTGGGCGGAGTAACGCTGATGCGTGCCTTCTGGACCACGGATGCAGACTTTATGGCATTGGCACTGCCGCAGATACTGCAAGGCTTCGCTGTGCCATTTTTCTTTATTCCCTTGTCTAATATGGCATTAGCATCTGTTCTACCACAAGACATGGCGTCTGCCGCAGGTCTGATGAACTTCTTAAGAACTATGGCAGGGGCAATTGGTGCGTCTATCGCAGTGACGATTTGGGATGATCACACCAAAGTGGCACGCAGTGAAATGGTCGGTAATTTACATGTGACAGAAGTACAAAATACCTTGGTGAATACGGGGATGAGTTCCGATGCAGCCTTGGGTTATATTTCAAGTCTGGTCGATAAAGAAGCTCTAACCCTTTCCGCCAATCATGTATTTTTAGTTTTGGCAGGAGTGTTTATATTTGCTGCACTGATCATTTGGCTATGCCCACGTCCAAAAGCGGGTGTAGGTGGTGGACATGCGCATTAAATAATTGAGCTTAGGCCAGTAAAAGAAATTTCGTATTTTAAAAATGATTTTTAATTCTATTCGACGGAGTCTTACATCTAGGGTTTGAATAAAGGGATTAGCCTTCGGCTGGAGGTACTCTTACGAAGCCACGCTTCTCATTAGGCAAAATGAGGAGCAATGCTCCGCAAGAAAACCATTGCCATCCGCAAAACTCGTTCACTAAAGTCAAATTATTCAAAGTATCGCAAAAACATTTTGGATTAGAAGTAGCCCTGCCTCAAACACTTGCGGATGACCTTAGCGCGTATCGTTCTTTTTGTTGAATCAAATTGTGCTTCTGATGTAACGAAGTAACATCAGTTAAATAGCACTGAAGCATAAAAAAACCGCTCTAAGCAGCGGTTTTTTATTGAAAGATGTAAAAGGAGCTAAAGAATTAAAGGTCGGATTTTGCGCGCTTCAAAGCGGATTGCCATTGAGCTAAATGATATTCACGTTGATCGGCATTCATTTTCGGTTCAAACGCCCGTTCAAGTTTCCAAGATGCTGAAATTTCATCGAGATTTGAAAATACGCCCGATTTTAACCCAGCCATAGCGGCTGCGCCCCATGCAGTCGACTCTAATAGTTTCGGACGTAATACAGGCACGTTTAAAATATCGGCCTGGAATTGCATGAGCATATCATTGCTACTGGCACCGCCATCGACACGAAGCTCTTTGAGTGGATTGGTTAAGTCAGATTGCATGGCTGTTAAGACATCTGAAACTTGAAAGGCGATGGACTCCAAAGCAGCGCGGGCAATGTGAGCTTTATTGGTTCCGCGTGACATGCCACAGAGTAGGGCACGCGCATCGCTGTCCCAATGCGGTGCACCGAGTCCTGTAAAGGCAGGGACCAAAACCACGCCATCGGTATGTTCAACCTGACATGCCAGTCGTTCTACATCACTACTTTTTTGAATAATCCCTAAACCATCTCGTAACCATTGCACGATGGCACCTGCCATAAACACGCTGCCCTCTAAAGCATAGGTAGTTTTGTCTTGAGCCTGCCAAGCCAGTGTAGAAAGTAATTTATTTTGACTATATTGAACTTCATTCCCTGTATTGAACAGCATGAAGCAACCTGTGCCATAAGTGTTTTTTGCCGTGCCTGCTTCAAAGCAAGATTGACCAAACAGCGCAGATTGTTGATCACCTAAAATACCTGTAATCGGGATATTTGCGCCGAGTAAACCTGTGGCGGTATCGGCAACGTATTGATCTGAAGAAATGATTTTAGGTAGAACAGAATGTGGGATATTAAACAGCTCAAGTAATTCTTCATCCCAAGCTTGTTTTTGCAGGTTCATCAGCATAGTACGAGATGCATTACTGGCTTCAATCACATGCTCTGCACCTTGGGTTAGATTCCACACCAACCAACTGTCAATCGTACCAAAAGCGACATAACCTTGTTCTGCAAGCTCACGTAAGCCTTGCACATGCTCCAGTAACCAAACTAATTTGCCTGCACTGAAATAGGGGTCGATACGTAGCCCTGTTTTTTTATGAATCAGATCATTGAGGTTTTGCTGAGTGAGTTGTCCACACCATTCTGTAGCACGACGGTCTTGCCAAACAATGGCTGGTGCAAGTGGTTGACCATTACGCTTGTCCCACACTACAGTGGTTTCACGTTGGTTGGTTAGACCAATAGCCTTAATGTCTTTGGCGAGGATGCGAGCAGAGGCGAGGGCTTGCTGAACGACGGCAATTTGGGTACTCCAAATTTCTTGGGCATCTTGCTCGACCCAACCTGAATGCGGGGTTTGAATATGGGTTTCGCGTTGAGCTGTTGCCTGAACTTGTCCATGTTCATTAAAAATAATCGCACGACTAGACGTAGTCCCTTGATCGAGTGCAAGTAAATAGCTCATATATTTTTCTTTTGAGGTCTTGAAATATAAAATATTAGCGCAATTATGTAATTAAGCGCATTCAAAAGTGTAAATGTGTAGAAAATACATCGTATTTATATTCAGTTATGCTATGATTGCTCTCACTTTGGGGATGTTTCTGGCTTCGACGCTGGTGATGAAACTCATAGATGCATGTCGAGAGCGCATTTTCTCTCGTAAATCAAATTTGCATTTTTTAGTCGCAAACGACGAATCATACGCTCTAGCTGCCTAAGGGCAGCTTGTCCGCCTCTCCGAATACTTGTGGTTAGAGAGTCCGACTGAAGCGCACGCACACAAGTCCGTATAAAGCCAAGCCTCGGGGCTTTGTACTAAACTTAGAGGATCGCGATTTGTACCCTGTTCGTCGGGTCACAAAGAGTTAAAACAATAGACGATATCTAAGCATGTAGTATTCTCGAGCGTAGTGCTGGCGGACGCGGGTTCAACTCCCGCCATCTCCACCAAATACCTAGTTTTATATGACGAAATATAACTGAATATAAAACGGAAAGGCTTAAATCTTAAGGGTTTAGGCCTTTTTTCTTGCCTAAACATAACCAAACATAAAAGCATATAGTATTGCGCTTCGTGTATCCCTACGTGTATCCTTGAGAAAAAATTGAACACAAGGGATACAAGGCTAATGAAAAGAACTGAAATAAAACGCCGTCCTTTATCTGACACCGTTCTGGCTAATCTTGAAGCTGAATCAAAAGAATATAGAGAGCTTGATGGCAATGGTTTATATATTCGAGTAAAACCTGATGGTAACAAGTCATGGCAATTGAGATATAAAAAGCCTGATGGTAAGTGGTCGTGGCTTGGACTTGGTGGCTATCCCGAAGTTGCAGGGCAATTAGCACGTAAAAAAGCCAAAGAGCTTTTAGATGATGTATCTAAAGGTGAAAACCCAATCATTTCTAAACAAGAGCGGAAAAGACAAGAGCTAGAACAAAATAATGCGACTTTTGAATTACTGGCTCGTGAGTGGTTAGATACAAAACTAAACTCATGGGTAGCTGATACCATGACACGCAATAAAGGTGCATTGGAAAAGCACATATTTCCTGTTTTTGGTAAGCGCCTATATACAACGATTAAACCAATTGAATGGATGAACTTGTTAAAAGGGATACAACAAGAGAAAGGCATTTTTGAACAAGTAAATCGTATGCGGGCAATGTGTCGGGATATATACGATTATGCAAAGGTCACAGGTCGTATTGATTACAATCCTTTGGAGGGTATTCAGAAATATTTAGAGCAGGGCAAAAAAACAAATATGGCACATGTAGACGAAAAAGAACTACCTGCATTGCTGAGAGCTATCAATAATTATCCTACGATGGATGTTCGTATGGGGTTGCAGTTGCTTGCTATGCTGTTTTGTCGTCCTAGTGAATTGCGCGGCGCAAAATGGGATGAGTTTGATTTTAAAAATGCTGTATGGAATATACCCGAAGAACGGATGAAGAAACGCCGTGAGCATGTTGTGCCTTTACCGACTCAAGCCATAGCAATTCTGAATGAACTTAAAAGCTACGATACTAATTCTGATTTTTTATTTCCAAGTCGTTCAGATAAGAGTAAGCCAAAGTCGGATACGGTTTTTATTATGGCTTTGCGCCGTATGGGGTATGAGGGGCGACAAACGCCACACGGTTTTAGGCATATAGCCAGTACGCTTTTAAATAATCGTGGCTTTGATGAGCGTCATATTGAATCGGCTTTAGCGCATGTAAAAGATGGTGTAGCAGGCGTGTATAACAAGGCTCAGTACTTACAAGACAGAGCCAATATGATGCAATGGTATGCGAATCATTTAGAAGAAATAGCAGATCAATCAATAATTCAATTTAAAAGAAATGTTTAATTAATTATAGGACAGAAATATGGCTGAAATTTCACTTACAACTGAAGATATAAAAATACTAAAAAGTCTAAAAAAGTTTAATGAAGAATTACGCTTAGACGAAAATAAACCATCTTTTAGCATGGTCTTAATGTCGTTAAATCAATTTAATTATAGTTACGATTTTTTTTGCCAAATAATGAAAATTGAAAAGGATGATTTTTCAAAATTATTACTGGGTTTCAGGAATAATTTATATGAAGACTTAGAAAATACAGGATTATCAGAAGTACTCAAAGTTGACATAAATAATATTTATAATTCAATGCGATACTTTATTCATTTTAATGATGTAGTTCTCTTAAGTGATATTTGTTTTGAAAAAAAAAGCTTGTTAAACGATTTAGAGAATTTACAATTTTGTAGGGATTCAAAACAAATAATCTCAACATTTTTCATAGCATTTGATAGATTTTTTGTTTGGGCTCAAGCAATTAATATTCTCAATGAGAGGATAAAAAACTCAATTAATATAGGTCAAAAATTAAAAAAACAGCCTAAACATGTAGTAGATATTCATAAAAAAGGCGCTCAAGCCAGAAAAATGGTTTTTGAATTAAAAAAAGCAAAAGCATATGAACTATATGAAAAGGGGAAATACCATTCATATGCACAATGTGCTCGGGAGATTTACCTAGAAATAGGGGTTAATGACCCAAGAACTGTTAGTAATTGGTTGAGTGAAAAATACAGTAAAAAGAAGAAATAATACTGTTATCAAGCAAACTGTACTTCGTGCAACATAAGTGTGCATTGAGCTAGCTCAAGCATTTAAATCATTGTAATTAAATTAAATAATACCTTTACTTTTTCAAATACAGGTATGTTTATGACTATTACACCTTTGCGCCTTCAGTTCAAAAAAACTTGTGAACTTTTAGATATCAGCCGTGAAAAGCTCCGACATTTACAGCGTACAGATGAATCTTTTCCGAAAGCGATTAAGGCGGGAACAAGTAAGCAAAGTGCAGTTTTCTTCGATTATGCCGAGCTTATGGCATGGCACGAAAAGCAAAAGTTAAGCCTTACAACTGAGGAGGTTTAATTTATGCGTATCACTCATAAAGCGAATATTCTTCGACATCTGCAACAAGGTAAAAGTATTACTCAACGAGAAGCAATTGCCTTATGTAATTGCTATCGACTCAGTGCAGTGATTTTTGAATTACGTTGTGCGGGTTACGATATTAAAACCCATGACGAGGATAATGATTCAGGAAAAGGCATTCATGCTCGATATGAGCTTATAGGGGGCTAACATGACTGATACTCTTGAAAGCCCGAGCTTAGAACAGCCTAAAGATATATTAGCAAATTGTATAAGACTTAATCCACAGGACGGCGCATTTATGCGTCACCCTATCATTGAATCAAATGGTAGCCCTAAACAACCCATCTATATTGATAATACAGTCGTTGATATAGATGGCGTGAAATATGAAAGCCCAATGATATTGCCAATCTATAACGGGCAATTAAAACTGATTCAGTGTGCGGTACTTCAGGATAAAAAGACTGTTCAAATATTCCCTGATGGAGGTTTAGCTAAAGGATTTGCATATTATGGGCAATTGCATAAAGACAGACCTGTTATAATCGCGCGCGAATTAGAAGAATTTTTTAGCGTGGCAAGAACTGATTATGCTGTTGTTTTAGCAATATTGCCTGATATGTGTAAAACAACAAATACTGCATTAAAACAAGCTGATTTAAACATAATTGAAGCAGTTATAAATCAGTTATGGGGTGCAGGTTATAAACAGCTATATATCCCGACACGACCACAAAATAAAGAAATATTACTCGAAATAGCACAAAGCCAAAAAGTACAGCTTATAGACCAGTATCGAAGTGATGGAACTTTTATAGAAATTACACAATATGAAACAGCACAAGAGGTACAAGCGTTTATAGGTGAGGCAATTCAAGTGTTACCAATATTTCAGGAAGTTTGGAAAGAACCCAAACAAATAAAATCTGAATTATTACCAGTGAAGAAAATTACAAAAGATATGCTTCCGACCGATGTATATACCTATTGTGCGGATGAAGCCAAACGAGCGGATAACATGACTTTTGATTTAGTCGCCGTGTGTTTATTAACTTCATTGGGTGCATTGATTGGTGCGAGAGTCGCTATCAAGCCTAAACAATTAGATGATTATTCGATTGTACCTAACTTATGGGGCGGAATTATTGCGCCACCGAGTAGCAAGAAGTCGCCCGCAATAAGTGCAGGAACACGGCATTTAGATCGACTTGTATTGCAGGCTAAAGAACAATATGAACTCGAGCAAAAGGAAAATATTGCCAAAGGTATCGTTTTTAAATCTACTGAAAAAGAGCTGGTTAAAAAATTAGATAAAGCAAAAGAGGAAAGTGAAAAATTAAAACTCGCTCAAGATATTGCAGAAATGCAAACCGAAGTGAATCACAGACCTGTATTAAAACGTTACTTCACCAATGACAGCTCACCCGAAGCATTGGCGGATTTAGAAAGAAGTAATCCAAACGGCATTTTAGTCATTCGAGATGAACTTATAGGCTTACTCAGTTCATTAGATCAAAATGATACTGATACAGGACGAGCATTTTATCTAGAGGGATGGAACGGCACAGGTTCATATCAATTTGATCGTATTACAAGAGGTTCAGGATATATTCAAAATCACTGTTTATCAGTATTGGGTGGTATTCAGCCTGATAAATTAATGAGCTATTTAGAAAAGACAATTAGAGGGATGGGGAATGACGGCTTATTACAGCGTTTTCAATTGCTCATTTATCCTGATTTAGCCCAATGGCAATATGCAGATAGCAAGAGCAATAAAGATGCTAAAGAGGCTGTATTTAGTTTGTTTAAACAGCTTGATGAACTCAATGAACATGAGTTAGTTCTATTGGGGGCAAAACCAAGTGATGAATTTAATATTCGACCTTATTTTCGATTTACACAAGAGGCTCAAGAAGCCTATAAAACATGGTCAACTCAATTAAATGGCATCACTATCCCCAATGAAGAGCATGCAATTATTCAAGAGCATTTATCGAAGTTTGGAAAGTTAATGCCATCTTTGGCTTTAATATTTCATCTTATTGATTCAGTGCAATTAGGTGAGCGTATAGGGGGTATAAGCCTTTCATGCGTAGAAATGGCAATTAAATGGTGTGAATACTTAGAAAGCCATGCACGGCGCATTTATGGCATGGTTTTACATTCTGCTACGTTTAAAGCTAATGCTTTAGCAATGAAGCTAAAAAAGCTCAATATAAATGATTCATGGCGAAGTGATGGCTTTAGTTCAAGAGAAGTGCATCGTAAAAATTGGAAAGGTTTAACAGACTTGAATGCTGTAAATGAAGCCCTTGAGCTACTTGTGGATTATGAATGGCTGAATGAGCAAGAAATTGAATCATCGGTAAGAGGTGGGCGACCAAGTAAACGCTATTTGATAAACCCTAAAATCTACTTTTCGCAAAAGTAGCACTGCCAAAACTGACATTACTTCAATAGTTTTGTCGGTTTTGTCATTTGTGATTCTATGAAAATAATAATTTTTAGAGTCCATAAAAAAGAGTTTTTTCAGTCCCTAAAGGTATTTTATAAACCTTGTTGTAATCTTGTGGTCATTGATGTCCGAAAAATCTTAGATAAGCAAAATAATATAATTTTTGGACACGTTAGATTCCAATAAAATCTTACCCTAACCTTGCCCTTTAAGATTTTTCGGCTATCTCTAGATACTGATAAAACCTTACTCTAATCTTATTGTTTCATTAGATTTTCGGAGTCCTTAAAAAAGGGAGTTTATGCACACGTTGGAAAGGGAGTTTTCCGACACGTTAGATGTCAGAAAAATCTTAATTATTACTAATTTTTATAGTCCATAAAAAGAGTTTTCGGAGCGTTACGTAAAAGCTTGGCTTAAATAACACTTTTCAATTATTTTGAATTTCCGAATGCCCTAAAGAACCTGACAAAACCTAACATTTTTAGTTAATATCAAAAATGCATGTGAAAACCATGAGCCAGTAGGTTATGATTTTTAACATTCTAAAATTAAGAAACTTTCTACAAAAAATTGAACTAGTATTTTTTAGGGGGGATATTTTGCTTAAATTATTAATATTATTGTGTGGGATGGCTAGTCCGCTTTTATTTGCCCAAACTATATATGAACTTAGGGAAAGTAATGGTGAGACCTTACTTACTAACAAGGATAAAAAATATTCGAATCTAAAAGTTGAGAAGAAAACTTATTATCCTGAAGATGGTTTCGAGACAAAGTGGAATGTTCATTGTTCCAAAGATCGCTTTAATGGTTTAAAAAGTTGTTCGATCAGCACTTATGCATCTGACATATTTGTCTATTTTTCAAAAGGTGAATATTCAATTTTGATTGGAAGAAATCATTATCCCAGAACATCTAGTGCTATAAAAATAGATGATAATGCAGCGATTTATGGGTATGAGGGTATATCTGAAACACCTTTAAAAGTTCTTAAACAGATGATGAATGGGAAGATAGCCTATACGAGATACAAAGAGTGGCCTTATGAATATAACAAGGATAACGAAGTAAAATTGGATGGTTTTAGTGAAGCTATAGAAAAAATGAAAACTGATTACAAAAATTTATAAATCGATAATTAGATAAATAGGGGGGGGAGGGATGCAGGATTTGTTAGGTCAGGCTGCGTACAAGAAAAAGTTAGCAAAATTGTCAATAAAAGAAAAAAAATATGATGATGCGTGGAAATTTTTACATGAACAAAAGGAATTATATTTACGACATGCATCAAGTTCAGGCTTTGATCTAGTTTCGACTAGAGTAATTGATGCTTCAATGCATGAAGATTTAGCCAATATTTTGCGGTTGGAGTCAAAGCATAAACAAGCACTAAGTAATTTATCTTATACATATAAAGCTCAATTTATGGCGAATAGACCGATAGTTACTTTAGAAAAAAAATTACAAGCGTATTTTTCGAGAGTTTATGAAAAAGATCAATTTGAAAAGTTTAAATCACTTTTAAATTTGTTAAAGGATTCTGATTACATTTCGGTTAGAGATTTTGTAGAGATTTACTTTCTACAATTGTCGTAGAGTTTGAATGAAAAAATTTAAACCTGATAAAACTTGAATACTATTAAGGAAATGTAGCTTATTAGGGGCATTTAATCACCTCAATTCATTGGCGTATTGATATCTAAGAAAAGATATTTTGTATCCCTACGTGTATCCCTTTGTTTTTAAATTTAACAAATTAAATAAATATCAATTACTTATTTTCTTAGTTCAATTGACGCCATCCCACCAAATTCCTGAAAAAGCCCTTAAATTCAATATTTAAGGGCTTTTTTATTGGCTCAATATTTAGAGGGCAGAGCTAATATGATGCAATGGTTCGCTCACTATTTAGAGGAAATAGCAGTTCAGAGTATTCTTTAATTTGAAAAGGCTAAGTGACAACTTATGTCGTATTACATGCCAAAATATACACAATTATAATTAAATATCGTTTATATTCAGTTTGCTAAGTCTAGGTTTGCTCCCGAAAGTCGGATACCCAATTCGATTGGCTTAGCTATTTATTTGGGGATGCTGTGGGAGGCATTAGATTTGAAATTATTAGATTTAGCAAAAAAAAATTTAAGAGAATTTACCTCAACTAGAGAAGCTTTAGAGGTGCTTGCCACCACACAACAAACACCCCTAAGTTATGTGGCAGCTTTTCTAATCAGTCAAAGTTTTGAAACAAATATTCCAACATATAATGCTGATAAATATCATGTTATTCATTCTAATGATGATTGGAATTGGGGGAAGTTTGAATACACATATTCTATACTTTCCAAACTAGCGGATGATGAAAAATATAAGCACGCTTTAATTTTTGATGAAAATGATATCCCAGAAGACTTTACAAATACTTATTGGAAAAGAAGTGAACTATACAGCTTAGATTTGATAAAAGACCTATCAATAGATTCTTACTTTCGTGCTGAAGATATAAAAAATATTATTGGAAATCGCTCTTTGAACTTAGGAAATTTTGAGTCCAATGATTATTTTTCTGATAATGATGTAAAACAGATATTAAAGAATGGTATACCTTCGTATCTCCCACATAATATGGAAAAATTAGCTCTAATTGATGACTATGTCACATCAATTCTTGTTTTTTTTGACCGTGACTTTGATAACAGATTCTCGATACAAAAAGATGAGTTAAAACAATTATTTTTTAACCAACAAATTATAATAAAAGGCTTTAATGATGATTTATCTAAGAGCAATCCATCAGAAAACAGCAATATTTGGGATGCTCAATATTTAAATATATTGAAAGATGATGTGCCTGATTTAAAGATAGATGATTATGAACTATTTGAAGATAGCATTACGAACTACTTAAATGAATCT
Organism: Acinetobacter sp. ANC 5054; assembly: GCF_002135295.1. Classification (GTDB taxonomy): domain Bacteria; phylum Pseudomonadota; class Gammaproteobacteria; order Pseudomonadales; family Moraxellaceae; genus Acinetobacter. The sequence continues at coordinate 26,299 of NZ_NEGG01000007.1, read as the reverse complement.
GAGCTAATCAAAGATCCAAAAGAAAATACTTCAAAGCAAATAGAAAATCAGATACCACTTCATATCAAAATTTTGGCTATGAATGATTATTTTACAGTTATCGAGTCAGCTTGTTTTATTTCTTTTGATGAGCCCGAGAAAATACAGGCTTATGTAGATAGCGGTGATTTCACTTATGATGCATGGAGATATGGTGAGCATATTCAAGCTGTAAAGGTTATCGAAAATGGTATCAGAGCAAATAATCTAGATATTGAAGATGATGGCATGATACCAAGAGTATCATTGCAGCGATTTCTATATGAGCGTAATCATGTAATTAGTGGTTTTAACGACAATCAATCATTATTAATTCTGCCAAGATATGGAGACCCATTAATTGGATATGCCTCACCAGAAAGTTATCAAAAAGAACGCGCTCAACTGTTAAAAGAACTCAAGCAGCTCGAAAGTGAGTTAAAGCAAGAGAAACTTCAGTCATCATTACTCATTTTAGATAATCAATCCTCGCTATCTGAAACCAACCAGCTAAAAGCTAGAATTACAGAACTTGAAGCTGCTCAACCCAAGCCAATAGATTCTGATGTTCAATTAAGTCCAGAACAGGAAATCCCTAATTCAAGACAAAGAAATAATATTCTAAGAATTATTTCGATCTTATCCCAAATGGCTGACTTGCCCCCTGAGCCATTCTCAGCATTCAATGTATTGGAAGCATATGCAGATCAAAATAATAAAGAGATTCCAAGTAAGCACACGGTCGCAGACTGGCTAAAAAAGGCTAGAGATTCTAACTAGAACGAAAGTCATTCTAACTAGAATTGGAATGATTCTAACTAGAACAAAGTAATTAAAATCAAAAACATACTAAGCCCACTATATTTTTGTATATGTGGGTTTAATTATGACTATCAAACCAATTCGTGTTCAATTTAAAACAGCTTGCGAGTTATTAGACGTAAGTCGTGAATCATTACGTCATATCGTGCGCACTGATGCCTCATTTCCCCGACCAATTAAGACAGGGGAGAGCAAACAGGCCTCAGTCTATTTCGACTATGCTGAGCTTGTAGCGTGGCATAACGGTCAAAAGCAAAGCCTTGCAGTGTTGGAGGCTTAATCATGAACCCATCTATTTCTAATTTTAATCAATACAATGTTCGTGTTGCTTTTGATGCAAATGGAGAACCACTATTTTGTCTTGCTGATGTTTGTAAGGCTTTGGATATGAAAAGAGCCAACCCAAGCAGATTTAATTTAAATCCAAAGGGTACACATAGTTTGTATATCCTCACTATAAGCTGTTATCAAAGCATGATATTTATCAGTGAAAAAAATCTATACCGTATAATTTTAGGATTAACCAAACCAGAAGCTTTGAAATTTCAAAAGTGGGTATTTGCTGAGTTACTTCCGACTATTCGAAAGACAGACAGCTATTTGGCACGTCAAACAGCCTACGAAGAATTAAAATACCTTTGTATGCAAGAGAAAATATCAAAAGAAAAAGGCACATTTCACAGCATGGGTATGCACCGCCGTAAGCAAGAAAAGCACATAAATGCTATTCGAATTGAAAAATGTAAAAGCAATTTACAGCTTGAACTCGAACTTTAAGGTTTGGGTGACATATTAGATATCAAATCTTAAATTTAAGCCGGCTAATATCAACCAGTTTTAGATGATCAAGTAAGGTTAGCTAGTATTTACGATCTTGCAGTCGGCTTAATTATTGATATTGTGGAGAGTAACTTTCTCAATGAATTAGATAAATGAGCAAGCAATTACTTAAATGCAGATACTCATTTTGATGTAGTTTGGGGTGTAATGGAAAATGAAACAGCGAAAAAAATTCGTCACTATGTGAGGAATGAGCGTCAAATTACGTAAAGGCTATGGCAACAACATCGCGCCGGGGATTAACTGGAACTACAACAATCCTGAATGGGATGTGAAAGTCGGTTATTACCCTCGTATGCTAGAAACCAACTTGCGTTATTCGCCTGGGTCAGCTACTTACGATGATCTTTCAGAGAATCATTTACCATTTCAAGCCGCTTATCAAAACGAAAAGCACAATCAGCTGAATACCCGTATTGTACGTAAATTCGGTAATGATCAAATCGGGAAACACGAGGTCGGTATATCCGGATCTGCTGCACAATTGCATAACAAAACGACCCGTGATGACGGTAGTTATTATGCCGCTGGAATTAATACCAACAGCAACTACCAACGTTGGAATTTACAGTCTTCGGTGATTCATTATCAATATGATGCTGAAAACCCTGAAGGTGTAAGTAATGACATGACCTTGATGGGCGCAAATGGTTTAACACCTGTCTATTTCATTGCCTCTGAAGGCACAGTTTCAAGTGTCAATTTGGCCTATACGTTACCTGTACAAAATATGGGTAAACTCAAAACCATTCGTTTCTACAATGACTACAGTTATTTAGACAAAGAACGCAGTGACTGGTCAGCTTCGCAAATGAATACTACGGGTGCAGTGTTTATCGCATCACCGTTTATGGTATGGGCAGACTACACTTGGGGTAAAAACGCCAATATTATTGGTGGTGCAACTAATGGTACAGGCTTTACTTCAGCGACATCTGTCAACAGTGATAAATGGATGTACCGTGTCAATTTAAACCTTGGTTTTACTTTCTAAGAGCAAAGCAAATAGCGATTGAAATAAAGGGGGAAACCCCTTTACTTTTTCATTGTGCAAAAATCTAAAATTAAAAAAATAATGATCAACGAAGCAATGAACGTCACGAATAAGTCTTTATTTATCCATACATTTTTATAAAAACCACCTATAATAAGTCCTAATTCCTGATCATCATCTTGTCAGGCTCATCAATAGCACATTTGTTTTTAAGTCCCAATAAATACTTGCTCGCAGGACATAGTTTGCTGTTAAAAATGATGGGTCTTATATTATTAAAAATAAACGAATTGAATAAAGTAGGGAAAAGCATATTTCAACTTTAGAACACGCAATTTTATTGGCGAAGACTCGTCATCAACAACAATACGATAAAGCGGGAAAACCGTATATCGGGCATCCTTTACGTGTCATGCAAAATGTACAGACGAACGATGAAAAAATTGTGGCTGTACTCCATGATATCTTGGAAGATACGCCAACCTCTATCAGCGAACTAATAGAAATGGGCTTCAATCACAACATCATCAATGCCATTGTTGCTGTGACGAAACAAGATTGTGAAAATCGATTTCAAGCTGCGCAGCGTACTGCAAAAAATCATATGGCTTGTACCGTAAAATTGGCAGATTTACACGACAACATGGATTTATCCAGATTGTCGACTATCCGTGCTAAAGATTTAGAGCGGTTTAAACAATATCAGAAAGTCGAAACAATATTATTCAATGCGCAAATGATTCATCAACATATCGCAGCCCTTGCTTTAGGTACGGATTATCCAGAGTTTGAATATCAAGATTTACGAACAAATTACCAGTACCTACTGAATGCTATGTTTGATCAACAACACCCATTGGGTGGTATCCATATATCAAGTGCTCAGGAATGGTGGATTTTATTTGAAGATGTGAGTGCTTATTTTGCCTATTGTCAGCGTAGAGGATTCATACCGAGCGGACAGGTCTTTTTGAAAAGTGTTCTAGCAACCGATGCTGAATATTTTGCAGGCAGCTTTCAGACTGAGGCAGATCAACAGATATTCATGGAGATCTTTAAGACGTTCAACAAGTTTCATTTTGTTGGCTTCAAACCTAATTTGCATTGAAATGATGTCACAAAGCTTATTCGGCACACGTCTCAATACCAATGCTATTTAGAAAATAGAGTGAATAGGATTAAAATTCAAAATACTTATAATTTTTAATTATAGAATCAAATGTTTATCTATTTTTTATTAGGTTTGAAACTTTCCGGTTGTAACCAACTCAATGTAAGGAAGTATAAATCCAAAAGGGTTATAACCGGAACATTTACCGCAAATTTAAATTTCGCGCCAAATATCATTTTTGTCTTTTAGTGAAATCATAAAATTAAAATTGTTATCATTGCTGACCAATAAACCTTCAGGTGTTTGCATTACAACTTTAAGCACAGTACCTGATTCAAAAACTAAAGGACTGCAATTTTCTTTGTTTAATGTCACTGGTTTTAAGAGTTCAACGATAGCATTTTCCATTTTACTTCCCCAAGTATGTTTGTTATTCGAGATTAGCATATTATTGGTGAATTAACTATTTTTGTAAATAATGAGAAGATTCTCAAACAATATATTTTTATGTAATTCCATAACTTAAGTTTAAAAAATGGTGGAAAACCAGTTTTGATAAAAATTAAACATTGATTACAATAATAAAAAATACATATTGTAACAAATTTTAAATTAAATTATTGGGGGTGAAAACCCATAGTAAATCAACTTCTTTGGCTCAAGGCACAAGCGAGCAAAATGATGCATCAGCACGGGTAAATCGAAATAATTTTAAATTTTAGAGAAGTGAATCTTCAGCTGTATTGGATTAAGATTCATTTCAGCTGTTCACATTAGATTGAGAAATCTAGGTTTCATATGTTGAAGACCTCAGTTGGCAGTGATGCTGAAAGTTTGCTTTGCATCCGATATGATTAGTGATTGCTGATATAAAAGTTTAAAGAAGCTAAAAAAATATGCCACAGTGATTGATTCACAGGCCTATGTCCTAAAATCAAAAAAGTAAGGATTCATTTGCACCCATGTTTAAGTCTTTTTTCCCAAATCCAAAATGGTTTTTTGGGTCATTTATTCTCTGGTTCTTTATTAATGTTGTGCTTTGGTACAGTGGTGGTAGTGAATGGGGCACAATCATTGGCCTTCCTGAAAATTACCATAAAGCCGAATTAGCTATTGGGGTAAGCCGCTTTTGGGCACCTGCATTTCTTTGGTTTTATCTTTGGTTTTTAGCAGCAACGACACTTTTTGCTTTATTTTGGAAATGGAAATCAAACAATCCTTGGCAAGCTTGGTCGGTATGGGGCACGGCTTTCATTTTATTTAACATCTGGTTTAGCGTTGAAGTCGATGTGGTGATTAATGCTTGGTATAACCCATTTTACGACATGATTCAGAGAATGTTGAGTTCTGGTGGGGGTGATGTAAAAGATCTCTATTTGGGCACACTGACTTTTATTTATGTCGCTATGGTTTATGTCACGATTGCAGTATTTAACTTATTCTTTGTCAGTCACTATGTATTTCGTTGGCGTACTGCCATGAATGAGTTCTATATTCAGCATTGGGATCAGCTGCGTCATATAGAAGGTGCTTCACAGCGTATTCAAGAAGACACGATGCGCTTTGCCAAAACCACTGAAAATTTAGGTGTGAGTTTGGTTGAAGCCGTCATGAAATTGATTGCTTTTTTACCTGTACTTTTTACGTTGTCCATTCATGTCAAAGCAATACCAATCGTAGGTGAAATTCCACATGCCTTGGTTTGGGCAGCAGTCACTTGGTCAATATTGGGCACCATTATACTAATGCTTGTGGGTTATAAACTCCCTGGTCTGGAATTTAATAATCAAAAAGTTGAAGCTGCATATCGTAAAGAACTGGTGTATGGGGAAGATTATCAAGACCGTGCTGATCCACTCACGTTAAAAGAGTTGTTTAGTAAGGTTCGCGTGAATTACTTCCGACTTTATTTCCATTATGCCTATTTTAATTTAGTTCGAATTTGGTACATACAGCTCGATAACTTATATGGCTATTTTATTTTATTTCCAAGTATTGCCGCAGGCGTGCTGACTTTAGGTTTATTGATGCAAATTATGAATGTATTTGGCAAGGTACGAGAATCATTTCAATATTTGATTGCATCATGGCCGACGATTATTGAATTACTGTCAATTTATAAGCGCTTAAAAGCATTTGAAGCTAAAATTAATAATTGAAAATTTGAATTTAAAATAAAGCCTGCAATAAAAGCAGGTTTTTTTTATGGTTTTAATTGATTGATTTTATATTTAAATAAAATCAATCAATTAAAATTATTTAATTTTAAATTCAGAGTTTTAGGAAATTTGTGTAAATAAAAACAATATTTATGTAACTAGGGTAATTCTAAGTGTATTTATTGTATCTTTTGCGATGAATAATTAATAAAAATTACGTTTTGTTGAATTTAATCACAATTTATTAGCGTTTTTTTACAATGAATGTGCAAACAAAATCACATTTAAAAATATACATGCGTACTTAAATGCAAATTTATACCTTTGGATTGGCCTGAAGCATCTTAACAATGCGGTAAAGAAAAAAACTTTAATATTTTTTGTAACTTTGTTGAACTGATATATGTCAATTTGCATGCTTTTTTATTAGCCAGCTAAAGCATACGACTTAAAAACTATTTAAAAAATATATTTATAAATAAGCCAGAGGGTAATTATCATGTTACAAGTCCAAGTTGTATCAAAAGAACATCATTCTGTTTTAGAAAACATACAAACGAGTAATATTTCATTAAAGGAGGCTTCTGTTGTTGTTATTCATACTTCAAAAGAAAATGTATTAAGTATGGAAAGAAGTGGAAATACTCTAATTATAAAAATGAAAGATGGACAGCAACTGATAATTGAAAATTATTTTACAGGTAATACGAATGAAAATAATGTTGTACTAGAAGAAGATGATAAATTCTACCTATTAGAAACAAATCAAAATGAAGCTGGATTATTGGAAATTAACTATAATCCGATCGATGAAATTAATCCTTTACTCTATTCAGATTCAACAGTTGGTTTATGGACTTGGTTAGTTCCTTTGGTAACGGCAGGTGGTGTTCTTGCGTTGGCCAGTAATGATTCAGATAGTTCATCTAGCCCAGCTAACTCAAATCAATCAATTCAAGCGGCTGAAAAAGCGGTAAAAGCAGCAGAAGAGGCAAATAAAGCAGCTGAGGATGCATTGAAAAATGCACAAGTAGATGGATTAATTACACCTGAAGAAAAGGCAAAACTTGAGCAAGCACTTGCCGATGCCAAAGCAGCTGAAGATGCTGCTCAAAAGCTAGTTGATTCTTTAAAAGACAGTATCGACAAAGACGGCCTACAAGACCGAATTGATGCCTTAACGGACATCAGCATTCCAGCGGTCACAGATGCAGATGGCAATGGCATTGATGATACTGTTGATGCACAAATTGCCGATGCAGAAGCGGCAGTGAAAGCGGCGGAAGAAGCGTATCAAGCGGCAGAAGATGCATTAGAAGAAGCCAATGCAAATGGCTTAATCACCCCAACCGAAAAAGCCGAACTTGAAGATGCACTCAAAGCGGCCCAAGATGCGAAAGACGCAGCGCAAGATGCTGTTGATGCCTTACCAACAGCGCCTGCAGCAGTTCAAGATGCTAAAGATGGTTTCCAAGATCGAATTGATGCCTTGACGGACATTACTATTCCAGCAGTGAACGATGCCAATGAAAACGGTATTGATGACAGCACAGAAAATCCAGTTGATTTAGCCACAGATCTTGTTGAAGCAGCAGAAGATGCCTATCAAGCAGCAGCAGATGCGCTTACCGAAGCCAATACAGATGGCTTAATCACGCCTGAAGAAAAAGCCGAACTTGAAGATGCATTAAAAGATGCGCAAGACGCCAAAGATGCAGCACAGGATGCAGTAGATGCCTTACCAGACAGCGCGGACAAAGACGGCCTACAAGACCGAATTGATGCCTTAACGGACATCAGCATTCCAGCGGTCACAGATGCAGATGGTAATGGCATTGATGATACTGTTGATGCACAAATTGCCGATGCAGAAGCAGCAGTGAAAGCGGCGGAAGAAGCGTATCAAGCGGCAGAAGATGCATTAGAAGAAGCCAATGCAAATGGCTTAATCACCCCAACCGAAAAAGCCGAACTTGAAGATGCACTCAAAGCGGCTCAAGATGCGAAAGACGCAGCGCAAGATGCTGTTGATGCCTTACCATCAGCGCCTGCAGCAGTTCAAGATGCTAAAGATGGTTTCCAAGATCGAATTGATGCCTTGACGGACATTACTATTCCAGCAGTGAACGATGCCAATGAAAATGGTATTGATGACAGCACAGAAAATCCAGTTGATTTAGCCACAGATCTTGTTGAAGCAGCAGAAGCAGCGTATACAGCGGCAGAGCAAGCGCTTGCAGATGCACTTTCAGATGAAGCTATTACACAAGACGAAGTGAATGCGTTAATTGACGCTCGTGATGCAGCACAAACAGCTAAAGCTGATGCACAAGCAGCAGTAGATGGCATTGCTGCGGATTATCCAGTACAAGCAGCAGGCTTCCAAGATCGTTTGGATGCATTAACAGATATCAGCATACCTACGGTCAACGATACTGATGACAATGGCATTCCAGATGATATTCAAGATGTAGCCGATTTGGTTGCAGCAGCGGAAGCAGCGTATACAGCGGCAGAGCAAGCGCTTGCAGATGCACTTTCAGATGAAGCCATTACACAAGACGAAGTGAATGCCTTAACAGCAGCACGTGATGCAGCACAAACAGCTAAAGCTGATGCACAAGCAGCGGTGGATGGCATTGCTGCGGATTATCCAGTACAAGCAGCAGGCTTCCAAGATCGTTTGGATGCATTAACAGATATCAGCATACCTACGGTCAACGATACTGATGACAATGGCATTCCAGATGATATTCAAGATGTAGCCGATTTGGTTGCAGCAGCGGAAGCAGCATATACAGCGGCAGAGCAAGCGCTTGCCGATGCACTTTCAGATGAAGCCATTACACAAGACGAAGTGAATGCCTTAACAGCAGCACGTGATGCAGCACAAACAGCTAAAGCTGATGCACAAGCAGCGGTGGATGGCATTGCTGCGGATTATCCAGTACAAGCAGCAGGCTTCCAAGATCGTTTGGATGCATTAACAGATATCGAAATTCCGACGGTCAACGAGCTTGATATTAAGGCCGTAGATGATTTAGATGAAGTGTTAATATCTCCAGATAACCCACTTTCAACACCAGATAATTTAAATGGAACAGTTGGTCAAACATTTGCTATAGCGAATGCTGATTTAGTTTCAGGTTTGATTGATCTAAGTTTATTAACGTCAAATGAGGACTTTAATTTTGAGGTTGAACCGAACACTACACAAAGTGTGACTATTGGAGTGTCAGGATCAACAGGTTTGGATCTTAGTTCATTAGGAGGAGTGCTAGCAGGTTTAGCTGCCTCATTATTATTAGGTAAATCCTATACAACTCAAGCAGATATATATTTAATAAATTCAGAGACAGGAGAAATTGTAGATGTTGCTTCGGATAAGTTAACTTTAACTCCGCTAGCTCTTACAACTACAATTTCAGCAAGTAATGTTCAATTCGATAACATTCCGCCAGGAAACTATACTGTAGCATTCTCTTCTACTGATCCAGATAGCATTTTAGGTGCATTATTAAATGCAATTGCAGATGTTGGCTTGTTAGAAGGTATAAGGGTTACGATTACTGATTCTGAACAGTTCTATGGCGCAAGCATTACAGGTAATGTGCTTACTAACGATGATGATGAAGGTGAACATGGTGGGGTTGTTGTACCTGCAACGGTTGTTGGTGTTGCTTCAGAAGTTGTATCTGCAGAGCAAGCGGTGGATCCTTCTCAACCAACTGTTATTCAAGGACAACATGGTGTCTTGACTATAGAGAGTGATGGTTCATATACCTATGTGCCAAATAACTTAATCTCATCTCTTGGTAAAGTTGATACTTTCACCTATACCATTGATGATGGTCAGCACCAATCTACGGCAAACCTCAACATCCGTATTACTCAAGATGGTTTAGAGGTTGTTTGGGATGATGATAATCCAACCGCTGATGGCGTGATTCCAAATGATATTGACGCTATTGAAGATTTAGCAACGGCAAGTTGGACAACTGTTAATAATAATCTTGGTAGCTTGTCTGGCTCGACTTTTGCCTTAGCAAATGTTGAGGCTATTTTCAATACAATTGGAGGTTCTCTACTGTCTTCTACAAATGAGTTTGTACTTAATGTTGAAGAAAATACGTCGCAAGATTTCACATTTAATGTGAGTGGTTCAACAGGACTTGATCTTGCTAGCCTTGGAAGTACACTTGCTGGTATTGTGAGTTCATTAATCTTAGGTCAGACATATGAGACATTTGCAGATATTTACCTAATTGATCTCAATACAGGTGATATTGTACAAACAGCAACTGGAGCATTGAAGTTGACACCTGCACTATTCACTACCACGATAACTGCAGAAAATGTGGCATTTAATAATGTCCCGCCAGGCAACTATACAATTGGTTTCTCTTCTACAGATGCTAATAGTATTTTGGGTACACTTCTTAATGCAATTGCTGATGTAGGTGTATTAGAAGGTGTTGATGTTACAGTTTCATCTTCTAAACTTTACGTCTACGGTAACGTAGAGGGTAATGTATTCGACAATGATGACATAACATTTGATCATGTGGGTGAAGTGCTTGTAACAGCAATTGCTTCTGAAACCACAGCAGAACAGGGTGTATTTAATGTTGCCAAATCTATTCAAGGGCAACATGGTACATTAACCATCAGTCAAGATGGTAGCTTCAAGTATGTGGGTAATGGTGATCCAGCATCATTAGGTAAAGTGGACTCATTCACCTATACTTTAAGTGATGGTATCCATACTGACATGGCAGTATTGAACATTCGTACAACTGCAGATGGCTTAGATGTAACATGGGGTGCAAATGATGCAGCTGATGGTACGGTGAACTTTGATGCAGTAGATGATGAAAAAGATATCACCATTGCTGTAGTTAATGTAGTAAATGAAGACGTCATTGTGCCAGTTACGACGACTGGAACAGTAGGAACGACATATACAGATACAACCCCATCAGGGATCTTGGGCAGCTATACGCGTACCTATACCAATAGCTTCACTGGTTCACAGTCATTTACTGTCAATCCTGACACAACGGTAACGGGTACAGCATCCATTAATATTGGACTAGTTTCTAGTAGTATAGTTGACTTGAGTAATTCATGGGGCACCGTGACAGCGACCTACACGATTAGTGGGCCAAATGGTGTGATTGAGAATGGCTCTGGCTCGTTGGTGCGTGAGGGTGGTTTACGCGGTGACTATATTGCCACAGCTGATTTTACGAACTTACCTGCTGGTACATATACAATTAGCTATAACGTGACCAATGTAACCACAGCAGCTGGAACAGCTATCACAACACCATCTAATAATGGTGCCTTTACGGTAGATCCTGCTGTAGTCACAGTAGATGAAACCTTACTCACTGTATATGAAACAGTGCCAGGAGCATACTCAGTTACGGGTGACATTCTAGGCAATGATGCTGCATCAGACTTTGCGAAACTTGAAATTGTGCAAGGAGAAAGTACTTACGTTATTCAACATGGACACATCTATGTCAATGGAATCCTCCAAAATACGAATAGTGTAGATATTGCTGGTGATTATGGTACGTTGAAATTGAAGGCAGATGGTACTTACACATATACCGCATCAACTGTAACAAATGTGTGGGGTAATACTGAAGAGTTCACTTATACGCTAACTGATGCAGGTCAAACAGATACAGCTTCAATTAGTATCGAATTGATTAGTGATAATCCGGCAGCGATGACTGTTTTAAGTGCACGTATGGCTCTTGCGGATAGTGATACAGTGATCTTTGATCTATTGGATAATACCGATGATCGTGGTGGTAATGATCTTAAAACGTTGGATGATTTCGATTCGACACAAGGTGATCAAATTGACATCAGTGCATTGCTTAGTGATCAAAACGTTGACAGTTCTACACTAGCTAACTATATATCACTTGAACAGCGTGGTGATGATACAGTTGTCATCATCGATCGTGATGGTTCATCTGCGGATCAAACCTTTGCTAGAGCAGATTTGTTGATACTGAGTAATACCAATGCACAGGATTTAATTTTACAAGACTTAATTAAATATCAATCTTAATTTTTTATAAAAAAGAGCCTCCTCGGAGGCTCTTTTTTTGCCCTAACAAATACCACTACATCTAAATAAAGCGTGAAACCCATCAAATTAAAATACATAACCTTTATTTACATCTCATGTTTATGAAAAATAAGTGATTAAATTAATAAAAATAATGATTTAAATCAAAGTTATAAATTTGTGAATAACGCAAATTTACGCTATTTTTTAACAGTAAATTTTTTGAGATTTTTGCTGTGAAATTAAAGGCACTTTTATGGGTGGGGAGTCTAGGATTGGTATTGCATGGATGTACAACCATGCAGGGATTAAATCCAAATTCACTAAAAAATTATGCTGCGCCACAAGACGTCATAGACCAAAAAAACTTAAATGGCGCAAATGGGCAAGCACGCGAATATGTCTACGATTGGGGACCACAAAAAAAAGATGTAGCAGCTGAATCTTTAATTCCAAAACAATATATGAGCAGTTATTGCCAAGCCAAAAATGGCAAGTTTAGTCAACTTAATACCAGTAGTATGAACCAAGTTAAAAATGCGTGGAGTCGTAAATTATTGGCGACTTATAGCAGTGTGAAACAAGGAATTGGTGCATACCAATGTACTCAAGCGGATGGTCAGCGTTGGATGGTTTCAATTGAACCGGTCTCTGAGCGTAAAGCAAATGATAAATCTGAAACCCGATATGTAAGTTTGCAGACCATCATTATTAATCCTGACGAACGCAAAAAACTTTATGCAAAGCAAAATGAAGCAACTGATAAAAAAGCCACAGAAACCAAGCCAAAAGCTAAAGCCACGAAAGCAAATACAAAAGAAACAGAAAATAAAAAAGAGCTAGATACAAAGAAAGAAGTCAAAATGCCTGAGCAAGACGTTAAAACGGTTGCAAAACCAGTAGCAGAAACGTCGCAACAATTACAAATGCGCTTATATGTGTCGGCACGTCGCGACTTAAATAGTGGGAAAAATCAGGTAGTTGCATGTAACAATGCACAGCGTGCGTATAGCTATGGCAAATTGAATGGAGCAAATGCCAATAATGCTTATGCTGAATCAGGCGTTTTGGTTGCACGGTGTTTAACGTCAGTGCCTGCATATAGCAAAAGTTATCCAAATGCCAATACACGTGCAAAAAGCATTTTGCAAAACTTGGCGACCAACTATAACCATGCAGGAGCGAAAAATATGTTGAACCGTATGAAATAAGCATCAACAGGATAAAAGCAATTTGGGGAAATATGCTTTTATCCTGATCTAACTATGTTCTAAGACAAATATTTAAAAATAATAAGGAAAAACCATGAGTTTAGTGAAAGAAACTTATTTTAATGCGCCATTATTTGATCGGGAATTGGCAGAAATTACAGTCGATATCGAGCAAACACCATTCTTTTTGAATGATCATGGGCATCCAAAATATTTAGCGTCACTTGGGGCTGGTATTCATTTAATTACAGAGTCAGCCACCAATGCGAAAGTGATGATGGGAAATGCCTACGAGGTTCCTTCCGAAATTTCGACTAAATATACAAAGTGGGGGGAACAAACGGAGCTTGAGTTTGAGGGGCAATATTTCGAGTTTATGCCATTGGTTGCAACCAAAGAAACTGCGGCAGCTTTTGGTATCACCTTAGTCCAAACAGGTGAAGCGATTCAGATTCATTCAAATCAAAAAGTACTGTCAGAGATTCATTATGAATACGGCATGATGGCAGGGCATTGTTTTGCTTATTTGGATGGAGGGAAGCCTGACTGTAGTGGAAAAACCTTATTTCCTTTTGTGGCTACAGATTTAGAACACCATGACTTTCCACATATATTTAGTTCTACAGATCAGGATCAATTGCCGCTAGTTATCTCCGTTGGGCGTTATTTTCCAAATCTAGGCAAGATTTATTTGGCAGATTTATGGGTTAATCCGGGAGATGTTCTATACATTCCTGCAAAGCCAAAATATTCCAATCCTGAATTTATTGACCTCCATAATAATCGTAATGCTGCACTTGCATGTTGGCGAGGAGATAGTAATAAATCGACGTTGACCACCCATAGTTTGCTCGATACCCATGGACATTTTTACTGGTATTGGAATAGAAAACCGACGATTCATCCGCTTATCTATGCAGCTACTAGCAAAAATGAATAGTTGAGTTACATAGACCAAACAGCAAATATAGGACTTCATGTTACAAAGGAGATCTACGGTTTTTGAGTTTGGTCTATGTCTTACGGTTTATTTAAAAAAATTCATCTGCGTTTTTCGCGACCAACAGGTTTTGCTTTATTAACTGTAATGTTGCTCGGAACGACTCAAGCTACTTTAGCAAGTCCTACAGTCGATCAACTGAGTAATTGCTTAGTAAAGTCTACTACTGCCGCGGATAAGACAGTCGTGCTGCAATGGACATTTACTGCATTGGCAGCCCATCCAGACTTAAAACAATTTAGTAATGTCTCTGAGACGCAAAAAACACAACTCGATAAAAATCTAGCTCAGGTGTTACAGCGCATATTGGTTGAGCAATGCTCGGCACAGACGAAGGCGGTGATTCAGGCAGAAGGTATGCAAGCAGTGGGGGATAGTTTTCAGGAACTTGGAAGTATTACAGGTGAAGAAATTTTAAAAACACCTGAAGTGAAAGACCAATTGAAAGGCGTAGTGCGCTATATCGATTTAAATAAATTAGTGATGACTTTTTTAACTCCAGAAATTTGGAATAAGTTGGGTGTGACGAGATAGTTGTATTTAAATAAAAAAGCCTCTTTGAGAGGTTTTTTTAATTGGAATATCAAAATATCATTTATAAAATAGAATTATATGTTGTGTAACTTATTATATTTGCTAGTATTTGATGCAAATTTTTAATTGATTTTTACAATAGATGAAAAAAATACTGATTGGCTTTTTAGCCTTGGGATTAGTTGGTTGTAGCGCAGGAATGGTGAATCAATCGAAAAAAATGTTAGGTCTCAAGTTATATCAAGACTCTAATGCTGAGCACACAGCAAAGCTTCGGATTGAAAATAAAAATAACTTTGGCATACGTTTATACCCAAATGGATGCATGACATCAATGCAGCCAAAGTTCCAAATGTTACCCGAAGTAGAAAGTATGGGATCATTTAAAGAACAAATGCAAAGCAGTCAGATTAAGTACAAACAAAAATTATTAGACATGCCTTTTCCTCCAGCTAAAATTAATTTTGCCGAGTTTAGAGTACCTGCTGAACATTTTTTAGCAATTAGTGCATATAAGAGTTACCACAATGGCGTAGAGTTGCGCGGTTGTAGCGTGAATGCGGTTTATAAGTTTACGACAAATAAAAATTATGAGTTATTGGATAATGCTAGCGGAATGCAATGTTCTTTGGCAATCAATGAAATCATGTCTACTGGTGAAAGGGTTGAACTAAAACCACTTAGATCTTTAAATTATGTAAATGAATGGGCGGGATGTGATGCCCAACTCGAAGGTTTGTAGTACTTTAAAAAGAACAGCGATTAAAAAGCTCCTTGAATCGAAGGAGCTTTTTTTTATTTTTGAATCTAAAGGCTGATAGGCCATCTCATAAAAGATTCATTTGAGGAACAACATAATTAAATCGTCACAGTCGCCCCTAAAGCTTGAATAAACTGTGCCATCCAAGCAGGGTGGGCTGGCCAAGCAGGGGCTGTGATTAAGTGCCCATCAGTTACAGCTTCAGTCACTTCAATGTCCGCATAAGTCCCACCTGCTAGTTTCACCTCGGCTGCGCACGCAGGGTAAGCTGAACAAGTACGACCTTTGAGCACATCGGCTGCCGCAAGAATTTGTGCACCATGACAAACCGCTGCAATTGGTTTTTTCGCAGTATCAAACTCACGTACGATTTCAAGGATACGTTCATTCATACGTAAATATTCGGGTGCGCGGCCACCGGGAATGACTAAACCGACATAGTCCGCAGTGTGTACCGCTTCAAAATTGTAGTTGATGGCAAAGTTATGACCGCGTTTTTCACTATAGGTTTGCTCGCCTTCAAAGTCATGAATAGCTGTAGCAATGCTTTCACCTTCATTTTTATCGGGGCAGACCGCGTGTACGGTATAACCGAGACCTGTTAGAAACTGAAAAGGCACCATGGTTTCATAGTCTTCGGCATAGTCACCCACGAGCATTAAAATTTGTTTTGACATCTTTAAACCCTTTTTATTGTTTGCGCATATTTATATTCAATTTCGGTTTAAATTAGCACAGTTCAGATGTCATTTTTAAGTCATTCAGTGCTCTTTAGTTGTATAAAGGTTGAATACGTCTTAAGTCTTCGACTTCGGCAATGGATGAGACTTTTTTGATGGTCATGTTGTTTTTGATGTGACATATTTGGGTTGATTGTATGTTTAAAATTTTGAAAATTAAATAATAATCCTCTCCCTAACCCTCTCCAAAGAGGAGAGGGAACTACGCGTATCAAATTAATCACATGACAAAGTCTCCCTTTTTTAAAGGGAGATTTAGAGGGATTCAGAAGTCACGCATAAAGAATAACGTTGAAAGTTGGATACGTCCTAAGCCTTCTAGTTTGGTAGTAGAGGATACATTTTTATGGTCATAATATTTTGGGTGTGATGCACATAATGTGATTTTATGAGTAAAATTATTGCACAAGTCTGATCATTGCTCACTAAGATGGACAATGTGCTTAAAAAGTTGAATAGACTGTTTATCTAGTATTCTTTAATATAATTAATGTCGATTTAAATTTTTAACATCTATATAAAGAATAAGGAAGTAATCAATGTTGGTTGGGGTGTGTAAGTTATGCAAAGAAGAGAATGAACTTCAAAGAAGTCATATTTTATCAAAGATGGTCTACCGTAAAATTAATAAAAATAATGAAGGCTTTTATGCATTTGATGGAACTAAAAACCTTACGCAATTAACCAGATTACAACACACAGCTTATATGCTATGTAGGGGGTGTGAGACATTATTTAGTCAAAATGAAACTAGAGTCTCTAAATTATTTAATGAAATAAATAATATGAATTTGGAGGCACGTAAATGGTTAGCAAATATTTTTCCACCAAATTTAGAATTAGCTTTACGTAGAATTGCAGAACGTAGAAATTTAGATAGTAATGCTTTACGCGGTTATGATTTTTTTAATCGTGATAACTTGAACGATTTAAAATTTTATTGTTTAGGTATTATATTAAGAGAAGCTTATAACCAAGAAAATCCAAATATTTCTAAAAATATCAAAAAAAAGATAGAGAAATATTTTAACAGCAATAAAGCACTAAATGTACAAATGACTGTTTATGTAAATACAAATCAGAATGATTTTATGATGGCATCAACCTCTCATACTATTAGCGTAGGTAAGTTTTTTCATTCGCACTGTATTTTTCCAAATGTGTTTGTCTATTTACATATTAGAGAGGATAATTCTATCGAGCAAGATTGTTATACCATCTTGCCTGAGGATTTTTTCAACATACACCCCAAAAGTGTACCTATGATTTCTTCAATTAATTATTTTAGAAAACTGTTAAATGAGTCAAGAGTAGCTCAAAATGCAAAAAATAAAATGATAGAAGATAATCTTGTAATATCTGATATTATTTAAAAGAAAACCCGCTCTAAAGCGGGTTTTCTTTATTACAAATTAACTAGCTTTAACCAATCAATTTCTTCATCAATTCATTCACTTGCGCAGGGTTGGCTTTACCTTTCGCAGCTTTCATCACTTGACCAACAAGACCGTTGAAAGCTTTCTCTTTACCAGATTTATACTCTTCAACCATCTTCTCGTTGGCAGCAAGCACGTCTTTAATAATCGCTTCAACTGCGCCTGTATCAGTTTCCTGTTTCAAGCCTTTTTCAGCAATAATTTCGTCCGCAGTTTTGCCTTCTTCCCACATAAAGCCAAATACTTGCTTCGCAATCTTACCGTTAATTGTGTTGTCCACAATACGCGCGATCATGCCACCCAATTTTTCTGCTGTTACAGGAGAGTCTTGAAGCTCTAGGCTTGCTTTGTTTAAAGCACCAGAGAACTCACCCATCACCCAGTTTGCAGCAACTTTACCTTGAGCAGCGCCACCCGCAGCTTTCACTACGTCTTCATAAAACTCTGACATTTCACGAGTAAGCGTAAGCACGTGAGCGTCGTACTCAGTCACACCAAAGTCAGCCACAAAGCGAGCACGACGTGCAGCAGGAAGCTCAGGAAGGGCAGCACGTGCCGCTTCAATTTGTGCATCTGCAATAATCACAGGCAACAAGTCAGGGTCTGGGAAGTAGCGGTAATCGTTCGCTTCTTCTTTAGAACGCATAGAACGCGTTTCCATCTTCACTGGATCAAACAAACGTGTTTCTTGGTCGATGGTGCCGTCCCAATCCAAGATTTCCATTTGGCGTTCAATTTCCACATTGATCGCTTGCTCAATGAAACGGAATGAGTTCAAGTTTTTCAATTCACAACGCGTACCAAACGGTTGACCCGGACGACGTAATGACACGTTACAGTCGGCACGGAACGAACCTTCTGCCATGTTACCGTCAGAAATACCTAACCAACGTACAAGGGTGTGAATCGCTTTAATATAAGCAACCGCTTCTGCAACCGAACGCATATCTGGTTCAGACACGATTTCAAGCAACGGTGTACCTGCACGGTTTAAATCGATACCCGACTGACCTTCAAATTGGTCATGGATTGATTTACCCGCATCTTCCTCAAGGTGTGCACGTGTTACGCCAATGCGTTTTACAGTGCCATCGTCTAGTTGGATGTCGATATGACCCAAGCCCACAATTGGGTTGTCCATTTGGCTGATTTGATAACCTTTTGGCGAGTCAGGGTAGAAATAGTTTTTACGTGCAAACACAGAAGCTTGGTCAATGTAAGCATCAATACCTAAACCAAAGCGAATCGCAAGATCAACCACTTCTTTGTTCAATACTGGCAATACGCCCGGCATTGCTAAATCTACAAGGCTCGCTTGAGTATTTGGGTCTTGGCCAAATACAGTCGATGAACCTGAGAAAATCTTTGTGTTAGTGGCAAGCTGAGTGTGAATCTCGATACCAATCACCACTTCCCAACCATCAATCAGGTTAGATTTTGGTTTCGTAGCGTTTTTAGACATTATGCGTTCTCCTCAGCAATTGCAGCGCGTTTTGTATGCCAATCGGTTGCTTGTTGATACTGGTATACCACTGACAACAATTGAGATTCTGACCAGTAGTTACCAATCAACTGTAAGCCAACAGGTAAATTTTCTTTGTCAAAACCAACAGGCGCGTTAATTGCAGGCAGACCTGCCAAGTTCACCGCTAAGGTGTAAATATCACCCAAATACATTTCTGTTGGGCTTAGGTTTGCACCAATCTTGTAAGCAGTCGTTGGTGCAGCAGGGGCAGCAATCACGTCTACAGATTCAAATGCTTTTAAGAAGTCTTGTTGAATTAAACGACGTACTTTTTGAGCTTTTACATAGTAAGCATCGTAGTAACCCGCAGAAAGCGCATACGTACCAATCAAGATACGACGTTGAACTTCTGGGCCAAAACCTTCAGAACGTGAACGTTTGTATAAGTCCATTAAGTCCACAGGGTTTTCACAGCGGTAGCCATAACGCACACCGTCAAAACGCTGTAAGTTTGAAGATGCTTCAGCAGGGGCAATCAAGTAATACGTTGGAACATAAGCATCCGTCATGGTGAGGTCAATCTCAACAAGGATTGCGCCCATTTCTTCCAATTTTTTCAATGATTCTTCAACACGAGCTTTTACGTCAGCATCTAAACCAGCAACATTGAAATACTGCTTAGGAATACCAATGCGTAAGCCTTTTACTGATGTGCCGCTTAAGTTTGCAACGTAATCATCAGCATCTTTTTCAATCGAAGTTGAATCTTTTGCATCGTGACCCGCCATCACGTTCATGAGGTAAGCACAGTCTTCAGCCGAACGCGCCATTGGGCCGCCTTGGTCTAAAGATGATGCATAAGCAATCATACCGAAACGTGACACACGTCCGTAAGTTGGTTTAAGACCCGTTAAACCACAGAAAGATGCAGGCTGACGAATTGAACCACCTGTATCTGTACCTGTTGCAAATGGTGCTAAGTCCGCAGCAACCGCAGCAGCAGAACCACCAGATGAACCACCCGGAACATGATCAAGTGCCCACGGGTTAGCTGTTGCGCCAAAGTATGAACTTTCAGAGGTAGAACCCATGGCGAATTCGTCCATGTTCACTTTACCTAAAGTCACAAGGCCCGCAGCTTTACCTTTCGCTACAACGGTCGCGTCGTAAGGAGAGATAAAATTGTCCAGCATTTTAGAACCAGCAGTGGTTTTGATGCCTTGGGTACAGAAAATATCTTTGTGTGCAATTGGAACACCTGTTAATACTGTTGCATTACCCGCTTTAAGCGCAGCATCTGCGGCATCTGCTTGAGCCAATGCCTGTTCAGCAGTCACAGTCACATAAGATTTGACTTGAGCATCGATTTTTTCAATGCGTTTTAAATAGTGTTCAGTCAATTCGCGTGAAGAAAATTTAGCGCCCGCCAAACCTTCAGACAATTCACGAATTGATAAGCGATGTAAATCTGTCATAAGAAATATTTCTTTACGTTTAATTTGAAAAAAAGTCTATCTGAATAAAAATTATTCAATCACACGAGGAACGAGGTACAAGCCTTCTTGTACAGCAGGAGCAACTGCTTGATATTCTTCACGATGATTCGTTTCAGATACAACGTCTTCACGTAAAGGTTGTGGATTGTCAAATGGACTTTTAAGCGGTTCAACACCGTCGGTATTGATGCCTTTTAATGTGTCCATCATGCCTAAGATTTTATTTAAACTCTGAGCATATTCAGCCGATTGCGTCTCATTCAGCGACAATCTTGCCAAGTGAGCAATCGATGAAACTGTTTCTGCATTGAGATCTGCTGAATGCTGTGCATCCGATGTAGACATAACATTACCTAATCAGTATTAAAAAAATTCAAAATATCGTGGCTTATAATAAGCGATTGACTTGTTCAAATCATCACATTTAGTTAAAGTTGCCACCTTGCGTCCATATAAAAGTTTAACTGAGAACGTCCCCGTGATTCTAAAACGACTAATTGGCTTGTTTTCGCCGGATCTTGCCATTGATTTAGGCACTGCAAATACACTTATTTATGCGCCAGGACGAGGCATTATATTAAATGAACCGACGGTGGTGGCAATTCGCCACAGTGGTTCACAAAAAATCGTTGCCGCAGTAGGTCTTGACGCGAAACAAATGCTGGGTCGTACACCTGCAAATATTTCTGCGATTCGCCCAATGAAAGATGGTGTGATTGCAGATTTTGAAGTCACTGAAACGATGTTGAATCAATTCATTGGCAAAGTGCACGAAAAACGTTTGTTCCCACCAGCGCCACGTGTGGTGGTCTGTGTACCTTGCAAATCTACATTGGTAGAACGCCGTGCAATTCGTGAAGCTGTGTATAACGCAGGTGCACGTGAAGTTCGCTTAATTGAAGAGCCAATGGCTGCTGCAATTGGCGCAGGTATGCCAGTAGAACAAGCTTGCGGTTCGATGGTTGTTGATGTCGGTGGTGGTACAACTGAAATCGCAATTATTTCGCTACAAGGTTGTGTTTATGCTGATTCACTTCGTATTGGTGGTGATGTGTTTGATGAACAAATCATTAACTACGTGCGTAAAGC
The DNA here is from genome assembly GCF_002135295.1 of Acinetobacter sp. ANC 5054. Taxonomy (GTDB): domain Bacteria; phylum Pseudomonadota; class Gammaproteobacteria; order Pseudomonadales; family Moraxellaceae; genus Acinetobacter. The sequence continues at coordinate 4,533 of NZ_NEGG01000007.1, read as the reverse complement.
ACATGGTTGTGTGATTGGTGAAACCACAGCAGAAAATATCAAGAAAGAAGTCGGTATGGCGCTTCCTGAAGAGGGTGCTAAACCGCTTGAGATTGAAGTTCGCGGTCGTAACCTTGCAGAAGGTGTGCCACGTGCCATTACTGTGACTTCTGATGAAGTAACCCAAGCAATTTCTGATCCACTGCAAAACATCGTTGCTGCGGTTAAATCAGCACTAGAACAAACGCCACCTGAATTGTCTTCGGACATTGCAGAGCGCGGTATTGTGTTGACTGGTGGTGGTGCATTACTACGTAACTTAGACAAGCTTCTTGCAAAAGAAACAGGCCTTCCTGTTGTTGTTGCAGAAGATCCACTGTCTTGCGTAACGCGTGGTGGTGGTAAGGTTCTCGAATTCTTCGACAACCCAAATCATGACATGTTATTTGTAGGCTAAGAAAAGGACTCGGCGGGTGCAAACGCAACTGTTTTCCAGACAACCGCCATCTTTTCGCTCATTTATCATTGCGGTTATTACGTGTTTGGTGGTGCTTTTCTTTGATTGGCGCATGCCACATGTAATTCAACCGGCCAGAGACGTCTTGTATGCAGCCTATAATCCTATTTATGCTGCTGCAAGCTATCCAGTGTTATCGCGAGAATGGCTGAATCAACAAACCAAGTCTGAAGCTCAATTACGTCGTGAAAATACCGCGATGCAAGCTGAGTTATTACAGGCTCAAGTCCGTTTACAGAAACTTTCTGAACTTTCTGCTGAAAATACCCGTCTGCGCGGTTTACTCGATACACCACTTATTATTGATGGTCGTATGGAAATTTCAGAAGTGATTGGGACTGATGCAGATCCACTACGACATATCATTGTGATTAACCGTGGTGCCAGCAGTCAGCTTAAAGTTGGACAGACTGTACTTGATGACAAGGGGATTATGGGACAGATTATTAATGTCTATCCGCATAGTAGCCGTGTCATGTTACTTTCAGATAAGGAACACTCTCTTTCTGTACGTATGGAGCATACAGGCATGCGTGCCATTGTGACGGGTACAGGTGATCTTGGACGCTTAAAAATGGAATACGTTCCGACCAGTGCCAATATTAAAGTGGGTGAAAAAGTGTATAGCTCAGGGCTAGGCGCACATTTCCCAGCGGGTTATTTGGTGGGTACAGTGTCGAAAGTGAGTCGCCATAATTCGGGTGAATTTGCCCAAATTGATTTAATTCCGGCTGCACAATTGGCAGGTGGTCATCACGTGGTTGTATTATTTTCAGATTCTTTAGCGATGGAGCAACCGCATGTCACTCGCTAAACTTAGTCGTCATACACAGCGAGATCCTTTATTTCCGATTATTTTATCCATCATTTTTGCTTCAATTTTGATGGTTTATCCTTTGTCTTACGACATTTCTGGCTGGCGTCCATTATTCATGATGATGATCATGTTGTTTTGGGTACTGTGTCAGCCGACATGGTGTGGCATTTGGTTTGCGTTTGGCACCGGTCTGTTTGCAGATTTATTGCTTGATGCGCCATTTGGCATGAATGCACTGAGTTTTGTGGTGATTGCATTTGTCACCCGATTCTTAACTCGTGAAAAGCGTATCCTGACCTTTGCAAATCTGTGGATCATTGCTGCGATGGCATTATTAGCGCATTTATTCTTTGTTTGGATCGCTCAAGTCATGAGTGGCGTGCAATTCTCATTTGCACGACATTGGCAACCCTTACTGACTAGCCTACTCATTTGGCCCATTATTTATTACATACTTCGAAAATGGCGCATTTAATTCTCGCTTCTAGCTCTCCTCGTCGACGTGAACTGCTCCAGCAATTGGGGCTGGAATTTGATATTTTCAGTCCAGATATTGATGAATCAGTTCGATCAGGAGAGTCAGTTGCGGAATATGTGGAGCGTCTTGCACAAGCAAAAGCTGCCGCTGTACAACAACAATTTCCCAATGCTATTGTAATTGCCGCAGATACGAGCTTGGGGGTAGACAATCATATTCTTGGAAAGCCAGAATCCAAACAACATGCATTTGCCATGTGGAATATGATTTCTGGACGCAAACATGATGTTTTTTCAGGTGTTTGCGTACGCACAAAAAACCAAATATGCAGTATAGTAGTGCGTACTCAGGTTGAATTTCAAACGCTTAGTTCAAATGATATGGAAAGTTATTGGGCTACAAGTGAACCAATCGGCAAGGCGGGAGCCTATGCCATCCAAGGTATAGCTGCGCGCTATATACCTTGTATAGAAGGCAGCTACAGCAATGTTGTTGGGCTACCTTTACATGAGACAGTACAGTTATTACAGACAGTTAAGGCATTAAATTAACTGCTGCAACACAAGAATTTTTATAATGTTTTGAGCTTTGTTATGTCTGATGAGTTGTTGATTAACGTCACACCGATGGAATGTCGTGTAGCGTTGATTCAAAACGGCACGGTCAATGAATTATTTGTTGAGCGTACGGTGAAGCGTGGTTTGGTGGGAAATATTTATAAGGGGAAAGTTGTCCGCGTACTACCCGGTATGCAGGCGGCCTTTGTTGATATTGGATTATCAAGAACAGCTTTTTTACATATAAATGACATGGTCTGGCAGCGTAATCAGCCGACTCCGAATGTATTTGACTTATTACAACCGGGGCAAATTCTGACGGTTCAAGTGATGAAAGATATGCTTGGAACCAAAGGTGCGCGTCTTTCTACTGATCTTTCTATTCCTTCTCGTTATTTAGTTTTGATGCCTTATGGTAGTCATACTGGCGTATCACAACGTATTGAATCTGAAGAAGAACGTGATCGTTTACGCAGCATGATTGAGCGCATACAAAAAGAACATAACTTGCCGGGTTCTGTCATTGTACGTACTGCTGCTGAAGGGATTGCAGAAGAAGAAATTGCACAGGATATGGCGTATTTGGCCAAACTGTGGGAATACATTCAGCGTAAGCAACGTAGCATCGTTGTGCCTTCGCTTATTTTTGAAGAATTACCGTTGCCACAACGAGTAATCCGAGATTTAGCACATGAAGACACCTCTAAAATCCAGGTCGATTCGCGTGAAGTGCATGCGAAATTACAAGAATTCGTGCAAGAATTTGTGCCGAGTATGCAAAGTCGCTTATTGCATTATCCCGGTGAGCGTCCAATCTTCGATTTATACAATGTTGAAGAAGATATTCAAAAAGCCTTACAGACTCGTGTCGCATTAAAGTCTGGTGGTTATTTGATGATCGATCAAACCGAAGCGATGACCACGATTGATGTCAATACAGGCTCTTATGTCGGTGGGCGTTCGCTTGAAGATACAGTCTTCAAAACCAACATGGAAGCGACCCAAGTCATCGCCCGCCAATTACGTTTACGTAATCTAGGGGGTATTATCATCATCGACTTCATTGATATGCAAGAAGCACATCATCGTGAAGAAGTGATGAGCCAATTTGAAAAGATGCTCGAACGTGATCACGCTAAAACCAAAATCACGCAAGTCTCTGAATTAGGCTTGGTTGAAATGACCCGTAAACGTACACGCGAATCATTAGAGCACTTATTATGTGATTCATGTCCTACCTGTCAGGGCCGTGGATATGTGAAAACGGCTGAGACAGTTTGCTACGAAATATTTCGAGAAATTCTCAGATATGCGCGTGCTTATGAGTCACAAAGTGGCTTTACTGTTGTGGCACATCCGTCTGTGATTGACCGATTATTAACCGCAGAAGCACCAGCTGTAGCCGATTTAGAGCACTTTATAAGCCGAGTGATTAAGTTCCAAGTGGAAAATCTGTATACGCAAGAGCAATACGATATCATTCTGAGCTGAAATTGTAACAGAATATCGTTAAACACTTGTTACAACTGGGATTTTACTTTTGAACTGTAATTTTGAATACTAGACACATCAAATAGCCAAAGCCATTTTCCTGCATGGGACATGAAAATGGTTTAGCAAAAAGAGGTGTCATATGGGTATTAGTAAAGCAGTAATGAAGAATAGTCTTAAATCAGTTGTTGAAGCAAAAGCAATTCATTCAGGTTATATCGTGGATGAACGTGGTAATGAAGTTCAAATTACATCTTCAATGATTCGTGCCGCTTGTCATCAATTGCTTAAACAATGCCGTACAATTAAAGCGTAATTCAGTATATCTGCCTAAATTGTACGGATGTTTTATTTAAAGTTTTCAGCTAAAAAAATATAAATTGATAGGCAATAAGATCTCAGAAAATATAAGACTGAAACAGTAAAACAGCCAACAACCGTACTCAATATTTGAAATAAAGCATGGCATTTGTTTTGAATCGGTGCACAAAAATATCTACATTAAACGTAATGATGCAATCCACTCTATTTGGACAATCAAAGATTAGAATGAATAGCTTGATCTCGGCATAAAATTTAAATCAATAAGAATAATGATCATTTCATAAAAAACCGCTTTTCATAAAGCGGTTTTTTTATTTAAAATTGAATAGCTTAACTAATGTTTCTAATTATTCTAACGGCAGAGGCGGTT
>NZ_NEGG01000006.1 GCF_002135295.1 Acinetobacter sp. ANC 5054 | reverse complement strand
CCAGGCAATTTTTTTTAAATAGGCCATATTGAATTGTAAATAATAAGATATACGAGGTGATATAGGTTTAATTATAAAAAAATAATCGGTATATCGGGTGATAATAATACAAAAAAGCATGCAGGTGTCTAAAAAAACAGCACATGAAGAAAATATTTAAAAATAGGTGTTGCAACGGTACTGAAATGCTGTAGAATGCACATCCATCGGCGGTGATGAAGATTAAAACTTCTGATAAAACAGCAACTTAGCACGAAGTGTTTAGATTGGGTTTTGTTAAGAAAGTTTAAAATAATTTGATTTGCTAGTTGACTTTCTGAAAAGAAAGCGTAATATAGCCGACCTAGCTTGCTACTGACGAAGTAACAAGAAGATCATTAAGAGATTATGAAGAACAACTTGTGTGGATTTTTACTAGTTGATCAGTCGAAATTATTTTCATTGATTGATGGTAGAAATTACTCGAAGTTTATTTGAGAAATATTTGTCAGAAAATTGATGAGCCAAGATTGGTACCCTTTTAAGGTACTATTGATTTTAAACTGAAGAGTTTGATCATGGCTCAGATTGAACGCTGGCGGCAGGCTTAACACATGCAAGTCGAGCGGGGAAAGGTAGCTTGCTACTGGACCTAGCGGCGGACGGGTGAGTAATGCTTAGGAATCTGCCTATTAGTGGGGGACAACAGTTGGAAACGGCTGCTAATACCGCATACGCCCTACGGGGGAAAGCAGGGGATCTTCGGACCTTGCGCTAATAGATGAGCCTAAGTCGGATTAGCTAGTTGGTGGGGTAAAGGCCTACCAAGGCGACGATCTGTAGCGGGTCTGAGAGGATGATCCGCCACACTGGGACTGAGACACGGCCCAGACTCCTACGGGAGGCAGCAGTGGGGAATATTGGACAATGGGGGGAACCCTGATCCAGCCATGCCGCGTGTGTGAAGAAGGCCTTTTGGTTGTAAAGCACTTTAAGCGAGGAGGAGGCTACTCTAGTTAATACCTAGGGATAGTGGACGTTACTCGCAGAATAAGCACCGGCTAACTCTGTGCCAGCAGCCGCGGTAATACAGAGGGTGCGAGCGTTAATCGGATTTACTGGGCGTAAAGCGTGCGTAGGCGGCTGATTAAGTCGGATGTGAAATCCCTGAGCTTAACTTAGGAATTGCATTCGATACTGGTCAGCTAGAGTATGGGAGAGGATGGTAGAATTCCAGGTGTAGCGGTGAAATGCGTAGAGATCTGGAGGAATACCGATGGCGAAGGCAGCCATCTGGCCTAATACTGACGCTGAGGCACGAAAGCATGGGGAGCAAACAGGATTAGATACCCTGGTAGTCCATGCCGTAAACGATGTCTACTAGCCGTTGGGGCCTTTGAGGCTTTAGTGGCGCAGCTAACGCGATAAGTAGACCGCCTGGGGAGTACGGTCGCAAGACTAAAACTCAAATGAATTGACGGGGGCCCGCACAAGCGGTGGAGCATGTGGTTTAATTCGATGCAACGCGAAGAACCTTACCTGGTCTTGACATAGTAAGAACTTTCCAGAGATGGATTGGTGCCTTCGGGAACTTACATACAGGTGCTGCATGGCTGTCGTCAGCTCGTGTCGTGAGATGTTGGGTTAAGTCCCGCAACGAGCGCAACCCTTTTCCTTATTTGCCAGCGGGTTAAGCCGGGAACTTTAAGGATACTGCCAGTGACAAACTGGAGGAAGGCGGGGACGACGTCAAGTCATCATGGCCCTTACGACCAGGGCTACACACGTGCTACAATGGTCGGTACAAAGGGTTGCTACCTCGCGAGAGGATGCTAATCTCAAAAAGCCGATCGTAGTCCGGATTGGAGTCTGCAACTCGACTCCATGAAGTCGGAATCGCTAGTAATCGCGGATCAGAATGCCGCGGTGAATACGTTCCCGGGCCTTGTACACACCGCCCGTCACACCATGGGAGTTTGTTGCACCAGAAGTAGGTAGTCTAACCGTAAGGAGGACGCTTACCACGGTGTGGCCGATGACTGGGGTGAAGTCGTAACAAGGTAGCCGTAGGGGAACCTGCGGCTGGATCACCTCCTTAACGAAAGACTTGACGACTGGTAAGAATCCACAACAAGTTGTTCTTCATTGATGTATCTGAGGGTCTGTAGCTCAGTTGGTTAGAGCACACGCTTGATAAGCGTGGGGTCACAAGTTCAAGTCTTGTCAGACCCACCAAATCTGACTGACGCAGTATGAAAGTACTGGAGTAAACAGAACCTGAAAACAGAACATCGAATCTAATATGATAAGCTGGGGACTTAGCTTAGTTGGTAGAGCGCCTGCTTTGCACGCAGGAGGTCAGGAGTTCGACTCTCCTAGTCTCCACCAAATTTCAAGAACATAAAAGCAACGCTTTTACTTGAAATTTAAGCAAGAAGCTACGCTTCGCGCAGTATGTAACCATACGGTGGTGAAGTTGTTTAGTCCTTGAGCGAACAAGCTGATAGCTTATAGAGCTTAGTGATAAAGAAGCGTATGATTCGCTTCATTGTTATTAAGCTCTGTGATTTATCACAGTTTCCTGACCTGACGAAGGCTGGAAAAATCATTAACAGAATATATTTGAGTTGAAATAATTTGTTCATACTCGTTTCAAGCAAGCAATTGCAAGAAATGAGTTACTAGCGAAATTAACTGAATCAAGCGTTTTGGTATATGAATCTAATTGAAGCTGTACGGTGCTTAAGTGCACAGACGCCAACTGTATGAGTAAGTCGTAAGACGAGCTCTGTTGCTAATCCTACTTGTAGGGATTAACGACTGTTTGGGGTTGTATAGTCAAGTAATTAAGTGCATGTGGTGGATGCCTTGGCAGTCAGAGGCGATGAAAGACGTAATAGCCTGCGATAAGCTCCGGGGAGGCGGCAAATATCCTGTGATCCGGAGATTTCTGAATGGGGGAACCCACCCGCTATAAGGCGGGTATCATAAACTGAATACATAGGTTTATGAGGCGAACGAGGGGAAGTGAAACATCTCAGTACCCTTAGGAAAAGAAATCAATTGAGATTCCCTCAGTAGCGGCGAGCGAACGGGGAAAAGCCCATTAAGTTATCTAAGCTTTAGTGGAACGCTCTGGGAAGTGCGACCATAGTAGGTGATAGTCCTGTACGCGAAAGGGCTTAGATAATGATGTCGAGTAGGGCGAGGCACGTGAAACCTTGTCTGAATATGGGGGGACCATCCTCCAAGGCTAAATACTCCTGACTGACCGATAGTGAACCAGTACCGTGAGGGAAAGGCGAAAAGAACCCCTGTGAGGGGAGTGAAATAGATCCTGAAACCGCATGCATACAAGCAGTGGGAGCCGACATGTTCGGTGACTGCGTACCTTTTGTATAATGGGTCAGCGACTTACATTCAGTAGCGAGGTTAACCGATTAGGGGAGCCGTAGAGAAATCGAGTCTTAATAGGGCGTTTAGTTGCTGGGTGTAGACCCGAAACCGGGTGATCTATCCATGAGCAGGTTGAAGGTTGGGTAACACTAACTGGAGGACCGAACCCACTGTCGTTGAAAAGCCAGGGGATGACTTGTGGATAGGGGTGAAAGGCTAATCAAACTCGGTGATAGCTGGTTCTCCCCGAAAGCTATTTAGGTAGCGCCTCGGACGAATACCATTGGGGGTAGAGCACTGTTTCGGCTAGGGGGTCATCCCGACTTACCAAACCGATGCAAACTCCGAATACCAATGAGTACTATCCGGGAGACAGACTGCGGGTGCTAACGTCCGTAGTCAAGAGGAAAACAATCCAGACCGCCAGCTAAGGCCCCAAAATTATAGTTAAGTGGGAAACGATGTGGGAAGGCATAGACAGCTAGGAGGTTGGCTTAGAAGCAGCCACCCTTTAAAGAAAGCGTAATAGCTCACTAGTCGAGTCGGCCTGCGCGGAAGATGTAACGGGGCTAAAACTATATGCCGAAGCTGCGGATTTGCAATTTATTGCAAGTGGTAGGGGAGCGTTCTGTAAGCCGATGAAGGTGGATTGAGAAGTCTGCTGGAGGTATCAGAAGTGCGAATGCTGACGTGAGTAACGACAATGCGAGTGAAAAACTCGCACGCTGAAAGACCAAGGGTTCCAGTCCAACGTTAATCGGGGCTGGGTGAGTCGACCCCTAAGGCGAGGCCGAGAGGCGTAGTCGATGGGAAATTGGTTAATATTCCAATACTTCAGTGTAATGCGATGAGAGGACGGAGAAGGTTAAGTCAGCCTGGCGTTGGTTGTCCAGGTGAAAGGATGTAGGCATGTATCTTAGGCAAATCCGGGGTACTCTATGCTGAGATCTGACAGCAAGCTGTACTTGTACAGTGAAGTGGCTGATACCATACTTCCAGGAAAAGTCTCTAAGCTTCAGTTACACTGGAATCGTACCCTAAACCGACACAGGTGGTCAGGTCGAGTAGACCAAAGCGCTTGAGAGAACTCTGCTGAAGGAACTAGGCAAAATGGTACCGTAACTTCGGGAGAAGGTACGCTGCTTTTGGTGATGGGATTTACTTCCTGAGCTGAGAGCAGCCACAGAAACCAGGCCCCTGCAACTGTTTATTAAAAACATAGCACTCTGCAAACACGAAAGTGGACGTATAGGGTGTGATGCCTGCCCGGTGCTGGAAGGTTAATTGATGGGGTTAGCGTAAGCGAAGCTCTTGATCGAAGCCCCAGTAAACGGCGGCCGTAACTATAACGGTCCTAAGGTAGCGAAATTCCTTGTCGGGTAAGTTCCGACCTGCACGAATGGCATAATGATGGGGGCGCTGTCTCCAGCAGAGGCTCAGTGAAATCGAAATCGCCGTGAAGATGCGGTGTACCCGCGGCTAGACGGAAAGACCCCGTGAACCTTTACTGCAGCTTGACATTGAACTTTGATCTTACTTGTGTAGGATAGGTGGGAGGCTTTGAAACCGCGACGCTAGTTGCGGTGGAGCCAATCTTGAAATACCACCCTGGTAATATTGAGGTTCTAACTCTGTCCCGTTATCCGGGACGAGGACCATGTCTGGTGGGTAGTTTGACTGGGGCGGTCTCCTCCTAAAGAGTAACGGAGGAGTACGAAGGTGCGCTCAGCGTGGTCGGAAATCACGCGTAGAGTATAAAGGCAAAAGCGCGCTTAACTGCGAGACCCACAAGTCGAGCAGGTACGAAAGTAGGTCTTAGTGATCCGGTGGTTCTGTATGGAAGGGCCATCGCTCAACGGATAAAAGGTACTCTGGGGATAACAGGCTGATACCGCCCAAGAGTTCATATCGACGGCGGTGTTTGGCACCTCGATGTCGGCTCATCTCATCCTGGGGCTGAAGCAGGTCCCAAGGGTATGGCTGTTCGCCATTTAAAGAGGTACGCGAGCTGGGTTTAGAACGTCGTGAGACAGTTCGGTCCCTATCTACCGTGGGCGTTGGAAATTTGAGAGGATCTGCTCCTAGTACGAGAGGACCAGAGTGGACGAACCTCTGGTGTACCGGTTGTGACGCCAGTCGCATCGCCGGGTAGCTATGTTCGGAAGGGATAACCGCTGAAAGCATCTAAGCGGGAAGCCTACCTCAAGATAAGATTTCCCTAGGACTTTATGTCCTCTAAAGAGCCGTTGAAGACTACGACGTTGATAGGTTGGATGTGGAAGTGCAGTGATGCATGAAGCTGACCAATACTAATTGCTCGTGAGGCTTGACTATACAACACCCAAACAGTTGTTGTATCAAGCATCAATTGATTCGATATTAAGCAAAATGACTTGATTTAGTTATCGCTTAAGAACAAAATACGCAACTCAGATATGATCTGTTAATAACTCATTTGGTACGAAGTAAGGCATACACTACAAGGTAGTTAAATAAGACCCGAACAAGTCCATAACAGTTGTGCTGGCGACAATAGCAAGAGTGAACCACCTGATCCCTTCCCGAACTCAGAAGTGAAACCTCTTAGCGCTGATGGTAGTGTGGGGTTACCCATGTGAGAGTAAGTCATCGCCAGCTCATTATTCTAAACACCCCCTGATTCAAAGAGTCAGGGGGTGTTTTTTTATGCGTGGAATTTCTTAGCGAAATAAAGAGGGAATATTAAATATTCCCTGTTTAAAAAATAAGTATTTAAATTTTTAGTTCAATAATTGGCGACGTGCATGTTTCAGCGCTGTTCTTAAACCTTCTTCTAAAGTAGGGTGATAGAAAGGTTTTTCTAAAATCTGATTAATTGTTAAATCTTCTGACATGATCCAACATAGCAAATGCGCTAAGTGTTCAGCATCAGGACAAAATAGTTCAGCACCAAGTATTTTAGATGTAGTTTTAGATATATAGATTTCTACTGCACCTTTATTTTTCCCTGTGACTAAGGCACGACCTTGTTTTTCATAAGATACGGTTCCAGTGATAAATTGTTCATTTGCACTTTCTAATTGTCTATAGCTTTGACCAATGGTTGCCATTTGGGGGGATGAAAAAAGAATACCAATCGGCGCGAGTGTTTTTAGGGAACTTATATTGGGGAATTTAATGCAATTATTTACAGCTGTACGACCTTCATGCGCTGCTTCATGTTGAATAGGGGTATTGGTATAGGCATCTCCAACTATAAATATTGGATGGTGCCCCAATTGCTTGGTTTCAGAATCGATAGGTATTTTTTTTAACTCTGTAAAGTGACTTTCAATATTTTCTAACTTTAAGGTATTTAAAAGGGTGCGACGTCCTGTTGCGGCTAGTATATAATCTACAAGAATATTTTTTTGCTGATCAGATTCAGTAAAAGTTAACTTGACCTGATTATTACACTGTTCAAATTGTTCAGGTAAAACTTCAAATTTAATATCAAGTTCTTTACTCATTTCTTCCTGAGCTAGCTTTTGCAGGGTTGGGCTAGTCAATGAACCTATTTTTCGACTTCGAGCAAATATTGTTGTTTTAACGCCAAGGCGATGTAGAGCCTGTGCAAGTTCTAATGCGATAACACCACTACCAATGACAGCAATCGATTTCGGTAGCTGTACAAGTTCGAAAATTTGATCAGAAGTAAGTAGCTTAGAGTCTAATTTTTGTTTTTGTTCAGAATCTATAGTAGGTGTAGTACCTACAGCAATGATAAATGATTTTGCTTGAAGTTTTTGACCATTTACAATAATGGTATTGGCGTTCAGAAACTCTGCGCGACCAGAGATTTTATGTTCATCTGGCCAGCTTTCGACATCTTTTAATGTGGCTCTGGTAAATCGGTCACGTAATGTTTGTACATGCTGCATGACTTGGCTTGTATCAATTTCACTTGAAACTTTAAGCCCAACATTTTCAGTATGTTGAATGTCATACATACGATTAGCGGTAGAGATGAGGATTTTACTAGGCATACAACCCACTCTGGCACAGGTGGTATCCCATGGACCTTCATTCACTATCAATATATTGGAGGTATATTTAACTGCTTCTTTATATGCTGAAATGCCGGCAGTCCCAGCACCAATGATGATTATGTCGTACATGATTTCCTCCATTTATAAAGAATTTAACACATCAAACATTTGTCTTCCTTTTGTTTACATAAAGCTATAACTATGGTTACATAGCAGCCAATAAATATTTATAACAACTCTATACATTTTGAGGGTTTTAGGGGAATTCCATGCAAAAAAAGCAATTGACGATGAAGTTATCAGCAGTAGCATTAGCAGTTTTATTGGCTAGCTGCGGTGGTGGCGGTAGCGACGGTTATTTTAATCAAGGGGAAAATAATAACGGAAGTGGCTCTGGTACCGACAATGGCATCGAAACTCCTGTTGTTGCTAAATTAAATATTACAAATGTAGAATTAGTAGATAGTAATAATCAGAAAACATCAGTACTAAATATTTTAGGTGCGAGTGCAAGCGTAAAAGTAACAGATCAAAATGGTCAACCAATTAGTGGTGCACTTGTAACTTTTACAGGTGAAAATATTACTTTTGAAACATCTAATGCGACAGTTTTATCTAATGCAGAAGGTATTGCGAAGATTGGAATTAAGCCAACAGACGAGACTAAAACTGGTATTTATAAGATAAATGCAAATGCTGAAATTAATGGAAATACAGCTAGCTCAAGTGACGCTTATGTTTCAATAGAAGCATTAAAAACGAAGTTGGCAAATTTAGTTGTAGATCATTCAACTATTGATGCTGGTGGTTCAGTTAAAATTACCTTACAGACGGTTGATAGTGTAACGAATGCAGCACAAAATAATGTACAAGTAACATTTAAGTCTGATTGCGGAACATTTAGTAATAGTACAGTTAGCTCGAATCAGGGTTTAGTTGAAACGACATATACAGCAATTTCAACGGGTGGGCAGTTATGTACAGGCACTCAAACTTTGACTATCTCTGCGAATAACGGTGCCACTACAGCAACGCAAAATATTACGATAAACGCAATCAAAGCCAATTCACTTGTATATAGCTCAGGTGAAGTAAAACTTGGCGCAGCTAATAGTGGTTCTAGTGCATCAGGTAAAGTTGAATTCACTGTCTATTCAAATAAGTTACCTGCTAAAAACCAAGATGTTTTGGTGGAATTAATTAATGCTCCTACTGATTTGAGTTTTATTGCATTACATAATAAGACACAGAAAGTTATTAAATCTAATGATGATGGTAAAATTGTAGTTGATATTTTCCCTGGTAGCTTACCTGGTCCAGTAGAATTGAAAGCAACTTTAGTCAGTGATCCTAGTGTGACAGCATTAACTAAAGATGTTTCAGTTGCAACTGGACGCGTAACTCAAAATGGTTTAAGCCTATCTGTTACTAAGAATGCATTACAATGGGATATTGATGGCGATAAAGCGACCATTGTAGCTCGTTTACGTGACCGTGTAGGTAATAAAGTACCTGATGGTACCGTTGTGAGTTTTGTTACTGAAGGCGGTAGTATCACACCAAACTGTTCAACAGCAGACGGTGAATGTAGTGTTGTATTACAAACCCAAAATCCACGTCCTGCAGATAATCGCGTAACAGTATTAGCTTATGTTGAAGGCGATAAGTCATATATTGATAAAGATTCAGATAACGTATATACAGCTGGTGTAGATGAGTTAACAAGTAACATTGGTGACTTCTTCCGCGATGATAATGAAAATACAATTTTTGAAGCTGCGCTAGGTGAGTTTCTTTATAAGCGTGGTGCTGTAGGGAATACATGTGCGGCAAGTACATTTATTCAGCCAAATATATCGGGTACATGTAACACTGAATTGTCAGCAGTTATTCGCCAACAACTTGTCTTCTCATTTAGTAATGATGTTCCTACCATTACAAATCCCGCTATATCAGATACTAAGTCAAATTTCACTTTTAAATTATTTGGTAATAGCGCGCAATCTGTTCCAATGCCAACGGGTACGACTGTTGCTGTGAAAGCTGAAGATAATACTAAAGACAATCAAAAGTCTTGTTCTGCTGAACTATGGAGTGGTAATGCCACTGTACCTTCAGTGTTCAACCTGCTTACGCCATCTACATTCTCTACAAGTTCACAAGTGTTTTACTCTTATCGCTTAAAAGAATGTGACTCTGGTGATAGTTTAGTTTTGACTGTGACAGCTCCGACAGGACAAATCACAAAACAAGAATATACGATTCGTTAAACAAATAAAAACAGCGCTTCGGCGCTGTTTTTAATTCTAGAGACTGAAAACTTATAATCCAGTCCCTACACTTACACCAACCGTTGGTCTCACATTCATCGAACTACATGCTGTACAGAAGAATATAGACAGAATCAGGACAGAAAAAATTTTAGTCATTAAGCAAACCTTGCGCTTGGGCTTGATTGAATAACGCAGTAGAGCGAGAACCACTACGACATATCATCAAAATGGGTTTAGGTAGCTCATTATAATATTTGGCAAATTCTCGTACGTCTGTTTGAGAAATTTTACCGCTGACCACAGGCTGATACACAACACTAACATGCGACTTTTCAGCAATACTACGCAGTTGTAATACGGATGTTTCGTTACCAAGCTCCTCATCCGGACGATTGACAATCACCGACTTAAACTTTGATTGTTTTAACAAAGTTGAAAATTTTTCGGTGGTCATCTGACCTGAAACACTCAGTTTACTGTTGAGTGCTTGGCTATGCGTTTGTGCAAAAAGTGGCGTGGAACAGCTAAATACTAATACCAATAAAATCCGTTGAATGTAGGATTTAGTCATCCAAAAGATCCATTTGTTTTGCTAACTGATACAGGTTATTTGAACGGTTACCTGTACGGCAAAACATTAAAACAGGTTTTGGTAGTTCATTAAAATGGTTGGCGAAGGTACGAACATCGATTTCAGAAATTTGACCTGCAACAACAGGTTGATGAACATAATCTAAACCTGCGCTACGAGCTGCTTCTTCAATTTGAGCGCTAGTTGGTTGATCAGGACCACCTTCCATATCTGGACGATTATTAATAATCGATTTAAAGCCTTTTTCTACAACTTGTGCTACATGTTCTGGGCCAATTTGACCTGCAAAACCAACATTTTCGCTCATTGAGTCACTCCATAATTTAATTCATAGATTTATGCTTTATGATAGCATTAAGCTGAATCATGAGCTGAATGTTCTTAAATTTTTATAAGCGATTACAACCATAAAATAACGCAATGGAGCGCGTATGCACGCCTATACAGTAGAACCACTGTATGTAAAAAGCAGTCAAGATGTTATAGCTGCGGATTTCTATCGTCCGAAGGCTGTTGAGAAACCTGCTGTAATTTTAATGGCGCATGGTTTAGCGGCATTACGCCAGTTTAAATTAGTTCAATATGCTCAGCGCTTTGCACGTGCAGGCTATGCTGTTGTGCTATTTGATTATCGCTATTGGGGTGGGAGTACAGGGCGACCACGAGAACTGGTGAATCTCAGAGCACAACTTGAAGATTGGCAAACCATGATTGAACATCTACAGCAGCGTAAATCGATTGATGCGCGTCGGATCGTTCTATGGGGAACTGATTTAAGTGGGGGTTATGCGCTCACTTTGGCTGCAAAAATTAAGAATATTAAAGCAGTCATGGTACAAGTTCCTTTTGTTGACGGTGCGGAAAGTTCCAAACTATATCCTTTGCAGCAACTGCCTAAAGCACTCAAACTGTCGAGCCAAGATTATATGGGCTCTAAAGTCGGTATGAGTCCAACGACATTGCCAGTAGTGGATCCTAACGGTTTATGCTTTCTACAATCTCCTGATAGTTATGATGGTTATTTGTCGATTGTGCATCCAGATTATTATTGGAGTGGTGAAATACCCGCGCGGGCATTTTTTAAGTTAATGCGTTATCGTCCAATTCAAGATGTACGCAAAATTAGTGTTCCAGTGCTTTTTATTGCTGCAAAAGAAGATAGCTTAATTCCGATAGAGTCTAGTCGTGAAACTGCGACTAATATTGCGCCTTATGTGCAGTATTATGAGTGGGATATGAAACATTTTGATATTTATCATGGGCAATGGTTTGAAAAAGCCATCACAACCCAATTAGAATTTTTACATCAACATGTTGGAGTCAGCTAAATGATCGTAGTATGTCCTGAATGTGGTGCAAAGAATCGTGTACCCGAAGAAAAGTTATCTGTTGGTCCCGCATGTGGTCAATGTCATCAAGCTTTGATTCCTTTAGCTCCAATTGAGTTAAATGAGCAAAACTTCAGTAACTTTATTAGCAACAGTGATTTGCCTGTTTTGGTTGACTTATGGGCAGAGTGGTGTGGTCCTTGCAAAATGATGGCACCTCATTTTGCACAAGTTGCTAAGTCAAATCCAGCTGTAGTTTTTGCTAAAATTGATACAGAAGCAAATCCACGTTTAAGCAGTGCGTTTAATGTTCGGAGTATTCCCACATTAGTTTTGATGAATAAAACCACCGAAATTGCTAGAATAAGCGGTGCAATGCGCGCTGGTGAGCTACAACGGTGGCTAGATCAGCAATTAAATCAACCTCATTAAATCAGCGCTAGGAGCTAAAGTGTCAGAAACTCACGCAAAACCTGAAGGAACGCTTTCCCTACAAACCATCGCAATGCCAGCAGATACTAACTGGAGTGGTGATGTATTTGGTGGTTGGATTGTGTCACAAATGGACTTAGCCGGTGCGATTCACGCGGAACGTTTTAGTCAGGGACGTTGCGCAACAATTTCGATTAACCAAATGACATTTTTGGTCCCTGTTAAAGTGGGAGATGTCATTAGTGTGTATACGAAAATTTTAAAAGTCGGAAATACCTCAATTCAAATGCAAATTGAAGTATGGGATAGCCATGATAGTTCACGTGATCCTATCCGTGTAACTGAAGGGGTATTTACCTTTGTTGCTGTAGATGTGAAAGGCTCAAAACGCCAAATTCCTGCAGACGCAAAAGCAAAATTTGCAGCAGATCAAGATTAATTTCTTTGATTGTAAAAAAGCCACGGTAAACGTGGCTTTTTTGTTTGATGCGTTTAGTTAAAACATCGTATTGCTGTTGGCACTGCTTTCAGGAATGCTTTGTTGGACATCCCAATGTTCAACAATCTTGCCATTTTCAACCCTAAAAATATCAACAATCGCTTCTCCACGGTCTTGCTTATTTTGCGTAGAGTGAACATGTAAATAGACCAAATCACCTTCGGCAGCGGCACGTTTGATCTCATTTTTTGCCTCAGGGTTATCTTTAAAATATTGGGTAAAATAATTGACAAAAGGTGCTTTGCCATCAGGAACATGAGGATTGTGCTGAATATATTGTGAACCAATATATCGGTCAGCATAACTTTGGACTTGGTGCTTTAAAAAGACCCCCTCATAGAAATCTACAACGATCTGTTTGTTTAGTGCAGCTTGATGCTGCTTCGATATTTGGAGATTTTCAACCGGCGATTGGTCTTGTCTGATGGGAGCATTGCTTTGGCATGCACTTAGAATAGTGGTTAAGACTAAACAAGAGAGTAGGACTGTTTTTTTCATCATGTACTCAAAATATAATTTTAGTATGGGTATTTTGAGCTGAAGATGAGCAGACCAATAGTGACAATTAGTCCGCATTTTACAGGTTTATGGTAAAACTTATACTTACCTAACAGTAAGTTATATTTACATTTATTTATTTTTTAGTGTGGCTTTTGCGACCCAAGCCCAAAGCATTTCACATTGAATCGGTTCTTCACCTGATTCATCTGTCACACTGACCTGAACTAAGGTTTCACCTTTATCGCTAGTACGCATTAGTTGTTGTTGCTCGGCACTGAGTGTGGCAATGGCGGTCATTGCACCTTTGGTTGGTCGTTTGAAGTCAATCTTTAGATTTTTGATCAGCACGATTGCACTATCAGGCACATTCATTGCGGTGACAAAGCCTGTTGCGGTTTCGGCAAGCAGTGCCATAGCACAGGCATGAAGTTGTCCAATATGATTTTGCATCGCTTTATGGTTCGCAATGCTGACTTTGACACGTTCAGGGCTGACGTGTTGATAACGAATTTTAGCGGTACCGACCATAGGCACGACGCGACCAAATGCTTGACTTAGCAAACGACTCTGCAGACCTTTTGGTAATTTAGATGATGCGTTTACGATTTTATGTAGGCGGTTTGGTCGTGTCATGTCGTCCTCTATGGCAAATGTAATGCCTTAGTCTTTAAAGTTATTAAATTGAAGCGGCACACCAAATTGTTGTTCTTTTAAGAATGCCATGACTTGTTGCAAAGTATCGCGTTTCTTATCAGTGACACGAATTTTGTCGCCTTGAATAGAAGATTGCGCTTTAATGCCACTTTCTTTAATGGCTTTGTTAATTTTTTTCGCGGTATCTGAGTCAAGACCATCTTTCAATTTAATCACTTGAATGACATTTTTACCTGAAGCAGTCATTTTTTGTGGGTCAAGAGCTTGAATATCGACTTTGCGTTTAAAGAAGTGATTTTCAAGCATGCTGTAAACTTGCTCACATTGGAAATCGCTTTCTGTTGAAATTTTGATTTCCTTATTTTTTTCATTTAGTTCAATAGAAACGTCTTGACCGCGGAAGTCAAAACGTGTCGCAATTTCTTTTTGCGTGTTTTGAACTGCATGATTTACTTCAAAAACTTCTAATTCAGAAACAATATCAAAAGAAGGCATGGATTAGACCTTTACAAATGGAAAGAATATCTGAGATGCTAGGGATGTTTTCTTCATTTGCCAAGTGTTGTTTACATCAAAAGGAGTGCGCAATGATCCGTAAACAGGAAATTACAACATTTGAGTTCCCAGAAGACTCGATTATCTGGGATGTTCGTGATGCAAGTGCTTATGCTGAGGCACATGTGAAAGGTGCGGTTAACCAACCGATCTCAGCTTTGTCATCAGATGCATTGACTCAAGTGTCAACGGATCAACCCATTTACATTTTATGTGGTGGCGGCAGTAAAGCTCCACGTGCAGCAGAGTTACTCGAGGGTTTTGATAGCTCACGTGAATATGTAATCTTAATGGGCGGCACGCGTGCAGCTCGTGATGCAGGTCTTCCTTTAGAACAAGGGAAATAAAGACTGAATCAAAAGAAGCGCCGAAAGGCGCTTTTTTATGGCTTAAGGTTTGATCAAAGCAAAGCGTTAAGATTTAGAATCAGTCTTCGCTTGATAATACGGTTTCTTCGGTTTCTGCTTGGCTTTGACACGACGGATAAAACGAGCAGCATGGATTTTATCCAATAACGAAGATGGAATTGGGCAAGCTTCTTTGAGTACCATCGCCGCAATGATTTCACTACACAGTGGGGCATAGAGAAAACCTTTAGAACCGAGTCCAGTACAACTATAGATCTGTTGATCTTCATGTACCGCGCCAATCACTGGAAAAAAGTCTTTGGTTTGTGCACGAACGGCAGCGCGACCTTGCCATTCGCTGATCGGTGGCAGTGTTTCAGCAAAGCTCGGGAACACACTGTGGATAAGTTCATAGTTATGCACATGGTCTTCTGAATGCACTTCAGTATCATCCCGACCGGGATAAAACGACGCGCCCATAATCATCTGCTCAGCATCAAGCTGCATGCAGTAACCGCCATAACTATAAGCGGTATCAAGTGGCATTTTTTGAACAGTATTTTTAAGCCAGCTGACTTGACCGCGGATTGCACGTAAATCTGGATAATCTTGTTGTAGCTGCATACTTTCACGCGCTGCACAGATCACCACATGATCTGCTGTTACACATGTATTTTGATCTGTATACAACTGAACGCAATCACTCGATGCTTCAATGTTGTGAATATCCGCTTGAATCAATTCAATACGAGGGTGCGCTAAGATTTGATCACGTAATTGATGTGGGCTAACTGCACCTGCTTGTTTGAGTAATAGGCTGGGATATTCAGAATCAAGCTGCTGATTGGTGGAATCCACAGCTGATAAAACTTGAGCAGGATAGCCCTGTGCAAGTTCAATTGATTCATCCAGATTTTTTAGAATACTTTGATAAATCTGTAGGGGACGATAAGCAGCAAAATTTTGATAATGATTGAGTGCATATAACCAGCTGAGCGTCATGAGATGCTCGGCGCTTTGTCCGATTGGACTGAGTTTTGGGTTTAAGAGAGCAAGTGGATTGCCTGAGCCACCACTGAGTGGCGCTGATTTCTCGTATATGCGTACTTGATGCCCACGTTGAGCAAATGCCCAAGCATTACTTAATCCAGCGATTCCAGCGCCTATGATGGCGATTTGGCGTTGTTTAGGGCGTGTCCGAGTTACAGGATTTTTTTTTTCGTCCAGTTCAGTAGACTCAGGCGCTAACCAAAAGGCTTTGAGCATTTCACGCTTATGGGCAAAGCCACGCGGACGCGTGATGGTGATGCCATGTTCACGTAAACCTCGTTTCAATACGCCCGCGACACTAAAGGAAGAAAAGGTCGTGCCGATATCGGACAAACGCACAATATTTTTGAGGACATTTTCCTCCCACATATCCGGATTGCATGAGGGAGCAAAACCATCGAGGAACCATGCATTGACCGTAGTGGTTTTGGCCATGCCTGGAAATACATCATGGGCATCACCTAGCCAAAGGTCGATTGAAAAGCGTTCTTCAGGAAAATTCAGACGATGACAGCCTGCAATAGGCTCAGGATATTGTGTAATCAGTTGTTGTGCTAAAGGCTGTAGTTCGGGCCAGACATTTAAAGCCCGAATTAAATCAGGCTTAGACAGTGGAAACTTTTCCACAGAAATGGCATGAAGATGGCTGTGATTATCTGGACGAACCTGTTGCCAGAGTTGCCACAGTGCCAGTATGTTGAGTCCTGTACCAAAACCCGTTTCTCCGACACTGAAATACTCAAAGTCTTGTAAAGCTGCAAGGCGAGTATCCAGATCATTGCCTTGTAAAAACACATGACGTGTTTCAAGCAAACCATTATCTTTGGAAAAATAAACATCACCAAACTGTTTAGACACTGGAATATCAATGCCATCAATCATTTGCCAATCAAGATCGGCAGTCTGAATTGCACTCGACAACGTTACAACAACCTTTAACTGAATTTAAATAAAGAACGTGGAATTACCACTGACGACGACGTTTGGTATAAACGTAACTTGCCAATAAAAAACCGAGAATTACACCGACACCAAGTGTCGTGCCACCATATAAAAACATCTGCGCACTACGTTCACTTTGTAGAACTTGGACTTGTACACCTAAACTATCATTTTTTAATTGTAGTTCTTGGTTTTGTGCAAGGGCTTCTAAATTGGCTTTTTCAAGTTGCTGTAGACGAACAGACTGGTCTTTGACCATGGCTTTGACTTTGGCATCTTGTAATGCTTTGTTTTTTGCCAACTGTTCAATCGTTAACGGTTTTGCCTCTTGCGGCTGACCATTTGGATTAATGGTTGCAGAGACTGCTAAGGTGCCCGGTTTGTTTGCGGGAATAGTATGAGGAGGCGGTGGGGGTGTTGCAGTCGTTGCTTGAGCAGCAGGGGCTACAGCTGGTGCAGGGACTGTTTCAACAGCCCATGCGGTGGAACAAAGTAGAGATAAGCCCAGTAAACTGGAAACAACGACGCGCATGAACCTTATCCTTTAGGAAATGCTTTGTTAAATGGTTTTACGTCAATATTGCCGTAAACACCTTCTTTTAAAAATGGTTCGTCAGCCAACCAAGTATCCAATGCTTCACGACTATCAAAATCAACAATAATCGTGCTGCCATAGAAACCTGCTTGAGGATTTGCTGGATCTTTTGGCATCGCTCCTGCAACAATCAGACGACCTTCATCATCTAATTTTTGTAGACGTTCAAGATGTTGAGGACGAACCGCAAGGCGCTTTTCAACTGTACCTTCATTATCTGTACAGCTAACGACGAATAATGGCATGACTTTTCCTGATTTTTTGACCGAATGGATTATTCAGAGGTCTTAAAGTATTTACGCAATACAATAAACTGAATAATGATAAAGGAAAACATCACGATCATGTCACCAAATGCTGTGAATTCGCCCCAATATTTTCCATTGGCAAATAAATATGCAAAGAAGGTGTGTAAACATGACATCACCACGAACATAGCAGCCCAAGCATAATTCAATTTTTTCCAACCGACGGGTGTTAAATCCAGCACAGGGCCAAATAAACGTTCAATCAGCGGTTTTTTATCTTTACTAAAGAGTGGAGAAAACAAGAACGCACCCGCAAAGACTAAATTCAATAACACAGCTTTAAGGCGGATATAGAAATCATCACTGAGCATCAGTGTGATACCACCAAAAATAACCGTCATAAACAACACGATCCATTGTTGTTTTTCTAAACGGAATTTTTGGATCACGAATAATGCGCCATAGACCACTAACATTGAAATCATCAGACCGCTGGTTGCAACCAGAATGTTATTGTTGTCCACACCTCCTGTAGAACCCACCAATTGTAGTAATGGATGTTGGGTATCTTTCGGATCTACTGTCTTATATAAATAAAAGAAAATAATGAGTGGCACAAAGTCTAAAAGTGCTTTCATGTTAGAGTATCTAAATCTGATCAAATAAATGACATAGTATAGAGATGCAAGGCGTAGATTTACATACACACAGTAATATTTCTGATGGGACTTTGTCACCAGCGGAATTGGTACGTGCGGCCAATCAATTGGGGATTCATACCCTTGCGCTTACAGATCACGATACTATGGACGGCTTAAATCTAGCTGAACAAGCGGCAACAGATTTCAACATGGAAATTATTTCAGGTGTAGAAATTTCTAGCCAATGGTCACGCCCTGCGACCAAAAAAAGTTATGGGGTGCATATTGTGGCCTTAAATATGCAAAATCCTGCACCGCTACAAGCTTTATTGCGTCTACAAAAACAAATCCGCGCAGGACGTGCACGTCAAATTTGTGATCTATTGATCCCTTTGATCGGTCAGGATATTTATGCCGATGTCATTGCCAAAGTGGACAATGTGCCAGATCGCGTGACACGCACCCATATTGCCAAAACTCTTGTTGAAAAAGGATTCGTTTCACGTCCACAACAAGCCTTTGATAAATATATTAAAGAAGGTAAAAAGGCATATGTGAAATTTGAAGGACCAAGTCTTGCCGATACGATTGATGTGATTCATCAAAGCGGTGGTTTTGCCGTACTGGCACATCCAACTCGCTACGACCTCTCTGCGACCAATATTCGCTATCTCATCGAAATCTTTGCCGAAGCAGGTGGAGATGCAGTCGAGCTTCCACCTGCGATTGAACCTTTATCAACACGTCAAATGGTGGATCGGATGATTGTGGCTTTTCATTTGAAAGTTTCTGTCGGCAGTGATTTTCATGGCGACAATATGCCTTGGATTAAACTCGGCAATATTCCACGGGTCAAAGAAGGTCAAGTTGGGATTTGGGAGAGCTTTATTTCACGCTCTCAACAATAAAGGGCGGATCATTTTGTTGATGTACAGTACGGTATAAATAGCAAATGACACACAGCGCAACAATGCCAGCTAACCAATGCAATTGAAATGCTACTAACAGCACTATGCCATACAGTAAATAGGGCCATAAACGCCGATAACGCAGTAGTTGTGTGGCACTAATCAACTGCTGGCGTAATTTTAGATTCTGTTTAAATTGTCGATAGGCCACAAAATCAATCAGTGGCGATAACACCTGTTCCAATAGATCAAAGCGTTTGGCACTTGATAAAACATCATAACGATTACCGTGGAGTGTCGTGATATCGAGATGAAAGCCAGATTCATCATCTTTACGGAAAGCTTGAATGCTTTCAATTTGATTGAGGTCTTGCATCAAACGCGTCGGAATACGATGTAAGCGTATGTACTGTGCATAAGGTGCATCAACATAACGTTGAATATATTCAAAATTATCATCATTCGCTGCGCTCGCGATTTGTACGATATGTCGAGATTTTGCCAAATAATGAATCATTACCGCTTGCCCAATGAGTTCGTCTGTCGCACGCACATGTAAGCGTGAAAAATGCCGCGTATTGAAGACTTGATGTAAGGCGCAGCTAAACCACTGTGCTTGCTGGGCATCATGCAGTTTGAGTTGCAATTGTTGTTGTGGGCGTTGCCACCAATGTTCACGAATTCTTCGATGTCCTACAATTACGGCATCACTGCTGCGTAAAGATAAATACCTTAAATCATGCGCAAGTTTAGGATCTATCAATTGGCGTTGGATAAAAAACGGAAATTTCAGCCTTTGTTCGGGATCAATAAACAAAACGATGGCACAGATCAAGCTAATGCCAAGTAATAAAGGAATATGTGGCAGATTTTGATGCGGTATAAAAACTTGAAAATTACTGAGTGCGTAGAGCAGCCCAAAAATCAGTGAGGCTGCTGCCAAGAGAACCAATACTGCCTGCACAGGGCGAATAATCGGCTGCGGAGTATAATCAAAAATTCTTTTTTTTATGTTCATAGCATCACTCATTTTTATTATTGGATGAGTTGGTGTGAACCATTTATAGGCACAGCTGAGCCGCACCTATAATGTCGATTTGTTGGTATTTTTTATAATAAATTGTGATCTTTGGCTTGAATAGGGGGCGGGGTTGGTTTACCTAGAGTTCCGAGTAGCTCAATTTCAATGGTTCGTACCATCGAATCTAACGGTAAGTCATTGCTTTGTGTACCAAAAGGCTCTTCAATTTCAGAACTTAAGGCATCCAAACCTAAGAAAGTATAGGCTAAAATTCCGACCAATAGCGGTGTGGCTAAACCTAAAGTAGAGCCTAAGCTAAAAGGTAAGACGAAACAGAAAAAATACACCGTACGATTTAGTAGCACTGAGTAGGCAAAAGGTAAAGGCGTGGTGGCAATACGGTCACAACCCGTTTGGACTGTACTGAGTTCCATGACGTGTTGATTCATTTGTGTGTAAATGATGTCAGAAATTTCACCTTCTTTAAGCGCCTGCATCAGTTCCCATTGAATCAGGCTCAAAGTGTACTGTGGCGCATTGGCTTGTTGGTACAACTGCGTAATGGCATTGGTACTCATGCCACTGGTTTCGACCAATTCCATGGGGTTGGCGGTTTGATGGCGTAAGCGGTCACGTAGCACATTGGCAAAGACAATCACATGCTGAATGACGCGTTCACGTCGACCTTGACTGAGTAAGCGACAATCACGGTCAAAATGGCGAGAATTGGCGATTAAAATGCCCCATAAGCGACGCGCTTCCCACCAACGGTCATAGCAAGCTGAATTTTTAAAACCAAGGAAAATAGAGAGCACGACACCAATCAAGGTAAAGCCAACTAAGGGAAATTCAGTGAAATGAAAAATATCGACATAAGATAGCCCACCAACAATGGCGGACAGTAGCATCACGATGCCTAAAGGCGGTAAAACCTTAGGTAAAATCGTACCACGCCAAGAAAATAGCAGCTTAAAAATACTGGGTTGGTCACGAACAATCATGTACGAATTGAGGAATTCTATAATTTAAAAATTATGATGATCTTCATGGTTGCTCAAGCACTTGTCAATCATTGTTTATGACTGATTTAGCTTTTTGTATTAATCCATGTTCGGCAAATGAAAAGCTCCCTTCAGCGGCAATAATGCAATGGTCAATTAATTGAATTTCAAGCAAATGGCAGGCCTGAAAAATCTGCTGTGTCATTTCAATATCAGCACGAGACGGTTCAGCACGTCCAAATGGATGATTGTGTGCAATCACAATACTGCTGGCATGTTGTGAAATGGCAAAACGAAGGAGCTGATTAATGGAAATTTCACAAGTATTTAAGCTGCCATAGAACAATTTTTTAAAGTTTATTTTTCTTAAATGTGCATCCAAACACAGCACACCAAAGACTTCACGTTGCTCGGATAAAAACTCAAAGCGCAGATAATTTTTTAATTGTTCTGAATGGGCTAAAGGCAAATTTTCATTTTGAAAATGTTGACTGACGTAGCGCTTGCCTAATTCTTTTACTGCCATGAGTTGAGCAAATTTAGTGTTCCCAATGCCGTGGAACTGGCATAAATCCTCAAGTGAGGCATCCATAACCCGATGTAAAGGGCCAAAATGCTGAATGAGTAAGCGTGCGAGTTCGACGGCAGAATGTTGCTTTGAACCAGAACGAAGGAATATCGCCAACAGTTCGGCATCGGATAAACTTTGCGCGCCTTGTTGAATCAGGCGCTCACGTGGACGTTCCTGTTCAGGCCAATTTTTAATTGAATTATTCATTGTTTTTAGACTTTTTTATTATGAGTCGATCGGCTTTTTCAAAGCTGAATCTTGGGTCAGTGAATATTTAATGCTATTGTGAGCGCCACTGCAACAGATAGGTAGGCTGTTCGTGAGCTTTGATCTAAGTGTAATGCCCACTAAAAATATTCTTTTAGGTGTCACTGGTGGTATCGCCGCCTATAAAAGTGCCATTCTTGTTCGTCGTTTAAAAGACGCAGGCTTCGATGTGCGTGTCGTGATGACTGAAGGTGCACAAGCCTTTATTACGCCACTGACTTTCCAAGCGCTTTCAGGAAATCCTGTACATACTGAATTGCTCAATCCTGAAGCAGAAGCAGGAATGGGGCATATTGAATTGGCTCGTTGGGCCGATTTAGTTTTGGTTGCACCGGCTAGTTGCAACACTTTGGCAAAATTTGCTGCAGGTTTGGCAGATGATTTGCTCTCAACTTTATATTTAGCGACTAAAGCACCTGTTTGGGTTGCACCAGCCATGAATCAACAAATGTGGGCAGCAAAAGCTACACAGCGCAATCTCAACACTTTGGTGGAAGATGGTGTGCATGTGATCATGCCAAATGCAGGTTCGCAAGCCTGTGGTGATGTCGGTCTGGGGCGGATGCCTGAACCTGAAGACCTTGCTGAGCAAGTGACGGCCTATTTCCATCAAGCCCAACGTGCTATTGCAGAAAAATTTGGCATGCTAGCGGGTAAGCATGTGACCATTACAGCAGGTCCGACACGAGAGTCGATTGATCCTGTGCGTTATATTTCGAACCACAGTACAGGAAAAATGGGCTTTGCTTTGGCCGCAGCATGTTATGCCGCAGGTGCTAAAGTGACATTGATTGCTGGTCCTGTCAGCCTAGATACGCCAAATGGTGTGCATCGCATTAATGTGCAATCAGCAGTTAAAATGTTAGATACCAGTCTCAACATGCTCGATCAAGGTTGTGATATTTTCATCGCCACCGCAGCTGTTGCAGATTATCGCGTGGCAGAAGTTGCAGAACATAAAATTAAGAAATCAGGTGATGAGCTTAATATTGCCTTGATTAAGAACCCAGATATTGTTGCGACCATCGCTCAACAGAAAAAGCGTCCATTTATGGTCGGTTTTGCTGCGGAAACTCGTAATGTCGAAGAATATGCAGCAGGAAAATTGGTCGCGAAAAAGCTCGATATGATTGCGTGTAATGATGTGTCACGTCAGGATATTGGTTTTGCTTCTGACGAAAATGCCATGACGGTGTTCTTTGCAGAGCAATACCAAATGGGCAAGCGCGATCTAGAAAAAGCCTCGAAGCAAGAAATTGCACAGCAATTGGTTGAGGCGATACATGATGCGTTACATCATGAACCTGAAACAGATGAAGAATATTAATCATTGAATGCAAAAATGAAAAAGCCCCTCAATCGAGGGGCTTTTTTTATGCTTCAGCTATCAAATAGAATTTAAATGAAAAAGTAGCATTGAAGGACTTTTGAAAAAGGATTTTTCATGCAAAAAATGTTCGGCAAAATTGGTCATTATCCACAAATAACTGTCAGCTTTAGACCTGCTGTGTCAGTGCAATAGGTAACATGAAATTGAATTTAAGTGATTGATATCAAAATTAAAAATAAAATAGATAAATACAGCGTTTTCTACTTGTACTCTGTGTTTTATTGGTTAATATGATCGAAAGAGTGAGGAATATTTAGACTGTAAAAATTGTTCAGTTTATTTTTTTCATACGAAAAAAATGCATCATGGGGGATGCAGTATGCTTCGAATTTTAACGCTTATATTTCTACTGAATTTGACTGGGTGTAGCTACTTTGTTTCAAGTGATGAATTGTCACGTCAGATTGAACAGCAAATGCAACGTGAATTTGATACCAATTCTGCATATCAGTCCTATCATTTAAAAGTAAAAGATTTAAAAATTATTGAACGCAAAGGACTCAATATTAAAGGGCAAGCATCGTTGCAATTTGAAAATAAGCCTTATACGGTGATGGTGCAGATTTTCAAGGATGTGCAAGGTTATTCTTGGAAAATTGATGAGACAGAATTTACATTTATTGATGAAGTCGAAATGGCGAAGTATCAGGCTCAACTCGATCAAGAATTACAAAACTTCAGTGCTGAATTAGATCATGGATCTGAAGAGATCATTCCTGAGAAGGTACCTGAAAGCTATGTAGGCTTACGCGAAGAAACGGATAATTCGGATTACACTTGGACGGATTCTGACGAAGAACCATTTCCGAAGGGGAATATTACGGTAAACAGTCATTAATCACATCAATTAGAAAATGCGTGATTCAATAAAAAAGCCCTCATGATGAGGGCTTTTTTGATCTAGATTATTCTTCAACCACCAGTTTTGGATGCTCGCGTAAATAATCTTCAGTGCGTTGCATTGCTTCTTTAATATTCGCAATTGCATTTTCAACATCAGCAAATGTTTTGGCATTGCCACCACTCAAAGCCTGACGCCATTTTCGTGCACCCGGTAAGTTTTGGAATAAACCAAGAATGTGTCGGGTAATGATGGAAAGTGGCGCACCTTCTTCCATGCGTTTAGCAATATATGGCAGCATTTGTTCGATTAAGTCAAAACGGTTAGGCAACTCTAGATTCCACAATTGCCCCATTTCAGCCAACAAATACGGATTGTGATAAGCCTCGCGACCAATCATCACGCCATCGACATGTTTTAAATGTTCTTGGGTCTCAGCAAAGGTTTTTACGCCACCATTAATTTCGATCAATAAATTTGGACGTTCTTGTTTAAGGCGATAGACGTCTTCATAACGTAAAGGCGGCACGTCACGGTTTTCTTTCGGTGAGAGTCCTTGTAGCAATGCGATACGCGCATGCACGATGAAATTGTCACAACCCGTTTTTGCGACAGTATCAACAAAATGCAGCATTTCTTCATAAGACTGCATGTCATCAATGCCAATACGGTGTTTCACGGTCACAGGAATATCGACCGCGTTACGCATTTCTGTAATGCATTCTGCCACTAGATCTGGCTCTGCCATCAAACAGGCACCAATTTTATTATTTTGTACGCGGTCACTTGGACAGCCCACGTTTAGATTGACTTCGTCATATCCCCAGTCTTGTGCCATTTTTGTACAGGTCGCAAGGTCTTTCGGATTTGAACCACCGAGTTGTAGCACAATCGGGTGCTCTTCATGGTTATAGTCCAAATGACGGTTTGCACCACCAAATAAAATCGCACCTGTAGTCACCATTTCTGTATAAAGAATGACATTCGGGTTAAACAGACGGGCAAAAAATCGGTAATCTTTAGTGGTCCAATCCATCATCGGCGCAACACTGATTCGCGGAGATTGAGTGTTTTCAATGTTTTTAACAATAGTCATTAAAAATCATGCCTTTAATCTATGTTTCGCAACCTGCGCGAATCTGTGTGAACCTATATTTAGGTGAGTTAATCGATTTGCATTTACACCAAATTTTACACCATAATCAAAAAAACAGTTTGTGGTGTAAATTATGGGGTCAATTACAGCAAGAAAAGGCGCAGATGGGAAGGTTAACTATCGTGCTGCGATTCGAATAAATCGAAAGGGTTTTCCTACTTTTTCTGACAGTAAAACTTTTCATTCAAGGAAGATGGCTGAAAACTGGATTAAGAAACGAGAAGTCGAAATTCAAGAGAATCCTGATATTTTACTGGGCAAAGAGCAACTCATTGATCTGACCTTATCAGATGCCATAGATAAATATTTGGATGAAGTCGGGAGCGAGTACGGAAGGACGAAACGCTATTCTCTGCTCCTAATCAAGAAGCTGCCAATCGCGCGCAATATTATCACAAAAATAAAATCAGTACATTTGGCTGAGCATGTTGCTTTGAGAAAGGAGGGAGTTCCTCATCTCAAGCTGAAACCTAACGCGACTAGTACGCAGCAACATGAGCTATTACATATCCGTGGTGTACTTTCTCATGCTGCTGTTATGTGGGAAATGGATATTGATTTAAATGGTTTTGATAAGGCTACGGCTCAGTTAAGAAAAACACGTCAAATATCCTCTAGTCAAAAAATAGACCGACTTCCTTCTACGGATGAACTGATTGCATTGACTAAGTATTTTACAGAACGATGGAAGATAAATCGTTATGGCTCTAAGTATCCAATGCATTTGATTATGTGGATTGCTATTTTTTCATGCAGACGTGAAGCTGAATTAACACGACTGTATCTGCGGGACTATGATTCACATCATTCTACATGGAAAGTACATGATCTAAAGAATCCCAATGGCTCTAAAGGCAATCATAAGTCATTTGACGTACTTGAACCATGTAAGGAAATTATTAAAAGATTAAGGCATTCAGAAGTTCGTGAACGGATGTTGAAGCTTGGGCATGATGAAAACTTACTACTGCCTTTGAATCCTAAAAGTATAGGTAAGGAGTTTAGAGAAGCATGCCGAATATTAGGAATTGATAATTTACGCTTTCATGATTTGAGACATGAAGGTTGTACTCGACTAGCAGAACAGAGTTTTACTATCCCAGAAATTCAGAAAGTAAGCTTGCATGATTCTTGGAGTAGTTTACAGCGTTATGTGTCGGTAAAGGCTAGAAGGAATATTATACAGTTAGAGGAGGTGCTACGCCTCATCGATGAAACGTAGCAAAATCTTTAGAAGCTTCTGAATACTTACTGTCTAAAATATCTGCTAGATCTTTTATGTGCACTAAAAAAGGTGCACGTTTACTTTGATCTATTTTAAATACAGAGAAAGGGAATTCCTGATTATTTGCCTTTCTCAATGCTTCAGCTTTACTAAGATGAGGATAATAGTCTGCAACAATTGTCATCAGCTCAATGGTCATAGAGCGATACCTCATAAATAGATAGTCGGCAGTTTTTAACTGGATAGCTCCCATATGTATATTTTCCTGAATAGCATTTTTTAGATGGTTCCATCGTATTCATTGCAATAAATAAGTTATATGATTGAGCTAAAGTAATAAATAACCTAACTATAATGATATGATAATTTATTGATAATAATTGATAATTTTTTATGGTATACGTAGAAGTAGATGAGCTTGGCATGTTTGCATTTGAGGTCTGTCAGGGATTTTTGAGTTACTGCACAAAGCATTCAACAGAATATGATGTTGATGCACCCGACCGGGATGCTCTGAACTTTACTTATATACTGGAATTGAATAGAAATTTTACGGAAGATGAATTCCATAAAATTTTTCAGATTATGAAGTTTCCTTTTACGGTTGAGCGGTTTGGTTTAACTTATTCCAGCCATGATTTTATGCAAACTTTAGTGCAAACCTTGGAATTGATTGATCATTATGATGAGCTTACAGAGAAAGAGCTAAAGACTGAATATCAAAGAATACTGCATAAATACGCTATGATGAATGCTGATATTCAATATAGTAAAAAGATATATACCAGAATTAGAGGGATACGTGGAGCGCATAAACGTTATTCAAATGTTCTATATAAAAAGCATCAAGTCATTTTTGAATTTATGCGGAATAAGGCTAAAGAACAGGGGAAATGGGCGAATTTGAATGTTGCTGTTGAAAGTGTTTTGCCACAACTCGATATTGAATTAAAAAAATTTGATAAAGATTGGATTATATTAAAAATGGCAGAAAAAACTAAAGAACTGGAGCAAATAGAACAAGAATTTGAAAAATATAAAGCCCATCCGCCGCACTATAAGCTAGGTTCACCCAAGACGATCACTGCAACCCGACATGAAACCTATATAGGTAAAATAAGAGCACTCAAGGTTGAGTGCCGTGATTTAGATAGAGCTTTAGAAATGGATGACCCTTCTTTATTGTTAAAAAAGCAGCTTCCGTTTAATACAGCATATCAACCAGAGGTTATAAAAAATTTGTTAAGAAAAGAGCCCAGTCTATTAAATGAAATTTTAATAAAACAAACAGAAAACTGATCTGTATTCACAAATTGAATTTAGAAATTTTTAGACTTTCCATCTGTATCAGTTGTGCACTCATTATAAATTTTTTCAATAATGAAATCTAAAACATCAGGAATAGGTTTATTAAATAATTCTGATAATTTTTTTAATTGCTCGTGCCTTTCTTTTGTTAATGGGAGATGGTGAGGTTTTTTAATTTTTCCAGAATCTCTAAATTTCTTTTGAGACCAGGTTTTTTTCATTTTAATTAAAAAAAGCTCTTTAGCATCAGGGGAACTTATAAAACCCATTAAGTCTATGGATGAAACAATATGATTATAACGTTGCTTTTCGTTAATTGGTAGGTTAGGTATCGATGCTAATTTGTAGGATTTTTTTAAATAATCCCATGCCCAATTAATTTGATCTATTTCTTTTATATCTATCCAATTAGTATGGCTTTTAGAAGTTTTTAAATTTGACCATGTATTTTTTATTTCAATTATTTGGCTATTTTTCATTTCTTTAGTAAGTATTAATCTATCAACAAGATCTACGAAATATTCGTAGTTGTTTGTGTAAAATAAATTACTAAGTGTTAAATTATTGAACTTTAGTAACATATTTATCGTGAATATTAATAATTGCTCATTTTGTGGATCTTTTGCCCATTTTAAATCATTCTCATTAATTAAAAAACTGTTTTTATTAGTTATTGCTGTTTGGTAATGGTTATAACCAGTTGTAGGGTTGTCAAAAATTTCAAATATGATTTTTCTTTTTGTAGAGAAATCACTGTTATAGACTTGCATATATTGCATATATAACTGATTGAAATTCCATAGCCAGTTAATTTCCCTATCCGTAAAACCTCGGTCATCCTTATAAGGTTTGGCATCTTTTCCTTGAATCATTCTTATCTCCTTGTAGAAACTTTAGTGAAATTATAAGTGAAAAACTTAAAATATACGAGTCGTTAATTAGTGTTTTATTAATGAAATATAAGAGTTTTATAGATGTTGATATTAATAATAAAAATAAATAAAACAATAGCTTAATTATTTTATGAGATATAAGTATCAATAGTGCTGTATGAAGAAATGAGGAAAATTCCTAAAGATAAGAAAAGCTCTGACTTAACTTTAGCTTGATTTATGTGGTCGAGAATTGACCTTTTAGTGGGGTGTAATTACAAATTGATATTCTGTAATACGATACTTTATTTATGAAGGATTAATGGGTTTTTAATATAATGAATATATATCTTATTTTTAATATATTAGTATGTTTATTATATTAATCACTTAGGTTTATTACATACTATTTATTTGTATGTAAAAGATAACTTAATGCCTAGTGATATGTGTTAAACATTCACTAGGATATTATATGTGCTTAATGCTACCAAATGATAACGAATCAAAAGTATTGATTGATGTAGATCAGTTTATACAGTCAGTATATAAAACTGAACTTAATAAAACTCTGTTTAAGAGTATATTAAATGATCTAGTTCCTAAATTCAAAGCAGTTTATAAAGCCCATTTAAAGTACAGTGAGAGTGTTTGTATCTTTAAGAGAATGGTGTACTCATTAGATGAAATATTGCTTGGACATAAGAGCATTGATGAACTAAGTAACTTTGAATTAAGGTTTTTATGGAATAATGCTTTAATTTATTTTAATGATGTTAATTTAGAGTTATTAGGGTTTAAGAGTCAAGAAAAAAGAAATCGTAATGGTTTAGAAGAGTACCTAATTCAACTGACTAAACACTACTCGAAATTGCTGTTTATACGCATTGATTTAAGTATAGCACTAGATCATCAGCATGAAGTTGGTATAGAACAGTTTAATCATTACCTACGCATCTTCATTAACCGTGTACAGAATCAAGATACCTGCTTTAAAGACTTACAGGGTTACGCATGGGCAATAGAGCAGGGTGAGAAAAAGGGGTATCACTGCCATGTATTACTCATCTACGACGGACATAAGCACCAAAAAGATTTCGGTATGGCCATACAGGTTGGGCAATGCTGGACTAAGATAACAGAGAGTAAAGGGTATGTTTTTACTTCAAAC
Organism: Acinetobacter sp. ANC 5054; assembly: GCF_002135295.1. Taxonomy (GTDB): domain Bacteria; phylum Pseudomonadota; class Gammaproteobacteria; order Pseudomonadales; family Moraxellaceae; genus Acinetobacter. The sequence goes on along the minus strand of NZ_NEGG01000006.1, from coordinate 155,767 downwards.
TCTCCTGAATACAAAGAACGCTTTAACCAAAAAGGTATTTTAGGCATTGGTATGATCCACCGTAACAAGCCTGAACAGGTACAAAATGCAATTAATGCTGCGATGTATCTGGTCAATCCTGAAAAAGACCATCAGCATTTACGAGTTAAAACACAGAGAATGCGTAGCTTTGGTAAAGGGCAGTATGAGATTGATAAACGTCGAGGCTGTACCGTAAACGTTTTAAAGGAATGTGCTGGTTTCAAACTGTGTGAAGCATACCCTTGATAGAGAATGCATGTGTAATGTATTACAGCATTACACATGCTATGTAGAATGAATTAGTTTGATAAGCTTGTGCTTAAATTGCTGATTGAAATAAAAAGCTGGTCTTTGATGTAGCAAATTTCTCGTGAAATAGCATCATAAGCATCAGTTCAGATTTCGAATAAGAGATTTTATGTTAAAACAGTGATCAAAAGGCCCTATTTATAGGCCTTTCGTATAAGGTGTTTTAGCTTAATTAAAAAAATTAAATGAGTACACTTTACTTCAATGGTTGTGTAAAAAGCATGTCGTCTAACATTCGCCCTAAATTAGTTTGAACAAATGCATTATGTGCTCCAGAGCTCTTATTCACTCTAGACTCCTCTTTACTAAAATCTATAACACTGCTATCAACCCTAAAATTCCACATATAACCCAATGGTTTTTCAGGATTTTCATCTAGTTTTCTTAAAACAGTCGTATAATAATGACCATCACTTACATTAAAATTCTTATATTGATATAAGTAACGCGTTGCACAACTACTATTTTCTCTTTTGGGTAACTCAAACCACGAAGTATTATTTCTATTTAATATCTCTTCAGGGTTTATAAAACCGCATTCAGCTTTTTTATCGAAACCGTGTATCACTGTGACCTCATGTGAAAGATAAGGCATATAATGACCCACCGTCGTATATTTCCCTGATGTAGGGCTATCAACCAAATTTCTACCAATCAAACGAGCATATGGAAAGTAGAGTGAAGTCGCCTTATCGTCTTTAGATGTTAGGTTAATCCATAATGGACGCTGTATTGGTTGATCAGCACTTGACATATTATCAAATATCTTGTCAAAAGCATCAGCACCAATAGCTGCATTTAAAGTAACCAATAAAGAGTTTTTACCTAGTGACCAATCATTAATATTTTCAATTTTTGAAAGATCTTCCAAAAATGCTCTAGATAAAAGCCTGCCACCTAATGAGTGCCCGATTAAAAGTGAATGTCCTGAAGTGGGCTTATTATTTACCGACTGTGTTAAGGAAATAAGGTCATCTCTTAATTCCCCTTCCTTGCCAATCGCATCAGCTATAAGAGCCCTATTTTTAATTGATAGTAATTTGGCAGGATTATTTTTATACTTTTCTCCACGCCATCCAATATAGACCCCTATAACATCCATATCGCCTTTTGCATAAGCTCTTCTTGCTAACATATAGGGGAACCCTGTTGTATCTAAGCTTGGATTATTGATATCAATACTTGCATTATTATGCCAGCCATGTATGAATATTATTAGATATATAGGTTTTTCTGCTATATCGATGGCTCGCTTTATAAGGTCTAATTGTCTGTTGTTTTCAATTTTATGCCCCATCTCGTCATATTCTAGGTAGAACTGTTGGAATTTAGGACTAACATAAACATTACCTTTGTGTCTTTTTAAGTTTTTCTCGTTAACGCCCGACCATCCGTTTACTATTACAATGTTATTCAAAGATTGTGCTTTGATATATGTATCTAACTCACTTTCACTGCATCTGTATCGATCTAAACACTTAATCTTATGATACGATTGATCTGGAATAGTCGAGCAGGACGCGACTACACAACCTATGATTAGATAAATTACATTTCTCATCTTCTCGTACCTTTTTTATTATGCTTTATTCAATGATTATACTGATTTGATTTTTTTTTGTACAAAAAATATAGGCTCTCTGCATTAATTGTTTGAGTCACCCGTTACTTTTTGTGTGGTACTGTAAAAAATTTTGTTTTCAATAAAGTAGATTAGCAAAGGAGGCTCATGTATTTTTTATTGCTGAATAAGAACATAATAAAACTAATGATCTTGCACTGTGTATTTTAAGTTCTCAGCTACTCGATTTATTAGGATTACTCTCTAAGTTCAATATATTGAGGTGATGTCATGTTAAGAAGGATATTTAAAAACTCTACTTTAATTATAATTATTTGCTCACTAAATAGTTTGGTTTATGCCGCTAATTGCGATTGTACCCAAAAAGTAGGTAGGTGTTCTGGAGCTATCAACTTTTTAAAAAAATTCGGTTCTCCTCCAAGTTTTGGTGCTGAATTTGAGGTCTATAGCTCTGAAAAGTCATGTTCAAGTGTAGAATACTTTATTGATAATTTACCTAGACAAACCATCCTCTCTAATAAGAATAAAGAAATCGAATCCACATTTGGTACTAAGCCTATAAACAAAGATTCCATTGTTTACTCAGCCTGTTATGTTTGTAAAAATTTAGATGATAAGAATAATCAATCTAACTCTAGAAGTAGTGAGAACGATTCACCATTCAACGGAAGATGGACTTCTACTGACCGCAACGTTATGGGGTTTAAAAATACTTCTACTTACGATGTTTCTGTCAAAAACAATCATATTACTGGTTCTTATTCAGGGACAGCTGGAAATGGAACTATTTCAGGAACTGTTAATGGGAATCAAGCGATAATTTCTTGTTCTGGATGTTTTACTGTTAAATGGAATTTAGTTGACGATAAGACGATTAAATTTTCGTATCCATTTGGTTCAGGCACGCTTAGAAAAGAATAATGTATGAATGGTAAACGGAATAGAGATTTAATCATGAGACAGCATTGGATGGCTGTGTCGAAATAAGTTTGATTTCGTCCTTGTTTACCTTTTGATTTGGCATACCATTGAGTTTCCGGATCAAACCAAATTGTTAAATTACCACGATTGATCAAAGCGCGATTGTAGGATGACCAATTGGTTGTACGATAAATTTTAGGTGTAGGCTTATTCATCTCAGAATTATATTGCTCAATAAGACATTATCGGTAGGTTTGTGCAACAAAGCCAAGCAGAGTTACCAGAAGGTTTTTGAATCATAAGAAAATCTAAAATTAACATAATACAGGTTATACGAAATTCTTTAAATTTTCCTATAAGCATCAATATGTTAGTAAAAGCTGTCCTAGGGTTCAGCGTACTAGAACGGCTTTTTCATGATTCTTCACGTTCCACGCTTTCCATTTGGTCAATGTTTCACCAATTTGTTTGTCTCAGTTAAACAATTTTGATTGATTATAGGTGGGGAGTATTTCCTAGTTTAATCAATCTGATCAGCATAAGGCCTGTTGGTTGTACTCATGTTGACTTCATGGATGTGCTGGATCTTATACGTAGATAAGCCAAAGCCATTGAGCTCTTCAGCATACATATTGATTCAGCCTGTGTTTAGGTTCTATAGCACGCCCAGAGACCCTTTTAAAGCTGAAGGTATCACCTTAAGCCCCAATCTTCTATACAGTGGCTGTTACACCACTGATTCAGGTTTGGTCAAAGTAATAGATGTAAACACAGTTAATGGTTAGGCAAATAAATAGACAGATTTTTCTTTAAAGTTACTCTTCAACAATGGCTCGGTGGGTGAGTTTGCCACGTGTGGTATACAGATAGACTTCACTGATTTCATCAGCTGTACAGCCATCCAAAATCAGGTTGAAGGTATTGCCATAGTAGACTCGTTTAGGAAATTCGACTGTATACGGTTCTACGCCAATCACCTTGCAGTTTGGATTGTTCATTTCGACTTTATCTAGTACATCGTCAACTTCAGAGACCACTTTTAAGCGGGTGCTGTCTAAGACAGTAGACGTAATGACTGTAAATCCAACATAAGTATCGGCAGGTCTGAACTTCACTTCAAGCGCTTCGCCCGGCAGCAGTTTTCTTTTGAGTTGGGGCGGTGGAATATCAATATTTTCAGCACCTTCATAAATACTGTCTGGGTCATAGCGGTCATGGGCAATCGCAGCCGCTTCAGCTTTGCGTTCTTTGGCTTGATCCTGAGCTGCCTTGTCATTGGGCTGAGCATTGGATTCATGCTCTGCTGATTCAGTTGCGCTATCTGTTGCTGAGGTCGTGTTTTCAGGGGTTTTATTACATGCGGTGAGCAGGGTAAAAATCGCAGCCGTGATGAGCAGTTTTTTCATGGCGGAATGTCCTTTTAAATCGAGAATGGGGGAATCCAAAGGACTGGCTTACTGAGCTGCAAACTGGGTACGTTGCACATATTTCAGAACGCTTAACCCTTTGACATACAGCCATCGGTCATTAAAATTCTCAGCACGATAATCAAAAACTTGATACGCAAAGTCATCAAGGTCCAAGAGTTGCTGCTCATGTAAATCTTTGCCTTCTCGAATGAGGGCATTCAAATCACCGCTGTAGATGAAATAACGCAGTGGGTCATCTTTAGGGATGATCTGCCATTGTTTGCTAATCGCCACAAACGCATTGCAATTTACATTGCCCTCGCAGCGTTTTACTACAGGTGCCGTAGATGGATTGTTGATGAGTGCCATCACTTGATTCATATCGGCATGGCTGAGACTGGAGACAGCTAAACAGGTTGCAATCGCCCCATATTGAAGAATGGTTTTGATTTGTTTATTCATGAAGTTAGATCCTGATTATTGTTGTTAGATACTTTATAGAGCGCGCAGCAATGGCTTGACCGCAATGTTTTAGACGAGTCTGTCCATCACAATGACAATGTATTGTGCAATTCCAATGAGCATGGCTGATGATCTACAAAGGTGTAGCTATGCCGAATTATTCCGTCAGCGGATCGACGAGATCAGGCAAAGTGCCATAGAAATGGAGCACGGGCGGGGAATACGTAGCAAGAATAAAAACAGTCATGATTGACTCCTTGGAATTATAAGAAGTTCTACCGCATCACTGCTAAATAATGGTGGCAGAACGAAAGAGGGTTAGCAGACTGGGATCCAAGGAACCAGCACACCCGAAGGTGTCCCCCTTCCGTCCTACCATTAAGAAAAAAGGGGGACGAGTGAGTTCCCAAAAAATAGTTAGACTATTTTCTGCTCGGATCAACGGTCTGCTAAAACCGACTGGCAATGTAGGCCAGCAAGCTCATCATAATGCCAAGCTGAAAGCGGGTCAATTTCATTTCTTAATGCTTAAACCATTGTGGCTTAAATAATACTCAAATACAGATTGTAAATAATTTCAGATACATAACACCTGAATGAAGCAGAAGCTGAACATTGATTTCATCTCAGGATGAATGTGCAGCTGAGCGATAGCACCCATATTCAGGAGTTTTTTATGCCGTATCGAGATTTTGATCAGATGGAAGATGCCATGTTCCCGCAGCGTGAACCGATCAAGCCAATGATGCAGAGCTTAGGTCTCAGCAATGCACCGACCACTTTAGCTGTGCTGGGCATGTCGTTGGCAAAGTCATTGGGCTATTCACCTTTCATTGGCGGGATTGCTGGGGCCATGCTGGGTGGTGTGATTCTCGTGATTGCGGATCAGACACAGGCGGCTTGCCGTCCACCATTCCACAAATAACATGCATCTAATTTCTACTTCTTCACACGTTTCAAATTATTCATTATTTACAAGCAGGATTATTTTATGGCACATCAACTAGAACAAATGGCCTATGTCGGTGAAACCCCTTGGCATGGTCTAGGCAACCCACTGACTCAAAACCAACCGATTGAAGTCTGGGCAAAGCAGGCAGGGATGGATTGGAGGATTGAGTCCTCCGATGTTAGTTACATGGCCCAAAACCAACGGGGTCAAAACATCATCATGCCGTATGAAGAACAGCGCGTATTGTATCGTTCTGATACTCATGCACCCTTGTCTGTGGTCAGTCAGCGTTATCAGGAAGTCCAACCGAAACAGATCTTGGAGTTTTACCGAGATTTGACGGAGCAATCAGGCTTTGAACTGGAAACCGCAGGGGTACTGAAAGGCGGTAAGAAATTCTGGGCTTTAGCTCGAACAGGACAAACATCTGCTTTAAGGGGTAAAGATGTCAGTAATGGTTACATTCTCTTAGCTACAGCTTGCGATGGCACACTGGCGACCACGGCGCAATTCACCAGTATTCGTGTGGTGTGTAATAACACCTTAGCGATTGCTTTAAAAGGTCAAAACTCAAGTGCAGGTGTGGTGAAAGTACCACACAGCACCAAGTTTGATGCGCAGAAGATCAAACAGCAACTCGGCATTTCAGTCCGTACATGGGATGAACACATGTATGAAATGAAGCAACTCAGTCAACGTAAAGTCACTCAGACAGAAGCAGCAGCTTACTTTGATGCCGTGTTTAACAACACTAGCCTAAGCAATGTAGAACAAGATGAGGGCATTATTCAGTTCTATCGTAATGTGGCATCACAAGCCAACCACACAACCAAAGCTGAAAACAAGACTGAACCGAATGGACGTGCCATGTCTAAAGTCATGACCATGTTTAATGGACACGGTCGTGGCGCAGAACTCAGTTCAGCCAAAGACACCGCTTATGGCCTGTTGTGCTCAATCACGGAATTTGCAGACCACGAGCGACGTGCCATGAGTCAGGATCATCGCTTAGATTCAGCATGGTTCGGTGCAGGGGCAGGCCTCAAACAACGTGGACTTGAACAAGCACTACGCTTAGTTGTTTAAGTTTCGATTCAGATTCAGGATTTAAGATCAGGACATGAGATCAATATGATCCTGTAACTCTCCTTAAACCTAGACACCTCTTTGCCACATCTCCAGATGTGGCTTTTTTTATGCCCAAAATTTAACAATTACAGGAAAATATTATGAACTCAGCCGTAATTCACTCAAGTCACACCAAAGCCAATCTCCATGCCGACCGTCCAAAGCTGTTTACCGCAAAACGTTTCGTAGAGACTAAAAATATGACTCAAGCCGAATGGCTCGAAGTCCGTCGACAAGGTATCGGCAGCAGTGACTGTGCCGCAGCCTGTGGACTCAATCCGTATATGTCGATGCTTGAACTGTGGATGATCAAGACCGGACGGATTCAACAAAACATTGAAGATGACAGCGAAGGCCATGCACCTTTGTATTGGGGCAAGCAGTTAGAGCCGCTCGTTGCTGAATACTACAGCATCCATACCAACTATAAAGTGCGTCGGGTCAATGCAGTCCTGCAACACCCGGATCCAGACAAACATTTTATGTTGGCTAACTTGGATTACTCAGTTGTTGGGGATGCAGATGTACAAATTCTGGAGTGTAAAACCGCAGGGGAATATGGGGCCAAGCTGTGGCGCGATGGTGTGCCTTTATATGTACTCTGTCAGGTACAACATCAGTTAGCAGTCACAGGCAAGCAAGCGGCACATATCTGTGTGCTGATCTGTGGGCATGAAACGCGCATTTTTAAAGTGACACGTTCTGAGTCGGTGATTCAGCATATTGTGAATGCCGAACGTTACTTCTGGGACTGTGTAGAAAAGGATACGCCACCTGAAGCGGATGCCAGTGATTCGGCAGCCAAAGCTCTACAACTGCTTTATCCAGAGCATGTACCGCTGAGTACTACGGACTTATCTGAAGACGAGCAAGCCAATCAACAGTTTGAACAGCTAATTCGAGTACGCAATCAAGTTGAGAAGTACCAACAGCAATTTGACTTACTCAAACACCAATTACAAGGCCAGATGCAAGAGGCTGAGCGTGCCACCTTTAAAGCGGGCTCAGTCACGTGGAAGAAGTCGAAAGATTCAATCAGTTTAGATACGAAGGCTTTACTGAAATCACACCCTGAATATCTAAGTCAGTTTCCACAAAGTAAGCAGGGTACACGACGTTTCAACATCTATTGTCATGATGACTAAAGGCTTTATTCAACTCAGCGCATATCTGCAAAAAAGCGCAAAACAGCCCCCGCTCCCTGTAAGCACTGAGGTACTTACAGAGAACAAAATGGACTGATTTGCGAAGATTTTTATACATCTGAAAAATAAATGATTTCTACATATTAACCAGACAAAAGTTAGAAATAACTTGAGGGCATTCACATGATTAAAGGTTTAGCGATTACACCACCGATCTTAGGTCGGATCAGCATCGGTAAGATGGCGGAGAAGAATGGTAAACGTGTCCCTGAAAAAGATGATCAGTTCACCATTACCAGCCAAATCCAAAATAAAGAGGGTTGGGTCAAACACCCCTTAGATGAGCAACTACGAGCTAAAGCTCAAAATCAAAAACTCAGAAGCATTCCAGTACGTATGCTCTTTAATGATCCTGAGCTGAACTTACGTGCAGAGTACAGCTTATTTGACCGACAGACAGGCCGACCTGTGTGTATTGGCAATGGAGAAACCTGTCAACGACTGACTAATCAAGGGGTAGAACAACATCCATGCCCATCACCTGATTTATGTCCTTTGGCACAAGGAGGCAACTGTAAACCTTATGGACGTTTGCATGTCAATTTGGATGAGTCGGATGAGTTCGGGACTTTTGTTTTTAGAACCACGGGTTTTAACAGCATTCGTACCTTAGCTGCACGACTCAGCTATTACCATGCAGCATCCAATGGCTTGCTGTCCTGTCTTCCATTGCAACTTACACTGAGAGGCAAGAGCACCACTCAAAGTTATCGCACCCCTGTCTATTACGTGGATTTGACTTTACGTGAAGGCATTCATTTGCAAGACGCGATACATACAGCTAAGGAGATTGATCAGAAGAGTAAGTTGTGTGGTTTTAATCAACAAGCCTTAGATCAGGCCGCTTTACAGGGCTATGTAAATTCGCAGTTTGAGGTGAATGTGGAGGAAGGCTTGGATTTGGTAGATGAGTTTTATACAGATGGACTTGTTGAATCTGAGCAAATGAAACCTGAGTCGAAACCTAAGGTTAAAGCAAAGTTCAATCATGGGGATGGTTTTGTGCAGGATATTCAGCAAGGGTTGCAGGGGAGTGTGAGGACAGTGAATTGAAGCTAATCGTAAAGAATCATTAGATTCTTTACGAGTTATACACTCGATTTATTTTTTATCATATTTAGTATCAATAGCTTATAGAGCTATCGTATTAAGTCTAAACTTTGTATTTATTCAAGCTAAATTTTTCAATACACCACATCTATCAACTGTGCATGAACCATCGCATGTCTTTCTTATATCTAATAATTGTTCAATTAGTTTTTGCTGATTTTTGATACTTTCTTGTACATCTACAATATGTGCGTCAATTAATTCATTTACTTCTGAACAGTTTTGGGTAGGTAAATCTTTATAAGAAAGCAATCTTTTGATTTCATTTAGATTCATATTTAGAGAGCGGCAATTAACTATAAATTTTAATCGGTCGATATAAGCTTCGGAGTACATTCTATAGTTCCCCTCAGTTCTTTCAGGTTGAGGAATAAGACCCTCCTTCTCATAGAATCTAATAGTTAGTACTGAACAAGAAGTTTTCTCAGATAACTCACCTATTTTTAAAAACATTGAAATCAACCAAATCTAGCTTGACTCTATAGTAGCTATAGGGATTCTAATATGCAATAAGTGAAAATATGACTATAGGTACATCCATGAGTGGTTGCGGTTGTAATGAAAGTTCTTGTGACGATACTAAACCCAAACAAAATATATCTGAAACTGATTCTTGTAGTGGTACAGATTTAAAAACTGAAACAAATAAAAAGTCTTGTTGTGATAAAGGTATTGCTAGCGAGTCTAAAGAGCAGATCATTGTAGATGCTTGTGGTGGTAGTCAGCCTTGTTCAACAAAGGCTAAATCATGCTGTGGAACAGATACAAGTAATCAGCAACAAGACATACATAAAGAAATAGGCAAAGCAATTCTCATTAGCGATTACACCATTCCTAAAATGGATTGTTCCGCAGAGGAACAGATGGTCAGAATGTCTTTGTCCTCTTTAGAAAGCGTTAATAGTTTAATTTTTGACTTACCAAATCGAAATCTAAAAGTTTTGCATGAAGGCAATACAAATTTAATTACTTCAAAACTTGAAGCACTCGGTTTTGGAGCAAAGTTAAATTCAACTGAAACCTATATTGATAACAAAAGCTCGAAGCAGACCAGCACCTATATCATACCTAAAATGGATTGTTCCGCAGAAGAACAAATGGTGCGAATGGCTTTAGCACCACTAAGTGAGGTCAAAGCTTTAGCTTTTGATCTTCCAAATAGAAAGTTACAGGTTTTCCATACCGATGGAATCTCAGAAATCACAACGAAACTTGAGGGTCTAGGTTTTGGAGCGAAGCTCGAAAGTACTGTTGAATCAACAGGAGTTTTACCTGACAGTCCTGATCCAACTAGTCAAGCTAAAGTTCTCAAAATACTACTCGCAATTAACGCAGTGCTTTTTGTCATTGAGTTTATTAGTGGCATTATTGCCGCTTCCACAGGATTAATCGCCGACTCTCTGGATATGTTTGCTGATGCTGCCGTTTATGGCATTGCACTTTATGCAGTAGGTAAAGCAGCAAAATATCAAGTTAGAGCAGCTCACTTCGCTGGTTGGATTCAGCTCTTACTAGCTGTAATTGTTATTGTTGATGTCGTTAGACGTTTTATGTTTGGTAGTGAACCTGAATCTAATCTCATGATTATCATCGGCTTCTTTGCACTTGCCGCGAATGTCACTTGTTTATATCTCATATCTGGGCACAAAGATGGTGGTGCTCACATGAAGGCAAGTTGGATTTTCTCAGCGAATGATGTGATCGTTAATATGGGTGTAATTCTCGCAGGAGTACTCGTTGCTTGGACAGGCTCAGCTTACCCTGACCTGATTATTGGAATTATTGTTTCTTTATTCGTGCTGAATGGTGCTCGAAAGATTTTGGCCTTGAAGTAGGACTTTTATAATGAACTTATTTCAAGTGAAACCAAATCAGTTTGCAAAGATTGTTGATCTCAAAAAAGGGGATCAATACACCAACAAAGACCCTGTACTTGAAAGACTTGAGTTACTGGGTTTTAGAGTTGGGGAATCTCTACAAGTTCTTGAAAAGGGGTTATTTGGTGGCGATCCAATCTTAGTTCAAATCGAAACATCACGCTTTGCCCTAAGAAAAAATGAAGCTGAACGAGTTTTTGTAGAGATCATCAATGAACACTAAAAATATTGCACTCATTGGTAATCCCAATTGTGGTAAAACCTCACTTTTTAACACTCTTACTGGTACTCGACAAAAAGTTGCAAACTATGCGGGTGTGACTGTTGAACGTAAGGAGGGTTTCTTTAAGTTACCTTCAGGAGATTCCGTTCGAGTATTGGATTTGCCGGGGACTTATAGTTTAAAACCAAGTAGCTTAGATGAAGAAGTAACAAGAGCTGTTTGCTTCGGTGAGCTAAAAGGTGAAGTATTACCTGACATTTTTGTTTGTGTTGTTGATGCTACAAATCTTCACCTTCATTTAAGCCTAGTACTAGAGGTCAGAGCGTTAAATAGACCGATGTTACTTGTCTTGAATATGATGGATGAAGTAAAAAAACGTGGAATTTCAATTGACACCTCAAAACTATCACAACTTTTAGGAGTGCCTGTTGTTGAATCCGTCGCTGTGAAAACAAAAGGGATTCAGGAGCTATTAACGCAGTTAGATCAAAAAAATCTATTTGTTGCACCTTATCATTCTGAGCTAAATCATTTTGATCAGATTAAATACATTACTAAGCAAGTTATTTTAAAAAATGACAGTGGTGATAAACGAACTGCATTTTTAGACAAAATATTTTTACATCCTGTCTTTGGCCTACTAATTTTGACGCTGACCATGTTTGTCATGTTTCAGGCCGTTTTTATTTGGGCACAGCCTTTCATTGCTTTTATTGAAGACTCAATTACTTGGCTAAGTGGTGCAATTGGCCCCTTGATTTCGCATCCATTATTAAGAAGTTTGATTGTTGATGGTGTGATTGCGGGTGCAGGCAGCGTTCTAGCTTATATGCCACAAATTCTTATCCTTTTCTTCTTTATTTTGATCTTAGAGGAATCGGGTTATTTGCCAAGAGCAGCCTTCTTATTAGACAAGCTTATGTCTAAAGCAGGGTTAAGCGGTCGTTCATTCATTCCATTACTTTCCAGTTTCGCTTGTGCTATTCCCGGAGTCATGGCAACAAGAAGTATTAGCTCTGAACGAGATCGTTTAGCAACGATTATGATTGCGCCATTAATGACATGTTCTGCTCGACTGCCTGTATATGCTTTATTAATAGCCGCGTTCATTCCTAATAAGTTGGTTTATGGGTGGCTCAGCTTACAAGGTTTAGTTCTGTTCGGACTTTACATGTCAGGAATCATATCTGCGCTATTGGTTTCTTTATTTTTAAAGTTAGTTCGAAAAGATAAAACTGAAAGTATTTTTATTTTTGAATTGCCGACTTACCGTTTACCAGATATTAGAAATGTGGCATTAGGCCTATATGACAGAGCAACAATTTTCTTAAAGCGAGTTGGTGGAATTATTGTCGCTTTATCAATTTTGTTATGGGTACTCGTGACATTCCCTCAGCCACCAGATAACGCCACAATGCCTGCAATTAATTACAGCCTAGCAGGGCAATTGGGGCACATCATTCACCCTATTTTTGCCCCAATCGGCTTTACATGGGAAATTTGTATTGCGCTCATTCCGGCAATGGCAGCCCGTGAAGTAATTATTGCTGCATTAGGTGTGATTTACGCTATGTCTGGGGATGAAGATACAGTCACACAAACTCTGCTCAGTCAAATTTCTGGGCCTGATGGATGGGGACTTGCAACAGGCTTATCACTTTTGGTTTGGTTTGTTTTTGCACCTCATTGTCTTGCAACATTAGCAACAATCAAGCGTGAAACAGGTAGTTGGAAACAACCAATTATTATGGCTACCTATCTGTTTTCACTAGCATATTTCTTCTCTTTTGTTACGTATCAGATTGCTAGCCGCATATAGTTAAGTTGAATATCGAACAGCGGTGAAATTATCGCTGTTTGTATCTTCATAATTAAAGTTAGAATTTTGAAGTAGAAGTTTTATTATGAAAATGGGTATATTGGGAATTGCATATATATGTTTATTCGTATATAAATATATTCAAAGATCCTGTTGAGTTTGAGCAAATGTCTGCTACTCCAAACGTTAAGATTTATCACAACCCTGAATGTGGTACGTCACGTAATACATTGGCATTAATTCGTAATGCCAATATTGAACCTGAAGTGATTGAATATCTTGTTAATCCTCCATCTAAAAGTGAGCTTATTCAGCTGATTGCGGATGCGGGTTTAACGGTGAGAGAAGCGATTCGTAAAAATGTTGCTCCATATACAGATTTAGGAATTGATCAAGAGGATTGGACTGAAGATCAATTGCTTAACTTTATGCTTCAGTATCCAATTTTGATTAACCGTCCATTCGTGGTGACTGAACTAGGAACTCGTTTAAGTCGTCCGTCAGAACTGGTTTTAGAAATTCTGCCACTCCCGCAAAAGGGTGCTTTCACTAAAGAAGATGGTGAGCAAGTGATTGATGCGAATGGGCAGAGATTGAAATAAAAATTTCATGGATATATGTGAATATTGATATATCCATATGTTTGAGTGAGTAAAAATATGGATCAAATCAATTTCTTTAAATGTTTGGCTGATGAAACGCGATTCAACATTGTTATGTTGGTTCTTGGGAATAATGAACAGTGTGTTTGTGATTTGACTGAAAAATTACAGCTGAGCCAACCCAAGATTTCACGGCATTTAGCCTTACTGCGTTCTTCGGGTCTCTTACAAGATCGACGTCAAGGGCAATGGGTTTATTACAGTCTCAATCCCAATTTACCCACTTGGTGCGTAGACGTACTTAACACCCTTAACAATACCGATATACAGCCAAAAGTTGCACCATCCTTTCAGCAAATCAATAGTTATTGCGAGTAGTAAAAATATGAAATTTCTTTTTTTATGTACTGGAAATAGTTGCCGTAGCATCCTGTCAGAAGTGCTGTTTAATAGTCGTGCGCCTGAAGGGTGGAAAGCTTACAGTGCAGGTAGCAAACCATCTGGACAGGTGCATCCATTGACCATTGAAACTCTGGAAAACTTAGGTCTTTCAACTGAAGGTTTGTGGAGTAAAACGATTGATGACTGCGAACAATACCAACCTGACGTTGTGATTACCGTCTGTGATTCGGCAGCTCAAGAAGCATGCCCGCTGTATTTAGGTGGTGCAATTAAAGCACATTGGGGTTTGGTCGATCCTTCACATTTGGATTTACCGAAAGAAGAAAAGCTCAAAGCATTCCAAGTCACTGTTGATCATATCAACCGTCGCTTAGACGCTTTATTGGCACTCGATACAGCGCATATGTCTCGCCCAGATTTGATTGCCGCAATCAATCAAATTTCGCATATTGAATGAGAACATCATGGCTCAACAAAGATTATCTTTTTTAGATCGTAACCTGACGCTATGGATTTTTATTGCTATGGCGTTGGGAATTGCGATAGGCGTGTTCTTTCCGCAAGCTTCTGTCGCTTTGGACAAAATGAGTGTGGATTCAGTCAATATCCCGATTGCGATTGGTTTGATTTTGATGATGTACCCACCATTAGCCAAAGTGGATTATGCAGCGCTACCACAAGTGTTTAAAGACAAAAAAACCTTAACTTTGTCTTTGGTGCAGAACTGGCTGATAGCACCTGTTCTGATGTTTGCCTTAGCCATCATTTTTCTACACAGCTATCCAGAGTATATGACAGGCTTAATCCTGATAGGACTGGCTCGTTGTATTGCGATGGTCTTGGTGTGGAACGGTTTGGCCTGTGGGGATAACCAATATGTTGCTGCATTGGTGGCATTTAACAGTATCTTCCAAATTTTATTTTTCAGTACCTATGCTTGGTTGTTCTTGACCTTCTTACCACCTTATTTTGGTGTTGCAGGGCAAGTGATCAATGTCGATTTCTGGACCATTACCCATGCGGTACTGGTGTATTTGGGAATTCCATTTTTCCTTGGCTTTATGACGCGATTCACTCTAGTAAAAGCTAAAGGTCTGGATTGGTATCAAAATGTCTTCTTACCGAAGATTAGTCCACTGAGTTTGTTGGCTTTATTATTCACGATTGTGGCGATGTTTAGCCTCAAAGGGAATGATGTGGTGAGCTTGCCACTCGATGTCTTGCGTATTGCGATCCCATTGACCATTTACTTTATCGTGATGTTCTTCATCAGCTTCTTCATGAGCAAATGGATGGGGAACGATTATCCTAAAACCACAGCTATTTCTTTTACTGCTGCGGGAAATAACTTTGAATTGGCGCTGGCCGTCGCGATTGCGACCTTTGGTTTAGCTTCACCAGTCGCATTTACCACGGTAATCGGCCCATTGGTTGAAGTACCAGTGTTAATTGCTTTAGTCAGTGTGTCTTTGTGGCTCAGAAAAAAGTTTTTTAAAGCAGAGGTGTAATTTCTATGACTCTCCCAAATGTAGATATGAATCTTTTGGATCAACCGACTTTAGAAAAGGTACAAGCTAAAGAATTGGATCATCCACCCCGTATTTTGCTGCTGTATGGTTCTAACCGTGAGCGTTCATACAGCCGATTGGCGGTGATGGAAGCTGGTCGTATCTTGGAGCAGTTTGGTGCCGAAGTAAAAATCTTTCATCCTAAAGGGCTGCCTTTACCTGAAGATGCGGACACTGAACATCCAAAGGTTAAAGAGTTGCATGATTTACTCGCTTGGGCAGAAGGAATGGTGTGGTGCTCGCCTGAGCGTCATGGCTCCATGAGTTCAATCTTTAAATCGCAAATAGATTGGATTCCACTGGCAGGCGGTGCAATTCGTGCAACCCAAGGTAAGACTTTGGCTTTGATGCAGGTCAGTGGTGGTTCACAGTCTTTTAACAGCTTAAACCAGATGCGTATTTTAGGCCGTTGGATGCGGATGATCACCATTCCAAACCAATCGTCTATTCCCAAAGCTTTTTTAGAGTTTGAAGAAGATGGACGGATGAAACCTTCATCCTTCTATGATCGAATTGTCGATGTAATGGAAGAACTATATAAGTTCACCTTGCTCACTCGTGGGCAGAGTCAGTACCTCACGGACCGTTATTCAGAGCGAAAAGAGTCGGCAGAAGAATTATCTAAGCGTGTCAATCAACGTAGCTTATAAACTTTAGGTGATCAGAAATGCAAAAGAGACATTCTAAATTAGTGATCTTAGGTTCAGGGCCTGCGGGTTATAGCGCTGCTGTGTATGCAGCACGTGCAAACTTAAAACCTACATTGATAGCGGGTATACAACTTGGTGGTCAATTAACAACGACCACTGAGGTAGATAACTGGCCGGGCGACCCAGAAGGTTTAACTGGTCCTGTACTTATGGAACGAATGCAAGCCCATGCTGAACGCTTTGGTACAGAGATTGTGTATGATCACATCAATGAAGTTGATTTAAGCGTCCGTCCATTTGTACTAAAAGGCGACATGGAAGAATTTACTTGTGATGCACTGATTATTGCAACAGGTGCGACAGCACAATACTTGGGTCTTGAATCTGAAGCTAAATTCATGGGTCAAGGTGTCAGTGCATGTGCAACTTGTGATGGTTTCTTCTATAAGAACCAAAAAGTCATGGTCGTGGGTGGTGGTAACACAGCAGTTGAAGAAGCACTTTATCTTTCTAATATTGCTGAGCATGTCACCTTAGTTCACCGTAGAGACAGTTTACGTTCAGAGAAAATTCTACAGGATCATCTTTTTGCCAAAGAAAAAGATGGCAAAATTAGCATTCTTTGGAACAATCAAGTTGATGAGGTCATAGGTGATAATACTGGTGTCACATCAGTTCGCTTGAAATCAACTTTGGACCAAACTATACAAGATGTTGAAGTACAGGGCTTATTTGTTGCTATTGGTCACAAACCGAATACAGGTATGTTTGACGGTCAACTCAACCTACGTGAAGGCTACATTCAAGTACAAAGTGGTACTTCAGGCAATGCAACAGCAACTTCTGTGGCAGGAGTATTTGCTGCGGGTGACGTTGCTGACAGCATTTATCGCCAAGCAATCACTTCGGCAGGCTCAGGCTGTATGGCAGCTTTGGATGCAGAAAAGTATCTTGATCAATTGAGCAATTGAAAGGCTCATTTAAACGCTTGAAAATTTTATAAAATACGCCCAGTCTGTTGAGTAGACTGGGCGTTATTTTGATTATGACTATAAATAATAGGAGAGAAGCTTTGACTCAATTACAAACTGAAGTCGATGTAATCATTATTGGTGGTGGTCAGGCAGCCCTTGCCACAGCTTATTTCCTCAAACGTAAGAAAATTCCATTTATTATTTTAGATGACCAATCTCAGGCAGGTGGTGCATGGTCACATGCTTGGGAATCTCTTCGTCTTTTTTCTCCAAATACTTGGAGTTCATTGTCAGGTTGGATGATGCCCACAACTGAGCAGACTTACCCAACGCGAAATGAAGTGATTGGCTACTTGTCAGCATACGAGCAACGATATCAATTTCCAATTATTCGACCAATTCATGTCGACCATATAGAACAAAAAGATGGCTATTTAGATGTGTATGCTGGCGATCAATATTGGCGAGCTAAAGCGGTGGTCAGTGCTACTGGGACATGGAGTCAGCCTTATATTCCCCATTATGAAGGATATGAACGATTTGAAGGATTACAAACGCATTCAGCACATTATGTAAATCCAGAGCCTTTTATCAACAAGAAAGTGATTGTAGTTGGTGGTGGTAACTCAGGGGCACAAATTCTTGCCGAAGTCTCAAAAGTTGCAGATACCACTTGGGTCACAGTAACACCACCTCAATTTTTATCGGATGATGTTGATGGGCGTGTTTTATTTCTTCGGGCAACTGAACGTTTAAAAGCCCAACAGGAAGGTCGTGTGATTGATCAACCCGTTGGTGGTCTGGGTGATATTGTCATGATAGACAGTGTCAAAGAGGCCCGCGAACGTGGCGTACTACATAGTAGAGAGCCTTTTACCTCATTTGAGGAGCATTCCATTGTTTGGGCTGATGGTACAAGACAAGCAGTAGATGCTGTGATTTGGTGTACAGGGTTCAAAGCTTCATTGACTCACTTAAGAAGTCTTGATGTGGTAGAGCCTGATCAGACAGTTACTGTGAATGATGGGCGCTCAGTAAAAATAAATAACCTTTGGTTGGTTGGCTATGGGGAATGGACAGGCATGGCATCCGCAACACTCATTGGGGTTTCTAGAACAGCAAGAGCAACTGTAGATCAAATAGCTGCTTATTTGGCTAGGATCAATTACTAAAGTTAAGGACTGAAGGAACTATTGGTCAAGTGATAGATCATTTAAAGACTACAAAACGGCCATTACCACCAGATCGAATAATTAGAAGGGAGGAGGAGCTTCTTTCATTTATAGATACACCTAAAGAGGAATGGTCTTCAACACTACAACGTTATAATAAATTAAGAGAAATCGAATATAAGGAAGTTATCGAGGTTACAAGGTTTATTGAAAAACAGACTCCTTTTGCAACGCAGCATAGTGTAAAGGGGGCTGAGTTTGAGAATGTATTAGTGGTCTTAGGTGGTGGCTGGAATCACTATAAGTGGCCACAGCTTTTAGAGTTACTTGAGACTAAAAAATTGACTAAAGCAAATACGAAAGGTTTTTTATAGAGCACGTAATCTTTTTTATGTTTCCATTTCTTGCCCAATGACGAGGCTAGCTGTGTTAGCTACTCAAACACTATCTGATACAGCTCTTGTAACTGTGAATAATCTATTGGGGAGTGAAAATATTGAAGATTTATGTTTTGATACATAAAAATAAAGTTTACTCCAAATTTACACCTTAACTTAATTTTTTTATTTTAAGTTGCTGTAAATTAATGGATTATTTTATCTTGTTGTCCAATCCATCATCGGCGCCACACTGATTCGTGGTTGAAGATTATTTTCAATGGTATTGAGATCAGTCATTAAAAATCACGCCTTAAATGAACAAGAGGGAAGAACGATAAAATTGAATTTGAATGTCACTTGACTGGACAAGGGATGCTGAAAAAAGCTGCGCTTCAGAACGGGCGCCATAGTAGCATAATTTACAGCTTGGTACATTTGGATCAGGCTAGATGGTCAAAGGACTCATAAGTTACAATCCAATTGATCACTATAAAGTGTAATTTATCTTTTCATGTGAATAATCTATAATTTTATAAACTTTCATGTCTTTCGACTCAGTTCTATTTTTTAATTTTCTTATGTCTTCATTATCACAGTTTTTAAAGCAGCATCAGTTTTGTATTTCTTTTGAGTACCTGACTACGGCAAAGCCTCAGCCAGTGCTGAAAACTTTTGCTGATTTTCCTGCATGTATGACATTGGCAGATCGAGTGCAAACCGATCATGATCCTGCACCACTTGATATGATGTCGGCTTATCCTGAAGATGTTGATAAAATTTTGCATTATTCAGGAAAAGGGCAAGATATCGCTGACTTTGAAAAATTTCTAGAAATGGCACGGCGCAAGGATGTACATAATCTATTGCTGCTATCAGGGGATAAGCTTAAGCAACATCATGATGGATCAGAAAATCCCGCTTTAAGAAGTCGTTATTTAGAGTCGGTTAATCAGGTCGTCGCTGCCAAAAAGCATGGTGGTTTTTATCTTGGTGTAGCATTTAATCCATTTAAATATGCTGAAGCCGAACATGCTGCGCAGTACTATAAATTAAATAAGAAAATTCAAGCTGGTGCAGATTTTGTCATCACTCAATTGGGTTTTGATTTGGATGTACTTCGTGACTATCAACAGCACATGAAACAGCAATATCCGCAGATTCCCATCATGGCTTGTGTTATGCCACTGACTTTTGCTCGCGCACGCTTTATGCATAAGCAAAAAGTTGCAGGCATTGTGCTCACGCCATATATGCTGAATTTTTTAGAGCATGAAAAGCGACTTAACCCTGATATGGCAGAGCAAAACGTCTATGCACGATGTGCCCTACAAATTTTAATTTGCCGTCATTTGGGTTATGCAGGAGTTCATCTTTCAGCCTGTCATCAGCCAACAGAACAAGCCAAGTTACAACAAGCGATTGCGCAATATGCAAAGCTCAGTTTGTCTGAATGTCGTGCGCTTTGGGATCAACTATGGCAAACAACATCGATCAAAGGTTTTCAACCTGAAGGTGTAGATAATTATCGGGCTTCGGGTGAGCAGATCTTGAAATATAAAAGCATGCATATGATGCATGAGTTGTTTTTTAGTTCAAAAATGGCGAAAGGTCTCGGCGGCTTGGTCTTTTCATCCAATTTTTGGAACAAACCTAAAGCGGATCAAGCCTTACTTTCAACTGAATTGATGACCAAGCAAGGTATGGTAGGTTGTGAAAGTTGTGGTCAATGTCGCTTAGGTGAAACGCTATATATTTGTCCTGAAACTTGTCCAAAAGGTCTGGCGAATGGACCGTGTGGTGGCACACATTTAGATCGCTGCGAATTTGAAGATCGTGAATGCATTCATTCGGTAAAAGCTCGATTGGCAAAAAGCGTAGGGCAGGTCAATGTGCTCAAACATGAAATCATTCCCACTGTTGCGATTGAAACACGTCAAACCAGTTCATGGAAAAATTGGTTTAACACCAAGTCTTAAATTTAGGATTTGAGCTTTTGAGAAATTAGCCATAAAAAATCTAAAAATCAGATGATGTGCATTTTAAAAAAATGCAAAAAAATCAATTAGCCCTTAATATCTACAACACATGGATATGTATGTAAAAGTAAAAACGAAGAACGTGGGGAATACGTTAATGATAAAAAAATTAGGATGTGGAATTGTTGTAGCAATGTGTTTGTCAATGACGACAGGCTGTTCCGTGATTATGGCCAGCAAGCAACCGGCCAAGAAAAATACCGAAATGATTCAGCAGGGGCTTTCTCGAAGCTTAGTGATTGCTGAATTTGGTGCACCCGTTACATCTGAATTTAGAAATGGAAAACGTCATGAAATTTATACCTTTACTCAAGGTTATTCGACTGCGAGTAAAGTTGGGCGTGCATTTTTACATGGTGCAGCAGATGTCGCGACCGTGGGCTTGTGGGAATTAGTGGGTACCCCAACGGAAAGTGTATTTAATGGTAAAAAGATGTCTTATGAGTTAATTTTTGATGAAAATGATCAACTTGAACGCTACATATTTTTAAGCCAAGATACCGCAAAATAAATCCAAATTACACTCAGTCCATCTGCTGTGTCTTGCACAGCAGAAATCATCGTAGTTCTAAGATAAAAGAATTTTTAACTTTAAATTTTGAGATATTTTTTATACTAAAAAATATTCAAATTTCCCATGTTCTTTTTCATTTAAGCGTACAAATAACGATAAATTTGAGTTTGTTATTGCAGCTGGATTCGAAATTAGGTTAAGTTTAATTCATAGAAAAATAAACCAATAATCTAATGGAAGTCTTAGAGCATGCTGCTTATTGAGGAAATTTTTAAAAGTAAAAAAACGCAATTTAGTGACCAATTCAATTTAAGGATTCATCGTGGCTTAAGCTGGCTAAAAAAATCTATGGATTTGCACGATGATTTGGATCTGCAATTTATTAGTCTTTGGATATCCTTTAATGCGATTTATGCACAAGATTTGGTAAGTGCACAGGATAAACAAAGTCTAAGGCAATTTCTTTATTTGATATGCCAAAAAGATTCGGAGCATAAAATTTACAAGATTTTGTGGGAGCGTTTTAGCCAGCCCATACGTTTGTTTTTAGATAATCCATATGTTTATCAGGGGTTTTGGGATTATCAAAATCAGAAAATTAGCCACGACACTTGCAAAGAAGGTCTGGCTCAAGAAAAGCAAAAAGTTTTGCGCGCCTTAAGCGAAAAAGATTCAGTGGATATTTTAATGGTGTTGTTTAATCGCATGTATACCTTACGCAATCAGGTCGTACATGGTGGTGCAACCTATAACAGTTCAGTAAATCGCAAACAGCTTCAAGACGCCTGTACGATTTTATTGGCGTTGTTGCCCGTATTTATGATCATTTTATTGGAAAATGCAGCAACATTAGATTTAGCCAAGCCTTTTTATCCAGTGGTGCAAGTCAGCTAAATTATTATTCAGTGTCATGAAAAAAGCCTCGTGATTGAGGCTTTTTTCGTCTTGCCATTTAATGTTGGACTTTGCTTCGAGCTGTATAAATTTGGTCTAATCCAATGAAAACGGCAGCGGCAATTGCTAAGCCAACGCCCGTTAAACAAGTGCTAGTCCAACCGCCATGATGCCAAGCAAAGACCCCTAGAGCAGATCCACCAGCACCACCGATAAAGTAGGCGGTCATATAAATGGAGTTAACTCGAGAGCGAGCAGTTTTATTGAGCTGAAAAATAATATTTTGGTTACAGCTATGGACCATGGCTAAACCTAAGTTGATGAATCCATATCCAAGAATATAAAACGTTAAAGAATGCCCACCGAGATATAGCAATCCCCAACTCAAACCCAGAATGCTACAACCGAGCCACGTTAAAATTTGGTTATAACCTTGATCGGCCCAACGACCGATCAGTTGAGTGGAAAGCGCGCCGAATACCCCCACCAAAGTGACAATACCGACCCAAACATCGGCCAAACCAAAAGGTGGCTGTGTGAGGAGCATCGCAATGGTGGAAAACAGCATACTCATAGCAGCAAAAGCACAACTACCAATCAGTGAACGATAAATCAATCTAGGTTCAGTTTTGAGAAGTTGACCCATCGACTGAAAAATTTCGAGATAACGCATGCGCGTAATACTGACTTTGGGGAGCCGACTTTTAAGTAAACCTGCCAGTATCAGCATTAAAATAGCACTGAGAACATAAATCGATTTCCAATGAATGAGGTTGGACAACAAACCTGAAAGGCTGGTCGATAACAGAATCCCGACCAAAAGCCCACTCATCAAAAAACCTACAGTCTGACCGATTTTTTCAGGTCGAATGGCGACTGTAACCAGTGGAATCAAGACCTGAGCAGCAACCGAAAACAAGCCCGTAATTACTGTACCTACCCACAACATATAAATATTGTTGGACAACGCGCATAGTCCTAGACCGAAAGACGCACCGAGCATCAGCACTGGAATAAATTTGGCTTTATTCACGATATCGCCCAGCGGCACAATAAAAAGTAAGCCGAGGGCATAGGACACCTGAGCAAAGGTCACGGTCAATGCCACTTGGGACTGAGGAATGTCAAAACTCTGTTGAATCGAGGCGATTAAGGGTTGGCAATAATAATTGGCACCCGCGCATAATCCGCAAGCAGCGGCCATAAGCCACAAAAGTGCTTTGTTGTGGCTAATGTCGAGAGGTGTGTTCATTTTAATCCTTACTGATGCTCGCTTGGCAATATGCAGTAGCTTCAATTTCAATTTGCATGCCCGCTAAGGCAAGACAGGGTACGGGAATCAGTGTGCAGGCTGGAAAGCCTTGATTTGGCCAATATTGATTCATGGTTTGAATCAGATGTTGATGTTTTCCAGCGTCATAATGGGTGATTAAAACACGCAGCATGGCAATGTCTGAAAGCTGGGCATTTACAGCGTATAAAGCAGAACTGAGGTTTAGAAACGCTTGCTGTAGCTGCTGTTCAAATCGTTCAGACAATTCTCCTTGTGGATTTTCACCGCCTTGACCCGATATGTGCACTATTTTATGGCAATTTTGCACCACTGCCACGTGACTATACCCATTTTGCTGAGGATTATATAACGTTTCAGGGTTGAATAATTGTATAAGCGGCAAGGGGGTATCGGAGATTTGTAGCGACATATTTTTGCTTCATGAGGAGTTAATTTTGCTAGTATCAAAGCTCAAGTTAACTTGAGGTCAAGTGCAAAATGCAGGATACAAAAACACAAGAAAATGAACAGATTTGGCTCAATATTGGTGAGCTAGCATCCAGAAGTGGGGTGAATGTCAGTGCACTTCGGTTTTATGAAGAAAAAGATTTGATTTGGAGCACGCGGACGGCAGGTAATCAGCGGCGCTATCCACGCTCCATGTTGCGTCGGGTCGCGATTATTAAAATTGCACAGCAAGTGGGGATCAGCTTACAACATGTACATGATGCGTTTGAA
Source organism: Acinetobacter sp. ANC 5054 (assembly GCF_002135295.1). Lineage (GTDB taxonomy): Bacteria > Pseudomonadota > Gammaproteobacteria > Pseudomonadales > Moraxellaceae > Acinetobacter. The sequence continues at coordinate 131,546 of NZ_NEGG01000006.1, read as the reverse complement.
GTTTTGCCTAAGCATAAAGCGGCATCCAAAGCCGATTGGAAAAAGATGTCACAGCGTTGGCAAGCACAATTGGATCAGCAGATAATCCATTTATTACAGCTTCGTTTGCAGTTGGACCAATGTATCGGCTGTGGTTGTTTATCCTTGAAACAATGTCCCCTGCGCAATCCCAATGATCAATTGGGGCAAGATTCGGCAGGTGCACATTTTCAAGAGGTTTTGATGAGTATGAAAAACATCACTACGCCTGATTTAGACGTTGAAAATGAAAAGCTGCCGAAATAAAAAAGCTATTAGGGTTTTTCGAAATTAGCCCGCGAGTTTTTTCTTGGATAAGGTGATCATCAATACGCCTAAGATATTTAACAGACAACCCATCCACTGAATCACATTTAAATGTTCATCCAAAAAAGCAACGGCCAGTAAAATCGTTAAAATTGGACCAATCGAAGCAATCATGGCAGATTGTGCTGCACCCAATCGAGCAATACTTTGCATCATTAAAACCGTTGGCAGGACTGTCACAAAAAAGCCCAATATCAAGCCATAACCCCAAATGCTCAGTGGAAGTGAAGCCACTAATGCTAAGGGCTGAGGAATGGCTAAAGCAAAATGCACTAAAGTCCCAAGACAGGCGATGCTCAGAGCCAGCCCGTTATAATGCCAAGAACCAAACTTCATCATCAGTTTTGGTGTCATGAGTAAGTACGTAGCAAAGGCAACCGCACTGGCAAAGACCAAACTTGCCCCTAACCAAAAATTGCTTTCATGTGGTGTATTACTTTGCTCTTGTAACATCACAATGACAGTACCACCATAACTTAAGGCAATTGCAAACAAAGTTTTGAAACTGAGTCGTTGCCGAAAAATAAGACTAGAAGCAATCACGGTCAGGGTGGGATATAAAAATAAAATAATCCGTTCTAAAGACGCACTGATATACATCAGTCCCTTAAAATCCAGCAAGCTTGCAAAATAATATCCAAGCAAGCCTGCAATAATCAGCTGCAACCAATCTTTAGCAGAAATGTCTCGATACGGCGTTCGACTCAGCCATCCCATAATTAGGAAAAAAGGCAAAGCGCTTCCCATACGTAGTGCCATAAGTACAGTGGCATCAACATCGGGTGAAAGGGCATAAGCCTGTTTAATAAATATGGCTTTGGTGCTAAATAGAAAAGCTGCACAGATTGCACAGAGCGAACCGATTTGGTTACGGGTCAAAAATGGCTGCATGACATTATCATTCTTATCTCGGCGGACATGCAGACAGTATAAAAGCCCAGAATTAAAAGTTGAAATGTAAAATAATCATGGCTTTCATTCCAAAAAAGCATACTAAATTGTGTGATTCGCAGCCATTTGAGCTGAAATATTTTGAACTGATGCGCTCAAATTACTGAAAAAACAAAAAATGAAGCCACGATTTAGACTTAAAACTTTAAAGATTGATAAGAATAAACTATTTATGCACCAATTTGATGCAAAATAACCGCGATTAAGCCAACGGAAGTCGGGTTCATCATGGTGCAAAATATTAAAAAATTTATTTTCTTATAATTTTTATAACTCTTTAGACTTAAGCAGCATAAGTAAAATGAATATAAAACAGTCAAATTTCAAAAATCCCCATTGATCAGCTTGCCTTGAATGGTAGTGGCTTAATTGACAGAAAATACCAATTTTTCAGTCAAAGCTGCCTCGGCATGTGTACGTTGAAAATGTCATTAAAGCCAATCTAAGCAATAGTTTTTTGCAAGTGGGCTGAATCGTATGGGCTTGGACTGTAGATTGGAAATTTTGCTGCCCGTGGTTATGAACGCTAAAAATGTCACAATCATCAATGAGTCGAATATTGAACAAGATGAAATGTTAAAAAAAGTCAAAAAACACCAAATGGAAGACTTTAAAAGGGTTGGTACGTATAAAAATTATTCATACCATTAAAAATAAAAATCAATAAGTGCTGTATAGCATCATATTTTTTATGAATCGTCAGTTCAAAATATGGGCATTTATTAAATAAATATTGGGTAGTATTTTAAAAAAGTTCAATTAGAATCCAAAAATTGTACAAAAAACACATCCTGAGGGGAGACATCGCGGATTGCGATGTTTGCTTAAGAAAAATTAGCTTGAGGAACGCTCATGCAGATCGGAATTCCAGCCGAAACTGTTGTCGGTGAAAATCGCGTCGCTGCGACGCCTGAAACAGTAAAGAAGATGATCAGCGCTGGTCATAGTGTTGTTATTGAACGTGGAGCAGGGGTTAAAGCTGCCTACATCGATAGTGCCTATGAACAAGTTGGTGCCAAAATTACGGATGATGCCTATACCGGTAGTCAAATGATTTTGAAAGTTCGTGCGCCTAAAGGTGACGAAATTCAAAAGCTTACAGCGGGAACTACCGTTGTCGGCATGTTTGACCCTTACCGCAACACCGAACTTGACCAATTTGCGTCACAAAACGTGTCTGCATTTGCATTGGAGTTATTGCCACGTACTTTATCTCGTGCGCAAAACATGGACGTACTTTCTTCTCAAGCCAACCTATCAGGTTATAAATCTGTGCTTTTGGCTGCAGCAGAATATCAACGTATGTTCCCAATGTTGATGACAGCAGCGGGTACTGTTAAACCTGCGCGTGTCGTGATTATGGGCGTGGGTGTTGCAGGCTTACAAGCAATTGCAACCGCGAAACGTTTAGGTGCGGTGGTTGAAGCAACTGATTTACGTCCTACAGCACGTGACCAAGTTGAATCTTTGGGTGGTAAATGGTTAGACGTACCAATGTCCCCTGAAGAACAACAAAAAGCAGCCGATGCTGCGAAAAATGGTTATGGCTGGATGCCGGGTGAAGACTATATTCGCGATCAAGCGATTATTGTCGACAAAGCTGTATCCAATGCGGACATCGTGATTACGACTGCGTTATTGCCGGGTCGTGATGCACCTCGCTTAATTAAAGCTGAAACCGTAGCGAAGATGAAACCGGGTTCTGTCATTTTAGACATGGCGGTTGAATCTGGCGGTAACGTTGAAGGCTCTGTATGCGGCGAAAATGTCGTGACTGCCAATGGCGTGAAAATCCTCGGTATTCCAAATATTCCTTCTACAGTTTCGACTGAAGCGTCGGCACTGTATGCGCGTAACGTACTGAATTTCATTGATACCATGTTTGATAGCGAAAAGAATTTCGCAGTTAATCCTGAAGAAGAAATTCAAAAAGCACTACTTGTCACTCATGGCGGCCAAGTGCTGCTGAAACGTGGTTAAGGAGAATCATCATGGTTGAAACGATTACTATTTTTGTTCTAGCAATATTTGTTGGTTACTACGTAGTTTGGGGCGTAACGCCAGCACTACATACGCCTTTAATGGCTGTAACCAATGCATTGTCTTCAATTATTGTCGTAGGTGCGATGATTCAAACCGTGGGTATCCCAGGTATTGTCGATGCTAGCGTTCAGTTCCAAAGCATTAACGCCGTGAGCATTTTAGGTGCGGTTGCAGTATTTCTTGCAAGTATCAACATTTTTGGTGGTTTCGCAGTAACTGCACGTATGCTTGAAATGTTCAAACCTAAGCAAAAGAAAAAAGAGGGCTAATTCATGGAATTTATTCGAGACTATGCGGATTGGTTCTACCTGATTGGTGCCGTTCTCTTTATCTTAACCTTACGTGGTTTGTCAGGTCCTAAGACTGCGATTCAAGGTAACCGTTACGGTATGATCGCGATGGCGATTGCGGTTATTACCACATTCTTTGTTGCAGATCATCCAGTGATTTGGATGATCGGTGGTGCAATGGTATTGGGTGCAGTGGTTGGTATTGCACGTGCACGTACAGTACCAATGACGCAAATGCCAGAAACTGTAGCTTTAATGCACTCATTGGTGGGTTTGGCTGCGGTACTCATTGCCATTGCTGCGATTCTACATAATAACCAACTCACCGCTTTGTTTGCTGAAAATGAGCAAGCATTAACAGCAGCGGGTGTTGAACACGCACATATGAGCAAAGTTCATTTATTTGAATTGTTTGTGGGCTGTTTCGTTGGTGCGATTACCTTTACTGCGTCTGTATTTGCTTACGGTAAATTGGCTGCGAAGAAATGGGCAAAAACTATTTCTGGTGGTTGGGTTAAACCTGTTCAAGCACTTATTTTCCTTGCAATGTTGGCATGTGGTGTTTACTTCTTTACCACAGGCAACATGAATGCATTCTGGGCAATGACTGTTCTTGCGCTGGCATTTGGCTGGGTATGGATTGCGCCAGTGGGCGGTGGTGATATGCCAGTTGTGGTATCGCTATTGAACTCATTCTCAGGTTGGGCAGCAGCAGGTATTGGTTTCACCCTAGAAAACAACATGCTGATCGTTGCTGGTTCGCTTGTCGGTTCATCTGGTGCGATTCTGTCTTACATCATGTGTAAAGCCATGAACCGTTCAATCATCAACGTATTGTTTGGTGGTGCGATGGGTGGTGCAGCAGTTGCTTCAGCGGATAAAGGCGAACAAGCACAGCGTAACCACCGTTCAGGTTCTGCAGATGATGCTGGCTTCTTGATGTCAAATGCGGACAGCGTTGTGATTGTACCGGGTTATGGTATGGCGCAAGGTCGTGCACAAAATGCAGTAAAAGAGTTGTGTGAAATTTTGAAAGAACAGGGCGTAAAAGTACGTTTTGCGATTCACCCAGTGGCAGGTCGTATGCCTGGCCACATGAACGTATTGCTTGCAGAAGCAGACGTTGCCTATGAAGACATCTTGGAAATGGACGAGATCAACTCGGACTTCCCAGCAACAGACGTGGTACTGGTGATTGGTGCAAATGACGTTGTGAACCCTGCAGCTAAAGATGACCCAACGTCTCCAATTTACGGTATGCCGATTTTAGAAGCACATAAAGCGCGTACCATTATGGTGATCAAACGCTCTATGGCGACAGGTTATGCCGGTCTAGACAATGACTTGTTCTATAACGACAAGACCATGATGATTTTCGGTGATGCCAAGAAAGTTGTGGAAGATATGACGAAAGCCATTAATGGTGGCGGACACTAATACAATCCCCCTAAATCCCCCTTTGACAAAGGGGGACTTAATTTCTCCTCTTTTATAAAGCGGGATTTAGGAAATTAAAACCACCTTCGGGTGGTTTTTTTATGCCAGAAAACTGACACAAAATGATCATTCACAATAAAAGTGCATAAATTAAATGTGGATCTTCAGATCTGATTCAAATTCATGCGCCATCTTAAAAAACAATACTCCTCAATGCGCTATTTTGTTACATATGAAATTTCATCATATCTATTCAAAATTATAGAACGCAGCTTCTATCTGCTTTTGTGATGCAATGCATTGAAAAATAATTAATTGTCTGAAATTTGGTATTCTTTTTGCACAACATGGTTATTTTTGGGGGAATAATCATGAAAAATATCTATCTGCTCGGGTTGTTGCTCAGCCTGATCGCATCACCATGTTGGGCCACAGAGCAACAAATGGCCAGTAATATTCAAGAAATCCGCATTTCACTCGACAGTATTTGGGTCGTAATGGGCGGTATTTTGGTGTTCTTTATGCAAGCGGGTTTTGCCATGATTGAAAGTGGCTCAGTTCGTAGTAAAAACACCGTTAATGTCTTAATGAAAAACTATATGGACGCTTGCCTTGGTGGCTTAGTGTTCTGGTTGGTAGGTTTCGGCATCATGTTTGGTGTAAATACGACGGGCTGGTTTGGCTTAAGTCATTTTGCACCGGATCAACTTGATGATTGGCACTGGAATCTATTGTTCTTCCAAATGATGTTTGCTGCAACGGCAACTACGATTGCCAGTGGTGCAATGGCAGAGCGTATTCACTTTGTGGCCTATGTGGTCAGTGCGGCTGTAGTTTCGGGTTTGATTTATCCAGTCTTTGGGAGTTGGGCGTGGGGTGGCATGTTTGGCGGTGATGGTTGGTTAAAGGCTTTAGGCTTCATTGATTTTGCAGGTTCAACCGTTGTGCATTCGATGGGGGGCTGGGTCGCTTTAGCTGGAATTATTGTATTAGGTCCACGTTTGGGTCGCTTTGGACGAAATGGACAGAGCCATTATTTGCCAGGGCATAATCTGCCTTTAGTGGCATTGGGTGGTTTCATTTTATGGCTGGCATGGTTTGGTTTTAACGCAGGGTCAACTATTAACGCCAATGTTAGTGTTGGTCGTATCGCCTTAAATACGCATCTTGCCGCATGTGCCGCTGCGGTTGCATACATGCTGCTATGCTTGCTTCGTTCTAAAGCAATATTAATTCGTAGCACTATTAATGCTTCACTTGGTGGTTTGGTTGCGATTACCGCTGGCTGTGCCACGATGTCGCCTGTTTATGCAGTGGTCACAGGACTATGTGCGGGGCTGATGGTAACTTTCTTACCTATGCTGATGGAAAAGCTCAAACTTGATGACGTGGTAGATGCTGTCACAGTGCATGGTTTTTGTGGAGCATGGGGAACCTTAGCCGCAGGTATATTCCTTGAAAATAATATGTTTAACGGTGAAGTGATTGCTGTACAAGGTTTAGGTGTTTTAGTTGCCTTCGCATGGGGCTTCGGCGTGGCACTCATCGTCTTCAAAATTTTGGACAAATTGTTGGGCGGTTTACGGGTAAGTAAACAACATGAGCAGCGTGGTTTGGACTATACCGAGCATGCAGAGTTGTCTTATCCCGAGTTTCAAAAAGATGTGACTTTTGAAACTGATGATATGACTAAACGTCACTGATAGGAGCGGAGTCCATGACCACAGAATTGTTAAACATCGCACAACGCCGTTCAGCTTTAGAAAAAGGCTTAGAGCAATTCCTAGATGGTTCGATGTTACAAGGCGCATTACAACATTGGGAGCAGCAATACAGCACGCAACCTGCGTTTGTATTAAATCGCTTTTTAAATGATATTTGTACTACAGATGAGCTGCGGCTTTATCGTAAAGAGATGTTGAAACAAGTATTGTTTGAACTTTCAAGCCTAGAAAAGCAGGTGTTGATGCGCAGCGAACAACCCCAGCAACAGGCAAAAGTAGTAGAGTTGATTTCAGCGGATATCAGTGATGCATTTTTAGCATTTACAGATGATGTCTTGCAGTTGGTTAAAACGCCAGATCAAGCAGATTTTAGGGCTGAGGTCATTACTCAGCTGGAAGAGATGGGGCTAGCGATAGCTGCCAATGCACAAATTAATAGTGCCAGTTTTGTGGAATTTTTACCTTTGACTCGTTATGCGCAAGTGTTGACCAGTATTTATGAGGTCTTTTGTGATTTTTATGGGCCAATGCGCGCAGACCAAGTCTATGCGCAAACTAAGCTAAAAATTAAAGCCAATTTTCCAGATGTCGACTTACATCAATTGCTCTAATGAAAAAGATTGAAGTGAGAAAAGACATTTTAAGGATAGATTAAAGCTCATAAAAAAAGCGACCTATTTAGGTCGCTTTTTTCTGGAAGCTTAAGCTACAGTTTCTGGAGCTGTACGCCATAAGCTTTCTAGATCATAGAATTTACGTGCTGTAGGTAACATCACATGTACCACTACAAAACCGAGATCAATCAGGATCCATTCTGCATCACGTTCACCTTCAACGCCAATCGGGCGGAATCCAGCTTTACGTGCTTCTTCTGCCACGTTGTCTGCAAGAGACTTAATGTGACGAGTTGAAGTACCGCTCGCAATTACAATCGCATCTGCGACATTGCTGATTGCTTTGATATCAAGTTCAACAATATCTTTGGCTTTTACATCTTCAAGTGCTTCACGTACAACAGCTAAACAAGCTTGTACATCTTTGATATTTGCGAGATCGTGAGAATTAGAAGCGCTGGGCGATGGTTCTAAATTCATAGAGGGTATGATTTCCTGACAATTTTACATGTTCTAATATAGCCGTTTTGTTGATGAATTTCAAATCAACTCGCTTGAGTTCAAGGGCTTAATTAGGGAAGTATTTGTCTTTCCACGCAAAAGAATGCGATGAATTGGTTCGTGGTCGATACTCCGCAGCGACATAACCTGCATAATCGCTGTGATTGAGCCATTTGAAAATATCTGCAAATGCAATTTGTGCTGAATCAGGTTCATGACGTCCCGGACAATCTGCAAATTGTATATGCCCAATGTCTTGGATATTTTCAGCTAAGCTACTCAAAATATCTTCACCCATCATGGCCATGTGGTAGCAGTCATATTGCATTTTCAATAGTGGATGCTGTACTGCTTCTAACATTTCCTGCGCTTGTGCAATGTTCTGCACTAAAAAGCGCGGCATATCCGTACCGTTGATCATTTCAAATACAGGCTGAATATGATGTTCAGACAGCATGTGACATGCCAATTTTAAGTTGGTCGATAAGGTATTTAAGCAAGGCAGTAGATCGGCATCGTGCGGTTGTTTACCTGCCAAAATATTCACACTTGGTACATTTAAGGCTGTGGCATAACGGATGCACAATTCCAATGCTTGATGAAATTCATTTTCACGACCTGGCACGCCTGCAAGCCCATCTCCACCTTGCATTAAATCACCCGCAGGCACATTAATTAAGCACAGGGTCAAATCGTTAACGGTGAGTTGGGTTTGAATCTGCTCGATACTAAGTTCATATGGAAACTGAATTTCTATATGACTAAATCCATGTTGGCGTGCTAAAGCAAAGCGTTCTAGTAACGGTACTTCAGTAAAAATCATGGATAAATTAACCGCGAGCTGAATCATGCAGATCTTCCTTGTAGCAATTTAAATTGAATATAACGGATGTTAGCTTTTTTCAACATGTTGAATTACCGTCGCTAAATCCTTGTCAGCAAAACCATTGTCTTGGTGTGCTTTCAATTGTGCAAGGGCCAAACTCGCCACAGGTATATTTAAATTAAATTGCGCTGCCAATTGCACAGCATTATTTAAATCTTTAGATAAGGTTTGAACTTTCCACTGTACGGGTTCAAATTGATGTGTTGCCATGCGCGGCGTTAAAATTTGGAAGGGTTTTGAGTCTGCAAAACCGCCTGCAAGGGCAGGTGCAAGTAAACGTGTATCCACACCTGCTTCGGATGCCAAGGCCACAGCTTCAGCAATTAAGGTGCTGTTGGCAGCAACGATCAATTGATTACAAATTTTGGTTGCTTGACCAGTACCACTGTCACCCATACGTGTTACACGCTGCGAAAGCACATTATAAATCAGGTTTAAATCTTCAATAGTTTGTGCATCACCACCAGCAAAAATTACCAATGTACCTTGTTCAGCACCAGCAGTTCCGCCTGAAACAGGGGAATCAATCCAAGTGACATTTTGGGCTTGCGCTTGCGTTGCCAATTGCAAGCTTTGCTTGACAGATAAGCTGGAAAAATCCACCCAAATTTGTCCAGCTTGAAGAAAAGTTGCAATCTGTTGATATACCGCATTGACCGCATGATCATCGGCTAAGCAAGACAGAATCACAGGATAATCTGCAATCTGTTCAAGCTTAAGCGCTGTCGCGCCAATGGTTACCAATTCATCGCAGGCAGCAGCCGTGCGATTCCATACAGCCACTTCAAAACCCGCTTGAATCAGACGAGTTGCCATACGGCTGCCCATTAATCCCATGCCAAGAAATGCAATTTTTGTATTACGATCAAAAGCCATATGCGCTACTCAATCTATTTGCTTAATGCTAGTTTACTTATATTGGCGCGGTAAAAATTGAACCTCAGGGTTCTTGTCTTTTTTACGTGCCAATTGGCTATTTTTGCCCAGTAACAATTTAAGTTGCCAAATTTTTTCCAAACGAAGCGAATGCTTTGGACGATGTTCCATTGCATCAAGCACCTGTTTGGCAGCAGCTAAAGCATCTGGAGAACGTTGACTTAGTTCTTCGGCAAGTTGTTGTGCTTGGACTAAGGGTTGCTCACTTAAATGTGTCACTAAGCCTATGTCTTTGGCATATTCAGCATCGAAAATACGCGCAGTCAGAGTCAATTCTTTGGCTAGATCCAGTCCAATAACACCCTTGAGCGAGCGAGTTAAGCCCATATCTGGGACTAAACCCCAACGGCTTTCCATAATCGACATTTGCGTTTTCGGATGGGCAATTCGAATATCAGCTGCAAGTGCCAATTGCATCCCCGCGCCAAAACAAAAACCTTCAAGTGCTGCAATCACTGGTACAGGAAGTTGTTGCCAAATGAGAAAAGCTTTTTGAAATAGACTTTGACCAGGTTTTATAAGTTCCCAAGCGGCATAGGCTCTATTTTTCGGATTGTTGAGGTCGGCTAAGTCAATACCTGCACTGAATACCTGTGCTTCACCCGTTAAAATGACACATCTTAAACTTCGATCTTTTTTCAGTTTTTCAGCGGTGCTGACCAGCTCTTTTAACAATGCAAAGCTCATTGCATTACGCTTATCTGGACGGTTGAGGTAAACCGTTGCAATACCATTATTTTTTTCTACACGTAATAACGCCATGGAATTTACTCTTGTTGTTTCTGTGCCGAGCATAGCATGTAGGCTTGCTGGATAGATGACAGCGCAGTCACTTCAGAAGGTGGACGACGCTGACTTTTGTCATCTCAATCTTAGTTATTTTGTTTGAATAAAATTTGCTGTGCCGCATGTTCAACCTGAACCATCACATCTTTTAATTCATCAAAACGTTTTAAGGTTTCTTGTACAAAGCCTTCATCGGCTTTGCGGCGCTCTTTACGTAAAGTTGAGACAAATTGCTCAAAATTACCCGAAACTTCTTGTAGTGTTGGTGCACCAACATAGCGAGTTGCACCATACAAACGATGCAGCACATGTTCTAATTGTGGAAAATCTTCGTCCTCAATCAATTGTGCCATTTCATTCAATTCTTGTTCGAAGCTATCGACCAACATTTTTAATAAATCGACAGCCAGATCTTCTTTATTGGCAGCCAATTGTAAACTTTGCTGCCAATCTAAAATGCTCGGTTCAAGTGCTTCAATCACAGTGCTGCGTTCAAGTACTTGGGCTTTTTTGAAGTTTTCAGTGGTCCACTGGGTCAGAATTTGGATAATCTGTTCCATTTGAATTGGCTTGGTGACATAGTCATCCATACCACTTTGTAGCAGTTTTTGTTTTTCATCCGACAGTGCATGCGCGGTCAAGGCAATAATCGGCAGACGCTTATGGTCTTCAAAGGTTGATTCCAATGAACGAATTGCACGAGTGGTATCAATACCCGACATGACGGGCATTTGAATGTCCATGAACACAAGATCAAAGGCTGCAAGGTTTTGTTCATGCTGGCTTTGAATGATTTCAATGGCTTCTTGACCACTTAGCGCTTTGGTGGTTTTAACATTGAGTTCAGACAATAATGCTTCAAGTACAATTAAATTTGGTAAATGGTCATCCACAGCTAAAACATGGAGACCTTGACCATTAAATTCTTCATGTTGTTCTTGCGCAAACCATGGCTCATTGCTGAGTAGTTGAATCAAAGCGGTACGGCTCAGTGGTTGATGCAGTGGGCGTGCTCGGAACTCGTTCAACATGTTCGGATCAAGCATCATTTGATAGCCATATACTGCCAAATTGCCGCTATAACGAGTACGAATTTCTTTCAATAAGGCTTCTGAATCACCGCTATGGTCGACAATCAGCCACGTATTTTCATCTGTGTTTAACTGCTTCAGTCGGCTGAACAAATCCAAGATCGACTGCGTTTCGATATGGTCGACATCATAGTCTTCAAGATAATGGCGCAATACATTGGCTGTGGCTGGATGTGCAAGATAAGACACGACTTGCAGATTACTAAATTGAGGATGCACAATTTCAATTTCATCATCGACAACAAAGCGTGCAGTAAACCAGAAAGTTGAGCCTTTTTCTGTAGGTGCACGTTCTTGGTTATCTTCAAAGCCAATTTGACCATGCATCAGACTGACCAATTGCTTTGAAATCGCAAGCCCCAGTCCAGTACCACCAAATTGGCGGGTCACAGAAGCATCACCTTGCGAGAAAGACTCAAACAGTTTTTTACGGTCTGTACCACTTAAGCCAATACCACTGTCTTGTACACTGAAATGCAGTAGGCATTGCCCAATATCGTCATGTTCCATGCGCACGCGCACAATAATTTCACCATCAGGTGTAAATTTAATGGCATTGGAAATTAAGTTGGTCAAAATTTGCTTAAAGCGCAGTGCATCACCAACCACAAATTTCGGGACATTATCCGCATAGTAGAAGGTCATGTCGATGTGCTTCTGAGCTGCCAATGGAGACAGCATATCCATGACATCAAACACCGCTTCTTCTAAATCAAAGGGCGCAGTTTCAAGTTCCAATTTTCCAGCATCAATTTTAGAGAAGTCTAAAACGTCATTGATTAATGCCAGTAGATGCGCAGAAGATTTACGAATCGTTTGCAGATATAAATTCTGCTCATTGCTTAGATTGCCCTGACGCAGTAAAAGATGAATAAATCCATCAATACTGTTGAGTGGTGTACGTAATTCATGCGAGATATTGGCCAAGAAAACAGATTTGGACTGATTGGCATGAATCGCTTGGTCACGCGCTTGACGATAAGTGATGTTCTGCACTTCAAGGGTGTCTAAAGTTCTGCGCAAATCATCTTCAGTTTGTTCGGTATGTTCGCGTAATTCTAAAAAACTAAAATGCAGACGCTTCACCACATTGGCGATATCTCGCTGTAACAAGCGCAGCTCACCCGTACTGTTAATGATCATGTGTTGATCAAGCGTATCTGCATTTAATCGTTGTAACTGCATGCGAATTTCGTACATTGGCGCAATCCAACGACGCGAGTAAAAATTCAGACACAGTAACAATAACAATAAGGTCAATAGCCCAGTGGCAATCAATACGATTAATACACGGTAACGGGCGATTTGTAGGGGTTGATTGTCGAGTTCAATGGTCAACCAAGCAGGTGATTGATTTGCATCTGTTATTTTAATGGCATAAACGTGATTATTATTATGGGCAATAGGACCGACAAAGGAATTTTTGCCATCAATGTTGGGCCAAATATCTTGATCCTGATAACCGATACTGAGTCGATCTTTTCCTGTTGGATCTAAAATGGCTGCACGGATTAAATGCTTTTCGTTCAGCATGTTTTGCATGGCATTACGTGCTTGGTCAAATTGCCAAGGATAATGATTGAGCAAATCTACCGCAGCTTCGGCCGTTGGTTGATAACGCGTCAAGATTGCAACCGCCATTTGACGTTGCTGTGCTTTCGACGCATTTGAGGTTTCAGTCATTACCAACGCTGCACCCACACAGGCCAAAATAGTGATTGGCACAAAAATAAGTGCAATCAACTGACCATAGGCATGATTTAAGTGTAGGCGTTTAAAAAGCTTTTTGTTGATATTTGACATGGTTTAAGCAGTTTATTCCTTATGCCCCGAATATTAGCATGGTTTATTTAAAACTGATTGCGCTTTAATCACTTTCACGAAAAAGCCTGTCAAATGGGTGCAGGCAAAGGCATTTTTTCATACAATAGGCGCACCTCGATATAGGTGCACATAATGAGTAACACAACCCCTGATTTTCAAGCAGACGATTTTTTATTAGACCATTACGTCGGCAATACGCCGTTAGTGCGTTTACAGCGTCTAGCAAGTCACACTCAAGCGACAGTATTAGCCAAGTTAGAAGGCAATAACCCAGCGGGTTCGGTTAAAGACCGTCCTGCATACAACATGATTATGCAAGCTGAAAAGCGTGGTCAAATTAAGCCGGGTGATACGTTAATTGAAGCGACGAGCGGAAATACAGGGATCGCGTTAGCGATGGTTGCAGCGATGCGTGGCTATAAAATGAAGCTCATTATGCCAGCCAGCTCAAGTCAAGAACGTAAAGATGCGATGCGTGCCTATGGTGCTGAACTCATTGAATCTGCAAGCATGGAAGAAGCGCGCGATATGGCTGCGCAAATGCAAAAAGATGGTGTTGGCCTAGTACTTAACCAATTTGGTAATCCAGATAATTCAGAAGCACATTATTTGACAACGGGTCCTGAAATTTGGAAACAGACTGGTGGCAAAATTACCCACTTTGTCAGTTCAATGGGGACGACGGGTACCATCATGGGTATTTCAAAATACTTAAAAGAACAAAATCCTGACATTCAAATTGTCGGTTTACAACCTTCTGAAGGCTCAAATATTGCGGGTATTCGTCGTTGGCCCAAAGAATATTTGCCAACCATTTTTGATCCATCTCGCGTTGATCGCATTATGGATATTCCACAAATTGAAGCGGAAAAAACAGCACGTCGTTTGGCGCGTACTGAAGGTATCAGCGCCGGCACATCTTCTGGTGGTGCAGTTTGGGCATCTGTGAAATTGGCTGAAGAAAATCCAGATGCGGTGATTGTCTGCATCGTGTGTGACCGTGGTGACCGTTATTTATCGACAGGTCTTTTCTCGGTTGTTGATCCTGAATAATACTTTGTTGTAAGCCAACACTGGTGAGTATAGATGCGTTTACCTGTTTTAATTTTTGATATCGAAACACTGACAGACTTAAAGTCGGGGGCGCATCTGTATGGACTGGATTTGCCTGAAGCAGATTTAGATGCGGCGCTTACCAAATTGCGTCGACAAGAATCAGGCACTGATTTTCAACGTTTAGCTTTGCATGAAATAGTCTGTATTTCAGGGCTTTGGATTGATGAAAAGGGCATGAAGCTGTTTTCATTTAGCCGTGAAGACAATACCGAAGCTGAAATTTTAAAAAAATTCGTCTCGATTTTTGAAAAGCGTCATCCGACCTTGGTCAGTTGGAATGGATCACAGTTTGATTTGCCTGTGATCTTATTTCGCTGTATGTATCACGGACTATCTGCACCAAGTTTGTTCGATCAGGGCGAGATTGATACGCAAAAGCGCTATAATAACTACCAGAATCGTTACCATCATCGCCATGTGGATTTGATGGATGTGATGGCCATGTTTCATGGTCGTCATTTTCAAAAACTGGATGATGCCGCGCATTTACTCGGTTTTCCCGGTAAACGCGGCGATGGTGGTTATCATGTGCCCGTCTATGTCCGTGAACAACAATGGACAGAACTCACCAGTTACTGTGAGGGTGATGTGCTGAATACATGGTTGATTTATTTACGTTGGCTGTTGCTCAAAGGACAGTTACTGTTGAATGATCATCAGCTCATGATTCAAAGTACGATTCAATATTTACAAACTCAGCCGCAACACGCTGACTTTTTATCGGTATGGCAAGAGACCTCACAACGTACCGAATTTACGCAATCCGATTTCCCATCTTCCACACATTAGGTAAGCATGAAACACAGAGCCAAGCCCCAAAAAGCCCAACAGCCCATTTATACATTTCAGGTTGAGTCGCTTTCACATGAGGGGCGTGGTATTGCTCACTTCGGTACAGACCCGGCGCATCCTGTCGAAAAGCACGGTAAAAAAGTGTTTATTCGTTATGCTTTGCCGGGTGAAACAGTACGTGCACGCATTACCAATGTGGTGAAACGTTTGGAAGAAGCCGACAGCTTAGAGCTACTCGGTGAACCATCGAATATGCGGGTTGAACCTGCTTGTCCGCATTATGGTGTATGTGGTGGCTGTAGCATGCAGCATATTCATCCAGATGAACAAATTCGATTAAAACAAGATGTGTTGAAATCACATTTAGAACATTTTGCTAGGATTCAGCCTGATGAATGGCTTGAACCGCTGCGCTCACAGCGCGAAGACTATCGCCGTAAAGCCCGAATCGGCGTGCGCTATATTCCTGCAAAAGATAAATTGGTCGTCGGTTTTCGCGAAAGCCAATCTAATAAACTCACCTCGATTGACCGCTGCATGGTGCTTGACCATAAATTTGGTTCAATCACCAGCTTGAAGCAATTATTACAGCGTTTAGAAGGCAAAGCCGATATCGGTCATATGGAATTGGCCATGGGTGATCAAGAGATTGCTCTCGTCATTCGTCATACGGCTGAACTTTGCGCAGAAGATGTCAACCAATTAATAAAATTTACGTTACTAAAGGGATGGCAACTGTACCTGCAACCAGAAGGTCCAGACAGCCTGCATCGTGTGGATGAGCCAAATGCAGCGATGCGTCTGCACTATGGTCTAAGTGACTTTAATGTGGAATTTGGCTTTAATCCTCAAGACTTCACACAGGTGAATTCAACGATTAATCCGCAAATGGTGAAACTGGCATGTGAATTGCTTCAGTTACAACAGGGTGAACGTGTTTTAGATTTGTTTTGTGGTTTAGGAAATTTTTCTTTGCCATTGGCAAAATGCGTGGGCGCTACAGGTCAAGTGGTGGCAGTGGAAGGAAGTGAGGAAATGGTTCAACGTGGTGCAGAAAATGCACAAAACAATGAACTTGGTCAACTTAGCTTCTATTCACAAGATTTAACAAAAGATTTTTCGCATCATTCTTGGGCAAACCTTGGATTTGATGCATTATTGATAGACCCTCCGCGCTCTGGTGCGGAAGAGGTAATGCGTTATGTGCCCAAATTTGATGCAAAAAGAATCGTTTATGTGTCATGTAACCCAGCAACACTGGCACGTGATGCAGGAATGCTGGTACAACAAGGCTACCGCTTGATAAAAGCGGGTGTCATGGACATGTTTACTCATACAGGGCATGTCGAATCAATTGCTTTGTTCGAAAAACAAAATCAGATAAACGATTAAAGATATGAAGCGTAGAAAAGTAGGAGTAGGGTATGGTCACAGTACGTGAACAATTACCTGGACGTCTCAATGAGTTGTCTCAGGAAACGACTGTAGAGCATGCCGAACAAGCGCAGCATGATTTAGCCGAATGGCTTGAGCGTGTGAGCGGCATGTTTGACGGGGCTCCTTTAAAGCAACTCCAAGAAGTTGCACATCTGACATTACAGAAAGAACTAGAAACGACAGTCAATCATCGCTCTAATACCTTTTATACGGGTATTGAGATGGCGGACATTCTGGCACATCTCTATGCCGATGAAGACACCTTATCCGCAGCGATGCTGTATCGAAGTGTCCGTGAAGGCGTGACCAATTTAGATGAAGTCAAAAACCTGTTTGGTGATCAAGTCCATGCGTTGGTCAAGGGCACACTTGCCATGGGTAAGTTGTCTGATCTGATTGAACAAAATAAACGACTTGAAGATCACTTTAATAATAACCAACGAGAGCATTTGACTGGCATTTATAAAATGCTGATTTCGGTGACGGAAGATGTTCGGGTTGTACTGATTAAATTGTCTGAACGTACCTATGCGTTACGTGAGCTGGCACAGTCTTCAAAAGAGCGACAAGAACGGGTCGCGCGTGAAATTTTAACGATTTACTCACCATTGGCACACCGCCTGGGTATTGCTCAGTTAAAATGGGAGCTGGAAGATTTAGCTTTCCGTTATTTAGCACCTGAACGTTATAAAGAAATTGCTTCTTTACTCAATGAAAAACGTTTAGAGCGTGAACAGTACATTCAGTTTGTCACGGATAAACTACGTAAAGAATTATTGGAACACGGCATTGAAGCTGAGATTAATGGTCGTGTAAAACACATTTATTCGATTTATCGAAAAATGAAAAGCAAGAACCTGAGCTTTGATCAGCTTTACGACATCCGTGCCGTACGTGTTTTGGTCAACAATGTGCCTGAGTGTTATCACACCTTGGGGATTGTGCATCAAATTTGGCGTCATATTCCGCATCAATTTGATGACTATATTACCAATCCCAAAGCCAATGGTTATCGCTCATTACATACGGCTGTGATTGCAGAGAATAAATCGCTTGAAGTGCAGATTCGTACCAAGAATATGCATGAAGAAGCTGAGCTAGGCGTATGTTCGCACTTTAACTATAAAGAAGGCTCAAAGACGACGGATTATTCATTTAACCATCGTCTGCATTCCTTACGTGCGGTTCTTGAGCATTATCAAGAACGTAATGATGCTAGTGCACATAAGGATGATGAAGATTCTGAAAACTTTGAACAAATCCAAGAGTTTGAAGATTTCGAAAAAATTTATGTGTTTAGCCGTGATGGTGATATCAAAGAGTTACCACGTGGTTCAACGGTATTAGATTTTGCTTACCATGTGCATACCGAGGTCGGGAATAAGTGTTATGCATCGCGTGTAAACCAACGCTATGTACCATTGACCTATACCTTAAAAACTGGCGAACAAGTTGAGATTTTAACCAAGAAAGATCGTGAACCAAACCGAGATTGGTTGGTGAACTCACTGGGTTATATCAAAACTGCCCGTGCCCGTGACAAGTTACGTCATTGGTTCCGTCAGCAAGATCGCAGTAAGAATTTGGAAGTGGGACGTGAAATTCTAAATAAAGAATTGTCACGTTTGGCGATTCATCCAAAAAGTATCGATTTGAATGATTATTGCAATCATTTCAATGTGAAACTGGGTGAGGATATCTTAATTGGTTTGGTGAATGGTGATATTAGCCTGCATGCCTTAATCAATCAGGTCAATCGCCATATGCATCTAGATCAGGATGAACCTGAGCTGGTGCTTAAACCGACATTGAATCCGCGTGCGAGTCATACCTTATCTGCACATGGTATTTTGATTGATGGTCTGGACAATGTGGAATTACACGTTGCGCAGTGCTGCCAGCCCGTACATGGGGAGTCGATTGCTGGATATATCACCCTGAACCGTGGTGTAAGTATTCATAAAGTGGCATGCCCAGACTATGTACGTATGATTGGTCAAGAACCTGAACGTGCAGTAGAAGCAGATTGGGAAATGCAACCTACCCGTGGTCAAAGTGTCCAGATTGTGGTGGAAGCGTATGATCGTCGTGGTTTGTTGAAAGACTTAACCCAAGTGATTTTCTCTGACCAAATCAATATTCGTCAGGTTAATACGATTTCTGAAAGTGATGGTATTGCCAATATGAAACTTTTGATTGAGGTTAAAGGTCTTGCGCAATTGTCTAAACTTTTAGCACGACTTGAGCAACAACCGGGCATTATCAGCGCACGCCGTTTGGTGCAAGGAAGTTAATGACTTCCAGTTGGATATAGTGAAAAAAACCCGCTGAGTGCGGGTTTTTTTTATGTCTGCAAATTGCTGTCATAAAACTGAAATTTATGTACAAGTGTATGATAATAGGGGTGTTTATTATATTTTATGCAAAAAAAATAATGTCAATGCTATAATCCGCAACATTCTGAAATATACGTTTTAAAGGGTAAGGAAATACAGCGCATGGTGCTTATGAATGTGTCTCGGCTCGTGATGAGCCGGGCAGATGAGGTATTTCCTGCCTTAGAAAAAATTCCCGCGATGCAGCGGCGCCGGCTGTCGCCAATTGCAAAGTTGGCGCTGAATACTGCAATACAGGCGCTGTCAGAACAGCAAGCTGATTATATCGTTTGGGTATCGCAGTATGGTGATGAACATAAAACACTGAAAATATTAGAAGATGTGTTAAACGACCAAACACCCTCACCAACTCAGTTTTCGACTTCGGTGCATAATGCCGTGTCTGGGCTGTATTCAATTTTATGTCAAGACTCAACGCCAGCTACCAGTTTGGCGGGTTCATGGAATGATGGATTAACAGAAGCATATGCATGGCTAAAAACTGCACAGTTCAGTGGTCGCGTATTGGTGGTGTATTATGATGAACCGCTACCAGATATTTATGCTGAGCATCAGCCTTTTGTTGCTTTCGCGATGGCGGCAATGGTGACATTAAAGCCTGAAAACTTATGCTTAAAGCTTGAGCACATGACACAAGATGCTTTTTCTTTTCAGCAAGCATTACAATTTTATCATTTCTGGCAAGATGAGCGCCAAACTGAAAGCGCTGCGTGGACCAAATGCTAAATTTAAAAAGTATTAAGCAAAAAGCCAATTATGTTTGGCGTGTAGGCGCAACGGGCTTCAGTTTTGCCAGTTTTGGCGCAGGCGGCGCTGCCATAGGCGGTCTGGTTGCACCTTTGGTGAAGCTCAGTACACAAGATGAGGCGCTGCGTATACAGCGTACGCAAAAAGTCATTAAGCACAGCTTTAAAGGCTTTACCGAAATGATGGTTAAGCTGGGCATTATGACCTATGAGGTGGAAGGGCTGGAAAAGTTGCAGCATAGCCAGCAGGAGCTGGTGATTGCCAACCATCCGACACTGATTGACGTTGTGGTTTTAATTGGTTTAATGGAACAGGCAAATTGCGTGGTCAAACAGGCGCTGTGGTCTAACCCATTTACCAAAGGCCCTGTGCAGAGTGCGGGTTATATTCTAAATGCAGGTTCAGAACAATTTATTCAGGATTGCGTGAACAAACTGCAGCAGGATAAAGCGGCATCGTTACTGATTTTCCCAGAAGGGACACGGACTGAAAAAGACACGCTACTGAATGACTTTCAGCGCGGCGCTGCCAATATTGCCTTGCGCGCAGGTGTACCAATTCGGCCAGTACTGATTACATGTACACCTTCAACCCTGACTAAAAATGAAAAGTGGTATCACATCCCAGAACAGCCTTTTCATATTCATGTGAAAGTTTTGGATGCGATCCAAGTGGAAGACGTATTGGATGATGTTAGTGTCAATCCAAAAAATGTACGTCAATTAAATCAACAATTACAGCGGTTTTTTAACCAAGAGTTATCCTTAAATGAACAATCTTGCTGATGAATTGAAGCAAATGATTATTGATGTGCTTGCCCTAGAGGACATCACCATTGCAGACATTGAAACAGAAGCGCCGTTATTTGGCGACGGTCTGGGTTTGGATTCAATTGATGCATTGGAGCTGGGCTTGGCATTGAAAAAGCGTTACGGCATTCATTTAAATGCAGAGTCTGCAGAAACCAAAGAACACTTTAAATCAATTCAAAGCTTGGTGGCTTTGGTTGAAGCTCAGAAAACAGCATAAGAGGTTGCTATGCTTGCACAAGAAACCGTTTTAGAAAAATTGCGCGAATGGATGGATGAATTGTTCGAAATCGCGCCTGAAGATGTACAGCTTGAGTCCAATCTGGCAACAGATTTGGATGTAGACAGTATCGATGCGATTGATTTGGTCGTAAAGATTAAAGAATTAACCGGTAAGCAAGTAAATCCGGAAGATTTTAAAAACGTCCGTACCGTACAGGACGTTGTTGTCGTCATTCAGAATATGTCAGCTGAATGAATGCAGTTTTTAAAGGGATAGCAGTAATCGGATTGATTCTCTATCCTTTTTTTGTCGGCTATGGTTTGGCAAAAGGCCACTATGCGTGGGTGAGTGTGCTGCTGATTGCACTGGGCATGATGCGCATGTTCAGCAAGGGCAATGCTTTGCTGTGGCCTTTGACGGGCTTTGCTATACTCTGCGGTGGGCTGAGCCTGATACTCAAAGATCATGCTTGGCTAAAACTGTATCCAGTCTGCATGAATGTGGGCGCTTTGATTATTTTCAGTATGACCTTAATCAAACCGCCATCCATGATTGAGCGCTTTGCGCGGTTGGCAGAGCCAGACTTACCGCCAGAAGGCGTGCATTGGACACGTCAAGTCACCAAAGTGTGGTGCGGTTTTTTTGCGGTCAATGCGCTGATTGCACTATGGACTGTGTATTTTGCGCCTATGAAGATTTGGGTGCTGTATAACGGTTTTATTTCCTATGTGTTGATGGGTATTTTATTGCTCGGAGAGTACCTGCTGCGTAAACGTCAGCAGCGATTGCATCAGGCGCAAAAATAGCGTCATTTTCATTTTTTTAATTTAGAAAATAATCACGGTTTAGAAACAATATTTATGTCTTGTCATTTTCAGCACCATCTGCATTCATCCCGAACTTTATGTATTCAGTCCGATCTGCGTGAAATTTTATTTCGGGATTTTTGGCAGGATGTTGCACTGCAGGCAACTCAGATCCGCATGTCATCTGAAGCTGTTTGGGCGCTGTGGGAGCAAGACAGCTATGAGTTTTTGGTGCTGCTATTTGCTGCATTGCAGGCAAAAAAACAGGTATTGCTGCCGCCAAACCGTGTCAGTGATTTAGAAAAAGAATTGGCTGCCGAGCAGATCTATTTTCTAAAACGCAGTGAAAGTTCAGATAAAAAACATCAAGAAATTTTTGTATTTGATGACGCCTTTTTAAATCAGGCGCAGGTGTATTTTTATACCTCAGGCTCTACAGGCCAACCGAAAAAAATTCCTCGTACCTTACAGCAACTGTTTAATGAAGTTTGCGGCCTAGATGCCAGCTTTGCTTTGCCTGAACAGGCCGTCGCAATTGCAACAGTCAGCCACCAGCATATATATGGCTTATTGTTTAAACTGCTGTGGCCTTTAGCGAGCGGGCGCAGTTTTTATCAAAAGCAATTGGCCTTTCCTGAAGATGTGGCCGATATTCAAAAGAAAATCGCGCATTTACAGCTGCCAAACTATGTGATTTCCAGCCCAGCCTTGCTTAAACGCTGGACCAAGGATGTGCTGCTGCAAGACTGTATTACGGTGTATTCTTCTGGCGGCAAGCTGGATGCGGGTGTCCGCCCATATTTGAACAGTCCCATCACAGAAGTGTTTGGCAGTTCTGAAACAGGCGGAATTGCGCACCGTCAGCAGGATGATGCCTTATGGACTCCTTTTGCCAATGTTGATATTCAGGCTCAGGAACAGCAAGAATTGGCAGTCAAAACCAATCATGCATTTAGCACAGACTGGATTTTGACGGGTGATAAAGTCGAACTGACAGAAACGGCGAACCCTAAAAGTCCATTTCGATTGCTGGGCCGTTTAGACCGAATTGTGAAACTGGAAGAAAAGCGTTTAAGCCTTGATGCCATTGAACTGAAAATTGCAGATTTAAATGCTGTACAGCAATGTCACGTTTTGGTCTATGAAAAAGAGCACCGTCAAATTTTAGCCGCGGTGGCTGTGTTGACGGATGAAGCGCGTCAGCATATGCAAGAGATGGGCAAAGCGGCATTCGTAGCGCAGCTGAAAAAACAATTAAGCGAAAAGCTGGAAAGTATTGCCATTCCGCGGCAATGGCGCTTCTTGTCTCTGATGCCGCAAAATGCGCAATCTAAACTCAATAAGCAGTATTTAAAGTCTTTGTTTCAGCCAATGCAGCTGCCTGTGGTTTTGACACAGCAGATACAGGACGAGCAGCTTAATTTAGCGCTGGAATTCAGTCCTGAGTTAGAATGCTTTAAGGGACATTTCCCGAATTTTCCAATTTACCCAGGCGTTGGTCAAATTGGATTCATTCAGCATTTTGCAAAGCAGCATTGGGCAGATTTGCAATGGTGCAATGGTTTTGAGCAGTTAAAATTTCAGGACTTGATACGTCCTTATCAATGTGTGGATTTATCCTTAGTGCGAAAGGCGCACAAAGTCAGTTTTGAACTGAAACAACAGGATAATAAAACATTGGCTTCTGGGCGGCTGCTATTTGCTGTTTCAGCGGCAGAAGAATAAGCCAAGAGCTGAGGGTAGAAGAATGCAGCATTGCTTTGTAATTCCAGTTTATAACCATCCGCATTATTTGGCGGCCTTAACTGCGCATCTAAACGTTTTTCAGTTGCCTATTATTATGGTGAATGATGGCAGTAATGCTGAATGTACAGCGGTGCTGCGCTCATTGGCTGCAGACAACCCTTTACTGGATTTGGTTGAGCATGAAGTCAATCAAGGCAAGGGCGGTGCGGTGATGACGGGGCTGCAGCATGCGTATAAGAAGGGCTATAGTCATGCGCTGCAATTAGACTCGGATGGTCAGCACGACTGGAATGATATTCAGTGCTTTTTAGATGCCTCGAAGCAGCATCCAGAAGCGATGGTCATTGGTCAGCCTGTATTTGATGCGACTGTCCCGAAAAAACGTTTATATGGCCGTTATGCAACACATATTTGGGTCTGGATTAACAGCCTATCTTTTGAAATAAAAGACAGTATGTGCGGTTTTCGGGTTTATCCGCTGGCGCAGACAGTAAAAGTACTGAATAGCGCTAAATTTCAGCCGCGCATGGGTTTTGACTCAGAAATTTTGGTGCGCTTGAAATGGGAAAATGTACATTTTGTGAATGTGCCTACTAGGGTCATCTACCCTGAAGACGGTATTTCGCATTTTAATGTCTGGCGAGATAATTTAGGGATGGCTCGTGCGCATAGCCGTTTATTGGGCGGCATGCTGCTACGCTTACCCAAATTACTGTATTACAAAGTGAAAGGCTAAGCGTGTCAGAGCAAAAAAATACAGAAAAAAGCACTCCCAAATGGAGCAGCATCAAAGAGCGCGGCGGAATGTTGCCACTGATGCTAATGCTGGGCTTTTACCGCTTGGGCGGACGCTGGCTGTGCAGATTGGTG
The DNA here is from genome assembly GCF_002135295.1 of Acinetobacter sp. ANC 5054. GTDB lineage: Bacteria > Pseudomonadota > Gammaproteobacteria > Pseudomonadales > Moraxellaceae > Acinetobacter. The sequence continues at coordinate 107,176 of NZ_NEGG01000006.1, read as the reverse complement.
CTGTATTTTGTGATCTTGTGGTATTGGCTGTTTTCAAACACAGTACGCCAAGCCTCCTTATTGTATTTAAAAAGGCTGCATCATTTTGCAGGCAGTCAATCACCTTTTGCATCTGAGCCGCATATGGGGCAAACCTATACGCATTTAATGCAGTTTGGCGAATGCATTTTGGACAAAATTGAAGGCTGGCTGGGTAATGTGGCTGAACAGGAGCTGCAATTGCATGGGCATGAATACTTCCGTGCGCATTACCAAAAAGGCGCAGTGATTGTTGTTTCACATTTTGGCAATATTGAGCTGCTGCGTGCGGTGAAGTCAGAACATACGCAAAAAATTAATGTGCTGGTTTATCAAAAGCACGCGACAAAATTTAATGAATTTTTAAAGAAGCTGAATGAGCATGCCGATGTGAATTTGGTTTCGGTGGATGAATTGGGTATAGAAACCGCATTGATTTTGCAAGATAAGCTGGATCAAGGCGAGTGGGTTATTGTGGCTGCCGACCGTGTGCCTGTGCAGTCTGGCCGTGTTCAGCCTGTTGAGTTTTTAGGTGAGCAGGCGCTGTGGCCGCAAGGCGCGTGGATTTTGGCAAGTTTATTGAAAGCACCTGTATTGGCGGTGTTTTGCTATCGGGTGCAAGCGCATTTTGAAGTGCATATTCATAAAGTAGCAGATCAGCTGAACTGGCCGCGTAAAGAGCGCATGCAAGCTATGCAGCAGACCACGCGGCAATATGTGCAGCTGCTGGAACAGCATTGCATGCGTGCGCCGTATCAATGGTTTAATTTTTATAATTTTTGGAATAAAGGATAAGTCTTGTGTTAACGATTGGGGAATTCGCTCTCAGCATTGAAGATATTGTGGCTGTTGCGCGTAAAGAACATCAAGTAGCACTGCCTGCTTCAGATGAGTGGAATACATTGATTCAGCGCGGCGCAGATTTTCTCGATCAGTTATTGCAGGATGAAGGCGTTATTTATGGCGTAACCACAGGCTATGGCGATTCTTGCCTTGTGGAAATTCCACCGCATCAAGTGAATGAACTGCCGTTACATTTGTCTCGCTTTCACGGTTGCGGTATGGGCCAAAATTTGGATTTAATCACGGCACGCGCAGTGGTTGCAGTCCGTTTATGCTCGCTGGCACGCGGCTATTCAGGCGTATCACATGCCTTGCTGCAGCGTCTGGCATGGATGCTGAATGAAGATGTGATTCCCGTAATTCCATCTGAAGGTTCTGTCGGCGCTAGCGGTGATTTAACGCCATTGTCTTATATTGCGGGTGCGCTGGTAGGCGAGCGTGATGTGTATTATCAAGGCAAGATTGTGCCCATTGCAGAGGTGTATGCCGAAAAAGGCATGCAGCCTTTGGTCATGCGCCCCAAAGAAGGTTTGGCCTTGATGAACGGCACGGCAGTGATGACGGCCATTGCTTGCCTGAACTATAAAAAAGCAGAACAGATTGCTTTGGCCAGCACCATGGTGACAGCATTGAATGTCTTGGCGCTGGAAGGTAATCCGAGCCATTTTGATGAAGTATTGTTTGCGCAAAAACCGCATCCTGGTCAGCAACAGATTGCCGCGCAACTGCGTGTATGGCTGAACAGCCAAGTGCAGACAGAACACCAAAGTTCACGTCTGCAAGACCGCTACTCACTGCGCTGTGCGCCGCATATTATTGGCGTGTTTGAAGACTCAAAAGTGTGGCTGCGCCAGTTTATTGAAAATGAATTAAATTCTAGCAATGACAATCCATTGATTGATCCAGTGAATTTACGTGTACTGCATGGCGGACATTTCTATGGCGGTCATATTGCACAGGCTATGGACAGTTTAAAAATCATGATTGCCAATATTGCAGATTTGATGGACCGTCAGCTCGCTCAATTGGTCGATTACAAAATGAATAACGGCCTGCCGCGCAACTTGACGGGTTCAAGTCCAGAACGCCTGCCGCTGAACCATGGCTTTAAAGCTGTGCAAATTGGGGTGTCGGCATGGACAGCAGAAGCGCTGAAACAGACTTTGTCGGCATCCATTTTTTCTCGTTCAACTGAATGTCATAATCAGGACAAAGTCAGCATGGGAACTATTGCAGCGCGTGATGCAAGCCGTGTGATTACGCTGACTGAACAAGTGATGGCGGCATTGAGCTGTGCGGCGGTGCAGGCGGTTAAATTGAAAGGCTTAGATACAGAACTCAGTCCAGTATTAACAGCATTTCAACAGTGGGTGCTTCACAGCTTCAACTATGTAGAGGAAGATCGCCCTTTACAGAACGAGCTGCAGGCGCTGGTCAACCGTTTTGAAGATTTAGAACTTTTGAACAGCATTGCTGTATAAGCCAAGGATAAAGCGATGCATGCAGATGTGATTATTGATGTGCCTTTTCATGATGTAGACACCATGAATGTGGTTTGGCATGGGCATTATTTAAAATATTTTGAAATTGCCCGCTGCAAGCTGCTGGATCAGTTTCATTATAACTATACGCAAATGCGTGATTCAGGCTACGCATGGCCAGTGATTGAAAGCCATGTGCGCTATGTGCAGGGCATCGAATTTGAACAAAAAATCCGTGTACGCGCAATTTTAAAAGAATGGGAAAACCGCCTGAAAATTGAGTATCAGATTTTTGATGCAGTTTCGGGCAGACGCCTGACCAAAGGTTATACCACGCAAGTGGCTGTGCAGATTGCAACACGTGAAATGTGTTACCAATCGCCTCAAATTTTATTGGACTGTTTAAATGCATGGTCTGAATTTAAAGCGGAGTAGTAGGATGAATATTCGATCTCCTATTTTAAAAGCGGCAATGCCGCTGTGTTTGATTACAGCTTCTGCTGTGATGACATCTGCAGGTCATGCACAGAATACTGAATTGAAGCAGGTCTTTTCACAGTTGGCGGCTACACCAGTGGTACGCGCCAATTTTGAACAGCAGAAAAAATTGGCTTCGCTGAATAAAACCTATGTCTCGAAAGGCGAAGTGCTGTTTAGTAAAAATCAGGGTGTGCTTTGGCAAATTCAAAGCCCGGTGAAAGCAGATTTAATCGTGACGCCGCGTAAGCTGGTGCAAAAAACGCAGCGCACTTCAAGCCAAATTGCAGTTGATAAAACGCCTTATGGTTCTGTTGCGACCATGTTTTTACAGCTGATGTCTGGTAATGAAACTGCACTGGCGAAAAACTTTAATGTGGTTTCAGCCAATTACAGTCCTGCACAATGGAATGTGGTGCTGACGCCAAAGAGCAGTTTATTTAAAAAACTGTTTGTCCGTGTTGATGCCCAAGGCCAGCGCTATGTGAACCGCATTGTGATTCAGGAACAGGCCAATAACAGCACGGTCATTCGTTTTAGTCAGCAAAGCGCTCAACCTCAAACTTTAACGGCTGCGGAAAATGCGCTTTTCCAATTGGCAAAATAAATTTACCGCCATTTGGCTGGTCATACTCTGTGTCATTGCGGTCGTTTTAGCTACGGCATGGCTGAACAATGGCATTAAAATTCAGACCAATATTTTTGCCTTGCTGCCAGAAACACATCAAGATGCGAATCTGGAGCGTGCGCAGAACTATGTCAGCAATCAGCTGAATGACAAAGTCTTTGTGGTGCTGGATGCTCAAAATGATCAGCAGCTGGATCAAGCCACAAAATTACTGAAAACACAGGCCAATCAAAGCCAGCTATTTCAGCCTGTACGCCCTCAGCTGGACTATGACAAATTTGCCAAACTGCTGTATCAGCACAAGGCAGGGCTGTTAACCCAGAGCGATCGTGAACTGCTTCAGCACAAAGATTATGCGGCATTAGCAGAGCAAGGCTTATTGCAATTGATGAGTCCGGGTATGCTGGTCACGGCGCAAATGCTACAAAGTGATCCGCTCTTGCTGTTTCCACGTTATGCGATGGGGCTCAGCGCGTTACAGAACAATTCAGATATTAGTCTAGAACAAGGCTTTGCCACCAAGCGCGATGAACAGGGCATTTCCAGATTGGTGGTACTGCAGCTTAAGAACAGTCCTTACAGCATTGCCTATCAAGAACAGACCGATGCTTTTATTCAGCAGATGAATCAGCAGCTGCGCCAATTGCAGGTTAAACCGCATTGGACAGGAACACTGCTGTTTGCGCAATTTGGTACAAACTCCGCGAAAGAAGAGATTTCGACGATTGGTGTCGGTTCAACCATTGGTATTCTGCTATTGGTATGGTTTGGCTTTCGTTCTATCCGCCCCATGCTGACAGAAATGGTCGCTGTGGGTACGGGCAGCTTGGTTGCCTTTGCTGTGACCTACAGTATTTTTGGCGAAATTCATTTAATGACGTTGGTCTTTGGCGCCAGTTTGATTGGTGTCTGTGTGGATTTTTCATTTTACTTTATGGCCATGCAGTCTCAGCACCGTAAAATTGATGGTTTTGCCGTCTTAAAGCCATTATTGCCAAGCCTATTTGTGGGTCTGATGACCACTTTGCTGGCTTATGTGGTGCTGAGCTTTACGCCATTTCCGGGCTTTAAGCAGATCGCAGTGTTCTCTATGGTTGGTCTGAGCGCGGCATGGATTACCAGTATTTTACTGCTGCCGCGTTTGCCAGCTTTAAATGCCGAACCTGCAATTCGCATGCTGAGTTTTATTGGCCATGCGCGCAACTACATTCAAGCGCGCAATCGCTTACGCTATGTCCTGATGGCGCTGATTGTTGCTGTGACTGGCAGCAGCTTACTGTTCTTAAAAAGCAATGATGACATCCGTAACTTGCAAAGTATGGATCAACGCTTAAAACAGGAAGATCAGTATGTGCGTGAACGCTTTATGCAGCAGCAGGGCAGTGATTATTTTGTGGTGCAAGGCAAAACACCAGCAGAATTAGAGCGCAATGAACAGCATTTACTGAATCAGCTGTCTGTGTTGCAGCAGGCTGGGAAATTAGATGCGGTACAGGCGCTGGGGCAGTGGGTGCCACCTCTGGCGCAGCAAAAGCAGAATGTGGTTATGCTTCAGGCTATTCCTGAGCAGGCCTTGCGTGATTTTGCGCAGGCGCTGCAGCTGAATGAATCTGAGGTTTTGAATTGGCAGGTCAACTTAAAGCATCAGCCGCTGCTGAGTGATGCTGTGCTTCAAGATCATCCGTTGCATTTTTTACAGATGAGCTCTAGCCAGCGTTTAGTCATGCTGCAAAATGTGCATGATGTAGCCGCTTTGCAAAAATTAAGTAATCACAATGTGCAGCTGCTGCGGCCAGTCAATCAGCTGTCTGAACTCTTTCAGCAGCATCGTATACAAGCGCAGTGGCTGCTGCTGAGTGCTTTGGCAATTTTAGCCATTGGCTTAGGGCTGTTATATGGGAAAAAATCCATCTTGCCGTTGGTACTGCCTGTGACCATGGCGCTGATGACGACCTTTGCCATACAAGCTTGGTTAGGTGTAGAAATTAATCTGTTCAGCATTATGGGCACCTTCCTGATTATCGGTATTGGCGTGGACTATGCGATTTTCTATCGTCATGGGCACGACCATCCGCAAGTGGTCGGTATGGCGCTGTTTCTATGCATGATGTCGACTTTCTTTGGATTTGGACTTTTGTCCTTTAGCCATACCTATGCCATTCACAGCTTTGGTTTGACGGTGCTGCTGGGGGTCATCTTTTCATTTATTTATGCAACATTGTTTACATCTTCCGATGCAGAACATGTTGTGGTTCAGCAATATCAGCCAAAGAGCTGAGTAAAAAGGTAATAGTGCAATGAGCACACTACAGCACACAGATGTCTTAATTATTGGCGCGGGGCCTTCGGGCAGTTCGGCAGCAGCCTTGCTGCGTCAAAAAGGCTATCAAGTGACGGTGATCGAAAAACAATATTTTCCGCGCTTTTCAATTGGGGAATCTCTACTGCCGCAGTCTATGGTGTTTCTAGAGGAAGCTGGTCTGCTGGAGACGGTGCGTGAGCATGTCGAAGAAGATGCATTTCAATTTAAAAACGGCGCAGCTTTCTTAAAAGGGCCACAGCGCAGTTTCTACGATTTTACTCAAAAATTCAGTGAAGGCCCAGGCACCACATGGCAAGTGCGCCGTGCCAATTTTGACCATCTGCTGGCGAAGCAAGCAGGCAAAATGGGTGCAGATATTCGCTTTGGTCATGAAGTGACCGCTGTCGATGTAGACAGCGCTCATCCTATTTTAACGGTTAAAGATGAACAAGGTCAGTCTTATCAAATTCAAGGTAAGTTCTTGCTGGATGCCAGCGGCTTTGGCCGAATTTTGCCTAAATTTTTAGATTTAGAAAGCCCGTCAGATTTCCCTGTGCGCCGCGCCGTATTTACGCATATTGAAGACGGTATTTTGGATGATCCAGAATTTGACCGTGAAAAAATCTTGATTGCGGTACACGAAAAAGATCATCGTGCATGGTATTGGCTGATTCCTTTTGCCGATGGACGTTCATCTTTTGGTGTGGTTGCAGAACAAGACTTTTTTGAAAAATATGGTTATGACGGCAGCCCAGATTACGATTTAGAGGCATTGCAAAAACGCATTTTGGCAGATGATGTGAGTTTGTCTAAGGTGCTGCGCAATGCGAAGCATGATACGCCTGTACGTACATTGGTTGGTTATTCTGCCAATGTTAAACAGCTGGCTTCACATAATTATGCCTTGCTCGGAAATGCAGGCGAGTTTTTAGATCCTGTGTTCTCTTCAGGGGTAACCATTGCGCTGAAATCTTCCAGCTTGGCCATTCCTTTGGTCGATCAAGTATTGCAAGGTCAGTCTGTGGACTGGATGGCGCAGTATGAAAAACCACTGCGCAAAGGTATTCAAGTGTTCCGCGCCTATGTGGAATCTTGGTATACAGGCGAATTTCAGGATGTGGTATTTTCAAAGAATCAAGATGAAAAAATCCGCCGCATGGTTGCCTCGCTTTTGGCCGGCTATGCGTGGGATGAAACAAACCCGATTTATCACAATGCCAAGCAGCGTTTGAGTACATTGGCGGAATATTGCCGCGAAGCGAAAATGCGGGAAACCATGACAGATGGCACTTAACGTAAATGCTAAAATCACTGCTTTAGTTTTGGCTGGCGCTGTCTTGTGCAGCGGCTGTCAAAGCTTGGCGCCTAAAATTCTGCCAAAGGCGCAAGGCTTATCTGCGCCGCAATGGACAGCGCAAAGCTATCAGCGCCAAGATCAAATTGAAGTGCAATGGAAAGATCATGGCTTCAGTTTTTTACTGTATCAGCAGCAAAGCGGTCAGCAATTGGACATGCTGGCGCTAAGCCTGACGGGGCAACAGCTGTTTAAACTGAGTTTTGATGGACAGCAGGTTCGGGTGGAACAGCGTATTGATGCCATGAAATACTTGCCATTTGACTATGTGGTGCGCGATATTCTGTACGCAACCTATCCACAGTTTATGGCATTACATGCAGGGCAAACGGCTGTGACGCAAAAAGACGGTGTGGTATATATCAATCAGCAGCCCGTGTTAAACATTCAGCCGCTAGAGGGAGCGGTTGAACTGAATAACCTGCAAGTACCGTATCAAATGGTAATCAGCGCGGTGAGCAATACTTTGGAAGATGATCGAGGCGAGAGTGACCAATAACAATATCATGCGCCATTCTGCTGTGGGAATACAGTTCAGCTCGGCTTTGTCTGCTTTGGGGGAAAATGCCAGTGAATTGAAAAATGCACTGTGCGCAGCAGACAATACATTAACGCAGCGTCAAGATTTAATCGCAGAGCGCACGGTTTGGGTGGGGGCTTCTGCTGCATCCTTAGTGCAAAACATACCTGAATATTTACAGTCTGCAGATTCGCGTAATTTACGATTTGCTTTAACCGCTTTGGGGCAAATAGAGGCGGATATTCGCGCCTATACCGCGCAATTTGCAAAGCAGCGACTTGCCGTGATTGTTGGTACGTCTACTTCAGGCATCGCAGATAATGAAAGTGTGTTGAAAGCGCATTTTCAGCAATTGTCTAATGAGCCCGTGCAGCATCAGAAACAGGAAATGGGCTGCATAGCCAAATCATTGCAGCAGTACTTGGACTGGGAAGGCCCTGCCTATACTATTTCAACGGCATGCTCTTCGGCAGCCAAAGCCATGGCTGCAGGTCAGCGCTTGCTAAATGCAGATCTGGCCGATGCTGTATTGGTTGGCGGTGTAGATACGCTGTGCAAGTTAACCTTAAATGGCTTTGATAGCCTAGAAAGCCTGTCCAGCAGTATTTGTCAGCCTTGCGGCGCACAGCGTGACGGAATCAATATTGGTGAAGCAGCGGCATTATTTTTATTGTCTAAAGACTCGGCTCCAGTGATGCTGCTGTCTAGCGGTGAATCTATGGATGCATGGCATATTTCTGCGCCGCATCCAGAAGGGCAAGGTGCGGCAGAAGCGATGCAAAAAGCCTTGGATAGTGCAGGCCTGAAAGCCAGTGACATTGGTTATTTAAACTTGCACGGTACATCCACTCCGCAAAATGATGCTATGGAAATTAAAGCGGTGCAGACCATTTTTACAGATTATCCAGTTGCACTGAGCAGCACCAAACATAAAACAGGACATTGCCTAGGTGCGGCAGGTGCAATTGAAGCCTTTATCTGTCAGCAGGTGTTGCTGGATCAGTCATGGCTGCCTTTGCATCATACGGCTGAACTAGACCCTGCTTTGGCCCAGCAGAATTATGTTTTGGATAACCATGCAGTGCAGCCGATGCATTATGTAATGAGCAACTCCTTTGCCTTTGGCGGCAGCAATATCAGTTTAATTTTAGGAACCGTTTTGCCATGATGGATGCCGTACAGTTTATTCCGCATGAACAACCAATGGTTTTTGTTGATCATTTGATTGAAGCCAATGACAGCTATGCCATTGCAGAATTGCAGATTCGACCTGAGTTGATGTTTTGCGAAGCAGAAGGTTTGCCGACATGGAGCAGCATTGAATTAATGGCGCAAACCATCAGTGCCTATGCGGGGCATAAAGGGCAAACGAAAGGCTTGCCGCCCAAAGTCGGCTTTTTATTGGGGACGCGTAAAATGCAGTTGCCATGTCCATATTTTACTTTGGGCAGTACCGTGCGTATTCGAGTTGAGCAGAGTTATCTGCACGAAGGTCTAGGCCAGTTTAATTGTGAAATTGAATATCAAGAACATCGCTTTAGCGCCATGCTGAGTGTATTTGAACCAGAAAATATGAATGACGCGATTGGGAAATGAACGTGAGCAGAAGAATTTTAGTAACAGGATCCAGCCGCGGTATAGGTAAGGCAATTGCTTTGGAATTGGCAAAAGCAGGTTTTGATATCACCGTGCATGCACGTTCCCGCCAGCAGGAAGCGGAGCAGGTGGCGCAAGAAATTCAGGCCATGGGACAAAGCAGTCATGTGTTGATGTTTGATGTAAACGACCGTGAAAATATAGCCTCAATTTTAGAACAGGATATGGCCGAGCATGGCGCGTTTTATGGTGCAGTGCTCAATGCGGGCTTAACCCGTGACGGCGCTTTCCCAGCCTTGACTGATGACGATTGGGATGAGGTGGTATCAACCTCACTGAATGGTTTTTACAATGTGCTTAAGCCATTGATGATGCCGATGATCCGCTTAAAACAAGGCGGTCGTATTGTCACTTTATCCTCTGTTTCTGGCGTGATGGGTAACCGCGGGCAAGTCAATTACAGTGCTGCCAAAGCAGGCTTAATTGGTGCAACCAAAGCGTTGGCGCTGGAATTAGCAAAACGGAAAATTACCGTAAACTGCGTGGCGCCCGGTTTAATTGAAACCGAAATGGTTACAGATGAAGTCAAAGAACATGCGTTAAAAATGATTCCAATGCAACGTATGGGGCAAGTGGATGAAGTAGCAAAAACGGTTAAGTTTTTATGCAGTGATGATGCTAGCTATATTACCCGCCAAGTGATTTCGGTAAATGGAGGACTGATCTGATGAAACGTGTAGTCGTTACAGGCATGTCAGGCATCACTTCATTGGGTGAAACTGCAGATCAAATTTTTGAACAATTCGCAGCAGGTAAAAGTGGCATCCGCTACATGCAAGATTGGGAAAAATACTCCGATTTGCGTAGCAAGCTGGGTGGTCCTGTAGAAACGTTTACCGTACCCAAGCACTTTAACCGTAAGGTGACTCGCGGCATGGGCCGTGTGGCATTAATGTCTGTGGTTTGCGCGGAAAAAGCGTTGGAAGATGCAGGCCTACTCAATCATGAAATTCTGCAAAGCGGTGAAGCGGGTGTGGCTTTTGGTTCATCTGCCGGCAGTGTCGATGCGATTCGCGAGTTTGGTGCCATGCTGCTAGATAACAATATGGGTCAATTAAATGCAACGACTTATATTCGTATGATGTCACATACCAGTGCAGTTAATATGACCGTGTATTTTGGTTTGAAAGGGCTGACTTTACCGACATCTAGTGCTTGTACTTCTGGCTCAATGGGAATTGGTCAGGCATACGAAGCGATTAAATACGGGAAGCAAACCGTCATGATTGCGGGTGGTGCAGAAGAACTCAGTGCAGCAGGTTCTGCTGTGTTTGATGTGTTGCTGGCAACCAGTACGCAAAATGACAGCCCTGAAAAAACACCGCGTCCTTTTGATGCTGGACGCGATGGCTTGGTGGTGGGCGAGGGTGCAGGCTGCCTGATTTTAGAAGAATATGAACATGCCAAAGCGCGTGGTGCAACCATATATGCAGAAATTGTCGGTTATGGCAGCAATACCGATGGTCAGCATGTAACACGCCCTGATTCTGAAATGATGGGACGCTGCATGCAGCTCGCACTAAAAGATGCAGGATTAGAAGCATCTGCGATTGATTATGTAAATGCGCATGGCACATCGACCGATCAAGGTGATATCGCTGAAACTCAAGCGACAGCACGCATATTAGGCAAGAAACCGATTAGCTCTTTAAAGAGTTATTTTGGGCATACGTTAGGTGCTTGCGGCGCGATTGAAGCGTGGCTGAGTATTGAAATGATGCACCGTCAGCAGCTAGTGCCGACGTTAAATTTAGAAACACTAGATCGTGATTGTGGTGATTTAGATTATATCGTCAATGAAATGCGTTCAGCAGAAACGCACATCGTGATGAGCAATAATTTTGCTTTTGGAGGTATTAATACCTCTTTGATTTTTAAACAAGTCTAATTTAAATGAGGGTGATAACAATGTTAATGAAAAAATTATGTGCAGCTGCCGTGCTAACCGTAAGTGCAACAACTGCTGTACAAGCAGCAGATGCGATGCATGATTTCAATTTTAAAGAAGCGGTAGACCGTGCGGTTGCAGATGGTACACTCGATGGTTCTGTGAAGTTTTATTTGGCAGGGACTAAATCTGGCGGTAAAGTGATTGAAAAGGGATTGGTTACCAACAAGAAAACCAATGGTTTTGCCAAATCAGCAGAAACCTCATGTGACCATGTATTACGTTCTGCCTTAATTCAATTCCAAAATACAGCAAAAGCCAATGGTGCAAATGCTGTAACCAATTTGGTGAGCTTCTATAAATCGAACGAAACGCGCAGTACGACCACCTACAAGTGTGCTAAAGGCACTGCAATTGCAGGCGTAGCGTTGAAAGGCGATATCGTTAAATTTTAAAAGTTGAAAAATCAGCATGGGAGAAACTCAGTCTATGGAGTTTATTTGCTCCTTTGCTGAATATCCCTACTTTTGATTTAATTTGCTTTGAAGATTTTAATTTAAAATTCTAAATTTAAGTCGTAAAAAACCCATCCGAAGATGGGTTTTTTTATTGAAAAGTCAAAGCAGAATTCCTTAAGGAATTTCTTCTTCTTCAAATTCAGGTTTCACTTGAACAATAAAGTCTTGACGGTTCAGACCACGCCATAGTGCGAAGGCAGTACCAATATAAATTGATGAGTAAGTACCCACAAATACACCAATAAACATCGCCACAGAGAACCAATGTAAACCTTCACCGCCCAAGAACAACATCGCTACAACAACCAGTAATAGTGTCATTGAGGTATGAATGGTACGGCGTAATGTTTCAGTCAAGGCAATGTTGACGATTTCCAAAGGCTCTGCACCACGAATTTTCCGGAAGTTTTCACGGATACGGTCAGATACCACGATGTTATCGTTAAGCGAGAAACCGAGAAGCGCTAGAATTGCAGCCAAAACGGTTAAGTCAAATGGCCATTGCATCATGGCGAAAACGCCGACAGTCACAAGTACGTCATGGAACAATGAAAGTACCGCACCCACAGCCAATTTAAATTCAAAGCGAATGGTTACGTAAACCAACATCAGTAGCAAAGCAAGACCTACAGCACCTGCAGAGCGTATATATAGTTCATTACCAACTTGACCACCCACAACGTCCACTTTATGTACTTCAGCTTTGTTGTTTGGAAGTTGCACCGCAGCAGTGATTTCTTTCGTTAAGTCAGCTGCTTCAGCGTGTTCTTGAACGGGCATACGCACCATCAAATCACGGTTAGATCCTAAAGTTTGCACGACAGAATCTTTAAAACCAGCTTTGTTTAAGGCCTCTGTTACATCAGTGGCTTTCACCGGTTGGCTGTAATTCAATTCTGCCGATACACCACCAGTAAAGTCCAAACCGAGGTTCAGCCCTTTGGTGCAAATGAAGAATATGCTGGCCAAAGTCAACAGGATCGAAATGATCGCTGCTGGCTTGGCAATTTTCATAAATGGAATTACATGCTCGTTGTCAGGACGGCCGTATTGTTTTGGTTGAGTATTTTCAGTCATCTCCGATCTCCTTAAATGCTCAACTTATGCAAGTTGCGTTTTTTGCCGTAAATGAGCTGTACAATCGCACGTGTTACTGTAATTGCAGTAAACATCGAGCAGACAATACCGATCATCAAAGTGACAGCGAAGCCTTTGATTGGGCCTGTGCCAATTGCAAACAAAATAAACGCCACAAGGAAAGTGGTTAAGTTAGAGTCGAGAATGGTGTTATACGCACGGTCATAACCAGCGACAATCGCCTGTTTGGGCGAGGCGCCCCATTTCATTTCTTCTCGTATTCGCTCACAGATCAGTACGTTGGCATCGACCGCCATACCAATGGTAATCACGATACCCGCAATACCCGGTAGGGTGAGGGAAGCGCCAATCCAAGACATGAAGGTTAAAATCATGGCTAAGTTAATGACCAATGCAAAATTGGCAATCAAACCAAAGAGACGGAAGAACACCACCATCCAAATCGCAACCAAGATGAAACCAACTTGAACTGACAGAACACCTTTATCAATGTTCTCTTGACCCAAACTCGGACCAATGACACGCTCTTCAACGAAGTACATTGGCGCAGCAAGAGCACCAGCACGTAACATCAACGCAAGTTCAGACGCTTCTTGCGGAGAATCAAGACCTGTAATACGGAAGCTTGAGCCTAATACTGCTTGAATGGTTGCCGCATTAATCACAACAGATTCAGTATATGGCGTACGAACTTCAGTTTGTGTGCCTGTAACAGGGTCTGCAACATAGCTAATTTTTTGTTTATTCTCAATGAACAACACCGCCATACGTTTACCAACGGCACTACGTGTTGCTTCAGACATCAACTTACCACCAGCTGTATCCAAAGTAATATTTACTTCGGCACCGCCTGTATCTTGGCTAAAGCCAGAAGATGCGTTTTGAACACGTTCACCCGTTAGGATACGGTTACGGTTAAGGAGCAATTGACGACCACTGTCGAGAGACTCATAAGCAAATGCTTCAGTGCCCGGTGGCAATGAACCTTTGGCTTGACCAGTGTACGGGTCAATATATTGATCGTTTAAGTCAGAAACTAAGCGGAACTCAAGGTTTGCAGTACGACCAAGCACACGTTTTGCTTCAGCTGTATCTTGTACACCCGGAAGTTCAACCACAATACGGTTGCTACCTTGGGTTTGTACCAATGCTTCAGCCACACCTAATTCGTTAATACGGTTACGTAAAGTCGTTAAGTTTTGGTTGACGGCATAAGACTGAATTTCTTGTTTACGTGTATCTGTGTAGTTTAAACGTAGAGTTGAACCCTCATTCGTCGCAATGGCTTGCTGAGCATACTCATTACCGTTACGGCGAAGGAAATCCATAGCAGCAGAACGATCATCATTATTTGCAAATTGCATCGTAATGGTGTTGTTGTTGAGCGTTAGGCTGTTGAATTTAAGTTTGTTATCACGGAATTGACGACGTAAGTCAGCTGCAGAGGTTTCCATACGTTGTGAAATGGCTTTATCCATATCCACTTCGAGTAAGAAATGTACCCCGCCACGTAAATCCAGACCTAGCTTCATTGGTTTTGCACCAATTTTTTGCAGCCATTCTGGCGTAGTCGGTGCAAGGTTCAATGCAACGACGTAGTCATCACCAAGACCACGACGTAGTGCTTCCTTCGCTTTTAACTGTTGTTCGCTAGAATCAACACGTAATAAAGCTGCATTATTGGTGAAGCTATTGTCATGACTGGCAATACTTTCAGATTTTAAAATTTGCTCTGCTTTTTGTACGATGCTTTGATCAATCTGGGTACCAGCTTTGGCACCTGAAATTTGAACAGCAGGTTCATCAGGATACAAACTTGGCAGGGCATATAATGTACTGATCACAAGTACAACTAGGATCAGTAGATATTTCCATGCTGGGTAACGCATTCGTTTTCTTCTTAAAATGAAAAAAGCCGTGCGGGTGCACGACTTATTTTTTGATTAAAGGTTATTTAGAGTGCCTTCAGGAAGAACTGAAATCACACTTGCGCGTTGTACTTTTACTTCTACGCCACGGTTCAGTTCAACAACAGCAAAATCACCTTCAATTTTAGTGATTTTACCCATTAAACCGCCCGCAAAAACGACTTCACTGCCTACGCCAAGGCTTTCGATGAGCGCACGATGCTCTTTTGCACGTTTTGACTGAGGACGCCAAATCAAAAAGTAGAAGATTGCAACGAATACCGCAATCATCAACAAGTTTGCCATCATGTTGGGTTGTGCAGCTTCACCTGCCGCGTGAGCAGTAGAAATAAAAAGGCTCATTTCATTTTCCTAAACTAAAAAAACTGGTTATCAAATAGTTGATAAATAAATTGGACTTGTTCAGCAATTTACCTTGTCTTTTTCTTCAGCGCAAATGCTGTAAGAATTAATCTTGCGGACAAGTTGGCACTTCCATGCCACGACGACGGTAAAAGTCTTCAACAAAGTCATCAAATGTTCCGTTGTCGAGTGCATCACGCATCGCTTCGGTTAAACGTAGGTAGTAACGCAAGTTATGAATCGTACCGAGCATTGAACCCAGCATCTCGCCACATTTTTCAAGATGGAACAGATACGATTTTGTAAAATTAGTACAGGTATAACAGTCGCAATGTGGGTCTAACGGACTTTGATCGTGACGATATTTTGCATTACGAATACGTACCAAACCGTCGGTCACAAAATAATGACCATTACGTGCATTTCGAGTTGGCATCACACAGTCAAACATATCGACACCGCGGCGCACCGCTTCAACGATATCTTCAGGTTTACCGACACCCATCAAGTAACGTGGTTTATCCGCAGGCATTTTTTCAGGAAGATAATCAAGAACTTTGATCATTTCTTCTTTTGGTTCACCAACGGATAGGCCACCAATCGCATAACCATCAAAATCAATTTCTTTTAAACCATTTAAAGATTCATCACGTAAATCTTCATACATGCCGCCTTGGATAATCCCAAACAGTGCATTGCGATTTTTCAGTACTTCATGATGTTGAGTCTTACAACGTTTTGCCCAACGTAAAGAAAGTTGCAATGATTTTTGCGCTTCTTCATGGGTTGCTGGATAAGGCGTGCATTCATCAAAGATCATCACGATGTCAGAGTTCAACGTATGCTGAATGTCCATCGAGATTTCAGGTGATAAAAAGACTTTAGAACCGTCAATTGGAGAGCGGAAGGTTACACCGTCTTCTTTAATTTTGCGCATAGCGCCAAGGCTGAAAACTTGGAAGCCACCGGAGTCAGTTAAAATTGGGTTATTCCACTTCATGAATTGGTGCAAGCCACCATGTTCACGAATGACATCTAGGCCTGGGCGTAGATATAAATGGAAGGTATTACCCAAAATCACTTGGGATTTAATTTCTTTAATATCGCGTGGGAGCATGCCTTTTACAGTACCGTAAGTACCGACAGGCATGAACATTGGTGTTTCAACCACACCATGTTCAAGGGTTAAACGGCCGCGTCGAGCACGGCCCGATTGCGCCAATTTTTCAAACTTCATACAAGGTCCAAATCAAGGCGAAAAAACAGTTCGCTGATGGTAAGAGTGTTAAAAGTGCTCTATTTTCCTTGATTCTGCTACTAAACGCTAGCATTGTCGGGTGTTAAGTCTGTAAATATATCAAATGGCTAATTATATAAGGCATCAGCGCTGATTGTGGCATTGTGATAGAACTGATTAATTCTGGACAATATTTCGTCCTTATCCATGGCAAATGTGCCTTTGGGATCTGTGGTCATGGCAATAATGCTTTGTACCAACTTTTGAATATAGGGGTTGGTATTGGTATAGCTATTTTCCAAACTCAGCACATAGGCTTCATTGGCGACATGCAGGTAGTTGTAAGGTTCAATTTCCACCAGTTGCGCCAAGTCGATCAGCATATCTTTATCATTTTGCGTAAGCTTCATCCGTTTGGGGATGCTACTGAGATCTAATGGTTGCTTATGTTGTAGAAAATCCTGTAGTTGAGGATGATCTTCATTCAAAAACTGTGCTGAATATATTTCAATTTCAGGCTGAGTCGGAATACTGATAAAAAATAAAATATCTTTAATGTTTAATTCATGAGACTCAACTAAAGCCAATTGGGCTTGCTGAAAGGCCGTTAACAAAAGATCTAAATGATGATTTTGTGCTGCATTTGTATGCTGCGTATCAGATACTGTATTGGGCTGCTGATGGTTTAAATAATCCGAAAGGATAAATTTAAATTGTGCTAAACCATTTTCTAGAGTTGGCATGGTTCGATAACGCCACTTTTGCACATTCCAGCGATCATTTTCAGCGAGATATTGAGAAGCGTCTTCTTCTTCGGCAAAAATACTGCGGGTTGTAGAAATTGTGAAATAGTCTACCAATAAAAATTTATTAAAGACCAGTGCGCATGCATAAATGTGGTCATGGCTGTGTTGTTCGTAGAGTTTTAAAAATTCTTCGATTAACACATCTTTTAAGACAGAGATGTGATTGAGCATAGTTATTTTCATTCTAAGTTTGAGGCGCTCCATGCACCTCATGGTTATTTTTTTATATTTTTAGCGTTAAAGCCCGAACTTAAAAGTTCGGACGATAATCAAAACTTTGGCTTGCAGCTTGGTCGCGAAAAGGGCGTACTGCTTTTTTACTCAGTAAAAGCGTATTAATGATGTTATTCGGAAAAATCTGAATATGGTTATTAAACAGCTCAACATTGCGGTTAAATATGGTAATCGCCGCGCCGACATTTTCATTTTGCTCTTCAATTTCATTCATCATTTTGAGATAAATTTCATTGGCTTTGAGTTCAGGGTAATTTTCAACCACCACATTTAAGCTGCGCATAAGCTCTTTGTTTAACGCTTCAATGCGTTGCAACTGGCTTACATCGGTGCTGTTGATGTTGAGGTTCATAATGTTTTGACGTAATTCAGTCACCTTGGTTAAGGTATCTTGTTCAAAACTTGAATATTGTTCGACCAAGGGTTGCAAGCCATCTAATATTTTAATTTTTTGGCGTTCGTAGCTAGCCACATCTGACCATGCACGAATCGTTGCATTATGATGACGCACAATATTATTTCGAATAATGATTGCACCAATAATCAGCGCGACAATGACCAGAACAAAAATCAAAAGCCCCATAAAATTTTATCCTCAAGATAAAAGTTGAATAATTAGTAGATTATTTTAAAAACTGAAGTAAGTCATTTTTTAAGTTTTCTAGCGCGACCAATTTAAAGGTTCTTAAATGTCCACGCAAAGCCGAAACATCTTGAATTTTCTTGGCTTTACTGCTGACTTTAAATAAATCTTCTGAACCAAGATAGCACATAATTCGATTGTTTGGATGAAACAACAGGTCACCACGACGGGCTTCAAAAAAATTAGAAAGTCGTAGCACAAAAGCAGGCGTTAATAACTTAGCCCCTTCAAGTTGATTGCTACAATAAAATTTAAGTTTGCGATTGGTTTGAATGTCGCTACTGTGCCAAGGAAAGCTATAGGGGTAAGCGTAGTCTGTACCAGATGCTGATACAGCTAAACCATGTAAGCCAATATCAAAGACAAAAACACCCCAAAGGTCTTTGTGTGTTTCTTTGATAGTCACTTCATCGCCATCTTTATCACGCACACGAATTTCATCGACATAATGATATCTAAACACCACAACTTGATGTTGCTGCTGGTTTTCATCTTCCCAAACTGTGCTGGCGAAACTTTGAATATCATTGGATAAACTTCCCTGATTAAACACAGGAAACATGCGCTTTAGATTGCCAATAAATTGTAAATTGTTGAGTGGCATGGAGATGTATTGCGGTTGCTTATTAAAAGCCAGTTGATATTTTTTTGCGATGCATTCTTCTTCTAAAAAATTAACCACTTCATTTAAAGCATCATCTTTTTCATAACTGATATAAGCCCAAAAGAGCATGGCTAAACCTGCTACGAAGCACAATTGTGCCCAGCCATGCTCGGGCTGAATAATGATAAAGAACATAAACCCAATACCTATGGCACCGAAGGCAATAGGCAGCAGATTTTCAAACTTTAAAGTAATGGGCCCATTCCAAGGATGAAGCCCATCGAGGAGTTCTTGATGGGTTTTTGCTTGACGACCAACGTCCCAGAGCCGAGCGATATTTTGAAAAACCACAGCATTCTTTTTACGGCGAATATGGATGGAGTGCTTTACAGAATCGATCGGCATGGGGGCTAAGTCACCACATAGTTATTGATGGTTAATGTTGTCAATCAGCATGGCATCACCATAACTGAAAAAGCGATATTGGCTATCCACTGCATGGTTGTAGGCATTTAAAATATTGTCGCGGTTCGATAAAGCTGAAACCAACATGAGCAGGGTAGACTCAGGTAAATGGAAGTTTGTGATTAAACGATCTACGACTTTGAACTCATAACCTGGGTAGATAAAGATTTGTGTGTCGCCAGTCCAACCTTTGAGTTCGCCGCCATTGGCTTGGGCTGCGCTTTCAGTTGCACGGGTTGCTGTTGTACCAACGGCAATCACTTTATTACCACGTGCTTTGGTTTCACGAATCAAAGCCATGGATTGTTCTGAAACGTCACACCATTCACTGTGCATAATGTGATTTTCAATGTCATTGGTACGAACAGGCAAGAACGTACCCGCGCCCACATGTAAAGTGACAAAAGTTGTTTTAATGCCTTTGTCTGCGAGTTTTTTCAGTAAGGCTTCATCGAAATGCAAGCTCGCTGTTGGTGCGGCAACGGATGCAAGTTTGGTTGGGTCGTTAAATACTGTTTGATAGCGCTCAGTATCAATCGCTTCTGCTTCACGGTTGAAGTAAGGCGGAATCGGTAAAGCACCGTATTTATCTAACACGTCTAAAATAGACTGTGAAAATTCAACCACAAATAAGTTTTCATGGCGACCTTGAACAGTCGCTTTCACTTCATCTGGACCAATAAACAGCTCTGCACCTTCTTTCGGTGTATTGCTGGCTTTAATATGGCAATGTGCTGTTTTCGGGTCAAGAATACGTTCAACCAAAACTTCTACTGCACCACCTGTTGCGCGTTTACCTTTGAGGCGTGCTTTCATGACTTTGGTATCGTTCAATACCAATAAATCACCTTCATTGAGTAAGTCTAAAATGTCAGTGAAATGATGGTCATGGTATTGACCATTTACATCGAGATGAAGCAGGCGAGAGGCACTACGAGTTTCGAGTGGGTAACGAGCAATGAGTTCGTCAGGGAGATTGAAGTTAAAGTCAGAAAGTTGCATGTCAAGAAATCTGAAAAGAAGCAAAAGAAATTTGGCCTAGTATAAACTTTTTTGGGTTTTAACGCTGAAATTGATGGATTATCCATCTAAAAAATCTTATACGCTTTATTTTTAATCAATTGGAATTTTCTTGCGTTGACAAGTTTCTGAAAAAGTTTATTATACGTTTCAACACCTACCCGAGGTGGTGAAATTGGTAGACGCGGTGGATTCAAAATCCACTATCAGAGATGATGTGTCGGTTCGAGTCCGACCCTCGGGACCACAGATATAAAATTATATGCCAACATACAGCATATAAGCTTCGAAAGCCCTGATAATTCAGGGCTTTGTTGTTTTTAAATGCAGAAACATACAAACATATACCACTATACAGCGTAAAATAATAAGGATACATTTGAGGATATATCCACTGCGGTCAACTTCCGTATCCTCATTCGGAGTGAAATCCTTATGGCTAAACAGATTAAGCCACTTTCTTCTACTCAATGTGATAGCGCAAAACCTAAAGAAAAAGATTACAGCTTGTATGATGGGCAAGGTCTAATTTTATTTGTCCGTAAGAATGGCTCGAAAGTTTGGCGATTCAAATATAAAAGACCTAATGGTAAAGATGGATTAATGACATTAGGGAACTATCCAGCACTTACACTCAAAGAAGCTCGGGAACGCCGTGCAATCTATTTAAATCAATTAGCCAATAATATTGATCCTATTAATCAAATAAAGATTGAAGAAGCCAAAAATAGCGATGAGTTTAGTTTTGAACGTATTGCACGAGATTGGCACGAGGCATATGTAGCTACTGGCAAGTGGAATCAAGACACAGCGAGAAAAGCCTTAAGCAACTTTGAAATGTACGTTTTCCCTGTCATTGGTAGCAAACCAATAGATACGATTAAAACCCGAGATTTGTATAGCGTCCTAAGTAAGATTGAAGAAAAGGGCTATTTAGAAATTGTAAGTAAAACACGGCAAAGGTTTTCAGGCATTTTCGCTTATGCCATTACTAAGGGCTATATTGACCTTAGCCCAGCCGTGGCATTGAGTGATGCAATCACTATTACAAGAAAGACAAAGCATTACCCTAAATTGCCATTGGTACGATTGCCTGAATTTTTCAGCCGTTTAAGGAATGACGGAGGCAACCCAATTACCAAACTGTGCTTAGAGTTTGCCTTGCATACCTTTGCCCGATCTAGTGAGCTACGCTTTGCACGCTGGAATGAGTTTGATTTTGATAAAAAGATATGGACCATACCGCCTACAAGGGAATTGATTGCTGGATATAAAGATTCTCACAGAGGCGCAAAGATGAAAGAAAAGCATCTTATCCCTTTATCTCCACAAGCATTGAAACTCATTAAAGAAACTCAGGTTTATAGCGGTATTTCCTTGAATGTATTCCCTAATAGTGTAGATATGGGCGGTTTTCTGAGTGAAAACACAGTCAATGACATGATTAGACGTATGGGGTACAGCACCCAAGATGATGTATGTATTCATGGCTTTAGGGGCATGGCTTGTGGTGCATTGATTGAAAGCACTTTATTTACTGAAGATGCAGTAGAGAAGCAAATGAGCCACCAAGAACGCAATGGCGTGAGACTGGCTTATATACACCATGCTGAATTTATGGAAGAACGTAGAATGATGCTTTGTTGGTGGAGTGATTACCTAGAAGCTAACCAAGAGAAATTTATTAGCCCGATGGAGTTTAGCCTTTCATTGATGGAGCAGGCAAAGCAGGGCGTAATTAACATTAAATATGCGAAGTTGGTTAAGCTTAAATTGGCTGAAATGACAAATTCATTCATAGCTTAATTGGGCATACATAGCATACGCAAAAACAGCCTTTAAATTGTGAATTTTGCCCAAGCTCTAATTTTTATGTTTTACGGATATAGTGTTTTTTTGAGTGTTACAGGTGTTACAAGGTTACATTATTGTTTTATAAGGAATTAATCTTAAAAAGCTGTAACACTTTTTATTTAATAGGTTACACATTTGTTTTTATTGAACTATTTTAAATTTTAAGGACATGGTTTTGTGACTGTAACCTACTTTTGAATAGGTTTTTACGGCATATAATGAATATTTTTATTTTCATAAGTTATTGTTTTATATCTGTTAAATTTAAATTTTGACTGTAGCCAATTTTGTAACCTATTTTATTCTGAATTTTGCATATGGTGAATGAGTTACAGAATAGGGAATTGCCAACCGTGTGAACGCTGGAAAGCCTGAATATTTGGATTAACACCTATTTTATTGACCAAAATGACAACTTTTAGAACAGTCCTCTGTACTTTGCATAGGCAAGATGAATGATTTAATTTTTGTGGAATAAGTTGAGCATATGCAAATATAAGGCACTATATAGTTTTTGAATTTCATTAATTTGGGAATGAGTAAATATGATGGAAATTAATCCATATGAATTAGACCCAGAAGAAGCACGTCACCATTTTTTTGATTTTCAAGAAAGAATTTTTAATAAAATTCGCAGTGAAATGTATGATGTGCAAGATGATATTTCATATATTGTGCAATGTTATGATCATTCTTATGACTTTAGTGATGTTGATTATGAGGTCATGACATATCTAAGAAAAAATGGACTTAACACACAGCACATTGAGGTAAAAAAAGATAAAAAAGCAAATCTAGATTATTACTTGGCTATGTATTTTGGATTGGAAACAACAGAACATTTTTTTAGAAACTTTAAAACGATGGACTTTGATACTCAATTAAGTAACTTGTCTTATGCTAAAAATCAGTTAGCAATTTTAGGTGCCTTATCACCCACTGGAGAACCTAAACAAAAAGTACGAAATACTAAGGGGCAGTCTAAAGGCGGTAAAATATCAGGTGAAACTAGGTATAAAATTACACGACAAAGAGCAAAAACAGAATGGGAGAAATATAAAAGAAATATCCCTGAATGGAAAAAGTACATTCGAGAATTTAGTCAATATGAAAATGAAATAGAAGAAATTATAAAAAGTTTTGAAAAGTCTTTCGATAATGCTTTAACAGGCTTAAGGCTAAAAGGAGCGAGTGAAGAAAATAAAAAATTAATAGATGAAAAATATACAGATAGTACACAAATACCACGTTTAGCTATAGGTTGGATCAAAGAGTGGGAGAATTTACCCAATAGGCAAAAAGAAATAGCGCATCAAAAACGATTTAATCGAAAATTTAAAGATAGCCCCTTTCTGAATTTTGAAGTTAGAAAAAAATAATATTTTTCAATTATTTGAAAAATGATCGCTGGAGTTGATAAAACCATATGAACTATTTTTTTTAATTAAATCTAATAAAATTCATATATTTAATAAATGACAACTTAAATTTTTAGTTGCAATCTGTTTTGTACTTTTCTTGAAACACAGAATAGCCCTCATATATCAACGAGGGCTAACAGATGCAAATCCATACTTTACCTAATCACTCCACACCTATACGAGTATCTCAAAAAACGGCTTGTCAAATGCTAGACCTTACAGCAGAGGGGCTACGCAAACTCATGGCAAAAGATGCGACCTTTCCAGTGCCATATAAGACAGGAAAAACAAGGCAATCGGCTGTCTATTTTGATTATGCCGAATTGGTGCAATGGCATAACAACCAAAAGCAAGCCAATACAGTGCAATCGGCTTAGGTGGGGGAGTGGTCATGCTTGAACAATACAAGTCGAGTGGAAACCCACAAGGATCAGAGCGTTATTACCGCATGAAAGACCTTGCCAATATTCCTGAACGTCCAGCACGTATCCATCAATATAAATCAGGCATTAACAAGGGCAAAACCCGAGTAATTGGCGAACGTAGAGCCAGCAAAGGGCTAATTGGTGTATCTGAAAAAACACTATGGGAATGGGTCCGTAAGGGTGAATTCCCCCAGCCAATAAAACTTAGCCCAACCATCACCGTATGGCGTGCGACAGATATAGCTGAATGGATGAAATCCAAAGAAACGGAGGCTAAATCATGAAAAATGAAACGCCAAAAGAAATTAAATACAGTCATATCAATATCGGAGATAAATTTCAGGCACAAGCCTATATTTATTTAACAAAGGCTATTTCACACATTGCCAGTATTGGGAGGAAATCTGAATTTTGTTGGTTGGTCAGTTATAAAGCCTTGCCTGCTGAATCCCACTCTGCCTTTGCGCACCAAGAGTATGCTGTGTTTAATCCTGAGTTAAATTATATTCAAGATGGTTTTATTTTTTCTAATGGAAAGCGGATAGCCATAGAAATAACGGCTTATGTGCCTATCTATAATGCAGAAACTCTAATTGATTGGCGTAACAATCAAGGGTTTCACCAACTTGAAAAAGCTCTTATTTTGCCATTAGGGGTGATTAAAACTGTCATCAACTATGCTGAGCTTGCACAAGACCGCCATGATTATATTCACTTAGGGCATACGCTAAATAAAAATCCGCAGCATAACAGCCCTTGTATTGGTGTGGATGGTTGTTTGTTCAACTTAATCACCCATAGCATGCGAGCAGATGCACGGAAATATCATATTCAAGGGCAAGACAGCATTGCCTTACATTTAAGAGCCATCAAACGATTAAATCAAGCGGTAAAAGCCCATGCAGAAAATGGAGGGCTTTTTTAATGCTTACCATACCATTACTGCAAAATCACATTGCAAACAACAGTAAAGCTTTATATCCTAAACATGCCCAACAAAAAGCAGTTGGGTTAGCTTTGGTCGGCTATTTTCTACAAGGCGCACAGTCCTTTATATGGACTTTTTTTGTGCGTACTATCTCTATGCGTTTGCATTTTATGGCGAAGCTGGAGAGGGACACTCTCGAGTGTGTAGGGAACCTTGTAGACCTATCGACCAACCCTTTTCAGCTTTGCCACCCTCATTTGGTCGTGAATGGTAAAGCTCCTAAACTACAAGGAGTGCATAATCATGCCTAATACTTCAATTTTAAAAGATCACTCAATAGATTTATCTGATTTGGCAACTCAAGCCAAAGGCAATGTTGCCCACCTTGCTTTTTTATTTGATGAAGTACAAGAGCAAATTTATCAACTTAAAAGCCATATTAAAAATGGTTACTCCCTACAGCTTGAACATTTTGATGAGCTGGACAAACTCATGAATATTTCTATTGAGCTAGCCCATGTTTATGAAATTCGCTTTCGTGATTTAGAAAAAGAATACGAGGGCGAATAAATGAAAAAAGCGCACCCTACGCTAGGGAAATACCGAAACACCAATACCGATAAGTCAAAGAAATTTGGCTTAAATCGGGCATTACTTCCTGATCCTATCGAATATTTAACCGCTAGAGGCTACGCCGTCAAAGGTCGTGGCGAATGGCGAGAAATGATTTGTCCTTTTCATGATGATAGTACCCCAAGCCTACGTATAAACAGCCGTAAAGGTTGCTTTAAGTGCATGGCTTGCGAAGCCAAAGGCGGTGATTTGATTGCATTTCACCAATTGCTTACAGGTAAGTCTTTTATTGAAGCGTGTAAAGACTTGGGCGCATGGGAGAATGACAAATGACTGAATTTTTAGATTATCAGGAAGTCCAGGAACAAGCTTTTATCCATGCTCAAAAGCTGGCAGAACGCGAGGTTAAAAACGGCTATCAGTTTGAGTACCTATTCAGCTATACCAATGGTCACGGCATGCCAGTGTATTGGAAAGTGAGAGCCAAAAACTACCATACTGGTGATAAATGGATACGTGTATTCTCCAGTGGTGAACGAGGTTTTAAATTTGGTGATCCTGATTTCAATGAGCTGTATCCAGTTGGCCAAGGTAAAAAGCCGTTGTATGCCCTTGAACTTGTATTAAATCTTGCTGAAAAACAGCCGATTTATATCGTTGAAGGTGAGCAGAAAGCCGATTTTCTTAATTCATTGGGTTTAATAGCGACAACATGCGGAGGCAGTGGCAATACGGATAAAACCGACATAAAACCACTGGCTAAGCATGACATTGTGATATGGGCAGATAACGACAAGGCCGGGACCAAGTTTTTTAATGAAATTGCCCAGCAACTCGATGTATTGGGTTGTGATATTCGATATATCGTCTTGGATGGGCTGAATTTGCCCGAAAAAGGCGATGTAATGGATTGGGCAGATCTACGCAAGCAACGGGGGCTAACCACGACAGCAAGCGATATTACAGCCTTAATCACAGCACAGTATCAGCCACCATCACCAAGCGATAATTTACCTGATGGTATGCTTGCAGAGCCAATGGAGTGGGAAAATGGCAGTTTTGAGGTACACGATAAAGGCGTGTTCTATATTGAGAAACTGAAAAATGGTGAATATCGGGAACGCTTTATATCTAGTCCAATTCTTGTAACGGCTAAAACAAGGGATAACACCAGTAATAATTGGGGGCGTTTATTGCAGTGGCAAGATGATGCTTTTATTCACCATAACTGGGCTGTACCGAATGAGCTATTTCAAGGTGATGGTACAGAGTCACGAAAAGCCCTATCCAATCAGGGGGTGATTATTACCCCTGACCGCAGAGGCAGAGAGCTTTTTCAAATCTACCTTATGAGTTATCCAGTCGATAAATTTGCTTTATGTGTGGATAGTGTTGGCTGGCATGGTCATCGTTATGTATTGCCGACAGAAACCTATAGCAATCCAGCCACTAAGCATGATGAAGTGATCGTGTATCAGCGTACAGATGGGCTAGATAACCGCTTTCAATTCAAAGGTGAATTAGAAACGTGGAAAAATGGCGTAAGTCTTTTACTCGAAAGCCATTCAAAGCTTGTATTTAGTGTAGCGTGTGCCTTTGCTGGGCAGTTACTTGAACCATTAAATCAGCAAGGCGGTGGCTTTCATATTAATGGCACATCATCCAAAGGGAAGAGTACTGCTATTTATCTTGCATGCAGTGTATGGGGACACCCGAAAGAGTATTACCGTACTTGGCGATCTACAGGTAATGCCCTAGAGCAAACAGCCTTTATGCACAATGATGGTTTTTTGGTATTGGATGAAATTGGCGAAGCCAGTGCCAAAGATATTGGGCAAACCGTGTATATGCTTGCCAATGGTCAAGGTAAGGCGCGTATGGCAAGAACAGCGATAACCAAAGCCCCACAGCAATGGCGTGTATTGTTCTTATCCAGTGGCGAAAAGACATTTAAAGAGATTTTGAACGAAATTGGGCAAACGGCAAAACTTGGGCAAGAAATACGTTTACCTGAAATCAGTTTAGATGCTTGTGAGCATGGTGTATTTGATCTTGTGGATTTTGCCCCTGATGCTTCACAGCAAGCCAATATGTTGTATGAAAATTCAATCAATGCTTATGGTGTGGCTGGTAAAGCATGGCTTGAATATTTGACCAATGATAAAGGTCAAATGACTGAAACCGCTTTAAAACTGTACCAACAATATAAAGCAAAACTTACTCCCGATAATGCACAAGGGCACATTGCCCGAGTGGCTTCACGTTTTGCTGTTGTCGCCGTGGCTGGCGAGCTGGCAACACAAGCAAATATTACAGGCTGGAAAAAGGGCAGGGCTTTAGAGGCTGTAATCAGCGTATTTAAGACATGGCTAAACAGCTTTGAAATGGTCGGGGACTTTGAAGATCGGCTGATACTCCAGCAAGTCAGAGCATTTTTTGAGGCGAACGGAAATAGCCGTTTTGATACCTTAATTGAGGGCAATAAACGGGCAAGCTATGGCAATTCAGATCATGCTGATGATGCAAGCACAGATACCAAGAGCTTTAGAGAAAAAACCATGTATCGAGTGGGCTATAAAGTGGTAAATGCCCAACAGCGCGAAACCTTGCGTTATTTGTTCTTTAAAGAGCAATTTAAACAGGAGCTTTGTACTGGTTTTGATCCTAAAAAAGTAGCAAAAGTGCTTAAAAAACACGGCTGGTTAGACTGTGCTAATGGTAAAACAACCAAACAGGAACGTACTCCAGAAAGTAAGAATCCAGTTTGGCTATATGTGTTCAATACTTCAATGTTTAGCTATGACATTGAGAAAGCCACCAATCCATATACGGATGACGTAAACACAGGCACAACCATAGATATTTAACTCAATTACAGGCTGTACGAGCATTTAACGCCGTGCAGTCTTTTTATTGGTGATCTTAAATAATGAATATTGCACAGTTAATTAGCCAAGTTTTACAGCACTATGGCGCAAGCCTTGAGCTAATCAACAATCAAGTTTTACGCTTACATCATTCTGATGATATACCCCAGCAAAGCACAGACCTTGTACGTAAATACAAACCACAGCTAATACGTCATTTACGGCTTCAATCATGTTATGAGCTATTGGAGCATATCCAGCAAGAGGGTGCAGAAATAGAGCTAATAGACAGCCAAACTGTGCGTTTACATCATGCAGAGCGCATCACAGATATTGAAATACAGAAAGTAAAACAGTCTAAAGCAGAAATTATCGAAATACTGAGCAATTCGACTGCATCAAATGCCGAAATATTGGACCACGATATACAGCAAGAAGTGATACAGACCTATTTTGATCGGCTAGAGCGATACCGTAGCAACTTGCGTAAAATTAATAATCCTGTAGAAAATGCCCTTGTTAAGCCTGAGCATGTACGACAAGACCTAATACAGAAATTCCTAGTGAATCAAGAACAAGCCCAGCATTTTATTAATGCCCTAATTGAACAGAACATCTTTTATTACGATAGCAATTTTAGATTCTATTTATTCCCTAATTTCACCCATCCTGCGATGGAAGCTTTTCAGCACCACAATAGGTTTGCCCAAGCTAATTAAATCAATCAGATTTTAAATTTTCGCCGTAGGGTGGCAAGGGCGAGGATATTCATTCCGAAATTTTGGCACTGTTTTGTAATGTAGGTGAGAATCCTAGATAAGCCACAAATAAAAACTCATAAAGTTTATTCAAAACTGCCAAAAGATAAATAATCTTGCCCTAGTTGCTCCAATCTTTATTTACTTTTATCGAAATTGGAAATTTTTTTATACGTGAGAAAGAGGGGCGGTGTCCGCTTAAGGCGAATTAAGATATTTTTCATGCCCCCCTGACCCTAAATCGTACCCCATGTAACATGATTCAAAGGTTCAGAGTGTTACAGATAAATTTATATAAAACAGTCTTGTAACCTGTGTAACACTTGTAACATCTCAAAAATAATAGATATGTGTAGCAGAAAAGATACAACTATAATTAATTGAATAAAAACTATATAAGATATTGATATATAAGTAATTTTACAAATAAGAGTAAGTTTATATATGTATATATATTCATCATTATTTATATGGGGGAATTGAAAAAACTATATAAATCAGTCTTGTAACCTATGTAACATCTGTAACACATAGAAAATATAGATATTTAATTATTGGCAAAACATACCATATTCTTAGTGTTTCTCTATTTTTGCACCAATATGAACCGCAAAAATGATACCCCCTCCCTACGACTTTTGACCAAGAGAAAATTTCATGGGGGGACGGTCTTTATTTAGGTGTTTCCCTTTGACTTTTGACCCCATATCCCCTTGATCGGTCAAGCCAATAGGTGCGGAGAGTAATTGCATCACAGTCAAAAATTTTGGAAAGGTATTTCCCCTTGCCAAAGGGAACACTACGGCAAAACCATCAATGTGGTTTTAAGAGTGAACATAGGCAGTTACGGCATTAATCTTCATCGACTATACTTAATGATTATCCCTTATTTTCAAAGAAGAGCATTTGATATGGATGGACTTCAATTACTTATTGAACAACAAAACGAATTTGAAGCCTATAAAAGTGAGAAAGCTAGACAATTGGAAGAGCATGTAAACCATCTAAAGTATTTGATTACAACAGAGTTCCTTTCTACCTGTCCCGATTTCGATCATGAGATTAAAGAAGATAATATTTTATCCTTTAAGTACAAGGAATTAATTCTTCTAATTCAAATTGTTAATCCTATAACGGAGAAGCGTAATGAGAAAGAATATAATTTTGCTGAGCGTGCTACTAAAAGATTAAAAGTTAAAGTAACTATGAAAAGAAAAAAGGCAGCGCATTCAGAAACCTTTGAAATATTAGATGTAACTCAGTATAAAAAGAATGGACCTTACACATATAAATATGATGATAAGTCCACTGAAGATTTTCTCGAATTACTTAATTTATTCTTTAAGTACTTTGTTAATAAAAAAGTTGAATTCAATCAAAGTGAATTTACAGGGGGCTTTGGTTTGTAGACCTTTACCTATCATTAGACTATACGTCAAATGTAATTGATAAACTTATTTGTCAGCCTATCATTTAACTTGTTTACTTTATTAAATGATAGGATTATCATAATTCTTATCAAGTGATAGCTATATGATAAAGGCTGATGATATGACAATTAGAATATATGTTAGAGCAAGCACCAAAGATCAAGATGCAGAACGAGCATTGAGTGATCTTGTCTCATTCAGCCAAAGCTATGGCGATCAATACAACACATACATAGAAAACTATTCAGGTACGAAGCTAGAACGCCCAGCATTAAACCAATTACTTACAGAGGCAAATAAGGGCGACATTCTTTTAGTTGAAAGTGTGGATAGACTTAGCCGACTATCACAAGATGACTTTGCAATTCTAAAAGATAAGATCAAGGCCAAGGGTTTGCGTTTAATCGTTGCTGATCTACCAACCACACATACCATTAATGATGGAATGACAGGCGAGATATTGAATGTAATTAATGCCATGCTGATTGATCTATTAGCAACAATGGCTAAGCTGGATAACGACAAACGCAAAGAGCGAATTAAGCAGGGATTGGCACGTTCAGGTTATAAACCTAAAGGTAAGACTGCTAACACAGCTAAACATGAGCGTATTAAACAGTTATTGAGCAAAGGTGATATGACAAAAGAAGAAATTGCAAAAGCTGTAAGTGTGGGAATTGCAACGGTTTATAGAGTTGCTAAGGAATAAATAATAAGGATACGTTTAAGGATATAACTTTTATAATGTAAATATAGTTTATTTATATCAGTATTTTATTGATACAACCGAGTCTGACCCTCGGACCAAAATTCTAAAAGACCCCAAGCTTATTAAGACTTGGGGTTTTTTATTGTCTGTAATCAAATGGTTGTATAGTTTTTTCAACACTTTGCTTGAAGTTTAATTGATTGTAATTTACTAAAATTAAGGCTATTGCCAACTATAGTAAACATCCAGCTTAGGAAGTTGGATGTTTAAGATAATGGTCAAGCCAATTAAGCCACTAACATTTAATCCTATTTATTCTGCACAAACTAAAGATAAAGATTACACCTTATGTGATGGTGAAGAGCTATATTTAAGAATTAGAAAATTAGGTTCCAAAACTTTGATCTTCGAATACAAAAATGTTCAATGTAGTCGAGTTGTTCTCATAATTGGGTATTACCTTCAATAATCGACTTTGGTTTGTGCCTTGTAATGTTACAATGGGTTTCCATGCTTGCTCATTGTTTTACTATGATAACTAGAATAAAAATTATGATTTTTTTGTAAAAAGGTATGTGGATTTGTTCTTAGTGATTGGGTAAGATATTTAAGATAATTAATGACTTAGTATTTATATGAATAATGATCAACAAGAATTAAATTTAGGTTTAGATGACGCTGAAAATGGCTTTGTAGAAGACTTGAATTATATAAAGGAAAAGTTAACCAGTATCAATTTAAATGATTTTGATATGAGAGCTTCTGCTAATATAAGGCCAAGTATAAGATTAAATGAAATAAAAAGATTTTTTTCTGAAATTGATAAAATAATCTCATTTTATCAAAAATATACAAATTTATTTAATAATGATATTGCAGGAGAACGAGTGATAGGAGGGGTTAAACAATTAACTTCTTTATTAAAGATAAATGATAATTTTCAAGAAATTTTTCAAGAAGTATCGAGTTTATCTAGAAGGATCTATGAGGGGTTTTTGAGATTTAAAAGTCAAACCTTATTTGAGACTTTAGAAGATGAGTTAACTAATGCAAAAAATGAAGTTAATAATATTAAAGCTGCAAAACTAGCGATTGAATCAAATGCAACTGATGAAATTTATCAGCAATTATCTGAAAAATATGAAGAAGAATATGAGCTTAATAATGAGTATTTTAGAAACTCATTGATTATCACAGTTTGTTGTACGATTTTATCTATTTCTTATACTTTCAATACACCTATAGCTGACATTAATTGGGCTGTATTTATATCAGTCAAACTTTTGATTTTGGCAGTTGGGATTACACTTTGTACATTGTTTCTACGTCGATCTGCTCATGCAAAAAAATTGCATGAAAAAGCGTATAAAACCCATGTCGAAATTAATGCTTATCCTCTATTTATAAGGTCATTGGAAAAATCTGACCAGCAAGAAATCACTAAAGAACTTGCACTTCGATACTTTGGTAATGATATGGATCAAACTCAAAATGATAAAATTGGTGATTTGGTTCAGGATCAATTATCTGCAGGTACTGAATTGATACGTGCAAGCGCTGAAATGGTAAAAGCAAAAAACGGAAAAGGTGATGAAGAATGAATACAATAAGTTTTAACTTAGGTTTTGTACTTTTCTTTTCACTCATTGTTTGGGTATTTTTAGCAAATGACTTCTATTTAAAAATATTTTTTTTAAAGAAGACTCAGAAAAAACGAAAAAATGACAGTACCGAAATTGATATTTTTGAACAAGTATATGGTGGGGGAAAAATTCCATCTTATATAAAAAATGATATTCAAAAAAGTCAGGATACATATGAATTATTGTCATTATATTTGGCTTCACAAAAATTTATTAATTTAAAAGCATACAAAAAACTTAGTAAAAGTACAGTGAGTAGCCTATATAAATATTGCGTAGAATGTATAATTGGGGCTAATTATACATATTTTAATTATTTTTTAATAGCATTAAGGTTTCTAGCTATAGCGGGCTGCTTATATTTATTTTTTATATTTTTTGATAAAATACTTTTAAGTTTAGATGGTATATTACCTCAAAATAATCAGTATATTTTATTATCTATATTGTTTATTATAGTTTTAATGCCTTATAAAGTTTTTATTAACAGCCCATTTTTTAATAAATTATTTGGTTTGTTTGTATTTGTGGCTTCTATTCTTTTGTCATTATTTACTGTGGTATACGTTAATAATTATTCAGGTGATATTGTTTTTGATAAATTACTTCTTTCAGTTGTTTTGACATTATTAATTGTCTTAATTGGAGCATATTCATATGTTGGATACGCTAGAGTAGAATATTTAGAAAGATTTTTTAACCTTCTAAAATTTAATTTAAATCCATCGAGCCAAGCAGATCCATCGACTCAAGAAAATCAAAATTCTAATACGTAGAAATTTAAATAATAAGAACAGGAAGGTTCCTCCTCTTTTTTAATTGAAATCTAGAACCTATATTTAAGTTACTTGTCTACAAAATATTTTTTCATCAAGTACACAAATTGAAAGATATATATTATAAAAAAACCAGCACTTTCGCGCTGGTTTTTTTACGTCACTAACTTGCGTTAGTTCAGTTTCAACTTATTGAGCAGCATCAAGAGCAGCATTTAAAGTTGCGCTTGGACGCATAACGTCGTTTACTTTTGCAGGGTCAATTGCATAGTAACCGCCGATATCAACTGATTTGCCTTGAACTGCAGCAAGCTCAGCAACGATTTTTTCTTCGTTGTCAGCAAGTGCTTTAGCAAGAGGAGCAAACTTCGCTTTAAGCTCAGCATTTTCGTCTTGTGCAGCAAGTGCTTCAGCCCAGTATTTAGCTAGGTAGAAGTGGCTGCCACGGTTGTCTAGCTCACCAGTACGACGTGATGGAGATTGATCGTTATCGAGCAATTTACCAGTCGCTTGGTCAAGCGTTTGAGCAAGAAGTTTCGCTTGAGCGTTGTTTTCTTTAATGCCCATTTCTTCTAGAGAAACAGCAAGTGCCAAGAACTCACCTAAAGAATCCCAACGTAAGTGGTTTTCTTCAACAAGCTGTTGTACGTGTTTAGGCGCAGAACCACCAGCACCAGTTTCGTACATGCCGCCACCTGCCATTAACGGCACGATAGAAAGCATTTTCGCTGAAGTACCCAATTCCATAATCGGGAACAAGTCTGTTAGGTAGTCACGTAGAATGTTACCTGTTACAGAGATTGTATCTAGGCCACGAGCAACACGTTCAAGTGTATAACGCATCGCACGTACTTGAGACATGATTTGAATGTCTAGACCGTCTGTGTCGTGATCTTTCAAGTATTTTTCAACTTTTTTGATCACTTCGTTTTCGTGTGGACGGTACGGGTCAAGCCAGAAGATAGCCGGCATACCAGAGTTACGAGCACGTGTTACAGCAAGTTTAACCCAATCTTGAATCGGAGCGTCTTTCACCTGACACATACGCCAGATATCGCCTTCTTCAACATTTTGAGACATCAACACTTCACCAGTTTCGATATCAACAATATTTGCAACACCAGCTTCAGCAATTTCAAATGTTTTGTCGTGTGAGCCGTATTCTTCAGCTTTTTGCGCCATCAAACCAACGTTAGGTACAGTACCCATCGTACGTGGATCGAAGTTGCCATTCCATTTACAGAAATTGATCATTTCTTGGTAAATACGTGCGAAAGTTGATTCTGGCATTACAGCTTTACAGTCGTAAGGTTTGCCGTCAGCGCCCCACATTTTACCGCCACCACGGATCATTGCAGGCATAGAAGCATCTACAATTACGTCGTTAGGTGAATGGAAGTTTGTGATGCCTTTAGCAGAATCAACCATTGCCAGTGCAGGACGGTGTTCTTGGCAAGCGTGTAAATCACGGATGATTTCTTCACGTAAAGAAGTCGGAAGAGTTTCGATTTTCTCGTAAAGACCAGACATACCATTGTTGATGTTAATACCTAACTCATCAAACAATTTGCCGTGTTTCTCAAACGCTTCTTTGTAGTAAATCTTAACGCAGTGACCGAATACGATAGGGTGAGACACCTTCATCATGGTCGCTTTAACGTGTAGAGAGAACAAAATACCAGCTTCGCGGCAATCTTCTAACTCTTTTTCATAGAAGTCGCAAAGTGCTTTTTTGCTCATGAACATTGAATCGATGATTTCGCCGTCTTTAAGCGCAACTTTTGGCTTAAGAACAATCGTTTCACCAGATGTAGTGATCAATTCCATTTTTACGTCACGCGCACGGTCTAAAGTCATCGACTTTTCACCATGGTAGAAGTCACCTTCGTCCATGTGAGAAACGTGAGTTTGTGACCACTGCTTCCATTCGCTCATAGAGTGCGGATGCTTTTTAGCGTAATTTTTTACTGCAGCAGGTGCACGACGGTCAGAGTTACCTTCACGAAGTACAGGGTTTACAGCAGAACCTAAACATTTGCTATAACGAGCCTTGATTGCTTTTTCTTCCTCAGTCGCCGGATTTTCCGGGTAGTTAGGAACAGCAAAACCTTTAGACTGTAATTCTTTGATGCATGCAGTTAATTGACCAACTGAAGCACTGATGTTAGGAAGTTTAATGATGTTCGTGCTTGGATCTTGAGTAAGTTGTCCAAGCTCTGCCAAATTGTTTGGCACCTTTTGTTCTTCGCTTAGATAGTCTGAAAATTCAGCGAGTACACGAGCGGCTACAGAGATATCGCGTTTAACGATTTCAACGCCAGCTGGTTTAGTAAAGGTTTCAATGATCGGCAGCAGAGAGTAAGTCGCCAATAATGGCGCCTCGTCGGTCAGTGTGTAAATGATAGTTGACTTTCCACCAGCCATATATAGCCCCTTGCTTTAGATTGTGTCTTTGAGGTCCGAGCTTGTGGCTCGCCTCTATGAACCGATTTGCTTAAATAAAACTATGAAAGTATCGGGGTTCCTTGCTTTTCAGTCAACGCAAGATCCTGTGATGTGGTCATTTCGTAGAAAAATGATACAAAAGAAGTGAGGTTAAACAGCCATTTTCGGCTTCAACCTAGAAAATTTACAGCTTAGCGGGTATTGATTCATAGCTCAAAGCTATTGAACAATTTAAATTATGCGTTTTTGTTCTTTGTACTCATATCTTTCATATAAGGTCGGACTCAAGTTGTAAAGCAATCAATAGAGGAGGTCAAATACAAAGACTAAGATTTTAGCTGTAGAGCTGCTTTGTTTGATTGAAAATCATCCGTTGTCGTCAAATACCCATAAAACGCTGCTTTTGAAATGATTGATCTATAAATGACAGTCTTATAACAAAAGGCCATAAGCCATATGACGAGCATATTGCCAATGATAAAACCTTAGACCTAAATCAAAAAATGCGTGATTAGTAAACTATTTGTTAGGTCCGGTTAATAAATTGCTTTTTAAACGAAGCGTGCTTTTTTAAGATATTCAGGAAATTAGTCTAATAGTCATGAAGGAATACCCAGAAATAGTCATATAAAATGAAGATATGGCGAATGAGTTCATTGTTTTAAACCAAGGATGTGAAAAAGGTCTGAGTTTTAGCCTTTAGATCTTTATTTGTTATGTAAAGGAATATTTCTTATTGAAAGTGGTGGTTTTTCTTCATTTGATTGTTTGGTATTAAATATTTTACGAAATTAAATGTAAAATTTAAGTTAAGTATATGTTTATTTTTAAAATTATAATTTTTTTTGTTTTTTTTAATAATATTTTTCTACTAATAAAATATACCAATTGGTAAACTAAAATAATTGTTTTTTCTACGTAAATGATATTGGTCTTTTTGTTAGCATTTGTTATTGAGCTGTTAAACTGAATTTGCTATTAATCTATCAATAGATCGGTTGGTTTAAAAAATTGAGTACAGACCCCAACGGGAGCAAAGGAATGGTTTTACAATTACTAGAAATTGGAACACAGACTGAACTTTTGGCTTCCTGTCGCCTGTCTTTATTGATGGGGGTCTATACTGATGATAACCGCATTGAGGACTTTTTAAAGTTTGCACGAGGCATATTACAGACCGATAGTGCATTGTTGACATTTAAAGGTGAACCTTATATTTGGTATGCCTCTGATCATGAAGTCAAAGCTTTTCTTGCCAAAGCCGATGAGCAAAAACTAGATCAATTTTTTCAAAATCAAACGCGTGTAGATAAATACTCGAATAATTATCAAGAATTTAGTGATTACATACATCAGCTGGGTGTTGGGCATGAACGTTTGGTTGCTTTTGATTTAAAATATGATCAAGAAAGCATTGGTAAAGTTCTATTGTTTGATGATCAAGTGCTGGACTTCGTCGAGAAGCAACTCAAGATCGTTGAAGAGTTTGTCCAAAGCTTGGTCAATATTATTCAGCTTCGGGTGGAAAATGCAGAATTAAAAGAAGCATATGAACAGCAATCTGCACTTAATTTTAGTAAAACCAAGTTCTTCCAAATTATTGCTCACGATTTACGAGCACCGTTTCACGGACTATTGGGTTTTTCCGAAGTGCTTGCACAAGAGCGCGAAACTTTGGATGAATCCAATGTGCAAAATATTGCGGACTATTTATACGACACCACGCAATCGACTTATAACTTATTGGAAAGTCTATTAAATTGGGCGATGGCAGAAGGTGGGCGATTCGTCTATCACCCGATCAATTTTGACTTACATCAATCTGCAAAAATTGTCTGCGATGTCTTAAATAGCTTAGCAGTGAAGAAAAATATTCAATTAATCAATACCATTCCTGTCGGCACCAAAGTAAATGCTGACATTAATATGATCACCTCAGTAATGCAGAACTTGGTTTCAAATGCGTTGAAATTCACTCATACCGATGGACGCGGGGTAGTCTCGATAGTTGCAGAAGCGCAGGGAGATCAGGTGCAATTTGCCATTCAAGACACTGGTTTGGGGATGTCACAAGCTCAAATTAATGAGCTATTTCAGCAAAAAATGACGGTGAGTATTAAAGGGACAGCGGGTGAACATGGAACTGGACTTGGTCTGGTCTTATGTAAACGCTTTGTTGACTTAAATTTTGGTGAAATTGAGGTCAATTCTAAAGAAGGTGAAGGGACAATTTTTAAAGTACGCTTACCGATTGCGACCAGTGGACACCAAGCCTTAAGTACAGAGATTAAAAAGGACATTACTTTAGGTTAGCCTTTAGTTGAAAATTCGCCTTCCGAAGGCTAAAAAACCTTTTCCCTCAGCCTGTGCAGCTGTTATAACTAGAAAAAATTATGCAGGGTTTGGGAAATGAATGCGCAGCAATTGCAGAAAACGTTACGTGCCAGTCAATATGCAGAACAAGTACTGGGCATTCACCAGACCAGTTTAGATCAAGATTATTCAATTGATCAGTTTCAAAGCTCGCTCTCTACCGCTCAAATCCAAAACTTTATTTCTCAAACGCTCGATCAAATAACAGATGAAAATGCCTGGATGCGTGCGTTACGCATACTTCGTGCACGTCTGATGTTTCGTTGGATTTGGCAAGATGCTAATCAACTCACCGATGTGGTCACCTTAACACGAGAACTCTCGGACTTTGCGGATGCGTCGATTTGCGCGGCAAAAGCATTTGCTCTAACCCCGTTGGTGGCAAAGCATGGCGAACCTGTTGGTTATAAAGGTCAAGTTCAAGACCTGATTGTGGTTGCCATGGGTAAATTAGGTGCACAAGAGCTGAATTTATCGAGTGATATTGATCTGATTTTTGCTTTTGATGAGCAAGGCGAAACCAACGGTCGTAAGTGCATTGATGTACAGCAGTTCTGTATTTTATGGGGACAAAAACTGATTTATTTGCTCGATCACATTACCGCTGATGGTTTTGTTTTCCGTGTGGATATGCGTTTGCGCCCTTGGGGGGATGGCTCAGCGCTAGCGATTAGTCATGCGGCATTAGAAAAATATTTAAGCCAGCATGGTCGAGAATGGGAGCGCTATGCATGGATTAAAGCGCGTATTGTGACGGGTGGTAAAGAGGGTGATGATCTACTCGATATGACGCGTCCTTTCGTATTCCGTAAGTACGTGGATTACACCGCTTTTGAAGCCATGCGCGAAATGAAAGCGATGATTGAACGTGAAGTCCTGCGTCGCAACATTGAAGATGATATTAAATTAGGTGCGGGGGGGATACGCGAAGTTGAGTTTATTGTCCAAGTCTTTCAGCTGATTTATGGCGGCTCCAAACTTGAGCTACAAGACCGCCAATGTTTGGTCAGTCTGCATCATTTGGGTGAAGTCGGCTTACTGGAAAAAACCGCAGTGGCAGAGTTGGAAGATGCATACTTATTCTTGCGTCGGATTGAACATGCAATTCAAGCGTTGAATGATCAACAAACCCAGTCTTTACCGCATGAAGATGAGCCGCGTCAACGCATCATTGATACTTTAGGTTTTGCTACATGGAACGAGTTCCTTGATGTGCTGAATCAAAAACGTGCCAAAGTGATTTATCAATTTGAGCACCTGATTAAAGAAAAAGAACCTGATCCTTTGACTGAAAGTTTTAGCCAACTTGAAACGCAGTTGGCTGATGTACTGGATGATGACGCAAAAAATCTGATTCACGAATTTTGGTACGGTCATGCCTTAAAGAAATTGCCTGCAAAAGCGGTACAGCGCTTAAAAACCTTTTGGCCACATTTGATCGAAGCCATTTTACAGTCGGATAAACCTCAAGTCGCACTACTGCGCCTGATGCCTTTGGTGGAATCAGTGATGCGTCGTACCGTGTATTTGGTGATGTTGATTGAAAGCAAAGGGGCCTTACAGCGTTTAGTCAAAATGGCCACCGTGAGCCCATGGATTTGTGAAGAATTAACCCATTATCCGGTATTGCTGGATGAATTCCTTTCTATGGATTTCGAGTTGCCAAAACGTAAGGATTTGGAAGATTCACTCCGTCAGCAATTGCTTCGCATTGAAATTGATCAAGTTGAGGATCAAATGCGAGTTCTTCGTTTATTTAAGAAATCCAATGTTTTAGCTGTTGCGGCCAGTGATGTCTTAGCAGAAAGTCCATTGATGAAAGTTTCAGATGCTTTGACCGATATTGCAGAGGTGTCGGTAAATGCTGCATTGCATTTGGCTTACCAGATTGTTGCCAAAAAGCATGGCTTCCCTGTCGATGCTGACGGTGAGAGATGTTCGATTGATCATACAGCTTTTGCAGTGATTGGTTATGGCAAAGTCGGTGGAATTGAGCTGGGCTATGGTTCGGACTTAGACCTTGTGTTCATTCACTATATAGATGAGCAAGCCGATACCGATGGGCAAAAGCAAATCAGTGGCTTTGAATTTGCAATGCGTGTAGCACAAAAATTCATGTCTTTGATGACCACTCAAAGTTTGGATGGTCGTGTGTATGAAGTCGATACGCGATTACGTCCTTCAGGCGAGGCGGGATTATTAGTGACAAGTTTAAAGGCCTTTGAACAATATCAACAAAAAAATGCTTGGGTCTGGGAACATCAAGCATTGGTTCGTGCAAGAACGATTGCAGGTGAACATAGTTTGCGCGTTGAAATTGAAAATTTACGCTGTAATATTTTGACGCAACCGCGTGATGAGAACAATGTACGTGCAGAAGTACTGAAAATGCGCCAAAAAATGAAAGACCATCTGGGTTCTTCTAAAGAGCAGCAAAAAGATGGAATTTTTCATTTAAAACAAGATGCAGGTGGTATCGTTGACATCGAATTTATGGCACAGTATGCAGTATTAGCATGGAGTGGGTCGAATCCCGATCTCGCCCATTACTCTGACAACGTACGAATCCTTGAGGATGCCGCAAGAACGGATTGCTTATCCAGCGCCGATGCGACAGCATTGATTCAAGCTTATCTCCGTGAACGAGCCGAGAGCCACCGTTTAGCACTTGCGAATCAATCCATGCAAGTTTCAGCTGACGATTGGCGCGATACCCGAGTGGTCGTTTGCAAGCTATGGCAAAGATTAATTGATCCAGCTGCAATTTCTGCGCTGGATAAGAATGACTGTGTATAAAAATTTGGAGTGTGTGCCATGAACTTGGCTGATCGTGATGGTTTTATTTGGCAAGATGGACAATTGGTTGACTGGCGTGAAGCGAAAACTCACGTATTAACACATACATTGCATTACAGCATGGGTGTGTTTGAAGGCGTCCGTGCTTATGAAACTCCGAATGGAACTGCTATTTTCCGTTTAAAAGAACACACTAAGCGTTTATTAAATTCTGCAAAAATTTATCAAATGAAAGTTCCATTTGATCATGCAGCATTAGAACAAGCTCAAATTGATGTGGTTCGTGAAAATAAATTGGCTTCTTGCTATTTGCGCCCAATTATTTTTATTGGTTCAGAAAAATTAGGTATCGCTGCAACTGATAACACCATTCATGCTGTTGTTGCTGCTTGGAGTTGGGGGGCTTACCTCGGTGAAGAAGCGATGGCGAAGGGTATTCGTGTTAAAACTTCATCATTTACGCACCATCATCCAAACGTGACGATGTGTAAAGCAAAAGCATCTGGTAACTACACATTGTCTATTCTTGCACATCAAGAAGTAGCACATGCGGGTTATGACGAAGCAATGTTACTTGATCCACAAGGTTACGTATGCCAAGGTTCGGGCGAAAACGTATTCTTAGTACGTGATGGTGTGATTCATACACCTGACATCGCAGGTGGTGCACTTGACGGTATTACGCGTCAAACCATCATTACGATTGCTAAAGACCTTGGTTTTGAAGTGGTTGAACGCCGTATTACACGTGACGAATTCTACATCGCAGATGAAGCATTCTTCACAGGAACTGCTGCTGAAGTAACACCAATTCGTGAATATGACGATCGTCAAATTGGCGAAGGTGTACGTGGCCCAATTACGACTCAAATTCAAAAAGCATATTTCGATGCTGTTCAAGGCAAAGACCCTAAATATGCTCACTGGTTAACTTACGTAAAATAAGCTGATCGGTTAAGATGAAAAGGCGAAACTTGGTTTCGCCTTTTTTATTGCATTTTAGAAATGAATTTTTTGGAAAATAATCATGCACATTGTTTATGTCAGTGATGGTAAAGCAGGGCATCGCTCACAGGCTTTAGGTTTATATAAAGCCATGCAGCGCCAATCTCAGCAAGCTGTGACATTTCAAGAAATTTCAATTGATGATTTGCCTATCTTGCATTTGATTTCGGGACTATTTCGCCATCAAACCTCTAGTATAGCGCAGACACCGACTTATATTTTTGGTGTTGGTAGTCATACTCATTTTCGTGTCTGGTTATTGGGGCAGGTTTATCCTCAGGCAAAAACAGTCATACTAATGAAACCTAGTCTGCCTTTTGCGTTATTTGATTTTGCTGTAATCCCTGAACATGATGGCATCGTTGCTTCAAAAAAAATACTGATTACACAAGGTGCGTTGAACCCAATTGTGAATGAACAACGTCATCAACAAGGACGAATCCTAATTGCTTTGGGCGGTTCATCCAAACGCCATCAATGGAATGATGCAAAAGTGTTGCAGGCGATTGAGCAAATTACGCTGCACAATGTGGCCTCAGAGATTATTTTAACAACATCACGCAGAACGCCAGCTGAATTTTTAGCGAATTTGCAGCAACAATCCTTTGCCTCACACATTCAAATTTTTCCAGTTGAACAAACACCGCAAGGCTGGATATTTGAAGAAATGCAAAAAGCCGAGGCGGTTTGGGTGACTGAAGATAGCGTATCAATGATTTATGAAGCATTAACAGCGGGGTGTAAAGTTGGTGTCATTGCAATTGATCGACTCAAGCAAGATCGAATTACAGGCTCAATCGATTTAATTTTAAAGCAAGCTTTAGTGTCATCTAAATACATCATCAGTGAGTTAACTCTACCAGATACTTTTAAAGAAGCTGACCGTGTAGCCAAGAGCATTGTGTTAGAGGGCTAAAGTATAGATAATACCCGACGAAAAATTTCTACTCAGTGTTTGAATTCCGAATATAAAAGCGCCGAGATAATATTAAAGGGTCGTTGGGATAATGCTAAAAACCTATTTGTTTCCTATTTTACTTTCAATTGGATTTTGTGTTGGCTTAGGTTTTTGGGATTATTTATCTGCTTTAAAAGATGCCCCTTTATTTTTCGTATTGGTCATCTCAAGCACCTTTTTTCTCATTGCCATTAAACAGTTTAAAGGCAGATGGATTAAAAGTGTTTTTCTTATTCTATTTTTATTTTTATGTGCTTATATTTCGAGTGGTACTGGGTTTTTACAAGGCCATATGTCCTTGGGTATTATTGCATCGATGTTCCAAAGCAACTCAAATGAAGCTTTTGAATTTTTATCGGTTGTCGATTCGCAATACATTATTTTTGCCGTATTACTTTTTTTAGCGACTTTTTTCTACATCTTCTTTTTCGATACCACAACGCAAGGAAATTATAGAAAACTCATTCTTGCGTTAATTCTACTCGTCAACGGCATAAGTATTTTCTGGATCCAAACGGCATTGGCAACCGTGAAATATAAGCAAGAAGAAGCCAAACTACTAGAAGATAATACCCAAAGAGTCGATTGGAAAATTCAAAGTGTACAACCACAATACGATAATCAAATTATTATTATTGGGGAAAGTGTACAGCGTGACCACATGTCCTTATATGGCGCAAAAGAAGAAACCACGCCATTTTTGAGCAAGATGCCATTGCAAGTGGTCGATCACTATATTGCAACTGCACCAAATACTGTTACTAGTTTGACACGGACTTTAGCCTTGGTGGATAAAAATCGTGATCCACAAATTGCGATGAATGTTGTAACGCTAGCAAAACAAGCCGGTTACAATACCATGTGGATTTCAAACCAAGGTTTTATGGGTAAAAATGATACTGCAATTTCAAAAATTGCCATTCATGCAGATCATCAGTTTTTCTTAAAGAGCGGAAATTATATGTCGAGTAATATCGACGATGATCAAATGGTCGATATTCTAGAAACTCAATTAAAAAAATATCCAAATCAAAAAAATGTGATTTTTATTCATATGATGGGGTCGCATCCAGATGCATGCGAGCGTTTATTTGAGTCACCACGCTTG
This sequence comes from Acinetobacter sp. ANC 5054, assembly GCF_002135295.1. GTDB lineage: Bacteria > Pseudomonadota > Gammaproteobacteria > Pseudomonadales > Moraxellaceae > Acinetobacter. Next base: position 63,045 of record NZ_NEGG01000006.1, on the reverse strand, counting down.
TATGCAGCGAAGCCTGAGCGAATTAACTGTTATTTATCATCAATCAATAAGTTAGATCGTTTCGTTGAGAAGATTTATACAAACTTAAAAGCAGATCAGCGTAGTTTTAGCATAAATTATTTCTCCGATCATGGTATGACGGTCGATGAAGATTCGTATCATGTCGATAACGAGTTTAAAGACAATTATCAAGTGCCATTCTTTGTACTGACGAGCGATGCAAAGGCTAAAAATGACTATGCAAAAACTGTCAGTGCCTATGACTATATGAACATTTTTGCAGGATTGTTGGGTGTTAAGACCCCACTGTTAGATCAGAATCGAAACTTGGATCAAATTCCAGATAATCAAAATGTCATGGTATTTGATTGGGACGATTACATCCCATATCACTCATTAAAAGGACAGTAATTTTAGTTGTCAGATAATGCCTTTTAAATACGGTATCGTGCTTATTATGCATATTCAGTAATTTTTAGACTGATACTTTTAATGCGGCAGGTCGTGTGGCAACATAGTGGAAGTGCTTTTGAAGGCTTATCCCTGTGATTTATATTGTCGTTTTCCTGTTGATTATGCTGATTGCTTTTAGCTACAAATATGCATGGTGGAAGCCTGCTGTGGACTGGAAAAAGCCACGAATTTTGATGTATCACATGGTTCGTGAACATATAGATGGAGCGAAATTTAACAAATTAAGAGTAACGCCAGCAGAATTTGAAAAACAAATTGCTTGGATGAAAGCAGATGGTTTTCATTTCGTGACTATGCAAGAGTTACAACAAAACTGGGGAAATCACCCACAGAAAACCGTGGCAATTACTTTTGATGATGGTTATCTGGATAATTTAGAAAATGCTTTTCCTATACTAGAAAAATATCAAGCGAAAGCGACGATTTATGTAGTGGTCGATCGCCATGATCGAGATTGGTCGACCTATAAAAAAGCACATCATAATAGTGGTGAATTAGCACGTGAGCCGAAATTATCGGATGAACAAGTACGACAATTGGCAAATAGCGGTTTAGTCGAAATTGGCTCACATACAATGACTCATGCAAATCTAGATAAATTGAGTGATGAAGCGTGTTTTTCTGAGTTAATTCAATCCAAACAGCAATTAGAAGAAATGACAGGAAAATCGGTACATAGTTTTGCTTATCCATTTGGAATATATTCAGAACGTGATGTCGTACTAGCAAAACAAGCAGGCTATACCAATGCTGTGACCACCATTGAAGGTATTGATGATTCTAGTCCCGATTTTATGCAATTACGTCGTATTAAAATTAGTGGTAAAGACTCGATGTTTGCGGTGAAATTAAGACTGAAATTAGGTAAACGCGAGGGGTGAAACATGCGCATTAGCTTAGTTATGGCCAGTGCTGAAGATGGTGGTCTAGAAAAGCATGTGATTGAGCTTGCAAATGGCTTGAGTCAAACCCACAAAGTGAGCTTAATCGCACATTCGAGATTTTCATCTCTAGTGAATCCTGCGGTTAATTTTGTCGAAATGGATCTGAGTGGAAGTCGCCATAATCCATGGACTAAATATCAACTAAAAAAGAAAATATTGGCAACACAGCCAGAAGTTTTACATGTCCACGCAGCGAAAACTGCTCAATTCGTACAATCGATGGTGGCAGGGTTTCAATTTCCATGTATCGTTACAGTGCATGGTCAAAAGAAAAAAAATCAAGTCAATCAAGCTTTTGATCAAATTATTGTGGTGAGCGAACATTTAAAGCTGCAACTGCCTGATCCTAGCAAAGTTTCGGTAGTGTATAACGGTGTTGAAATTAAAGAATCCGTAACACCCTTTCAAAAAAACCGAAAATTTATTGCGATTGGACGTTTAAATGAAGTGAAAGGTTTTGATGTTTTGCTTAAGGCATGGCACAAAATTCCACATCATCTGACTATTGCAGGGGAAGGTGAACAGCGCTCACAGTTAGAACAATTGATGCAAGAATATGATTTGCTAGATCGTGTGAAATTGGTTGGGCATTCAACAGAAATACAAAAACTCATTTGTGAGCATGAGGCATTGATCGTTTCATCTTTACGCGAAGGTGGGCCATATACCTTGGGTGAGGCATTATTATTACAGCGACCGGTGATTGGGACACGAGTTGGGATGATGCAAGAGTTCTTAGCCAATGAATACTTATGCGAACCGAATGATGCAGCAGCATTGCAACATGTAATAGAACACTATTGTGCACAAGAGCAGCCTGCTGACGCTTTCCAACCTGCATTTTATTTGGCTCAGCAACATCTAACGATACAACATATGCTATCAAACACTGTGACGGTTTATCAGGAAGCGATCAACAATCTGCAACGTTAAACCTGTTTATAGTTTGTGACTTCAATAAACTTTTTAAAGAAGGGCTGAAATACGGGCGGCATGTATGCTGAGCTAATAAATTTAGTACTCACTTCATCAATGTTGTAAATTTTACAAAACATGATGCGGTGGTGGCCTTGATTCAGCTTATCTTTCACGCCCATTGAACGACATAGCATAATGTGCATCGGAAAATTAAAGTCATAACCGGAATCTTTAAAAGAATTTTCTAGCTTACTATAGCGTTCCTGACGTTTGTCTTCATCGAGTTTCCAACGACGACTAGTCCAGTTATATGCGGTTTCAGGGGTTTTGATATTTCGTTCTAAAGCATTTGCAGTAATGTCACTGAGTAAAATACGATAATTTTGGCTACTAAAGTTTTGGCGGCGTGATCTAATTTTCTTAATAAATGAGCCAAAAAAATTAAAAAAGAAACCTTCGGTCTGGAAGGCAAAACGTGTACGTAAACGTTCTTGGCTTAAGTTAACACCTTGCTTTAAATAAATAATGCAATCTTCATTTTGATTGGCTTCACATGCGAGTAGCACGACTGCATCACAGTCTAAATGCTCTGCGATAAATGAAAAATCACGTTGTGGAAGATGGGCTAAGCTTTCATGATGAACATGGTAAGTTTCTGAAGATAGACCGAAATCAGGTTGCATGCTGGCTCACATCAAATGAAATAAATTTGCAGAATTCATCATAGTGTAACATGGCTTATTTTCTAGCGTATAATGTGTGCGTCGCTGACTTTGGAAAAAAGAATGAGCAATCCAATTCGTTATGTTGCTTTGGGTGGTTGTAATACAGCAGGTGAAGTGCACAACATCGGTAATGCATATCCTGAACGTATTGCTCAGGCGAATGGCTGGGCAGTTGAAAACTATGGTTATACCATGTCGAGCACACGTGAAGGCCTTCAATTTTTTAATCTAAAAAATGTCGCTGAAGCTGATGTCATCAGTATTCAGTATGGTGGTGTGGACAGTTGGTTGACCTTTAAAGGTTCGCCGTTTGTTTTGTATTATCCAGATTCACCTTGGCGTAAATTTTTAAGAAAACTCGTTAAAAAAATTAAAAAATATGCACGTAAATTTCACTGGCATAGTGTAGTCGGAGAAACTAATGTTGTGCCTTATGAAGAATATGTCGACAATATCCGATATATGATTGAGCACAGTAAAGCGAAATACATTTTACTGGTTGAGACATATCCGAATCAGGACAAATCACGTGAACCGCGTATTTTAAAATATAACCAAGCCTTAAAAGAATTGAGTGATGGTAAGCGTGTTTTATACGTGCCGAACTATCAAGTGCTTAACCAAGACTTAGTAAATAATTATGATGACTCTACACATTTATCGTCACTGGGTCAGCAGGTGGTGACAGATGCTGCTTTAGATGCAATACGTAAAGCTCAAGCATAAAAAAAGCCGCTCATTGAGCGGCTTTTTTTATGCACAGATTTTTTCAAATATTTGTTCATGTTTTCGCTGAGTATTAAGGCTGAAATCTATTAACTTCTGTTTTTCTTCATCACTGTACTGGGCTTTTTCTAACAACTGTTGCAGTGACAATTGGTTTAAATCATCAGTCTTAATATGTCGATCTCGAAGCCCTGCATCACTCAGTAGATTTTGAGTTTTAGAGGTGTTTGATGCCACAATCAAAACAGGAATTTGCATTTGTAAACAAAAGCATAAGCAATGATAACGACCTGTAATGACCAAATCACTATCAAGCATTTTTTGCTTAAAAGCTGCGGTATCATCTATGCAATAGTCGAAATCTTGATAGTAACGACGGGGTTGATAGAGTCCAAAAGTGAGCTGTGATAAAAGTTTATATTGTTTCAACTTTTTCATCTTTTTCGGATTATAGCCAATCGTATCGGATGATAAAGGTAGCTCACGGGTAATGGGATGGTAGTCAAGTTGATGCTTTTTGGCATAGTTAAATAAGGCATCACTAACATGACTATAGACTGAATCATTTACAATGACTTGAGGCCTAATTGCAGATGTAGACTTAGAGGTATTGGACTGATGCGCTTGATGGATTGAATAAAAAGTTAAATCTGCGGCATATTCGCAATGTGGATGTTGAGTTTTTAACGTCGCTAAACTTTTTTGATCACGTACATATAAGCCATCAAACTCATTAATCAGCTCATTCCATGCGCTTGGGTTATTTTCCCAAGTGCTATTCACTAAAAAAACTTTCTTATTCTTTTGTTTTGCAATTTGACCCAGTTTTAACAAAAATTCGCCGAAAGGGGCGGCGTCATGTAATGTGCCTTCACCATTAATAATCACCACATCAACATCTTCTAAAAGTTCATGCCATTTTTCCTCAGAAATGGTTTGACCTGTACAAAGCTTAGAAAAACGGGCATCCGGATTATTTTTTTGTATTAGACTGTAGAGATTATTCATTACCACTTCGCAGCCATGATGAAGATTGGTACGTGTATCATTGAGAATAAAATAGTGCTTCAAGAAAAATTCCTATCGTTCAATATGTTGAAATTGGCAATGGATAAAATTATGTGTAATAAATGTTTAGATCATTATAAAAACCAGATTCTTAATATAGTGTATTCGCCATGAGAAAACGATTGTTTATTGTTCGTACGCCTTTGCAATTTTTTAATGCATTTGAGGCAATGCAACGCTTTGCTGAACTGAATGCTGAAAATGAGTTATTGGTGGTCTACGGCTCTCAAGCTGATTTAAACATTATTCAGAGCATGCTAAAGACGTTAAGTGGCTGGAGCCGAATTATTTATCAGCCATTTATGGGATGGAAAAAGAAATTCTATGCCTTTCAACTAAAAAAGCATTTTCACAACAATAGTTATTATGAGCATTTGTTTACGGGGATGATTCATCATATACCACTGCATTTAATGAATTGTTTAAATGTAGACAATTACTGGTTGATTGATGATGGTAATGAGACACGCATGATCGTAGATCACTTGAATCGTGGAAGTTATTACAATAAAGATCGTTCGCAGCCATTGTTTGCGATTCAACAAAATCCACAGGTCTTAAAGCAACTTAAATTATTTACGCTTTATGACGACTTAAAAACAGAGCACACACTGCTCGTTAATGATTACCGCTATTTTAAAACGCAGGTAAGTCAACTTGATGTGAAAAAAAATCACGTTTTGTTGATTGGGTCGAACTTAGTTGAAACGTATTTAAAATCTGAAGCAGATTATTTAGAAATATTAACGCAGTTTAAACAACAGATGCCAAATTGCATTGTCTACTACGCACCGCATCGTTATTTGAATAAAAATACTTTAAATGCAATCGAGGCATTGGGTTATAAAATTTTAAAATATGAGACGATTTTAGAATTATTTCAGTACGAGCAGGGCTGGTGTTTTGAAGGATATTACTCGATACGTTCAACTGCGATTGATACTTTAGCGCAGCTTTATGCTATTCAAGGCTCATATATTCGGTTGCCAGAAACCTATTTTGTGAATCATCAAAAATGGCAAGAATGTAATGAAATTTGGAATACGGCAAAACAGGTCATTCAGTTGGCCCCGAGATGAGGCCAAACCTTATAAAATTACTCTTTGTTAAGATCCGCATTGCCCTTCAGGACCATATAAATCAGACCGACAAAAATCAGTAATGCACCAGCCAAACTACTCACGCAGAAGAAAACAATGCGGTTATAGGTGGTGAGGTTGAATAATTCGTTTGCCAAAATATAGCGCATGAACAACCACTGAACCACTGCAAAAACAATTAGAACGATTGCACGACGGCGAACTTCAGGACGCATAGCCATAGGGGAGATTCACAGCAAAGTGGAAAGTGATGGCTATTATGCCACTGTTGAAAACGCTTCTCAATTGAATCGAAGTAAGTCAAATAAATTCAACTATTTAGTTTCTATGAATCGAGGATTATTGCTAATTTGATGTGGTCACATTTATCTTTTTAGGCTTTCGATAGACATTAATTCCACCGTAGCAGTTTCTAAAACGCTTATACGACCAGATATATTGTTCAGGGGCTTGATTAATCATATCGCGCATGGCGCTATTCAAACTGTCAACAGAAAGCTGTAAATCCTTAGATGAGATGTCGTCTGAAAGTGGGATACACTGTAGGTCAAAACTGGATAAATCATCATTACGAATACAACTTAAACCAATCACATTACATTGGGTTTTTGCCGCAAGTTTCGATACCAAAGTTACCGTCAACGTATTTTGACCAAAAAATTTAGAATAGATTCCGCCTGAAGCTTTAGGAAGATGATCTGGCAAAATGACCGTTAAACCACCTTGTTTCAGATGTTTAAAGATGGCACGGATGCCAGTTTCATCTGTCGGGACGAGGGTTGCATTAAACTTTTGTCGCGCTTCAAGCATATAACGGTTAATGCCTTTGTTCTTGTTTGGCTTATACATAATCATGGGTTGAGTATAGACATTCAACCAAGCATTCAGTAGCTCCCAACAGCCAAAATGTGGCACCACTACGATGACACCTTTTTTATTGGCTAAAGCCTCAGTGAGTACAGATTCACCTTGAATATTTTTCAATAAATCTAAGCTATAACTGGGTGGCATACCCCAGCATTTAATAAATTCTACGTAGGTGAGAAACTGGCTTTGCATGCTTTTTTTGACAAGGTGTTGCTGTGCAGCGGGTGTTAAATCAGGATAAGCCAGTTGAATATTAATTGTGGTAATACGTTTAATCGAAGAATTAAAAACGTAAAGTACAAATGCGGCAAATAACGCAATAGATTGTAATAACCTTAAGGGAAGAACAGATAGAATTTTGAAAATGAAATACATTATAGCTGCGATTCTCGGTTATTTTATCAGAGGATGTGTTGAAAATTTTGCCAATGGATTTTGCACTTTAAGTGAAAATATAAAGAAAAAGATCAGAATCTATGCAACAAAAAAAATTAGAATAAATCAATATATATGGCAATATCGCTAAGCAAAATTGCGCGTTTAAGCCAAGTTAACTTGTATGCGCTACATCATAGCGTGCTTTGTATCTGAGTGATTAGCATAATTCATCAAAATTGGTTTGAACTATGACTTAAATTTAAAAAATTAGAGTTTAAAGCCATAACACATAAAAAAAAGCCCTGCACTTGCAGGGCTTTTTTATTCCCTCTTTATGTTCCTCCCAAAGGGAGAAAAAGAAGGAAGTAAAAAATTATTTAGCTTCTTCAGCTTTTGGTTTTTCGCGTAAACGAATACCAAGGTCACGCAATTGGTTCGCTTCAACTGGCGCAGGCGCTTGAGTTAAAGGACATTCCGCAGTTTTGGTTTTCGGGAATGCAATCACGTCACGGATTGAAGATGCACCAGTCATCAACATTACGAGACGGTCAAGACCGAATGCCAAACCACCGTGAGGAGGCGCACCGAATTTCAACGCGTTAAGCAAGAAGCTGAATTTCTCTTCTGCTTCTTCTTCGCCAATGCCAAGCGCTTCAAAGATCGCTTTTTGCATTTCTAGGTTGAAGATACGAAGTGAACCGCCACCAACTTCGGTACCGTTCAATACCATATCGTAAGCAACAGACAATGCAGCACCTGGGTTGTTTTTCACTTCTTCAACGCTTGATTTTGGAAGCGTGAATGGGTGGTGAACAGAGGTCCATTTGCCGTCGTCAGTTTCTTCGAACATTGGGAAGTCAACCACCCAAAGAGGCGCCCACTCGCAAGTTGCAAGCTTCATGTCATGACCGACTTTGATACGTAAAGCGCCCATTGCATCGTTTACAACTTTCGCTTTGTCCGCACCGAAGAATACGATGTCGCCATTTTCAGCGCCAACACGTTTCAATAGATCAAGTACGATTGGTTCGATGAATTTAACGATTGGAGATTGAAGACCTTCGATACCTTTTTCAAGTTCGTTGACTTTGATGTAAGCCAAGCCTTTCGCACCGTAGATACCTACGAATTTAGTGTATTCGTCGATTTGGCTACGTGGAAGTGCGCCAGCACCTGGTACGCGAAGCGCAACGATACGGCCTTTAGGATCTTTAGCAGGACCTGCGAATACTTTGAACTCAACGTCTTGCATCATGTCTGCAACGTCAACAAGTTTCAAAGGAATACGCATATCTGGTTTGTCAGATGCATAGTCACGCATTGCATCTGCATAAGTCATACGCGGGAATTTGTCGAATTCAACGTTAAGAAGTTCTTTGAACATCTTAACCGTTAAACGTTCCATTAAATCCATGATGTCATCGTCACTCATGAACGATGTTTCAACGTCGATTTGTGTGAATTCAGGCTGACGGTCAGCACGTAAGTCTTCATCACGGAAACATTTAGCAATTTGGTAGTAACGATCAATACCGCCAACCATCAACAACTGTTTGAATAGCTGTGGAGATTGTGGAAGTGCGTAGAAGCTACCGTTAGAAACACGACTTGGCACTAAATAGTCACGTGCGCCTTCAGGAGTTGCACGAGTCAAGATCGGAGTTTCAACGTCTAAGAAACCATTGTCTTCGAAGTAGTTACGAATCAGGTTAGTCAATTTAGAACGGAAACGTAAACGATCTAACATTTCTGGACGACGAATATCGAGGAAACGATATTTCAAACGTACTTCTTCAGAAATATTGGTATTTTCGTCATTCAATGGGAATGGAGGAGTCTCAGAAGCAGCAAGAACTTCAATTTCTTTGCCTAAAACTTCGATTTGACCACTCACGATATTCGCGTTTTCAGTACCTTCGTAACGACGACGTACACGGCCTGTAATTTTTAATACGAATTCTGAACGTGATTTGTCTGCAGTTGCGAAAGCTTCTGGAGTATCTGGGTCAATAACCACTTGAACAAGACCGTCACGGTCACGCATGTCAAGGAAGATTACACCACCGTGGTCACGGCGACGATGTACCCAACCGCATAATGTAACGGTTTGGTCAATTTGAGCTTCGGTTAAAGAACCGCAGTAATGAGTTCGCATCATAGCGTTAGAAATCCAACTATATGGGTTAAGGTCAGCGAATACGTAAACAGCGTACCGCTTTTATTCGAATGGGAGATTATGCCTCTTTTTGGGAATTTTGTCACAAGGACTTCGGACTAAAACAATAAAAATTACCTACTACTCAGACGGCTCAAGCCACTTATGTCGATGATTTTGAGAAAATATCCGTCATATATTTTAAGAGTAGGAAAAAAATACTACCCACTGTAAATGTCGCTAAAAATGCCCGAAAAAAATAATTAATCGCTTTACCTATATAGGCATATAAATCATGTACGAAGGCATCGGCATAAATGCTGTCCGCAAAATACATATAACTTGCAATGCCTGCCAGCAAGGACAAGACGAATAGCGCATAAACATAGCGTTTAATATTGCGATGGACTAGATCTGAGCCACGATAATGCAAATGATGACGATAGATCATCCAGCCCAGTACAGGCAAAGCTAATGCAGAGAGTCCAATTTGCAATACACGATGCAAAGGATAGCTGTGATCAAACAAACTGATAGGCTGCATTAAAATCTCTTTAAATGCAAAAGTTCGAAAGTCCACATGGGTCAGTCCATCCCAAACAATATGTGTGACCGTGCCGATAATCACAGAGGCAATGATCGCGATCACAAAACCGCAAAAACGATTGACGCTGCCAATATTGAGCGGTTTATTTAAGCCAAAAAATGCCAAGAGCATCGGTCGGTAAAGGCTGTACCACAGCAAACAGAAAATTATGCCTACCAGTAAGTTCGGGAAAATTAAACCGGACCATTGATGCGAACCATCGTAATTGGCATTGGTAAATAAACGGAATAGGTCAGGTACCATTGTCCCAATGGCAAGGGCGGCAATGGGCAAGCGATTTCCAGTCAATTTTGAAATCGGTGGGGCGAGGACAGCATGAGATAAAGTAAAAGGCATTGAAATAAAATAAATTTATCAATAAATACAAAGAAGTGAGTTCGAGTCTAAAGCATAAGACGATATAGAAATGTTTTTTATTGCAAAAATATTGAAATGTTATAATATAACATTATTCAAGATTAGCCAGATTTGAGCCTCTCCAAATGAACTTTCATAAGAATTTAATCACAATTTCAATTTTTGCAGTGATTGCACCCAGTATTTACGCAGATGACCCAGAACAACAGGTACAAACTTTAGATGCAATTAATGTTCAAGTGCATCCTTTAAACCAAAGTGCAGCGGACTTTGCTGTCGCAGACAATATTATGAAGCACAAAGATTTGGCACAAGGTGGTGTGACTATTGGCGATGCACTAGCTGGACAACCTGGAGTATATTCAAATCAGTTTGGTGCAGGTTCAAGTCGCCCTGTAATTCGCGGTCAAGATGGCCCGCGAGTTAAAGTGTTAGAACATGCTTCTGAAACCGCCGATGTTTCAACGCTGTCACCCGATCATGCCGTTACCGTTGATCCTATTTTAGCAAAGCAAGTTGAAGTGATTCGTGGCCCATCAACGTTACTGTATGCAGCAGGGACTGTGGGTGGATTGGTGAATGTCACCGATCAAAAAATTCCAACGCAGATGCCTGAAAATGGTTTAGAGGGACAGGTTGGGCTACGTTATAACTCAGGTAGCGACGAAAAATTAGCGAGTGCAGGTGTTACTGCTGCGTTAGGTAAAAACTTTGCACTGCGTGTTGAGGGCTCAAAGCGTAAAGCCAATGACTATATCGCACCCAACTATTTCCATGATCATGAGGGTGAGTTAGAAAAAGAACGTCGTGTGGGTAATACCTTCGCTGAAGGTCAAAATGTAAGTGTTGGTGCATCATGGATTCACGATCGTGGTTTTGCTGGGCTGTCTTATACCAACCGCCAAGATCAATATGGATTACCCGGTCATAGCCATGAATACGAAAGCTGCCATCCACATGATGATCATTTACATTGTGATGGCGGCGATAATCATGGGCATTCAGATGGTCATGATCATTCAGCACATGACGACCACGATCACGACCATGATGCTGCTGGTCCGTGGGTCGATTTAAAATCTGAACGTTATGATTTCCGTACCGAACTAGCTGAGCCGTTTGCTGGGTTCCAAAAATTACGTGCACATGCCAGTTATACCGATTACAAGCATGATGAAATTGAAGGCAATACCGCAGCAACGACCTTCAAAAGTCAAGGTTATGATGCACGCTTAGAATTGGTGCATAACCCGATTGCCAATTGGGAAGGAGTGATCGGAACACAGTACAATCAACAAAAGCTCAATATTAGTGGTGAAGAGTCATTGATGAATCCAAATAAAACGCAAAAATGGAGTGTTTTTGGTTTAGAGCATAAACAATTTGGCGATTTCCATATCGAGTTGGGTACCCGTGTCGATCAGCAAAAAATTGAGATTGATTCTGAACAAAAAGATTATGACGACTATGGTATTTCCTACTCAGGTGCCGTGAACTGGGAGTTCGCGCCAAACTATAAATTGTCACTCGTGGGGTCACATCAAGAGCGTTTGCCATTGGCGCAAGAGCTATATGCCAACGGAAAGCATTTTGCGACCAATACCTATGAGCGTGGAAATGAAAATCTGGATGTAGAAAAATCCAATAATCTAGAATTGGGCTTCCACTATGAAAAAGATCAGTTGGATTATCACGTTCATGTGTATCACAACTGGTATGACAACTACATTTATGCGGCAACCAAAGATAATTTTAAAAACTTCCGCTTAGTTGATTACACCCAAGACAAAGCCAAGTTTTATGGTGCTGAAGCACAAATGGGTTATGCCATCAATGACATGTATAAACTGAGTGTGTTTGGTGATTATGTCCGTGGCAAAATTGATGGTGAAAATGCACCACGTGTACCGGCAGGGCGTTTAGGCACAAAAGTCGATGTTGACTTTGCGGATGGTTGGTCAGGTCAGGCAGAATATGCACACGTCTTTAAGCAAGACAAAATCACCGCGTATGAACAACCAACTGACGGTTATAACATGGTCAACTTAGGTGTGGCATATAGCGGTCAGTTAAAAGATCGAAATAACTACCGTGTGTATTTCAAAGCCAATAATTTACTGGATGAAGAGGTCTATTCACACAGTTCATTCTTAGCGAATATTCCACAAGTGGGTCGTAATTTTACGGTCGGTCTTGAATTTGGTTTCTAATTGAAATTGCACAGACTTTACTGACTAAGTCTAGGTAAAGTCACAGAAATCCTCTTGAAAAATCAATGAATAGAACCTAGTCTGAGCGCATTAGACTAGGTTTTTTCTTATGCGCATCATTCAACGAATACATCAAAAGCTCAATTGGTCACGCCGTCGCTATGTCAGTGTGGTGATTGGGTTGTTGGCTTTAGGTTATTTAGCTTCGGCAACGTATCACACCTTGAAGCCATTACCAGAAGGGCTTGATTACACGGGGAAATTACGTCATACAGAAGTGAATTTTCTTGCGGATGAAACGTATATTGATGCACAAGGAAAACAGCAACAAGAGCATCGTATTTTTAAAGAAATGCTAAAAATGATTGAGGAAGCTCAATCCACCATTGTAATGGATATGTTCTTATTCAATCAGCAAGTCGGCGATTCTCAACTAGAACATGAGCAGTTTACGCAAGAATTGACAGATGCTTTGATTATGAAGCGCCGTCTATCCCCACAAGTCGAAATTTTTGTGATCACAGATCCGGTCAATTCAGTCTATGGTGGCATTCAGCCCGAACATTATCGTCAACTGCGTCAGGGTGGAATTGAGTTAATGGAAACCAATTTGGTGCCGCTTCGTGCGTCAAACCCTGTATGGTCGGGCTTTTGGTATATTTGCTGTCAGGACATTGGAAATAACCCACAAAAAGGCTGGTTACCCAATCCTTTAGGGACAGAAAAAGTCACGATCCGCAGTTATATGGATCTGTTTAACTTTAAAGCCAATCACCGTAAAACCTTAGTGGTTGATACTGTGGATGGCTGGAAAGGTCTCGTAACCTCAATGAACCCGCACGATGGCAGTTCACGACATTCCAATGTTGCACTGACGGTGAAGGGCAGGACTGCAATTGATCTACTCAAAACAGAACAAGCGGTTGGCATGATGTCGAAAGGCAATATTCCTTTTGTGGTGATTAAGGACGTGGAAGCCGCGAAAACTGAGCCTCAAGTACAAGTGCTGACTGAGAAAGCCATTTATGATGGCGTATTAGACATGATTAGCACGGCACAAAAAGCGGGTACAGAAATTGATATTGCGATGTTCTATTTGTCTGAACGCAAAATTATTAAAGAATTAATTGCTGCACATGAACGTGGTGTAAAAGTCCGTGTGCTGCTTGATCCGAATAAAGATGCTTTTGGACGTACTAAAAATGGAATTCCGAACCGTCCAGTGGCATCCGAATTACACGATGCTGGCATTGATGTGCGCTGGTGTAATACCAACGGTGAGCAGTGCCATAGCAAGATGATTTTAAAACGGACGGCTGATCAAGCGGATATGATTTTAGGTTCGGCAAACTTCACGGCGCGTAATTTAAAAAACTATAATTTAGAAACGGATTTACGTGTAATTGGCTTGAAAGATGCTCAAGTATTTAAAGATGCATCGCAGTATTTTAATACGGCTTGGTCAAATTTGGATACTAAGCAAATGAGTGTCGATTACAGCAAATACGCAGATGAATCGACATTGAAATATGCAATGTATCGCTTTATGGAATGGAGCGGGTTGTCGACTTTTTAGAATTGTTGTCTTAATCTCCCTAAATCCCTCTTTTTCAAAGAGGGACTTTCCTCTCTTTTAAAAAGGGAGGTTAGGGGGGATTTAATCAGTTTTAATTCTTCGGTTCAGGATTTGGTGGAACGATTTCGTCCAAGTCCTTATCCGTCATTTGATCTAATTCTTTAATATCAGTTTTGATTTTCCATTTTTCTGCATCATCGACAGGCTGTGGCAAACGTGCTTCTAGCCAATCACAAATTACGTCTGGCGGAAAGTCGGCATGGTTACACTGAATAACCCAAGACAAGAATTGTTTTGCTTCACCGTTCATATAAGGCGGAGGAGAAACAGGTAAAAATTGAGTCGGTAAGCGTTCATTTTTAGAAATGTAGTTGAGGACATGACCCAATTCTTGAACGGTTTGCCATGCTAAAGGATGATCAACATCAATTTGAAATTTGAACCACCAAGCTGTTTGACCATCGGTACCGTAAGAGTCGATGAGTTGTTCTTGAATACTTGGAACTTTAGAAAAAAATTGATGAAGTCGGTCAAAACTTAATTCAGACACAGCGTTTGATCCACTACGAAATAAAATCAATCTTAGCATATTCCAGTGAAAAACAGGGTGGTGTGAAATAGGGTTAAGCTTGGTCGGGAAATTAACAAATTATTGCATTTGATGGATTTTTATTCATTTTTTCTCCTAAAATGCTCTTTATACTGTGAGTATTGAATGTGGAGGATTGTCGAATGAAAGCGACACTATTTTATGCAATGGCAGGCATAGTACTAATGAGTGCTTCAGCTGGTGCTTTTGCGGAAAATAAATGGTCCAATTATCAAGGTGTCGATACCACTAAACGACCACCAGCGATGAACAGACCTGGCTATCCACAATATGGTCATAACTATCCGCAACATTACCCGAACTACCCACATCGTCCTCCAGTTTATCCTCAATATCCAAACCGACCTTATCCGCAGTACCCACAGGCTGGTATCAGTATTCAGTACAATGCTCCGACGACGATTACTCAAAATTCGCAGAGTTATACATGGGTGAATGGTGATCCTGCCAGCGCAAGCATATCGAGCTCAACCTATACCTTTATCAGCGATTGGCAACGTTTAGGACTTCCAGCACCACCAAGTGGGACCTATTGGATCTTTGAAAATGGGCGATATGTTTTGGTGCCGAATCGTTA
Organism: Acinetobacter sp. ANC 5054; assembly: GCF_002135295.1. Lineage (GTDB taxonomy): Bacteria > Pseudomonadota > Gammaproteobacteria > Pseudomonadales > Moraxellaceae > Acinetobacter. Next base: position 47,753 of record NZ_NEGG01000006.1, on the reverse strand, counting down.
AGTTTTATAACCTCTCCCTTGCGTAGCAGTGCTACTCATCTCCTAAAAGGAGAGGGAAAGATTTTTGGATTAAGCCAATTCGTCATCTTGCTGGCGTGGGGTTTTTCCTTCAGACATTGGTTTCTCTGAATGTTTATCGCGTCAGTCTCCCCCTTTAGTAAAGGGGGATTGAGGGGGATTTGTGTTTAATATTTAAGCCAATTCATCATCTTGCGGTCGTGGGGTTTTGCCTTCAGGCAGCGGTTTCTCTGAATGTTTATCGCGAATCACTGATGGATACGTCCAAGAGGCATAACGCACGATCAAAATGGCCACAGCTAAAATTAGAATCGACCCTGTGGTAATGATCAGTCCCATATCCGCTTTATGGTCATGTTGAATGTCTGCAATGAGCAAGCGGGTTAGGGCAGTAATCGCAATATAAATTAAAAACCGTACTGGCATATGATTGGTTTTGAAGTAAATACCAACCATTGCACCCAGTTCAAGATAGATAAATAACAGCAAAATATCGTCAATCGTTGCGAATTGCTTAATGGTGATAATTTCAAAAATCGTGTGACCTGCTGACCATAAGATCATGCAGCCAATCACAAATAGGGCAACATAGTGGAAACCTTCCACTGCAAGATTGCCAAAACGGTCTAGGAGGGCCTCAACTTTTTCTACTTTAGGATCGCGATGTGTCATTTTTCCTCCTGTACATATCTTTTATAAACTCATTAAATAACAAGCAAATTTCATGCACATGACGTGAGAATGACAAAAATATTTTATTTAGCTTTTCACGTATTTGATGTTAAGTTGAGGCAACTGATACTCCTCTAAATGATTAGAAAAACATGTATTTACCTACACATTTTCAGCATGAAAATTTAGCCGATTTAATTGAACTGATCCAGCAATATCCATTGGCAACAGTAGTGATAATTGATTCTGATGGGGCACTAGAGGTGAATCATTTGCCGCTTGAGTATGATGCTCAAGCAGGTGAATTTGGTGTTTTACGTGGTCATATTGCCAAAGCCAACCCAATGTTTGATCTTTTGAATGAGTCTGCTGAGGTCTATGTGATTTTTCAGGCAGCAGATGCTTATATTTCGCCAAATTGGTATGCAGGGAAGCAAGAACATCATCGTGTTGTACCGACTTGGAATTATCGTGTGGTACATGTCAAAGGCACAATTCGTAAAGTTGCAGATGAAAAATATTTAAGAGGAATCCTTGCCCGACTAACCCGTCAGCACGAAGCGACTCAGCCTGTACCATGGAAAATGGGGGATGCGCCTGAAGATTTTGTACAAGAACAACTAGGAAAAATTGCTGCTATCGAAATAAAAATTAGCTCAATGGTGGGAAAGTTTAAGGTAAGTCAAAACCGCAGCGCCACAGATGCTGATAATGTGGAAAAAGCTTTGGAGACTTCGAATGCTGAGATGGCGGAGTCGATAAAAAATTTTTATCCCATTAAATAATAGGCTGAATGACCATGCCCAATACGATTGAAATTGAACGTTTATGCCTTAGAAAGTATCAGCTAGGAGATGAAGTTTCATTATTCGAAACATATTTTTCGAATATAGAGGCAACTCGTTTTCTGCAGCGGTTGCCACATTTAACTATTCAACAGACTAGGAATGTACTAGAAAAGTGGGCAGATCATTATTGGACAATAAATAATCGTGATTTTGCATGGGTGATTAGTGATACAAATACGCAAGTAGCAATGGGCGTGCTGTATTTCATCAGTCAAGAAAATCATGGAGAAATTCATTTTGGGATTGGACGTAAGTTTCAAAAGCAAGGTTATATGGTTGAAGCTTTAATTGGGGTAATTGGGTACTTAAAGCAGAATCACGTCACTAAAGTTGTTTCATCCTTTTGTGCTGAGGAACATCTAGCGTCACAAAGTGTCTTAATTAAAGCAGGATTTAAACAAAATAAAGATAAAACGTATTGGGCTAAATTTCCAATGCTAGGTGATCAGCTCTATCCTTGTTTTACATATCGCATGGAATTGGGTGATTGCGAATAAGTAAGCGCGTTTATAAATTTTTTCTTGGAAAAAGAGCATTACTTAGTCGTTATACAATAAGACCTGTACAGAAATAAGTGAAAAAAAACGCCCGAATAATCGGGCGTTTTTTAAGACTTTAGAAATTAAGCCTGATTGGTAAAATAATCTTCAGAGAAGTTCATGATTACTTCAGAACCTGCTTTTACTTTCGCAATACGTACAGCCAATTCAGGAAGAACGCGTTGAGTGAAGTACATAGTTAATGCAAGTTTGTTTTGGTAGAAGTCGCCATCTTTGTCTTTCGCAGCATTGGCAATGCGCGCAAACATATAAGCGAAGCTTAACAAACCTACAGCATGTAGATAATCAACCGCAGCAGAGTTTGAGAATTCTGTATTTTCACGTGCTGCTTCAAGTACATACTGAGTCACTGATTCAATTTCTGCAGCTGCATCTAAAGTGGCATCTTTGATATAGTTCAAGTCAGAATCCATGTTGTTCGCGAAATCACGAATTTCTTGGATGTATTCTGCAATGAATTCACCATTGCACTTAATGGTTTTACGACCGATTAAGTCTTGAGATTGAACACCGTTCGTACCTTCGTAAATTTGAGCAATACGTAGGTCACGGATGCACTGTTCCATACCCCATTCACGGATAAAGCCGTGGCCGCCGAAACACATTTGCGCATCTAAAGTCGCTTGGAATGCGGTATCGGTTAAGTATGCTTTCGCAATTGGCGTTAATAGCGCAACACGGTTGTTGGCTGCTTTCACTGCTTCTGGGTCTGTAGAGAACTTAGTAATGTCGAGCTGTTGACCTACATATACGGCAAAAGCACGAGATGCTTCGTTGTTTGCACGTACATTTAACAACATACGACGTACATCACCATGAACTAAGATGCTGTCCGCTGGTTTGCTTGGTGATTGAACGCCAGATGCACTACGACCTTGTAAACGGTCAGTCGCATATTGCGCCGCATTTTGATAAGCGAATTCAGATGCGCCTAAACCTTGAATACCCATAGATAGACGTTCGTAGTTCATCATCACGAACATCGCAGCAAGGCCTTCATTTTCTTTACCAACGAGGTAACCTTTAGCACCATCAAAGTTCATGACACAAGTCGCAGACGCTTTAATACCCATCTTGTGTTCGATAGAACCCGGACCTGCGTGATTACGTTCGCCAAGTGAACCGTCTGCATTAACCAAGAATTTCGGTACGATGAACAATGAAATACCACGTGAGCCCGCAGGTGCATCAGGTGTTTTCGCTAATACCAAGTGAATGATGTTTTCAGACAGATCGTGGTCACCGCCAGTAATAAAGATTTTCGTACCTGTGATGTTGTAAGTACCGTCTTCATTGCGTTCAGCTTTGGTTTTGATAATGCCTAAATCTGTACCTGCATGTGGTTCAGTTAAGCACATGGTGCCTGACCATTCGCCAGTGTACATTTTTGGTAGGTAAGTTTCTTTTTGCTCTTGCGATGCATAGCTGTTCAACGCCATGCCAGCGCCTACAGAAAGAAGTGGGTAGAGCATGAATGATGGATTCGTCGCGAATAGCATTTCGTCTGCAAGCACAGTCAGCATTTTTGGCATGCCTTGACCGCCCCATTCTTCATCTGCTGCTAGACCAATCCAACCGCCTTCTGCATATTGCTTAAATGCTTCTTTAAAGCCAGCAGGAGTCGTAACATTGCCATTGCTATAGGTTGCGCCTTCTTCATCACCTGTACGGTTAAGAGGATGAGTCACGTTTTGCGCAAACTTCGCCATTTCTTCAAGAATGGCTTCAGCAGTCGCTGAATCAACGTGTGCAAGATTTTCGTTGTTTTGCCAGAATTGTTCTGCTTTAAACACATCATTTAAGATGAATTTCATATCAGCAAGAGGCGCATTATAAATTGGCATGTTCGTTCACCTGTTTATTTTTTGAATCTGAGGGCTTGGATCAATTTAAATCGACATCGAAGCGTGTGGATGATTGAGCCAAGTACAACTATGGGACTATTTATAAAGAAAAAGGACTGCCAAAGCTATGACCGTCCTTTCTCTATTTCTGTACTCAGGAGTACAATTTTTTGAATATCGTTTTAGATATTCACATTAGAATGCAAAGTGTTCTGCATCCAATGCCATCAATGGATCTAGGCCGCCAGCGATTACGTCAACATGTGAGCGAACGCGCGGTAAAACTTTCTTGAAGTAGAAACGGGCAGTCGTTACTTTTGCGTTGTAGAAATCAACGTCAGTTGTACCAGCAGCCAATGTTTCTTGAGCAACAAGCGCCATGCGAGCCCATAGGTAAGCAAGGGTTACATAACCAGAGAAGTATAGGTAGTCGACAGCTGCAGCGCCCACTTCTTCAGGGTTTTGCATTGCTTTCATACCAATCTGCATTGTCAAATCACCCCACTCTTTATTAAGAGCAGCAAGCGGTTCAACAAATTCTTTCAATGCAGCATTGTCTTTGTTTGCTTCTGTGAATTTGTGGATGATCTTAGTGAAGTCTTTCAACATTGCACCTTGAGTACCCAAAACTTTACGACCTAACAAGTCAATTGCTTGAATTTCAGTTGTACCTTCGTACAAGCAAGAGATACGTGTATCACGTACGATTTGTTCCATGCCGTGTTCAGAAATGAAGCCGTGACCACCGAAGACTTGAACGCCGTGTTTTGCAGACTCAGAACCTGTTTCAGTTAAGAATGCTTTTGCAATTGGAGTCAATAAAGACAAGATATTGTCAGAAGCTTTACGCTCTTCTTCAGTTGCACCTTGCTCAACCACGTCAGCGTGTAGAGACAATAAGTAAACCAATGCACGCGCACCTTCAGCAAATGATTTTTGTGTCATTAGCATGTTGCGAACAGCAGGGTGAACAATAATTGGATCGGCTTCTTTTTCAGGCGCTTTAGGGCCTGAAAGTGAACGCATTGCTAGACGATCTTTTGCGTATGCAAGAGCACCTTGGAACGAACCTTCAGAAGCTGAAAGACCTTGGATCGCTGTACCAATACGTGCAGTGTTCATGAATGTGAACATGCAGTTTAGACCGCGGTTTTCAGGGCCAATCAAGAAGCCTTTTGCGTTGTCAAAGTTGATGACACAAGTCGCGTTACCATGGATACCCATTTTGTGTTCAATCGAACCACAACGTACAGCATTACGTTCACCCACTGAACCGTCTGCATTCACATTGAATTTAGGTACGATGAATAATGAAATACCTTTAGTGCCTTTAGGCGCGCCAGGAAGACGAGCAAGTACGATATGGATGATGTTGTCAGCCATGTCGTGTTCACCAGCAGAGATAAAGATTTTCTCGCCAGAGATTGCGTAGCTACCATCTGCTTGTGGTTCAGCTTTAGAACGGATAATACCTAAGTCAGAACCTGCATGAGATTCTGTTAAGCACATGGTACCTGTCCATTCACCTGAAACAAGTTTAGGCAGGTACGTGTCTTTTTGTTCTTGTGAACCGTGATGTTCTAAAGTACGTACAGCACCGTGAGAAAGACCAGGGTACATACCCCAAGCCCAGTTTGATGTGCCGACCATTTCAGAAATGATGTTGCCTAAAGAAACTGGCAAGCCTTGACCGCCGTATTGTTCTTCAGCAGAAAGCGATGGGAAGCCGAGTTCGATATATTTTTGGTACGCTTCTTTAAAACCAGTTGGCGTAGTAACAACACCATCGTTCCAAGTACAACCTTCGCGGTCGCCCACTTGGTTTAGAGGAGAAAGTTCATTTTCACAGAAGTCAGCAGCAGCTTCTAGATATTGGTCAACCAACTCACGGCTTACGGTTTCTGAAAATGCAGGCAGTTTTGAATAATGCTCTTCTGCGTTTAAAAGTTCATGCAGAACAAATTGCATATCACGTAAGGGCGCTTTGTATTGTGGCATATCGTTTTCCTCAATACTGGTTTTTACCAGCGTTAATAATCCTAAATAAACATTGGAACGTATCTTCAATGACACGTCTTGGAATGGTTCTAATCGTGCAACATCTTGTTATTGGGTACAAGCATTTCAGGGGTATTTCTTGGTGACTGTAAAGTCAAAGAATTATCCCTTGCAAATGCTAAGTGCGTTGAGTGTAAACGGTTTTCACCTATTTTGAATGACACAAATAGTCAAAAAGCGTAAAAAGATATGTCCAACAAAAAAGGCACTCAAATGAGTGCCTTTTCGAACGCAATTGAATTGCGCAGTAACTAAAACTTATTTTACAGGGGCTGCTGTAGGCGCTACAGGGGCTTTCGGTTGGAAGCGCACTTCACATTTACCATTGATTTGTTGTTCGCCAACTTTAAATGCCACTGCTGTACCGTCAGTTTTGCCTTGACATGCTTTGGCAATGGCTTGCTGCTTCGCTTGGCGCTGTGCAAGACGTTGGTCAAACTGTTTGGTTAATTCAGCACGTTGGGCATCGGTCATTGGCTCGCCGCGTTGCATATGGCCTTGCATATCACCACGCATTGGACGATGTTCACCGCGCATTGGTTTGTGTTCACCACGCGCTTCTTTCATCGCTTTACGGTCGGCTTTGAAAGTCATGACACAAGTGCCATCAATCGCTTTATCGCCAGCTTTCACTTGCACAGCAGTACCAACGGTTTTGCTGTCACATGCTTTTTGCATTTCAGTGAATACTTGGCGTTGTTCCGCACGCATTTCTTTAAAATGTTCACGTTGCTCTGGTGACATTTTACGTTCGTGATCGCCATGATGTTGTTTCATCATACGACCATGATCCGCATCTTTCGGTGCAGTCGTAGATTGACAAGCTGTTAATGCGCCCATGCTCAATACACCAGCGCTGATTAAAGCCATTTTCGTCATATTATTCATAGTCTATTACCCCACCAAAGCAGATGATTATTTGATGGTTAAAGATTAAATAATAATGATGAAGAAACAATGGAGAGTTTTTTGGCTGAGTGTTCGTTACAATAATGAATATAGAAGAAAAATGAGAGTTCTCTTTTGAAAATACGCCGTATCCCGATTGCCTTGCGCCTATTTTTTACTGTGCTACTGACGACACTCGTCATTACGACAGTAAGTTTGGGGGTTTTGCATTGGAATATGCAACGTAATTTTACCAAATATGTGGCTGATGTTGAAATGCAAAAGCTCGATCATGTGATTGATAATTTAGCCGAAGTTTATGCTGTATATCATGATTGGGGCAATGCGATTCAAGCGCAAATTTTGCAGATTGAAGGGCAAGCTGCACCAGATGATTATGATCGATTGTCGCGTTGGTGGTTGCGTCGTCAATATGATATTGCATTACAGCAACGTTATTTTGAAGACCATAGCTTAGTCAACTCAAGCACGATGCTACAAAATCCACAGCAAACTACAGCGGAAAAAACGGAAGAATTAAATCTTTTAGAAAAGAATTTACCTTCAGAATTTCAGCCTTTTGAAGGATTGAAGTTTCCGCTGAGTTCCAATCAAAATATATTCCGCCCTAAAGATAAAAATTCAGAAAACCAAGAACAGCAATCTGCTCAGAACCAAGCAGAAAAGGGTAAAAAACAATTTATCTCGATGCCTGACCGTTTGGGTTTAAGTTCTCGCTTATCTTTATATGATGTGCATCGTCAATTTGTCGTGGGTGAACCGACAGATGAACAGATTTCGTATCGTCCGATTATGGTGAATAATCAAATCGTGGGGTACTTGGGGCTCAAACCTGTACTTGAGCAAGATGATGCGATCAGTATTAACTTCTTTAGTAAGCAAAAACGTTATTTATTATTGGTTTATGTGCTTACGTTTATTGCAAGTTTGATTGCTGCATTGTTATTGGCAACTTATTTTAAAAAGCCAATTCAACGCTTATTGATGGGTACGCGCGAATTGACCCAAGGTAATTATCAGCATCAAATTACCGTGAACCGTAATGATGAATTGGGCGATTTATCCAATGAATTAAACCAATTGGCAGTGATTTTAAATCAGCATGAAACCTCACGTCGTCAGTGGGTGGCAGATACATCCCATGAGTTAAAAACGCCATTGGCAGTATTGCAGGCGCAGATTGAAGCGATGCAAGATGGTATTCGCAAACCAACGCCTGAGCATTTTGCTTCGATGTTAAATCAGGTCAGCAGTTTGAAAAAATTGACCAAAGATTTGGCAGATTTAGCCCAAGCCGATGCACAACAGCTGAATTGTTATTTGACCTCGCTCAACCCGTGGGATGTGGTGATGCAAGAAGTTGAAAGCTTTAAGCCAAAGTTTGAGCAAGCAGATTTGAAAATTACCGCAACAGGCGAAGGCACAACATTACAATTAGATATAGACCGTTTTAAACAGATTATGGTCAACTTGTTGGGCAATAGTATTCGTTACACTGAGGCGGGTGGCGAAGTACATGTGCACACCGAACAAGATGATCAGAACTGGACAGTCTATGTTGATGATAGTCCATATGGATTAAGTGATGAGCAGATAGCACGTTTAGGTGAGCGTTTTTACCGTGTGGATGATTCACGGACTCGCGCAACGGGTGGTACAGGATTAGGATTGGCATTATCCGTAAAAATTGCTAGAGCATTGGGCGGAGAATTGAGCTTTGATCATTCTCCATTGGGTGGTTTGCGTTGCAAATTAACCTTCCCAAAACAGATGAAACCATAAAAGGAAGCATGCATGAAACATATCATGTTGGTTGAAGATGAAGTCGAACTTGCACAATTGGTGCGAGATTATCTAGAAGCTGCAGGCTTTGAAGTCAGCATGTTTCATGATGGTCAAGAAGCCTATGACAGTTTCACTCAACGTAAGCCAAGTCTGATGATTTTGGATTTGATGGTGCCACGTATGGATGGCTTAACCATTTGCCGTAAAGTACGTGAACAGTCTGATCTTCCAATTATTATGGTGACAGCACGTACCGAAGAAATTGACCGTGTATTGGGCTTAAATATGGGTGCAGATGATTATGTCTGTAAGCCATTTAGTCCGAAAGAACTGGTTGCACGTGTACAAGCCGTTTTACGTCGTTTAGAGCGTAAAGCTGAGCCTGAAGCCAATGATTTATTCCGTATGGATAAAGCACAGCAGCGAATTTGGTATCAACAAAAAGCATTGAGCTTAACTCCGACCGAATTCCGTTTGCTTGAGCTATTTTTAGAGCATGTCGGGCAAGTCTATTCACGTGCTCAATTGCTGGATCATATCAATCCGGATAGCTTTGAAGTGGCGGACCGTGTGATTGATAGTCATATCAAAAACTTACGCCGTAAAATTTCTGATGCAGCAGAAACGGGCAACCGTCATGAGTGGATTCAAGCGGTGTATGGTGTGGGTTACCGTTTTGAATATCCTGAAGAGTAAGTTATTTTTGATAAAAACAATGAAAGCGGATGAGTGCGAACTTATCCGCTTTTTTATTACTGAAAGTGAGAAATCTCAATGCAGATCAAGATTCGAAAAGAACAATCGGAAGATATTTTAGCGATTGAAAACGTCACCAAGGCGGCTTTTTTAAATGCAGAACATAGCAGTCATACTGAACATTTCATTGTGAATCAACTCAGAAAAGAGCAGCAATTAACGATTTCATTGGTTGCAGAAGAACAGCAGGAAATTGTGGGTCATGTGGCTGTCTCGCCCGTGAGTTTATCTACGGGTGAAACAGGGTGGTATGGTTTAGGTCCAATATCTGTTTTACCAAACAAGCAAGGTTTAGGGATTGGCACAAGACTGATGCAAGCGGCACTCCAAGAATTAAGAACGATGGATGCGGCAGGCTGTGTATTATTGGGTGACCCGAATTATTATGCTCGTTTTGGCTTTCAAGTTTTTCCTGATCTGCACTTAGCCAATGTGCCTAAAGAATATTTTCAAGCCATTAGCTTTAGAAATACGAACCCTCAAGGAGATGTAGAATATTCCAATGCATTTAATGCCACAAAATAGCCTTGGTCAGACTAAAATTTTCAGTCTGCTTTATTTCAAACGAAGTTATTTTTTGAGCGTATTTAATACTTATGCGTTGATTCAAAAAAGATAAAAGATTCGGAAAAAATAAACACGGTGCTAACTGTAAATATACAAGTTAGATAATTCGGTTGGAAGCTATTACAATTCCTTGCGTTATATACGATGAGAGTTTGTTTTGAATAGTGAAACGCCCAAACTGCAACGACGTTTAAAGAACCGTCATATTCAATTAATCGCCATGGGCGGTGCAATTGGCACAGGATTGTTTTTAGGTTCTGCTCAAATCATTGAGTCGGCAGGACCTTCAATCATTTTGGGCTATTTCATTGGCGGTATCATCGCATTTTTAATCATGCGCCAATTGGGGGAAATGATCGTACAGGAGCCTGTAACAGGTTCATTTAGTCATTTTGCTTTTCAATATTGGGGTAAGTTTCCCGGCTTCTTAACGGGTTGGAATTACTGGATTTTATATATTTTGGTCGTGATGACCGAGCTGACAGCCATTGGTAAATATGTCAATTATTGGTGGCCGCATGTCCCTGCGTGGATGTCGGTGCTGGTGTTTTTTGTAGTGATCAGTCTCGCTAATTTAGCCAACGTCAAATTGTATGCCGAATCTGAATTTTGGCTGTCGATGATCAAGGTCTTGGCGATTGTCGCGATGATTGTGTTTGGTGTGTATTTGCTGCTGACCGCAGATGCAAGTTCGACAGCCTCTATCAGTAATTTGTGGGCACATGGTGGTTTCTTTCCCCATGGGTTTGATGGCCTGTTTTATATGTTGGCGTTCATGATGTTTGCGTTTGGGGGCATTGAGTTGATCAGTATGGCAGCGGCAGAAACGGAAAATCCTGATCAAAATATTCCAAAAGCCGTCAATCAAACGGTAATTCGTGTTTTTCTATTTTATATCTGTTCTTTGGCCGTGCTGCTGTCTTTAGTGCCGTGGAATCAGTTGCAATTAGGTGGCTTAGAGCATAGTCCTTTTGTGTTGATTTTTAAGCAGATGGGCATTGATTGGGCAGCGCATTTGCTGAACTTTATTATTTTGACGGCGTCAGTTTCGGTCTGCAACAGCGGGATGTATGCCAACAGTCGTATGCTGTTGGGGCTGGCAGAGCAGGGAAATGCGCCAAAAGTTTTTAAACAGGTCAATAAACACGGTACACCGATTGCGGCGGTTTTATTTTCAGCTTTGTTGATTTTTGGCTGCGTGCTGCTGAATTATTTCTTGCCTGAAAAGGCATTGAGTTACTTGATTTACATCGTGGTGGCGGCTGCGGTACTCAACTGGATTTTGATTAGTCTGATTCATTTGAAATTTAGAAAAGCGATGCAACAGCAGGGCATTCAAACTAAGTTCCCCGCTTTATTTGCGCCATTTACAAACTATCTGGTTTTGGCATTTATGCTGATGATTTTATACATCATGTGGATGCAGGGTTTTATGTTGTCGGTGTTGATGTTGCCAGTGTGGATTGTATTGCTGTTTGTGTTGTTTAAAGTGATGCAGATGTAGAAGGTTTAATGTGCATAAGGTTCAGGGAAGAACCTTTTGACGTTTAGCCGTTTTAATTTCGTGCGCTAAATATCGCTTTTAAAAGTGTTTGAAAAATAGGCAGATTGTGTGGGTTTTCAAATGAAAACCGTTTCAGTGCGCTGAGTTCTAGGCGGCTTTATATGGGTTCTAACAAAAGCATTTCGTATAACGTGTATTATGTTAATTTTAGGAAAACTTTAAAATTATATTACTTATTATCCCAATTTATTTGGGGACCAGCAGATGAGTGCGCCAATAAAACCAATTGATGAGCCCCAGGAAATAAAGCAGTTTTCTTAGTTAAAATTATAACTATGCTATTAGCTACAAAGTTTCTAGCTTGTCCTGTCTCCCATATTTTACTTAGTTGGATATCAACATTATTAATATCTGGATTAGTATTAATTTTTTCAGCTTCATCTAATATTGAGAAAACAAAATTTGCTGGATTAAACCCTTTTGTTTTCATTAACTTTTTAAAATCTTGTTCATAAATATGACCTTGCTTAGCCAAGGTATGACATGCTTGATGTAAAATGCTCCATGACATCAACCGTTGCTGCCTTTTGCTAGAATTTGCAGCTATAACAAACCACTCACTCATAGGTCTTAAAGTTTTTTCATCTAAAAGCCTAGAATTCTTCTTATCTGAGTAAATAAAAAGAATAATCCCAACAACTAGCGCTATAAAAATCAACATTATATATACAAAACTTAATTTATTTTTTTATTGTAATTAAAATATTACAAAGATGCATCTTAGTTCGATAGGTTTATTTAACTTATGTTTACCAGAAATCCAGTTCATAACATCAATTTAATCGTAAGGGAAGAGTACTCAATCTAAACACTCCTCAGCAACTCAATCCTCTGCCGCTGTCCTTTATTTAACTTCGACACCACTAATTCATAAGAATTCAGCACCAAATCTTGTAGTAAATCTTGTTCCAATTCTTCATCTGCAAAAACTGAAATCCAATGCTGCTTATTCATATGCCAACCTGCACGAATAAAGGGATAAATATCCCTGAGCATCGTGCCATTGTCAGGCAGCACCTTTAAATTAACAGCTGCTTTGCCTTCCAAATGAAAACTCAGCATAAAGACCTTATCCATCACTTTAAACACATCGCAGCCTTCGCCAAAAGGCTGGCTACAGGTTGTTTCAGGCAAGTCTAAGGCTGTCTTTGCAGCTACAGCGTGTAATGAAATCATCTGGAAGAACCCAAAAAATAAAGACTGTATTTAATATTAAGGATGAATATGAATCGCCGTATCATTATTCACCAATTGCCAAATTTCATCCATATCAATATTGCGCACTGCAATACAGCCCCAAGTCCAATCTTTTTGTGGGAAATAGGTCATCAGTTGTGGTGCAGCTTTCATTTGTAAACTGGTCGCAGAACCATGAATCATAATGTCACCACCTGCAGAAACTCCTAAATTTTTAGCAGTTTGTTTATCGGTCGCATTGGGGTAAGAGATATGCAGTGATTTATAAAATGAACTTTGCGGATTGCGCCAATCAATCGTATATGTGCCTTCGGGCGTTTTTCCGTCACCTTCTTGAACTTTATGTCCAAGCGGTTGAAAACCCAGACGCATCGGGTAACGACGAATGACCTGATCTTGATGTTTCAACTCTAAATAACGCTGCGCTTTATGTACCTGAATATTATCAATTGGTGTTTCTGTGCGAATTTTTTGAATTTGTGCAACAGTTAATTCAGGTGGAAAAGCCAGTGCATTGGCAGGTGTAGGTAGATATTTTTCAAATTTTTGATAGCCCGCATAGCTTGCAACAAGGCAGATCAGGATGGCGAAACTAAAAATGGCGATACGTTTTCTTGTCATTATAATTTAGAGGATGAAGCGCTTTCGTAGCCCATCCATTTTTCAATTATGGATAATGTCTAAATTATCCACAATTTTGACCAGATTAATTGATGATTTTGTGGATAAATGTTTAAGACGAACAACTGACCATCACTTCAGGCACATCATTTGGCAATGGTGCTAAATCTTCTGGCACTTCCAGTTCAGGCTGTTTCAGATAAGGCTGGCTCAGCAATGTAAATAAACGCTCAACTTCAGAAAAATCATTGCGCTCTGCCTGCTCAATGGCCTTTTGCGCCATATGATTTCGCAAAATATACTGTGGATTGGCTTTTGCCATTTCCGCATCTAAAGTCGCAACATCCTGATGCTCACGAATCGCTTCATATTGTGCCAAAAAGCTTTCAAAAGCATGGCGGTCTAAGCAATCATCTTTAATCACTTCATATTGTTTATTTTGCAGTCGCAGGAAGCTTTGTGTGTAATCCAGTTGCTCAGCTTGCAATATGCGTAGGAAAGCCATGGCACAGTCGAAGCTGTCTTTATGAAAACTAGGCAATCCCATTTTTCGCGCCAAGCCCATTTTGTAATGTTCTAAAAATGTCGGCTCAAAATGTTCTAAACATTGGGCGAGTGCTTCTTTCCATTGCTCTTTGTCATAATCGGTAGGACACAGTGGCACTAGATTATTTAGCCATTGCCATAAATTCCAATGACCAATACTCGGCTGCTGCTGATAGGTATAGCGCCCTTGATAATCTGAGTGGTTGTTAATCCAATTGGGACGGAAGCGTTCCATAAAGCCATAAGGCCCAAAGTCGAGGGTCGAGCCAGTAATATTGAGGTTATCCGTATTCATCACGCCATGCGCAAAACCCACCAGTTGCCAATGTGAAATCATCACCGCAGTACGCTGAATCACTTGAGTGGCAAATGCTAAAATCGGCTGCTCAGCATCGAGGCATTCTGGATAATGCCATTCGATGCATTTTTGCGTGAATTCAGCTAGTAAATCACCTTGGTATTGATTGATCCATTCGAAATGCCCAAAACGAATATGACAGTCAGAAGTACGCAGCATCATTGCACCCAGTTCTAATTTTTCACGCTGCACGCCTTGCTCAGAGCTGGTAAAACCCACCGCATTGCTAGAGGGAATGCCTAAACTATTCAGCGCATGACCTGCGAGATATTCACGGATGGTCGAGCGCAGTACTGCACGGCCATCGCCCATACGTGAGTAGGGGGTAGAACCAGCACCTTTAAGATGCAGGTCAATGGTTTGCTGATGTCGATCTATAATTTGCGCAATCAATAGACCACGGCCATCACCCAATTGTCCCGCCCATTGCCCAAACTGGTGACCTGCATAAACCATCGCTAAAGGTTCAAATTCGGAAAAGGTTTTTTGACCGCTACAAATCTCCACCCATGCGGCTTGATCTTCTTCAGACCATTGCAGCTCATCAGCCAAGGCCTGATTAAAATGTCCAGCTTTCGCTCCTTTGAGCGGTACTGGCATTTGATGGTGATAGAGCTTGGCTGGAAGGGATGGGTAGCGTGGATTGAATTGCATAAGATGAAGGCAAAAACTGAGTATGCTGAAACTATAGCAAAGTTGCAGAAGGTGATGTACGCCAAATCTGCAGTAAATCGTTAATGGTTTAGTTGTTGCTGTTGAAGTCGATCGTCAGTGATCCCTGAGAATATCTGCAGGGATTAAACTTGAAAACTTGCTAGCAATGAATCTGTGATGATTAGTCCACAATAAATAAGCGTGCGCCAATGTCAGAATAGGAGCGATGCGGATCTACCATATCTGCCACTTGATAGCTCATACCTGCTTTTAGCGTGAATACCCGTCCATCTTGTAGCTCTGTATGAAGCTCGCCTTCTAAACAAAACAGAATATGACCTTTGGAACACCAATGGTCAGCGATATAGCCCGGTGAATATTCCACCATTCTGACACGGATTGCGTCAAAAGTTTGTGTACGCCATAGGGCATAGCCTTGTTCACCTTCAAAGCGCTCCGTTTCAATTTCATCCCAGTTGGTTAGTCCAAAAGGGATATTTTTCATTTCCATAATGCTACGCTGTCTTATCTCTTGATCTTCATATGTATCCTGAATTACAAATAAAAAAAAGCCCCCATAGGGAGCTTTTTTTCTTAAAACCAAAATCTTAAAAATTGGATTAGTTCGCCGCTTTCTTTTTCAAATTGCTGAGCGCTAGATTGAGTGCCTGACGGTGCTCCGCTAAACGTTTTTCAACTTGCTGGAATTCGCCTTTCAGCTTGTCATCCATTTGATGAATTTTTTCAGCGACAGCAGTTTTCTTGGCTTGAATTTCTTGTTCTTTCAATTTTGCCCAATCATTCAAAGTTTGTGAAAACGCATCGTATTCTTGAGAAATACGCTGTTTAGCAGTTGCGATATCATCAGTCATGTTGAGACCATAAATCGCAAGATCTTGCTCAGCATATTTGAACTTCATTGCCAATTCGGCTTTCTTAATATTAAAGCTTGGAATACGGCGCAAGTTTTTTGCTAAACCAAGTTTAGAGCAAGACCAAATCAACCATTTTGTTGGATCATACTGCCACCATTTCACACCGTTACGATAGTCGTATTGGAAGATGTGATGGTAGTTATGATAACCCTCACCCCAAGTTGCAATCGCTAATACGAAGTTGTCACGCGCAGTGTTTTCGTCAGTGTACGGACGTTTGCCCCACATGTGGCACAATGAGTTAATAAAGAAAGTTACGTGATGGCTCAAAATTAAACGAACCAAACCACCCAATAACAATACACCCCAAACATCACCTACAGCCCAACCGATGGGTAGCAAAATAGCTGCATGGACTGCAATGACTAGTGGAACATAGTATTTGTCTTGGAACAAAACGACTTTATCTTTCAATAAGTCTGGTGCATTTTTATAGTTAGGTGCTGCTGCTGGATAATCACGAAGCATCCAACCAATGTGTGCATACCAAAAACCACGATTAATTGAATACGGATCTTGCTCTACATCATCAACATGACGGTGATGTGTACGGTGACCAGAAGCCCAGAACAAAATACTATTCTGAACAGCAAAAGTACCCATCAACATTAAAATAATTTTTAATGGTAAAGTTGCTTCATAAGCACGATGTGCCCATAAGCGGTGATAGCCTGCCGTGATCCCAAGACTGCTGACACCCAGTAATACAAACATACTGATCCATGCAGCGGCACTAAAATCATGATTAATGGCATATAACGGAATTGCGATAACTGCAACAATAGGTAGAAACACCAAGGCAAAAATCGCAACCCAGTTCATTGGGGCTTTGGGTAGGGGAGCATTCATCTCCAACAGCACTCCTGAAACCTTTGGGAGGTATTAGTAGGATTGAATCCCATTTATTTTTTATGGGATTGTAAACGTACAGCATAGTAGCACGGGAAAACCCGAATTAACCACTGTTATTGTACAGTTGTATTGTACCAAACAGTAACATAATACGACTGAAGTTATATGACTTTTTGTAGGGTGAACAAGATGCTTAAAAATCACAAAAATTGTCAAAATAATAAGCAAAATATAGTCAAAAAATATGCATTTAGCAGTTTGTTGCTGGGTGTAACTATCCTTGTAGGATGTCAAAGTTCACCAAACAGCACAGTGACTACAAAGTCATCTATAGCCACGACAGAGCGTCCACTTGTGGTGAAGCGAGTGTCAGATGGGGTACAGGATATTCAATGGGACATTGTTCAAATTGAAGGAAAAAAAGCTCAGTTTTTTCACAGTACACCTTACCTAATGTTGAACTCACAATTTCAACAAATCCAAGGCAATACAGGTTGCAATAGCATAGGTGGAAATTATGTTATTGATACCGTAAAACATCGGCTAGATTTAAATGCAAGATCAGGCTATTTCAGTTGCGATTCGGCCTTAGCTCAGGAAGCTGAATTGTCAGATGCCTTACAAGCGATCACCCAATTTCAAATCAATGGAAAGACCATGAGTTTGCTGAATAGTCGTGGTCAAATGTTAATTCAACTACAAAGAAAATAAGTTCATTCATCCCAGAGCTGAAAAAGTAAAAAGATTCAGATGCAGTATTACAAATGCTGCATCATCAATTTTGGAAAGTCAGTTATGAGGCCGTTAATGCCAAGGTCACGCAGTTGCTTGGCACGATCAATATCATTGACCGTCCATACGCTAATGCCTAATTTTGCTTGTTGAGTCACTTGAATCATTTCATGGCTGGCTAACTGGTTCATCCAGCCGATTTGCACACAGCCTAATTCAAGTGCTTGCTCAATTGCTTTAAATTTCATGTCGGTTTCAACCAACAGTCCGCGTTTAAAGTCAGATTTTTTCTGCTGCAAAGCCAAATGTATTTTGGGGTCAAAACTGGTAATGACGGCCGTTTTTTCAAAACCTTTAAGCTGTTGTTCTAAGCTTTCAGTCAGTTTTTCCGCATCGTCTTGGGTTTTAACCGTTTTAACTTCAACTTCAATATGATCAAAGTTGTGAATAATTTTTAAGGTCTGTTCAAGCAGTGGGGTGGGTTCAACCTTATTCCATTCTGACCAAGTGACAGCGTGGTTATAAGGTTCGAGTTCTTCAGAACTACATTCATACAGATGCTTATCTTGACCCGCGGTACGGATGAATTGGTCATCATGCATCACCACGAGGGCACGGTCTTTGAGTTGTCGAACGTCAAATTCAACCGCACGAATACCTAAATCTTGAATATATTGAAAACCACCTAGTGTGTTTTCGGGTGCTTCGCCACGAGCGCCACGATGTCCGATTATGCGCATACAAGGCCTGTAACTGTAGAAGATAAAAACATGATGTCCTGTAATAATGACAGGGGGATGACACTTATATTTTGAGCCGATCATTCTGAAATACAAGAATGATCGGACGAAATGTTTCGATTTATTTCAATGTAAAATCGACTTTTTATTGGTCAAAACTGTCGCCGTGAATAGCGGCTTGCTATTGAGTTGTTATTGATCAATCGTGTCATTAATATTCTTTTGCCAAAGCACTTCAGAGCCACCTTCCGCACGTTGTAAGGTGCGTGAAGCGACAAACAACCAGTCCGAAAGTCTGTTTAAAAGTTGTAGTGACGGTGCTTGAATATTTTGATCACGGCTATGGACAGACATCAAACTACGTTCGGCACGTCGGCAAACAGCACGTGCTTGATGAGCGAAACTGCAGGCCAACGTACCTGCTGGCAAAATGAAGTCTTTGAGCATTGGTAATGTTTCGTTCATACGATCAATGTCATTTTCCAGAAACTCAATCGACACAGGTTGAACTAAGTTAAAATTTGGAATGCAGACTTCACCGCCTAAATCGAAGAGCCAATGTTGAATCAGGCTGAGCGATTTATCCCAAACGGCTTTGTCTTCAATGGCGCTGACAGCTATTTGTGAACGTAATATGCCGATACTTGAATTCAGCTCATCGACATCGCCTAAAGCGCCAATACGTAAATCATCTTTGGCAACGCGTGAACCATCACCTAAACCTGTGGTGCCTGAGTCGCCAGTGCGAGTGTAAATTTTGCTGAGTCTGTGGCCCATATTTAAACTTCCATTTTATCAATGATTGAATTGCTGATTTGAACTTAATATTTAACAGTTATACCGACCGATGCTAAACGTCCACCATTCATATAATACAAACCGGAACCATAAGATGAAGTTTTATATTCAACATCCCCAATATTTTGCAGATTGCTAAAGAGTTTTAAATTGGGATGGATATTCCAAAATGCACTCATATCGATGGTGGTATAACCTGGATTTCTCGCTTGGTAATCAGGTGTATCGGACTTGGCATTGACGGTGGCATTCATGCCATAAATACCATTGCTCCAACCTGTGGTGAAAGTTAAATTTTGTCGTGGTCTACGTTGTAGATCTTGTTTTTTCTCATCATCTTGAGCTTTGACATAATGATAGCTAAGTTTGCTCGACCAAGGTCCATTTTCCCATTGTAGAAAGGTTTCGACACCTTGATACAGTGCTGCATTTAAATTTTCTAAGGTGTAACTCGGACCATTTACAATCAAATGATCGACCTTAGTTCGGTAAAGGGACAGTCCTGTGCTTAGGCCATGATTCAGCTTTTGATCGACCCCAATTTCATAGGAAATACTTTCTTCTGGTTTTAAGTTGGGGCTACCTGACCAACTGTTATAACGCTCATCTAAAGTCGGTGATTTAAATGCCGTACCAATATTGGCATATACGCTGGTTAATGGTGTTGCTTGTAGGCGAATGGCGGCTTGACCAATCGTATGGCTGCCGTATTTGGCATCGTCTTCAAGACGAATCCCTAGTTGGGTATTTAAACCATCCCGATGATATTGGTACTGTACATAATAGCCCGTGCTACGGTTATCATCTTCATATGCAGTGCCATAAGAAACAATGTCACCACTGATTTTTCGATGCGTTATACCAGTTAATAAGTTTTGCCGTGGTGTAAGTTGAAACTTGGAATAAACTTCAGTTTCTTGGGTTTTATTGTGAGTAAAGTCAACGTTATTGATTTGATTCAGTTCATCTTTGAATTGAGATAAACGTGCGTGCAGTTCCCAAGCGGGCAGAAGTTGGATTTCACCGCGCAAGTTTAGCATTTCATTGCTAAAGTCTTGTGCTGCATTGCTGTAGTTCAGGCAATTATAGTCTTTGTCTTCATTACTACAGCTGACATAAAAATTACGTCCTTTGTTATAACTATAATCGAGTGAATAAGTGTGCCGATCTTGCTTCGAACCTACTTTTGCACTCCAGCCTTTTTGATCATAGCTAGCAGGTTTGAGCTCATCTAAATCGAATACTTTGGTGGCGTCAGATTCAAGGCGTTGTCCACGGATTTGAGCGTAATAGCCATTTTCAAATAAATCTGCGCCTAAAATACTTTTATAAGTTTGGTGTTCACCGAGTTCTGCTGATGCAAAAGCACTATTTCGAGTGGGCGTTTTGGAAATAATTTGTACCACGCCACCAATCGCATCAGAACCATACAATACAGAAGCAGAGCCTTTCAAAACTTCAATTTGTTGAATGTCTGTGGTGTCCAAAAACTGCAGGGGTGCCATACCCGAAGTTGCTGAATTTAAGCGTACGCCATCACGAAGAACCAAGGTGTGATCCGATTCTGTGCCTCGTAAAAAAATCGAAGCCACTTGTCCTAAGCCACCATTTTGTACCATGTTGATTGAGGCATCATTACGTAATAAATCACTCATTTGTAAAATAGGTGATTGAGCAATGGTCGCTGGTTCAATAATGGAAATCCGTGCAGGAACATTTTCTATTTTTTCAGCCGAACGTGTGGCGGTTACCACAATGGTTTCCATTTGAGGTTGTGAAATGGCTTCGGTCGCAGCATAAGCATGGTTTGAAATAATCAAAAATGCAGAAATGCCCGCTGCAAGCGCAGTAGATTGAAAAGAAATCGGCATACATGCTCCTGCATTCACCCCACGTGAATGATTGAGTGGCAGAACACAGTGGTCGGTATCGGACTGACAAGTATTGCTTGTACACCGTTGCGGGGGCAGTGTGATTTAAAACTTCCCAGACCCATTGTTGTGATGGCTTAAGTATAGTGAAGTATGGAAATTGCGACAATCCAAACCCGTAGTAGATTGATTTAGCCCGGTCATTGTTTGGTGATATTCAACTTGACTTACTGTGGTACAGAATTTAATCTGCCCACGCTTCAGGTGCTTCCATTTTGAGAAGTGAAACTGGGAAGTTAGTCAAAGCGCTGTAAAAGTGATTTGAATCTGACACTGCCCCCGCAACGGTGAATAGGCTTTATTTAGATAAATCCTTAAGTCCGGAGACCGGCCTGATGCAGACCTATACCTAATGCGGCGGGCATTATATCGGGATTGCACCATTGCGCCTAAATTTGGTTAAGCATTGTTGCCCCTAAATCCGCCTGCGTTATCCATTTTATTATGCGCACGGGCGGTGCGATTGGGGAATACAGCATGCATTCTTTTTCTAAGACTCTTATCGGGTCGATCTTTGTTTTAACTCCACTTTCTGCTGCGATGGCAGAAGACCAAGTTCAACAGCTTCCAGTCATTACCAATACAGTGGCTAGCATTATTGAGCAAGACTCACAAAAAACCTTAGCTGCAGTGACTGTAATTGACCGTGAAGAAATTGAACGTAAGCAATTTAATTCATTACAAGAGTTGTTGCGTACTGTACCGGGTGTGACATATACCAACTCTGGCGGTTTAGGGCAGCCAACCAGTCTTTCAATTCGCGGTACAGGTTCTACAGCGGTTTTGGTATTGGTTGATGGTCAAAAACTTGGTTCAGCAACTTCAGGGCAAACTTCTTTTGAACATTTGCCGATTGATCAAATTGAACGTGTTGAAGTGGTGAAAGGTCCGCGCTCAAGCTTATATGGTTCAGAAGCTGTGGGCGGTGTGATTCAAATCTTTACCCGAAAAGGTACGCAAAATGGTGTAAAACCATTTGCTTCTCTTAAGTATGGTTCACATGAAACTTACGATGCGAATGTCGGTGTGAATATTCGTCAGGATAATTCATGGGCGACCGTCAGCTTGGCCGGCTTAAAAACACAAGGAATGGATGTAACAACCTTGCCGACTGAAACAGATAAGGACGGCTATGAAAACTATTCTGCGTCAATCAAAGCGGGTCATCAGTTTAATGATCAATTTGCAGCTGACTTCAATGTCCTCTATGTAAATGGTGAAACCAATTACGACAGCCCATACAATGTAAATCCTTATAATAAGGTTGAACAAAATGTGTATGGCGTAGGTTTTACCTATTCTCCAGTAGATCTTTGGAAAACACAGTTGAAATTCGGCCGCTCCGAAGATAAATACGAAACCTTTAGTGCAGATAAATCGACAGGTGTATTTGATACCACGAAAGATAGCATCAGCTGGTTAAACACATTATCTTTCAATGCCAATAACACATTGCTTGTCGGTGTGGACTATTTAAATGATCAAGTAGACAGCACTACCAATTATGACGAAAAAGAGCGGGATAATGTGGGCTATTATGCACAGTATCTTGGCGATTTTGGTCGACTCAATTTGCAAGCTGCCATTCGCTTAGATGACAACGAACAGTTTGGCGATCATACGACGGGTAATGCGGCAGTTGGCTATTCATTCAATGACAACTACAGTACTTATGTTTCATATGGTACTGCTTTCCGTTCACCGACATTTAATGACCTGTATTATCCGGGTTGGTCAAATCCAAACCTTGTCCCAGAAGAATCTGAAAACATTGAAATTGGCTTTAAAGGTTCACAATGGTTAAATTGGTCCGTTTCTGCATTCCATAATGAAATTGATAATATGATTTCTGGTGGCACCAATATTGCGAAAGCCAAAATTAAGGGTGTGGAAGCAGAGTTGGGTCAGTCACTGGACAACTTCACGTGGAACTTAAACTATACCTATCAAGAGCCTGAATATAATTCGGGGGCAACAAAGGGCAATCAAATTGCAGGTCGTGCAGGTCAAATATTAAATTTATCTGCGGATTATAATATGGATAAATGGACACTTGGCGGTTCAGTACATGCAGAAGACCAACGCTATAAAGATGCAGCGAATACTTCAGCGTTTGGTAGTTTTGCGACAGCAGATGTACGTTTAACTTATCAAGCGACACCTGAGTTTTCAGTTCAAGCGAAATTAGCCAATATGTTTGATAAAGAATATTACACCGTGTATGACTCATTTGATGATTATTACTACCGTCAAGACGGCCGTACCGCTTGGGTAACATTGCGTTATGCAATGAAATAATCGATGAAAATGTGAAAAAAGCCCTGATCATTCAGGGCTTTTTATTTTTGCTGCGGAAACATGCTGAAAATCCACGCAATACATGAAAATTGCATTACAATGATTCGCCCATTATTTATAGACTGGCTATGAATAGGGCGGAGTTAGAGCCACAATAATATGCGAACCCGTGCCAAAATTTGCGGTATCACACGTATTCAAGATATACAGTCTGTAGTACAAGCTGGCGCAGATGCCATAGGATTTGTCTTCTTTGCGCCTAGTCCGCGCAGTGTAACGGCAGTGCAGGCCGCTGAATTGGTTCAGCATGTTCCTGCATATGTGCAAACTGTGGGTTTATTTGTGAATGCATCGCAGGATGAAATTGCTGACATTTTAAAACAAGCGCCTGTCGATATTTTGCAGTTTCATGGTGATGAAACGCCTGAACTATGCAAACAGATCTCGCAGCAGGTTGGCCGCCGCTGGTATAAAGCCATTCAGATGAAACCTGATATGGATGTGATTGCTGAAATACAGCAGTATCAGCAAGCAGGGGCTAGCGCAGTGCTTTTGGATGCATGGCATCCTGAACTCAAAGGTGGGACAGGGCACAGTTTTGACTGGACTCAATTCCCCAAACTCGATATTCCATTAATCTTGGCAGGCGGTTTAAAGCCTGACAATATTGAAGACGCTATAAAGACGACCAATGCTTATGCAGTTGATGTCAGCGGAGGCGTAGAGTCCGCTAAAGGTATCAAAGACAAGAAACTCATTGAACAGTTTATGCAAGGAGTCCAACGTGGATCAGCAAAATAAGATTGACTATACCCAATTCCCAGATGAACGCGGGCATTTCGGTATCCATGGCGGACGTTTTGTGTCAGAAACTCTAATGGCAGCATTAGAAGACTTAGAAAAACTTTATTTTCGTATGAAGGATGATCCTAAGTTTCTGGCAGAATTCGACCGTGATCTCGCCTATTATGTAGGTCGTCCTAGTCCTCTTTATTATGCTGAACGATGGTCAAAAGAACTTGGCGGTGCGCAAATTTACTTAAAACGTGAAGACCTGAACCATACAGGCTCGCATAAAGTAAATAACACGATTGGTCAGGCGCTTTTAGCGAAACTGTCAGGCAAAAAACGTATTATTGCAGAAACAGGCGCAGGTCAGCACGGTGTAGCAACAGCAACGATTGCAGCGCGTTTAGGTCTTGAGTGTGTGGTGTTTATGGGCGCTGAAGACGTTAAACGTCAGGCCATGAACGTGTACCGTATGCGTTTGCTAGGTGCGACTGTTGTACCTGTCGAAAGCGGTTCAAAAACATTGAAAGATGCCATGAACGAAGCGATGCGTGACTGGGTAACAAACGTTGATTCGACCTATTACGTGATTGGTACTGTGGCTGGCCCGCATCCATACCCGCAATTGGTTCGTGATTTTCAATCGATCATTGGCCGTGAAGCGCGCAAGCAAATTCAAGAACAGGCAGGCCGTCTGCCAGATGCCTTGGTGGCATGTGTGGGCGGCGGTTCAAATGCGATGGGCTTATTCTATCCATTCTTGAACGATGAAGATGTGAAAATGTACGGTGTTGAAGCGGCAGGCTACGGCATTGAAACAGGCAAACACTCTGCACCATTGAATGCAGGACATGTTGGTGTGCTTCATGGCAACCGTACCTATTTAATGTCTGATGAACAAGGTCAGATTATTGAAACGCACTCAATTTCTGCAGGTCTGGATTATCCAGGTGTTGGTCCTGAACATAGTTTCTTAAAAGATATGCACCGCGTAAACTATGTGCCAATCAATGACAATGAAGCATTGCAAGGCTTCCGTGATTTAACCCAAATTGAAGGTATTATCCCTGCGCTAGAAAGCTCACATGCAATGGCGTATGTGACAAAACTTGCACCAACTATGGATAAAGACCAAATCATCATTGCGACTGTTTCTGGCCGTGGTGATAAAGACTTAATGACCGTTGCCCGCATTGATGGCGTGGAAATGGTTGAGATGTAAAATCTCCCCCAGCCCCTCTTTGATAAAGAGGGGAGATAAGCCCTCCTTTGTTAAAGGTGAGGATTTCAGAATGTATTCTGAATCCGCAAAGGGGAGGATTTAAAAAATCGCGCAGAAATTTTTCCGCGCGATTTTTTTATTGCTTTTGAATTTGGTTTTTGAAAGAGCCTACAAAAACTCAGCAGAATAAAAGTGTTAAATACATCACAATATTGGTGAAATTTAACGGCTTAAGAAAAACTTTATAACAATGAATTTTACGCAATTGGTTCGTGCTGAATCCTTTCCTCAACACATTTCTTGGCAATGGCGCGATACTTTTACGCTGTGTATTGTCCCGCTCATCTTTATGAATAGCTGGCTGATGGATAAATTCTTTGGCCTCTCTGTCAATGCGGGTATTGGCGATTCGGTATTTCGCGGCATTTTATTTTTTACGGTATGTTGGCTGTATAAAACCATGCTGTTCGAGCATTGGCAAAAATATAAACAGGCCTTTTGGCGTTCGACACTTTTAGTGATCGCTGGTGCAGTACTGCTGCAAGTGGTCATTTCTCTGACGCGCAGTGCCTTACCTCTTGGGCAGGCGGCTGAACAAAAAGAATCTATGGATCCTAACAGCATTGCTTTTATCAGTCTGCTGATCATGAGCCTAGGTCCATTGTTTACTGCGCTGCTGGAAGATATTATTTTCCGCTATACCTTGCTGCAAAAGCTGTTTGTTTCTCCTTGGATTTGGCGTGTGCTATTGGTGCTGTTGAACTCGATCTTATTTGGCTTGATTCATTTTCATAATTTTGATGGGAACCTTGTCGCGACTATCAGTTTTATGGTTGCGGGCCTATTTTTAAATGTGATTTATTTATGGACGCGTAATATCTGGCATGTGCTGCTCATCCATTTCTTCAATAATGCGCTATTATCTTTGGGTGGTTTAATTTTATTGAAAATATTACAGACAGCTGGCGCTGTTTGATATTGCGGGGAAAGATTGTGTCGAGTTTATTTGTAGTGATGTTGGGCGGCCGTCATGCGCGAGCAAATGTTGAAGTGCATGATGTCATTCTTACAGTAGGCGATACATTAACTGAGGTCTATCCACAGCTCAGAAATGCGTGGTTTGGTGAGCAAAAAGGCCTGCATATCGATGCATGGGCACAAATTCAAACAGTCGGCACCGAAGGTCAACATTATCAAATTCAATTTACCGATGCAGCACCCAATGCCAGCGATGAAAAACTGTGGCTGATTAATTTAGGCGGCTATGATCCACGTGATTTTGGTGAGCTACATCGTTATATTTTGGTCACTGGGCAAAATGCCATGGTGGCAAAACAACGTGGCAAAGCTTATTTTGCAAGCCAATGGCAAAAGCAACATACTGATCGTGTACTCGATGTGGATGATTGTATTGCAATTGATCATGTGCACGGGCGCTATGTTCAACTTGTTGCAACAGAAACCGTTGTACAAAATCGTTGGGAAAATGATTATTTATTAATAAATGAACAGCTAAGATAATTAAGAGCTGAAAAGTTAAACATTATATTTTTTTGTGATTTTTGCCTGAAATCGGATGGATTCACTTTTCAGGTTCAAAATAATAGGCATAATAAACATCAGGATTTAAAATTAAACCTAAAGGGAATGGCGTATATGGATTTAATACGGCCGAATGGACAGCCGCATTATGGGCGTTTTAGTGAACTTCCCAATCGCATAGATTTAAGTCAATATGAATATAAAACACCTTATGGAAAGTCGCTGAATGGCTGGCGTAAGCGTTTAAAATATAAAAAATTTAAATTTTGTTGTATTCAACATGAACACTATACTATTGGTCTGGCAATTGCAGATATTGCATGGGCGGGGCATGGTTTCGTCTATGTGTACGATCATTTAACCAATGATGTGTTGGAATGGAACTCCATTAATTTTCTGTCAAGAAATACTGTTTTGGATGAACAGCCTTTATTTAATCAAAGCCATTTTATGAAGTCGGGTGTGCAATTGGATATTCAACATGCCAATGGTGTGCGTTATATCCAAATGTCGAAACATGGCGAATTAAAACTCAGTGCTCGAGTGTTCTGTGCAGGTACTGATCCGCTCAGTATGTGTAGTCCAAATGGTATCAATGGTTGGACCTATACGCAGAAATTGACAACTTTGGGCTGTGAAGGTTTTTTCATTAATAAACAGGGAAAAACTATTCAATTTCATGATCGAACTTTTGTTTCATTGGATGATACATGTGGTTTCTTACGTCCAGAAACGGCATGGTTTTGGTTGTCGTGTAATTTTTGGGACAGTGAAAATCGTCGTATCGGGATTAACCTCGCTTCGGGTGTGAATGAAAGCTTCGGTAATGAAAATTGTTTATGGATCAATGGTCATATGTATCCGCTTGCGGATGTGTTGTTTCAACAAGCAGGTGATAACCAGTGGACGATTAGCTCTTTAGATAACACCTTAAATTTGACGGTCAGTACAGGTTGGCGTCGTTATGAAAATCTCAATCTTCGCTTAGTCGGCAGTCAATTTAGCCAGTGGCAGGCGAAAATTAGCGGAACGATTCAACGTGATGGTGATGAAATCATCTTCTTAAATGAATATGGTTTGCTAGAACAACACTATGCCAAATGGTAAGTCATCGACCTTGTACTAAAAAAGCCGTATTCAATACGGCTTTTTTTATGCTGATGTTGATTTATTTTGCGGCTTGCCAGAACGCTTCACCTGCGGCAATCGGATCACCCGTTTCTTCAAGCGTTTTGACCCAAACATCATATTGGGCAATCACAGGATGCTGACTCGGATGGAAGTTTGGATCAAACCAATCTGAATATTGTTGACGCATACGAGACAACATCCCTTTACGACCAAAAAACCACGGTAAACCTTTGACAAGCATTTGAAGGCGTTCAACTCGATTAAAACCATCATATTTCAACATGACATCGGCACGGTAAGTGGTAAAACCAAACATCAGAACTGTCGTAAATGCTAAGGCAAATTTTCGAGTTGCTTCAGGTACTTTCCCCACCTGTTTCATTACATCAAAGGCCACATCACGATGTTCCATTTCTTCAATAGCATGCCATGCAAATAAAGCACGGACATGGGGATGGGCGTCTTGTAGGGTTCGCTTTTGACTAAAAAATGTTTCTGCCATTAATGCTGTTAAGTGTTCGGCAGCAGCAGTCATGGCAATGTTGTATTGCGGAGAGCGTTTGGTTAGTTCAAATTTAAAAATTTTATTTAATCGCTGAATAAAAGCATCGACGGGCATCCCTTGATCGCGCATGACCTGATTCATTTTGTCATGTGCCATGCCATGCTGGGCTTCTTGCTTAATAAAGCCTGCAACTCGCTGTTGTAGGTCTGGGTCTTGAATTTGATCACGAAACAGACGTACACATTGAATAAAATAACGTTCACCATCAGGGAAGGTCAGGCTCAATGCATCAAACATACGAGTGCGAAATGGGTCGCCCCCAAACCAATAACGTGGAGCTTCATTTAGCCTAAAATTGAGTTTAGTGCGAACGACAGGTTCGACTTGATATTGGACGATTGCATTCATGATATTTTTTCTTTGCTAGTCGTATTAAATGCAGTATGTCGGAGAATATACGGTTTGTTTTGACACTAGTTGCCATTTTTCATACATTTTACGCCATGATGAAAATGGTTAATGTCATAAAATAACAATGAGCCGAGAGGTGAAACATGCCAGACATACATATCCCAAATGGATATTTTCAGTTGTGGAATATGGTCTTACGCGAGCGTGAGTTGGACTTTATGCAATTGGACTTTTTGGAGCCATATCAAGCTCAACTCCAGCATGTTTTAAGCTTGCCCATAGACTCACAGTCTGCCTATTCATTTTTTAAAACCATTATGCAGTTGACGCAAAACGCTTTGGACTGCCCACAACTGGTCTTTGAAATGGCGAAGTATATTCGTGCTGAACATTTCGGGGTGTTGGGATATATGGCAACACGGAGCGATAGCGTGGCCGAAGCTCTACATAATGTCGTACGTTTTAGTCGCTTGGTGATTGATGGCGAGCAAATCGTACCGATGGATATCTCACATCAAGATAAGCAGATCATTCTCTCTTGGCCACTGCATGATGATGGATATTTGTTTCTGAATGAATTAACCACGGCGTGTATGGCCCATTTGGCTAAACAAATTTTTCCAGCATCACTGAAATTACTCAGTATTCACTTTGCACATAGTGTGCAAATGGCACGCTTCCATTATGAAAAGTTTTTTGGCTGTCCAGTTACATTTTCAGAGCCACATTATTCCTTTGTGATTCATGCAGATAGTTTAGATTTAAAATCTGAGTTGGCAGATCCCTCATTAATGCAATTGCTTTTACGCCAAGCTGAGGAGGCAATTGCAGCTCGACCACAGCATTTTCAACCCTTACAGCAAATGCAGCAATATATTGCTGACTATCTCAAGACCCACCAACAGGCACCGAAAATTCAATACTTAGCAGATGAGTTACATCTTTCTGTACGTACTTTACAAAGGCAATTGCAACAGCAGGAGACCTCATTTAAAACCTTGCTTGAAACTGAGCGGATGAAGCGTTGTGAACATTTTTTATTGCAGCAGATGAACTTGACTGATATTGCAATGGCACTCGGCTATTCAGATCAATCCGCTTTAGCGCGTGCATATAAAGCCTATAGTGGGCAAACTTTGTTGGAGCGTAAGAAGGCGTTAAAGCCCTAAATTTTCCAAATAAAAAGCGGTCAATAGACCGCTTTAGAATTTGTAGAAATTATGCTGTAGTTTTGAATTTTGGAAATCTGAATAAGATCGCCAAAATGGCAAAGATCGCCAGTACCCAACAATAATAAATGCTGCCAATCAGCTCGATCGGAGAAAGTTTGGCAATCGAACATGCCAACAATAACTGCGCGCCATAAGGAATTAAACCCTGAACCACACAAGAAAAAATATCTAAAAAGGCCGCAGCACGTTTAGGGTCGACACCATATTCTTTTGCGACTTCGCGAGCCATATCACCAGATAAAATAATTGCTACGGTGTTATTGGCCACAAAAAGGTTAGCGAAAATCACCAAGCAGCTAATCCCCAATTCGCCAGCGCGTTGTGCACCAATTTTAAATAAACGGGTAAAACTGTAGATGCGTTGAATTAACCATTCCAAACCACCTTCTTTTTGCATAATGGCTGAGATGCCACCTAAGAACATGGACAGCAGGGCAACTTCAAACATGCTAGTAAAGCCGTCATAAATTGCATTGTTGAGTCCAAGAAGATTAAAGTCTGGTTGTTCAACCAAACCAATCACTCCTGACAACAGCACGCCAATGGTTAAAACCGCAAGGACATGCAATCGGGAGAAAGCCAAAATAAACACTGCCAAATAAGGCAAAATCAACCAAAGATCATAGGCTTTATGTTCAATTGCTTGCGAACCGCTCGCGATGAATAAGTAGATCAGAATGCTGATGATAGACGCAGGTACCGCAATCCAAACATTGACTTTAAATTTGTCACGAAGCTGCACTTTTTGGCTGCTGGTTGCGGCAATCGTGGTGTCTGAAATCATCGACAAATTATCACCAAACATGGCGCCACCGACTACCGCACCAATGGTGTAGATCGCATCAAGCTCGGTCACTTGGGTAAATCCAAAGGCAATTGGTGCACACGCAGCAATGGTTCCCATTGAGGTTCCCATCGCGGTCGCAATGAATGCAGCAATGATAAAGAGCATGGGTAGCACAAATTCGGGCGGAATGATGGATAAACCGAGTTGTACTGTGGCATCGACACTACCAATGGTGCTGCTGACGCTGGCAAAGGCACCTGCCAACATAAAGATCATGAACATCAAGATCAAATTTGGGTGGCTCGCGCCCTTCATAAAGGTATCAATGGCATCATTTATCTTGCCGCGATAGAGCAATATTGCCAATACAATTGCAGGTAATGCAGCGACCGGCGCTTTAACTTGATAGAAGGCGAACTCAGTTCCAATTGCGGTATGGTACAAGCCACTGCCCAAAAAAATGGCCAGAAAAACAATAAGGGGGAGCAGCGCAAATGCCCGAGCAGGCACTTTCACTTGTGAATCGGAGGACATAGGAGATAAAAAAATAAAAGTATGCGGCTAGTATAATGCAGGTTATGCAATTTACGAAAATTTTAAATGTAAAAGCTAAGCCTGTTATTTATAACATTTTTTTGATGATAAAATTAAGTTAATCTAAAACCTTATGATTTTATCGGAAGACAAAATTAGGCATCTTTGATCATTGTTAAAAAAACCGAAATATCGGTAAATGATGCTTTCGGGTTGTTCTGGAAAATTATGTTTGCATGAGAAATGCTAGCTAAGGATTGTATGCCCTGTTCAATGGGTAAAAAATAGCGTTACAATGCGATGGCTTGTATTTTGAAATTACCCATATCATAGTTTTGATTCATTCAAGGAAAGTATAACCCTATGTCACGTTTAGCCACTCGATTTGGAACGCTTAAATCTCAACAGCGTAAGGCCTTGGTTTCTTATGTTATGGCTGGTGACCCTCATCCACAAGTAACAGTACCTTTGTTACATCAAATGGTTGAGGCTGGTGTTGATGTCATTGAGCTAGGTCTTCCGTTTTCAGACCCAATGGCAGATGGTCCAGTGATTGCACTTGCAGCAGAACGCGCACTTGCAGCAGGGACAAATACTCTTGATGCTTTGAATATGGTGAAAGAGTTCCGTAAAAACGATACTGAAACACCTGTTGTACTCATGGGGTATTTAAACCCTGTAGAAGTCATTGGTTATGAAAAATTTGTAGCCTATGCAAATGAGTGTGGTGTGGATGGCGTATTACTTGTGGACTTACCACCCGAAGAAGCCAAAGACCTTGACGAAGTATTGAAAAAATACGACATGGATCAAATCTTCCTGCTTGCGCCAACATCAACCGATGAGCGTATTCAGCATGTGGTGAAACAGGCAACTGGTTTTATTTACTATGTTTCTCTGAAAGGTGTAACGGGCGCTGCGACACTTGATGTTGCTGAAGCTGCTGCACGTATTCAGAAAATCAAATCGTATACCGATGTCCCAGTAGGTGTGGGTTTTGGTATTAGTGATGCTGCATCTGCGAAAGCAATGGGTGTAGCTGCTGATGCGGTGATTGTAGGTAGTGCCTTCGTCAAACAATTTGCAAACTTAGCACCAGAACAAGCTGTAATCGAAACAGTGAATAAAGTGAAGGAGCTTCGAGCTGCGCTCGATGAGTTAGTATGAGTCAAGACGTAAAAACAGGCAAAATCCTAAGCGCATCTACGCCATGGACGGAGCGCGTTGTACCGGGTATTCATACGCCCGATGAACAATTAGCCCTAAAGGCGACATTTACTGAGCCAACGATTGAATGCCCTGAGTGTCATGCACTTGTGACACGTACTGCGATGTCGTTCAATGCTTATGTTTGTCCACAATGTGATGAACATTTGCGTATGAAAGCACGTGACCGTTTGAACTGGTTCTTCGATCAAGTACAAAAAGAATTGGGTCAAGAGTTTAAAGCTAAAGATCCTTTAAAATTTGTCGATAGCAAAGCATATCCTGACCGTATGAGCGAAGCTCAGAAGAAAACGGGTGAAACTGAAGCGCTTGTTGTCATGCAAGGTTCGCTCAAAGGTATACCGATGATTGCAGCTGCATTTGAATTTGATTTCATGGGCGGCTCAATGGGTACAGTTGTAGGTGACCGTTTTGTTCAAGCCGCTGAGCTTGCGATCAAAAACAAACAACCGATGATTTGCTTTGCTGCATCTGGTGGTGCGCGTATGCAAGAAGGCATGTTGTCACTCATGCAAATGGCACGTACTTCAGCTGCAATTCAAAAGATGAAAGATGCAGGTTTACCGTATTTAGTGGTACTGACTCATCCAGTTTATGGTGGTGTGACTGCATCACTAGCAATGTTGGGTGATGTACATTTGGCTGAACCAAAGGCGATGATTGGTTTTGCTGGTAAACGTGTAATTGAGCAAACAGTACGTGAAAAATTGGATGAACCATTCCAACGTGCTGAATACTTGCTTGATCATGGTGTAATCGATCAAATTGTCCACCGTCATGCATTACGTGATACAGTTTATCGTATTGTAGCGAAGTTGATGAATTTGCCTTGAACACAGCACCACTTGCATCTGATTCTTTAAACACATGGCTCGATTATTGGAGCCATGTTCATGTTACGGGTATTGATTTAGGTCTGGAACGGGTGATACCTGTTGCAGAACGATTGGGTGTGACCCAGCCGAATGCCAAAGTTTTGACAGTCGCGGGTACCAATGGAAAGGGCTCAACTACCACAACCTTAGCTGCAATTTTAAATGCGCAAGGTTACAAAGTTGGTTTGTACCAATCCCCACACATCTATCGTTTCAATGAGCGTGTAAAGCTTCAAGGTGTAGAAGTGGACGACCAAAGCTTGATTGATGCTTTTGTGGCTGTCGATCAAGCACGTCGTGAATGTGATCTAAGTTTGTCATTTTTTGAAGCGACCACTTTGGCCGCTTTTGTCATTTTTAAAATCAAACAATGTGATGTTTGGGTACTCGAAGTTGGCCTAGGTGGTCGACTCGACGTGGTCAATGTCATTGATCCTGATGTAGCGGTGATCACCAATATTGGGCTCGATCATACCGATTGGCTCGGTGATACCATCGAAAAAATTGCCTTTGAAAAAGCAGGCATCATTCGGCCAAATATTCCTGTGGTTTTTGGCGGTGAGCAAATACTACCTGAAGCCATTCGTCAAAAAGCTGAAGATTGTCAGGCCAATCTGCATATTTTAAATCGTGATTATTTCTATCAATATAGTGAAGATGGTCAGTCGTGGATGCTTGCATCTTCGGGGACGACCTTAAAACTTCCTGTTGGTTCTTTGGCGCTAGAAAATATCTCGACTGCAGTTGCGGCAATCTTACTGAGTGGGTTAAACGTGACTCAGCAGGCGATTGCAAAGGGCATCGTCAATGCTAAATTACAAGGCCGTTTTGAAGTACGTGAAATTGCTGGAAAAACTGTCATTTTTGATGCGGGGCACAATCCGCATGGTGTTGAATTTTTGTTAAAGCAATTGCGAAATTTCCTCCAGTACAATAAACAGTACACAGAAGTGATTAGCGTTTTTTCAATGCTGGCGGATAAAGATATAAATTCTGTCGTTAACTTATTGAAAGATACCGTGAGATTGTGGAAAATTGCACAGTTAACAGTGCCGCGTGCGGCAGGTGTCACACAATTGGATGACGCGTTACAGAATCAAGTCGTAGAACATTACGACAATATAAAATTAGCTTTTAAGTCAGCGCTGGAAGAAACAAAAAATAATCAGCTGATTCTGGTATGTGGTTCGTTTCATACCTTAGAAGCGGTATGGGAGTATCTGGAAGAATGTCAATGAATAACAAACAACGCTGGATGGGTGGCGTTGTTTTATTAGGTGGTGGTGTGCTTTTGGCTGCGCTACTCCTCAAAGGTAAAGAAGAAATACATCAAAACCAAAATCCAACACCTGAAACGGCTCAAGTTGAACAGCAAGGCCAAGGTGCGGGGAAAATGTCTTCATTGACAGTTGATGTCGAAACTGAAAAACGTCTGCTTGAAGAGCAACGTCGTACCCGTGAGAAGTCAGTTGCAGAGCAAGAAGCACGTGCGGCAGAGTTTTTAGCGATGCAACAACAAGCCGAAGCCGATGCAGCACGTAAAGCGGCTGAAGAATATGCGGCGTTAAATGCACACCGTACGGCACAGCAAAGTTCAGACAACATTCCTCCAGAACTCATTGAAGACGAAAAAGCCAAACAAAAACGTGCGGCTGAGGATAAGCTGGCGGCTCAAAAAAAGTTAGATCAACAAACGGCACAACAAAAGTCTGATCACGCCAAGCAAGACCAAGCGCGTTTAGCTGCTGAGAAGAAAGCCGTTGAAGACAAACGTAAAGCCGAGGCTCAAAAAGAAGCTGAACGCAAAGCTCAAGCTGATGCCAATAAAAAAGCTGCTGAAAAGAAAGCTGCTGATGAAAAACATAAACTAGAAGAGAAGCGTAAAGCTGAAGAGAAGCTAAAGGCTGAAGAAAAACGCAAAGTCGAAGCCAAGAAAAAAGCGGAAGCGGATAAAGCACGTGATTTATTGGAAAATGGCGATAAGCAATGGATGGTTCAAGTGGCGCTTGCTGCAAATGAAGCCAATGCTGATGCGGTTGCTGCAAAACTTCGTGCCAAAGGCTATAAAGTCACCAAGAGTCCTACTTCTAAAGGTATCCGCATCATGGTTGGTCCATCCAAAGACCGTGATACAGCAGATAACACACGTAAAAAGATTAATTCAGATGCAAGTTTGAATATGAAATCGGCTTGGGTGATTGACTGGGTGCCTTTGGATAAACGCTAAGTTTATTTTGGGTGCTTGCCATTTAATGAGATGGGTTCAGTAGTTGCTGCTGAACCCATTTTACATTTTCAGGGTCCAATAGGCGGTCAATATTTTTCCAAATCGGGTGATAACCATAGCCACCGTGTTTCATTTCCTGTTTGGCAGCATCGATTGTCCATCCTTGAAAAATGATGCGATACATTGCCACATTCACCCCAGTACGATCTGAACCGTGATAGCAATGAATCAATACTTTTTGATCTTGCTGTTCGGCACGTTGAATTGTACGCATGACTTGCAGCAAATCATCTCGATTAATTTCCCATGTATTCATTGGAATATGCACATATTCAATTTCAGGATCTTGAACGACTTGAGGGTCTTCATGTCGAGCACGTAAATTAATGATTACATCAATGTTTTGAGCTTTTAGGTGTGGTGTTAATTCTTTAGAAGGTTGTTCGCTACGGTAAAGTGTAGGGCTGATCTGATAAAAATTGCTCTCACGTTGAATTAACGCAGCCCAATTTTTAGGGCGTTCTTGTGGTGGAAGAGTGGGGCTGGTGATACAAGCACTGAGGCTGATACAGCAAACTAAAGTGAGGATCGGCGATTTCATGCTTGAATGTCCTGATAACGAGCCAATTCAACTGGATCATGTGCACAAATGATTTCAATTTGAGGTTCAGCTTGAGCAAGATGTTGAATATTCGCTAAATTTTTTAAGCGTAGAGTGTTATCTGTCGCCAATAAATGTTCCACTTGGTTTAAGCTGGCTGAAGCAAAGTGCGGATCTAACTGTCGATGTGAATAATAGGCATCGCCACAATACAATAACCAACAGTCTGCATTCTTTATCGCAATCCCACTGTGCCCCTGAGTATGACCTAAGAGTGGGATCATCAAAATTTCATCTTGAAACAGATCTAAGCCATGCGCTCGCGTTAAATTAAACCAAGTATCCGTTGCATTTGGCTCAATAAAGTTCCAATAGCGGTGTTGTTGAAATTGTTGTGGTCGATAACGCATTCGTGCATTGAGTGACTTGAGGTTTTGACTGGCATTGAATTCACTGGCAAGTACATGCACTGTCGCCTGCGGGAAATCCGAAATACCGCCAGCATGATCAAAATCCAAATGTGATAGCAAAATATGTTGCACATCTTTGGGATTAAAACCTAACTGCTGAATTTGGCTATAAGCGCTGAGTTTTATATCGTATTGGATATTGGCAAAGCGGGGAATAATTCGACCTAAACGTGCTTGAGGATGCAAATAATCTTGTAGCCCTAAACCTGTATCAACCAGTACCAATCCGCGGTCAGTTTCGACGAGTAGACAATGGCAGACTAAATTTGCTCTGAGACCTGATTGAGCGAAAAGTGGCGCACAGAGTGGGCAAAAGCTACCACAATGTAAATGATGAATTTGATGGATCACGGTTTATTATTTTCAGATTTTTTACTTTTATAGCTGAAGGTCATGTATTCCCCAAGCGTTTTTTTACTCAGTTTGTAACCGTAATAGAATCTAAATATTAAAAACTCAAATGCCCATCCGAAGATAGGCGATTTGATTAGTAGTGGAACGGCTCGTCATTCGTTCCGTATAAGAACATCAAAAGAATTGAGATGGGCTGAGCATTGCTTAATCCGCTAACTCTGCCTATATTGCATAAAAAAGTTTGGCTTAATTTATCTACTACGCGCTGCGTTTGTCTTACTTAAAGTCGTGCTTTTAATTTTTAACTCGAAGCATGGCTTCTCATCTTGCGCTCGGACGGAGCAGTGCTCCTTGTTGATAACTACGCACTTCGTTTGTCTTGCGAATACTTAAAGCAGTGCTTTAATTTTTCCACTCGAAGCATAGCTTCTCGTCTTGCGCTCGGACAGCGCAATGCACCGTTTTATCTTCACTCAGGTTGAGGCGTTAAACGAAGGTAAGGCGTAACTGCGTTATACCCTTGAGGAAAGCGTTGCTTAATTTCGTCTTCATCTTTTAATGACGGCACAATCACCACATCTTCACCTTGTTGCCAGTTGGCAGGGGTTGCCACTTTATGATTATCTGTCAGTTGCAGTGAATCAATCACGCGTAAAATCTCATGGAAATTACGACCTGTCGAAGCAGGATAGGTAATAATCAAACGTACTTTTTTGTTCGGATCAATGATCACCAGTGAACGAACCGTCAGTGTTTCGCTGGCATTCGGGTGAATAAAATCATAAAGCGTTGATACCTTGCGATCATGGTCGGCAATGATCGGAAAATTCACCGTGGTATTTTGCGTATTATTGATGTCATTGATCCAGCCTTTATGTGACTCAACATCATCAACCGAAAGAGCAATGGCTTTAACACCACGTTGGCTAAATTCATCTTTGAGTTTTGCGGTAAAACCGAGTTCAGTGGTGCAGACGGGTGTGTAATCGGCAGGATGGGAAAATAAAATACCCCAACTATCACCTAGAAAGTCATAAAAATTAATTGTACCTTCGCTTGAGTCTTGTGTGAAATCTGGTGCGATATCGCCTAAACGAATAGTCATGGTTTTGTTCCTATATTTATTGAATCTATTGAGCTTGAGATCCAATATGAAGGATTTTTATTATGATGAAAAATAGTGTTTTTTTATTTCTTTATGAATTTATTTCATAACAGGTTGCATAGATGATCGAAATTTATCAACCCTCACTCGTCTGAGTCACTATGTTGTATGTTTAAAATTTGCTACATTAGCTTGCCTTAAGTCTTCGGGGCTAGAGCCCGAGCGCAGAAAATTTAAAGGGATTTTGTGCAAAACCCTTGTACTTCGAATTTCTAGCACCATAATAACGACTAAGAAAATATATTCATTTGACAAGCAAGATTTAGAGAGTCTATTCATGTTGGCAAGTCTGATCGGAGGAATCTTCGGTACCAAAAATGAGCGCGAACTCAAACGCATGCGTAAAATCGTAGAGAAGATTAATGCGCTCGAGCCGACGATATCTGTTCTAAGCGATGCAGACTTATCTGCAAAAACTGAAGAATTCAAAGAACGTTATAAAAAAGGCGAAAGCCTCGATAAATTATTACCAGAATCGTTTGCTGTTTGTCGTGAAGCTGCGAAGCGTGTGATGGGTATGCGTCATTATGATGTACAGCTCATTGGTGGTATTACTTTGCACGAAGGTAAAATTGCTGAAATGCGTACCGGTGAAGGTAAAACCCTCATGGGAACGCTTGCTTGTTACCTCAATGCAATTAGCGGAGAAGGTGTTCACGTGATTACCGTGAACGACTACTTGGCACAACGTGATGCTGAGTTGAACCGTCCATTATTCGAATTTTTAGGTTTAAGCATTGGTATTATTTACTCAATGCAAGATCCAACGGAAAAAGCACAGGCTTATCGCGCAGACATTACTTACGGTACCAACAACGAATTTGGTTTCGATTACTTGCGTGACAACATGGTGTTCTCTGCTGCTGAGAAAAAACAGCGTAGTCTCGTTTATGCCATCATCGATGAGGTCGATTCGATCCTGATTGATGAAGCACGTACACCATTGATCATTTCTGGTCAAAGTGAAGACTCATCTCAGTTGTATGCTGCTATTAATAGCATTCCACCAAAATTACATGCGCAAAAAGAAGAGAAAGTGCCAGATGGCGGTCACTTCTGGATTGATGAAAAACAGCGTTCAGTTGAAATGACTGAAGTCGGTTATGAAACCGTCGAAGCTGAATTGATTCAAATGGGCTTGCTTGCTGAAGGCGAAAGTCTGTATTCATCTGCAAATTTAAACTTGGTTCATCACGTTTCTGCGGCTATTCGTGCGCATTACCTGTATCAACGCAACGTGCATTACATCATCCATGAAGGTGAAGTGATCATTGTTGATGAAAACACCGGTCGTACTATGCCGGGTCGTCGTTGGTCTGAAGGTTTGCATCAAGCCGTTGAAGCGAAAGAAGGTTTGGAAATTCAACCCGAAAACCAAACTTTGGCGACCACAACATTCCAGAACTATTTCCGTCTTTACAAAAAACTTTCAGGTATGACCGGTACTGCTGATACTGAAGCTGCGGAAATGAAAGAAATTTACGGTTTAGACGTCGTGTTGATTCCAACACACCGCCCAATGATTCGTAATGACCAAAACGATTTAATCTATTTAAATCGTGACGGTAAATACAATGCAATTATTCAAGAAATTCAGCGTGTACATGAGGCGGGTGTAGCACCAATTTTGATTGGTACAGCAACCATTGAAGCTTCTGAAATCCTATCAGATAAGTTGAAAGAAGCGGGCATCACACACGAAGTCTTGAACGCAAAACAACACGAACGTGAAGCCGATATTATTGCACAAGCAGGTTCACCACGTGCTGTAACCATTGCGACGAACATGGCAGGTCGTGGTACCGATATTCTGTTGGGCGGTAACTGGAAAGCATTGCTTGCCAAAATTGAAGAACCAACTAGCGATGATGAAGCACGTTTAAAAGCAGAGTGGGAACAAAGCCACGAAATGGTTTTGGCTTCTGGTGGTTTACACATTATTGGTTCAGAGCGTCACGAATCACGTCGTATTGATAATCAGCTTCGTGGTCGTGCGGGTCGTCAAGGTGACCCAGGTGTATCACGTTTCTACTTGTCGCTTGAAGATGACTTGATGCGTATTTTCGCAGGCGACCGCGTAGTTGCGATGATGCGTGCGATGGGTCTCAAAGAAGACGAAGCCATTGAACATAAAATGGTATCACGTTCGATTGAAAATGCACAACGTAAAGTTGAAGCACGTAACTTCGATATTCGTAAAAATCTATTGAAATACGATGACGTGAATAACGAACAACGTAAGATTATTTACTCTCAACGTGATGAAATTCTTGAAGAAGCATCATTGCAAGATTATATCGAAGCTATGATTCACGATGTGACCAAAGGCATGATTGAAGTTTATATTCCACCTGAGTCGATCCACGATCAATGGGATATTCCAGGCTTGGAAAATGCGCTTCGTGAAGATTTGTCTATTGATTTACCAATCTCACAATGGTTAGAACAAGACCGTCGTTTAGATGAAGAAGCTTTGGTTGAGCGTATTAGTGATGAAGTGATTGCACGTTACCTTTCTCGCCGCACACAAATGGGCGATGAATCTGCAGCGATGCTTGAACGTCATTTCATGCTGAATTCGTTAGACCGTCATTGGAAAGAGCATTTGGCGGCCATGGACTACCTACGTCAAGGTATTCATTTACGTGGTTATGCGCAGAAAAACCCAGAGCAAGAATACAAAAAAGAAGCATTTAACTTATTTGTAAACATGCTTGCGGTTATTAAATCTGATGTTGTAACAGATTTATCACGCATTCACGTGCCAACGCCTGAAGAGCTAGCTGAAATGGAAGCTCAAAAACAGGCGCAAGCTGAATCGATGAATCTTCAATTGTCACACAATGACTTTGATAACTTGTTGGCGGAAGCCAATGGTGAAGAAGTGTTTGATGCGCAATATACGCCAGCTGAGCAAGTGATTATTCCGCCAGAAAGTCGTAATTCACCTTGTCCATGTGGCTCTGGGTTGAAATATAAACAATGTCACGGAAAAATCTAAGTACTTGAAAAGTCAGAGTCGTAAGGCTCTGACTTTTTATGTTGCTCTGTTGCTGTGACCCAATAGTGTTTGCAGTTCAGCAGATTAAATGTTATTTAGTTTCTATCAATAACCGTAAAACGGAACAGACAATGAAAAAAGTACTAAAACCGTTCATGATTGCTGCTTTGGCTTTGCCTACTTTTGCATTTGCAAACGCTCCTCAGACAACTTCTGTGGAGAAGGTTCAACAAGCAATTGGCCCAACAACAACTCAACTACAGGTTGGTACTGATGGTCAAGTGACTGTAGCAAGCCCGCGTACAGGCATTCGCTATACCTTTGCTAATCCAAACCGTCCGATCGTGATACAAACAGCAAAAATTGCTGCGGCAAATGCAGCGAATGCGGATCGTATTGTTGCTGAAAACCCAGCGCTTTCGGCTTCAAGCCAACAACAAGCAAAACAAGCTTTACTCAATGAAGCGACTCAAACGGCTGCACGTAACTAAGTTGCTGTTGAGGATCGCCTAAAAAACCAGTCTTTTGACTGGTTTTTTTCTGCACGTTCTTTTAGTCGAAGAAAAATAGTTGAAAAAGACGCTAGATCTCGATTTTTTGTACATTTTCCTCTAAGCTGTATTTTTCTATTACCCAAATATTGGACGTTTAAAAATGGCAGTTGGTGACGTATCTATGCCACAGATGCATGTGGTGAAAGGTGTAAAAATTGGTTCGGCAGAAGCGTATGTGCGCTATCAGAACCGACGTGACCTTGTTATTTTTGAATTTTCTGAAGGTTCGAATGTTGCGGGTGTATTCACGCAAAATGCATTTTGTGCAGCACCAGTTCATGTGTCTAAGGCACATTTGCAGGTTGGCAATCCACGTTATTTAGTGATTAATACGGGTAATGCCAATGCAGGCACAGGCAAAATTGGTATGGCAAATGCAGAAGCGACATGTGCCAAGCTTGCAGAACTCGCAGGTATTAAAAATACGGAAGTATTGCCGTTTTCAACAGGTGTGATTGGTGAGCAATTACCGATTGACCGTTTAATGAGTGGCTTACAACCTGCTTTGGATTCTCTAACAGAAGATGCGTGGTTGGATGCTGCAACGGGCATTATGACGACCGATACTACACCAAAAGGTGCATCGGAACAGTTTGAGCTTGACGGCGTAGTTTATACCATGACTGGTATTTCGAAAGGCGCAGGCATGATTCGACCAAATATGGCGACTATGTTGAGTTATGTTGCTACTGATGCGCCTATTAGTCGTGTGTTGGTTCAGCAGTTATTAAAAACGACAGTGAACCTATCGTTTAACCGTATTACGGTTGATGGCGATACCTCGACCAATGATTCATGTATTTTCATCGCCACTGGTCAAGCAGGTGGTACTAAGATTACGACTGAGTCAGATACTCGATATGCAGCTGTGCTTGAAGTGCTGACGCGTATTATGAAACGATTGGCACAGCTCATTGTTCGTGATGGTGAAGGTGCGACTAAATTTATCACTGTTGCGGTAGAAGGCGGCGCTAATACACAGGAATGCTGTGATGTTGCATACAGCATTGCGCATTCGCCATTGGTGAAAACGGCAATCTTTGCATCTGATCCAAACTGGGGTCGTATTTTGGCTGCCATTGGCTACGCAGGTGTACCAGAACTGAACGTCGAAAATATTCAAGTTTGGTTGGGCGATGTGCAGATCTGTAAAGATGGTGGTGCCGCAGCAGACTATACAGAAGAAGCGGGCGCTGCAGAAATGTCAAAGTCAGAGATAACCATCCGTGTCGATCTGGGACGTGGCAGTGCGAAGGATACGGTCTATACCTGTGATCTCTCATATGACTATGTGAAGATCAATGCAGACTACCGTTCATAAGTAATTTGATATTTTTGAAAGCCTCCTTTGTGAGGCTTTTTTATAAGTAAGACTTTTTAATAACTGGTAAAAAATAGCCAAAGCCATATTTGCCAGTCAGTTGTAAAGCACCTGTAAATTTGCAGGGATTAAGGATAGAGAAGACGTTGTTATGAATGATGCAAGCAACTTAATTGCAAATGAAGCTAAATCCATTGTACAAGCGCATTTGGATCGTTTGGGTGATACGCAAGAACATCATCTTAGCGAAGCTGAAAAGTTAGAGAAATTTGAATTAATTAAGGCAGAACTCAAAAAACGTAATGCTGTCCTTGTTGCACATTACTATTGCGATCCTGAAGTGCAAGAGCTGGCTGAACTCACAGGTGGCTGTGTATCTGACTCACTCGAAATGGCGCGATTTGGACGTGATCATGAGGCGACCACACTTGTAGTTGCTGGCGTGAAATTCATGGGCGAAACTTCTAAAATTTTGTCACCTGAAAAAACAGTGTTGATGCCAACATTAGAAGCGACATGCTCATTAGATTTAGGCTGTCCTGTTGATGAGTTCACGCAATTTTGTGATGCACATCCTGAGCATACTGTTGTGGTTTATGCCAATACATCTGCGGCAGTAAAAGCGCGTGCGGATTGGGTTGTTACCTCAAGTTGTGCGGTTGAAATCATTGAACATTTAGATGGTTTGGGT
Organism: Acinetobacter sp. ANC 5054; assembly: GCF_002135295.1. Classification (GTDB taxonomy): domain Bacteria; phylum Pseudomonadota; class Gammaproteobacteria; order Pseudomonadales; family Moraxellaceae; genus Acinetobacter. The sequence continues at coordinate 3,871 of NZ_NEGG01000006.1, read as the reverse complement.
GAAAAAATTATTTGGGCACCTGATCAGCATCTCGGTCGTTATATTCAAAAGAAAACTGGCGCAGACATGTTGCTATGGGATGGTGCTTGCATCGTGCATGAAGAGTTCCGTGCACGTGGCATTGCCAATATGAAAGCCTTGTATCCAGATGCAGCGGTATTGGTACATCCAGAGTCTCCAGAATCAGTCGTGGATATTGCAGATGCAGTAGGCAGTACTTCACAATTGATTAAAGCCGCACAAACATTGCCGCATCAACACTTAATTGTGGCAACAGACCGTGGTATTTTTTACAAGATGCAGCAAGCTGTACCAAATAAAATATTAATCGAAGCTCCTACGGCAGGTGAGGGTGCAACGTGTCGTTCATGTGCACATTGCCCATGGATGGCGATGAATGAACTCGATGGAATTTTGCAAGTTTTACAAAAGGGTGATCAGGAAATATTTGTTGATCCAGCACTTGCTGAACGAGCTAAATTGCCATTAGATCGGATGTTGAATTTCAGTGCCAGTTTAAAACGCTGAAATTTGTATGAAAAATGATTAAAGTGCTTGATAAATAGTCGCTTGAAATGATTTTTTATATTTTTTTTAAGATAGGTGTTGACGTTATTCGACGTCACGCCTAGAATGCACACCGTACCGCATGATATGCGATACAGCGAAAGCTGAGATGAAACGGAGCATAGCACAGCCTGGTAGTGCACCTGGTTTGGGACCAGGGGGTCGTAGGTTCGAATCCTACTGCTCCGACCAATTTCTCAAGGCAAAAATCGCGTGATAGTCTATGTCATCGGTAATGCGCCTGTAGCTCAGTTGGATAGAGCATCCGCCTTCTAAGCGGATGGTCACAGGTTCGAATCCTGTCAGGCGCGCCATTTATGGTGTTCTGATACTAGAACTTGAAAACTTGTTGTGACGGTGGATGTAGCTCAGTTGGTAGAGCCCCGGATTGTGATTCCGGTTGTCGTGGGTTCGAATCCCATCATTCACCCCAATTCGGAGCATAGCACAGCCTGGTAGTGCACCTGGTTTGGGACCAGGGGGTCGTAGGTTCGAATCCTACTGCTCCGACCATTTTCTTAAAGAAAACGGTCGATAAAAGATACCGCATCAAGCGGTTTTTTTATGTCTGTAATTTAAAATGGTTTATATTGGTTGTTCATAGATAAGTATGTAATGGTGGATGTAGCTCAGTTGGTAGAGCCCCGGATTGTGATTCCGGTTGTCGTGGGTTCGAATCCCATCATTCACCCCAACTTTTTTAAGTTGAAAACGGAGCATAGCACAGCCTGGTAGTGCACCTGGTTTGGGACCAGGGGGTCGTAGGTTCGAATCCTACTGCTCCGACCATTTTCTAGAAGATAATGGTCAATAAGAGATACCGCGAAAGCGGTTTTTTTATGCCTGAAATTTGTTTGAATTAGAATAAAAGTAATAAAAAAGCCTCATAAAGAGGCTTAATTAGATGGAAAATAATTAAGGAATAATCGTAACGTTTACACGACGATTTGTAGCTCTGTGGGCTTCTGTATCGTTTGAAACAAGAGGTTGGTCAGCACCGCGGCCAATAATTTGAATATTTGAAGATTTATAGCCTTGTTCTAAAAATATACTCGCAACGCTTTGTGCACGCTTTTCAGAAAGAACCTGATTGTAGGTCGCTTGTCCGACATTGTCGGTATGACCAATAAATTTAATTTTCTCTAAATTGTATTTATGCAATTGAGTTGCGAGTTGATCTAGTTTGGTTTTTTGCTGTGGTTGAATTTTATAATCATCAAAACCAAATAGTAGTCTTTCTGGTAAGGCAAGTGACCAACCATCATCAGTTAATACAAAACCTTCTTTTTTTAACATGCGAGCTTGTTTATAACTTAAATTACCTAAACTCATACAGGCGGTGACGGATGCTGTGAATGCAAGAATGAAAATAACTTTAAATAGGTTTTTTAACATGACTTATCCTATGCATTATGGCGTTGTGGCGCGATGCACCAGTGAGCAGGGGTATTTTTTGCGTCATACATGGCACGATCTGCATCAGCAATAAGATCTTCTGGTGATTTTGCATTTTGTGCCAAGGCGACGCCAATATTGGCTTTTAGTGAAATATGGTGTTGCTCAAAGATAAATGTTGAGCTGTAACAGTCTTGGATTTTATGACAAAATTCTTCAAGTTCACTTTGTGAATTAATTTGATGAATAATAATGGCAAACTCATCACCGCCCAAACGAGCAACAAATGAATTATCAGGTAAAGCCTGTTTTACACAATGCGAAGATGCTCGCAAGATGGCATCTCCTGCAAGATGTCCATATTGATCATTCACGTTTTTGAAGTGATCTATGTCAACAAAAAATACGGCTGCATATTGTTGGGTTTCAAAAAGCTTAAAAAGTTGTTCGTAAAAATAATGACGATTTGGCAATTGTGTTAAAGCATCGTGGCGTGACAAATGTTGAAGCTTGTCATTTTCAATAATTAAGTTGTGATTGGATTGTTCAATTTCACTCAATAAACCGTTAAAAGCAGTACTTAATGCTTGTAACTCTTGAATATCTGAACTGGAAACACGTAAGTTATAATTTTTTTTGATGCTAATTGTTTGTGCGGATTCAACAATAGAACGAAGTGACTGCATTAAATATTGGTAAACAGAGTTGACTGACCAAAACACAGTGGCAAGTAATAAAATAAAACCCAGTGATAAGCCTAATAATATTTTATGGAAAAAGCTGACAAGATCTGAAGAATTACCGTAGACAATCAGCTCTCCATAGTGCTTATGGTCGTGTTGAATGTCTAAACGAAGTGGCTGACTAAAAAAGAAAAAATCTAAAATCATCTGACTTGAAAAGGTTTTAACATTGGCTTGCTCAGCATGTGCCAATTGGACAGCTTTATTATTGATAATTTCAAGTGAACGAATCGGGTATTGCTGTGCATATTCATTCAAAATTTGATTCATTGTGCTTTGATCGTTAAATACCACGGCAGGTTGAATCCGCTCATTAATTGCATTTGAAAGGATACTTAAACTATTTTTTGCATAGGTATGCATGGTGTAAGTTGAGATGACCAGAAAAATGGCAGAACAAATTGTGAAAGTAAGAACAAAAATAGTGAGCTGAGAGCGCGTAAATAATTGGTGTAATGTAATTGGGTTATAAAGTTGTTTCATTCAGCTGACTCCGATGCCTTCGCCAGTAATAAAACACGAGGATCAATATGGACTTGAGATTGGGTTAGGCTTTCCATATTTATTTTAAACGCAAAATTTTGTTTTTTTCGATACAGGCAAAATGCGCTTCCATTTTCACATTCACTATTATTGCTACTAATCGATAATGCTGGAAATGATACATGGCTATTTAAAATGTTTTGCTCTTCTTTCGCAGAAAGGTTGGAGAAAAACAAAATTTGGCAGTGGTTGGATTTAATGTTAGCGACTTGAATTGATGAAATTATATAGTTGCTATGAGCGGGAGCATATTTTTTAAAGTCTTTTACTGAGTTTGCGTTATTTACAATACAAAATTTAGGCGTGTCAGTTTCCCACTTTGCATAACTTAAGATGGAAAATGTTGTACTGAATATATTTGAGGCTGGATTTGCATATATAACAGGTGTTAAAGCCAATCCACCAATTATCCAGGCAATTTTTTTTAAATAGGCCATATTGAATTGTAAATAATAAGATATACGAGGTGATATAGGTTTAATTATAAAAAAATAATCGGTATATCGGGTGATAATAATACAAAAAAGCATGCAGGTGTCTAAAAAAACAGCACATGAAGAAAATATTTAAAAATAGGTGTTGCAACGGTACTGAAATGCTGTAGAATGCACATCCATCGGCGG
>NZ_NEGG01000005.1 GCF_002135295.1 Acinetobacter sp. ANC 5054 | reverse complement strand
AAAAATAAAAAAACCGCCATTGTTATGGCGGTTTTTTTACGTGCAGACACAAAAAAACTGCCAGAAAATGCAAACATAAAAAGCATTCAAAACAGCAAAGTGCTAACATTTTGTCAGTTTTAAAAACAGACCAATAAATGGGGCAGAAATGTTAATACAGCGTGGTGGGTTGAAGGTTGTTGCCGGATTAGGTATCTCTGGTGTTTCCGCAGTGAATTTCTTACATAACCATGGCTACCGCGTTGCAGTCACCGATTCACGTGAAGTTCCACCTGGTCATGATCAAATTCCAGCAGATGTTCAAACCAGTTTCGGCAAACTTGATCAAGATTTATTGCTCCAAGCAGAAGAAATTATTATTAGCCCGGGATTAGACCCCAAATTACCTGAAATTCAAGCTGCAATGGTAGCGAATATTCCAGTGGTTTCAGAAATCCAAATTTTACGTCGTGCGACAGATAAGCCTATTGTGGCTATTACTGGCTCGAATGCTAAAAGTACCGTAACGACTTTATTTGGCTTAATGGCTGCGGATGCAGGTAAAAAAGTCGCTGTTGGCGGCAACTTAGGTCGTCCAGCCTTGGATCTCACCAAAGATGATCCTGAGCTATATGTATTAGAACTTTCTAGCTTCCAGTTGGAAACTACATCAAATTTAGCGGCTGAAGTGGCTGTGGTCTTAAACATGAGTGAAGACCATCTGGACCGTCATGGCGATATGATGGGTTATCACACAGCAAAACACCGTATTTTCCAAGCGGTGAAAAAAGTGGTTTATAACCGTGATGACTCTTTAACACGTCCATTGGTTCCAGATGTCACCCCAATGCAAAGCTTTGGTCTAAATGCACCCGATATGAATCAGTTCGGTATCTTACGTGATACTGATGGCACTATTTGGTTGGCACGTGGTCGTGAGCGTTTACTAAAAAGTGCAGACATGTACATTCAAGGCACACATAATGTGGCGAATGCTTTGGCATGTTTAGCTTTGGGTGAAGCAATTGGTTTGCCGCTCGAAAGCATGCTTGAAACTTTGAAAACCTTTAAAGGTTTAGAACATCGCTGTGAATACGTTAAAGAAGTACATGGCGTTCGTTATTATAACGACTCTAAAGGCACCAATATTGGCGCAACATTGGCAGCAGTCGATGGTTTAGGTGCTGCGATTGAAGCCAAAGGTGGTAAGGTTGCGATTATTTTGGGTGGTCAAGGCAAAGGGCAGGACTTTACTGCACTGCGTGATTCGCTTTCAAAATACGCCAAAGTTGCAGTATTGATTGGTGAAGATCGTCCAATTATTGAAAAAGCCATTGATGGTACGACCACTTTAATTCATGCGGAAAGTTTGCAGCAAGCAGTCGAGCTATGTCAGCAAAATGCCGTTGAAAATGATGTGGTGTTATTGTCACCTGCATGTGCAAGTTTTGATATGTTTAAAGGCTACGGTGAGCGTGGACACCAATTTGTTGATTGTGTGAATGCACTCGTTTAAAACAACGATAAGGAAAGTTGTATGGCTGGGTTAGCTCAGACGACCATAAATAGAATAAACGAAGTTGTAGAACGTTGGATTCCTCGGTTACCTGCCGAGGTCAACGTGCGCAATGTGTTAATTTTCTGTGTATTGGCATTATTGTGTATCGGCTCAATTATGGTGGCATCGGCATCGATGCCTTATGCAGAACGTATGCATGAAAATGCCTTCCATTACATTTCACGCCATGGGATTTCGATTGCCGCAGCCGCTGCTGCTGCCTATATCGCCTATAAAGTGCCGCTGAATGTCTGGTTTAACAATACTTTCTTTTTATGGATCATTACCATCATCTTACTGGCTGCTGTATTGGCAGTCGGGACGGAGGTCAACGGTTCTAAGCGTTGGATTCGTATTGCAGGCTTTACCTTACAGGCTTCGGAAGTCGCCAAAGTCATGATGGCGATTTTTACCGCTGACTATGTGGTACGACGTGCGGAAGAAGTACGTAATAATATTAAAGGTCTGGTACGACTTGCAGTCATCATGGCGGCAACGGTTGGGCTTGTTATGGCTGAACCTGACTTAGGGGCAACCGTCGTGATTGCCTTAACTATGTTGGGCGTATTCTTCCTTGCGGGTGCACCACTGATCCAGTTCGCCATCGCCTTTGGTGCGATCATCATGGCATTTGTGTTCTTGATTCTCTTTGAACCTTACCGTTTAGAACGTTTAATGTCGTTCTCCAATCCATGGAGTGATCCATTGGGGGCGGGGTATCAGTTATCCAATGCACTTATGGCTTTTGGCCGTGGTGAATGGGTTGGCGTCGGCTTAGGGCACAGTATCCAAAAAATGTCGTATCTACCTGAAGCACATACCGACTTTATGCTGGCAGTTTTAGGTGAAGAGTTTGGATTCTTAGGCATCTTTACGGTACTCAGCTTGTCTTTTGTCATGCTCGTCTGCTGTATTCGTATTGGACATCGTGCCTTGCGCCATCAGTACTTACGTGCGGGCTATTTGGCTTATGGTATTAGTATCATTTTCTTGCTGCAGATTTTGGTGAATGCGGGCATGAATATGGGGATGCTGCCGACTAAAGGTTTGACCTTGCCGTTTATTAGTTATGGTGGTTCATCTTTGATTATTTGTGCAGTGATGGTCAGTCTGATCTTGAAGATTGATTCCACCACCAAAGACGTCAATCCAAGCAAAGAAGAATCAAGCTTCTAAGTAAGCTTCACTGTGGATCAGGTTGTGCATGTTCGAGAACTTGAGCGGGCATTTCTGTTCCACAGTGTAAGCACTTCACAAAGCTGGCTTTGGCTTTAGACAGCGGAATCATTGGAATAAAAAATAAAGAAAAATAATGGCGTTGCTGTTTTAGCTCATACTGGCTACGTGTACGACACACGGGACATGTAAACTGATTTTTTTCAATGACTTTGGTTTTCGGGCCTAATCCAAAAATAAAAAACATCGCCATCTCCAGACACACATAACTTCATTCATTAAAGCATATCCATGCGAGATTGATTGCTAGAGTCGTGTGACGACGCTTTATTGATAAATCTGCGCTAAGGTCAGGCGATGTGGAATACGTTCAATATCCCATTGTGCAATGGCTTGCTGTAGCATAATTCGTGGTGTATCTAAGTCAACAGGTGCTTGCTGCAGGGCAGCGAAGGCTTGTTGTAATAGCGCTGGCGCTTGGTTCAGATCGAGGGCTTGGGCCATATTTTGCTTGGACAGTTTCTGCCCTTGGTCATTCATCGCTAAGGGTAAATGCATATATTCGAGTTTAGGATAACCGAGTATTTGAGCTAACCAGATTTGACGTTCAGTGTTGTCGAGCAGATCTGCACCGCGCACCACATGGGTCATACCTTGCAGATAATCATCCACCACCACAGCCAATTGGTAATTGATAATGCCATCACGACGCTTTAATACAAAGTCGCCTAAATCTCGCATGAGATTTGAGCAGTGTGTGCCTTGCAGACGGTCCATAAAGCAAATGTCTTGATCATCGACTTTAACGCGAATGGCTTGATCTTTGAGTGCTAAACCGAGCTCTCGACAGGTACCTTGATAAATGTGATTGGAACCGAGCATTTTACGCGTGCATTGGCAGGCATAGACTAAGCCTTGTGTATGCAATTGCTCAATGACCTGTTCATAAATATCGAGACGGTCTTTTTGAAAAATGATGTCGGCATCGGGTTCAAATTGAAAGGCATCAATTGAACGTAAGATATGATCTTCACTGCAGGGGTAAATGCGAGGGATGTCGGTGTCTTCAATACGAACGACCCAACGACCTTGGTGGGCGCGGGCATCGCAGTAACTTGCGACTGCGGTAATTAAAGAACCAAAATGCAAAGGGCCGGTTGGCGATGGCGCAAACCGGCCCACGTAATGCTCTGCAACTTTCCCTCCCTTTTCTAAAGGGAGGGCTAGGGAGGGATTACTTAACACTTAATTAACCGTTATTTTGCTTCTCTTTGATCTCTGCAAGGGTTTTGCAGTCGATACATAAGGTCGCAGTTGGTCGAGCTTCTAAACGACGTAGACCAATTTCGATACCACAGGTTTCACAGAAACCATAGTCATCGTTTTTGATCGCTTCGATTGATTGCTCAATTTTACGGATCAATTTACGTTCACGGTCACGCGTACGTAATTCAATCGCAAATTCTTCTTCCTGCGTTGCACGGTCGTTCACGTCAGGCAGTGCAGTATTTTCATCCTGCATGGTGTTTAAAGTACGGTCTACTTCAGACATCAGCTCAGCTTTCCACGCCAATAAAATGCGGCGGAAGTGCTCAAGCTGGCCTTCAGACATGTATTCTTCATTCTTTTTAGGCTGATAAGGCTCAATACCAAATAAGCTCGCAGTAGAACCACCATCAGTCGCCTTTGGCTTTGTTTTGCGCACGCGTTTTGTAGACTTCTCGTCTACTACATCAGTTTGTTCGTCTAAGACTTGATTTTGGTTGTCATTCGCCATATAGGGCATTCCTCATCATATGCATATATCTATACGCAAAAAATATGGTGATATGCAAGTTTTTTATCCACCCACCACAGAGTTTCCTTCTGTGGGGGTCGTCATCATATAGACTTTTTTTGCTTATTGATAGTCTTTGATGTTTGGATTCTAACTATCGCTTTTCCTTTGAATGCCATAAAGTAATGCAAAAAAAACAAATTGAAAAGTTAATAACCTGAAATTTCAAGATTAATTTTAGGCTGCTTTAATTTGACGCGAATTACTTCCGTTTTAAATTCACCATTATCATTCAGATAGAGTGCACGATAGCCCGGTAAAGCTTCATCGAGCGCAAAATTTTCACTAAAAGGTTTGAACTGTACACTGGTCGATGGCGTCGATAAAAATTGAATGCCGTGCCATTCATTACACGAGTCTTGATGCACATGACCACAAAGTACAATTTTGACATTATGGTGCCGTGAAATCACATCCATCAGGTGTTCGGTATTTTTTAGTTTATGTTGATCAATCCAATGCGACTGCATGGCGAAAGGATGATGATGGCAGGCAATAATGATGTGTTGCTGCGCATATTGACCGAGTAACTGATCGAGTTGCTCAAGCTGCTGTTGGGCAACCCAGCCATCCACTTTGCCTTTGACAGCACTATTCAGCAGAATTATGCTCCATTTTCCATAATGGACAATATGTGCTTGGTCTTGTTGTTCGATAAATGGAAAGTATGTCGCGTCATCATGATTTCCTGGTACTTGATAGTATGGAAAACCTTGTTGCTGCATATAGTTTAAATAGCGCGCATAAGTCTTTTCGACTGGCACTTGTGCTAAGTCGCCCGTATGAACAAGTGCGGTTACAGGATGTTGATTGCGCTGAATATGTTGAATCACATCATGAAAGCTTTGTTCTGGATTCATGCGGACAAACTCAAGATCTTCCTGATCCATTAAGTGAGTGTCCGAAATCTGGACAATGGTCCAGTCGTATTGTTGCGTATCCCTTAAAGTCATGTCCTTCCCCTTAGACATTCCTTGTAGTATGTATGTGCTGTTGTAACCATTGCAAGGCCATAATGACAGGTGCGTTTTTTAGCCGACCATTGGTTAGTAAAGTTGAAATATCGGTATAGTTTAAAATATGTAGTTGTATATTTTCACCTTCGCCGGGCATACCAAATACACCACCGTGTTCAGGTAATGTCGCTTCTGCACTATATAGATGAAATAGTTCTGCACAAGCACCAGCCGATGGATAGAAACTAAATAAATGCTGTAAATCATCAATTTTACAGCCAGATTCTTCTAAACTTTCACGACGAATACAGGTTTCTGGCGATTCATCACCATCTAAAACGCCTGCAATAATTTCCAGCTGCCATGGTGACTCCGTATCGTTGATGGCACCAATTCGAAATTGCTCAATGAGGGCAAATTTTTGTTGCTTATCATTATAAATTAAGACACCCGCCGCTTCAGGACGACGAATTAATTCGCGCTGGATGGTTGGAATCATGGCGTGTTGATTAAATAAGCGGTGACGAAGTTTAACTTTTTCGACCTGAATGAACCCTTTAAATAGATATTCGCGAGCTTCGATGACGTAGTCTTTATTGTTATATGTGGCCTGTTTAATAATATTCATAAGCTCTAATCAGGATGAAATCTTTTATTTCATCCTAACCGAGATTTTCTTGAATACAAAAGATTTTTTTTAAGATTTAAAGCTTATGGTACAACTTTTGACCATGTTGATGATAGGCATCTTTCATGCTTTGTAGACCGGATTCAATCTCTGTTGAGCTTTCAGTGATCACATGTGTATCTTGTTGGTTTTTTGCATAATCTCGAACATTTTGCGTGATTTTCATGGAGCAGAATTTAGGTCCACACATGGAACAGAAGTGTGCCGATTTATGTGCCTCTTTTGGCATGGTTTCATCATGCATTGAACGTGCAGTATCTGGGTCTAAACTCAAATTAAACTGATCTTCCCAACGGAATTCAAAACGTGCTTTGGATAGTGCATTGTCACGTGCTTGAGCGCCGGGATGTCCTTTGGCCAAGTCAGCTGCATGTGCCGCAATTTTATAAGTGATGATCCCGTCTTTGACGTCTTTTTTATCGGGTAAGCCCAAGTGTTCTTTTGGAGTCACATAACAGAGCATTGCGGTGCCATACCAACCAATCATCGCAGCACCAATGGCTGAAGTAATATGATCATAACCGGGTGCAATATCGGTGGTTAATGGACCAAGGGTATAAAACGGTGCCTCTTGGCAAACTTCCAATTGCAGATCCATATTTTCCTTAATCATATGCATCGGTACATGGCCAGGCCCTTCAATCATGACTTGAACATCATGTTGCCATGCGCGGTGTGTGAGTTCGCCTAAGGTTCTTAACTCACTAAATTGCGCTTCATCATTGGCATCTTGAATACACCCCGGACGCAGGCCATCACCTAAGCTAAATGACACGTCATAGGCCTTCATGATTTCGCAGATTTCATCGAAATGTGTGTACAAGAAGTTTTCTTTATGATGTGCCAAACACCACTGTGCCATGATCGAGCCACCGCGTGACACGATTCCAGTGAGGCGGTCGGCTGTGAGCGGCACATAACGTAAAAGTACGCCAGCATGGATGGTAAAGTAATCGACGCCTTGTTCCGCTTGCTCGATCAATGTGTCTTTAAAGATTTCCCATGTTAAGTCTTCAGCAATGCCATCGACTTTCTCAAGGGCTTGATAAATTGGGACGGTACCAATAGGGACAGGGGAGTTACGAATAATCCATTCGCGGGTTTCATGAATATTTTTGCCCGTCGACAAGTCCATGATGGTATCTGCACCCCAACGCGTGGCCCATGTCATTTTTGCGACTTCTTCATCAATGCTTGAACCCAGTGCAGAGTTGCCAATATTGGCATTAATCTTCACCAAAAAGTTCCGTCCGATAATCATCGGCTCACACTCTGGGTGGTTAATATTGGCTGGAATGATGGCACGTCCCTCAGCCACTTCTTGACGTACAAACTCAGGGGTGATTTCAGTTAAATTGCGTGCACCAAAATTCTGGCCCGCATGTTGACGCATATCCACGCCTGCCAATTGGCGCTGATTCTCTCGAATTGCAATGTATTCCATTTCAGGGGTAATGATGCCTTGTTTGGCATAATGCATTTGTGTGACGTTGTGTCCGCGTTTCGCTCGGCGTGGTTTTGAGATATGGGCAAAGCGAATATTGGCGGTACGAATATCTCTTAAACGTTCTTGACCAAATGTTGAGGTCAGGGTGTCGAGTATTTCAGTATCGTTGCGCGATTCAATCCAGCTTTCACGGACATTCGGTAAACCTTGATTTAGATCAATCTCTACAGTTGGGTCGGTATACGCACCAGAGGTGTCATACACCATAACAGGCGGATTGGTTTCGCCGCCTAAACCTGTCGGGGTTTCAGATAGACTAATCTCACGCATGGGCACCTGAATGTCAGGACGTGAGCCTTCAATATAAACTTTGCGAGAAGCGGGTAAAATGCGTGTCAGATCTTTAGCATCTTGCTCATGTTGAGCAGAGCGATCAGCAGCGGTGAGATTCGTTAATTGGTTCATTGCAATGATCCTTATGAATGACATCAACGAATCAAGCACGACCAAAAACGTGGCGTAATTATCCCAAAATAACAAGAAAATCGAATCTTGCTGCAATGAATAAAAATAGAGCTGAAGTTTTTAGATGGCTTGATTCCTACGCAGGTCTTAACCTGATCAGGTTCAACGGTACTCATCCTTAAACTTAGCAAGGCTAAATTGGAATGATCTCAGCAGGGTATTACCTGCGCTCCGTCAAGCTTTATGTGGATACTAGCATGAACATTGTTTAAATGCAGTGTCATTTTATATTGTATGAGAATTCATCAATATTGAGAGTTATTGTGAAAATACGATTCAACTCAATTAAAGAATTTCACTCAACTTACAGTGCAAATGGCATCACTAAAACAGTCTTTTTTATAGCTTGGCGATGGATTGTGAATACCGATTGTACTGAGGAGTTGGGATTCGGCAGTGCGGTTACCGCTCACAGTATTTTGCTCAATTAATTTTAAGAACTGACGCGAGTGTATGGCCAATTGTGACTGCTTTAATTTGGACAATTTTTCGATTTCTTCAAGCGAACTGGCCTGAATGCTGAGTCGATCTGAATAATCGCCAGAAACAGGGCTATCAGACGTGCCGACAAACAAAAATTGGCTGTATTGATATAACAATTGTTGCGCATCTTTTTTATAAGGGCTGTCTGGATACTGTTTGAGATAATCTTCCCAAAATAAAGCGCGGCTTGCGATGTCTTGAGGGTCAAGGGTCAAGGTTTTTTGCAGCAAAACAGGTTGTGTATTTTGTTCAGCCAAATTTTCAATAAAGACTTGCTCGGCATCATCCATATAGGGTGCGAAAATTTTAGCTAAATATTCGGGACTACGGCGATAGCGTAATTGACCTTCACCTGCATCGAACAATTCAACATAGGCTTGTCCTTTGTGCTTCAAAAGATATTGGTCACGTAGGGTCAATTGTTCATAGTGATTTTGTTGGATGGTTGGGTGCTGTGCCATATCAAAAGCATACTGTTCAAACGCTAATTGTTGCTGTGCGGTGCGTTCAACATGTAAAAAGTTTTTATACATCTGATTTGACAGTTTGAGTAATTTTTGCTGTTCGGGCGCTTCTAATAGCGGTAAGCAAACTTTTAAATCTTGGTTAATTTGTTCGAGTGCAAAGGTAGTGCGTTGATCATCGATCTCTTGCATATTTTGTGCTAATTTTTTGCACAGCAACGACAAATCTACTGCTTCTTTTTGAACAGTTTGTTTGTTTTGAAATTCTGGTGCAGGCTGAGGTTCAGGTTGTTGCTGACATGCGGTGAGCAAACTGAAACACAAAAAAAGCGCGCTGAATTTAGCTGGCAGATTAAAAATTTTTGACACTATGGCTCGATGCAATAAAGAGGGTATATAGTCCGATGGAATGTCGACTATTCTATAGATGAAACGGGTGCATTTTGTGTACTATTATGCAGTTGTTTGTTACAGCGTTGTGAGTATTGTCGAAATTAGTCCATAAACAAGGTAACTTGTCCAAGTTGATATAAAAAATTAATAAAAATCATACGGAAATTTGCAGAGATACGATTAGTATCTGCTTAGTTTTAGATTTGAATACTCAACAGCGGGTATTTAAATGTTAGGAATTGACGAAGAAAAATGAACAAAAAAGTTGTTTTTGGAATCTGCTTACTTTTAACGAGTCCATGCATTTTTGCATTGGATCTTGTGGAAGCTTACGATCGTGCAAAACAAGCTGACCCGAATTGGCAAGCCAATAAGCTTCAATATGAGGCAGACAAACTCAACTTAGGTATTGCAAATGGGAACTTACTCCCAACCGTCACAATCTCTGGCAATGTAACTCGTAAAAATCAAAATTCCAATCAAAGTGGTGCACAGTCTGGATTGATCATGCCCGATAGCACAACCACCAAACAAATTGCTTTAACTGCACGTCAACCGATCTTTCGTTGGGATGCATGGGAAGGTCTGAAGCAAGTGAAGACCTCAATTAACCTCAGTGAAATTACCCTGCAAATCCAAAAACAAGAGCACATTTTAAATGTTTCTGAAGCCTATTTTAATGTGCTACGTCAGCAAGCGTTAACTGTGGCAAATTTGCAGGAAGAACAAGCTTTATCTGAACAGCTAAGGATGATGAATGGCAAGCTGAAAGAAGGTTTGGTTGCAAAAAGTGATGTCAGTGAAGCCAATGCACAATATCAAAATGCGCGGGCAAATCGTATGGCAAGCAATGTGCAATTGGTGTTGGCACAAGAACAGTTACAACAATTTATCGGGCCATACCGTGAAAACTTGGCAGTACTGCGTGACGATTTTCAATTCCAAAAACCCGTACCCAATAACGTCCAAGCATGGGAAGAGTTAGCACAAGGGCAAAATTTAGGAATTTTGCAGGCACGTATGCAAAAGCGTTATGCCGAAGATGGCAAACGAGTAGAACAAGCTGCCTTGTATCCTCAAATTGAGGCGGTGGGGACGTATGGTTATAACAAGCAAAGTCCTGAATCGATCATGTCACAAGACGGGCAGTTTGATCAGATTGGGATTGAAATGAATTGGAATGTGTTCAATGGCGGACGCACTCAAAAGTCGATTAAGCAGGCGAGCGTTAAAGTCGAAAAGAGTCAAGCCCAAGTCGATGCTTCCATCCGTAAAGCGCAAACCGATGTCAAAAAAGCCTATATGCAGGTTGAAACAGACCAAACCAAGTTGCAAGCACGCAAAGCCGCGATGGATTCATCCGCTCAAGTGTCTTTAGCGTCGCAAGCGCAATATCAAGAAGGCTTAAAAACCATGGTCGATGTGTTATTGGCTCAGCGTAATGCCTTTTCAGCACGCCAAGATTATCTAAATTCCAAGTATGACTATTTGATACATGTGCTTGAGCTTAAAGCTGCCGTGGGCAAATTAACGGAAGAGGATTTGATTGAAATGAATGCATGGTTAGTTGATCAATCTAAGCTAACTTCAATCATGCTAAAGAATTAAGCGCTCGTCATAAAAGTTTCACATTGGATGTGCTTTAATATTGCACTGAGTTTTGTCTTATTCTGCTGTTGTGGAGAAGTATCTTGCCTAATAATCCTGTTTTAAATCACCACATTTCTTCGCAATTTAATGAAGAATTACAGGATGTTCATACCAAATTTATGACCATGGGTGGTTTAGTTGAACAACAAGTTGCAAATGCCATACATGCATTATTAGATACCGATGCCGCAATGGCGATTGATGTGCAGTTTCAAGACAATGTGGTGAATCGCATGGAAACTGAAATTGATGAAGCCTTAACTTTGATTTTGGCGCGTCGTCATCCCGCAGCCATTGACTTACGTATGGTGATTGCCATGTCTAAGGCCAATACGGATTTAGAACGAATTGGTGATGAAGCAGCAAAAATTGCACGTATCGCACAGAGTTTGTGTGAAGAGGGTGGTTCACCGCGCGGTTATATGGAAACTCGACACATTGGCAACCAAGTCCGTGTGATGATTCACGATGCCTTAGATGCGTTTGCCCGTTTAGATGTAGATCAGGCACTACGTGTTTTACTCGCCGATGCTGATATTGATCGTGAATATCAGTCCGCTACCCGTACCTTAATGACGTATATGATTGAAGATCCACGCCACATTACTCGTGTGATGAATGTGCTTTGGGTCTTACGCTCTTTAGAGCGTATTGGTGACCATGCCCGCAATATTTCTGAACAAGTGATTTATATGGTCAAAGGGCTGGATGTACGACATACCAGCGTCGAAGAAATTGAGCAAAAAGTTCAACGCTAATTTAAGTTAAATATTGCAAAGCCCATCAAGTGATGGGCTTTTTTTTGATCTCACTAACTATGTGTCTCTTCATCTTCATCAAAGGTTCGGGCAATTTTTTCAATATTTAAGCTTTTCGCCATCGCATCAAAAATTTCCTTATAGACGCCATCCTGATGATAAAGTGCATCATGTTCACCATGCTCGGCAATTTCACCGTCTTTCATCACATAGGTATAATCGGCATCAATAATCTGCGACAAGCTGTGTGAAATCATGATCACTGTTCGCCCTTGTTTGATTTCATCTAAGCTGTGCTTGATCTGCTCAGTTGCGATGGCATCTAAACTGGCTGTCGGTTCATCTAAGAAAATGATCGGTGGATTTTTCAGGAACATGCGTGCCAGTGCAATTCGCTGTTGTTGCCCACCAGAAAGCAAGGTGGCATCGGCTTCGTAGCCATGTGGAAGTTGCAAAATCTGCTCATGAATCGAAGCCTTCCGTGCTGCTTCCATCACATCTTCTGCTACCGCATCGGTTTTACCATAGCGAATATTGTCAAAAATTGAGCCTTGGAAAATATGATTTTTTTGTAGTACCAAGCCAATATGATCACGCAGATATTGTGTGTCGATGTCCTTAATATCGATACCATCAATGCAAATTTGCCCACTTTGTGGCTCAAAAAATTTATCTAATAAGCTGATTAATGTGGATTTTCCTGCACCCGATAGCCCCACTAAAGCCGTGATTTTGTTGGGTTGAATGGTCATGTTGATATGCTTCAATGCATGATAACCATTAGGATAATAGAACTCGACATTATTTAAATCGAAACGTCCCTGAATTGGTGGTTTTTTGCAGCCTGTTTGTTCAATCTCGGTATCCGCTTCCAATATTTTGAAAAAGCTTTCTGAGTAGATCATGGCATCATTCACTTCATCATAAATCCGATGTAGCGAGCGAATCGGTGCGGAAACATTATTAAAGAGCAGCACGTGATACATGATCATACCAATACTCATTTTCCCATCGAGTACAAAATACGCCGTTAAAATAATGATTAGCACGATGCCAATTTGTTCAATAAAGGTTTTGAGACCATCAAACAGAAAGCTGATCTGACGGGTCTGCATCTGGTTGTCGGTCAGCTCTTTTTGTAGTTTTAATTGTTTATTCGCTTCAATCGTTTCACGGTTAAAGGATTTGATCACGGTAATGGAATTAATAATACCGAGAATTCCCTGACTCTTTTTCTCGCGCCCATCGCGTAAATTACGTCGCCAGCCGCCAAGTTTTTGTGCCTGTTTGAAGGTCAACCAAAAATAGATCGGCACAATACAGGTGGCGACTAAACCGACATAAAAATTGGCATAGTACATCAAGCCCAATGCCACGATGGCGCTGGTAAAAAGCGGCAAGATATCAATGAAAAAGATTTGAACTAAGCGGGTAAGAGAACCAATACCGCGGTCAATACGGGTTTGTAGTTTGCCGGCCTGGTTATTTTCATCATTAAAAAATGCCAAACGATAGGTGAGGAATTTTTCAATAATGCCTTGGGCTAAATCTTGCGATACCAAAATGCGCAGCTTTTCCCCATAAAATTTTTGCCCAAATTGCACAAAAGCATTAATCACTTCTTTGCCCAATAAAATGACGCTAATCGTGATTAAAATATGCCAGCCCGCAGAGAGCCCTTGACCGGCTTCGACCAGTTTATTAATGCTATCGACTGCATATTGCAGTGTCAGCGCATTCACCTGCGCAGTGAAGGAACCGATTAAAGTCATAATCAGTGTTGCAATGACCAAGACCCGATATGGTCGTACAAAAGGTCGAAGCTTCTGAAAGACCTGCCATAAATTCATAAGCAATTATTTTTATTGTGAAAGTTGAGCTTTAGTCTAAGCCTGAAAAAACACCGCGACAAGCGATGTCTGTGTATCGATTTGTGTCTAGTAAAAATCGAATACACTATGCTTATACTCCATCTATTGATCACATCGGTGTTCAGTCAAAGTACTAGGTCAATGCAATGAATTTAGAATTATTTAGTCCTGAAGAGCGAACCAATGTGCTGCCTTGTGATGGTGAGGTGCAAGATTATGGTCTCATTTTGTCTGCTTCAGACAGTGATAAATATTTGCGATATTTTCTACACCACTTGGCTTGGCAACCAGATGAAGTCATTTTGCATGGACAGTATTATCAAACCGAGCGCAAAGTGGTGTGGTATGGCGATGAAAACTATCAATACCATTATTCGGGTATGCAAAAACAAGCACAGCAGTGGAATCCTGCGCTGTTTCGTTTAAAACAACATATTGAAAAGCTGGTAGGGCATTCTTTTAATTCTTGTTTGGCCAACTTATATGAAAATGGCATGCAAGCAGTCGGTTGGCATAGTGATGACGAGCCTGCATTAATTGCGCCAGATCAACAGGTCGTGATTGCGTCTTTAAGTTTTGGGGCGAGCCGAAAATTTTGTTTTCAACATAAAAGTAGCCAAGCAAAAGTGCCCATGTTATTACAGCATGGACAATTGATCGTGATGCGTGGGCAGACACAGCGCTATTGGAAACATGCCTTAATGAAGTCTGTAAAAATTACCGAGCCGAGAATTAATCTGACCTTTCGTTATTTTTATCAAAATCAATGAAGAAAAATTGGATATAAAAAAGCCCATACCAAGATGAGCTTTCTTAATTTCTCTGAGGAGTATACATCACGAACATGCTTATCGAAGATGAATCCTGATAAACTGCTGCTAAAGAACAATAATCATATTATGAGAATGTGTACTAAAAATACAATTTAAAAATACAATTTAAAAATACAATTTAAAAATACAATTTAAAAATACAATTTAAAAATTCAATAAATTTAATATTTTTGTAAGATTAAATAAATGTAATCTTTAGACCTCATTTAGCTTACACAATTTCAGCTTCTTCGGTCATGCTGCTGTATTTTTTCTCAATACGTGCGGCACAATCTTGCATCATTTCGACCAATTTTTGAAAATTCATAAATTCAAAACGATTTTTTGATGCCAATAGGGTCAATGCAAGCGGAGCTTCTTTACTTGAAAATTTCACAGGAATCGACAAGCTTGACATGTTCGGGTCGACTTCACCATTGGAAAAATAATAGCCCTGTTTTTTGATCTTTTTCATTTGCAGCATAAACTCATCTTCATTATGTGCAAAACCGACTTCTGCCAATTCAGTGGCAAAACGGTGGTAATAATCCAAAATACGCTGCTTGGGTAAATGCGACAAAATAACTTTAGACGATGAGCCTTTATACATTGGACGAGGGCTACCACGACCATAAGCCAAAGCACTGTAGTCTTTATACAGCTCATGGTGAATATCAATACATGCATCATTATTCAGATGGGTTAATAAACAGCATGATTCAGTTCTTTCAACGATTTCCTTCATAAATGGAATACTGATTTGCACCAACGGATCTGTCGTACGTGAAATAAAATCCAATACGGCAATTTTTGAGCCTAATGTGTAATCCCCAGATGTTCCACTTAGACGTTGCAATAATTCAGCCGACACGAGTTCCTTTAAATAGCGATAACTCGTGGGTTTAGATAAGCCTAATTCTTCACTGATGATGTCCACATTAATAATGGGACGTGAAACAGAAAATAAGTCGAGAACGGTGAGAATTTTACCAAAACTGGAAAGGGCCATAAGAACCTGCTTGGTCAAAATAAAAAATCAATGGATAAGTTACTTTATAACAAATTGTGTTGTTTGATGCTGCGCTTTTCTGAGATATCGTTCAAACAATGTTGAAAAGAAAATAACTTAAATGATGCATTTGAGAAACTTATATAAAAAAAGAAAAAGATGCATGTTAAAATTAGACGTATTATCAAATGGAGATATTTATATTGACAAAAATAATATTTTTTGACAATATTGTATTGAAAATATCCTATATTGAATAAATATTATGCATTTTCATAATGTGTGAGAAATATTCCCTTTATTTTTTATTCGAGCGCTATTAAGCGCTTTTGAATGATTGCTTTTCAATTAAACGAAATCCCACTGAATCCTGTGTCCAATCTCAGGTACTTTTGTTGAATGCGTAAGCATTCGATGCGATTCCGTTTTCACTTAAAAAAGAAACTTGAGATCGAGGACAATCATGCTGCTCACGAAACAATTACTCGCTTTTCGGCCAACCAAGTTGGACTGGATTTTTGCGACTAAGACATTCTTGGCTGGCATGCTTGCGCTCTATGTCGCTTTCGCACTCAATTTGGCTTATCCCATTTGGGCAATTGGGACGGTTTTCGTTATTGCCAATCCCTATTCAGGGATGACCTCCTCCAAAAGCCTCTATCGGGTTTTGGGCACATTTTTAGGTGCAGCCGTCTCTGTTATTGCCTTGCCACATTTGATTCATATGCCCGTACTATTCACGGTCTTTTTGGCGGTGTGGGTCGGTATCTGTCTGTATTTATCTTTATTAGACCGAACGCCACGTAGCTATGTTTCGATGTTAGCAGGTTATACCGCAGTCATTATTTGCTATAACGTAGTGTATTTCATTGATACGGCCTCTATTTTTGACATGGCAGTAGGTCGTTTTCTTGAAATTACTGTGGGTGTGTTAAGTAGTGCAGTGGTGACCACGACCATTTTTCCCATGCATATTGGACCTGCGGTTGAAACCCGCGTGTCTAAAACGCTGGATGATACCAAAACGATTTTTGACAAAATTTTATCTGATCCTTCACAACTGGATGATTACTCACAAGCGCTTGGCAATATTGCCCGCGATATTGCCGATATTCATGTCATGGCAGTGCATTTGTCCTATGAGAAATCGACTTTAAAAGGTATGACACGGCCCTTACAAGAAATGCTTAATCAATTGAGTTTGTTGGTGAGTAACTTGGTGGCAATGTCAGAACGCATGAAACAGTTAGATCAGCTGGATCCAAACTATCGTGCGGCATTGGATCAGGCGCATGCGCATATTGTTGAATTTTTAAAAGATCAGCACGACATTGATGAAGCGACGCTTAATCAGTTACCAGAACGCTTTGAACAAGATTTTAAACATCTTCAAGCACAGGCTTTGCCTTCACAGCAAGTGATGTTAGGAAGCTTGAAAATGGATATTCGACATTTTATTCAAAATATCCGTGCTATCCGTTTGCTTTGGCAACGGGTGAAGCAAGGTGATTCGACTTTTCCAGTCACCATGATGGCAATGAATAGTGTGAGTTATCCCACTTTGCATCGTGATGCTGGGGTTGCCATACGTGGCGGGATTTCAGCCTGCATCATTATTTTGATTTCAACTGGATTTTGGATCATGAGTGGCTGGAAGGCCGGATTTATGATGGCTGAAATGGCTGCAATTAGTGCCTGTATTTTAACGGCAATGGATAACCCTGTGCCTGCATTGAAAATGTTTATTCGCGGCAATATTTATGCAGCATTTTTCGTTTTTCTGTATGCCTATGGAATTTTCCCGCATATCACTGAATTTTGGCAATTATTTATCGTACTAGCGCCATTTGTGATGTTCTGTCTGATGCTATTTTTGCATCCACCATTAATCGGGATTAGCTTGCCTGTTTTGATGGGAACCATCATGGGCTTGAATTTTCAAAACCGTTATTCTCTTGACCAAATACTTTTCTTTGACGCCTCTATTGGTACGGTGTTGGGCCCAATTATTTCAGTCTTTATTATCAATTTGGTTCGCGCCATGTCGCCCGATATTACGGCACAGCGTATTTTGGCACAGCACTATAAAGCGATTCGTCAGGCGTTGTATTTACCATATGGGTTACAGTTCCGCATCCATTTACGGAGCATGCTCGACCGAATCGGGGTGTTAAATACCAAAATGGTTCAGTCTGCCAAATTGAAACAATACATCCAATTGGCACTGGTTGAGTCGAGTGCGGTGATTGATTTAACCCGTATTCAAGAATTGGCGAACAAGTTAGAGCCTGAAAGCGATGTGATAAATGGTTTAGAAGCGTTACAGCAAGATTTAGATGATTATTTCCGAGCAAAAGAAAACAATCAAAAAAATGTTTTAGCAAATTTATTACAGCAGATTGTGAACAAAATTAACCATCTGAATATTGCCGCAGCGGATATTAAAAATGTCGATGTTGCACAGCGTATTCAATATTCCCTAAATAATATTCAAAGCAGTTTGTGTCATGTTTCGTCACAAGTGCCAGAACAGGATCAGCGCATAGAGGCAATTCATGGGTG
Source organism: Acinetobacter sp. ANC 5054 (assembly GCF_002135295.1). GTDB lineage: Bacteria > Pseudomonadota > Gammaproteobacteria > Pseudomonadales > Moraxellaceae > Acinetobacter. The sequence goes on along the minus strand of NZ_NEGG01000005.1, from coordinate 225,585 downwards.
AGCTTAATATTTATGGCGTGTATGTCCCGATTCTATTGATTCAAGCGATTTTGGCATATCTGATTTTACGTGTGTTGATGCGTATAGCCGACCGCTTTGTCGATCCAGATTGGGTGCCGATGCCAAATATCTTTTACCTGTGTGTATTTGTCATGCTGCTTTGGCTAGTGCATTGGTTATTTATTGTCTGCCAGTTCTAGTCGAAAAAATTGAAATGATTGAGGTAAATCTATGACAACTGTAAATGTGCGTAAATATGCTCGGCCAATATTGCTGATCATTGTGGCATGTGTGGCCTTACTCGCGATTAAACATATTTGGGACTATTACAACTCTGAGCCTTGGACACGTGATGGACGTGTGCGTGGTGATGTAATCCAAGTCTCTTCTGATGTGTCAGGTTTGGTTACGGATGTTTTGGTACAAGATAACCAGCAAGTGAAAAAGGGTCAGGTCTTATTCCGTATTGATGTAGCACGTCAAGCCTTAGATGTGGAGCAAGCCAAATCTGACCTTGCCAAAGCCAAGGCGGGTTTGGCGGGTGCTGAAGCACAATTGGCAGAATCCAAAGCGAATTTGGTGAAATCACAAGCCAACATTAATCTTGCAGATAAAAATGCCAACCGTTATTCAGACCTAATGGATGGTGCAATTTCAAAACAAGAACAAGATCAAATGTTTGCAGTACGAGATCAATCACATGCAGAGCATGAACAATCTGCTGCTGCCATTGAACAAGCCAAAGCCAGTGTGGTTCAACAGAAAGCCTTGATTGAAGTCGCGACCAGTAATTTACATTTGGCTGAACTGAATTTAAAACGTTCAGAAGTAGTCGCACCGACCGATGGAACCTTATCCAACTTTGAGCTCAAAGCAGGGAACTATGTGAAAGTGGGTCAAGCTGTCGCTGCTTTAATTGACCGTCAACAATTGTATGTTGTGGGTTATTTTGAAGAAACTAAACTTGATAAAATCTATGTGGGTGCACCGGCAACGATTCAATTGATGGGAAGTTCTGAAACCTATAAAGGTCATGTACAAGGTGTGGCAACAGGGATTGAAGACCGTGAACGAACCTCAACAGATGGTTTACTTGCCAATGTAAACCCAACCTTTAGCTGGGTCCGTCTTGCACAGCGGGTACCCGTTAAAATCATGTTAGATGAAGTTCCACATGATCAATTGGCATTTGTTGCAGGTCGTACAGCAACGGTGCATATTGTGGATAAAAACTAAGTTATCCCCAATCATTTCATTGGTGGCAGATAAAGAAATTCATTTGCCATAAAAAAAGCATCTCTAAACGAGATGCTTTTTTTATGGTTTTCAAATCAAAGGAGCTTTTAAGGTTTTAAACCTACTGGATTTCTAAACCAACTTTCAATAAACAGTGCTGCTGCAAGACTATCCGCAGAGAGTTTTTTAGCACGACCTTGGGCTTGATAATGATCTAATTCATCACGGGCTTCACGCGTGGTCAGACGCTCATCAACCATAAATGTTTCAATATTGGTTTGATGGCGTAAGCGACGGGCAAATTTACGTGCGCGGGTTGAAAGTTCAGATTCACTGTCGTCCATATTGAGAGGTAAGCCGACAATAAATAAGTCAGGTTGATATTGCTTTACAATTTTCAGCAAATTGTCCCAATTCGGAATGCCGTCTTTCATCGGGAAGAGTGGCAGGGGATTTGCACTTTCAATCAAGGCTTGTCCTACTGCCATTCCTGTCTTTTGTGTGCCAAAGTCAAAGGCCATTATCATTTGATATTGCGGTAAATCAGGCATGTCCAATCTCAGATGACAACCACATGCGGTCTACGCCCATCTTTTTATAGGCAGCATCCCAACGGTCGTCATAAGGTAAGTTAAATATTAAATCCATGTCTGAGTCGCAAATCAGCCAATCGCCACGAGCGATTTCTTCTTCTAACTGGCTTTTACCCCAGCTGGCATAGCCGAGCGCAACTTGATAACGTCCCACGCCTTCGTTGTGTGCAATCGCATCTAAAATATCTTTAGACGTGGTAATACACACATTTTCACCGACTGCGATGGAAGAGTGCCATGTAGGTTGACCGGTATGAAGAACAAAACCTGCCTCAGGGCGCAAGGGGCCGCCTTGCAACACTTCATGAGGATGCACATTATCCGCTTCAATTTCCAAATCATTCAAGAGTTCTTTGATTTGTAAGCCCGAAGGACGGTTAATAATGATGCCTTGTGCGCCGTCTTCATCATGTCGCGCCAAATAAATAACAGTGTGGGCAAAAAATTCATCATTTATTTCTGGCGGAGCGATCAGGCAGCGATGTGTTAGGTATTGTTTAGTCACCTAATGGCTTCTCCTTGTTATGATTTCAATCATTCTAATCTCTATATAATGATCAACATACTAGAGTCAAAGCCTTTCAACAATGAGTTTTTATGCAAAAAACAATTTGATGAAGGTCAGGGTTTTATCTTTGGATTGAATGTGACTAAGAGAAACATCCTAAACAATGCAATGAATTGGATACAGACGCTATCAGGATCATCACAGAATTCTCTTAATTTTCAGCTAAATTTCTTGCTAAAATTTTCCAAAACTTAAACGTGTTTTGCATCAGCATGAAGGATAAAAAATGAAAAAAATCAATACATGGATCTGCATTGGTCTAATGAGCACCCTTTCAAGTTTAAGTTTTGCAAATGTTCAGAGCTTACAAAAGCAAGAATCTCAAGTACTCCAAAAATTTAAGCAGCAGAATTTCTATGAGGTCAATGTTGATATAGAAAGTGCAGTTGTAGACATTATTTCAGCTGATCAGAGCAGTTTTAATTATGATTTTCCTGCGTTGACCGAGCAAGGCTATGTACGTATCCAATATTCGCCTGACAAAAAACTGAAGTTTTATACCTTTGATATTTCGGGTGGCGGCACCATGGGGGAGTGGGATAGCTATGTGCAGTACTACACAGGTAAAACCCAACATGTAGATCAGTTTGATTCAGGTTCGATCAATCAGATTCAACCTGTGCGCATAAACAATAAAGTCGTGTATTTGGTGCGTAGCTATTACAAAGGCGATAGCTGTTCAGGGATGCATCACGTCCGTGCGGTTGAAGTAGGTCCAAAGCAATTACTAAAATCCTATGTCTTTAAAACCAAGCAAAAAAACCTAGATGAAATTTCAGTCGATTATGATTGCCACTACGATCAAGACAGAAGCTCAAGTCAAAACTATTTAAAAGTTGGTCCTAAACATGTGGATGTGATGTTATTAAATGAAAACTATCAGCCACAACAGAAGTATTTACGCTATAGCTTGGGCTCAAAAGGTTATGTCTATCAAGGGATTGTTAAATAACTGTCGTATCACAAGTGATAAAAAAGCCTTAGTCAAAGTGAACTAAGGCTTTTTTATGCATGACATTTACGGTGATTTAGCTGTGCTGAAATTTTAATTGGCGTAAGTGTTTGGCATGTTGCAATGTGGTGTCACTAATTTCAACACCACCTGTCATGCGAGCAAGTTCCTGAATTCGATCGTCTTCTTCAAGTTCGATAATCGTACTGCTGGCAGGGTCGGTTTGACGCTTCTTCACCAACAAGTGCTGATCAGATTGCGCTGCAACTTGCGCTTGATGCGTGATACATAGAATTTGCACATGTTGCGCAAGGTCTGCCAATAAACGGCCCACAATTTCAGCTGTACCACCACTGATCCCGACATCAATTTCATCGAAGACCAAGACTTCCGAATCGGTTTTTTCCGCATTCATCACCTGCATCACGAGTGCAATACGAGATAATTCACCACCCGATGCCACGCGAGCTAAAGGCTGCGCAGGAATACCTTTGTTGGCTGTGAATAACAGCTGAATAAAGCTTAAACCTTCACTCGATACATGTTCAAGCGGCTCAAATTTAAATTCAAAATGCGCTTCAGGCAGTGCGAGTTGTTTGACTTGCTCGGTTAATTGTTTAGCCAATGGGACAGCAGCGTCTCGGCGTATTTGATCCAAATGCTCAGCTTTGGCAATGAAGTCTTGATGAGAAACTTCGACTTGTTCTGCCAACGTTTCAGGATCTTCAAGTTGATGTAGTTGCTCTAACTCAAGTTGCCATGCTTCGTATTCTTGTTTTAAATCTTCAGGCTGGCTGCGATATTTACGGGCTAAACGATGGAAAACTTCCAGTTTGGTATTTAATTCTTCCATGCGCTCTGGATCGAAGCTTTGACGATCAATGAATTGACGTAAATTGCTGGTCGCATCTTCAATTTCACTTTGTGCATTGAGTAATGAGGTATAAATTTCAGAAAGCTGTTCGCTACGTCCGGCATGCGATTCAATGCGACGAATAATCGTGCCTATTTCCTGATTAATATTTTGTTCTGCATCATCCAAAGCATTTAAGCCATAACTGCAATCCTGCATGATGTGTTCATGATGGCTAAGGCGGTCAAATTCCTGTTCAATGTCTTTATAGTCGGTTTGCACCACGTCTTCGAGTTCTTCGAGTTGCAACTCTAAGGTTTCAATGCGTTGTTTACGTGTCGCTTGAGCATCCAGCGCCGCTTGATGCTGACGAATGTCTTTTTGCCATTTGCTGTAGGCATCTCGAACTTCTTGAGCAGGTTGGTAAAAATTATAATAACGGTCAAGCCAGTGCTTTGGATAAGGCGGTTCGAGCAATTGTTGCTGGCTGTGCTGGCTATAAAGTTGTACCAACAAACGCCCAATTTCTTTCAATTCTGACAGGCTGCTTGGACGTCCATTAATCCATGCTTTGCTGCGACCTGTAGCAAAGATGACACGGCGTAAATGAATTTCACCTGATTCATCATCAAGTTCATGTTCTTTTAACCATAAGGCTTCAGGACTTTGTTCTTGATAGCTAAACGTGGCTGTCACATCAGCTTTATCTGATCCATACCGTACGTAATTGGTATCTATACGTTCACCTAAACATGCCGATAATGCATCTAAAAGTAATGACTTACCTGCACCTGTTTCACCTGTCAGCACATTGAAGCCTTGTTCAATGTCGATGGCTAGGTGGTCAGCGAGTGCAAAATTGATCAGAGTTAAATGTGTCAGCATAAACGCATCCAAGCTGCGAAAAGTGTGAGTTAAAGATAATTAAGTTTTGTTTGGGTCACAAGACCAGATTTTATTTTAAGATGACATCAAACAGAACAATTCTATATTAAATCAAATATAAACATGAAAAATCTTTGCTGTATTTCATTTTTACTACCTTAGGCGTCATTTTTTGATTTTTGCATTGTCTTTAGAATGCAATCAATCTAATTTAAGCTCAGAGAAAGCATTATTTCTGACGAAATTATTATCGACGAAATTATGAAGTAGAAATTCAAAATCATGTTTAATTCATGTCGTGGATTTTATTTCAGTGCTGTTTGGAACGGAGAATAAATACTTTTGGGCTAAATTTTCTGTTCACTCTATATAAATATCGAGATTGAACTTTAGTGGATGAAACAAAAAACTATTTTGTACTCGGGGACGGCCTAATTTAAACTTTGGGCCAGTGATGTGATGTAGAAATGTAGCTTAAGTGCGGTGTTTCACAGTTTTTTTTAAATATTCGATCACACGGTTTAAACATGGATTGATTAGTTATTGCTGCACAATTAAACTACATTCATCAAAATATTAAAAAATATGCTTTATCTGGAGAAAACGCATGTCAGCACAGTTTGATCATGTATCTGTAATCAAAAAATCAAATGTTTACTTTGGCGGTTTATGCATCAGCCATACTGTGCAATTTGAAGATGGAACGAAGAAAACACTGGGCGTGTTACTTCCAACTGAACAAGCACTGACTTTTGAAACACATGTTCCTGAACGTATGGAAATTATTTCAGGCGAATGCCGTGTTCAAATTGCTGACAGCGAAGAAAGCGAATTGTTCCGTGCAGGTCAATCTTTCTATGTTCCAGGGAACAGTCGCTTCAAGATTGAAACAGATGAAGTGCTCGATTATGTGTGCCATTTAGAAGGCTAATCATTCAGCGCATTTAGGCACAGTTTTTTTAACTTGAATCGGTTAAACTACGTGCCAAGCATTAATCCTGTAAAGCTTGCTTTGCAGGATTTTTCGTTTTTGTATTTTGAGTTGTTCGGGGAGTAATTTCCCCATGTCGTTGTTTTTCGCAGTTTTCAAATTTAGAGGTCGTTCATGGCAAAACCGGAATATTTTTATGGCGTTCATGCAGTGGAGTCATTACTGGAGATTGAGCCAGAACGAGTTTTAACTTTGTTTGCTTTAAAAGGGCGTGAAGATCAACGTTTAAAACGTATTTTTGAATTGGCTGAACCCTTTGGTGTGTCCATTCAAAAAGCCAGCCGTGACAGTTTGGAAAAATTAGCAGGACAGCCGTTTCACCAAGGTGTCGTGGCTGCGGTGCGTCCACATCCTGTCTTAAATGAAAAAGACTTAGATGCATTGCTTCAAGCCAATCCAAATGCCTTGTTGTTGGCTCTAGATCATATTACCGATCCGCATAACTTAGGTGCGTGTATTCGTACCGCTGCAGCAATGGGCGTTGAAGCCGTGATTTCACCGCGTGACCGTTCAGCAACGTTGACACCAACCGCGCGTAAAGTGGCTGCAGGTGGTGCTGAAAAAGTGAAGTTTATTCAAGTGACCAATTTGGCTCGTACTTTAGGTGCAATTAAAGAAGACTTTAATGTACGTGTAGTAGGTACGATGCTGGATGAAAAAGCATTACCTATTCAAAAGTTTGATTTTACAGGTACGGGTGTATGTGTGGTCATGGGTGCTGAAGATACAGGCTTACGCCCAATTACCCAAAGCCAATGTGATCAAACGGTGTATATTCCAATGGCGGGCAATTTACAAAGTTTAAATGTGAGTGTGGCAACAGGTATGGCGCTGTATGAAGCATGTCGTCAACGCAATCTCTAATTTTAAAAGTTAAAAAGAAACGCTTATGTCTCCCCAGAAGCAAGGGTACTTCTATGTCCTCATTACTATGTGTATTTGGGGCGGATTTACCTTAACCGCACGCTTAAGTGCCAATTGGGGCATCAGTGCTTGGGATATAACTGCATTGCGGTTTGCCCTCGCATTTTGTATTTTGATGCCGATTTTAATCTATAAAAAAGACACTGCTTTTTTATGGAAAAAAGAACCTTTTATTTTGGCAATGTTAGGCGGTGTTACATATTGCTTAACGGCGTATAGTGCTTTTCATTTTGCGCCAGCCGCACATGCGGCTATTTTTCTAAATGGATGTATTCCGCTCTGTACAGCAGTTGCAGCATATCTCTTGTTTAAACAACCGATCGATAAACACACATGGATTAGTGTGTTGATTATGGTTTCTGCGATTGGCCTAATGAGTTTCTTGATGTACCAGGAGACGGGCGTAGCCTTTGGTCTTGGTGATTTCCTCTTTTTCCTGAGCGCAATTTGGTGGGGCGTGTTTACTGTTTTATTGAAACAGTGGAAGCTCTCGGCTTGGCATGCTATGGCCGGTGTTGCAATTTGGTCTGCGATCGTATTTGTGCCGATTTACTTGCTGTTTTTCCCTAAACATTGGTCGGATCCAGAGCCGATGCAGTTAGTGGGGCAGGTCATTTTCCATGGCATTTTTGTGGTGATTATTGCGACCTTGACGTATGTAGAAGCGATTAAACGTCTAGGTGCTTTTAAAGCAGGTAGTATCGTGACTCTGGCACCATTTATCGCTGCGATTTTAGCAGTACCGCTGTTAAATGAGCCATTAAATGTCGCGATCATCTGCGGTTTGCTTGGCATGGGGATTGGCGCGATTCAACCGTGGAAATGGTTGGGACGCAAAGATAGTTTGCAACAGCAAATCGAACAACAAAAAAAGCAGTCTAAATAGACTGCTTTTTATTGCGTTTCGGCGAGTGCCAAATAAGCTAAATGTAAGGGGCGAAGTTGTGCATAGAGATGATCTAAATGACCGTCATTTAAGACAATATCGTTAGCAAATTTTTGTTTTTCAGAGCGTGGCATTTGTGCCTGAATAATCTTTTGGATTTGTTCAATATTCTGGCTATCTCGAGTCGAAGCGCGCTGAATTTGTAATTGCTCCGTAGCATCAATGAGCAACGTACGTTGGGTTAATTTGTGTTGATTGGTCTCATATAACAGGGGAGATACCAAAATCACATAGGGGCTTGTGGCTTGTGCAAGTTGCTGAATAATGGATAAGCGGATTGCAGGGTGGGTAATCGCTTCAAGAGCATGACGTGCCGAGGGCTCTTTAAAAATATGTTCACGAAGCGCGCGACGATTGAGTTCACCATTGTTCATTAAGACCCAATCACCAAAATGTTGTTGAATTGCAGTGAGTGCTGGTTGACCAATTTCTACGATTTCACGCGCGACAACATCGGCGTCGACAACGGTTATGCCTTGGCGTTCAAACCAATTGCTAGCGGCTGATTTACCACTACCAATTCCACCTGTTAAACCCAAGACAAATGACATGTAATAACCTTACTGACCGAGATAAATTTTCATAATTTGATCACCCCAAAGAAATGCAATCCAACCTGCGATGGCGATGTATGGGCCAAATGCAAAAGGCTGATTCTCTTTACGGATTTTCAATAGAATAATCCCGATAATGGCACCAACAAGCGATGAGAGCAAGACGATTAATGGTAATAGGAGTGGTCCCATCCATGCGCCTAATGCAGCTAAAAGTTTAAAGTCTCCATAACCCATTCCCTCTTTGCCGGTAATGATTTTAAACAGATAGTACACAATCCATAAGCATAAGAAGCCAATGATATAACCCCAAATCGCAGAAGTTGCAGAGGTGTATATCGCATAACTATTAATGCCTAGCCCAAGTGCTGCAAGCGGTAGGGTGAAGCGATCCGGTAATAGTTGTGTATCAAAATCTATAAAGGTCAGTGCAATTAGGACATAGGTCAACACTAAACCAAAGAGCATTTGTAAGGTCGGACCAAAAACTGCAACCACAATTAATCCGCACACAGCGGTGAGGGCTTCAATCAATGGATAACGTGGGCTAATCGGATTATGACAGGTGCCACATTTTCCACGTAGTGCCAACCAGCTCAGTACGGGGATATTTTGATACCAGCGGATTGCATTGTGACATTTTGGACATGTTGATGCAGGTTTGCTGAGGGTGATCTTACTTTCATCAATGATGGGTTGGTCAGGATGCAAGAATAATTGGCAATCTGTACGCCATTCTTGTTCCATCATTTTCGGGGTGCGGTAAATTACCACATTTAAAAAACTACCAATACACAGACTAAAAATTCCAACTGCGATATAGAGCGCAGTTGGGGTATTGATTAAATAACTGATTAATTCTTGCATTACACCACAGAACCCATTTGGAAAATTGGAAGGTACATTGCAATCACGAGTCCACCCACAAGCACACCAAGCACTGCCATAATTAAGGGTTCCATCATGGAAGTTAAACCATCAACCGCATTGTCGACTTCATTTTCATAGTGAGTTGCGACTTTGTCGAGCATGGCGTCTAGTGCACCCGATTCTTCACCAATCGCGACCATTTGAACGGCCATAGATGGGAACTTATCCGTGACCCGCATAGCAAACTGTAATTGCTGACCAGTTGCCACATCTTCTCGAATTTTCATTACCGCTGTTTCATAAACCACGTTGTTCGTTGCGCCAGCAGTGGATTCAAGTGCGTCAATTAAGGGTACACCAGCTGCAAAGGTTGTAGCTAAAGTACGACTATAGCGGGCAATAATGGCTTTATAGACCAAGTCACCAAAAATGGGTGCTTTGAGCGCAGCCTTATCCAGAAAATCACGGAAAGCTTTACTGCGTTTTTTCGCTTCCATAAAGCCAGCAATGACAGCACCAATACCAATAATGAGGAAGAACCAGTATTTCTGCATCCATTCAGACATATTGACCACCATTTTGGTGAAAGCAGGTAGGTCAGCACCGAAAGAGGAGAAGAGGTCTTGGAATACAGGAACCACTTTAACCATCAAAATAATTGTCACTACGATTGCAACAACTACAACGGCAGCAGGATATTTCATGGCTTTTTTGATTTTTTGCTTCAGTAACTCACTCTTTTCTTTATAAATCGCAACACGATCAAGCATAGTTTCTAAGGCACCGGATTGTTCGCCGGACTCAACCAAAGAGCAAAAAAGATTGTCAAAATATTGTGGATACTTTCGCAGAGCACCTGCAAAGGTATTACCACCTTCGACCTCACCTTTAATACCGAGTACTACTTCACGCATCGCTGGGTTTTCTAAGCCTTCAGCGACAATTTCGAAACCTTGAACCAAAGGTACACCGGCCTTCATCATGGTCGCAAGCTGACGCGTGAATACTGTGATATCTAACGTCGAAACTCTCTTTTTCATTAACCCTTCGAGAATGTTTTTACGCTTTTCTCGAATGGTTTTAATCGTAATGCCTTGTTTACGTAAAGTGACTTTAGCCAAAGCCATATTACGAGAAGGCATTTCCCCTTTAATTTTCGCCCCTTTACGATCCACACCTTCATAACTGAAGGTTGGCATCATCTGTGCTTTTTTTACAGCCATGAATTTATCCTTATTTTTAAATACTAATTCACTTACTCACTGGTCACACGATTGACTTCTTGAAGTGAAGTCACCCCCTGCATGACCTTAATTAAGCCTGAACGGCGTAAATTGTTAAAACCGGCTTGATTGGAAGCCTTGGCAATTTGTAAAGCATTGCCATCTTCCATAATAATTCTTGAAATTTCAGGTGTGACTTTCATAACTTCATAAATACCGACACGACCTTTATAGCCTTCGCGGCATTCGCCACAACCCACAGGTTGGTAAATTTGAAATTCAGGATTTGCTAAGTCGTCGTCAGCAAAACCCAATTCCAATAAACTTTGTTTTGGGATTTCAACGGCTTCTTTACATTGTGAGCAGAGTCGACGAGCCAGTCGCTGCGCAATGACCAAATTCACTGAAGTTGCAATATTGAAAGAGGGAACACCCATATTACGTAGACGCGTTAAAGTTTCTGGCGCACTATTGGTATGTAGTGTTGACATTACCATATGACCTGTTTGCGCCGCTTTAATTGCAATTTCAGCGGTCTCTAAATCTCGAATCTCCCCGACCATGACAATGTCTGGATCCTGACGAAGGAATGATTTCAAAGCAGCAGAGAAGGTCAGGCCAACTTTATTGTTGACGTTGACCTGATTAATCCCTTCTAAGTTAATTTCGACCGGATCTTCGGCGGTTGAAATATTGGTATCTTCTCGGTTTAAAATATTTAAACCTGTATATAAAGAGACGGTTTTACCTGAACCTGTTGGACCCGTAATCAATAACATGCCTTGCGGTTTTTCTAAGGCCTGCATGAATAAATCTTTTTGTTCTGGTTCATAGCCAAGCGCATCAATACCGAGCATCGCACTCGATGGATCTAGAATACGTAGCACCAGTTTTTCACCGAATAGGGTCGGCAGTGAGTTCACACGGAAGTCGATGGCTTTGGTCTTGGAAAGTTTTAGCTTAATACGACCATCTTGTGGAATTCGTTTTTCAGAAATGTCCATTTGCGACATCACTTTTAAACGCGATGCCAAACGTGTTGCTAATTGGAGTGGGGGATTTGCAATGCTTCTTAAAACACCATCGACACGGTAGCGCACACGATAGGATTTTTCATAAGGTTCAAAATGTAAGTCAGAGGCACCCATACGTATTGCATCAACCAATAACTTATTGATGTATTTTACAATCGGAGCTTCGTCACCCGTTGCATCGTCTTCTTCTTTTTCTGGATCAGGTGTATCTGTATCAAGATCTAAATCAAAATCATCATCAAAATCGAAGGTGCTTTCTTCAGCAAAATTTTGTTCAATCAGTTTTTCAAGTTTGTCATGTTCAACAATAATCGTTTCGGTATTGAGCTTACTACCAAAGCGAATCGCATCTATAGCTTCCACATTGGTGGGATTGCTGATGGCAACAAAAAGAAGATTACCATGTTTGAAAATCGGTAGGATACGATGCTTGGTAATGAGTTTGTCTTCAAATTCATCACGAATAATTAGCGAAGTATCGTAAGTCGAAATATCAAAAACGGGTTCACCAAATTCGACAGAAATCGTCTCGGCAATTAAACCAGAAGATAATTTGTACTCCTGAATTAAGTGTGGAACGATATCTTGATTAGATTTTTTAGCATTTTGTAGCGCTGTCTGCATTTTTTCAGCAGACAGATGCCCCTCGTCAACTAAGCGACGAATAAACCCCGTAAATCTTGGTGAACCTTGAACTGCTGTCATGCTTTTAGATGCCTATGCGTCAGTCTGTTTATAATTGGTATAGCAAAATTATACTTTTGTTGCGTAAAAATACCATATCTGAAAGTGTTGTCACTAGCTAAGAATTGGTAAAAAGCATGAACCAGTCCTTAAATCCGCTATTTTTTTTTCTAAATTGGTAATTCAATATGATTGGCTAGCACATTCAAAATTGTAAAAGTGCTGAAAATTATCATCAAAAATTAGATTTACGTGTAGAATGTGCCCGATTTCATCTTTGTCATGTGGGATAAATATGTCGGGTTCGACGATTACGCCTTGGGTTATTGGGAATTGGAAAATGAACCCAATGCAAGCCGATGCCAGCGCGCTTCTTCAAGATTTTAAACAATTGTTGAATAATCAGAATATTGCAGAAGATTCATGTCATATTGGTGTAGCACCCGTTGCTATTGCTTTAAGTGCCGTACGTGATGAGTTGAAGCAAGCAAATCGTAAAATCCTCACAGTTGCCCAAGACCTTTCTCGCAAAGCGGGTACAGGTGCCTATACAGGTGAAATCAGTGCTGAATTATTAAAAGATAGCGCGATTGAGTTTGTACTGGTGGGTCATTCTGAACGACGTGAAATTTTTGGCGATCATCCCCAAATTATCAATGAAAAAGTGAAAAATGCCTTAAATGCAGGTTTGGGTGTGATTTACTGTGTGGGTGAAAGCTTAGAACAGCGCGAAAGTGGTCAAGCAGAGCATGTTGTTTTACAACAAATTTGTGATATTGCTGCTGTAGTTCAGCCAGCGCAGTGGAAAAGCATTGTGGTTGCTTATGAGCCAATTTGGGCGATTGGCACAGGTAAAACTGCATCTCCCGCAGATGCGCAAGCGATGCACGCGAAAATCCGTGAAGGTTTAAGTCAAATTACCCCAGAAGGGCAGCAGATGGCGATTCTTTATGGTGGTAGTGTAAAACCTGAAAATGCAGTAGAGTTGGCAGCCTGCCCAGATATCAATGGTGCGCTGGTTGGTGGTGCATCATTAAATGCTGAGTCGTTTTATCAAATTGCTCAAGCATTTGCGAATACAAAATAATTAGGAGTGCAGCATGCATACGTTTGTGCTGGTAGTACACATTATCTTAGCCGTTTTAATGATCGTGTTGATTTTAGTGCAGCATGGTAAAGGTGCGGATGCGGGTGCATCTTTTGGTGGCGGCGGTGCTGCAACCGTATTTGGTGCGTCGGGTTCAGGTAACTTTATGACCCGTTTAACTGCAATTTTAACGGCACTGTTTTTTGTGACCAGCTTAACACTTGCGGTCTTTGCCAAAAAGCAAACTACAGATGCATATAGTTTAAATGCGATTTCTTCTGCACCGACTGCACCAGCAAAAACGGCTGAAACTTCGCCAACTGCACCAAAAAGTTCTGAATAATTTATTTAGCACTTTCTTTTTTGACGTGTTACGACTAGAATGCGTCACAGCTGCGGTGGTGGTGGAATTGGTAGACACGCTACCTTGAGGTGGTAGTGCTTTCGGGCGTGGGGGTTCAAGTCCCCCCTTCCGCACCAACTTATAATCCAGAACATAAGTTGGTGTATGCAGCAAAACTCTGTTGATGCGGGATGGAGCAGTCTGGTAGCTCGTCGGGCTCATAACCCGAAGGTCGTTGGTTCAAATCCAGCTCCCGCTACCAATCAATTCTATTTTTAAGATGCAAACTTTTAAATGGACAGCTTATTTAGCTGAGAGTGTTATTTGCATATTGATGCGGGATGGAGCAGTCTGGTAGCTCGTCGGGCTCATAACCCGAAGGTCGTTGGTTCAAATCCAGCTCCCGCTACCAATCTTATATAGCACACAATCTATATAAGCAGTTTAATAAGCAGTTTAACTGAAAATTATTGTGATATTGATGCGGGGTGGAGCAGTCTGGTAGCTCGTCGGGCTCATAACCCGAAGGTCGTTGGTTCAAATCCAGCCCCCGCTACCAATCCTCTGAGATGCAACTCAGTAGGGCAATCATTCAAGTTGTTTTAGATTGAAAATGACGAATGAATTGTATATAATTTTTGCATGTTGATGCGGGATGGAGCAGTCTGGTAGCTCGTCGGGCTCATAACCCGAAGGTCGTTGGTTCAAATCCAGCTCCCGCTACCAAGTTTCTAAAGAGGCTCACAACTAGGTGGGCCTTTTTGCACAGTGGACTATGGTTTTCTGTGCAATAATGGGGCGATTTACGCCCTTTTTTATTGGCTATCGTGTAGTGTCGACAGTATTTTGGTCAAACCGTCATGTTTCACTACTACTATAGTTTTGCATTGGTCTGTAGTGGTCATTTCGACCATCGAATCGCACAAATTTGACGAGAGTAAATGAAGCTATCAAATAAAACTCAAGCACTTCAGGACTTAATTGCCCCAGCGGTGCAAGCATGTGATGTAGATCTTTGGGGGATTGATTTCCAACCTCAAGGTAAACGCTCACTCTTACGTATTTATATCGACCGTGAAGTTGATGAGAATGCAGAACCTATAATCAACGAAGATGGTGAAGTTGAGCAAGGCCGTGGTATCGGTGTACAGGACTGCGTTCGCGTGACTCAACAAGTGGGCGCTATGCTGGATGTCCATGATCCAATTTCTGGCGAATATGCCCTTGAAGTGTCATCTCCAGGTTGGGATCGCCAATTTTTTAAATTGGAACAAATGGCTGGCTATATCGGTCAACAAGTTGCACTGCGTTTGATTAGTGCTGTGGATAACCGTCGTAAATTCCAAGCAAAACTTGTTGCTGTCGACCTTGAAAATGAAATGATTCAGGTTGAAGTTGAAAAACAGCAAGTATTGGACATCGATAGCCACAATATTGATAAAGCAAATTTGGTTTTCCAAGATTAATTCAATAAATAAGAATCTGAACGAATAGGTGACTTATGGCTCGTGAAATTCTTACCGTAGTAGAAACGGTTAGTAACGAAAAAGGTGTAAGTCGTGATGCAATTTTTGAAGCGCTTGAACAAGCTTTAGTTGCAGCGACTAAGAAGAAATTCTACGAGGGAACTCACTCGGAAGAAGCTCGTCTACGTGTAGAAATCGATCGTAAAACAGGTGATTACAGCACTTTCCGTCAATGGGAAGTGGTTGCCGACGAAGATCACGAAATGCCAGCATGCCAAGATGCGATCTCTGATGTAGATCCTGCACAGTGGTCAATTGGTGACATTCGTGAACTTGAAGTTGAATCAATCGATTTCGGTCGTATTGCTGCACAAATTGCGAAACAAGTAATTGTTCAAAAAATTCGTGAAGCAGAACGTGCATTAATCGCAGATGCTTACGAGTCTAAAGTTGGTGAACTCATCTACGGTGAAGTGAAAAAACAAACCAAAGATGGTTTCATCATTGATTTAGGTGACAATGCAGAAGCGTATCTTGCGCGTGAAGAAATGATCGCGAAGGAAATTTTACGTCCTAAACAACGTGTTAATGCGATTCTTTATAGCGTAAACCGTGAAGGTCGTGGCGCTCAGTTATTACTTTCTCGTTCTAAGCCAGAAATGCTTATGGCGTTGATGAAGAAAGAAATCCCTGAAATTGCTGAAGAAATCATTGAGATTAAGGCTGCTGCACGCCAACCAGGCGTTCGTGCTAAAATCGCTGTGAAAACAAACGATCACCGTATTGATCCAGTAGGTGCATGTATTGGTATGCGTGGTACACGTATCCAAGCTGTTCAGTCTGAGTTGAATGGTGAACGTATCGACGTTGTTGTTTGGTCTGATGATGCTGCACAGTACATCGCAAGTGCTTTAGAGCCTGCAGATGTATCAGGTATCGTGATCGATGAAGAAGAGCGTACGGCAGATATTATTTTTGCAACCAGCGATCAGTTAGCGCGTGCAATTGGCTCTCAAGGTCAAAACGTACGTTTAGCGTCTGAATTGACGGGTTACAAGCTCAATATGATGCTTGAAGAAGAATATCACGCTCGTCAACAAAACGAAGCTCAACAATATTTAGACATGTTTGTATCACGTTTAGATATTGATGAAGACTTGGCTATGGCGTTGGTTGAAATGGGCTTCACATCACTTGAAGAAATCGCTTATGTTCCTGCGGAAACATTCGATGAGATCGAGTTAGATGCTGAAGTGGTTGAAATGCTTCAAGGTCGTGCAAAAGAAGTTGCACTCGCTGATGCATTGAAACAACAAGAAAACATCCAAGAGCCAAGCGCTGAGCTTGTCGCAATGGAAGGCGTGACTAACGAAATCGCGTATGCGCTTGCCGCGCGCGGTGTGGTAACTGTAGATGATCTTGCTGATCAAGCCACTGATGATATCGCTGATATCGAAGGTTTAGGTGCTGAAAAAGCAGGTCAACTTATTATGAAAGCGCGCGAATCATGGTTTAACTAGGAGGTAATATATGACGGACAAGTCGATTAAGGAGTTAGCTCTCAGCGTGGGTCGTCCAGTTGAGAAGCTACTGGAACAGGTTCGTGATGCAGGTTTACCTCAAAGTAAACCTGAAGATATTATCTCCACTGAACAACAAAATGCCCTCGTTAACCATCTGAAAAAAGTTCATGGTCAGGATGCGGGCAATGCAGGACAAATCACGTTGAAACGTAAAACTACCAGTACCGCTAAAGTTGCGAGTACATCGGGGAAGGCAAAAACGATTAATGTAGAAGTTCGTAAGAAACATACATTTGTAAAACCTGATCCTGAACAGATTAAAGCTGAAGCGTTGGCAAAAGCACAAGCAGATCAAAATGCACGTGTACAAGCTGAGCAAAAGCCTGAAGCAAAAGCAGAAGAAACTAAACAACCTGTATCTAAAGCAAAACAAGCTTTAGAAGCAATGCGTGCGGCTGCGAAGCAAGAACATGCGAAGCAAGAAACACCAAAAGCTGCGGTTGTTGTAAAACGTAAGTCAAACAACAAACCAATCACGAAGCCTGTTGAAACTCTAGAACAGAAAAAAGCACGTGAAGCGCAAGCAGCTCAATTGAAAGCAGTGGAAGAAGCAGCACGTCGTAAGTCGGCTGAAGAAGCACAGCAACGTACACTTGAGCAAATGCGTCAAATGGCGTCTAAGTATTCAAACGAAGACACTACTGCTACGATTCGTGTTGTTGATGATTCTCCACTTGCGGCTGGTCTAGTAGGCCAGGCATATGAAGATTCATTTGCGAAAGAAGACCGTGAAATTAAACGTGGTACAAACACCAACAATTCACGTTCACCGAAAAAAGGTAGTCGTCGTGGCGAAGAGCAATCTTTCCGTGATAACTCGCATAAACGTGGTTTAAAAACAAGTCAAGCAAACAAGCATGGCTTTGAAAAACCAGTTAAAAAACAAGTTTATGATGTTGAAATTGGTGAAACAATTGTTGTTGCTGACTTAGCTGCGAAAATGGCGGTTAAAGTTCGTGAAGTAATTAAATCACTCATGAAAATGGGCGAATTGGTTACTCAGAACCAAGCGATTGATCAAGAAATTGCGGCACTAGTTGTTGAAGAAATGGGCCACAACCCTGTACTTGTTTCAGATACACAAGCAGAAGACAACTTACTTGAAGCAGCTGAAGAAGCACGTGGTATTCAAACTACTCGTCCTCCAGTTGTGACAATTATGGGTCACGTTGACCATGGTAAAACATCACTTCTTGACCGTATTCGTCGCTCTAAAGTGGCTCAAGGTGAAGCAGGTGGTATTACACAGCACATTGGTGCTTACCATGTGAAAACTGAGAAAGGCATTATTACTTTCTTGGATACACCAGGACACGCAGCGTTTACAGCTATGCGTTCACGTGGTGCGAAATCTACAGATATCGTAGTATTGGTTGTTGCAGCAGATGATGGTGTAATGCCACAAACTGCAGAAGCGATTGACCATGCACGTGCAGCGGGTACGCCGATTATTGTTGCAATCAACAAAATGGATAAAGAGTCTGCTGATCCAGATCGCGTATTGAATGAGTTGACGACTAAAGAAATCGTACCTGAACAATGGGGCGGTGACGTTCCAGTGGCAATGGTTTCTGCGCACAGCGGTGCAGGTATCGACGAGCTTCTTGACTTGATCTCGATTCAAGCAGAACTTCTTGAGCTTAAAGCATCTGAAGAAGGTGCGGCACAAGGTGTTGTAATTGAAGCACGTGTAGACAAAGGTCGTGGTGCGGTAACATCGATTCTTGTTCAAAACGGTACATTGAAAGTGGGTGACCTTGTTCTTGCAGGTTCATCATACGGTCGTGTACGTGCAATGACAGATGAAAATGGTCAACGTATTAAATCAGCAGGTCCTTCAATTCCAGTTGAAATTTTAGGTCTTCCTGAAGCGCCAATGGCGGGTGATGAAGTTCTTGTTGTAAATGACGAGAAGAAAGCGCGTGAAGTTGCTGATGCACGTATGGATCGTGAACGTCAAAAACGCCTTGAGCGTCAATCTGCAATGCGTCTTGAAAACATCATGGCGTCTATGGGCAAAAAAGATGTGCCTATCGTTAACGTTGTTCTTAAGACTGACGTACGCGGTACTTTGGAAGCACTTCATGTTGCGCTTGCTGAGCTTGCAACTGACGAAGTAAAAGTACGTATTATTGGTTCAGGCGTTGGTGCGATCACTGAGTCTGACGTAACACTTGCTGAATCTTCTGAAGCGGTACTTCTAGGCTTTAACGTACGTGCTGACAATACTGCGCGTCAAAAAGCAGATGCTGATGGCATCGACATCCGTTACTACTCAATCATCTATCAATTGATTGATGATGTGAAAGACGCAATGAGCGGTAAGTTGGCACCAGAACATCGTGAAACGATTCTAGGTGTTGCTGAAGTACGTGAAGTCTTCCACTCTAGTAAATTTGGCGCTGCTGCAGGCTGTATGGTACTTGAAGGTGTATTACACCGTAACAAACCGATTCGCGTACTTCGTGATGACGTTGTGGTATTCCAAGGTGAACTTGAATCTCTACGTCGCTACAAAGAAGTGGTTGAAGAAGTTCGTGCCGGTATGGAATGTGGTCTTGCAGTGAAAGGCTATAAAGACATCAAAGCACAAGATAAGATCGAAGTGTACGATGTTCAATTGATTAAACGGAGTCTTTAATGGCGGGTAGTCAACGTCTGAAGCGTATGGCGGATACAGTACAACGTGAGTTGTCAGAACTGATCCGTCAGGAGCTGAAAGATCCACGCTTAGGTGGTCTTGTGACCATCTCTGCTGTGAAAGTGAGCCCAGACTTAGGATATGCCGAAGTTTATGTGACTGTAATGGGTCGTGAACTGGGCGACGAACAAAGTGAAGCTGCGAATAAAGAAACGTTAGATGTTTTGAATAAAGCATCAGGTTTCTTGCGTCACGAATTGGGTCGTCGTATCAAAACACGTATTACGCCACGTTTGCGTTTCCATTACGACAAAACAAATGCTTATGGCAACTATATGTTTGGTCTAATTGCCGAAGCAGTAAAGGATTTACCTCCGACTGATGACGCGAAAAAAGATGATGAATAATTCAGCTCGCTGAATGAAAAAAGCCACCTTCGGGTGGCTTTTTTATGTTTATATCTTAATTTTAAGAAGAATATCTTTAAAAAATACATAAACTTAATTGAACTTTATACGTGAAAAACGGCGTCAAATAATACGTTTATTGAAAGAACGATGTCATCAAAAATGCTGGCAGATTCTAAGACGACGAAGTCTTGAAACCTTGCTCAATCGCATTGATAACTTGATTTAACGCGACAAAGATGATCTGACGTTAAGCAAGATCATCCGGTTTAGAATTGGCTTTGCTATGAAAAGCACGACGTCGCGTACGTTGCCAAGGCAATGGGCGGTTCAATGCTTCAGGCACCTCGCCACTCATTGAGCGTAAGCGTAAATGAATTGCAGCTTGGGCAATTAAATTCGCAGAGACGGGTGCAGTAATAAAGGCAAATAAGGTGATGAGGATTTCTGCAAAACCAAAGCGTCCTTGAAATGCTGAATAAATAATTGCAGCCATAAGAAAGCTACCTAAGCCCAGCGTACTCGACTTTGTTGGCGCATGTAGGCGCATAAATAAATCGGGTAGGCGAACCATACCAATTGCACCGACCAACATAAAAAAGGCGCCAATCATCAAGAAAATTGAAACGAGGATTTCCATGAGCAATTGCATGTTATGTACTCCTAATCAATCACGTGACCACTGGTGAAATAGCGTGCCAAAGCGGTAGTGGAAACAAAACCCAACATTGCCACCAAAAGCGCGCCTTCAAACATCGCAGTACTTGCCCAGTAAATACCTAAAATCACAATCAAGCAGATCGCATTTAAAAATAAGGTATCTAGTGCTAATAGACGATCGACAATGGAAGGTCCCATCACTAGACGAATCAAACACAGCAACATGGAAATGGTAATGGCAACTAAGCAGATTCCAAGAGCATAAGGTAATACGGTCATGTGGACTCTCCTGTATTTACGCCAAAAATTTGCAATAGTGGTTTTTCATAGCGTTGTTTAATGGTCTGAATTTCGCCTTCAGGATCATCGGTGCTGAGCGCATGCACCAAAATATCACCACGATCTTGATCTATCCCAGCAGACACTGTGCCGGGCGTTGTGGTAATGATCATTGCCAGTAAAGAATTGACTTCTTCGTGCTGTGAATCTAGTGGGACACGAAACCATTTAGGATGCAATTTATGTGCAGGACCGAGTACCAATTTCGCCACGTGAATATTACTCACGATAATATCCCACAGCACAACAAAGAATAATTTGACTGCTTCCAACCAGTTAATATTGGGGGTGCGGTCAATGAAGGGGCGGACCAAGCGTGGAATGATGATCGCGAGGACTAAGGCCATACACAGTGTAGCCGCATCTAAACTATGCGCCAACATGACCCAACTTAGTCCGACAATGACTGAAACCAATGGATGCGGGAACCAGCGATTCAGCACAGATACTTTAGCCATATTAAGGTGCCTCCATTGGTTTCAGTTGGTTTTGTTCGGGTTGCTGTTCTTCAATCTGCTGATCATTGATTTGGCGTTGCTTATACTCAGAAATATGTTCGCCTTTTAACGTTTCTGGTGCAATCAACGCGGGAATTAAATGTGCATTTGGATCAGCAGATTCACCACCATACTTGGTTTTAGGTAAATTTTCAGGGTCATAGGGCTGAACACTGATCACTTGACCTTGTTCATCTTTTTTCAAGAGCAATTGTTCATAGAGAACATTGTTTTGAATTTGCACTGCCGTTTTTTGCGTATAGTCGTAAATTGGGGCAGCAAACAGCATATAGCCTAGCAAGCCTGCCAGTAAGAGATAAATGGTTTTATCATTTCGTCGTGGTGCTTCGGATGGTAGTGCTTGATAACGCTTATATTCTTCAGTATTTACATCATCTTCTGGTTTGGTTGCACGCCAAAATAAAATGAAACCCACGCGAGTAAACGCAATTATACTGAGTAAGCTCACCAGTAAAATCACCAAAATAATGATGATTTGATAAGGCGAATGAGCAGTGGCTTGTAAAATAAAGACTTTGCCTAAAAAACCACTAAACGGGGGTAAACCCGCCATCATTAAGGCAATGAGGAAATAGCATACGGCTACAGCATTGTGCTGTTTCATGCGGGGTGCAATTTTAAAATGGTCTTTAAATTCGCCACGTTGTGACGTAATCCAACCCGATAAAATGTAAAACACCGCTGCAATGACAGTACTATGAATTAAATAGTACAGTCCCGCAGCCCAAGCTTCACTGCTAAATAAAGAAATAGCAACGAGGATCGTACCGACTGAAGATAAAATCATAAAGCCGACAAAACGACGTAAACGATCTGTCCCAATTGCGCCATAAGCACCGTAGAGTGAAGTAATCAAGCCAATCGGCAGCAACCATTGCTGTAAAATTTCACGACTTAAAGCATCATCAAAGACGGTACCATTTACTCGTAAAATCGCATAAATGCCGACTTTGGTCATGATAGTAAATAGGGCAGCAACAGGCGTTGTCGCTACAGCATAGGTTTTCGGTAACCAAAAACCCAAAGGTAGCATTGCGGCTTTAATACCAAAAACGATAAACAGTAATAAAGCACCTGCAACCGCCAGACGATGCTGATCATTTTCAAGCAATGGCATGAGGCGTGCGACATCGGCCATATTTAAGCTACCTACACTGCCGTAAATCATGCCTAAGCCGATCAGGAATAGGGCAGAGGCAAACAGGTTGATGGTGACGTAATGAATCCCCAACTGAAAGCGTGCTTTGCCTTGACCATGCAGTAGCAACACATAAGATGCCATCAACAGAATTTCAAAGAACACGAACAGGTTAAATAAGTCGCCTGTCAGAAATGCGCCACATAAACCCATCAATAAGAAATGACACATGGCATGGAAATATCGACCACGTTCATCCCATTCTTTACTGGCAAACCACATGACGGGAACAGCCAGTGCGTAGGTGAGTACCAACATGAATGCTGATAGTCGATCGAGTACCAATACAATGCCGAATGGTGCTGCCCATTCACTTAAGTTATAAACCAGAACTTGCCCAGAACTGGCAATACATAAATAGCTAATGGCAGTAAGCAGTCCCAAAATGCCAGAGACATAGCTAATGCCACGACGCCAAGGTTGTCGCCAATCCTGCGCGAGCGCACCTGAACCGGGATTGCCCAAAAGGACCAAGATAAATGCGGTAAATGCGGGAATTAAAATACTGAAAATCGGGCTATGTGTTGTCCAAAATTGGATGAGATTAGTCATTAAGGCTCATCCTCCCGAGGGTCGATCTGCGGTATTTCTTCTTTTGAATCAACGTGGTCTGTTCCAGTTTCATAACGACTGCGCAATGCAAGCTGTACAATAAAAGCGGTAGTGGCAAAGCCAATGACAATTGCGGTGAGTACCAAGGCTTGAGGCAGAGGATCAGTGGCTTTTGTGGTTTCGGTCAATACTGCGGGTGCATTAACATTGATGCGCCCCATCGCAAATAAAAACAAATTTACGGCATAACCAATCATCGCCAGTCCAAGCACCACGGGAAAAGTACGTGCACGTAGGATGAGGTACACCCCTGTTGCAGTCAGTAAGCCGATGGCTGAGGCAAGTAAAAATTCTAAACTGATCATCTTCTTAGCCTCTTGGAACTGGACCAGACATACTCGAGTGACGCGAGTCGCCTAGGACGGAAATCATCAACATAGTGGCACCGACAACGGTAATGTATACCCCAGTATCAAACAGAGCAGCAGATGCCAAATGCAACTCACCAAGTATTGGCGGAGAGACATAAATATGTGCACTGGTGAGGAAAGGACGGCCCCAGAGCCACGCAGCAACCCCAGTCAGACCAGCAATAGTTAAACCAATGCCAATCCAAATTTCATATAGTCGACCTGATTTTGCCCCAATCAATTGCTCAGCACGGTCTTGACCTAAGGCAATATATTGGATGACCAACGCCAAAGCGGTAATTAGACCTGCAATAAATCCGCCACCGGGCAGGTTGTGACCGCGTAGGAAAATATACAGGCTAACCACCAAGGCCAAAGGTAAAATCCACGATGACGTAATACGGAACATCAATGGCGATGGATTGAAGCGATAGGTCAGACCTTGAGTGGTGGTGGTGCCGTGAGCACGCATCCCATCCATCATACACAGTGTGCCAATCGCAGCAATGCCAAGTACGGTAATCTCACCGAAGGTATCGAATCCACGGAAGTCGACCAAAATTACATTGACGACATTGGTACCGCCGCCAAGTGGAATCGACTGCTGTATAAAGAACCACGAAATCGAGTTGTGGTCGCGCGTCATGATTAGCCATGAAATCCATGCAATTCCGAGACCTGCAATGATGGCAATGAGCGCATCACGCCAACGACGAGAGACTGAAGATTCATAAGGTGTAAGCTGAGGTAAGAGTGACAGGCTCATAAGCAATAAAACAGTCGTCACCACATCTACAGTAATCTGTGTCAGTGCCAAATCGGGTGCTGAGAAGCAGATAAACACAATGGTCACGACCAGACCGACAGCACCACTAATCAATACAGCTTTAATCCGTTCATGGTGGAACCACAGCATCATCCAACATGCAGAGAACAATAATAGCCACAGTACAATCGCAATGGCAGGCGCATGAATAAGTTCACGACGACCCGTACCCATGCCTTGTAGCCAAAATGGAATCGTCACCAAGACCACCGTAAAAATCAGGATCCACAATAAATAGCTTTGTAATTTGCCATTTTCAGTAAAACGTCGGAATTTACGTGAGCTGAGTAATAAATGTTTTAAGAATGATTCAAACAGCAATTTGCCTTGGAATTGACCCAAGTATGGGTCTAAGTCGATCCGACGGATTTTACTGCCTTTGGCTAGGGCAAAATAAAAGATTAAGCCACCGACAAGTGCAATCACACTCATCAACAAGGGTGCATTTAGTCCATGCCAAATCGCCAGATGCGTGCCTTCAAAACTTGGGCTTTGGAGACTGGCACGCGTTGTGGCATTAACGATGGTTTCCACCAACAGGGTGGGGAATAATCCCACCAAAATACATAAGGTTGCCAATAATGTAGCAGGTGCACGCATGCCAAAAGGGGGTTCATGTGCATCCTTGTTTGGCACACCTTTTCCAAGCGGTCCGTCAAAGAACACCCCATGCACCAGACGAACTGAATACGCCACCGCAAAAATACCAGCAAAGGTCGCAATAATGGCTGAGATCACCATCACAGGGCCAGAAAGGTTAGCAAGAAGTTCAGTGAAGAACATTTCTTTGGACAGGAAGCCGTTGGTGAGTGGTACGCCAGCCATCGAAGCCGCGGTGATCATGGTTAAAGTGGCAGTAAAAGGCAGCAATTGCCACAAGCCGCTGAGCTTGCGTAAGTCACGTGTGCCTGATTCGTGGTCAATAATACCCGCAATCATAAACAGTGCAGCTTTGAAAGTTGCGTGGTTAATGATGTGGAAAATGGCAGCCGCCACAGCCAGTGGTGAACCGATCCCGAGCAAACAGACAATCAACCCGAGATGACTGATGGTGGAGTAAGCCAGTAAACCCTTTAAATCTTCTTTGAAAATGGCAAAGAAGGCCGCCATACATAAGGTAAATAGACCGACAAAGGTCACGATGTTGTGATAAAGCGCAGCACCAGCAAAGATCGGCAATAAACGCGCGAGCAGGAAAATCCCCGCTTTAACCATTGTGGCAGAGTGTAAGTAGGCAGAAACGGGTGTCGGTGCTGCCATCGCATTGGGTAACCAAAAATGGAAAGGAAATTGGGCACTTTTGGTAAATGCGCCCATTAAAATCAGCAATAAAATCGGCACAAACAGGGTGTGTTGTTGGATTTGTTCACCCATGCCCAGAATTTGGTCAATCTGATATGTTCCAGTGACTTGAGCCAATAACACAAAACCACCCAACATACAGAGGCCACCCATACCCGTAATGGTGAGCGCCATACGTGAACCACGTTGTGCGGCATCATAATTGTTCCAATAAGCCACCAATAGAAAGGATGAAATACTGGTGAGTTCCCAGAAAATCAGTAATAAAATTAAATTATTAGATAAGGAAATACCAAGCATGGCTGCCATAAACAGCATGAGCAAGACATATAGTTTACTGAGGGAGTTTTTAGGACTTAAATAATAATAAGCATAAATGAAAATTAAGGTACCAATGCCAGTGATTAGCAGAGAGAATAATAAGCCTAATGCATCAAGACGGAAGCTAAAATCAATTCCTGCCTGTGTTAGCCAAGGCCATGTTTGAATAATTGTTGCGCCATTAAAAACTGCTTTAGCTTGACTGATCAGTAAAATCAAACTGCTCAGGCTAATGGCAATTGCCCCGAAAGCCATTACCCCGCGAGAGAATTGCTTCAACCACGGGATAAGTACCGTGCCCAGTACTAGTGGTAACAATATAATAATCGGTAGCACACTCGTATCCATTGTCATGATTAGGCGATCAAACCTAGGTGAATCTCATCTTTCAAGGATTACAGGACAGCAAAGAGCAGTCCAAAAATTCAATCTTGAAAACCATGTGTGTCAAAAAAATTAAAAACAAGCTGTATTGCGCAACTCGTGAATCGATAGCAATTTCCGATGTTACTGTGAAAATTGTAAGTAAAACCGATCATATTACATGCGTAAAACAACATCAATCTTTTTTACTAAACACTGCAATATTATACGCCCACTGAAACTTTGCTGGGGCGGCATGCGGACGCATTGCCTAAATGTGCAGCAATGCGTACTGATCTTTCAATCTAAATGACATCGACGTTGTCATTAGTCCCTTATAAAGTTTGGGAGGATGTCGTTTCATCACTTGGCGGGGTCAAGGCGCGAATCAACTCTTGTTGCTGATGTACATTCAACTGACTTTGAATGATTTGAACAAGATTTTGTACCTGATCTGTAGTGGATTCAGGTTCCGTTAACTGCAGTGACGGAGTTTTAGTTTCATTATTTTCATGAGCATCTAGTTGTAGCTGCTGATATATCTGCTCATAAGTTTCTTGCATTTTTTCAGTTTCAACATCGAATAATTGTTTATTCACTAAATGTAAGCACTGGAAACGTGAAGCTTGTTCCAAGAGTTCAGGACGATTCCCTGTGGCAATAATTTGTAAGCGTGGAAAGGCTTGATTAAGACGTGGCAAGATCGACTGCGCCATATTTTGATCTAATTGATGGTCAATCGCATCGATCAACAAAATACCATCGCCTTCTTGGCAGGGGTATAGGCTATTGGGATTGAGTAAGCAGAGTCGACGCACAATATCGCCAATTAATGCCACTAGATTGCGCACACTATTAGACAGTTGTTGGAACAACATGTCTTTGCCTTGATAGCACACCATCAATTGTAGTTTCGGATGATATTGTAGGTAGATATTACTGATATCTGGCAAAATAATCGCCAACGCTTGGCGTAATGCCCTTAAAGATGGGGCATGCAGCTCGGCCTGTGCTTGTGCGAGTTTTTGACCAAATAAATTGATTTCAGCATCCGAATTGTGAGCATGATCTGACCCTGTTTGAGGATGCAATAAATTCTGAATGATCTGCGCGCTTTGCGCATTTTCGATGTCTGAAATTTCACGGAACCACTCAAAAAACCGAATAAACGTGGTAAATGGAATGGCTGAAATTTCATATGCATGTGAAGGCTGAAAGATTGCAGGATTGTTCTTATTTAAAATATTGACGTCATTGACGAAACGCTCCGCTGGGTAATAGGCAATCAGTGGAAGACCAAGCAGCGGGTCTGCTCTTAAGGCTTTTTGATACAGGCTCACCATGTCTTCAAGTTGTTGGGTTTCAACTTTACTCATCCCGATGCCTTGGCTATTTAGGGTTTTATATAATTGCCAAGAACATTGTTGTGGGTCAGAGATTTGCTGATTGGGTGACTCGGTAAACCCACCTATTTCTTCAGGAAAGCGTACCTGAATATCCAGTTTGGATTGTAAGCGGTTGAGCATGATGTCTTGATCAAGCATTACCACACCTGCTGTACGCAAGTCTTTATAGCGTGCAGCAAACCATGTCAGTGCTTGATAACTAAAACGTAGTAGGGAGGTTTTACCTGAGCTTTGATCGCCTAAAATCAGGGTGATGGGTAGATCGTGATAGTGAAATTGAAGTTGTATGTCAGCAAAATGGAGCGTGTGCTTGAGTTGAATGGATTCTATGTTCATGGCGCACCTATTTACTAACTTATTTTATATTCACCTTTTTATTCATCATTAGCTGACGGCTTGCGCCAGTGACTTTGGCATTTGTCGTTTTAAATGCTGCATCAAGTCATAAATATGATGGATATTTAAACTTACTTTAGCACGGGTACACGCCACGTAAAGCAATCGTAACTCTTCGTCACTAATTTTATAATCTTTATCATTGAGCTTAAATTGGTAGTCGTCTTCAATATGCACACGATCCCATTCCAAGCCTTTTGCTTTATGCGCTGTAGAAATAATATATTCAGCTTGTTCGATCGGGGTAATTTTCGCTAAGGCTTTTTTCAGCGGGTCAGTCCCATGATCATCGACCAATTTCACCAGTGGTTTAATGTCACTGCCGTCATTGGTTTCACAGTATTCATGCACATCATGCCATGAATTAAACCATGCCAATTCAGGCACATCGACCACACGTTTGCCTTGCTTCAGCATTGCCGCCGCGTCAACAAAACGATTCAAGCGCGCATGGTCAGCTTGTAGGCTGACTTTTTCACCTTTGACCAAACCTGCCAATAAGAGTTCCATCGCGCGCGCATTGGTACGGCATAAAATCGCATCCCGCATTTTGGTGTGCGGTTTATTCACCACCTTCGAGTTCACCAAGGGGTTGCCAAGCAAAGGTACAGTTTCATTCAATGCACCGAGCAGGGCATTGGCATTGTAGGCAATTTCCTCACCAAATCGGAAAGACGTGGTTAAACGTGATTCGGGCAAAGGCAATTGCTGCATGGCATTGACAGCGCCACGCCATGCGTAGATTTGCTGATGTGCATCACCCACATAAATCACTTGGGTATTACGTTGTTTCAGTAAAATACCCAACATCAAGGGGTCGGCATCCTGAGCTTCATCGAACAGCACATAGTCGGCAGGAATATTCGGTTCTGACAACGCCCAGAGTTTTAAATAAATATCATGACCAATCCCAGCTTGGTGGTTCGGGTCTATCGACTCTAACCAACGACGTTCAATGGCGGGATATAAATGCTTCTGTAGCGTTTCAATATCATCAGCATGTAACCAACTTGGCGCTTGTAAATGACGCGGTGCTGGGTACTGCGAGCTAGTTGAGCAGAAATAACTAACGGCATTGGCGACGAGGCTTGCCAGTCGCGATGGCATCAATACATATTTTTCATAGCGTCCGCCCATCATGCGGCGCAAAGTAATCGGTTCTAGACGATATTCTTTGGCAATAAAACTTGGGCTCAAACGTGGCAAACGAAGTTTGTCGGTCACTCCACGTGGAACACTGCGATATGCCAGTGAGTGGAAAGTTCGACAGTCAACACCATTATGAAAACGGTTTTGTGCTTCCGTGGCAATGGCTTTGTTAAACGCTAAATACATGCCACGCCGCTCTGGCATGGCATCACTGATCATTTGTAAAGTTGTGGTTTTACCTGTGCCAGCATAGGCAATCACTTTAAAAGATTTGCCTAGACGTGCGTTATCTATGGCAGTCGCCTGCTCATAGGTCGCGGTTGGTTTTTTAAATTCTGACACAGGATAAACTTAGTGCTGACGATTGGCTTTTTCAACTAAACCTGACAGGCCTTGGCGGCGTGCAAGTTCATTGAGTACCAATTGCGGGTCAATGTCAAAGTAGCCCAACATCACAATGGTATGGAACCAAAGATCAGCCACTTCATAAATCATATCGTTTTTATTATCTTCATTCGCTTCAAATTTAAAATCTTTCGCGGCAATAATTGTTTCAATGCTTTCTTCACCGACTTTTTCTAAAATTTTATTTAAGCCTTTATGGTAGAGCTTAGCGACATAAGATGAATCTGGATCAGCTTGCTTACGTTCAGCCATCATTTGACCTAAATAAGACAAGACATCGACTTGCTCCGATGTTGCATTCGAAGCATTCATTGCAAGTGTATGTGGATTTGCTGATTTTTCGCCATAAATTTGGCTTGGGTCTTTAATTTGTGCATCCACAATTTCCCAGCCATTGGGTGTAAGTTTGCGATAGAAACAAGACTCACGACCTGTATGACACGCAATACCGCCATGTTGTTCAATCTGTAGAACAATCACGTCGGCATCGCAGTCCAAACGAATTTCATGTACGGTTTGGAAATGACCCGATTCTTCGCCTTTGTGCCACAACTTATTGCGTGAACGTGAAAAATAAACGGCTTGGTTTTTTTCTGCGGTCAGTGCCAAAGCTTCGCGGTTCATCCATGCCACCATCAATACACGTCCGCTTTGATGATGCTGTGCAATAGCAGGCACTAAGCCTTGTTCGTTAAATTTTACTTCATCGAGCCATTGCAGGTTGTTCATAAGGATTACACCAATTAAAAAATCAAAAAATATATGCTAGACAAATTTAGCAGCATCATAGTGTAAGCCATCCATGGGATGATGGGGAGTTAATTCTTAATCAAATTTAAAATCACTGCGTTCAACAGAGACAGTTGCGACATGCTTGCGCGCGATCTCAGCATAATTCATTTGTCCGAAGGCACCCGTTTTTAAACCTGAAATGGTGATGGCCATTTCTTTGCGGAAAAAGGGCAGTTGATACATCGCACGAAATGAAAAATCACGTAATGGCGCTGTCCATGCATGATGAGATTGATAAAAAGGCGTCAGTAAGCGACTGAAAAATTGATAAAACCGAATCGATGACCAGCGTTGCTGATGATAAAGTTGCCACAAGGCCTCGGTATTCAAATGTTGATTGGTTTGGCTCATCTGTTGCAATGCATTGCTGATGGCCCAAGCATCTAATAGGGCCATATTAGCCCCTTGACCAAGCTGAGGGCTCATGGCATGTGCTGCATCACCTAAAACCCCAATGCGTCCTTGTCCTAATTGTTTTAGCACGACATCACGATATTGCGCTGACAGCCATTTTTGTTGATCTTCAGGGTCTGGAATGACATGTTCTAGCCACTCTGCCACTTGTGGCCAGCGCTTCGAAATTTGTGCAAGCCACTGCTGCTGACTTTTTCGGTCGGGCAGGAAGTCTGCAAGTTGCTCGCTCGGTAAACTCCAAAAAATACTAGAAAGACGTTGTTCAGGTTGGGTTGGAATCGGACCAGTCGGCATGATTCCCATCATGATATTGGAGCGGTCATAAAACTGATGCAAAATCTGCGGCTCAAGTACGTCACACTCCGGCACAATAATCCATTTCGCACCCCATGGATAAGGTTGGTTGAGTTTTTCCCATGCCTGTGGTCGTAAATGACTTCGTGCGCCATTGGCAATCAGCACTAAATCGGCTGTAAATTGAAACGCATGACCCGCAGCCGTGCCAATCAGTTCAACCGTATCATCCCGCTCATTTAACTGACCAATGTCATGCTGCATATACCATTGAATGTGCTCTGGATATTCCCGTGCTTTAGACTCGAGCACATGGCACAGCGTTGCACGATGGATGCCTAAGCCATAAAAATCAGGATGCGCTTGCTGATAATGACTATTGACCAATAGATCGCCACCTGCCAATTGCCCTTCGAGTCCTGTGACATGTGCGCCCAGTGCTAAAGCTTGATCTAAAATCCCCAAATGTTCAAAGACTGCCAAACCCGCAGGCTGAAGCAATAAACCTGCGCCCACAGGTTCAAGTTCTTGGGCTTTTTCAAATAAATGTATATGGTGGCCTTGCTCTGCCAATAAGGATGCGGCGGCAAGTCCTGCTGTGCCTGCACCGATGATGGCAATATTCAGTGGTTTCATTGTTCTAAGTATTTTTGTTGTTTCAGGCTTAATGTATCAAAGCCTATATCGAAAACCCAATAAAAAAGCCCAGTAAAGGGCTTTTTTTCAAATCCAGCTGTAACTTACCAGTGTTCACCAGGGAAGAGGCGTGCATACGCTTTTTGTACCCAGTTGAGTTTTTGCTGGTCGCCAATGGATGCGGTTGAACTTGGGAATAGGTTATAACCAATCGACATCAATTTATTGTTAATGTCTGGTGCAACAGAATAGGTAATCGATGCTAAACGACCAAGGTTAGTCGCCACTTTTTTCGGACGCTTCACGATGGCATAAGCAATAAGATCGGTCGCTTGCTCAGGTGAAAGTGTCGGAACGTATTTATAGATTTTGGTTGGTGCAATCATTGGTGTACGGACCAAAGGCATATACACCGAAGTAATGGCAATATTATGCGAATGAACTTCAGCGCTTAGGCAACGGCTAAATGCATCGAGTGCTGCTTTTGAGGCAACATACGCTGAGAAACGTGTTGCATTGGCTAATACACCAATTGAGCTAATATTGATGATATGACCTTCGCGGCGAATCATCATTTTAGGCAATAAGTTCATAACTAATCGAACTGCGCCAAAATAATTCAGCTGCATGGTACGCTCAAAGTCATGGAAACGATCAGTTGATTCATGTACCGCACGACGAATAGAACGTCCAGCGTTATTGATTAAAATATCAATATGATCAACAGAAGCTAAAATTTGCGTTGCCACAGCATCAATAGAATCCATGTCATTTAAGTCACATGGGAACACATCTGCTTTACCACCGGCAGCTTCAATATCGGTTTTTACAGCATCTAACGTTTCTTTGGTACGGGCAACAAGGAGTACGTGTGCACCTGCATTGGCTAAGCGATGAGCCATGGTTAAACCAATACCGCTTGATGCACCAGTAATTAAAACAGTTTTTCCGCTTACACGCTCAAGAAAGCGTTTTTCTAATTTTGCATTCACGATGAGATTCCCTATTTAAAGCAATTTTATTGTATTCATTTATCGGCCCGACAATGCATTATGTAGGGCAGTTTTGGATTAGCCGTATGATAGCGAATTATTAAAAAAAAGCTATACGATAAGTGATTGATAATAAAATAATATTTAGAGCTTTTACTCTAAATTGAATTCCTTCTTTAATAGGTTTTTAACACATAAATATGTGAAAGAGAAGATGTTTTATTATTAGAGGGATATTTGTGAAGTGTGAGCAAACGCACAAAATAATTTTTGTAACTTTTGATGATGTTAGCACGGCGATCAGTCAGCATGATTGGGCTGATCAAAATTCAAATTTAGATCAGTTTCTGTAAATTTTTTAACTGTTGTTGCATAGATAATAATTGCTGAAAATACTCACTTGCGGGGTCATCTGCCTGTTGTATGAGTTCATCAATATCTTCAAGAATGGCTTGTTGAATGTGGCAAAGTTGCACAGGATTTAAATAAAGCTGTGCAAAGCTCAGTGCATCCATTGACGGGGAGAGCTGTAGACTGAGTTTTTTGAGTAGATTTAAAGCAAAAGGTGGACAGAACAAGGCATCTAGAAAGAAATTCAAACTTTGTTTGGAGTTGAGTTGAAGGACTTTACGCTTTCTAAAGACCGCTAAAAATAGGCTGAGATTCAGACTGTAAATCAGGATGACGAGCACAGCCAAAATAAAAATATTATGTAAAAACAACAGGCATATCGGGAAAACAACCAAGGTTAAAATACCGTTGATCAACATCCATGGTTGCAAGGGTTTTAAAACGTTTAAGCGATGATCAAACTTGGTGAGTTGTAGCAAAGTATCTGAGGATACATGTCGTGGTTGAAGTTGCCACTTCAGCTGAAAGATCAACTGATGTGGCTGCAAAGGGCACGCAAAATACAAATATTTTTTTGCGCATGCCGTTTGCTGCGAGCCAAGCTGTACCGAAAAGGCTTTTTTGAATCCTTGTGTAAATAATATGTCATTAAAGCCAACAAACCGAGCAAGGTCATACAGATATAAGCTGAATAAACCTAAAATCAGCCAATATTCCATGGCAATGTTGAATACCATTCAATCGCGATCCTTACCCAGTGTGTGCTTTGAAATTATTGTTCAGTATTTTTTTTACGTTTAAAGATCGAACCAAGGCCACCTGCCGCTGCTGCACAACCAATCAGTACTAATTTCCAGCCTTTCACCAAGAAGGCAATCAGTGCGGCAAATAAGCCTTTTTTCGCGGCAACCGCAATACCACCACCCGTAATTAAAGCAGCTAGACCATATTCAGCTACTTTATCACCTGCGCGGAATTCGCTATAGCGTTGGCCAGGCTGAAAATCAAAACCTGTCAGTGAGTCTTTAAATTGGGCAATATTTTTATTTAAATCAGTTTCGTCAGAAACGAGCGTTGCGCTCATTACACCGCTACGACCGAGTAGACGAACGGTATAGTTAATGGTTTCATGATTTTCTTCTGAACGAACTTTAAGTGCCCATTCTAATTGTTTGGTTTGTGCGTCGTAGTGTGGCGGTACAGCCCAACCTACCGTATAAAGTTTACTCATACCGAGACGAGTACGCTCTTCATTTGAAGGTTCATCTGACGCTTTTAATTCTTTGAGTAAGGCATCGGCGTCGATTTTTTCATCATCTTTAATATAACCTGAAGACTCATAATCAAAGGTTGCCCACCAACTGTCATCTTGCGCGACTAAAATATTGGTTTGACCTGAAGGTAGGTTGCCAGTCATTTCCAAAAAGCGATCTGAATCAGCAGTATCTAAATAGCCTTGTTCACTTTTGGTTTTTAAGGTGGCAACGTCTGCGATACGTTCACTTTGTGGACCCATATGCCAATTGAGCTGCGCCATTGGGCTGGCTTGTTCTGATTGAGCTGCCGTTTCGGATGCCATTGTGCTTTGAGGGATAATGACGCTTGAAGCAAGTGCTAGACTTAAGGCAATCGACTGGCAAAGTGATTTTAATTGAAATGGAGTGGTCTTTTTTGGCATGTGATTCTCGTATTTTATTTATTGGTGCTAAAAGTTAAATTTTCTAATTTGAAATCATTCATTTTATTTTAAATTGAAATATTTTTTGATTCCAATTCTTGCAAAATTATAGATTTGAATCCTAAAAATGTCTGTAAAAATCACATAAATTGAAATGAAAAAAAACGACCTTTCTGACGAAAGGTCGTTCGGTTGTTTGGGCTTTAAGCTAATTTTAACGGTTTAAACTGCAGCTAAAGCTTGTTCTAAATCTGCAATTAAATCATCTGCATGTTCGATCCCAATGGATAAACGCACCATATCTATGCTCACGCCAGCAGCTTTGAGTTCTTCTTCATTTAATTGGCGATGTGTGGTTGTGGCAGGATGGCAAGCCAAACTTTTTGCATCACCAATGTTGACCAAGCGTGTGAACAGTTGCAGTGCGTCAATAAAACGAGTACCGCCAGCTAAACCATCTTGTACGCCAAAGGAGAGAATGGCCGATGGTTTGCCTTTCACATATTTTTGCGCTAAAGCATGTTGAGGATGATCTTTCAAACCTGCGTAGTTGACCCATTTGACTTTCGGGTGGGCTTGTAAATATTCCGCAACTTTTTGCGCATTTTCAGTATGACGTTCCATACGCAAGCTCAGAGTTTCTAAGCCTTGTAGGATTAAGAACACATTGTGTGGGCTAATTGCAGCACCTGTGTTTCGCAATGGAACAACGCGTGCGCGGGCAATATAAGCTGCTGCACCCAAAGCTTCGACATAATTCACACCGTGATAGCTTGGGTCTGGCGTATTTAATGCTTTAAAGCGTTCAGGATATTGACCCCAAGGGAATTTACCGCTATCGACAATTATGCCACCAATAGAATTGCCGTGACCGCCAATATATTTGGTGAGTGAATGCACCACGATATCGGCACCAAACTCAAAGGATTTTTGCAGTACAGGCGTTGCAACGGTGTTGTCCACAATGACTGGAATACCGTATTCATGCGCTATTTTTGAAATGGCTTCAAGGTCAATGATATTGCCCAGTGGGTTGCCAATCGATTCAACAAAGACCAATTTGGTTTTTTCATCAATAAGACCGCGTAGTGCTTCAGGATTTTGATAGTCAAAGAAGCGCACCTCAATACCTTGCTTCGGCAAAGTATGAGCAAAGAGGTTATATGTGCCGCCATATAAAGTGGAAACTGAAGCAATGTTGTCACCCGCTTCGGCAATCGTTTGAATCGCATAGGTAATGGCAGCCATGCCCGATGCAAGTGCTAAAGCGCCAATGCCGCCTTCAAGCGCTGCAACACGTTGCTCAAGCACAGCAGTCGTCGGATTCATAATACGGGTATAAATATTACCCTGAACTTTTAAATCAAATAAATCAGCACCATGTTGCGTATTATCAAAAGCATAGGAAGTCGTTTGATAAATCGGAACGGCAACTGCTTTGGTGGTCGCTTCTGGTGTATAGCCGGCATGAATGGCTAAAGTTTCATCTTTATATGTCATGTTTACGTCATCTACGTGAGTTAATTATTGAACAGTCTATCATTTATTTATATGAATAAAAGTGCATGATGCTTGAAATACTTAGCTATTTTATTCATATGAATGATTATTTTTCAGCTAAAGATGAATGAAATTACATTAAAAAGATGATGTGTAATTTTTGAGCAGCATTAAACTTGTAACAATGCATGCAAGACGTATGTGAAACCTTATTTTTTCGCGACTTTATGCGTATAATAGCCGATTATTTTTTCGCTCAATTGAGCAGGGGCAACTTCATGTTGTTCCGTATATGGTTTGACTATTGAGGAGTCCTACGTGGCCCAATATATTTACACGATGAACCGTGTGTCGAAAATGGTTCCGCCTAAGCGCGAAATCTTAAAAGACATCTCTTTATCATTTTTCCCAGGCGCGAAAATTGGTGTGCTTGGTCTAAACGGTGCAGGTAAATCAACCTTGCTTCGTATTATGGCGGGCGTAGATAAAGATTTCTCTGGTGAAGCACGTGCTCAACCGGGTATCAAAATCGGCTATCTTGAGCAAGAACCACCACTTGATCCAAACAAAGACGTTCGCGGCAACGTTGAAGATGGTCTACGTGAACCACTTGACGCTTTAGCACGTTTGGACGAAGTCTTTGCAGAATATGCAGCAGAAGATGCTGACTTTGATGCACTTGCAAAAGAACAAGAAAAGCTTGAAGCGATTATCCATGCTTGGGATGCACACAACATTGTGAACCAAATGGATCAAGCAGCAGCTGCCTTGAACCTTCCAGCTTGGGATGCCGACGTAACATTACTTTCAGGTGGTGAACGTCGTCGTGTTGCGCTGTGCCGTTTATTGCTTTCTAAACCAGACATGTTGCTTCTAGATGAACCGACGAACCATTTGGATGCAGAGTCTGTATCTTGGTTAGAACGCTTCTTGAAAGACTTTGCAGGCACCATCGTTGCGATCACGCATGACCGTTATTTCTTGGATAACGTTGCAGAGTGGATTCTTGAACTTGACCGTGGTATGGGTATCCCATATCAAGGTAACTACTCTTCTTGGTTGGAGCAGAAAAATGCCCGCTTAGAACAAGAGAATAAGCAAGAAGAATCGTTTGCCAAAGCATTGAAAAAAGAACTTGAATGGGTTCGTTCAAATGCGAAAGGTCAGCAAAAGAAAAACAAAGCACGTATGGAGCGTTTTGAAGAACTTAACTCGCGTGAGTTCCAACAACGTAATGAAACCTC
Organism: Acinetobacter sp. ANC 5054; assembly: GCF_002135295.1. GTDB lineage: Bacteria > Pseudomonadota > Gammaproteobacteria > Pseudomonadales > Moraxellaceae > Acinetobacter. The sequence goes on along the minus strand of NZ_NEGG01000005.1, from coordinate 187,999 downwards.
TGAAATCTACATTCCACCTGGTCCACGTCTAGGGAACAAGGTTGTTGAAGTTGAAGGTATCAGCAAATCATTTGATGGTCGTCTACTATACAAAGACTTAACTTTCACTGTACCACCTACTGCGATTGTCGGTATTGTGGGTCCAAACGGTGCGGGTAAAACCACATTGTTCCGTATGATGACAGGTGAGCAACAACCAGACACTGGTACTGTGGTATTGGGTGAGTCGGTTAAAGTGGCTTACGTGGGTCAGATTCGTGACACGTTGGATAACAACAAAACGGTTTGGGAAGAAGTTTCTGGTGGTTTAGATATCTTACGTATCGGTGATTATGAAATCGCATCACGTGCATATATCGGTCGCTTTAACTTTAAAGGTCAAGATCAGCAAAAACGCGTAGGTGAGTTGTCAGGTGGTGAGCGTAACCGTTTACAACTTGCGAAAATCCTGCAAATGGGTGCAAACGTGATCTTGCTCGATGAACCATCGAACGACTTGGATATCGAAACTTTACGTGCACTTGAGGATGCAATTCTTGTATTCCCAGGTACGGTAATGGTGGTATCGCATGACCGTTGGTTCTTAGACCGTATTGCAACGCACATCTTGTCATTTGAAACGGAAACGCCTGAATTCTTCACAGGTAACTACCATGAGTTTGAAGAATTCCGTCGTAAGCGTGACGGTGATGACCTTGCGACCAAACGTCAAAAATATCGTAAAATTGGCAGCTAATTGCTAATTGCTAATTGCTAATTGTGATGTGAATAAAAAACCAGCCTAAGGGCTGGTTTTTTATTGCGATGTTTATAACGCAATTTCTTCATAAGCATGTTTTAGCACGTTGTCAGCTTGGACATGGCCTTGGGCGGCAGCTCGGCTCAACCATAAGTGAGCAAGCTCATAATTGCGATCTAATCCTAACTCAGCATTGAGATAGGCCATACCAATGCGATATTGTGCTTCTTTATGCCCCTTTAGTGCGGCTGTTAAGAAGTTCCACATAGCATTGCGGTAGTCGATTGGAGAAAGATCAGATGTATTTATCGTATGGTGCATAAGATAATCATGATGATGCTGGGTAGCCAATTGTTCAAAATAAGTACCTTGAACATAATCACCTTGTGCTTCGGGCGTTGAAAGTTGCATTCCTTGCAGCTTTGCATCCCCAATTTTTAACAACACATCTACTATCTTTTCAAGAGCTTGTCGAATCATAATAAACTCCTTTTTATGTTCTAAATTTGCATTTCGCAAAACACAAAATTTGCGCCAGTCGTTGTTCATCTATTTGTTTTAAAACGAGCTTCACACTATTTGAAAAATAGCATGCTTATATCGAGAAGTTAATAGCAAATTGCAAATATTTATTTTAAATAATTTATTTAAATTTCAACTATATATTTATTAAATGTACTAATGCGTAATGCGATACACAATGTAATTTTATAACCCCTCATATAGTTGTTAAGCTAATCAGAAACATCCATTCAGGGGTTGGTATGGCAGAAAATCATGGGCATGACCACAGCCATGCAGTAGTGACAGAAGGCAATATTAAGAAGCTCAGTTTTGCTTTGGTGCTCACCACGACATTTTTGATTATTGAAGTTGTTGCAGGTTTTATCACTCAAAGTTTGGCGCTGTTATCAGATGCTGCACATATGTTTACCGATGCGGCAGCGCTGGCGATCGCATTGGTGGCAATCAAAATTGGCAAAATGCCTGCCGACAATAAACGCACATTTGGTTATCAACGTTTTGAAATCTTAGCTGCACTATTTAATGCGCTCATGCTTTTTGTGGTTGCGATATATATTCTATATGAAGCTTATCAACGCTTTTCAACACCGCCGAATATTCAAAGTATGGGCATGCTGATCGTAGCAGTCATTGGTTTGATCATAAATTTGATTTCGATGCGGATTCTATTTTCAAGTTCACAAGAAAGCTTGAATGTAAAAGGCGCTTATTTAGAAGTATTAAGCGATGCTTTGGGTTCGGTAGGGGTGATCATTGGTGCAGCCATTATTTATTTTACAGGTTGGATGTGGGTCGACACTTTAATCGCGATTTTGATTGGTTTTTGGGTATTACCCAGAACTTGGATATTGCTAAAACAAAGTATCAATATTTTATTGGAAGGTGTCCCTGAAGAAATCGATATTGAAAAACTACGCAATGATTTATTGGCGCTAAAAGGGGTGGAGAGTATTCACCAACTCAAAGTCTGGGCCATTACTTCAAAAAATGTACATTTGACGGTGCATCTGTTTGCACCTGAAGCGGATCGGAATGCTTTATATTTTGAAGCGATTGAAATGCTACAACATGAACATGGCATTACTGAAATGACGTTGCAGATTGAGGAAGATGAATGCTTGGCACATCAGCATAGTCAAATGCATGGTCATGTACACGAACATGCTGAAAATGAACATGCACATCCGCATAATGAAAATAACCATGATGAGTCACATCAACATTAAGTTTGATGTGACTTTTAGCGTGAAAGGATTAAATTTCCCACTCGTGGTTACATTCACGACATTTCCATTTTTTTTGTGACTGCATGAAACCTTGCATGGAAATTTTAAAATCAGGTAGATCGCGATAGAACATAAAGCCTGCAATGACGCAAATAATAAAAACCACAACAGTTGCAGTTTGTAATGTTGTGCCAGCACCATTACCAAAAATCCACATTGAAATGCTGATTAATACAAGCAGTAATAAAATAAATACAGCAGGGATCAGCATGATCAAGCTTTTCGGCACAACTGGGCGTGCAACAGGTTCGCCTGCTTGCGCCTGTGGCATAATTTTAGGGCTTTGGCATTTAGGGCAACGGTATTGCATTACAACTCCATAATTTTAATCTATGGTTTATTCTAATCTGAATGATGTAGAAAGCAAAAAACACAGTGAAAATTGTGATGAATAAAAGCCAAGAATAAAACTCTAGGCAATAAAAAACCCAAGTCGCAATGCTTGGGTTTTTTATAAGACCATTTCAAATGATCTTGAATATGGCGTCCCTACGGGGATTCGAACCCCGGTTACCGCCGTGAAAGGGCGATGTCCTAGGCCTCTAGACGATAGGGACAAGTGAGGCAACTTTGATTTGGTTAACACCATCTCGCTGTATGGGCGCTATATTAGGGATATAACACCCACGCGTCAACTAAAAAATCAATTAAGCTTCATCAACTGCATCATTTTTCGGCAGTTTTAGGCTTTCATTGAGCTTTTCCCATGCTTTTGTTTCTTTTTTGCTCGGGCCACCTACAATTTCAAGTGCATGACGTAGGCGGGCGAAGGTCAAGTCAGGACCAATGGTGACCATCGATTGCATCACAGGGGTAGATGAAGTCGAACCTGCAATGGCAATAAAGAAGGTTGGCATAAAGTCACGGAGTTTGATTTCCATCTGTGTCGCCAAGTCCATCAAGGTTTGGCTGACCGTATCATTATTCCAAGTAAATAAGCTTTCTAAACGCCAAATCGCAAATTGAAGGCTTTGACGAACTTGTTCTTCAGACAATTTTTTGCTTTCGAACTGTTCTTTAGACAGTGTTGGGAATTGGTTGAAGTAGAAACCAGCCCAGTTTACTGCTTCAGACAATAGGTTAATACGTGGCTGAATCGCTGCTGCAATATCTTCCAACGTTTGACGGTCTGATTTCCAAGTCAACAAGGTGTTTAGAAGTTCAGCAGGGGTTAAGCCCTTAATCCACTGACCATTTAACCAGTTGAGTTTTTCGACATCAAAGATTGGGCCGCCTAAAGACACGCGTTTAATGTCGAAGTGTTCAATCATTTCTGTCAAAGTGAATTTCTCACTTTCATCAGGCATAGACCAACCCATACGACCTAAGTAGTTCAACAATGCTTCTGGTAGAACACCAATATCTTTGTAGTAGTTGATGGATGTTGGGTTTTTACGTTTAGACAGTTTTGATTTGTCTGGGTTACGTAGTAATGGCATGTGGCAAAGCACAGGCATATCCCAACCAAAGTATTTGTAAAGCAACTGATGTTTAGGCGCCGATGGAATCCATTCTTCACCACGAATCACGTGGGTAATTTCCATTAAATGGTCATCGACAACGTTTGCTAAGTGATACGTTGGTAGGCCATCGGTCTTCAATAGAATTTGCATGTCGACTTGCGCCCATGGAATTTCTACTTCACCGCGAAGTAAATCGTTAAATTTACAAATGCCTTCTTCTGGCACTTTCATACGAATCACGTGTGGTTCGCCAGCAGCCAGACGGCGTTCTACTTCTTCAGCTGTGTGTTTTAAACCACGACCATCATAACGAGGTGATTCACCACGTTCTTGTTGTTCTGCACGCATTTGATCGAGTTCTTCTGCTGTTGCGAAGCAGTAGAATGCATGACCTTTTTCAACAAGTTCTAAAGCGTATTGTTTATAAATATCCATACGTTCAGATTGGCGGTAAGGTGCATGTGGCCCGCCAACATCTGGACCTTCTGACCAGTTTAAACCTAACCAACGCAATGAATCCAAAATCATTTTTTCAGATTCAGGAGTAGAACGCAGTTGGTCTGTATCTTCAATACGAAGAATGAATTCACCACCATGTTGTTTTGCAAAACATAAGTTGAACAATGCAATGTAGGCAGTCCCAACATGTGGGAAACCAGTAGGAGAAGGTGCGATACGCGTACGAACAGTCATAATCAGCTTTTAATCAGAATGTAAATTGGGAACTATTATAACGAAAAAGCCTGATCACTTAATGCTTAATTCAACATTCAGTGATCAGGCTTTTGAAGACAGGTGAGGGAAACCTATCTAAAGAAATTTAGTACATTAAAATTTCAATATAAATTAAGAATTACTGCCCGAGAAAATAGCTTGAACAAAACGTGAAAAACTTTGGTTTTGTGAAGCAAAAAAACTTTGTGATGGTGGTGCTTTAATTGATGTAAGCACTTTAAGGCTATCATCAGTACGCCCTTTACCTTCAGATTTTTGTTGATTGAGGGCTTTTTCAATCAAAGAAGTGCGTTCGGCAGGCATGCTCACTTTACTGCTGGTGGTGTTGCTTGCCGCTGTACTTGTTGCTGCGCAAAATGCGGTTTGAGCGCTCAATGCCATACCTAATCCAAGGCATACTGCATATGAAGTTTTCATGTCCAAATCTCCCCCTACTTTGGTGATGGATCTTTATATTTGCAAATAGTTTTAATATTTAGTCTACGATTTAACCATCTTTTGTAATTAAAAAGTAGAACTACGTCACAATATTAACAAAAAAATAAACAAAATCTATTCAAGGATTACTTAAATAGCCTGTTTTATCCTGAATTGGCGTAGTTGTAACAGATAACTGTGAAGATAGCATGAAGATCACCGATGAGATTAATTCTTATATCTAATTTTTTGCATTTTATACTCATTTTTTAGATATCTTTAAAATCGAAATGTTAGTGAAGATAAGTTATAGCTTACTGATTGTTAAAAATATTTTAGATTTATATAGTGCTTGCAAGATTAAATATAAGAGTAAAGCACATGAAAAAAATAATCGCTTCAAGCATTTTGGCAATATTAAGCGGGGTGGCAGCGCAGCTGCATGCAGCAAAGGATTTTCTCAACGTTTCTTATGATCCGACACGCGAGTTTTATCAAGAATATAACCAAGAATTTGGGCAATATTGGAAAAAGCGAACTGGACAGGATATTAACTTTAAGCAATCTCATGGCGGCTCTGGGAAACAGGCGCGTGCCGTTGCAACGGGTTTGCAAGCGGATGTTGTGACCTTAGCTTTGGCGAATGATATTGATGAAATTGTCGCAACTGGGCAAATCAAAAAGAATTGGCAAAAGCAATTTCCACATAATTCTGCACCCTATACGTCAACCATTGTTTTTTTGGTGCGTAAAGGCAATCCCAAGAAAATTAAAGATTGGAATGATTTAACGAAACCGGGTGTGGAAATTATTACCCCAAATCCTAAAACGGGGGGTGCACCGCGTTGGATTTATTTATCTGCATGGGGCTATGCATTAAAGCAACCCGGCGGTAATGATGCCAAAGCCAAAGAATTGGTGAAAAAGCTCTATTCAAATGTCAAAGTTTTGGACTCCGGTGCACGTGGTTCGTTAACCACATTTGCTGAGCGTGGTATTGGGGATGTGTTGCTCTCTTGGGAAAATGAAGCATTGCTTGCCACTCAAGGCTTAGGCAAAGATAAATTTGAGATTGTTTACCCATCCATTTCAATTTTGGCAGAGCCGTCGGTGGCTGTCGTGGATCAAACCGTCGATAAAAATGGCAATCGAAATTTAGCGACAGGCTATCTGAATTATTTATATTCACCGAAAGGGCAGGAACTAGCAGGTAAATATTTCTTCCGTCCACGCGATGCGAAAGCCACTGCTAAATACGCTGCACAATTTCCTAAAGTACAGACATTCACGATAGACAAGGTGTTCGGTGGTTGGGCGAAAGCGCAGAAAACCCATTTTGTGAATGGAGCAATCTTTGACCAAATTTATAGTGAAAAAAATTAATGATTTTCTAGAAAATGATAGTGATGACAAGAAAAACGGATAATAAGTTTATCCGTTTTTTATATATGTAATGCATAAAATTCTATATATGCGGAATAAGTAGATTGTTTTGCGCTATTTTGACATGAAAAACAAAAGATTAAAAAATTATCGCGATGAGTGCTGGGGTTGAATCCATGCTGCGACCAATTGCGATTTATGACTTTATTTCATATATTTAGCAGCATTGAAGATAACTTACTGCTGACTGACATGAAAACTCAATTTAAAGCGTGGATCAGTGCTGCATTGCTTGCAACAGGTGTTGCTTTTACTGCAACCACAACACAAGCTGCGGACCGTGAATTCTTAAACGTATCGTATGATGCAACACGTGAATTTTACGATGAATTTAATAAATCTTTTGGTGCGTATTGGAAAGCACGTACAGGTAAAACTGTTGATTTTAAACAGTCACATGGCGGTTCAGGCAAGCAAGCACGTTCCGTTGTTGATGGCTTAAAAGGCGATGTTGTGACTTTGGCATTGGCAAACGATATTGAAGAAATCGTGAAATCGGGTCAAATTCAACCAGGTTGGCAAAAAGAATTCCCACACAATTCAGCACCGTATACATCAACAATTGTATTCATGGTCCGTAAGGGCAACCCTAAACACATTAAAGATTGGTCAGATTTGGCAAAACCGGGTGTTCAAATTATTACACCTAACCCGAAAACGGGTGGCTTGCCTCGTTGGGTTTATCTTTCTGCTTGGGGTTATGCACTGAAACAACCAGGTGGTAATGATGCTAAAGCCAAAGAGTTCGTCGGTAAAATGTATCGCAACGTAAAAGTGATGGATTCTGCTGCACGTGCTTCGATGACGACATTTGCTGAGCGTGGTATTGGCGATGTGTTATTAACTTGGGAAAATGAAGCCTTAGTTACGCAAAAAACTTTGGGTAAAAACAAGTTTGATATCGTTTATCCATCCATTTCTATTTTGACTGAACCTTCAGTTGCGATTGTCGATAAAACAGTCGAAAAAAATGGCAATAAATGGTTAGCTCAAGGATATATCAACTACCTATATTCTCCTTTAGGTCAAGACATGGCGGCACGTCATTTCTATCGTCCACGTAATGCTGAAATTTTAGCGAAATACAAAACACAATTCCCACCATTAAAAACGTTCACGATTGATGAAGTCTTTGGTGGATGGGCGAAAGCGCAACAAACACATTTTGTGAATGGTGCGATCTTCGATCAAATCTATAACAGCAAACGTTAAGAACGGATCAGATCAACTCAGTTGATGCAAAAACGCCTCCTTCGGGAGGCTTTTTTATGCGATGTAAAAATTAAAAACGGTTTTCTCTATGAAAAGTAATATTTCTGTACAAAAAGTCGTTTGGAGCTTTGTTAAAACAAGGTAATAATGTGCAGTTACATTTTTAGCTGTGTTGAACGAACCCTTATGTCGCATATTTCTGTATTACTTCATGAAACTGTTGATGCTTTACTGGCAGATCGCAATACAGGAATTTTTGTAGATGGCACATTTGGGCGCGGTGGTCATACCCGTTTATTACTGTCTAAACTCGATGAAAATGCACGTGTTTATGGCTTTGATAAAGACCCACAAGCTTTAGCCGTTGCAGCTGAATTAGAACAAGAAGATTCGCGCTTTAAAATTATTCATGCCAGCTTTGCTGATTTAAAACATGAGTTACAAAGCCGCGGTATTGATTTGGTGGATGGCATCATGGCCGATTTAGGCGTGTCTTCACCGCAATTGGATCAAGCTGAACGTGGTTTCAGTTTTATGAAAGATGGCCCGCTGGATATGCGTATGGATAACTCTCAAGGTCCGACAGCAGCACAGTGGTTGGTGGATATTGATGAAGAAGATTTGGCCAACATCATTTATAAATATGGTGAAGAACGTTATAGCCGTCGTATTGCCAAAGCGATTAAAGCAGCAGGTTATATTGAAACGACAGGGCAGTTAGCCGAGATCGTTAAAGTTGCACACCCGAAATGGGAAAAGAATAAGCATGCGGCAACACGGACATTCCAAGCGATTCGTATTGCTATTAATAAAGAACTCGACGATATTGATATATTCTTACCTCAAGCAGTGGAAATGCTGAAGCCAGAAGGAACTTTGGCTGTGATTAGTTTCCATTCTTTAGAGGATCGATTAATTAAACAATTTATCCAAAAAGAATCGACACTCGCTGAAGACACAGGTTGGGGTTTACCACAAAAACGCGAAGATACCCGCCGACTTAAAAAAGTGTCACGTATTAAAGCAAGTGATGAAGAAGTAAAAGCCAATCCGCGCTCACGTAGTGCTTGGCTTCGTGTGGCAGAGCGTCTAGCTTAAAAGGCAAATAATGAAAACCGAAGCAATAGAAAAAATATCGAATAAGTTGCAGACAAAGAAAACCATTGTCTATGCTGTTTTATTGTTGCTGGTCTTTGTCAGCGCAATAATGGTGGTGCTTCAAGTTTTTGAATATCGCCAAGATTATCGCCAGTTAAGCACATTTATGCGTGAGCGTGATGACCTCAATGCTGAATGGGGACGATTGTTGATTGAACAGCAAACCTTTGGTGCAACTGCCCAAATTGGGACGCGTGCGGTTACACAGCTTCGGATGTATTCGCCACCTATTGCTCAAACCGTTGTTATTTCATTGCCACAAACTTCAGAACAGAAAAAATAGGCTGCCTGTCACATGGTTGAAAAGAGAAACAAACAAGCCCCACGTAAAAAACAGCAGTCTGTAACAGGTCGAACTGCGATTGCTGTGGAGATGTGGCGCTACCATTTAATGTGGGCAGTGGTATTGCTGTGTTTTGTCGCTTTGGTTGGACGTGCATTCTATGTGCAAATCGTCAATAAAGACTTTTTGCAAAATAAAGCCAATGCCAAAATTTTAAGAACAGAAACTTTAAAAGCGATGCGTGGCGTGATTTACGATCGACATGGTGTGCCATTGGCGATCAGTACCCCGATTATGAAAATTGTCATCGATCCACGTGACTATTTTGACAATAAAAAGCTGTTTGAAGAAACCACGGCGGAATTAGCCAAAGATCCAAATAATCGTAAACTGAAACGTCAGTTACCCGATAAAAACCTGAATTTAGATGAACTTGCTGATGCAGTCGGTATGGATCGCGCTGAACTGAAACGCAAACTGAATGAGCGTCCACGTTCACGTTATTTGGTACTCAAAAAAGAAGTGCCGCCACAGCAAGCTGAATTGATTTTAAAACGTGATTTTCAGGGCGTTTATACTGAGAAAAACTATAAGCGTTACTACCCGCAACCACAGCCAAATTCACAAATTATTGGTTTGACCAATAGTGAAGGGATGGGGATTGAAGGTTTGGAAATGCAGTTGAATCAACGTCTTTCTGGGATTGACGGTGCACAGCAAATTGTCCGAGACAAAAAAGGCAATCGTGTCAAAGACCCTGAAATTGTGAAAGAAGTTGAATCGGGTGAAAACATTACCCTCAGTATCGATTCGCGTTTGCAATACATTATGTACCGTGAATTGACCGCTGCGGGTGTTGCCAACAATGCACGTTCTGCAACGGCGATTGCTGTCGATGTGAAAACAGGTGAAATCTTGGCGATGACCTCATGGCCGTCTTACAACCCGAATGATAAAAAGGGTGTGTTGAATAAAGATGCCATGCGTAACCGTGGTGCGATTGACTCATTCGAACCGGGTTCAACCATGAAACCGCTAACGATTTCGATGGCGCTCGAAAGCGGAAAATATCAGCCAAATACGGTCGTGAATACTTCTCCGGGTTCAATGCGTGTGGGTAATCACACCATTCGTGATACACATAACTATGGCGCTTTAACTTTGGGTGGGATTATTCAAAAATCATCCAACGTAGGGGTAGCCAAAATTGCACTTTCACTGCCATACGAGACATTACCAACATTCTATAAACGCCTTGGCTTTGGACAACGCTCTGCGGTGAAATTCCCCGGTGAAAGTGGTGGTTTAATCCTGCCACCAAGCAAATGGAATGTGTCCGAGGTAGCGACTATGGCCTATGGTTATGGTTTGAATGCCACAGTACTGCAAATGGTGGATGCCTATGCCATGCTGGCAAACAAAGGGCTAAAAATGCCTTTAAGCCTATATAAGCTGGAAGAGCAGCCCAAAGGCGAGCAAGTGATTGATCCTAAAATTGCTGATCAAGTGCTGCTGATGATGGAAACCGCAACATTACCAGGTGGTACGGCTACTCGTGCGACTATCCCAGGTTATCGTGTTGCCGGTAAAACGGGGACAGCGCATAAATTACGTGCAGACCGTAAAGGTTATTCGACCAATGAATATCGTGCATTGTTTGCTGGTGTTGCGCCCGTTAGTGATCCACGTTTAGCCATGGTGGTCGTGGTAGAAAATCCACAAGGCACCTACTATGGTGGTACGGTGTCGGCACCAGTATTTGCACGTGTCATGCAAGAATCTTTACGTTTAATGAACGTGCCTTTAGACAAACCTTTAGATACTCCCAAGATCCAGTAATAGGTGATGAATGAAAATTACGTTTCAAGATCTATACACCGTTGAACAGCCCGCTGAATGGATGACACAATCCTTTCAGGGCTTCAATCTGGATAGTCGTAAAGTGACCACAGGGCAAATTTTTATTGCCCTGACTTCGTTTTCGCAACCTGAAAAAACCGCGCAATTCGCCCAAGTAGCATTAGAGCGTGGTGCTTTGGCTGTGGTTTCGGAAATGGACTTGGGATTAAGCCCAAGTGTTGTGGTTGAAGACGTACGTCAACTGATGGGACAGTGGCAAAAGCAATATTTGCAAGCAACTCAGCCTGTGCAAGCTGCAAGAATTCTAGCGGTGACAGGAACCAATGGGAAAACCACTATTTCGCGTTTAATCGCTGAACTGCTTATGCTACAAGGCAAAAAATGTGCGGTGATGGGTACGACAGGCAATGGTATTCTTCCGAATTTAGAAGCATCCTCACACACCACCTTAGATGCATTACATATGCAAAATGCTTTGTATGCTTATGCGCAAGCAGGTGCTGAGTTTGCAGCAATTGAAGCCAGTTCTCATGGTTTGGAGCAAGGCCGTTTAAATGGCTGTGCAATTGAAATCGCGGCTTATAGCAATTTAAGTCGTGATCATCTGGATTATCATAAAACCCTTGAAGCCTATGCTGAAGCTAAATCGGGTTTATTCAAGTTTCCATCGTTAAAAGTGGCGATTATCAATATTGATGATGCACATGCAAACGTGATGCTGAATGCTGCACGTCAAAATCCAGCACAGCCTAAAATTTTAACTTATTCAACGACTCAAGCTGCTGATTATCAAGTCACGGATATTCAATACAGCTTAAACGGTGCACAGTTTAAATTACGCACAGCGCAAGCTGAATTTGAGGTGCAGAGCCCGTTACTTGGTCATTTTAATATTGAAAATATTGTGGCGAGTTTAATTGCTGCTGAGCAAGCAGGTTTTGATTTGGCAGCCTTAATTGCAACTGCACCAAAGCTTAAAGGTGCGCCAGGCCGTATGCAGGTGATTCGTGATGATGAGCGTTTATTTGTTGTCGATTATGCACATACACCGGATGCTCTGATCCAAGTCTTACAAACTTTAAAACGCCATGTTTCGCAGCAGCTTTGGGCTGTGTTTGGCTGTGGTGGTGACCGTGATCGTGGAAAACGTCCTTTGATGACCCAAGCGGCTTTAAACCATGCCGATGTGGCATTGATTACGTCGGATAATCCACGAACTGAAGACCCTGAACAAATTTTTGCAGATATGAAAGCTGGAATGGATTTTACAGGACATACTGTTCATGAAATTCATGACCGCCGTGAAGCGATTAAATATGCCGTGAACCATGCACAAGCTGGGGATATTGTAGTGATTGCTGGTAAAGGCCACGAAAATTATCAAGAAATTGATGGTGTGCGCCATTGGTTTGATGATGTGGTGGAAGTGAAATCTGCCCTAGATACGCAACATCACAACACTGATTCGGCTTACCCAGCGCAATAGGAATAGATATGCATACCTCTACGACCAGTACGGTTCCTTTAGAACCATGGACAGCCGAACAGTTAGCCATAGCCACTCAAGGTTATTGGCATAATGACAAAGCCCCGTCAGGATCAATCAAACGTATTTTGACTGATTCACGTGATGCAGAACTTGGTGATGCCTTTTTAGCCTTAAAAGGTGAGCGTTTTGATGCACATAACTTTGTTGCACAAGTAGCGGCCCATGGCTGTGAAGTGGCGATTGTGAGTCATGCTGTTGATGCAGATATTTGTCAGTTGGTAGTTAAAGATACTCGCTTAGCTTTGGGGCACTTAGGTGCGTATCGTCGTGCGCAAAATTCACAATTAAAAGTGATTGCATTGACGGGAAGTAGCGGTAAAACCACCACCAAGGAAATGCTTGGCAGTATTTTGTCGCGTCTAGCGCCTACGTTAATTACTCGCGGTAACTTAAATAATGATTTAGGTGTACCGATGATGCTGCTTGAACTACGTCCTGAGCATCAATATGCGGTGATGGAGCTCGGTGCGAGCCATAAAGGTGAGATTGATTACACCTCGAATTTGGTACAGCCGCAAGTGGCGGGTATTTTAAATATCGGCACAGCACATATGGGTGAATTTGGTGGGCGTGAAGGGATATGTAGCGCTAAATCTGAAATTTATGCACATATAGCGAAAACAGGAACTTCGATCGTCCCTGCAGCAGATGATTTTACCGATTCGATTGCAGCTGCGGTTCAAACCGAGCAAGTCATGCGTTTTGGTCAGGGGGGGGATGTATTTGCTACTGACATTGAATTACATGCGCAATCTGCGAATTTTATTTTAAATACGCCTCAAGGTGTACGCCCTGTGCAATTGCCTTTTGCGGGTGAGCATAATGTACAAAATGCCACAGCAGCTGCGGCATTTGCGTTATCGATTGGGGTAGGTTTGGATGATATTGTCATTGGGCTAGAACAAGCCAAAGGTGCCAAAGGTCGTTTAAACTTTATTGCACAAGAAAATCATTTATTTATTGATGATACCTACAATGCTAATCCGACCTCTATGCGTGCTGCAGCCGACGTACTGGCTCAGCAAGCAGGCATCAAAGTCATGGTGATGGGGGATATTGGCGAACTAGGTTCATCTGCTGCACAGCAACATTATATGTTGGGTCGTGACCTTGTATCGGTGAAGGATATTAACTTTGTCGTGGCTGTCGGTGAGTTTTCACCCGCAGTTCAAGAAGGTGCGCGCAGTACCCAATATGGTAAAAAATTGCAGGCCTTTCTATCACAAGAACAGGCACTACCGTTTTTAATTAGTTTAGTCAAAACACATCAGCCTCAGTCCATGAGTTTCCTGTTTAAAGGTTCTCGTTATACCCACATGGAAACTCTGATGGCTGAATTGATGGAGAAAATTTAATGCTGTTATGGTTATTTGAGCAGCTTGCGGGTTATCACAGCTCGTTCCAAGTTGTTCGTTATTTAACGCTTCGTTCGTTACTCAGTGTCTTAACGGCATTGGCCATTGGTCTGCTGCTTGGACCCGTGATGATTCGAAAATTGCAAGCTCTCAAATATGGTCAAGCAGTCAGTTCATTTGCACCTGAAAATCATGCAAAAAAAATGGGTACACCGACCATGGGTGGTGTACTGATTTTACTTTCAATCGGTATTTCAACTTTGTTGTGGGCAGATTTATCCAACCCTTATGTGTGGATCGTGCTCGGTGTGATGGTGATCTTTGGTGCTGTGGGTTGGGCGGATGATTGGATTAAAATCCGCTATAAAGACAATGCTGGCTTACCTGCGAAGAAAAAATTCTTTTGGACTTCAGTAGCATCATTGGGTGCAGGTATTGCGCTTTATGTGATTGCGACTCAACAAGCGAATCCGGTACATACCACAAATATGTTGGACTTGCTGATTCCATTTTTTAAGGAAATCAGCATTCCACTTTCAATTATTCCATTGGGTATTGGCTTTATTGTCTTTACTTATTTGGTGATTAACGGTGCGTCAAATGCGGTGAACTTGACTGATGGTCTAGATGGCTTAGCCATTATGCCAATTGTCTTGGTTGCAGCAGGTTTAGGTGTGTTTGCTTACTTGGCGGGTGATGTACGTTTTGCCAATTATTTACATATTCCATATGTGAAATATTCATCTGAATTGGTAGTGATTTGTGCTGCCATGATTGGTGCGGGTCTGGCATTTTTATGGTTTAACGCACATCCTGCTCAAGTCTTCATGGGCGATGTGGGTGCATTATCATTGGGTGCGATGCTTGGTACGATTGCCGTCATGGTCCGCCAAGAAATCGTATTTGCGATCATGGGTGGTGTATTTGTGGTGGAAGCGATTTCAGTGTTCCTGCAAATCGGCTCACTTCGTATGCGTAATAAACGTGTGTTCTTAATGGCGCCGCTACATCACCACTATGAGAAAAAAGGTTGGCGTGAAACACAGGTGGTGATTCGTTTCTGGATTATCACAATTATGCTGGTAGTTTTAGGTCTAATGACTTTAAAATTACGTTAAGCAAATAAATAACGAAACCGGCATTTGCTCCCACATTTGCCGGTTTTTTTATTTTTAAAAATCGATTGGAGTTAAAAATGAACTTGCTGATGTGTCCGGTGTGTCGTGAAGCATTAAAACTAGATGAGCGGACATGGCATTGTGAAAACAATCATAGCTACGATGTAGCCAAGCAAGGCTATGTGAATCTACATGTCGTGCAGCATAAGCACAGTAAAAATCCGGGGGATACCCCTGAGTCTGTGCAGGCTCGTCGCGCATTTTTAAGTGCTGGGCATTACGCTCCTTTACAGCAAGCGGTCGTGCAAAAAATCCGTGAATTACGTGTTGAAAATTTGTTGGATATCGGCTGTGGTGAAGGTTATTACACCAATGCAATGCAAGCTGAAGTATTGCAATGTGTCGGTGTGGATATTGCTAAAAATGCGGTACAAGTTGCAGCTAAATTGAATAAAAATATCACTTGGGTGGTTGGAACAGGTGCGACTTTGCCAGTTTTGGATCACTCGATTGATTTATGTACCAGTCTATTTAGTCCGATTCCCAAAGACGAAATTTTACGTGTACTTAAACCTACAGGTCATTTGATGGTGGTAACACCTGCACCAGAACATCTTTATACAATGCGTGAAGCCTTGTTTGAAGAAGTAAAGCCTCATGAACCGCATAAATTTGTGGAGCAACTGGCTGCAGACTTTGAACTGGAAAGCGAGCAAGTCGTTGATGCCGATATGTTGCTACCACAGCAAGATTTAAAGCACTTAATTGCAATGACACCTTATGCTTACAAAGTGAAAGCTGAACGTCGCGACGCTTTGGAACAACAGGATCAATTCAAATTAAAAGCACAATATCAAATCTATGTGTTTAAGAAGAAATAATTTCTAAAGAAAAAATAAAACAATAAAAAAGCCCTCATATGAGGGCTTTTTTATTGTTTTAAATCATTGAACTTGGTCAATTAAATGATCAAGCGCATCAGGCTTATGTTCCGAATTTTGCGGCTTATTCGGCTGCATTGGCGGCGGCGCAACACGGTTTGGTGCTAGATTGGATTCTGCTGTACCTGTACCAGGCAAGTCGGCAAAGTCATTTTGTGATGCTTGCGGCTTTGGTGCTACTGGCGCAGGACGGTAGAGTGGTTGCGCCATAGGAGGTGATGAACCTCGATCATGCTCAGGCTCAGTTGGATCCGATTTTGGTGAGTTTCGGTTAATCGGGTTCTTGGCATGTGTATCTAAATGTACCCAAGCTTCAGGCGTATCTTTGAGTGATTTCGCCATAAAGTCAGACCAAATTGGAAGGGCAGCAACACCACCATATTCACGACGACCTAATGTTGATGGTTGGTCAAAACCGACCCAAGCAATAGTCACTAATTTTCCATTGAAGCCAGCGAACCAAGCATCTTTAGCATCATTGGTGGTACCTGTTTTACCGCCTAAATCGCCACGTCCAATTTTCAATGCAGCACGACCAGTACCATGTTGAATTACGTCACGTAGGATATTAGCCATATCGAAAGCAGAGCTTGATTTTAAAATGCGCTGTGCTTGACGATAATTGGCAGCTTCAGGATCGGCCTGAGTGTCTTTGGCTTTATCTGCATTGTCTTGATTGGTGACTTCAATCACTTCATCATCAGGTGTTGTGACTTCCGCAGACTCAACCTCATCTTTTTGATTAATACATTTGATACACGCATATTCAGGATTAGCTTTATAAATCACTTGTCCATAAGCATCTTCAATGCGATTGATGAAATGCGGTTGAATACGATATCCGCCATTGGCGAAGGTTGCATAACCTGTCGCCATTTGAATCGGCAACACTTGAGGTGTACCCAAAGCGATAGTGTAATTGCGGGGAATTTGATTTTCTTGTAAGCCAAAGTCCATGAACAATTGACGCGTACGCTCAATACCCACTGCTTGTAATAAACGAACCGATACCGTGTTACGTGAAAGGTATAGTGCACGGCGTAGGGGGATCATGCCTAAATAGCGGCCATCCGAGTTTTTGGGTGACCATTTACCAATGCTAATGGGATTGTCATTGACCATAGTATAAGGCGTCATACCACGTTCAAGTGCGAGCGCATAAACAAAGGGTTTAATCGTAGAGCCAGGTTGACGCCAGCCTTGTAATGCACGGTTGAATTTAGATTGATAAAAATTATAACCACCAACAATGGCTTCAATTCCACCATTATTGGGATTCAGTGCGATCAATTGACCTTGCGCTTTAGGAATTTGGACTAAAGCCCACGAACTTTTATCTGCATTCGGACGTAAGCGGATAATGTCTTTAACTTTTACAATTTGTGATGCATTGCTGGGCGCATTACCTACACTGTTTGCATTACGATAGGGACGTGCCCAAGAAAGGCCTGACCAAGGTACGGTCACAGTGCTGCCATCTTGCATTAAGGCTTCAATACTGGTGTTGTTGACCTTGGTGACTTCAGCAGGATAAGTGTTTGCATATGGAGTGAAATTTTTTAAAGGCTCATCATGTGCTTCTGCGCCACGCCAGCCGTGACGTCGGTCATAGTCTTCTAGACCATCTTGTACCGCTTGTTCAGCATAGGCTTGGCGTTGACTGTTAATGGTGGTGTAAACTTTATAACCAGAATCGACCGCTTGATCACCAAACTTCTCAACCAGTTCAGAGCGCACCATTTCACCTACATAGGGAAATTTGTTACTCACTCCACGATCGGGCATATCGAGATTAATCGGTTCAGCAATCGCTTTTTGATATTCAGATTGATTGATGTAGCCCAATTGCAGCATACGGCCTAAAATCCAGTTACGGCGTTCAAGTGCACGCTTTGGATTGGCAACAGGATTATATTTCGAAGGTGCTTTAGGTAAACCCGATATCATGGCCATTTGAGCCAAACTGAGTTCATCTAAGTTTTTGTTATAATAAATTTTAGCAGCCGCTGCGATACCATAAGCATTTTTTCCTAAGAAAATTTTATTGACATATAAGGTTAAAATTTCTTGCTTACTTAGATTTTGTTCGATTTTTCGAGCAAGAAATACCTCAGTCAATTTCCGCTTTAAGGTACGCTCTGAACTTAAATAATAGTTCTTAGCCACCTGCATGGTAATGGTAGAGCCACCTGTTTGAACATCAGAGCCCGTAATGGTTTCGCTGACTGCACGGCCTAAGCCTTTAAAGCTAATGCCACTATGTTCAAAGAAAGATGAGTCTTCAGCCGCTAAGAAACCATGAATGAAATGCGCTGGAATTTGATCGTATTCCACAGGCACGGAAAGTTTGCCGCCATACTCTGCAATGAGCTCATTATCAGCACTATAAACCTGTAAGGGTTTTAATAATGGTGCCTTTTTTAAAATGGACATTTCAGGCAAAGACGGGGCAATATAGAGATACATGCCATAGAAACCCATTGGAATTGCGACCAAAATAATAATAATGACCAAAAAAAATGGATGAACAAGGCCTGAACAAGATAGCTTTTTCATAACAAGTAAGTTTTAATAAGAGCTAATGGCAAACTAATTGGTGGTCAGTATATCCTTTCGATATACGGATTGTTAGATGAGTTATTGTATCTGTAGAAAATTATAGACCAATACTAATTAGTGGGTTACTTTTTTGGGGATAAAAAAATAATAGGAAATATATTGTGCTCAGGTTATATCGTAAGCCAAATAAGGGGTTGATGGGAGTAGATATTAGTTCGACTTCTGTTAAGGTTTTGGAACTTTCTGTAAAAAGTGGACGGTATTGGGTTGAAAGCTATGCTTTGGTCCCGCTACCAGAAGGAAGTGTTGTTGAAAAGAACATATTGAATCCAGAAGCCGTAGGTGACTGTTTAGAGCGCGCAATTAATTTGGCCAATACTCAGACATCAAATGCGGCTTTGGCTGTTCCAACTTCGATGGTGATTACTAAAATCATCGAAATGGATGCAGATATGAATGATGATGAACGTGAAATTCAGATTCGTGATGACGCTGAGCAATATATTCCTTTCCCACTTGATGAAGCGAGTCTCGATTTTGAGGTCTTGCCGGATCGTTTATCCAATCCAAATCGTGTCAATGTATTACTCGTTGCAACTCGAATTGAAAATGTTGAAGGTCGCGCTGAAGTTTTACAGCTAGCAGGTTTAACACCGAAAATTGGTGATGTTGAAAGCTTTGCTTTAGAAAATGCCTTTAAAGTATTTTCAGATACCTTGCCAATGGGTGTAAACACAGTCGGTATTTTGGATATTGGTCACAGCATGACGACACTTTCTGTCATGCAAAATAATAAAGTGATCTATACCCGTGAGCAGGTGTTTGGGGGGAAACAGCTGACTCAAGAAATTCAAAATCGTTATGCGCTTTCATTTGAAGAAGCGGGCCGTGCGAAAAAAACACGCGCATTGCCAGATGATTATGATGTTGAAGTCTTAGAGCCTTTCCTTGAAGCAGTTGTTCAACAAGCTGCACGCTCATTACAATTCTTCTTTTCATCATCTCAGTTTAACGAGATTGATCATATTTTATTGGCTGGAGGAAATGCCAATATTCCGGGGCTTGCGAAACTGCTGCAACAAAAACTGGGTTATCGTGTGACCATTGCCAATCCATTTTTACAAATGGGTTTTTCACCTCAAATTGATATTAAAAAAATTGAAAATGATGCTTCATCACTCATGGTGGCATGCGGTCTAGCATTGAGGAGTTTTGATTAATGGCAAGAATTAACTTACTCCCTTGGCGTGATGAGCTAAGAGAGAAACGAAAAAAAGAATTTATAGCACTGTGTGCTGGGGCATTTTTAGTTGGGGCACTTGGGGTTGGGTCGACTTGGTTGTATTACGATCATAAACTGGAAGATCAAGAACAAGCCAATCAATTAATTATTAGTCATAACCAAAATTTAGATGTGCAGTTGAAATCACTCGATGGTTTGCAAGAACAGCGTAATGCCATTATTGAGCGTATGAAATTGATTCAAGGCTTGCAAAGTCAGCGTCCAATTGCAGTGCATTTGATTGATGAATTGGTTCGTGTCACACCTGCGAATATGTACATCACGAAATTTGAGCGTACGGGCGATAAGTTTACCATCGAAGGTCGTGCGGAAAGTCCAAACACAGTGGCTGAATTATTACGTAATTTGGAAGCTTCACCTTGGTATCGCAATGCCTTTATGAGTTCCTTCTTGGTTACTGAAGAGAAAAAGGACAAAGCGCCAAGTTCAGTGGTTCCACGTGTTGAAGAAACTTATGGTTCATTCATTGTGACTGCGGATTTAGATCAAATTACGCAGCCAACAATTACTGATCCTGCGGCGACAACTGCATCTGGGGCAGCATCTGCTCCAGCAACCAGTACTCCTGCTGCAACGTCAACTACGGAGGCTGCAAAATGAGTCGTGATGAATTTGAACAATTGAATCAAGAAGCGGTTATTGCTCCGAAAAAGAAAATGACCCTTGAAAAATTCATGCAGCAATTTAATACCTTAGATCCAAATAATTATGGTAGTTGGCCGCTGTCGGTTAAAATTACTTGCTGGATTTTTATTATTATTCTTGTAGTAATTTTGGGTTACTTTTTAGCAATCAAGAGCAAAATAGAAGCAATTTCAAGTGCAAATGCGCAAGAACAGAACTTGTTAAATGAATTTCGTGAAAAAGATTCTAAATTACGTAATTTACAACAATACGAAATGCAATTGCAGGACATGGAAGCGCGTTTTAATCAGCAATTAGAACAGTTGCCTAAAGAAACTGAAATTCCAGGATTGGTTGAGGATATTAACTTAACAGGGGTAAATTCAGGTCTGAAATTTAAAACAATTCGTCTTGAGCCTGAGGTTAAACAAGAATTCTTTATTGAACAACCAATTAGTATAGATGCAACTGGCGATTACCATGCCTTTGGTTCGTTTGTTAGTGGAATTGCTGGTCTTTCACGTATTGTCACTTTGCATGACTTCACGATTATTGCAACTGAAAATAAAGAGAAAAAATCAGATATTCCAAAAGTGGATTATGTATTAAAAGCAAAAACATATCGCTATGTTGGAAATGCTGAAACTGCAGCAACCGCAGCGGACACTGCAAGTACAACGGAGGCTCCAAAATGAAAATGAATAAATTGGTTGTTTCTGTTGCGACAGTGATGCTGCTGGCAGGATGTGAATCACGGATTGATGTGGTAAATCAGGAAATGGCGAATATTCGAAATCAGGCACCTATGGCGATTGAGCCTGCACCTGATTTTGTGCCTGTTGAGACTTTTAATTATGCAGCACATTCATTAAAGAGCCCATTTTTACCAAGTTCACTCGCTGCAGAATTAAAAATTATGGCGGGCAAACGTGTTTATCCGAATTTGAACCGTCAACCACAACCATTAGAAAGTTATGCGCTTGAAACATTAAATATGAAAGGCAGCATGCGGAATCAATCTGGTCAAACATTGGCATTGATTCAGACGCCTGATGGTGAGGTTGAGCGTATTCAACGCGGAAGTTATATGGGGCTGAATCATGGTCGTGTGGTTAATATTACTCCGACTCAAATTGATTTAATTGAGATTATTCCTGATGGTCGTGAAGGCTATGTGGAGCGTCCGAGAAGTTTGATCTTAATCGGGCCAGCGCCATAAGCGAAAGGAATAAAAAAATGAAAAATACTGTACAAGATTTTATATTTGGGGATGGCAATACAATGAAGCATGTGTTTCGTCAGTTTTCGATGGGTGCTGTTGCAATGGCGATTATGCAAGTTGCTAATGCACAAGTAAGTGTAACCAATATTGTGCCGATGCAGATTCCGGGTCAAGGTACTGAAATTCGTGTGATGTTTAATGGTTTACCACCACAACCACAAGCTTACCAACTGGATCAGCCTTCACGTCTGGTTTTGGACTTTGATAAGACACAACAAAATTTAAAGCAAAGTTCAATTCCTGTGGCAACCAATGAGGCAAGTTCTGTTGATGTTACTTCGGATGCACAGCGTGCGCGTTTAACGGTAAATTTAACCAATGCAGGTGCATTTACCACACGTGTTGAAGGCAATACTTTTATTTTAAAAATTAATTCTGCTCAAGCGGCTAATGTTGCACAACCGGTTGCTCAGCGTCAGCAACAAGGGATTTCAAATATTGGTTTCCACCGTGGTTCAAATGGTGAAGGTCAAGTTGTGGTCGATCTTTTAGGTGGTAATACACCTGTGGATGTGCAGCAACAAGGCAGTAAAGTGGTAATTCGTACACTTGGTAATAAAATCCCAGCACATTTGACACGTCGTTTAAACGTCAATGATTTTGCAACACCTGTAGTAACTGTTGATGCGCATAATGATGGTGGTAATGGCATCATTACCATTCAGTCGACGGGGAGTTATGAGTATATGGCATATCAGTCAGATAATAAGCTGACGGTAAGTTTAAAACGCCCTGAAGATAAGAATCCATTACGTCCGAAAGCTGCAAATCACTATACCGGTAAAAAGATTTCTTTAGATTTTCAAGATATTGAAGTGCGTCGTGTACTACAACTGTTGGCTGATTTTACAGAAATCAATATGGTTGCAGCAGATACGGTTCAAGGTAATATTACACTACGTTTAAAAGATGTGCCGTGGGATCAAGCACTCGATATCGTACTGAAAACTAAAAATCTGGATAAGCGTCGTAATGGTAATGTGATCTGGATTGCACCCGTTTCTGAGCTAATTAAAGCGGAAGAAGAAGAAGCCAAAGCGATTGCACAAAGTGTTAAGTTAGCTCCACTTCAAACTGAATACATTCAACTCAGTTATGCCAAAGCTTCAGATGTTGAAAAGCTTATTACAGAAGGTCGGAATTCTAAAAACTCAAATTCAAACTCAAACTCAAATTCATCAAATAGTAATGATTTTACAGGTGAAAATGTAGGAAGCTTGCTTAGCCCGCGCGGAACTGTATCAACAGACCCGCGGACCAATACTTTAATTATTAATGATACCTCAACAAAAATTGATCAAATTCGTAAGATGATTGATCTATTAGATGTGTCGGTAAAACAGGTGATGGTTGAGGCGCGTATTGTTAAAGCTTCTACGGATTTCACTAAAGAGATGGGTGTGAAATGGGGAATCTTGTCTCAAGGGATTAACCAAAATAGCGACCTTTTGGTTGGTGGTAGTGATACTACACTTTGGGATCTTAAAACACCTGATGATGATGGTAAATATACCATCCAACGTCCAAGCAACCTGAACGTAGATTTAGGTGTGACCAAGGCAGGCGCAAGTCGTATAGCTTTTGGTTTGATTAGTTTATCTGACTTTATGCTAGATTTAGAGCTTTCGGCGCTTCAAGCTGATGGTTATGGTGAGGTCATTTCTACACCAAAAGTACTGACAGCTGATAAACAGCAAGCTAAAGTTGCATCTGGTCAAGAAATTCCGTATCAAACCACAACAGGTACAGGATCTAATGCGACTTCATCAACAGAGTTTAAAGATGCTTTACTAAGTTTAGATGTAACACCGAGTATTACACCTGATGGTAAGGTCCAGATGAAGCTTAATATTAAGAGTGATTCACCTGCGGGTTATGCACAAAATGGTGAAATCATTTTAAATAAAAATGAAATCAATACAGATGTACTCGTAAATAATGGCGAAACTGTTGTGCTAGGTGGTATTTTTGAACAACAAAATACTTTAAGTCAAACTAAAGTGCCGTTCTTAGGGGATTTGCCATATGTTGGTCGTTTGTTCCGTAAGGATACAAAGTCTGATAAAAAGACTGAGTTGCTAATTTTTGTTACACCACGAATTGTTAATGACAGTGTTACCAGAAATCATTAATATATTTTCAATTTAACAAAAGAAATAGGTGACTCCTTGCCAAGCAAAGAGTTTGAAACCCTACCAAATATATATTTGGTAGGGCCAATGGGGGCAGGAAAAACAACCGTAGGGCGACATTTAGCAGAATTGTTAGGGCGTGAATTTCTAGATAGTGATCATGAAATTGAGCGTAAAACTGGCGCAACAATTCCTTGGATTTTTGAGAAAGAAGGGGAAGTTGGCTTTCGAAGTCGTGAAACGAATGTGATTGATGAGTTGACTACAAAAAAGCAACTGGTTTTAGCAACTGGTGGTGGTGCAGTCACTCAGCCCCCAAATCGTGAATTTTTAAAACAACGCGGCATAGTTGTTTACTTATATACTCCGGTTGAGATACAACTTCAACGGACCTATCGCGACAAAAACCGTCCACTCCTTCAAGTTGAAAATCCAGAGCAAAAGCTTCGTGATTTATTGGCTATACGCGATCCACTTTATCGCGAAGTGGCACATTATATTATTGAAACAAATCAGGGTGCAGCGCGTGATCTAGCGCAACGAATCTTCAATTTGATTGTTTCACAAAATACATCTCGTTAGAAAATCGGTTAAATTCATGCAAACTTTACATGTTGAACTAGGTGAACGTCGTTACCCCATTTTTATTGGGAGTGATTTAAACCCAGAAGTCTTACTTGAACCTTATATTCATGGTAAACAAGTCATGATTGTGTCAAATACAACAGTTGCACCGTTGTATTTACAGCATTATGTTGATGCCATTGATCGTTTAGGTAAGAAAGTTGCGACATGTATTTTACCGGATGGTGAGAAATACAAAAATAGTGAACACTTGAATTTAATATTTGATGCTCTGCTTGAGGCAGGCTTTAATCGTGATTGTACCGTGTTGGCATTAGGTGGTGGTGTCATTGGGGATATGGCGGGTTTTGCTTCTGCATGTTTTCAGCGCAGTGTCTATTTTATACAGGTACCAACGACATTATTGTCTCAGGTCGATTCAAGTGTTGGCGGGAAAACGGGGATTAACCATCCACTGGGTAAAAATATGATTGGAGCCTTCCAGCAGCCACAAGTGGTGATGGCGGATATGGCACAGTTAAAAACATTACCTCCACGTGAACTTTCAGCGGGTTTGGCTGAAGTGATTAAGTATGCATTGTTGGGTGATGTTGAATTTTTAAGTTGGCTTGAACAGCATATGGATGCTTTGGTTGCTGGTGACGCGGCATTATTAGCTGAAGCGGTGTATCGTTCATGTGCACATAAAGCACGTATTGTGGCGAATGACGAGAAAGAGCAGGGTGAACGTGCGCTTTTAAACTTAGGTCATACCTTTGGTCATGCGATTGAATCCTATCTTGGTTATGGTGTTTGGTTGCATGGTGAAGCAGTTGCAACAGGGATGGTCATGGCGGCAGATTTGTCACAGCGTATGGGCTGGATTTCTGCAGAAGATTTAGAACGTACAAAAAAAATCATTTTACGTGCACAATTACCGATAGTTTGCCCTAAAATTCCGCTAGAAGAATTCTTATCTTATATGGCTCATGACAAAAAAGTCTTAAATGGTCAATTAAGATTGGTTTTGATGCAATCATTAGGTCAGGCGATCATTACCAAAGAGTTTGATGTTGAGTTAATGAAACAAGCAATTTTGGCAAATCAGGCATAAGCAGGTACAACATGGCAGCGCGTCAGTCACAGTGGCAAAAGATTCATCACTATGTATGGTTGGTGGGCGGTGCTGTATGTCTATTCGCTGCCTTGGTATTTTGGGCGATTACCGATAGCAAAGAATTGATTGAAGTTGAAAAAAAGGCTGAAACTGAGGTTGATCTGCAAATTCAACCTGAAAAAGTTGCTGCAATGTCCCATCTTGGTGCATTAACGGAGGAAGTTCGTCCCTTAGAGATGACGACACGTGTAGTCGCTACTGCACAACATGAGCCGGAATTCCGTGGCACCAAATTTATCAATGAAGCCTCGAAACAATATGCAATTGAGCTGTTTCGTGTTTCTGAAGAAGATATTTTAAAAAGCTTTTTGCGTAAGCAACCGACACGCAATAAATTTATTTATTTACGACTTTCAGGTGAAGATCATCCTGAACAATATGTGATTTTAACTGGTCCATATAAGTCAGAAAATGATGCCAAAACTGCATTGGCTGGATTCGATCTGAAGCTTCCTGCATCCATTAAACCTGTTGTCGTTGAACTTAAACAATATCAAGCCTATGTTAACGATTTGGGTTCAGATGAAATGTCTTCAAATCAAAAAATGTATGTGGTTAAGTTGAAATCGGTTCCGCTACCAAAAGTAGATGAAGCACAAATTGCTGCACGTAAGGCCGAAGAACGTCAGGCTGCCACAAGCACTCCAACGCAAACTACTAATACAACAGTGACACGCCGTGATGCATCTGGCAATGTGGTGGATGTGCAAAAATCACAAAGCAGTGTCGATGCGCCACGTCAGAAACCTGCACCGGTTGAACAAGAAGTCACAGACCCGTTTAATTAGAACTAAAATAGCGCAGCTTATCGCTTAAAATAAATTTAATGCACATTTAGAGTGCATAAATAAGTATAAAAAACGGAACTAAAAATAGGCTGAGAATAAAACTGCTTGAGAATAGGTGAGTTAAAAGAAAATGCATTAAGTTGGCATATAAATTGCTTAATTGGTGCATGTATCGAAATTTTCTCCCTATTTTGGCGCGAAAATGATTCGATAAAAGTGCGAAGTCATTAATCTAGTCGTTATCCCTGATCTGAACTGCAAAAGCAGAAAATTGACTTTTTATTCATGCATGGAAGATAAATTCAGTTTATCTTAAGAGTATGTCTAAGAAAAAATTTTGCTCGACAGAACAATTCATGAGAGTAACTTAAGACATATCGCAATAAGAAATTAGTTTGTTCAGTGCTCGCAAGAGCTGTAAAGAAAAGAAGGGTACGCTATGCACATGCCATCGCCAAATACTGTAGCTCCCGCTCAAGGTTTATACCAACCGGATGAGTTTAAAGATAACTGTGGTTTCGGTTTAATCGCCCATATGCAGGGTGATGCAAGCCATGATCTCGTCAAAACCGCAATGCATAGTTTAAGTTGTATGACCCACCGTGGTGGTATTGCCGCAGATGGCAAAACCGGTGACGGCTGTGGTTTGCTCCTTGCTATGCCTAAAGAATTCTTCCGTGAAGAAGCGAAGAAGCTGAGTGACATTACACTAAGTGAAATTTTTGCTGTCGGTACGGTGTTCTTAAATTTAGATCCTGCATTAGCTGCGCACGCAAAACAAGTTTTAGCCAAAGAAATTGAAGAAGAAGGCTGTAAAGTATTGGGCTGGCGTGTGGTGCCAACCAATAATGATGCGCTAGGTTCGATTGCGATGCAGTCTTTACCTGCATTTGAACAAATTATCGTGAATTGCCCAATGGGTGTGTCAGAAGTTGAGTTCAATCGTAAGTTGGTCATGGCGCGTCGTCGTGCAGAGCAACAACTCACTGCTGACCCATATTTCTATGTAACGACTTTATGCTCAACTGTGATCAGCTATAAAGGTTTAATGATGCCAGCAGCCATTGCTGACTTCTATACAGACTTAGCTGATGAGCGTTTAAAGTCTCATATTGTGGTGTTCCACCAGCGTTTCTCGACCAACACTTTACCGCGTTGGCCTTTGGCACAGCCGTTCCGTTACTTAGCACATAATGGTGAAATCAATACCATCACTGCTAACCGTAACTGGGCAATGGCGCGTACACCAAAATTTGAAAACCCATTACTACCTGGCTTAACGGAACTTAACCCAATTGTGAACCGTACAGGCTCGGATTCTTCAAGCTTAGACAATATGCTTGAAATCCTTGTGGGGGGTGGTATGGACTTATTCCGTGCCCTTCGTATGTTGGTTCCGCCTGCTTGGCAAAACGTTGAAACACTCGATGCGGACTTACGTGCATTTTATGAATTCAACTCAAAACATATGGAAGCGTGGGATGGTCCAGCAGGTCTAGTGATCCAAGATGGTCGTCATGCGATTTGTATGCTTGACCGAAATGGTTTACGTCCAGCACGTTGGGTGATCACGAAAAATGGTTACATCACTCTTGCATCAGAAATTGGTGTTTGGGGTTATGAGCCTGAAGATGTCGTTTCAAAAGGTCGTGTAGGTCCAGGTCAAATTCTGGTCATTGATACTCACACGGGCAAAATGCTAGACACACAAGATGTCAGCAATCACTTGAAACGTATGCGTCCATACCGTGAATGGTTACGTGAAAACTCTGTGCGTGTTCAAGGTAGTCCTGAACTCGAAGAATATTTATGTGATCAAGGCTTGAAAGGCGATAACCTAAAAGCATCACAAAAAATGTTCATGGTCACTTTTGAAGAACGTGATCAGTTGCTTCGTCCAATCGCTGAAAGCGGTCAAGAAGCTGTCGGTTCAATGGGTGATGATACGCCTATGGCTGTCTTGTCTCGTCAAGTTCGCCATGTATCTGACTACTTCCGTCAGCAATTTGCGCAGGTGACCAATCCACCTATCGATCCACTTCGTGAATCTATCGTGATGTCGTTGGAAACATGTTTTGGTCGTGAGCAAAACGTGTTTGAACAAGGCCCAGAACATGCCGATCGTCTAATTGTTTCAAGTCCTGTACTTTCAAATTCAAAAATGCATCAAATCCGCACCATTGGTCGTAAAGGCTATGAGATTGCAGATATTGATTTGAACTATGCTGAAGCTGAAGGCTTAGAAGCAGCAATCGCACGTATTTGTGAAGAATCTGCACAAGCGATTCGTGACGGCAAAACATTATTAGTGCTTTCAGATAAAAAAATTCGTGAAGGTTATTTACCAGCCAATGCCTTAATGGCGACTGGTGCAATACACCACTACTTGATTAATGTTGGTCTACGTACAGATGCCAACATCATCGTGGAAACGGGTCTTGCACGTGATGCACATCAATTTGCGGTTATTCTTGGTTTTGGTGCAACGGCAATCTATCCATACCTTGCTTATGACGTGATCAATGACTTGATCGCAAAAGGTGAGTTATTGGGTGACCCAATCCATGCTCAAGCCAACTTCCGTAAAGGGATTGAGAAAGGCTTATTGAAAGTTCTTTCTAAAATGGGCATCTCAACCGTTGCTTCATACCGCGGCGGTCAATTGTTTGAAGCAGTTGGTCTGTCTGATGAAGTGGTTGCAAAATGCTTCACAGGCGTACCAAGCCGTATTAAAGGTGCAACTTTCTCTGACCTTGAAAATGATTTGAAAAAATTGGCAGATTTGGCGTGGAAATCACGTAAACCAATCGATCAAGGCGGTATGTTGAAGTTTGTATTCGGCAAGGAATACCACGCATTTAACCCAGACGTGATTAATGCACTGCATAAATCAGTACGTTCAGGTAACTATGCAGACTTTAAAGAATATGCAGAGCTAGTGAATAACCGTCCAATCGCAACGATTCGTGACTTATTCAAACTCAAAACTGACAATTCAATTGCACTTGATCAAGTTGAATCAGTTGAAGAGATTCTTCCACGTTTTGACTCAGCAGGGATGTCTTTAGGTGCACTTTCACCTGAAGCGCATGAAGCGATTGCGATTGCGATGAACACCATTGGTGGTCGTTCGAACTCTGGTGAGGGCGGTGAAGACCCTGCGCGTTACGGTACAATTCGTAACTCGAAAATCAAACAAATTGCATCTGGCCGTTTTGGTGTAACTCCTGCATATCTAACGTCTGCAGAAGTACTTCAAATTAAAGTGGCACAAGGTGCAAAACCAGGTGAAGGTGGTCAGTTGCCGGGCGGTAAAGTGAATGGCTTAATTGCACGTTTACGTTATTCAGTACCAGGTGTAACACTGATTTCTCCGCCTCCGCATCACGACATCTACTCAATCGAAGATTTATCACAGTTAATTTTCGATTTGAAACAGGTTAACCCACAGGCGATGGTGTCAGTTAAGCTGGTTTCTGAGCCGGGTGTTGGTACGATTGCGGCAGGTGTAGCGAAAGCTTACGCAGACTTCATTACCATTTCTGGTTATGACGGTGGTACAGCGGCTTCTCCACTTTCTTCAATTCACCATGCAGGTTCACCATGGGAACTAGGTTTATCTGAAGCGCATCAAGCACTTCGCGTAAATGACTTGCGTGGCAAAGTCCGTGTTCAAACGGATGGTGGTTTGAAAACAGGTCTAGATGTTGTTAAAGCAGCAATTTTGGGTGCTGAAAGTTTCGGTTTTGGTTCTACACCAATGATCGCATTAGGTTGTAAATACCTACGTATTTGCCACTTAAATAACTGTGCGACTGGTGTTGCAACACAGCAAGACCATTTACGTCAGGAACACTATATCGGTGAACCTGAAATGCTCATCAACTTCTTCCACTTTATTGCAGAAGAAACGCGTGAATGGTTGGCGGCACTCGGTGTGTCTAGCCTGAAAGATTTGATTGGTCGTACAGATTTACTGGAAATGTTACCGGGTGAAACTGAGAAACATGCACACCTTGATCTCAGTGCATTGCTTGAGTCGCATCCATCTGCTGAAGGTAAAGCGCAGTACTGTGAAGTACAAGGCAATGCGCCATTCGACAAAGGCTTATTGGCTGAAAAAATGGTAGCAGAAATGCTTCCAGCGATTGAAGCAGGCACAAGCGGCGAATATGGCTTCAAGATCGGTAACTGTGACCGTTCAATTGGTGCGCGTATTTCAGGTGAGATTGCAAAACGTTATGGCAATCTCAGTATGGAAGCGCATCCAGTTAAAGTGAACTTAAATGGTACTGCAGGTCAGTCATTGGGTGTATGGAATGCCGGTGGTCTACATATTAGCCTTGAAGGCGATGCAAACGACTACGTGGGTAAAGGTATGGCAGGTGGTCGTATTTCGATCTTCCCACCAAAAGGTTCACCATTCCAAACACAAAATACAGCGATCATTGGTAACACGTGTTTGTACGGTGCAACAGGCGGTAAATTGTTTGCTGCGGGTACTGCGGGTGAACGTTTTGCGGTACGTAACTCAGGTGCCTTCGCTGTGATAGAAGGCGCGGGCGACCATTGCTGTGAATACATGACAGGCGGTATCGTGACTGTACTGGGCAAAGTGGGTCATAACTTCGGTGCGGGCATGACAGGCGGTTTTGCTTATGTACTCGACCTAGACAATGACTTCGTTGACCATTACAACCATGAGTTAATTGAATTGAACCGTATCTCTACAGAATCGATGGAAGAACACAAAGAGTTCTTGTGCCGAATCTTAGATGAACATATTAAAGAAACAGGTAGTGCTTGGGCGTACAAGATCCGCCATGAGTTTGATTTCTACGGCCGTAAATTCTGGCTTGTGAAACCAAAAGCTGCTAATTTGCAGACTTTGTTGAAAACAACTCAAGCTGATCCACAATAATTCCACTACTGCAGATTTGATAGGCAGGTGTAGCGCGGTTAACACAGACTACACCTACCCACGGAGAGAGACATGGCAGAACGCCTAAATAATGACTTTCAGTTCCTGGATGTAGCACGCCAAGATCCAGAGAAAAAAGATCTAGTTGTCCGCAAAGCAGAATTTGTGGAAATTTATAAACCGTTTACAGCTGAAGTTGCAGCAAATCAAACTCACCGTTGCTTAGGTTGCGGTAACCCATATTGCGAATGGAAATGTCCAGTACACAACTACATTCCAAACTGGTTAAAATTGATTGCAGAAGGTCGCATTTTCCAAGCGGCGGAATTATGCCATCAAACCAATACATTGCCTGAAGTATGTGGTCGTGTTTGTCCACAAGACCGTTTATGTGAAGGTGCTTGTACCTTAAATGACGGCTTTGGTGCAGTCACCATTGGTAATGCAGAAAAATATATCAACGATACCGCCTTCGCGTTAGGCTGGCGTCCAGATATGTCACACGTGAAATGGACAGATAAAAAAGTCGCAATTATTGGTGCAGGCCCTGCAGGTTTAGGCTGTGCTGACATTTTGGTCCGTAATGGTGTGAAACCCGTTGTCTTTGACAAACGTCCTGAAATTGGTGGCTTACTCACTTTCGGTATTCCAGAATTTAAAATGGAAAAAGACGTGATGAAACGCCGCCGTGAAATTTTCACGGGTATGGGTGTGGAATTCCGATTAAATACTGAAATTGGTACAGATGTGACCATTGATCAACTCCTTGCAGACTATGATGCTGTATTCATGGGTATGGGGACTTATACCTACATGAAAGGTGGCTTCGCAGGTGAAGATCTAAATGGCGTATACGATGCACTAGATTTCTTAATTGCCAACGTTAACCGTACTCAAGGTTGGGAAAAAGATCCTGCTGAATACATCAGCATGGAAGGCAAAAAAGTGATTGTATTGGGTGGTGGTGACACCGCGATGGACTGTAACCGTACCTCAATTCGCCAAGGTGCTGAATCCGTTGTATGTGCTTACCGTCGTGATGAAGAAAACATGCCGGGTTCTCGTCGTGAAGTAAAAAATGCGCGTGAAGAAGGAGTAGATTTCCAATTCAACCGTCAGCCAATTGAAATTGTGGGCGAAAATGGCAAAGTGACTGGTGTGAAAGTTGTTACGACCCAGTTGGGTGAGCCAGATAGCCGCGGTCGTCGTAGTCCTGAGCCTGTTCCAGGCTCTGAAGAAATTCTACCTGCTGATGCTGTTTTATTGGCATTCGGTTTCCGTACCAGTCCTGCAGATTGGTTTAGCACATCAAATATCAATATGGATGGTTCAGGTCGTGTAATTGCTGCTGAACAGCAAGAATTCAAATTCCAAACATCAAATCCGAAAATTTTCGCAGGCGGTGACATGGTACGTGGTTCTGACTTGGTGGTGACTGCGATTTGGGAAGGTCGTCAAGCTGCTGAAGGTATCTTGGATTACCTAGATGTTTAAGTAATCAAGTTTTAGTCCTAAGACTCGATTCATTCAAAAAAACCCGCTTAAGCGGGTTTTTTTATTGTCTCGGATTTTGCCTGAAATGATAAGAACTTGGTGTCTACAGATAATTTCAAATCTAAATTGTTCGACAGCAGCTTAATTTGGCTAAATATGCAAATCTGCTTAGATTTTTTGCCATGTGTTGTACATCTTGTTATCGACATACTGCATGCATTCTTTGAATTTTTGAAAACTACAATGACTCAAGTGACGGCACAAAAAACATATCTCAATCGTCCTAAAGCCTTGGGAATTACCGTGCGTCGACCACAATTTAATCCTAAAGCCATACGGCGTCACTATTTTGCCAACTCACCTGTGATGTCGCATTTACTCACGGCATTGTCTTCGACATTTCCCATTGGAGAGCAGTTTTTTGTGCATAGTGTGAGAAATGTCCGCGATAAAATTACAGATGAAAAATTGCAGGCTGAAATTGCTGCGTTCATCGGGCAGGAGGCCATGCATTCTAAGGCGCATGCCGAATTTAATGATGCATGGCGTCGAGATGATTATAATTTAGATCGTTTCCAAGCTTGGCTTGCGCGCAAAGATAGCTATGTGAAAAGCCTACATCCCAAAATTCAACTGGCCATGACCTGTGCATTTGAGCATTTTACCGCTTTACTGGGTGGTTATATTTTAAGACATCCTGAAGTGTTGAGTACATTAGATGACGATGCCGTAAAACTTTGGGTCTGGCATGCGATTGAAGAAATTGAACATCGGGCCGTGGCTTTTGATGTCTATCAACATGTATATGGTGATGACAAAATTCGCCGCTTGATCATGCGCAGTGTGACCACTGGTTTTGCAAGTTTAACCTTCTATTCAGCAACACGCTTATTTATGCAAGATAAGAAAAAGAGCCTACCGAAAATAGGCGGAAATCTATTTGGTATCTATTTATTGGGCAAAATGTTTATCCAACTCCTGCCCGAATATTTATCCTATTACAAAGCCGAATTTCACCCAACTGAAATTGACTACAATAATCTAATCGCGTATTGGAAAAAGCGGTTGGCAGAAGACTATCATCATGCAAGCTTTGAGCAGCAACCGAATCAAATGCTATATAGCTAGAAAATAAACAATAATTGCCCTCAATTTGAGGGCATTTTTTATGAGGAAAAAATAACCTTTAAAAGGATGAAATCAGTCACAAAGAAAATACATAAGAATCATCAAAAATAAGGTTAGAATGAATTTATTTAAACAAATACAAATAAATACTTGAGGTTTAGGGATATGAATTTAGTTAAAAAAAGCATGCTCACTATCGCTCTAGTGAGTACATTAACCCTTAGTGGTTGTGGTTATAACACCTTACAAGTTAAAGATGAGGCAGTCACCGCAGCATGGTCTGAAGTACAAAACCAATATCAACGTCGTGCGGATTTGGTGCCAAATTTGGTCAATGTCGTGAAAGGCTATGCCAAACATGAAGAACAAGTGCTGACAGAAGTGACTCAAGCCCGTGCCAATGTGGCAGGATTAAAAGTAGATAAAGAAGTCTTGGAAGATCCTGCATTGTTCCAAAAATATCAAGAAGCCCAAGCACAGATGACCGGTGCATTATCACGATTGATTGCTGTGTCAGAAAATTATCCAGACTTAAAAGCCAACGAACAATTCCGTGATTTACAGGTTCAGTTAGAGGGCACAGAAAACCGTATCGCTGTAGCACGGAATCGTTACATTACCACGGTACAAGACTTCAACGGTTATGCACGCCAGTTCCCACAAGTGATGACAGCCAAAGTGATTGGAATGGATACCAAACCAAACTTTAGCGCTGAGCAAAGTGCACAAACCGCACCAAAGGTTGATTTTAACTAATCTGACTTGTTGTTACTGAGGGAATGCTGATGGTTCGATCTCAAAAATACAATTCATGGCGGCATATTGTTCAGTATTTTGTATTGTTTAGCTTGTTAGGTTTCGCTGCTGTTGTTCAAGCCGAAACTGCAACGGCTGTTGACAATTCGGATGCTGAAACTGTTGTTGTGGGAAAAATTTTAAAAGATCAACAAGCAGCAAATCAAAAAACCAATCCGATAGATGCGACAGCACAGCCCGAAATTAAAATTCAGCAACCACAAATTGCGAA
The DNA here is from genome assembly GCF_002135295.1 of Acinetobacter sp. ANC 5054. Taxonomy (GTDB): domain Bacteria; phylum Pseudomonadota; class Gammaproteobacteria; order Pseudomonadales; family Moraxellaceae; genus Acinetobacter. The sequence goes on along the minus strand of NZ_NEGG01000005.1, from coordinate 152,916 downwards.
CGATATGGCAGAGGGTGAATCGATTCGTGGTTTACCTACATTAAATGAGCCTGTAATCGATCAGGCAAATTTGCTGACTGCCTCTGAAAAGCAAGCCATTAGCCAAAAAATTTTACAATTGCATGAGCAAGGTAAAGCACAAATTGGCGTCGTAATTGTACCAACGACAGGGCAGGAAGATATTTTTGACTATGCCATGCGCGTGGCTGAAAAATGGCAACTCGGTTCAGCTAAGCGAGATAATGGCATATTAATGGCGATTGCTGTGAATGATCGCCGCATTCAAATTTTAACAGGCTATGGCTTGGAAGGCATAATGCCAGATATTATTGTTAGTCGAATTATCCGTAACCAAATCACGCCATACTTTAAGCAAGCGCAATACGCTCAAGGGATTGATGCTGGCTTAAATGAAATCACCAATATATTAAATCAAGATCCTGAAGTTGCGGCACAGGCAGCGCAAGATTTAAAAGAACGTCAGGAACAAGCTTTACACGAGCAACAAGCCCAAGAAAAAACTTTGACGACCGCACTCATTATTTTGGTAGTCGGGATATTTGCCTCGTTTATTGTCGGGAAACGTTTGAGTGCATCGACAGCTGCTGTCGCTGGAACTGTAGCGGGCTTGGTTAATGGTGCAGGTTTATTAACGAGTTTACTGATGGGCGGAGCAATCTTCTTTTTGCTGATTACGGCTATCGCACAAACCATTTTCCAAATGTTCCTTGCGGGCGGTGTCGGTAGAGGTGGTCGCAGCGGAGGCGGCGGCTTTGGTGGCGGTGGATTTAGCGGAGGCGGTGGTGGCTTCGGCGGTGGGGGAGCATCAGGTTCATGGTAACGAAAACAGAAACGACAGAAATTGTCACTTGTCCAAAAACACAAGAAATTCATAAGCCAAGTTTTAAACGCTGGTTTAAACATTTCTTTTATATGCCTGCGGCGAATCGCTATTTTAATAAGCAGGATCAGCATGCTATTGCACAAGCAGTAACAGCAGCTGAGCAAGGACATGTAGGAGAGATTCAAGTGGTCATTGAAGGTCACATTCCTTCAAATCAAGCCTACTATCAAAATACCCGCGCGAGAGCTGAACAGCTCTTTGCTGAGCTAGGCGTTTGGGATACGGAATATAACAGTGGCGTTTTGCTTTATTTAAATTTGTGTGAGCGCCAAGTTGAGATTGTGATTGATCGTGGTATAAGACAAGCGACTGAAGCGCAAATTTGGCAAGAGATTTGTCAAAATATAATTATAAAAATGCAAAATAAAGATTATCGTGATGCCTTAATCAATGGTGTCGAAAACATTGGCAAGGTCATGAATGATTTTTATGCAGGCAAAACAATAGATCGAGCAAATGAACTTTCGAATGAACCTATAATATTGAGGTAAGAAAACAGCAGGAAAGTGACACAAATCGTCACTTTTATACACAAAAAGAGACGGAATATTTACAAAAATAAAAAATATTTTTTTAAAGTGCTGTTTTTTCTGTCATTTTCACTATAATAAATCTTGGCACGATCTGTGCTATTTATAAAACAAGCTACATAGCTTTATTAAATAATTAAATTAAAAAACATTTGTGGAGAATGTTATGAAATCAGTTCAAAAAGGTTTTACCCTTATCGAATTAATGATCGTTGTTGCAATTATCGGTATTCTTGCTGCGATTGCGATTCCTGCTTATCAAGACTACACAGCACGTGCAAAAATGGCTGAAGTTATTGCTCAAGCAGCTCCAGCAAAATTAGCTGTAGCAGAAACGGCAAGTTCTTTAGGTGCCTTATCTGGTGTTACTGCTACAAACACTGGCTATGATTTCCCAGGTGCTACTAACTACGTTAGTGGTGTTGCAATTGCTGCTTCAGGTGTAATTACTGTGGATTCTACTGTACCTAATGCATCAGGTGCCCTTGTTCTAACACCAACTGGTACAACTGGCAACTTAACATGGGTTTGCTCTAGTTCAGCTATCTCAGCAAAATTCTTACCAACCAATTGCCGTTAATAGAATATTGAAGAAAAAGAGGGCTATGCCCTCTTTTTTTGTAAGAATAGGTTAATAAATGCGACTTAATAATGATTTAAAATTTTGGTTATTCATAGCCTTATCCTCAACGATAGTTTTACAAATAACAGCTCTAATTCTTTTTAATACAAATATTTCATTAAATTTGTTTAATAAAAGTAATATATTTTTGAATTTAGGTAGTTTTTTAGGTGTTAGTGGGCTAATGTTCGCGTTAGCAAAACCTAAAAATATAAATTATAAAATTTTATTAATTTTAATATTATTAGGATGTGTTTTATATATATATATATATAATTTTAAACAAGATTTAGTTTTTTTTAGTCCTGTTAATAACTTAATGACAATTTTAAGTTTATTGGGTTTTATTATTTTTTTATTTAACTTAAAAGAATTATATTTAAATAAAAATAAAGAAAATTATCTTCTTTATTTTTATTTAACTTTACTTTTTATATTAATGGCCTTGTCAACTTCATCAGCCTTATCCATTACAAAGGTAATCTATCCTTTCACCTTTGATCAAATCATATATAAAATTGACTCAGCTTTTTTAAATATAAATATACCAATCGTAAATTTTTATGAAAAATCTCATCCAATAATTATCACGATAGTTATGGAAGCATATAGTCTATTATCTTTTTTACTATTTATGGTTGTTGCTTTATTTATAAGAGAGTCAAAACATGAAAAATATCATATAGTAAGAGTTTTAGTTGTACCATTTGGATTGGCTTTTATATGTTATAGCATAATACCTCTTACAGGCCCAATATATGCGTTTGGCACACAGTATTTTCCATCAAATATGCCAAACTCAAATGAACTTCTTGCAAATACAATTTTTGTAACTCCTGCCGCTAGAAATGCTATGCCATCTATGCACTTAACTGGTGCGCTTTTAATTTTTTTATTGACAGCAGCACTCAATAAAAAAATATATTTTTACGCATCAATATTATTTTTGTTTTTAACAGCTTATGCCACATTAGCATTAGGAGAGCACTATGTTCTCGATTTGGTTGTAGCATTACCATTTTCAGCCTTTATAGGTATTGGATTGGCAAATCCTGATAATTTTATATTCAAAAATAAAAAAGTTACTACCCTCTGGGTTGGGGCAGGTATAACGTTCACTCTATGGATGCTCATGCTATTAACATCAGCAGAATGGCTATCCAATAATTTATTATTGGTACAAGTATTTGCCTTTTGGAGTGTATTGGTAGCAACTATTTTATTCAGTATATATATCAAATATGTATGGAATGATACTGAACTAAAAATTCCTAGCTTGGAAATAGAGGATGCTAAAGAATTAGAAACATCGACTACCCCTCGCTGGGTGATTGGTGTATTTGTTGCTTCGGGTTTTGCAGGTTTATTGTATGAAGTGGTTTATGCAAAAAGTTTAGCAGTTACATTTGGTAGTACCTCTTTAGCTTCATATACTGTTTTAACAACCTATATGTCTGGTATGGCTTTGGGGGCTTGGTTAGGTGGGTATATTGCTGATAAAGTAAAAAAACCGCTTTTGTATTATGCAGGCATAGAAGCATTTATTGGTCTATATGCAGTTATTACCCCATTTTTATTTAAGTTCATTCAGAATATTTATGTTATATCTGTCACTGGATTATCCGCAGATGACCCATATGTAACATTTTTACGAGTGGCGTTGGGTGTGGTTGTTTTAGGTATTCCTACTATTCTGATGGGGGCAACTTTACCCATCATGTTTAAATATTTAAAACAACTCAACATCCAAAGTGATACAGCAATTAGCCGCCTATATAGTGCCAATGTGATCGGTGCTGCATTAGGTTCATTTGTAGGTGGATATTTCTTTATTTCTGCAATAGGACGAATCGGTGCGACTAATTTAGCTGCTGTCTTTAGTTTGATGATTGCGCTATATACTATAGAGCAGTTTAAAAAACAAAAAAAACAAACTCAGGAAATTAATGATCATCCATCTATCATTTCTCCAGTTTATGTACCAAAAATATTTGGCATAGTCGCACTAATTGTATTAACTGTTGGTGGAGCAGTTACGCTAGGCCTAGAAGTTGTTTCAATTCATATGCTAGCAGTAGTTGCTGGTAATAGTGTTTATGCTTTTGCCTTAATGCTTGCGGTATTTTTATTGGGTCTAGGTTTAGGCTCAATCTTTGGTAAAAAAGCACTTAACTATATAGATAGAACAACATTAATTGTTCTTGCCCAATGTGGAATTGCTGCATCTATTATTATTACAGCATTATTGTGGGATAAAATTCCTGCTTATTTTGCTAGTTTTGGTGAGATGCAAAACTATATTCATTTAGGATTTTGGGCAAGAGAGATTTTAAGAGGAGTAATTTGTGCTTTGGCCATGCTGCCAGCAACACTCTTTATCGGTGCAAGCTATCCTGCGGCAATGAGTTTAGCAGCGGATTGGTTGGGACAAGGTAGTGCAAGAGGTTTAGGTATTTCAAGCGCATTAAATACTATTGGTAATATATCTGGAGTCTTATTGGTAGGATTTTTATTGTTACCATTAATGGGTTCAAATAAGGTTTTTTTATTACTTGCTGTAATTTCATTAATCTTGGCGGTATTGGTATTATTATGCGTAATTAAAATAAATTATAAATTTAATCCATATACTGCTGGAGTTGTAACATCAATTTTTCTACTTTTTCTTATCTATCCAAAAAATTGGAATTTTACCAGTTTGGCACAAGGGGCGAATGTTTACTTTATGCCATCATATTGGGGAGATGTGATAGATCATACTGAAAGTATAGAAGGCGGCGTGACTTCCGTTACACGTAGTTCTGATGGAAAATATATAACATTACTAACTAATGGTAAATTCCAAGGGAATAATTCGGGAGAAACGCTAGCACAGGAATCCTTTGCTTTGATTCCTCTTATGCATAATAGTGAACGGAAAAGCGCTTTAGCCATTGGTTATGGTACAGGTATGACCGCTCGGGTATTACATGAGCAAGGCTTCGAAAACCTTGATGTTGTTGAGTTATCTAAAGATATTGTATTTATGGCAAATAAATATTTTTCTGATATCAACCATAATGTAATAAATCAATCAGGTGTGAATTTAATTTATACAGATGGTCGGAATTTCTTATTAACTCAAGATGAGAAATATGACTTAATTAGTTTAGAAATTACTAGTATTTGGTTTGCTGGTGCAGCAAATCTCTACAATAAAGAATTCTATGAGTTATCTCAAAAGCGATTAAATAAAGAAGGTGTTTTACAGCAATGGGTTCAACTACATCATATGCATCCGATTGATTTGGTGTATATTTTGAATACAGTTCGCTCTGTCTATAAACATGTGTGGCTTTATTCTGCTGGGGGGCAAGGCATTATTGTTGCCTCGAATAGTGATGAAGCATTAAAATCGCATAGCTTAAAATATCCTTATAATAATTTAACGATTGATGAACTAAAGAATAAAGAAAAATCCTTTAAAGAGTCTATCGTTTTGTCACCTAAAGGAGTAGATAATCTTGCAAATAATACAGATAAGACATTAAGTCGATTAATTTCGACTGATAGTAATTTATATTTAGAATACGCAACACCAAAAGGTAATGCTATTATGAGTGATAGTCTAAAAAATAATTTAGATTATCTTTCTAAATTTGAACCACATTAATTTTTATAGGTTTAAATATATTAGCTAAAGAAGTTGCTAATTAACAATTTAATTGATTCATTGAAAACCCGCATCTGCGGGTTTTTTTATAATTTTAAATCTGACTTTGAATATAATTCTCTATACCCACAGACTCAACTAAGTCTAATTGGGTTGTTGTCCAATCCAACCATTCTTCTTCTTTCTCTAAAATTTCTTGAACTAAATCGCGCGTCACATAGTCCAGTTGTTCTTCTGCAAGCTTCACAGTGGCTTGTATAGACTCAATATTCTCTTTGACTTTACGCACATCACAATTCAGTACTTCAACCGTGTGTTGACCAATATACAGCTTACCGAGGTGCTGTAAGTTTGGCAGGCCTTCTAAAAATAGAATACGTTCAATAATTTTGTCGGCATGCTTCATTTGACGGATCGATTCTTTATATTCAGCAGAACCCAGTTGTTCAATGCCCCAATCATTAAACATACGTGAATGAAGAAAGTATTGATTGATCGCAGTTAAATGATGATAAAGCACCTGATTTAACTGATTAATTACATCACGATTGCCTTTCATGTCAGACTCCTTAACTGCATGTATTTAAATGAATTCATTTAAAATTTAATTTCGACTAGAAATATCTTAAACAACAATAGGCGACTTTGCGAGTGTTTTATAGAACAGCAAATGAAAATCACAATCAAAACAATGAGCTGATGATATAAGTGCTTGCAAATAAAAACCCGCTTAGAGTCATAAGCGGGGGAGGAGGAATGGTCGAAGACCATTAAATTTATAATTATGGTTGTTGGGGGATTTAAAATTGATGTTAAGCGGCTATAGCAATACGTGCAGCGATTTGGGAAACTTCGTCACTGATGATCATGCGTGCTTCAGGTGCGCAGCGACCACAGCAAGTCCCAAGGTCAAGCATATCACGTACGTCACGATAGCTTTCAGCACCATTGGCGATAGCATCTTTAATATCTTGATCGGTAATACCACGGCACAAACAAACGTACATGAAAGTAAACCAAATGAATAATGGGATAAGTGATATTATTGATAATTATTATCGTTTGTCAATAAAAATCATTTAAAAAAACATTTAATGTGATTGGGTTTTTGAATAAAAAATGCCACTTGAGCGGAAATCTGAGTGTTGCTCAGATTAACGCGCAAGATTGATAGATTGTATAGAATTAAGTTTCAAAACTTATTTTAGAGAATTTGTGTTTTAAGCTATTGATTAATAATAACCACACCATCCATTTCTACTAAAGCACCTTTGGGTAGGCTCGCAACACCAAGTGCGGCACGTGCAGGGTAGGGTTGAGCAAAATACTCGCCCATAATTTGATTGACCAATTGGAAGTTTGAAAGATCAGTTAGGAAAATATTGAGTTTTGCAATATCGGCCAAAGAGCCACCAGCGGCTTCACACACTGCTTTTAAATTATCAAATACACGACGAATTTGAGCTTCAATGCCATCTACCAATTCCATGCTGTATGGATCCAAGCCAATTTGTCCTGATAAATACAAAGTATCGCCCACTAAAATGGCTTGTGAGTACGTACCAATTGCAGCGGGTGCATTTTCAGTATGAATTACTTGGCGGGACATCTATTTCTCCTATTATCATCTCAGAGATAAGTCAAACGATTTGTCTTATCTCTTGTTAACTGGCTACTTTCGCGGATTCAGTTATGGCAATGGGTTGTGCCAAACGGCTGATACGAGGGAAGCCAAAATGCATTCTTAAATTACGGATAACTTCGGCAATTTGTTTACGATTGTGTACAACGATATTAACGTAAGTTTTATCTTCGTGCGATCGAACAGTTTCAACACCGACTTTTTCTTTACGACATAAATAAATTAGTTCTGAAATTTGTTCATCATTTAATAACATGTTTAAGCAAAGGTAAGCAGTAAAGCTGATATCTTCACTATCTTCAGTTGTCCATTGTAATGGCATGATATTTTCAGGATGTTGCTGTTGTTCATGCAGTAAATTATGGCAACGTGCACGATGTACGATTAAACCGCGACGTGAAAGATGACCTTGAATAGGGTCGCCCAATACAGGATTGCAGCAATGTGCGTATTTCACATCAATGCCATCTGTCCCTAAAATTAAGCGTGATGAATTGTTTGATGTCTGAATCGTATCTTGGGAAAATAAATGATTGGCAACCAGCTGTGGGAGTAGATCTCCAACCGCAATTTGTTCAAATAATTGTTCTTTGTCATTTAAATGACGCCAATTGAGGAGATTTTCCCAGTCTGCAAGGCTAAGGTCGCTGACGGAACGATTAAATAGCTTTAACGCACGGTTTAATGCTTGTTGACCCACAAGACGCTGTTCGTCTTGGTCTTGATCTCGCAGGATATTTTGCAATGCCCGACGAGCTTTTTGCGTATTAATAAAACTGAGCCAATCAGGATTTGGTGTTGCAAGTACATCCGTGATGATTTCAATCACTTGACCACTGAGTAATGGGGTGGATAGTGGCTTAGTTTCACCGTTAATTTTTGCACCCACTGCATGGTTTCCAAGAAACAAACTTGCGGAGTAGGCAAAATCTACAGCAGTTGCCCCTTGTGGTAATTCATGTAAATGACCATGTGGGGTATAGACCCAAATTTTTTCCTGATGTAGATAATCTAGTAATTCACTAAAAGTGGTTTTTGCGCATTCACCATCAACCAGCACGTTGAGGTTTTGCATTGATGCTTGAATTGCGGAGCGGCAGGCTTGAGGAGCATTTTCACCCAACACAACGCCGAAACGAGCCGCTTTACGCATCAATTCAGTTTGAATGGTTAGAGAAAGCGTAGTTTTTTCGCCTTTTAGACGCAGCATCAAAGATTGGTTCCCACCGGGAAGGGGGCGACGAATATGATCCGCATAACTGAGAACTTTAAAGCTTTCTTTCAGGATCTCTGCTAGACGGTCACAGTCAGCAATGCTTTGTAGAATAATTTCAAAAGCATGGCTGTGAGTGAGTTCTTGTAAATCGATATCGTTTTTAACAAAGTGTCGCAGTAATTCAATATTATTATTTTTCTTTTTAATTCGACCTGTAATCTGGTGTTGTTCGAGTAGTGTGGTGAGATTATTTTCCCACTTGGTTTGATATTCGCAGCGTTTTGGTTTGGTTTGTAATAAAGCTTCTTGAACATTGTTATACATATCTAAATCAAGATTTTGATAACACAGATGCTCAAGGTTGTCGGCCATTTCATTCATGCCGACTAAACGTGCCATCGGCACAAAAATTTCAAATGTTTCTTGTGCAATACGCGCACGTTTATCTGGGCGTAAAGCACCTAAGGTTGTCATATTATGATAGCGATCGGCTAATTTAATAATAATGACACGTGGGTCTTGTAGAGTCGCTTGCAGAATTTTACGGAAGGATGCTGCTTTATTATATTCTTTATCGCTCGATTGACTCAGTTTGGTTACGCCATCAACCAATTCCGCTACAGTCAGTCCAAATTTTTCAGTGATATCTTGCTTGGTAAATTCGGTGTCTTCAATCACGTCATGTAGTAGGGCTGCCATGAGTGTTTCAGCATCAAGACGCATATGTGCCAAAATACAACTGACGGCAATCGGGTGTAAAATATAGGGTTCGCCACTTTTACGCGCCACGCCGTCATGGGCAGTATCTGCATAGTCGCAAGCTACAAGCACACGTTCGACATCACTTACGGAAAGGTAAGCGTCGATAATTGCATTTAACTGTTGCTTGGCTTGGCTGACCATTGGGCCTGGCATAGAACACCCTTTTACTGCTGATATTACGATTGGAACGGTTAATGCTTTAATGAAATGCATATTGAATGACTTGTCAATTTTTTATTGAAAAAAATGAAAATCTTTTTTGGGTTGCTTAGCACTTCTTAAGCTTATGTTATAACTGTTCTGAGCAAAATATTAAAGACAATCCATAAAAAAAGCCTAGTTAAAAACTAGGCTTTTTTTATCTGGTTGATCTTATTGGAAAGAAAAACCATCTAAGTTGAGATTATTTGCAGAAAGTGCAAGATCTAAACTTGAAGTTTGGTAGTCTTGTTCACGTTGTTTCAAAATATCTTTAGAAACGTGACCAGCTGCAATTTCACGAAGTGAAACAACAGTTGGTTTGTCATTATCCCATTCTACAGTTGGTTCAATGCCTTGACGTGCCAATTGACGCGCGCGTTTGCTTGCCACTAGTACAAGCTCAAAGCGGTTGTCTACATGGTCTAAACAATCTTCAACGGTTACGCGTGCCATAAGAATTCTCGTTTGAATATAAATTTTTAACAGACTGTGCAGTATAAGGTGCTTTGTCTATAGACTCAAGTTTTAATCATTGATCACTGGGCGTGATTAATTTTTGAATCAAGTTCTCATGGCGAGTTGCTTGCTGTTTTAAAACAAGGCGATTGGCAATAATCACAGATTCAAGATCATGCAATGCTTTATTAAAGTCGTCATTAATAATGACATAGTCAAAATTGACATATTGCTGCATATCTTCAACCGCACAACTTAAGCGATGTTCAATGACTTCAACAGAGTCCGTGCCGCGATTGGATAAACGTTGACGCAAATCGAACTGACTTGGAGGGAGAATGAAAATTTGTCTAGATTCAGGAAAAAGCTTACGAACTTGTTCAGCACCTTGCCAATCAATTTCAAGTAAAACGTCATGACCTTTTGCCAATTGGTCTTTTACAGTACGCTGAGCAGTACCATAGTAGTTGCCAAAAACTTCTGCATATTCAATGAAACCACCTTCATTTACGAGCGCTAAAAAGTCTTCTTTTTTTGCAAAATGGTAATGAACGCCATCTAATTCGCCAGGACGCTGACCACGAGTCGTATGAGAAACAGAGACATGTAAATTGTTTACACGTTCAAGCAGGGCTTTAACGAGGGATGTTTTGCCTGTTCCCGAAGCAGCAGAAACGACAAACAAGAGACCCGACATGATATTTTTCCTGATATGATAAAATATCTTCTCTATTTTAGAGTAGACGCGCGCCAAACAAAATAGTCAGACGTCTATTGTTTGCATTTATTTCAAGTGATACCCGTAAAAAATGAGTGGGCATTGAGGATTCTATGGAAATTGTTTTAGCTAATCCACGTGGTTTCTGTGCAGGGGTAGATCGTGCTATCGCGATTGTAAACCGTGCACTTGAATGCTTTAACCCGCCTATTTATGTACGTCATGAAGTAGTGCACAACAAATTTGTCGTGGATGATCTTCGTCAACGTGGCGCAATTTTTGTCGATGAACTTGATGAAGTGCCGGATGACAATATCGTGATCTTCAGTGCGCATGGTGTATCTAAAGCGGTACAACAAGAAGCGGAACGCCGTGGTTTAAAAGTGTTTGATGCGACATGTCCACTGGTCACGAAAGTACATATAGAAGTCACTAAGTATGCGCGTGAAGGTGTTGAAGCAATTTTGATTGGGCATGAAGGGCACCCAGAAGTTGAAGGTACAATGGGGCAATATGACACCAAAAATGGTGGCTCAATTTATTTGGTTGAAGATGAACAAGATGTTGCTGATTTAGATGTTCGAAATCCAGAAAAAGTAGCTTTCGTTACTCAGACTACACTATCTATAGATGATACAGCGAAGGTGATTGATGCCTTACGTCAGAAGTTTCCTGAAATTCAAGGCCCACGCAAAGATGATATTTGCTATGCCACACAAAACCGTCAAGATGCGGTGCGTGATTTGGCGGAGCAATGTGATGTTGTGTTGGTTGTGGGTTCGCCAAATTCATCGAATTCAAACCGACTACGTGAACTCGCTGAGCGTATGGGGAAACATGCTTATTTGGTCGATAATGCCGATCAATTACAACAAGAATGGTTTAATGATCAGACTAAAATTGGTGTCACCGCAGGTGCATCTGCGCCAGAAATTTTAATTAAGCAAGTGATTCAGCGTTTACAGGATTGGGGGGCAAAAGCACCACAAGAGCTAGATGGGCGTGAAGAAAATATTACATTTAGTTTGCCAAAAGAGTTACGTATTCCTGTAACTCAGGCTTAAAGTGTTAATCGCTTAACATTCTGAATTTTTTTAAGAATTGACAGATAATTGCTTTTTGGCAATTATCTGTTTTTTTATGCCATTTATCCTTATTTGTGTTGGTTTTGTAAAATTATTAGATATTATTTTTAATAGGGTAAAGTTTTGGTGCCTTGGGGGGAGTATGCAGAAAAATAAAGGTTTTACGTTAATTGAGTTGATGGTGACGATCGCTGTATTGGCGATTATTGCCATGATGGCTGCACCTTCATTTATTAATTTAGTTCGAAATTATCAGTTAACGACAGATACTCGTGATTTTATTGACCTGTTGGCTGAAACTCGTTCGGAAGCCATTTTTAAGCAGAAACCACAGATTTTAGCTGTAAATGCAACGGTTGCTGATTCATATAAAACTTGGGAGCCGTCTTATATTCAAAAAGATAGTGGTGAGACGTCGATAACATTTAAACGCTTAGGTCAAACAGATAATGCAGAGTGCTTTATTTTTTCGCACAAAAGTGATTCAACATTAAAAGCTTATGTCTTTGTACAAAAAGGTGGAACAGTCGTGTACAACAAATCTTTAACCAGTTGCCCAACCTAAAATTAGGGAAAAATATAATGATAAATTCTCAAAAAGGTGTTGGTTTGATTGAGGTGTTGGTCGCGCTTATATTGCTTAGTATCGCAGTATTGGGTTTTGTTGCATTACAAATTCGAGCTGTTACAGCAACGACTGAAGCCAGTATGAATGTTCAAGCAACTAATATTGCACGTGATTTGGCAGAAAGAATGCGTATGAATCGTGAAGGCCTACTTGACTATAAAAGTGATGAGAGTGCGGCAACAAAATGTGCTGCAGAATTTTGTACACCTACGGAAATGGCTCAATACGACTATGCGCAAGTAAGTAAACATGCTACCGATTTAGGTATGAATATGAATGTTTTAAATTGCCAAGGCTCAACATTGGTTCGTAAATGTGTATATGTTGCATGGGGTGGTACTACAGCAACAAATGGCACGGCAGCAACAGACTGTACAAACGGTGCCGCATATATCCCAAATGCACAATGTATCATTATGGAGGTCTATAACTATGGGAGCTAATAGACATACGACTTCTTATCACTCGACCTATGGTAATCGAGTAAATGCTGGTTTCACCTTAATCGAGCTTATGATTGCATTGGCATTGGGGCTAATCATCGTTGCTGCGGGCTTAGCTATCTTCTTTAGCAGCTCGAGATCCTTAAATTTACAAAACAGCATGGGCGAATTACAACAAAATGCGAATTTTGGCTTATCTGTAGTTACGCATGATATTCGTCATACAAATCTAAATACATTGTCTTCTCAGCGCGTCAACAATATTACTAATGGTTCAGGTGTCATTTTTACTAAAGAAAATCTTCCAACCACTTTAGCTGCTTTTAGTGATTTAGAAAGTAAATATGCGACTGCACAAAATAATGATGCTGATAATACTTCGGGGAATAGTGACCAATTTACAATGCAATATGTTCCTGCGGAAGAAATAATCACAGATTGCGAAGGGAATGATATTGACGATGCTTCATCAAAGATTATTGTACAACGCTATTTTGTAGCTGAAACACCACAACAAGTTGCAGGGGAGCCAAAGTCTTATTCTTTGTATTGTGATGCAGGTTCTTACGAATCGACTAGCACAACGATAGATGGTTTGGGCGCGAATGCACAACAAATTATGCAACGAGTGGATGCATTTAGAATACGTTTAGGTGTTAAGAATCCAGCTGGAAACTTAAGATATATGACGATAAGTGATTATAAAGATGAGATGAATGGTATTTTAGATGCCGAGCCTTGTGAGGCTGATAAATATGCGACATCTTGTACAAAGACTTATTTAAATGTGGTTTCAATTGATGTTGGCGTATTATCTCGTTCGACTGGCACAATTGGGGCAGATGCAAGTCTAAATACAAAAAAGACATTTGAAGTGGCAGGACAGAATGTGACTTTAAAAGGTGATGAGGCATTAAACAAAAAATATCTTCGCCAAGCTGTAAATCAAGTTGTTGCCATTCGTAATACATTGGGGGCATCGTAATGAATCAACAAAAAGGTGCGACATTAATTACAGTATTAATTATTTTAGTCATTATTACTTTAATAGGAACAATTGCGGTGAAGTCGGGTATTTTGGGGCTTAAAATTGCTACGAATAGCCAGGTTAATTCGCTACTTATGGGGAATTCTGACTCAGCATTATTTAATATTGAAAACCCAAATCAAATTGCAAGACAAATGGCATTAGATGGCATGTTTGCTTATTTTAACTCTGCGGCGAATGCAAAAGATGAATTGGTTTTTTGCTATAGAGCTAGTGAAAGTAGTTTTTTTAAGTTGTCTAAAGCAAGTGCAATTTCTGCAGATGGTTCAACGACTAAGCAAGGTGTCAGTGGATTTTGTAAAGCAAATCAGTTTTCAATGGGGCGTTCAGCTGTTATTTCCCAAATTTATTTAACTAAAAATACAACGACCGAAGCACCATTTAGTAGTGTTCCTAAGGGTACCAGTGTTGGTCAAAGTCCAGTTCCATCAAGCACCAATAATATTGGTGCAACAGTAATTTCTATACTACCAAGTTTTTCTGCTGCATCTAAAGCTGATATTGAGGCTTGCTTTAAAGAGAAAAGTTCAGAAGTAGCAGCATGTTTTGATGGCTTAAATATTCCATACAATATGCAACATTCTGATTATGTCGTTGGCGGTCAGCCAAAATTGGTATCGTAAGGAAAGAGGATTTAGTGATGAAAAAGTTATATCAAAAAAATATACTTTCGGCTTCGGTATCAATGATGATGACTTTGGCACTATGTCAAAGTGTGGCAACGCAAGCCAGTGATATTGATATTTATACAAATGCGACTGGTGGGCAAACTTCGATTTTACTAATGTTAGATACTTCAGGGAGTATGGGGATTAGTTCTTTGGTTATGCCTAAGAATTATCTTTGGGGAAGTCCTGGAGATGTTGATGGGGCATCTTTATGTAGTAGGACAGATGTTTCAGAAACAGGAAGTGGCACTAGAAATTTTAAAGCTTGGACTTATAATTTAGCAGGATTTCAAAATTCTATTCCTGTAAAGGCGGAAACAACCTCTACAAACGCTACGGCAATATCTAAAACTGTCACTATTGTAAATTCTGAAAACTCTAACGAGAGTACTACAATTACATATTATCTGCGTGGTTGTACTAATGGTGTTAATTGGCAGTATGATCGGTTGTCGCGTTTAAAGGATGCAATAATTCCTTTATTGGCTGGTAATGATTTATCAGATAAGGTCGTAATGGGTTTGGGGCAATTTTCTGCAAAAACTGGGCTAAATGTATCTGGTTCTGAATTAAAGTTAATTGACGGACATTCAGGTGCTATTTTAGTAAAAAACCATGAGCTTGATTATGGCCATCGTGTTGAGTTGGCTAAGAAAGTGGCATCGTTTCAATCGTTGGATAATAAAACATATGGGAATGGGAGGCAAAAGGTAAGTTTGGGTGTAGATGGTGAGTCATATATTTCTGCAACTAGTGATACAAAATACGTATCAAATATATTGCGTAAATCTAGTAATTTATATCCTTTAGGAACTAAGCAGTATAAAACTGCTGGCGGTACACCTGCTGTTCAAGCTTATGCTGAAGCTGGAGCTTATATGATGGGTACCACAACGGGGGTTAATAATTCACATTCATCTTTAACCGCCATAGAGTGGATATATGATGGTTCAATGACTATGCAGAATGTTAATTCTCCATATGATCAAGTGCATTTTATTTGTGTAGAACTTACAACAGGAGCGAATGCCTTAACTTCTTCTGATTTTAAAATTTCAGGTAAAGCAAATGATGTTAAGCAATGTATTAATAATTGGCCAAGTGTAGATGCTGGCAATAAAACAGTTAGTACCAATGTTGTAAATGGCGTTTATCAAAATAGTAATCAAAGTGGAACGGTTTTTAGACCAGATGGAAATGGTGGTTGGATTCAAATTGTAGGGCAGACTAATTTTAAAAATGCTTTAAAAGCGGCTGGTGTCTCTAGTAATGGTGAAATGACTAGTGGTTGGGAGACATTAAGTAAGTTGCCTGCAGGTTGGCGTTATGGTGGTTGGATGAAGGTGGATCAAGAGCCATTGGATATTGAGCCGATAGTAGGTAAGGTTTGGGGACCATATGCAAACAATTCGGCATATGGCATTGTTGCATACAGGAGTAATCCATTTGCTTTAGTTGAAAAAGCAAGTACTAATTTAGCAGATTCTTACACTGATAATTTGGTAGGTGGTTACAGGTACTCAGTCGAAAATAGTAAGAATATATCTACAGGTAAATATCATCCAGCAGGAAGTGCAAATACATGTAATGGTAATGGGATTTACTTTTTAACAGATGGAGCTCCTAACTCAACAAAAGATAATATGGCACAAGCCATTATGAATACAACTCTAAGTTCAGTGGATTATGAATTTAAAGGTAAGCCATCTGGAACTGGAACGTTAATTTCACCTAGGTTAAAATCAAATCTATTTTCTGGTGAAACAGGTGGTTGGGAATATATTGGTGAATACTCGAAGAAGATTTTAGATCCGACCAAAAATCCCGGCAGAATGAAAATTAAAACGGCTGTCGTTGGTTTTGGTTCTTCTTTTTCAGGTTTAACAAAAAATACAGATGATACATATAATTGTGCAAGTGCACCCAATGATGATGCAAAAAATGCATGTTTATGGGGAAGCTCAGCCTATGGTGATGGTGGTTTCTACTATGCTGAAGATGCGGATGATATTAAAAATAGTATTATAAAATTCGTCACTAATGTAACCCCTGATTTTGAACCTATTGCAACAGGTTCACCTACACTACCGCAAGATGCCTTAAATCCATTAACAATCCAACCTTATGGTTATTACGCATCATTTACACCAAAGCCCCAGGCGGAATACCGTTTGTGGATGGGTAATCTTAATAAATATAATATCCATAATGGCCAACTTTATAATAGTTCTAATACTATTAAGTTGATTAAAGACGATGGTTCGCTTAACTCAAATGCAAACGGACTTTGGAGCGGAGGCGTGCTCGGTCAATTGGCTTTAGGTACCGCACTTAATTCGGAGAGTGAAGCATATGTTCGACGGACTATTTTTACCAATAGAGAGATTAGTTCGTCGACGCCATATACCGCAAATGAAACAAATTCTCTAAAAGAATTAAATGTAAATGCATTGTTTGGTACAGGTACGAACGCCTCATTTGTTAATGATCCACAAAAAAATTATTGGTTGAACTTGTTGGGTTACAACGTTGCTGCTAATGCAACTGGAATTACCTTAAATAGTTTGTCTTCTGCTACTGAACTTCGTCAGTTTGGTACAGTAATGCACTCAACACCAATTTTACTTACCCAACGTGGTGCAATTAAAGTTGATGTTGCAACGGGCGCATTAGATACAACAGATCGTGATGATTATTTGCTCTTTGGTAGCTCACAAGGGCTTTTACATGTTGTAGATGTTAAAACAGGTAAAGAAAAATTTGCATTTGCTCCTCATGAGATGATGGAAAGGCAGCGAGATGCATTTTTAGCTGAAAAATCGACCACTGGCGGATCTGCTAATTTGTTTTATGGGATTGATGCACCATGGACTGCGTATACTCAATATGTTTCAAAAGAGGATGGTTCATTAACAGTTCAAACTTCCGATAAGACAAGTGATGGTGGTACAAACACAGATTTAGCACTCAAAGGCTTACAGTGGGTATATGGTGGTCTGCGCATGGGCGGTAACAGTTACTATGCATTGGACCTTACTAACTTAGATAAGCCTAGCTTGAAATTCCATATAGATCCAAAATTAACAGGCTCGAAAATATATAAATCTGGCTCCACTGTGTCTGTAGAAGCACTAGATTACATGGGGCAAAGTTGGTCTAAACCGACGCTGGCTTATGTAAACTTTGGGGGTGAAAAACGTCCAGTGATGTTTGTAGGTGGTGGTTATGATGCAGGTTATGAAGCTGCTGATTACAATCAAACTACAACCAACGGTGGTGGTGCTGGTGTTTATATGTTTGATGCAGATACGGGTGATTTACTGTGGTGGACAAGCGCAAATGCTACAAAAGCCTTAGGAGCTCAGGCATTCACTGATGCGAGCGACGCAAATATCAATATGAAATACAGTGTTGTGAGTCAGATTAATGCAGTCGATCGTGATAATGATGGTTTAGTGGATAATCTTTATTTTGGCGATTTAGCAGGGCAAGGCTTCCGTGTTGATTTAAACAATCTTGCAACGGGTACAGATGAAAATGCTAAAAAAGCTAACTTTGCTAAACGCGTTGTTCGCTTATTTGATGAGCATGCAGCGGGTGGTGCAAGCCCACGTTTCTATGAAATGCCAAGTGTATCGATTCATGAAAGTAACAATGGCTATATCGCCGCAGTTGCTTTTAGCTCAGGGAATAGAAGTAAGCCTTTAGTCGGTGCTACAGGAACAAACCATAATGGGTCTACAGTTAGTGCAGATGATGGTGTATTTGTTGTTTATGACAAAGATGTTGCTAAACCAGCACTATATGATGAATTGACACTTGTAACGAATAATATAGCCTTAGAATCGTTAAATCATGTAATGGATGATGGTGTTCCTGTCGCCGATAACGATGGCTGGAAATATACTTATTCTGACAAGGCAGGTGTGTATAAAGGCATGAATGAACTTTATGCACTGGATAGCATGCTCTATGTAAACGTATTCCATCGCGATGGTACGGGTATTGGTGGTAATTGTGGTGCTGGTGTTAAAGGTGATTCCTATGTGTATCAGTTCTGCTTACCAACAGGAAAATGTCCGTTTGCAACAACAACATCAGGTGAACCTAATAAAGTTAAAATAGGTGCTGGTATTTTAGGTTCTGGCCTTGGATTAGGTCATAACAATAATAAAGATAATACTGGCTTGGTAGTGCCACGTCCGGGTAGTGTGGATTGTGAAGTTACTGCAAATAAAAACTTGCCTGAATGTCAATTGTTTAGTACGACCGCAAATTTAAGACAATTGCGTTGGTATGAAACACGCTAGGAGTAAAGAGATGAACTTTTTTTCTAGTTTAATACGAACGCATAATACACAGCTGACTGTTTCTGCTACAGCTGTGCAATTAAATTCGGTAGCGCAATTAAAAAAGGCAAAAGGTTTTACATTAATTGAGTTGATGATCGTGGTTGTTGTTGTTGCAATTTTGGCAGCAATCGCGATCCCAAGTTACAGTCAATATATTGAACGTAAAGATCTTGCCATCGCTCGTCAAGAAGCCTTGCGGTTGGCAGGAGAGCTTGAGCGTTTTAAATCTAAAAATTTTAGTTATAAGGGTTTTGATGCAACTTATTTATATGGTTATCAAGGTACTGATTCCGATGGGAATTCTACCAGTGAAAGCTATTATGACAAAGCGACAGGAAAATTGTCATTGCCTTTAGGTGCGAGTGGCGCAGATGTTAAATATATCATTACCTTAGTTGATGGTGGTACTGGTCATAAACCTTTGACAATTGTAAATAGTGAGGGTACAGAAACAACTGATTCTGAAAGCGTTAATGGATTGAGTTGGGCTATTTCTGTGGAACGTGCTAAAGACGGTTCGGAGCCTAAACAGCCACGTAATTATGATTTGCTTTTAACCAATACGGGCCTTCGTTGTATGACAAAAGTAAAAAATGTTGTGACAACATTCGTAGACTGTGGTGATGATGATAATAGTGAGTCATGGTAATGAAGAGCGTGAAAGGATTTACATTAATTGAGCTGATGATTGTTGTGGTTATTATTGCAATTCTTGCGGCAATTGCTTATCCCTCATATCAAAACTATGTACAGAGAACTAAACGTGCTGATGCGCAAGCAGAAATGATGCAAATTGCACAAAAAATGCAGAGCTATTATGTTATCAATCATAATTATTCATCTGCTACGATAGATGGTTCAAATACTACAGTAGACTTCCCTAGCCATGATGCATTGTACTCACTAGATTTAGATGCAGGGGATCAAACTTGGACACTCACAGCAACTCCTAAAACTACTGGCGCAATGAAAAGTACAGGAAGTTTAACTATAGACAGCACAGGTAAACAATGTTGGGAAAAAACATCGGGTACGTGTGAACCATGGGACGGCAAATAACCTCAAATTCAAAATTGTGGATAAACAATTTTTGATCTTTCATTCGGGGCAAATTTCACGTAAAATATTGCCCTCTATGAAAGGGGTTTGAAATGTATCGATGGTCGGTACAGGGATAATCCGTAAAAACTATAAGGTTCTATCATGGTTGTTATTCGTCTTGCACGCGGTGGTGCTAAAAAACGTCCATTCTATCAAATCATTGTGACTGATAGCCGTAATGCACGTGATGGTCGTTTCATCGAACGTATCGGTTTCTTCAACCCTACAGCTCAAGGTAAAGCAGAAAAACTTCGTTTAGATGCTGACCGTTTTGCTCACTGGGTTTCACAAGGTGCTCAACCTTCTGAACGTGTTGCTTCTTTAGCTGCTGAAGCTAAGAAAGCTACAGCTGCTGCTTAATTCGTAGTAGGTTACCCATGACACCAACACAGAATGTTCCCGAAGATCGTATTCAGATTGGACAGCTACGTTCAGCATATGGATTAAATGGGTGGCTCTGGGTCTATTCCAATACAGAACCTATGAGCAACATCTTTGACTACCTTCCTTGGTACATTGAGACCAAAGCGGGTTGGCAAACGACAGATGTTAAACGTTGGAAACCACATGGCAAAGGTTTGGTTGTTTCGCTAAAAGGTGTGATTGATCGCACTGCAGCAGACAATTTAGTCGGCGCAAATATCTGGATTTCAAAATCGCAACTGCCTCAACCGGGCGTGGACGAGTACTATTGGTCAGATTTGAAAGGCTTAACTGTGTTAGGTCTTGGCGATGAAGAGCAAGAAGTAAATCTCGGTCAAATTCACGAACTGTTTGAAACAGGTGCTAACGATGTGATGGTGGTTCGTGCCACTGCCGAAAGCGTCGATAGTGAAGAGCGAATGATTCCATGGCATAAAGATGTGGTACAGCGTGTTGATCTCGAAGCTGGTCGTATTTACGTAAATTGGGGCGTAGATTACTAATATTTTTTGGAAATAAGGGAGTCTGCGATGTTTTTTGCAGTCATTACGCTTTTTCCTGAAATGTTTGAAGCGATTACAGCCCACGGAATTAGCGGGCGCGCGGCAAAACGTGATTTGATACAAGTTCATTGTATCAATCCACGCGAATTTGCTGAGGGCAACTACAAACGAGTGGATGAACGTCCATTTGGTGGTGGCCCAGGCATGGTGATGATGGCTGAGCCTTTGGCAAAAGCAATCCAACGTGCTAAAGAGCTTGCAGTGCAAGCGGGTGCAGTTCATGTTCCTGTGGTGTATATGTCACCGCAAGGCAAAACCTTAAATGAACCTGCGGTACAAGATTTCGTCAAATATGACGGGTTGATTGTATTGTGTGGTCGTTATGAAGGGGTAGATGAACGTTTGATCCAAAAATATGTTGATCAGGAATGGTCAATAGGCGATTACGTATTATCGGGTGGTGAACTCCCTGCAATGGTTCTGTTAGACAGTATTATTCGGAGACTTCCGGGTGCGATGTCTGATGAACAATCACATGTGCAAGACTCATTTGTGGATGGTCTTTTAGATTGCCCACAATATACCAAGCCAGACCATTTTGAAGGTTTGGATGTTCCTGAAATTTTAAAGTCAGGACATCATGCAAACATTGATAAATGGCGGTTTTTGCAGCGATATCAGCGCACTTTAGAACGCCGACCTGAGTTGGTTGAAAAAGTTGAGTTGACGAAGCAGCAAAAAAAATGGCTCAAAGATTCGCACATTCAAAAGTAGTCTCTATTTTTGAGTTTGCAAAATCAGAAGCATAGCTTCAAACAGATACTTAGAAATGATTTTAAGTATTTTAATAGGCTCTTAATACATTGAAGTGGTCAAGTATTGAGAGAAAGTTAAACGGGTAACATGCGCTTTAGCCTCTATACCCTGCGATGATCAGACCTCTTCTGACTCGCGTAATCGGAGATACCCCATGAGCGGTAAACATCCTTTAGTACAAGCTGTTGAAAATGCACAGTTGAAACAAAACATCCCTGCTTTTGCTCCTGGTGACACAGTAGTTGTTCAAGTAAAAGTAAAAGAAGGTGAGCGTGAACGTCTTCAGGCATTTGAAGGTGTTGTAATTGCTAAGAAAAACCGTGGTTTGAACTCTGCGTTCACAGTACGTAAAATTTCTAGCGGTTTCGGTGTTGAGCGTGTATTCCAAACTCACTCACCAATCGTTGCTGGTATCGAAGTGAAACGTCGTGGTGACGTTCGTCGTGCTAAACTTTACTACCTACGTGAATTGTCTGGTAAAGCTGCACGTATTCGTGAAAAATTACCAGCTCGTAAAGCAAAATAATTTGTTTTACAACGCTGAAAAAAATGCGCCTTTTGGCGCATTTTTTTATGTGAGAAAAATATTATAAACCTTGAAGTTTTAAACGATTGGCATGTTGACGATAGACATCCACTGGATCAGGTGCGAATAATGCTTTCAAGCCCAAGACTTGATTGACTTCATCCAGATGGTTCCAATTGTAGTTGTCGCGGATGGTTTTACCGAATTTAGCGCTGCATTTTGAAACTAATCCATCATTGTCCTTACCACCGTCAATCAGTAGCGCAGTCACTTTTAGGGCAGAATCCAAATCGAGAATATTGGTCACTTGCCCGACCCCAGTAAATGAATAGTTGTAAATTCCCTTCTCTACACTGTTGCCTTCAGCACAAGCGGACTTAGGTAAGCCAAGAGGGAATGCGGCATTAAATTTTGCAGAGCCAGCGAGAGTTAGGCTACCACCACCTGCCAGTGAATCATGCGGGTATGTGTTTGGATCCAGTCCTTGTGCCCAGACAATTGCTTTAGAGACAAAATTGACTACACTCACCAGTGGCTTTTCCACCGCTGTTCCTTCAGCTTTTAATATTAAATCCGCGACTGGCGAGCCTTGATGTGGCCCACCGATACTGGTGAGTGATGCCACGACATCTGGGCGCACACCCGCAACATAACGAATAGTCGGGCCGCCATGACTATGTCCCACCAAATTCACTTTAGCTGCACCTGTAATGGCACGTATTTCCAAAACTTGTTGGAGGAGTTGTTCACCACGAACTTCAGTGGAATTAAAAGGAGACACACGTGATGCCCAGACATTCGCACCATTACGTGCTAAGTCGGGTAAAATTTGATACCAGTAGTCTAGTCCAAAAGCGTCTGTACCAACTTTAATAAAACCACCCATGCCATGGTTAAACACAATTGGATATTGAGTTTTAGCGTAAGTGGATGTTGCTTTTGCAGTTACTTGAGAAGCTTGAGATGCCGATGCGCTACTGATAACCGTCGCAGCAAGCAGACCTGCAATGAGTGTTAAGTATTTCATGAGTGATCCTCAAATATTTTTGTTTTATGACAATTTTTATTGTCATCTTTAATAAATCAATCAACGCTTTCCTTTGCAAACAGAACTAGATTAAGTGAACGTAGAGATGTAACAAAAATCACAAGAGTGATAGCGGTTTATGACGAATTCATAGCAAATTTATTTTTAATAAAAAATAGGAGGACAGCAGCCCTCCTATTTATAACTATTTAGCAAATAAGATTTATAGGCCTTGAAGTTTTAAGCGATTGGCATGTTGACGATATAAGGCTACAGGGTCTTGAGCGAATAGACCGGTTAAGCCGAACATCATGTTCGCCAAGTCTGTATGGTTTAGTTTATAGCTGTCATTAATCACTTTACCCATGTACGCGCTGCAACGAGAAACCATACCGTCGTTATCTTTGTTTCCGTAAGATAAAGGCCCAAGCTGCATCAGAATAGTATCAATATCCAGAAGGTTGGTGGTTTGAGCGACACCTGTCCACGAATAGTATTGAATCCCTTTACTGTCGACTTGCTTAAGGTTCTTACTACAATTCTCAGAAGCTGCCAATACGCCATCAGAAATTGCAGATTTTGCCACAGTGCTATTAAATGTCGCTGAACCTGTTTGACTTAAAGATTTCATTGACGCATCAAAATCAATTTCAAGTTCAGGTTTTGCCTGACCTAAAGCAATCAGTGGACCAACAATATAATCGCCTAAAATGTTGAAAGCGGTACGAGATATCTTATTGCCTTGAATATCATCAGCCACTTTAGAACCATGATAAGTTCCTGCGACACCTGTGATTGATGCGATGTATTGTGGTTTGGTCTGTGCAACATACAGCACAGTTGGACCGCCATGTGAGTGACCAATTAAGTTCACTTTACTTTTGCCTGTAATCGCCATCACATCTTCAACTTGCGCGATCAGTTGCTCACCACGATGGGCAGTGGTATTTGCTGGAGATAATTGTGCTGCGAAGACCGTTGAACCGTTACGTGCCATATCCGGAAGGATTTGGTACCAATAATCTAATCCGACAGAGTCAGTACCAATGCGTGACCAACCTAACCAACCATGTACCATTAAAATCGGATACTTGGTTTTGGCATAGTCTGATTTTGCAGTTTCCTTAACTTGTAGGACACTTGGAGCTGCTTGTGCGCTTGCCGATAATCCTATCGCTAAGCCTGTGAGTGCAGCAAATGAAGCCATCTTGGCCTTGTTGATTAAAGTTTGCATAAACTTTCCCTTATTGATGTTGTTTTTATTGCTTTGTAATAATTTGAAGCATTCTCTCTTTGTTCTTTCGCATCTTTGCTGTTGGCAAAACCAACACATTTGAGAGTGATTAAGGCACAAAGACGCCACAACATTTTTTCATGCTTAACTTGAAATTCCATGTCATTTTAGGACATGGAATGTGCTGAAATGACAGTGAAAATTATATACATTTGTCCTTTAATGACATGTGAATGCTTAACTGTTGTTATTTAATATATTATTGAAAATATTCAGTTTATATTTACAAATAAAAACATTGTAAATAAAAAAGGACGCCAAGTAGGCATCCTTTTTTTAATTTGAAACTCGTAAAATTGATGCCAATTACAATCCTTGTAATTTTAAGCGATTGGCATGTTGACGATATAAGGCCACAGGGTCTGGAGAAAATAAACTGCGTAATCCAAATACCATATTTACTTCATCGAGATGGTTATGGTTATAGTCATCACGAATAACCTGACCTAAATGTGCGCTGCAACGGCCGACCAAACCATCATTGTCTTTATTGCCATAGGCCAATGGGCCTAGTTGGCTAATGACGGTATCTAATACATCAAGTACATTGGTCGTCTGAGCTGTCCCTGTCCAAGAATAATAGTAGATTCCTTTATCGATTTTAGCACCTGATTTATTACAGTCAGATGCTAAGGCTGCTGTTGGAAATTTAGCATTAAAAACAGCAGAACCTTTTTCACTGATAGATGTTAATGAAGCATCAATGCTGTTTGGTAGGTTTGAATTGCCTTCTGCCCAAGTAATAATTGGTGCGAGCAATTTGTCACCGAGTACCCCAAAAACCGTATTCAGACCTTTATTGGCTTGAATTTTATCGGCAACCAATGACCCTCGGAATGTCCCCGCAACCCCTGTAATCGATGCGACATATTGTGGTTTTACCGCAGCAATGTAACGTGTGGTGGGTCCACCATGAGAGTGACCGATTAAATTCACTTTAGCTTGGCCTGTTAAAGCCAATACATCTTCGACTTGGGCAAGCAGTTGCTCGCCACGAACTTCGGTCGACTCAAGCGGGGAAACTTGCGCGGCAAAAGTATTGGCACCATTACGTGCCAAGTCTGGCAAAATTTGATAGAAATAGTCCATGCCAAAGCTATCAAAGCCAATGCGCGTAAATCCAAACATACCGTGGGTAAATACAATCGGATATTTAGTTTTGGCGTAGGTTGCTGTGGTCTTTGCCGTCACATGTTGTAAACCTTCTCCAGCTTGAGCTGCTGACATCGCAAGCACGCTAGAGCAGGCAAGTAGGGCAGTGCAGGCGATATTCTTTTTGTTTTGCATAATTTCATCCTGAAATGATGGTGTTGTTTTATGATCCTATTATTCTGAAAAAGGCAGTTTTCCACCTTGATCATGGACCGCTTCAAAAGTGCTTAAGCGCAATTGATCTTCTTTAGATTTAAATTGTTGATTACGTAATTGTTGAACCGCTTGTAGTTTGGCGCTATCACTCATATTGCTTTTCATAATGGTGTCGCGTTCATTCAGATATTGGTTCACATTTCCTTTCCACTCACTGCGTTGACTATCAAGATTTTCAAGGCGTTGCGTTGCTTCAGCGCCCACCAGATTTAAACGCATTTGACGGATTTCATCACTTGAGCCACCACGAGCTTTAATGTCTGAGGTTAGTTTGCGTAGATCATCCAGTTTATTGATTTGTTCTAAACTTTCTTTCCAATCTTCTGGCAGCTCATCAAACAGTGCTTTGAGTTTTTGGGCTTTTTCAGCTTCAGAGAGCTTTTTGTCGTTAACCACTTCCATTCGTTTCAACGTATATTCATGGTAGGTATTTTCCTTACCAAATAGACCTTCAATTTCATAGTCCGAGAAGAACTGTTTACGCAGATTTTGCGTGCTGTTGTAAATTGAACGGTAATACTGTGGTGATTCTTTATCATCACCCGGTGGTTGTAAGTCGCCTAAACGTTCACGATATTTCATGTAGCGATCCCACAAATCATAAATTTGCGAGAGTGCAGGTTCTTTATGACCTTGAGCGATATAGGTTTTAAAATCTTTTTTGATTTGATCAATCGATTTTTCACCATATTGGGTAATGAAATATTCAAAGCAATTGCGAGTTTGTTCATTTACAATTAGGCGGTTTGAACCATCCATACTAATTTGACAGTTCACTTCAGTGTCGCTTTGACTTGGACTCATGAGTGACGAGCCAGCGCTATTTGCTAAAGTTGCTGTTTCCCCAGATGCAGCCATGGCAGTTTGTTGCAGTTCAGCATTTGGATTGTTCTCGTTTTGAGTTGCTTTCGGTGAA
The DNA here is from genome assembly GCF_002135295.1 of Acinetobacter sp. ANC 5054. Taxonomy (GTDB): domain Bacteria; phylum Pseudomonadota; class Gammaproteobacteria; order Pseudomonadales; family Moraxellaceae; genus Acinetobacter. Next base: position 126,015 of record NZ_NEGG01000005.1, on the reverse strand, counting down.
AGCCAATAAATAAAAGCCGCAGCAATGATGATGACTGAGGCTAAAATGAGCCAGAGTTTATTTTTTTGCATATCCCAATGCACCTTTTTTCCGTTTTAATTGTTTTATGAGTTCTAAATGTGAACTGAATATGACATAAAAGTTCGATAAAAATATAGAAGAGTTGTAAATATTTCATTTAGATTGATACCATGGCGCTGTACTTTTTTAGCCCGATTTTTTCATGAAAAAAGCTTCTCCTAAAATTCAGCGCCGTCCTGTACATGGTGTATTTCTTTTAAATAAACCGCTTGGCATTAGTTCAAATGCTGCCCTACAAAAGGTACGTTGGTTATTTAGAGCCCAAAAAGCAGGACATACGGGTGCACTTGATCCAATGGCTTCAGGTTTATTGCCAATCTGTTTAGGTGAGGCGACCAAGTTTTCACATTTCTTATTGGATTCGACCAAGCGTTATCAAACCACGGTTTTTTTAGGGCATAGCACAACCACGGGCGATGTCGAAGGAGAGGTACTGCTAGAACAAGCCGTTCCAACATTGACTGAAGAAAATATTCAAAATGTCTTGGCGCAATTTGTGGGGGATATTCAACAAATTCCACCCATGTATTCGGCACTGAAAAAAGAAGGCCGCCCTTTATATGAATTGGCACGTAAAGGGATAGAAATTGAACGAGAAGCACGCCCAATCACCATATATGCCATCGAGTTATTATCATTCAATGAGAATAGTATTACACTCGACATTACTTGTTCGAAGGGTACGTATATCCGTGTTTTAGGCGAAGATATCGCAAAAGCCATGGGCACTTACGGACATTTAACCTATCTACATCGTATTCAAACCGGTCATTTTGACCTCAACCCAAGTTATACCATTGAATATTTAGAGAGCTTGACCGAAGCTGAACGTGAAGCCTTGCTATTGCCCGTGTTTTCACCTGTGGATCATTTTACCAAGATCCAAGCACCTGAAGGTCGAGCTGAATATTTTAGTCGGGGTATGGAAAGTAATATTGAGCATGCTGCGGAAGCTCAGGTTTTGGTGTTTGATGGGGAGCGTTGTTTGGGCCTAGCGGAAATTACTGATCGTAAACGTTTAGTGCCAAAACGTGTATTAAATCTTGAATAGTCATTAACAGCAATTGAAGCCACATTATGGAAATTGAACTGATCCTCAGCCTGCTATTTTTTGCATTTTTTGCTGGCGCAATTGATGCGGCTGTTGGCGGCGGTGGATTAATTCAAATTCCTGCCATTATGAATGCCATGCCGCAACTGTCGCCTGCGACAGTTTTTGGTACCAATAAACTTTCATCAATTTGTGGTACGGCTTCAGCAGCTGTGACCTTTTTAAAAAAGGTGAAGCTGCGCTGGAAATTATTGGCAGTCATTGCCAGTTGTGCATTTGTTGCGTCTTTTGCAGGCGCAGCTTGCGTGTCAATGATTCCGAAAGAAGTGCTGCGTCCTTTTGTTTTGGTGATGTTAATTATCATTGCGATATATACCTTTGCAAAAAAACAATTTGGTCAGGTGCATGTGCGTCAGGAACTCACACCTAAGATTTTAATCTTGGCAGCAGTGGGTAGTTTGGCGATTGGATTCTATGATGGGATCTTTGGACCGGGCACAGGCAGCTTCTTTATTTTCTTTTTTATACGCTATTTGCAGGCAGACTTTTTACATGCATCAGCGTTATCCAAAGTCGCCAACCTCACCACTAACCTTGCAGCCCTAAGTTTCTTTATACCGACAGGACATGTGTTATTTGCGATTGGTGCCATGATGGCGGTGGCGAATATTATCGGTTCGATTGTAGGTGTGCGTGCTGCAATCAAATATGGCAGCGGCTTTATTCGAATTTTATTTTTGATTTTGGTGAGTATTTTAATTATTCGTTTAGGCTATCAAACATTTACTGGTCAAGCTTGAACAAATCTTAACAGAGCGACGCTGTTTTCTGCTGCTGATGTGGTTAGTATAAAAAATAAGCATTTTAAGATTGCTGAATAAAAATAGATGAACTAGCCCATTAAGCATCAGAGGACATCATCCACATGAATATTTTTGAAGCTTTACGCCAAAGTCATGAAAAACAAAGAGCACTTTCAGAACAACTAATTCAGACATCGGGTGATACACCTGAGCGACGTGATTTATTTGAACGTCTCAAAAATGAATTATTTGCCCATGCCGTAGGGGAAGATCGGTATTTTTATATTCCTTTAATGATGACCGATTCAGGACTGAATATTACTCGACATGCATTGTCCGAACATCATGAAATGGATGAACTTTTGGAGCAGTTGACGGAAACGGAATTTAGCAATCCGGGTTGGTTAGCGATTGCCAAAAAACTCTCAGAAATAGTTCATCACCATTTGAAGGAAGAAGAACATGGCTTCTTTCAGCAAGCAGGTAAAATTTTAAATGACAAGCAAAAGGAAACGCTAGCAACCCAATATTTGGCTGAATATAAAAAATATAAAAAAGCCGATAAAGATAGTCTCACAGGTTAGAACTTGATCTTGTATGAATGAAAAAAGACGGCATGACCGTCTTTTTTATGCGATTTACTTTTTATCGATTTTAATTTGCAGTGTTGGTTGTTGCTTTAGCAGATCTAAAGGTCACGCCTACAGAAGCCAACATAATGCAGACTAAGGCCAACCATTGCCACATGCCAATGGTTTCACCTAGTAAGACCATCCCAGTGATTGCAGCAAGTGCAGGGGAGATACTCGATAAGGTGCCATAGCTCAGTTTACTCAGAATCTTTAACGCTTTTAAATCCAGTGCATAAGGAATGGCGGTTGCTAAAACCGCGATAACCAATGCTTTAGGCCAATATTGGGTGTCTAGCAATGCAGGCGCATCACGATATAAACCAATCGGCAATAAGGACAACGCAGATAAAGTAATGGCAATGGTGAGCGCATGCATGCCAATATTTTGATGTACGACCTTTTGACCAAAATAAATATAGAAGGCCCAACATAGTCCTGCGGCTAAGGCACATGCTGCACCGAACAGGGAGAAATTTCCGCCCTGCGCTTGTCCCCAAGGCACCATGAGTGCAATACCCAAAATTGCTAAAAACACCCAAATATAGTCACTGCGATTTTTAATTGAAAGCAATGCTAAACCGAGAGGTCCTATGAACTCTAAACCCACCGCAATGCCTTGAGGCAATTTGCCCAGTGACATGTAAAACAACACATTCATTAAACACAGTGCAGCACTATAGCACAGCAGATCACGCCATTTCAGGAAGGACAATCGTTTTAAAATCTGCCATGAGCGAAACATTAAACAAATGATGATGGACGCAAAGCAGAGTCTTAAAATAGTGACGCTGAGCGGATCGAGTACTAAAAATAATTGTTTAGCAAATGAAGCACTGATCTGATATGAAATCATCGACAGCACCATGAACACGACAGCAATGAGTTGTGAATTTGGCATGTGGCACGCAGTTGGTGGGGCAGTGAAGGCCCTATTTTTGAATGTACACAGTATAGCGGTTTAGATCGAATGTGGCGTGATGTTGAGCGTCGGAAAATGAATTTAAAGCCAGTTTCAGCACTTTGAATTTAAAAATATATTGGTTGTTATCGCTTGAACATAGAGCGTAAAAGTTTAAATTCAAAGTTTCCGTATAGATTTGAATTTAAAGTTGTTTAGCCTTTTGCGTGGTATAGGTACAACCTATGGAGGCGCAAATAATTACTGCCAATGCCATCCATTGTGTCCAAAGTAGCTGTTCATGCAAAAAGACAAAACCAGAGAGAGCAGCAATTGCTGGTTCTAAACTCATGAGCGTACCAAAGCTCAGCGCGCTTAAATTACGTAGCGCAATCATTTCTAAGCTAAACGGTAAAGCACTTGCCAGTGTCGCTAATGCGACAAAGTATAAAAGGCTCATGGGTTCAAAAGTCTGCGCGGGAATACCCGCAAATAGAGCAATGGGCATCAAGACACACATGCCGACAAACATGCCTAAGCACACGGTATGATTGCCCGAAACCCCTGACGGTTTTTGACCTGCCACGATGTATAGTGCCCAACACGCGCCTGCACCTAAGGCAAATAAAATTCCAATCGGGTCAAGTCGCTGAGCAGCTTGATCAAATGGGAACAAGAGAATTAGACCAAGAATGGCCAGTCCGACCCAAACAAAATCGAACTTTCGACGTGCTGCAAATAAGGCAACGGAAAGCGGGCCAATAAATTCAAAAGAAACGGCAATGCCGAGTGGGAGACGATCAATCGACAAGTAAAACAGCATGTTCATACCCGCTAAAGCAATGCCATAGCTGATAATCGCTGACCATTTCACCTGTTTGAAATTGATCTGCCAAATTTTAAAAATAAGCGCCAAAATCAATGCACCCAGTAATAGGCGCATGGCGGAAACTGTCAAAATGGGAAATTGCCCAAACAGATATTTGGCAAAAGAACCACTGCTTTGCATGCTGATCATGGCAATGAGTAAAATCAACGGAGCTTGTATCGCAGGGGCAACTTTAAAATTTGGCATACTAAATTTGGATCGATAGTTTAAATAGCGGGAGATTGGCAAAGGCCAGATGGTAAAAACTATCTAAAATAAAAAACCACAGCCCGAAGGCTGTGGCTTCAATATTTGAATAACTTAGAACAATACGCGAACGCGAATCGTACCTTCAACTTCGTGAAGTGTATCCAAAGCTTCTTTAGATGCAGTTGCATCAACGTCCATCACTAAGTAACCCACATCACCTTTAGTCATTAAAGACTGACCAGAGATGTTGATACCGTGTTCAGCAAACAAGTTGTTGATTTTTGAAAGAACGCCCGGCACGTTTTTGTGGATATGAAGTAAACGGTGTTTACCTTCAGTCAACGGTAACGCGATTTCTGGGAAGTTCACTGCAGATAAAGTCATACCTTTATCAGAGTAAGCCACGAATTTTTCAGCAACTTCTAGACCGATGTTCGCTTGCGCTTCCATCGTTGAACCGCCCACGTGAGGAGTCAAAATCACGTTGTCTAAGCCACGAAGTGGAGAAACGAATTCTTCACCGTTTGCTTTAGGTTCTTTAGGGAATACGTCAACCGCAGCACCAGCAATGTGACCAGATTTGATCGCATCTGCAAGGTCTTCAATGATTACACATGTACCACGTGCAGCATTTAGGAAGATTGAGCCTTCTTTCATTTGAGCAAATTGGTCTTTGCCGAAGAAGTTACGAGTTGATGGAACGTCTGGAACGTGTAGAGATACGACGTCTGCATTGGCAAGAAGTTCACCCATAGAACCGACTTGACGTGCATTACCCATTGGAAGTTTAGTCACTGCATCGTAATAAATCACGTGCATACCTAAGCCTTCAGCAAGTACAGAAAGTTGCGAGCCAATCGAACCGTAACCAACAATACCTAAAGTTTTACCACGAGTTTCAAATGAACCAACTGCAGATTTGTTCCAACCACCACGGTGAGTTGAAGCAGATTTAGCAGGAACACCGCGAAGCAATAGAATTGCTTCAGCAAGTACAAGTTCAGCAACCGAACGTGTATTTGAGTATGGTGCGTTGAATACTGGAATACCGCGAATCATGGCAGCATTTAAGTTCACTTGGTTTGTACCGATACAGAAACAACCCACAGCAATCAGTTTGTTCGCAGCTTCAAAAACTTCTTCAGTGAGTTGAGTACGTGAACGAATACCGATGAAGTGAGCATCTTTAACCGCTTCTTTCAACGCTTCACCCTCAAGCGCAGTTTTACGGGAATCGATGTTGGTGTATCCAGCAGCATTTAAAGTGTCGACAGCGTTTTGGTGAACGCCTTCTAACAACAAGAAACGAATTTTATCTTTAGGTAGAGAAAGATGTTGGCTCATTACGGCTCCGCTACAAAGGCCAAATTTAGTGCGCACATAATAGCATAGGACAAGCGCTGATATATATTTCCTTTATGACCGCAGTGTGAGTTATTTGGGCAATAGATGTGTCAAAACTTGTCGCGGTTGGTCTAATTAAACCTGTAATTTCAAAGGTGACATTGGAAAAACCGCTTTTTCTACGGGTTTTGCCTAAAAATACTTTATAATATGCACTCGTGAAAAAAGGTCATTTAATTTGGCTCCTTTTTAATCACGAATGCCTATTCAAAATTTTAATCATTTTGTATTCAACTGAATGATTAATAGGCTATTTATTACTTGTTTTACTTCTTGCAAGGTCTGAAAACGATGAATGCTCCAGTCGCTTTAACCCCAGAGTTATTAACCCAATTGACCGCTATTGTTGGCGAAAGCCGAATTAAAACTGATGCGGATTCCCTTCAAAATTGGGGTCGTGACCATACTAAGCACTTCGATCCAAATCCATCGGTCGTCGTTTTCCCTTCAAGCACTGAGCAAGTTCAACAAATTGTAAAACTTGCCAACCAATTTAATGTGGCGATTACCCCAAGTGGCGGTCGTACTGGTTTGTCTGCTGGCGCTGTTGCGGCCAACGGTGAAATCGTGGTGAGCATGGACAAGATGAACCAAATCTTGGAATTCTTCCCCGCTGACCGTATGGTTCGTGTACAAGCAGGTGTAGTGACTGAACAACTTCAGAATTATGCTGAAGAACAAGGTATGTATTACCCAGTCGATTTTGCATCTTCAGGTTCGTCTCAAATTGGCGGTAACATTGGTACCAATGCTGGCGGTATTAAAGTTATTAAATACGGCATGACACGTAACTGGGTGTTGGGCATGACTGTTGTTACAGGTAAGGGAGACATCCTACGCTTGAACAAAGGCATGGTTAAGAACGCAACGGGTTATGCGCTTCAACACTTATTTATTGGTGGTGAAGGGACTTTGGGTCTAGTGACAGAAGCTGAAATCAAACTTGAACGTCAACCACATGACTTACAAGTGTTGGTGTTGGGCGTGCCTGACTTCGATGCGATTATGCCTGTACTGCATGCCTTCCAAAATAAAATTGACCTCACAGCATTTGAGTTCTTTGGTGAGCTTGCGATGCAAAAAGTATTGGACAATGGTCATGTTCAACGTCCGTTTGAAACACCATGTCCGTTCTATGTATTACTTGAGTTTGAAGCGCCATTTGAGCCGATCATGGATGCGGCAATGGAAATCTTTGAACATTGTATGGAACAAGGTTGGGTGCTTGATGGCGTGATGAGCCAAAGCCTAGACCAAGTACATAGCTTATGGCGTTTACGTGAAGACATTTCTGAGTCAATCGCACCGTTTACACCATACAAAAATGACATCTCAGTTCTGATTACACATGTACCTGCATTCATTAAAGAAATTGATGCGATTGTGGAAGCGAACTACCCAGACTTTGAAATCTGTTGGTTCGGTCACATTGGTGACGGTAACTTGCACTTAAATATTTTGAAACCTGCGGATTTAAGCAAAGATGAATTCTTTGCGAAATGCCAAGTGGTGAACAAATATGTATTTGAAACCGTGAAAAAATATGACGGTTCAATTTCAGCAGAACATGGTGTGGGTATGACTAAAAAACCTTACCTTGATTACACCCGTTCAGCAGAAGAAATCGAATACATGAAAGCGTTGAAAAAAGTGTTCGATCCAAATGCGATTATGAACCCAGGTAAATTGTTCGATCTTTAATTTTTAAAGACGATAAAAAACGCATCTTAGGATGCGTTTTTTTATGCTTCAACATTTTCCAATTTAAGGTTTATGTTTTGAGCGGAGTAGGCATTTGTTTTGTCATGCTTATTTACATTGCTTAAATAGTGTTTTGGACAAATGATCGGCATGATAGGACTGAATAATAAATTTGAGTTGGTTCTATGTATCGTTTAATTGCTGTGTCTGCATTGTGTATGGGGATGTTGGCGGGTTGTGCGACAACGCAGAAAATTGTGTCTAAAGTGGGTTCTTCTGCTACGCCACTCGATCAGGTGTTAAAAGAACGTCCTGATTTGCGTAAAGAGCTGGCGACTGTGGAAATTCGTCAGTACTTTAACCGTGTTGAGTCACCAAATGCAGGGCAGGTAAAAGTCACTGAAACGGGTTTGATGGATGATTCGGTGAAATCGGTTCGTACCATTTATAGTTTTAAATTGGTGGATGGCGACTGGCAGCGTGTAAATACGCAGAAGGAATATCAGTGCCAACGTGGTAAAAATACCAAGACTTTCCAAACAGCGAAGTGTCCTTAATTTATAAAAAGTTAAGGTCTAAATTTTTTATTAAATATTCAGCATGACGGGATCCTTTCATTTTAAATTCGATGATTGGAGCTCGTATCTACTTTTGTTTCGGCAAAATGAGAAGCGTGCTTCGTAAGGAAACCAACTTGCGTAGCATGCTCCTCACCGCAAAACTCGTCAAATGTCATCTTCTATTGTGTAGGTCGCAGAAACTTTACATATTGAAGTATGTCCTGACTCGGACAATTGCGGATGAGTTTCCGCGTACCTTAACTTTTCATCCTAAACATAGAATATTCAATCCTAAAAATATTCTAGTGAATTTGTATAGTTCTTAATAATATTGAACCGAATTCAAATCATTATCAGATTTCAATTGTATGATGAAAACCCTAGCCTTTATCCACGTCAATGACTCAGGCGCACCTGTGGGTGACTTCTCCCCAGTCACCTCGGTATTTTCCCATTATGAATTGGGCAATACGGTCTCACCATTTTTATTGCTCGACCATTTAGGGCCTGGGGTGCTTAAGCCAACAAAACTGAAAAAAGGTGTACTCGAACATCCACATCGCGGTTTTGAAACCGTGACCATGGTGTTTAAAGGTGAGCTTGAACATCGCGACAGTACGGGCGGTGGCGGTGTGATTGGCGAGGGCGATGTGCAGTGGATGACGGCAGCATCTGGTATTTTGCATGAAGAAGTGTTCAGCCAAGCTTTTGCACAGCGGGGTGGGCCATTTGAAATATTGCAACTCTGGGTGAATCTTCCTGCCAAAGATAAAATGAATCCTGCACGCTATCAAAGCTTAGCCAAAGCCAGTATTCCTGTAGTGAATTTAGCGCATGACGCAGGTTATGTACGTGTGATTGCAGGTGAATATGAAAAACACCGAGGCATTGCAGAAACTCATACCCCCATGCAGGTGTTTGATGTATATCTACGTGCAGGGCAAACACTGAATTTACCCGCATCGTCTGGTGATACCACATTGTTGTATCTACGTTCGGGGCAGTTACAGTTTACTGAGGCGGATGAACGTTTAAACGCACAGCATATGGCGGTCATGTCGAGTCAAGATGAAAATGTCGAATTTACGGCAATGGAAGACAGCCATCTTTTATATTTGTCAGCACAGCCTTTAAATGAACCTCTATATGGTCGAGGCTATTTTGTGATGAATCATTTTGATGAAGTGATGCAAGCCTATGAAGACTTAAAACAAAATCGTTTTTTTGCATGTAAATGTGAAAGCGCCAGATTTTAAGTCAGGCAAAAAATAAGCATACAAGTCCAGAAAACGCTGCTAGAATATTCAGACTTGTACAGTAGAATCACTGTGCAATATTTAATTATTTCGCATTAGCGTCTTGTGAATACGGCGCAAACCTCGCAGTTTTCCAGCAATCTCCAAATTTTATATTTTAATATTTTACAGTGCTTGTCATTGGGCTGACGTGTCTCTTCTCGAAAATAGACCTTGCCTGATCGTGACACTTCATTATACGTAGATAAAAATGCAAAAGGTTCATACGACAACGTTAAGCCGTGCCACATTGATGTTTCCATTGGCATTGGTTTTATTCGAATTTTCAGTCTATATCGGTAACGATTTAGTCCAGCCTGCGATGCTCGCCATTACCCAAGACTTTGGGGTGAGTAGCTCATGGGCACCATCTTCTATGTCTTTTTATTTACTCGGCGGTGCATGTGTTGCAGCAATATTAGGACCTTTGTCAGATCGGCTTGGACGCAAAACCGTACTGCTTGGTGGCGTGGCATTTTTTACCTTATGTTGTTTAGCTATTTTACTGACCCATAATATTGAAAGCTTTTTGACTTTACGCTTTTTACAAGGCTTTGGCTTATCTGTCATTTCTGCTGTCGGATATGCTGCGATTCAGGAAACCTTTGAAGAACGTGACGCCATTAAAGTCATGGCGCTCATGGCGAATATTTCCTTGCTCGCCCCTTTAATTGGTCCTGTGCTCGGTGCGTTTATGATTGACCACGTGTCATGGCATTGGGGCTTTATTGGTATCGCTTTTTTATCTTTTCTGAGTTGGTTTGGTTTAAAAGCCAAAATGCCAAAACAGCAAATCAGTATTCCTAAGCAGCCGATCAGTTATATTTTTGATGACTTTAAACAGGTGTTTAAAAATAAGCGCTTTTTAGCACTGACATTTGGTCTACCCATGGTGGCGATGCCTTTGATGCTATGGATTGCACTGTCACCCGTGATCTTGGTGGAACAGCTTGGACTCAGCAGCATGCAATATGGCTTGGCACAATTTCCAGTGTTGGGCGGTCTGATTATCGGTAATTTAGTGTTAATTAAAATCATCGATAAATCGCCTTTAGGCCAGTCGGTAATGATCGGCTTGCCACTCATGCTTTTGGGAACAGTATTCGTCGTGATGGGTACATTTAGCCAAACTTATTTTCTGACATTGCTGATTTTAGGCATGACCTTGGTGAGCTTTGGGGAAGGCATTAGTTTTTCGGTGTTGTATCGTTTTGCCTTAATGTCCTCAGATGTTTCCAAAGGCACGGTGGCAGCAGCAGTTTCAGTATTGATGATGGTGTCTTTCTTTGCTGTGATCGAGTTGGTACGCGTACTTTATGAAAGCTTTGGTTTGTGGGCGTATAGCTTGGCAGGTCTGGTTTTAATTGCGCTGTGGTTTAGTTTTCCACGTTCGATTGTGAAGCAAATTATGCAGCAGCGAAAAGCGGAAGGTGAGTTTTAAACGGATTCAACCTCGCATGTAGAGCTTAGGTAGCGTGAAATAAAAAAAGCCCAACAGCGTGATGAGACATGCTGTTGGGCTTTTTCATTGCAAGCTTTAATTTTGTGTTGCAGGTTGCTCAGACTGTTTTAATTTACGGTCAAAGATAAAAGGACCGAATGGGAGAATCGAAGCGATGAGACCCATTAGAAATACGCTGAGTGACCATTTCTGTTTTTCACAAACGACAAACAGCACTGCCAAGAAGGCAATAAACAAAACCCCATGACCCATACCGACATATTTCACCATAATTGGATTGTCCATGAGATATTTCATAGGCATGGCAATAAACAACAATAAGAGAAAGGAGATGCCTTCAAGTAGGCCCACAATACGTAAGGTCTTGATATTCATATGAAGTCTAAATTCAAAATAATTGAATCTTCGAGTGTACCTGAAACTCCAACAGGAACGAAGCGTTCCTGTTGAAATATATGATTCTAAGTTTTTGTATTTAAAGTTAATTCTGAGTTTTTAACTCGGATTAATCTTCTAAGCTAGCAAGCGCTTCTTCAAGCGAGCCTTGGTCAAATTCATAATTACAACCGAGTAAGACCATTGGACTTTTTCCAGTCATTTCAGACAAGCTCAGTTTATGATTAATCGCATGTAGGTCATTGGTTTCAGGCTCTGTACGCAAGATTTTTTCACCGCGGAAAAAAGGCTGATCGGCAAACATTGGATGCTGTTCAATGCCGAATTTCTTTGCCATTTTTTGCACATCAGCTTGGCGATAAATAGCAAATACAGCGTTGGAAGATAAGCCAATCTCTTGGGTTGGCATGCCAAAAAACTCAACAGGTTGCTTATTTTTATAGATATAAATAAAAGGTTGGTGAGGGTCATCATGACGCTTCCAACCTAGCTTCGGTAGGTCTTTTTCATAGTCTGATAAGACTTGACTATAATCGTCATAGTCGGACTGACATTCTAAAACACGTTTTAATTCGTTGGCAGTGGGTGCTGCAAATACGCTGCTTGCAGTGAAAGCACTTACTGCCAAGAGTATAGAAATTCTAAGGTTTTTAAATAATTGTGTGGAAAGTTGCATTGTTATCTCTATTTCAAAGTTATTTAATTTCAGCATGAATTAATTGCGTTCTGAGTCGTATTAACTCTGGCAAGGTTTCTAATAATAAACTGATCTGCTTGAGCACCAGTTGCAGGTGATTAGACAGTATTTCTTCGGTATTGATTGTTTGAATTTCGAAAAGTTTTTGCTGTATATGAGTCATATCTAACGGTATGTGTTGTCGCAGCACCTCATCCAGCGTTTGTTGGCACCATTGCAGCAGTTCCAATACTTGCGCATCCAGTACTTGCTCTCGATGACTGCCCAAGGCAGAAATATAACTGAGCTGACTATGGCTATAGACCAAGTAGCGAAAGGCATGATGAATCAAGTTTTGGTCAGGTTCTGGTTCAGTACTGAGGCTGGAAATCATGCTTGCCAGTTCGGTCTGGGCATTATGTGCAGCACGACGTGCACGGCGGTAAGCAATGCTATTGGTTTTACCTTGTACATATTGCTCAACCACGGCATCAAAATAATTTAAGGTTGCGTCAGAACTTTTTTCTATGGTTTTGGATATGTTTCGAAAATTCCAATCTGGCCAAATGGTGTTGACAGCAATCCATGCAATCAAGCAACCAATCAGTGTATCTATAATGCGGGGTAAAATGACCGCATAGCCTGCACCTTTTAAGTTGAAAATAAGCAGGACCATCAGTGTAGCCATTAAGGTTGCCATGGCGTATTTTTTGGCACTTAAATAGAAAAAGCACACACCAAAAATAATGGTAAGGAGCAGTTGTCCTTCTACACTGGGTACAAAATACAAGACGGGTATGCCGAGCAAGACCCCTAACAATGTGCCTAATGTGCGCATTTTGAGTCGACTTTTGGTCGCAAAATAGCGCATTTGGCAGACAAATAAACTGGTCAGCAAAATCCAATAACCGTTTTTAGCAAAAGGCAGTAGCGAAATGGCGTAGCCCAGTGCAAAGACAAAGGCAATGCGTACAGCATGGCGAAACAGCGCGGATTCAGGTGTTAGGTGTTGCTTTAATTTGAGCCATAAGTCATGTACGCCATGAATATCGTCATCCAATAAATTGAGATTGTCGACATGCTGTTGATAGTGTTGCTGTTGCTGACGATCTAAATCATTTATATGGTTAAAACGCTCTTGCACACTGTCTAAATTGCTTAAAATCAATTGCAGATTTTTCACTTCAATATTTTGCGGGTTGTCACGAATCCATTCTTGCATAGAGTCATGCAAGTTATTCAACGCTTGGGCAGCAACGGGGTTGGGTTGAAATGGCTGCTGATGCAAAATGCAGCGCGCGAGTTGTTGGCAGGCTTGGGCTTGCAGACGAATATTTTTCTGAAAGCGAAAAATCAAATCGGTACGACTAAAATTTTGATGAATTTGCTCGTAGTGCAAATAATTGGCGCTGGCTTGCTCATGTATGTCTTGGGCAAGGAAATATAAATTGAGCCAATACATGGTGTTTTTATTGGCGCGAGAGGCTTTAAGTCGGGTTAATAGCGAGGCTTTGGTAGTATTGAAGCTTTGGACCACCTCGCTATTTTTGAGTGATAATTGGTATAAAAGTCCTTCAACATTTTCGACATTATCAGGGTCAAATAAACGGGCTTTGGCATCTAATAGAGCGGCAATTTGGCTAAAACAACGGGACAAATTGTCTTGTACAGGCAAAGAGGGCTTAATTAAATAGAACACAATGGCGATCAGCCCATACCATAAAACCCCTAAAACATAGCATGTGGGCTGAAAATACCAATCTTGATATTCTCCCAAGCCGAACATGGTATAGATAGAGAGCAGAATGGTGCCAAAGGAGATTGTGGCGTAACGTTGCCCCAACGCACCCAATAAAATAAAGCCTGCACTCGATAGGGATAAATATAAAATAAACAGTAATTTATAGGGATATAGAAAATCTAAAATACTGCTCACGCAAAAAAATAACAGGCAGACAAAAGCAAGGTTGCGTAGTCGTATGCTGAGTCGGTCATCAAAATCAGTCAGGGCAGTGGCGATTGCACCGAGTGTGACAGGAACAATCAGTTGATTCTGCCCCAAAAAATACAGTCCTAAGGTGCTACCCGACAGCACGATACAAATTTGCAGGCAATACATCACGATTGCACTAGATTGAAACTGCTGAAACCAAGAGAGTCGCGTGTTCACAGGCAATGACATGCTCAGTATGTTTTGGAAATTAGACTGAGCTTTTTTCGCTGTACTGTCAATTTTTATTCAATAAAAAAGCGGACTTAAAGTCCGCTTCTAAAGGCATGTAATTTCGATTATTTAATCACACCACAGGCAATGCGATCACCGCCACCGCCTAATGGTTTAGGATCATCAGAGTAGTTATCACCACCAGCATGAACCATGATTGCTAAGCCTTGAACATCTGCCAATTTTAGACGTGGCGCAATTAAATTAACTTTCGCTGTACCGTCGGTTTGAACTTGTAGAATTGGTAAATCACCCATGTGTCCAGTTAAAGGCGTACCATGGTTAGGTGCAGCTTTCGGATTAAAATGACCACCTGCTGCAAGAGCAGCACCGGCTTTTCCATCTTTTTCCGCAGGAGAACAAGAGCCTTTCTCATGGATATGGAAACCATGTGGGCCGGGTGGTAATTGGCTTAAATTTGTATTGATGACGAGCCCAGCAGGGCTATCGATCAATTGAATTTGACCAATACTTGGACCAACACCTTGCGCCGATACAGCATTCACCGTAACGGTTTTAGCATTTAAGCCAGTAGAGGTTGGGGTATTGGCACAGCCTGTGAAAATGAAAGCGCTGATTGCGGCTAAGGCACTCAGTTTAAATAAAGAAGACATCATGGGCATCCTGTCTGTTTTATGGTTTAAACCATTGAAGCAGAAGCTTCGACAGGATGACAGCCAATTTAAGTATTTGATTGTAAAGTTTGTTTAAGCCAACTGGATGATTTACATCTTATTTGCTAGGTGTATCGTCCGAAGCATCCAACTCGTGAGCCATCGTGGCTTTAGGCATCATCACGGGTTCAATATTGGTTTCGTGTAGCCATTCACGCCAAATAGCGAGGAGTACAGCCAAAATAACAGGACCAATAAATAAACCGACCAAACCGAAGCTAGCAATACCGCCTAGTACACCGAACATGATCAACAGGAATGGAATTTGAGTCGCCCCTGAAATCACCAATGGACGAATGACATTGTCGGCAGTACTGACGATACATACACCCCATGCCATGACACCAATGGCTTCGATCGTTTGACCTTGTGAAAATAACCACAACGAAACGGCGGTATAAGAAATCGGTGGACCAAATGGGATCAATGCCAACATGAATGTAATGATGGTCAGCAGCATCGGATTAGGCACACCTGCCACAAAGTAACTGAGACCAGCCAGCAAAGCTTGGGCAATCGCGGTTAAGCCTATGCCATAAACCACAGCACGTGTGGTGTCTGAAATAGTCGCAAGATAATGATGAATACGTGGACCAATCACCATCTCTAGTGCTTTACTTACCTGACTTAAAATGGTTTGACCATCACGGTAGAAGAAGAACAACGACATCACGGCAAAACACAGTTTGAAAATATTTTTGCTGACTTCGCTAAATAACACTTTGCCGTAATTGAGATGACCTTGGAACCAAATTTGCACGGATTGAATAATACTGTTTGGATCACTGTTCAGCTCATTCAGCGTGCGAGTAATTTCTTTGCCAACAAAAGGCAAATGACGAATAAAGTCAGGAACGTTGACATGACCTGAGAACACTTGCTTTTGTAGTTCAAAATACAAATTACGACCTTCATGCTGTAACAGGAAAATCGAAAAAATCACGGGTAAGCCAACCACCAAGATGACCAATAAAATCATTAAAGTCGCGCTTAAATTGGCACGATTACCACAAAAACGATGTACAGACTGATATAAAGGCCACGTCATATAGGCAATAATCGCCGCCCAAACGACAGGTACAATAAAGTATTTGAGGACACTAAAGCTCAAAAAAATCAGGATAAAGAATAATCCAAATAACAACACTTTTTGTAAAGTTGGTGCGAAGGTTGGCAATGATGTCTCGGTATTTTTCTTCAAGGTGTGCTCAATCTTAACTGAAAAAAAAGCTCCCGAAAACGAGAGCTTGTTAAGTTATGGTGAATATCTTTCAATCTCGATTGCGGATTGATATATCAATGACGTTGAATATGACGTGCTAAATGGATTAAAACCATTCCGATTCATCTTCAATAATGGCATTGAGCACAGGTTGCCATTGTTGTTGCATTGCCAAATAGGCTTTTTGAGGCTTATCAAACACCGTTAAACCTTGCATTGCCAATTGTCCGTATGCGCTACGTTCAGAGATCCATGCCACTGGTTGTTGCTCGACTTTATGAAAGAAATCTTGAATCTCTTTGGAATTGGCTGAATTGGGTTTGACACGATTGGCTAACAGTAAAATTTGTACTTTGCCTTTACGTATGCGTTTGATGTCTTGTAAATGCTTTAGAAATCGACGGGTCGAATCAATATCAAAGAACGAGGGTTGTAGTGGCGTGATAATCGCATGTGCTTCACTGACCAACTGATCGGCGTGATCCCCAGACAGTGCACCCGGTGCATCAATAATTAAATATTCAATGCCTTTCGGTACATCACCAATCGATTTTTCATGACGCCAATCTAAGCTCTGAATCGGCGCAGCATTTTCAGGTCGATGTTTCAGCCATTGACGAGCAGACTTTTGATTATCGGCATCTGCCAATCCGACTTTATAGCCTTTTTGTGCTAAAGCCGATGCTAAACTGATTGCTGTAATGGTTTTGCCACAACCACCTTTCTGATTGGCAATTAAGATTGTTTTCATTGACCTAAATCGATTTTATTCTGCTCATCCCTAGCATATCATTCTTTAATGCGAGGAATATGACAAAGGACTAAAGTCTTGGGTATTCCTGAAAATAGTCATGTAGCAAATTAAAATATTTAGGAATTTTAAATGTCTGTCTGGATGGCCATGTTAATTGGCGCAGCTATAGGAATTGTACTGACCACCCTAATTTTAAGTGGCAGTCGCAATGGTCGAATTAAGGCAGAGTACGAGCAATATATTGCAGAGCTAGAACTAGAACATCAGCAAGCTTTGGCACATGCACAAAAGCGCAGCGTCAATACCAGTCGTGCAGTGCTCAAAGGTAAAATGGCGGAGCAAATGGCACCGATCATGCCTCAATTTCAATACTTACCGAGTGATGCGAAATTTTTAGGCGATCCCATCGACTATATGGTATTTGACGGTTATACCGACTATCGTGATGGTGACGGTCGCGCTGAAGACATTGAAGTGGTACTGATTGATATTAAAAGTGGGGGCGCGCGTTTAACCAAAGGTCAGCAAGCGATTGCGCAAGCGGTTGCTGAAGGACGCGTACGCTTTGAAACCATTCGCATTGATTTTGAAGAACTATAAGTTTGCTGTGACATACGCTGAATATTGGCGAAGGACTGTATCTCTTTCATGCAAAAATTACTAATAGCAGCTGCGCTTTTTGCCCTCATGCTGTGGATTTGGTCTGAATATTTTCGTGCCATTCCAAATTTGCAACAAACTGGCGTACTGAAAAACTTTCAGGTTACGCCTAGCACGGCATTTTCGGGTCAATATTTAGTGTTGGATAAACGCTACTACAGTGCGAGTGGCCGTACCTTACACCCTGCATCACCGACCGTCGTGGGTGGCTTTCAAGACTTGGCTTATGTCAGTAATATTGACCTGTTACTGAGTTCAGGATCAGCAGATATTCAGTCTTTAGAAGACCAGCTTGATTGGTCGCAGCAAAACCGATGTTTTAGTGTAAAAGAGAAAAAGGTTCCATCGACACAATTTGAACAGTTAAAAGCTGAATTGCAAAATGTCAGTGTCATTGCACAATCAGAAGCAGTTGCAAATCGTATTCGTCGCTTAAAATCAGGTGATCGCGTAGAAATCCAAGGTGAATGGGTGGATGTGCATTCAATCAAAACTGGGAAGTCGTATAACACCTTTAATGTGTTGAATAAAAAGCCCTGTCACATCCTAAAAATCAATAGCATAACCCGCATAAAATAATGCAGTTGAAGAGACTCACGCGCTGAATGCAAATGGTGTATTTATATTGGGATATAACTACACCATTAATCTAATTTTCGTGCCCGTGCCAGTAGCATACGTCGTCCAATTTTAGGAATGCCTTCTGCATCAAAATATTCACATTGCATGAACTCAAATTGGGCATCTTTAAGTAATTTCTCCATATTTCGGTTGAGATGACAGCCATCTGCAACTTTTTTCTGAATGGGTGTGAGGAGATGTTGAAGCTGCTGAATGCGTTGATTTTCATTGTGTAGCACATGTTCGAGCAAATGAAAGGTGCCGCTAGGTTTTAGCACACGATAGATTTCATCAAGAGCTTGCTGCACATGGGCAATGCTGCACAGTGTCCACGTACTCACAATATGGTCTAAGCTCGCGTCGGCAAAGGGGAGTTTCTCTGCACTTGCTTGGACATGGTGCACTTCAAACGGTGTGGCATGAATACGCTCTGCAGCCAAATGGTAAATATCTGCATTCGGTTCAAGTGCATATAAAGTATTGACATTTTGGTAAAATGCTAAATTTAATCCAGTGCCAAAACCAATTTCCAAAACTTCACCAGAGAGCGGCAAAAGCAATTCACGGCGTTTATCCATCAAACTTGGCGTTTGCATCACCTGATTGAGTAAATGCGGAAAAATATGCTGCTGATAAAACTTATAAATCATTTTTAATCTTTATTGTTTACTATGAGCGTGAGTGTACTGGAACTGGTTCTGAGCTGTCATGCTTAGACTGACTGAATTACTGTATTTTGTTACCAAGTTCATAAGGTTTATACCCAACATCTGCGTAATATAGAGTTACAACTACCACCAATACATTTCAAAACTGAATTTAAGCCTTCAGTTTAAGTTTATTTTCAGCTTTGAATTTTAGCCTGACGAGATTGTAACTATTGCAGAACGCCAAAATGCATTTTTGGCAATCAATTTACAGTCGATGATTTGGTCGTTGCATGAAGTGTAAATTGTAGAATATAAGTTAGAGATAAAGAGGATAACTTGATGATCAAACGAATAGTATTAAGTACTGTACTGGCAGGCTTATTATTGAATGTCGGTGTTCAAGCCTCTACAGATAATAATATTGCCAAAGGGCTCTCGCCAGTGGCTAAAGGTCAGTCCATTTCATCCCTGAAAGAATTTAAAGGTGATTTTCGAATTTTAGGTTCAAAAACCTACCAGTCTGATGAACAAGCCAAATTTTCACCGATTGATTATGCAGTGAGTTGGGGGCTATTTGCAGAGCCTGAAATTGCACGAACTATTTCAGTTAATCAATATGACCGTTTCCTGAACTGGAAAATGGATCGTGTTCCTGTACCTCAAAAGCAAGCCATGATGATGGTCTCGAATATGCACATTATTCCGGCCAATCCACACATTGCGAAACAAATTACCCAAGTGAAACGTGGTGATTTGGTGCGTCTAAAAGGCGATTTGGTTGAAGTGAAGGATAATGATTTGGTCTGGACATCTTCACTAACCCCAACCGATACTGGTGATGGCGCATGTGAAGTATTTCGGGTGAGTTCGATTCAGTGGATTGAGAAAGTGAAAGGCTAATCGGTCGATATTCACTTTTTCGTTTAATAATTAAGTATGAGATGATGAAAAATACGATGAAGCAGCTTTTTATTGGGCTGACGATGGCCTTTGGTTTAACTTTAGCGGGATGTACCAGCATCAGTTCTACAGTCGATGGTAAAACGCATGTCTTTACCGAACAGCAAAATTGCCCTGCATTGTTGGAAATGGATCGTGGGCAAACCCTAGAACTTCTACTGAATGAGAACCCAAGTACAGGTTTTATGTGGTCCTTGGTTGCACAACCAAAATTATTCAAAGTTGAAGAAATTTATCAATCTGATCAGCAAAAAATTGAAAACGACCAAGCTCCAATGGTGGATGTGGGTGGGAAAAAAGTCTATCGGTTTACTGCCATACAGGCGGGTGAAGAGTTGCTGCATTTAAAACATGCAAGAACTTGGGAACAGGCGCCTATTGATGAATGGACATGCCGAGTTCGAATTTCTTAATGTATTGCTTTTAATTAAGTAGATTCTTTAGCTTTGATTAGCGCAAATGAATCTCATTGGGAAGTGACTTTACTTTTGTCGGGCCAAAAGTAACAAAAGCCCTTTGTTTTTCTGATGATGCATCCCTGCATCACAGAAAAACGGCCAGCATCCCTGCTGGCTTCCGCGTATCGATGAGCAGTTGAGCGTCAGCAATACGGCTAGTGTATTATTTCGCTGTCAGCGCTTGACCATCAAACTGGATGCCTTCCCAACCATTTTGCATAAACTGACGAATGTTTTGATGATCGCTGGCTTCAGGTGTTGCCAATACAGATGCATAATGTTCAGCAAACAGGCTCAAGGTTTCAGCTTGGTTTAAACCATTCAATTGAGCAAAAGAAAATACTTTTGCACTGCCTTGATTTTCAGTCGCAGCATTCACTTGTTTACCATTGGTAAAAGCGGTCGGTGTATGATTGTAACGTGTTTCGATATATGCAATTACATCTGAAAATTGAGCAGTCCCTGCTTGAAGCTGTGCCAATAATTCCTGAGCCATAGTGTCCTCAAATCATAAAAAATGTTGCAAAGTGTGCCGACTATAGCAAGTTTTTCGCTAAATTTTTAAGACTATTTGCGTAAATTAAATGCGTGTATAGTGGTTTATCGAAGCAGGTGAATGTATCTGCTAGATCGGTATGAAATAACCCAATAGGAAAATTATGAACTGGCTTTTGGTCGCACTGGGCGGTGCAATCGGTGCAACTTTTCGTTATGGCACTGGTGTTTTACTGATAAAACCGACAGGTTTATTTCCATGGACGACGTGGTGGGTCAATATTTTTGGTTGTTTCCTTGCTGGTGTGTTCTTTGCATTTAGTCAAAAATATCCAGCGCTACAAACGGAAGCACGTTTATTTTTGATGGTGGGTATATTGGGTGGCTTTACCACATTTTCGAGTTTTGGCTTGGAAACCTTTCAGCTCCTTCGTCAGGGACAAAGTGCTATGGCGTTTAGTTATGCACTTTCGAGTTTAATAATTGGTGTTATTGTATTGGGGTTGGGCTATTACCTATTCCAAAGTATTCTAAAATTTGAATAAAAATAACAAATAATTAATCGATTTAAAAAATGACAGATAAAAAAAGAAGCTCAGGCTGGAGGAGGGGATCCCTGAACTTCTTTAATAGTTTTACTTTAAAAGCAGAAACTTAACTGAATATGAACTTATTGTGAGCGTTTGAAACGTGCAAAACGTTTATTAAAGTTCGCAATACGACCTTCATTATTGGCTTGACGTTGTTCACCCGTATAAAAAGGATGTGATGCGCTCGAAATATCCAGTGTCACATAAGGATAAGTCTTCCCTTCATACTCTTTGGTTTGATTGCTGTTTAAGGTGCTGCCAATGACAAAAAAGGCATTGGCATTGGTGTCATGAAATAACACTTCACGGTATTCGGGATGAATGTTTGTACGCATTTTAGTCTTCCTCAAATTGAGTGATATAAGATATGTTATAACATAACAACTAAAAATGCAAATATTGCCCGAACAGTGTCGGGCAATACTGATGTTACTTAGATCATACTTAAGCAGTGGGTGGCACTAATTCATTAAAGAGATCTGTTAAATCATCATTCACTTTCAAATGAATCAAGTTCCAATAATGACCAGACACTGTACGATTCACCATTAAAGTATCTGGTGATGGCTTAAATACATCCCAATATTTCAGTGACGGTTTGATCAGCTCCACACCATCATGATGGGCAGAGTTTTCTGCAAAATCATATTGCGTGGTGAGTGGACGCATAAGGACTTCAAGCCACTGCTCATAAAGTGCTTCAGGGAATTTACCGAGTTCATTCAAGGATTGAAGCGCATCTAAATGTTGTTCCATTTGTGCAATATCATGCTGACGTGCAGCATTAATCAACTGTTTAAAATGGGACACGATGTCAGGAGATATGGTTTTGACACCACCATAGTCATAGACGATGACCGAACCATCTTCACGAAAGGCAAAGTTCCCAGGATGCGGATCACAGTGGAAGCGCTTGAGGAAGAATATTTCTTGTCCGATGGCTCTGAATAGACGTCGGCCTAATTCGTTACGTGTTTGCTGTGACCATGTACTTGCAGTTTCCATACTTTCCCCAAGCTCAAGGCTCAGGGTTAAAATATGCCGCGAAGAGTAGTCGTTAAAGACCTGTGGAATAATGATTTTACTATCAAGGGCACTGTGAAAAGCACGTGCCACATCGAGGTTTTGAGCCTCAATTTCATAGTTCAGCTCATTGTCCAAACTTTCTTGAATTTCTTTAAATAGCTTGTCTTGTAGCTTACGGTCAATTTTTAATACACCCATCAGGCGTAGTGCCAAACGGACTTGTTTTAAGTCACTCTCACAGGCTTCATCTACACCTGGGTATTGCACTTTCACCACGACTTGCTGACCATTTGGCAGCACAGCTTTGTGCACTTGACCAATCGACGCTGCGGCAAAAGGCGTTTCATCAAAACTTTTAAAAATTTGGGTGAGGGGTTTACCAAGCTCTTTTTCGACTTGTGCCTTAATGTCAGCAAAGGGCATTGGTGGCGCTTGGCGTTGTAATTTACTAATCGCCTTCGCCACTTCAGGTGGGAAAATATCTTTGTACTGTGAGGCAATTTGCCCCACTTTCATCACGGCACCTTTCATTTCACCGAGCGTATCTGCAATTTGCAGACCGATGTCCTGAAAAAGTTTGCTACGAGAGGCATTTTTCTGCTCTTCGTCAGCAGTGAGATTACGAATTGAATTTGAGACGGTTTTGGTTGCAATACTTGCGGTCATGCCTGCAAGCTTCATAAAGCGACGACCGGGAGTACTAGCCGTTTTTGCCATGTGATGTTCCTCAAGATCATCAATTTATTATCTATGACTGATCATAGGTGACAAAACACAAACTGCATACTTTAATTTGTTAAGACTTTATTTCTGTTGATAAAGCGCTTGGCAAAAATGTAAGTCATGAAAAAATTTCAGGCAAATTTAAGCTACATACAGAATGGTTTAAAATAGCCATCGTATCTAGATGGAAAGTTGAAAATGAAGTTATATCGTTATTTAACAGGTAAAGATGATGTGAACTTTTGTGCACGCGTGACCAAAGCGTTGAATGAAGGCTACGAACTATATGGCGCACCAACCATGACTTTTAATGGTACAGATGTGATCGTGGGGCAAGCAATTGTTAAAGAAGTTGAGGATGAGACAGCAGTGCCTCAAGGTTTGAAAAAGGCCTTATCTGCTCTCGATTAAGTTATTGCTTCACTGAGTCTCCTGATTCTGTATCTAATTCTAAGTGTGGCGTTAAATATTTGCTGCATTGGTTATGGTGCAAATTCGCATTAAATTCGATTAGATTTTTCGTTACCAAGAAATCTTGATCGTCATGAGAGGCAAATTTTTTATTGGCTTCAATAAAATCTTGATAGGCATAAGCCATACCTGTTTGCTGACAACTTAGTTTTAAGCGTGCGTTATAGGAATCTGGCTGTTGTTCATGATAAAAACGAAAAGCAGTCCATAAATAGCCATTGATGTAATCAAATTCCTGTTGGTTTTGTACCTTGATTGGGGCTTGATAAAGTGGGAACTCTTGCGGGTTGCTGGTTTCTTCTGCGTGCGTGCTCAAAGCAACAATTAAGAGTGTGATGCCACAGATGGGGCGAAATATTTTTAACATTGTTCTGATCCTATCATTTAAGTTTTTATAAATGATTTGAGCCTGCTTCGCATTAGATGCATACAGCAGTAATACAAAACAGGCTCATGACTTATATTTTTAGGGCTTCAATTTTTAGAGCTGACAATATTTGTAACTGAAAGCTTAGCTGGAGTGTGCCAGACGCTTATTCATCATAAACAAACGAGTTAATAACAAAACACAAGCCACTGTTAAACCGACGATCAGACCAATCCAGACCCCAGCAGCGCCAGTGTCTGTAAAGCGGGCCAAATAAATACCCACAGGGAAAGCCACAATCCAATAGGCCACCATGGTAATCCACATCGGGCCTTTGGTATCTTGCATGCCGCGTAGGCAGCCTGCTGCACTAACTTGCCATGCATCCATGAGCTGATAAGCAATCGCAAAGAAAACTAAATACACTGCAAGTTTTGCAACATCGTAATCATTGGTATACAGCGAAACAATTTCATTGCGCAGTAGCCAAAGGAGCAACATGGTAATGAGGGCAAAGACAGTACCCGTCAGCATGCCAACTTTTTGCACTTTGCGCATTGCCAACCAGTTCTTTTCGCCATAATAGGTCCCAACTCGAATCGTCAGTGCAATCGCTAAAGACATGGGAATCATAAATAGCTGTGAGGTAATCGAAATCGCAATTTGATGCGCAGCGACGGTAATTTCTCCTAAAGGACTGAGGACGATGGCTGCCGTACTGAAAATACTCACTTCAAAGAAAATCGCCAGACCAATCGGCAAGCCGAGTTTTAAGATGCGCTTGATCCAATAGCCATTCATTTTTTCAAATGCAGCAAAGGGCTGAGTTTTTTGATAGACCGAACCTTTAAATACATAGGTGGCTAAGGCAAAAAACATTAACCATTGCAAAATAGCGGTAGCAAAACCACATCCTGCCGAGCCTAATTCAGGAATCGGGCCTAAGCCATACATGAAAATAAAGTTCAGCGGAATGAGCACCAACAGCGCGATGAGACTTAAGGCTGTCACAGGTCGTGGATAACCCAATGCTTCAGAATAACCACGCAGTGCTGCGTACATGGTTACGGCAGGCATCCCTAAGCTAATCGCATGTAAAAATAAATTGGCTTTTGGCAATAAGACTGCAGGCACACCTAAAATCGGCAATAACAGTGGCATGGCTTGTAAAATCAGAGCCGCAATAATGCCAAGAAATAATGCAACCCATAAAGATTGGCGTGCAATGGTGGCAATTTTCTCAGGCGTGCGCGCACCATTGGCTTCTGCCACCAGCGGCGTAGTGGCAATCATAATGCCGCTAAACAGCAGCATCACAGGTATCCATAGACCCACACCCACTGCAATTGCTGCGAGGTCATTGGCAGACATATGCCCCGCCATAATGGTATCAATCAGACCAAATCCCGCTTGCGCAAATTGCGTAATCAAAATCGGGATCATCAGGTGGAACAAATGTTTTAATTCATACTTGCTGCTGGTTGCAGCCGTGACAGTAGACACAGAACGTACTCATTTCTTGTGAGGTGCTTAGGAATGAGGTCTTAGCGTTGTAAAGTGAGAAGCACACCAATAAAAATCACTACGCCACCCAAAAAGCGTTGCCAGTTAATCGGTGTTTTATCCGTCCCCAATAGACCAAACTGATCGACAATCATCGACGTAATGATCTGTCCAAAAATGATTAACCCTGACAGGGTTAAAAATCCAAGTTTCGGCACGGTATAAATGCTTGCACTAATGGCATAGACGCCAAGACATCCGCCAATCCATGAAAACCATGGAATTTGACCGAATGTTGAAAGATCTGGTTTTTCAGCCGATTGAAAAAACACGATAAAGGCGAGGACTATTGTACCAACCAAAAAAGAAAAAAGGGCAGCTTGAAAGGGAGAATATAAATATTCACGTAATTGGCTATTAATGGCAGTTTGAAATGTCATCGCAATGCCAATACCCATCGCCAAGGGCATGAGGAGCAACAATTGAGAGCTAAATTTCATGTTCTGATCTTCTAATTCTTCTTTAATTTTATCAGTCTACTGCATTGCTCTAACGAATTCACAAGCACTGTGATGCAGTCATGTTAAAATGAGCGACTCTTCATTGTTCCTTTTGAGCTTTTCCTTGGCTGAATTAAATCCTGCACTGATTCCTTTGTCTTTATACATCCACATGCCGTGGTGCGTGCGTAAATGTCCGTATTGTGATTTTAATTCGCATGCCGTACCGAATGGCGAATTGTCTCTGGATTTGGAGCAAGAATATTTGCAAGCATTGGTGGAAGACTTTAAAACCCAAGTCGATTTTGCCCAAGGCCGCGTCATTCATAGTGTGTTTATTGGTGGAGGCACACCGTCGCTTATTTCAGCCAAAGGTTATCAATGGTTATTTGATCAGTTGCGTGCAGTGATTCCCTTTGAAGCAGGCTGTGAAATTACCTTAGAAGCCAATCCCGGCACGGTAGAACACGATCCTTTTGCAGGTTATTTAGAGGCAGGCATCAACCGACTTTCAATTGGTGTACAAAGTTTTAATCCAGAGCATTTACAAAAACTGGGTCGTATCCATTCCAATAATGACGCAATTCAAGCCATTCAACATGCGCGAGAAGCAGGCTTTGAGCGAGTGAATGTTGACTTAATGCATGGCTTACCTGAGCAAACCTTGGAACAAGCACTGTTGGATTTAAAACTTGCTGTTGAAAATGGGGCAACGCATGTGTCGTGGTATCAATTGACCATTGAACCCAATACGGTTTTCTTCCGCACAAAACCGATTTTACCTGTCGATGATGTATTGGAAGACATTCAGGAACAAGGCGAAGCGTATCTAATTGAACAAGGCTTTATCAATTATGAAGTGTCGGCTTGGCGTAAAGAAAAGCCTTCTGCACATAATTTAAATTATTGGCAGTTTGGCGATTATCTTGCGATTGGCGCAGGTGCACACGGTAAAGTGACCCAGCCTGATGGGGTGTACCGTTATCAAAAAACCCGTCTGCCAAAAGACTATTTAGCCAAAGTGCCTGCAGAGCATTTGCAATATCACCGTATTGAAGCAGCCGACATGCCCTTTGAATTTATGATGAATGCGCTGCGCTTAAATCATGGGGTGGAAGCCAAGCTATATAGCGAGCGTACAGGAGAAAGTTTAGAGCCGATTGCTGAGTTATTGGATTCATTACGTGAACGTAAATTGATGGTCAGTGATCCAACACGTTTGTCTTGTACTGAGCAGGGGCATATCTTTTTAAATTCGGTGTTGGAAGAGTTTCTTTAGAATGACAGATTCTACCTGCGAAAAATGATCAAAGAACTTGTGTGAAACCTGAAGAATGATCAAAAGTCCACTGAGCAATATGTGGGCTTATTTTTTTAAGATTTGGCGTTTGTAAATATTTAACATAAAAAAGCCCAGACAGGGATGTTAGGGCCAGAAAGCAGAAACTACAGCATCATTTCTAAAAAGAACTGTATTTCACTATAGGTTGGAATGAGGTAGGTTTAGCCAATAAAAAATGAATAAATTTTTTAAATTAAAACAATTTTTTATTGATTTTGTAAGACGTGATTTTTTAGCTAATGAAACTATTTTTTGATGGATTGAGCATCGCCTCAGCATCATACAAACGATACGTGTGGTTCCACTGTGCGAAAATCTTAGTTTAGCCCCTTGCAAAATGAAAGATATTGTATGTATTTAAATAAGCAATATTGTGTTGGATGCTTTTATGTATTTTAAATATATATAATAGGTTCTTATAAGATAATATTTTTTATGTATATTGTTTTTAATTTATTTTGATGATTTAGGTTGGGGGTGTCTATTTGATTTTTTAGTTTGACTTTAAAAAGTATTATTGTTTATTAAGAAAATAGTGTTGTTATATTTTTTTGGGTTTGTTTTTTTGGGTTTTGTATTCTGGTGATAGGTTGTTTTTATGGTTTCTTATAATATCTACGGCTTTATTTTAAAAAATAAACTCATAACTCTGTAAAAATTAAAACATTAATAGGTAATATATGTATTACTGAAGTCTAGGCTAAAAAGATGTAGAAGCACATTGAAGCAAAGCTAAGGTTAAGAACAAAGCATGGGGTTCGAGCTCAAGAGATCACACAGTAGAGTAGAAAAGGCATTCAGTTTATGCCTGTATCTGTGAGATGCTTAAATATTTGACCTAATGTTTAAATTAATTCTTAGAATTTAAACTAGTTTAATATATGAAGTGTTTTAATTAAATTATTTCTTTGGCATTATTTTTACTTCAATAGACGATTTTATTAAAAAACTAGAAATAATTTATTACATTTAAAATTATATACCAATTTTCAGTTATTAAAAAAGAAAACAATAAGATGTATTTGATTCTATTTTATTTCATTTATTTATTTTTTTGGTGCTTGTTTGTATTTATTTTTTATGTGATTTAATGATTTTAGATTAAATTCAATTTTAAATTTATTGAACTGAGAGTGTGAAAGTAATATGGGCTAAAAGGATGGTTAAGGTCATGAAAGTATTAGCAATCAATATAGGATTATGTTTTTTATTTATTCTAAATAATACCTATGCGGCAGATGCTTGGAGTCAACGCTGGGAGTCATCGAGAACACGTGCAGCGGAGCATTTGGCCCAAGCCAATCTAATTGAGCTCATGGACTCTGATTATTATGATGGGCTAGGAAAAACCACAATTTATAGCAATACAACATCAACGAGTTCGATCGGCACAGTCAATTCATCTACGAGTAACGTTAACCTGAATGGTTCAGACAACAATGTTGATATTTCTAGCGATGCGGTGAATGAGGCCGAAGTTAATTCGACGACCAATAAAGCCAGTCAAGCATGTCCTAATTTAGGGACCCTAACGGGAGCGACGCTATGCTGAATTGTCGAATTAAAGGAACCCTATCTTCTTTGGGTGTTGTGATTGCCATAAGTCAAGTTGTAGCAGGTTGTACTGGACTAGCGCCCTCCAACAAGAAACCTGTAGCTTTGGTACAGGGACCTCCAATTACAGATATTTTTACCCCTTTTGATATGGCTTTGTCTTGTTTAAAAGGGCAGTTGCGTAATGATGTGAATTTCTCTGTTGGTGCGATTTTAGACCAGACAGGTAAAGATTTAGTCACTGATGGGGGAACTGGCAAAATGGTCACCCAAGGTGCAGGTGATATGGTGCAGTCTGCATTGTTCCAAGCTGGTGTCAGCCTATTAAATCGACGTGATCCCCGTATTATTGAAAGTGAGGCGAAGTGGGGGATTCGCGATCCAAGAAATATTCAGGCTTCGAATTATTATGTCACGGGCAGTATTAATAGTTTGGATTTCATCCCCGGCGGTGGATTTGATATGCAAATAGGCGGTGTTGGGCCGACCTATAGCCAAACTCGGATTATGGTCGGTCTGGATTTATCGCTTACCGATACGCGTACCAGTCGAGTGGTGGCGAATGTTTCACTGCAAAAGCAAATTGTTGCACAAGATTATGGTGTGAATGCAGGTCGATTTGCAGGACATACCTTACTGAATATTCAAATAGGTAAGGGGGAGCGTGAGGCGACTAACTTTGCCTTACGCCAAATGTTGAATCTGGCGACCTTTGAGCTGTTAAGTCAGGTGATTCCGCCAAATGCATTTGAAAGTTGCCGAACTGTTATTCCGCCTGAATATGGACAGCTCAATTTAACGCGAAGTGCAGTAGCGTTGCATAGGTATCGAACCAGTCAGCAACAGCAGTCTCAAACTGAAAACACAGTTCCGCAGGCTTCCCCGACAAATGAAACGACTGCTGTAGTAGACCCAAATAAGTCAGCCGACCTAACTCATAATGGTACGGCAGTAACGGATAAGAATAAATTAACAGATAAGCCGAATAAAGGTACTCAGCCGCCTAAGCAAAAAGAGTCTGATTTGATTCAGGATCCTGATGCAGAGCCTGAGATGAGTAAACAAGATCTTATTAAATATATTAGTAAAGATCAGCCAACTCCATTAAAGCAGACCAAGGTTGGAAAAGTTGGAGATCTAAAAAAAGTTGAAAATGAAAAAGAAGATGATCAGTTACAACAGCTTTGGAGTGTAAACCCAGCAGTTGTTGAAAACTATTGGTCTACACCCCAGCGTGATTAAAAAATCTTAATAGGCTCGCTCCCCTATGGCGATAAAAGAAGTACTTGGCGAGGAGTATTTCAGCATAAACAAGGAAATGAATATGAAAACGTCAATTAAAACAATTGTCTTATCAGTATCAACGGCCTGTCTATCAAGTGTGGCTATGGCAGGTGGTGGTGGTCATGGTACAGTCGTATCTGTTGATACCAATTTAACAAATACGTTAGATGCCATATCCAAACAAGGTAAAAATGGTGTTGCATTGAATCTTGCCGTGAACACTGGTGATGTGGATGCAAGTGTGAACACAATTGGCAAGGGCTCTTATGTTAGCGGTCACCCTTTTCAGTATGATAGTACATCTATAAATGCTTTGCAGGGAGAGATTAAAACCACAGCAATTGGTGCAGTCAACAATGGTACCATCTCATTGCAACAAGGTAATATGACTTCAGGAAGTGGAGGAGAGTTTTCTAAAGAACTTTCGGGTTATGTGGAGCATTCAGTAAGTAATGCGACTACAAGTACTAGTTCGGGAGCAGAACAATCTTCAGCAGCACATCAGGCTGCATCAGCACATCAAGCTGCAGAATCTGCATATTCTGAAGGATGGCATCATAGTGTATCTGATGAGGCCTCTAACCACAGTAATAGTGCTAACCACAGTGCAAGTAATAGCGATGCAAGTAATTATTACTCAAATGCTACTACAGATTTCTCGGCAGGAGCTGCGGCTGGGATGAACTCTGCAATCAGTGGTAGTCATTATGACTATGATACAAGCACTTTAAGTAATTACGGCGCTGCCAACGTTGCCTTTAACTCGGGTTCTATCGATGCTTCTGTGAATACCACAGGATTTGATAATACACTGGGTAATATCACTACAACAGCAATTGGTGCTGCAAATACTGGAACCATTACTGTTACTGTAAAATAAATCCTATGCCATTAATTAAAAAAAAGAACCTAACTTTCGATAGAAAATTAGGTTCTTTATTTTTGTAGATGCTCATCCTATTGTATGTGTACATCTACAGGATGAGGCACTTAATTTCTTTACTTAGTAGTCAAAGCTAAAATGTTCAGCAGCCAATGAAGTCATGGTTTTCGATGGATTAACCATTGCTTCAGCATGACCTTGTGAGCGAGGAAGCATACGTTCAAAGTAGAAATCAGCCACTTTGATTTTCGCTTTATAGAATTCAGGAATTTCAGCACCATTGCCTTCTGCTAATTTCTCAGAAGCAACCGCAGCTTGTTGAGCCCAGAAATACGCCATCATCACATAGCCAGAGAACATCAAGAAATCAACTGAAGCAGAAGATACGATGTCACGGTCTTTACGTGCAGCAAGCATGATACGAACGGTTAATGCGTTCCACTGTGCACAAAGCTTAGTTAAATCCCATGCAAAACGACGCATGTATTTGTTACGTGCATGTTGACCGCAGAATTTTAAGATTTCAGCAGTGTAGTCACGAATCACTTTGCCTTTAGAAGTCAGTAATACTTTACGACCAATCAAGTCCAATGCTTGAACGCCGGTTGTACCTTCGTACAGGGTAGAAATACGTGAGTCACGTACGATTTGTTCCATACCCCATTCTTTAATATAACCGTGGCCGCCGTAAACTTGCATACCGTGGTTTGCGGCTTCATAACCCAATTCAGTTAAGAAACCTTTCAAAATAGGGGTGTAGAAACCTAAATGATCGTCATGCGCTTCAAACGCTGCTGTATCACCACGCGTTAACGCATCTGCCATTTTGTCGGCAATTTGTGCAGCGTAGTAAATCATTGAACGACCGCCTTCAGCGATGGCTTTTTGCGTCAATAACATACGACGGACATCTGCATGGTGAATAATTGCATCTGCAACTTTTTCAGGATCCTTTTTACCTGATAGTGCACGCATAGACATACGTTCTTTTGCGTATGGTAGCGCGCCTTGGAATGCCAATTCAGCATGTGCAATCCCTTGGATCGCTGTACCGATACGTGCAGTGTTCATGAATGTGAACATTGCATGTAAGCCTTTATGCTTTTCACCAATAAGGTAACCAATGGCATTGTCAAAGTTTAATACCGCCGTTGCAGATGCACGGATCCCCATTTTGTGTTCGATTGAACCACAGCTGACAGGGTTACGTTCGCCGATTGAACCGTCTGCATTCACAAGGAATTTAGGAACGATGAACAATGAAATGCCTTTGGTGCCGGCAGGTGCATCTGGAAGGCGTGCAAGAACAATGTGTACGATGTTATCTGTTAAATCGTGTTCACCCGCAGAGATGAAGATTTTTGTACCAGAAATCGCATAGCTACCATCGGCTTGAGGCTCTGCTTTAGATTTTACCTGACCTAAGTCGGTACCACATTGAGGTTCAGTTAAGCACATCGTGCCTGACCATGTACCTGATACAAGGTTTGGCAAATATTGGTTTTTCTGTTCATCTGAACCAAACTGCATGATGGTGTTGATACAACCTACGCTGAGGCCTGGATACATTTGGAATGACCAGTTTGCTGTACCCATCATTTCGGATTTGATTAGGTTTAATGATTGTGGCAAGTTTTGACCGCCAAATTCTTCAGGGAACGACAGACCTTGCCAGCCACCTTGAACGAATTGGTCGTATGCTTCTTTAAAACCTTTTGGCGTTTTTACTTCGCCATTTTCAAAATGACAGCCTTCTTCGTCGCCAGATTGATTAAGCGGTGAAAGAATATTTTCACAAAAGTCAGCTGCACCTTCCAAAATCATGTCAACAGTGTCTGCATCTGCAGCTTCACCATTAGAAAGTGTTTGGTAGTGTGCAGGGTAATCGAGCACTTCATTCATTAAGAAACGAATATCGTGTAAAGGCGCTTTGTATGCAGGCATAGTCTTAATCCTAATTTCGAAATTTTTTTGGATTATCTGTATTGATGATTTGATTATTCATAGTTTTGGCTAAAAAACATTGATAAATACGCCTTAAAAAAATGTCAGAAAGGCGAATTGTAATATTAAACCAACAAGTGAAAAGTAATGTTCTGATAGACTTAAAGTTGATCTTTTGATCAATTTTTTCTTTTAATAAATCATAAAGAACTTAGGTTTTCAGCGAATATTATGCGTTTAAAATATATAACACTTTGTTTACTGGGTTTGAGCATTAGTGGGTGTGCTCAACATGTCATTAAAACCAATCAGTCAGATCAGACCTTGGGGCAACAAGCCACACAGGGTCTCAATGCGATGTTTGAAAATTCAAGCTATGACATGAAAGGTCAATTTTCAATTCAAACGGATATTCAATTTGAATCGGAACAGCCAACAGCTAAGCCTGCAGCATTGCCAGAGAAGAAAGCTGAACTTGATCCGCAATTAAAAAAGCAGTTGGATCAACTCATTAAAGCACAGAATATTCCATTTAGTCAGAAAGAGAAAAAGCAGCTTTATCAAGCTTTGGCAGAGGAAAATACGCCAACATTATATTCTGATTATGGCCATAGTAATGGCAGTTCGACTAAATCGAAAATCGCTTCGTCTTTGCAAAATCTTTTGAATGACTTGCAATTTAGCTATACCAGTTCGGTGCATTTCCGCCAAAAAATCGCGGCATTAACTTTACAGCTGAATTATCAAAAACCAACGTTACAGGTTCAAGCTCAGCTACCGATGGTGGTTGATTTTAATGAAAAGAAATTTTATACCAACTACTTTGCGTTCATGCCATTTATGGTCAATCGTGAAAGCCAAGGCAGTTTTGCGTATGTCGATTTTTCCAAACATAAAGATAGTTTAGAGAAGATTGATTTAAAGAAATTTGCAGTCTTACTCAAAGAAATGAATGCTTTGCCATATGAACTGGCGGAGCCAAATCAAGTTCAAAATGTCGCATTGAGTCATGCAGAAAAAGATGCGGGTATTACCAAAAAAATTCGTTTCGTTGGTGATGTAGAAACCCTGCATACGCAGCTAGAATTATATGATTATATCAATGAAATTTATTATACCGAGCAAATTAAAGGTCAGAAGTTTGTTGAATCTGAAGTAGACGCTGAACAAGAAGCTAATGTAGCTGCTGCAGAAGCCTATGCAGCTGCAGAAGCATATGCTACGGCTGAAGCTGCAACCGCAGCGGCAACTGCTGCGGCGGAGGAAGTAGATTCAGATGAAGAAGAAATTGATACTGCATATGCCTCTGTAGAGCGTGTCTATGGCGTTGTAAATAGTAAAATGCATAGCTTGATGTACCATGAGCATGCTGATGCCGAAACTGAAGAAGTAGAGGAGGCAGATGAAGCATATGATGCAGGTTATGCAGCGGATGCTACAGCGTCAGGTGGCTCTGAGTATGAAGAATATGCAGAGGCAAGTGAATATGCTGACGACGAAGAAACAGCAAAGCAAAGCGTGTCTGAAGAACAATGTTTAGCATTACAAACAGCCAAAAATGTGCCGATTGGTAAAGTTACACTCTGTCGAGATTATCGAGATGTACGTGTAATTTCTAATAACGCAGAGCAGCATGAGCATGCAAGTGAAGTGGCTGATGCAAGTGAAGAAGAGAGTCTTTCTTCCACTGCGATTGATCAATTAAAACCCGTGTTTAAGCCTTATCGCACACAGCAACTCATCACTGCACAACAATTCAAACAGTTGTGGCAACAACATCAAGCTGAAATTGCCCAAGCGATGAAGTCAACCAAAACCACAACTGCAAGTTTCGTGGCGGATGTTGGCTTGGATCAAAAAGGTCGCGTTCAAAATATGGATTACAACCTAGCTTTTTCTGACCTACGTATCGGGAAAGTGAACCTCAAAAGTACTAACCAGATTTTCAATTATGGCAATGCGACGCCAATTGATCGTCAAGCATTGAAACAAGCAAAATCGATTGAAGAAGTCAGTAAAGATTCACTGTTTGAAAATATGGTGAAAGGCTTACTTTCTCCAATTACAGGTCAAGACCCATATGCTGAGGAAGCTGAAACGGCATCAGCCGATGATGTAAATCATCAAGATTCTATTGAATTACCTGAGTATTTAAGTACCGTTGCAGCACAAAGTTATGCACGTCATCATTCTGAAGTGAAAGCCTATCAAGCGGCTTTTGCAGTGGCATTTGCTGCTTATCGCCCAGAATATGTGAAATATTATTCAGCAGCTGCATTAAATGAAATTTCAGAAGTGTATGCATATCAATTCCTTGAGGATTTAGATAAGCCAAAAGGTAATGCTTTGAAGCGCTTAAATCAGTTGCGTGAAAAGCATGTGTTAAACACCTATGAAGATTTTGATGATCTGGGTTCAACAGTACGTGCGTATATGCAAGAGGGCATTCGCGAAGCGAAGGAAAAGCACGAGTTTAATCAGTTGCTGAAAACTTATAAAACTAAGCAAGCGA
This sequence comes from Acinetobacter sp. ANC 5054, assembly GCF_002135295.1. Classification (GTDB taxonomy): domain Bacteria; phylum Pseudomonadota; class Gammaproteobacteria; order Pseudomonadales; family Moraxellaceae; genus Acinetobacter. The sequence continues at coordinate 90,561 of NZ_NEGG01000005.1, read as the reverse complement.
TCTTTGCTCAGCTTTATCAGCAAAAATATTTAGCGATGTATGACTTGGAGGGTGCTGAAAAAGCAGAATTGGCGAAAGCAGCTAAAGTCTATGCCAAAGCGTTTGTTGATGACACCAAAGGTCAGTTATCTGAAGCATCGGTTAATGGCTTAACGGTTGCACATGAAGATCTTTTCAGTCAGTCGGCTTATTATGAAGCTTATAAAGTTGTGCAAAAACAAATGAAGTAATCTTAGAAGTTTTTTGAATCTAAGAATAAAAAAGAACCTCAATGGAGGTTCTTTTTTGTCTTTGAAAGGAGTGAACCGTTAGAGAAAATCTTTTAGTTCAGGTTTGACACCATTCCAAATCGAAAATGATTCAATTGCCTGACCGACTAACATGCCAAATCCTTCTGATGTGGGTACATGACGGGCTTTGGCTTGATCTAAGAATGTTGACGGTTTGCCATACGCCATTTCATAAGCATGCTTAAATTGCAGATTTTCTGGCAAAACCAGTGCCTCACCGCTTAAGCTAGCAGAGGTCGCATTAATGACTAAATCAAAATCGCCATTTAAATCATTTAACGCAATTGCTTGCAGTTCAGCATTGGGCACAGCAGCTTTTAAATCAACAACCAATTGTTCAGCACGTGCAAGCGTGCGGTTCGCGATCACAATTTTTTTCACACCCGCCTGAACCAATGGATAAATAACACCACGAGTTGCACCACCTGCACCAATAATTAAAATATCCGTATTTTCAAGCGACCAGTCCAAGGCATGAATGGCATTCACCAAGCCTTGACCATCAGTATTGTCACCATGTAATTGACCATCTTGCATCCATAGTGTGTTTACGGCACCTGCAATTTTGGCACGTTCAGTCAGTACCGCACATTGTGCAAAAGCTTGTTCTTTAAATGGCACAGTGACATTCATGCCGATACCACCTTCGGCAAAAAAGCGTTCTACGCTATCTTTAAAACCATCAAGAGGAGCAAGTCGTTTGCTGTACTGAATGTCGAGGCCAGTTTTTTGAGCAAAGGCATGATGCAGTTCAGGGGAACGTGATTGTTCAATTGGGTTACCAATCACGGCAAATTGTTTGCTCATTGTAGCGTCCATGTCGGAGTGAATTAGAGCAGACAATATACGCCAAATTCTTGAACTAAAGTTCGGGCAGCTTAGAAAAGCTGAATATTGCAAGGGAATTTGCGAATAGGTTACAGCTAATTAATGGATGTACAAGCGCATGATCTTAGGGATTACAAATTTCTAAAACGCTTTTAATCAAAATGATTGCAGCACTGAATACCAGTCCAATGAGTGCAAAAACCATAAAGCCAATGGCTAAATTATCGTTCAGTGATGTTTCAGAAAAAATATTGGTACTGATTGCACTTACCAATACAACAGCAAAACTCCAAAATACCAGAGCAGCGTAGCTAAATGCATTTGGTTTTTGAGTAAGTTGAGTTGGCATACGAGCGATACTCCGTCCAATTAAAAAATCAGCGACTAGTGTAAACGTCATCAGCGTCACTATGTAGGGCTAAGCTGTGTGAAACTTGTGTCATTGTTGATGATTATCATTACAAAGTAAATGACTATAAAAGGTATTTTTTATGCTCAGGTCGTTACAAAGTGAGCAGTAAATCACTGAATTTAAAAAGCCTCTGAAGTCAGAGGCTTTTTTGTGTTATTTCAACTGATTTAACCAGTCTTGTGGTTTTAAATAAAAGTCTGTGAGCTTTTTCTCAGCAGAATTTTCTTCCCATTCAGGACGATAAGACCAGCCTGCTAAGGGAGGCATGCTCACTAAAATTGACTCAATACGACCACCTGTTTGTAAACCAAACAATGTGCCTCGGTCATAAACTAAATTGTATTCAACATAGCGTCCACGACGGTAAAGTTGGAAGTCACGCTGTGCTTCTGTATAGGCTTTATCTTGGTTTTTTTGGAAAATCGGCAAAATGGCTTCTAAATAACCATTTCCAACCGCTTGCATATATTGGAAGCACGTTTCAAAGTCCCATTGATTAAGATCATCAAAAAATAAACCGCCAACGCCGCGTTGTTCATCACGATGTTTTAAATAGAAATAGTCATCACACCATTTTTTATGTTCTTGGTAGATGTTGTCACCAAATGGCGCACAGAGGTCATGTGCTGTTTGATGCCATGACAAAACATCTTCATCGTTTGGATAATAGGGTGTTAAATCAAAACCGCCGCCAAACCACCAAATTGGGTCTTGACCTTCTTTTTCAGCGACAAATAAACGAACATTGGCATGTGAGGTTGGTACGTTAGGATTTTTGGGATGAATCACCAATGAAACACCCATGGCTTGCGCTTTTGCACCGGCAATGGCGGGGTGGCGCTCAGTTGCGGATGCAGGCAGTTTAGAAATATTGATGTGCGAGAACATTACACCACCTTTTTCGATCACGCTGCCATTTTGCAGTACACGTGAACGTCCACCGCCACCTTCAGGACGCTCCCAATCATCAATGATAAATTCAGCCTCACCGCCACCTGCGCGTTCTTGTTGTTCCAATGCGGCACAAATACGGGCCTGTAAATCTCGAAGGAAATCATCTACACGTTGTATATCTGCTGAAGTTGGATTCTGCATGGTGACCTTTATGGCAAGACTCAAAGATAAGTATCATCAAAGCATAATTTGGCTTAAAACTTAAGGGGAATTTCCTGATACTTCACATCGATATTGGGACTCTATGTTTGAATCGGAACTTATAAGGATAAAAAGAAGGGGGGCATTTCCGACTAAGTTGCTTGGTTGAATTCAAAGCAGAAGCTCAGCACAATATTCGCAGGGAGATTCAAATTGAATCTCATTGATTGATCGAAATGGTGCATCTATGTCCTTACAGGCGAGTTCCTTAATTCAAAAATATAATGTACCCGGCCCACGCTATACCAGTTACCCAACGGTACCTTATTGGGAAGAAGCGGAATTTTCATTGGCGCAATGGAAGCAGGGGCTTAAACGATCTTTTGATGAGTCGAATCAAAGCGAAGGTATTAGTCTCTATATTCATCTGCCATTTTGTGAAAGCTTATGTACTTTTTGCGGTTGCCATAAAAAGGTGACCAAAAAGCATGAAATGGAACTGCCTTACATTCAAGCTGTATTAAAAGAATGGGACTTGTATTGCCAATTATTGGTAGAAAAACCAATGATTAAAGAAATTCATTTGGGCGGGGGAACACCGACATTTTTCTCCCCTGAACATTTAACCCAATTGATTCAAGGGATTTTGGCTCACGCAACAGTTGCAGATCAGCATGAATTTAGTTTCGAAGGCCATCCCAACAACACCACGCGCGAACATTTACAATCCTTGTATGATTTGGGCTTTCGTCGTGTGAGTTATGGGGTACAGGATTATAATGAAAATGTGCAAAAAGCCATTCACCGCATTCAACCTTTTGAACATGTCGAGCAAGTGACCCAATGGGCACGGGACATTGGCTATACCTCAATTTCACATGACTTGGTGTTTGGTCTGCCATTTCAAGATTTAAAAGATGTGCTACATACCATTGATCAAACGAATCGCTTAATGCCAGATCGTTTGGCTTTTTATAGTTATGCGCATGTGCCGTGGATTAAAGGCAATGGGCAACGTGGTTTTAAAGATGCCGATGTGCCGAAAGATGATTTAAAACGTCAATGCTATGAAGAAGGTAAGAAGCAACTGCTTGCACATGGCTATCATGAAATAGGGATGGACCATTTTGCCTTGCCGTCAGATGAAATGGCAAAAGCCTTTGCAGAGGGGAGTCTGCATCGTAATTTTATGGGGTATACCGCATCGAAAACTCAGGTGATGATCGGTCTGGGCTTATCATCTATTAGTGACAGCTGGTACAGTTTTGCGCAAAATGAAAAGAAAATTGAAGACTACTATGCACGCTTAGATGCAAATGAAATTCCTGTCTATCGTGGGCATGTCTTGAGTTCTGAAGATTTAATTATTCGTAAACATATTCTGAATTTGATGTGTACTTTTAGTACCTCTTGGGACAGTGCAGAAATGGCATTTCCTGAAATTGAAGAAGTCTTAGCTCAGTTGCAAGAAATGCAGGAAGATCAACTTTTGAAGATTGATGGGCAGCAGATCCAGATCACTGAAAAGGGCAAACCGTTTGTGCGTAATATCTGCATGGCCTTTGATTTACGATTAAAACGTCGTGTACCTGAAAATCGTATTTTTTCGATGACGATTTGAATCTCCCCTAACCCCTCTTTAATAAAGAGGGGAAAGCCTCCCTTTTGGAAAGGGAGGTTTGGAGGGATTAATTTATAGAGAATTAAAAGGACTTTTAAAAATCATCCTTTTGATACATATGCGACATACGATCATGTTTGGTTTTTAAATATTGTTCATTAAAGGGATTTAAACCTACGGTGAGCGGTACGCGATCAACCACATTTACACCTTGTTCTTGCAGTGCTGCAATTTTTAAAGGGTTATTGGTAATTAAACGGACTTCTTTAATGTGTAGATGGTTCAGCATGATGGGACACATGTCATATCGACGTGCATCAGCAGGTAGATTTAACATCAGGTTAGCATCGACTGTATCGTGACCTTGATCTTGTAAGGCATAGGCACGAATTTTATTGGTGAGACCAATACCACGACCTTCTTGTCGTAAATATAAAATTACGCCTTGTCCTGCTTCATTAATCAGTTTTTGTGTCGCTTGAAGTTGTGGACCACAATCACATTTAAGCGAAGCGAAGGCATCGCCTGTGAGGCACTCAGAATGGATACGCACCAATACAGGTTCTGTTGGTGCTTCCTCTAATCCTTTAGAGAGGGCAACATGTTCTTCACCAGTTTCAGGATCCTGAAAAACGGTAATATTGAATTCACCAAAAGCGGTCGGTAATCTTGACGTTGCGACAAATTCTATAGGCACTGCTTAACCCGTTTATTCGATTATAAATTGGCTAAAGTATAGCGTAATGCTAGGACATTGGTAGAATTGCAACGATGATTTTATGCAGAACATTTTCTTTTTTGTATAAAGCGAACGATAATAGTTGATAAATAGGAAGATTATTCAGGATAATCTGACTCATTCAAAATCTCCCCTGCGAGATCATTGCTAAAAATTACATCGCTACAAGTTTGGCTGATTGTAAGGTGATACAATTCGACAATATGATCGAATTACCCATTTAGACCGAGCTTAGGAATTTGCCAGGCTTTAGAAGGCTTTGCCACATTATGCTGTATAAAGAAATACCATCTCAACGCCCTGTAACACCGTTGCTGGATACAATTAACCATCCACAACAACTTCGTTTACTCGAGCGCAGCCAATTAGAGCAAGTGGCGGATGAGTTACGTCAGTTCATTTTGTATGCAGCTGGACAAAGTGGTGGGCATTTTGGTGCCAATCTCGGGGTAATTGAGCTGACGGTCGCGCTGCATTATTGTTTTGACACGCCGAATGATCGCTTAATTTGGGATGTGGGGCATCAAGCTTATCCACATAAAGCCTTAACAGGTCGTCGTGAGCAACTTGTGACGATTCGTGCTAAAGATGGCTTAGCCGCATTCCCAGCACGCGAAGAATCAGAATTTGATACCTTTGGTGTCGGACATTCATCGACTGCAATTTCAGCTGGTCTTGGTATGTCTTTGGCACGCCGCTTTAAACAAGACCCATGCCATGTGGTGGCGATTGTCGGTGATGGCGCTATGACGGCAGGTATGGCGTTTGAAGCCATGAATGATGCTGTAGCGCATGATGCTGACCTTATGGTGGTGTTAAACGACAATGATATGTCGATCTCATGCAGTACCGGTGGTTTTGCCAAACACCTCGCTGCCATTTGGGAAAGTGGTCAGTCGGTGAATATTTCTGAAGATGGCGAAGCATTTGTGCAGCCACATCCAGAATGGACTTATAACTCACGCCTACATTGTGCTGCGACCGATGCAGCAGATAACTTATTTAAAGCCATTGGTTTTGATTATTTTGGTCCTTTTGATGGTCATGATGTAACACAGCTGAGCCATGTGTTCGAGGCTTTGAAAAAGCGTAAAGGCCCACGTTTAGTACATGTCTATACAAAAAAAGGCAAAGGCTTTGAACCTGCTGAAGCAGACCAAATTAAATACCATGCGATTGGCAAGTTGAATGCACCTACTGCGACAGCAACAGCACCTAAATATTCAGATGTGTTTGGTCAGTGGTTATGTGACGAAGCGGCACAAGATGATCGTTTGTTGGCGATTACACCTGCAATGTGTGAAGGCTCAGGTATGGTGAAATTCGCCAAGCAATATCCTGAACGTTTCTTTGATGTTGCTATTGCTGAACAACATGCCGTCACGCTTGCTGCGGGTATGGCGTGTGAAGGGGTAAAACCTGTAGTCGCAATTTATTCTACTTTCTTGCAACGTGGTTATGATCAATTAATTCATGATGTGGCATTGCAAAATTTAGATGTGACCTTTGGCATTGACCGTGCTGGTTTAGTCGGTGAAGACGGCCCAACACATGCAGGGGCGTATGATTATGCCTTTATGCGTACAGTCCCAAATATAGTCATCATGGCACCAAAAGATGAAAATGAGTGCCGTCAAATGTTGCATACAGCGTATTTGTATAAAGGCCCCGCTGCGGTACGTTATCCACGTGGAAATGGCGTAGGTGTTGAAATTCAACAAGCGCTGACCGAACTTGAAATCGGTCGTGGTGAAATTCTCGCAACTTTCAATGGTTCGCAAGAATCGACCATTTCGATTTTGGCTTTTGGCAGTCGCGTTCAAGCTGCGCTAGAAGCAGGTCAAGCCATCGCTGAAAAACTCGATGTGGCTGTTCGCGTTCTGAATATGCGCTTCGTGAAACCGCTTGATACACAGTTGATTGATCAAATTGCTGATTCAACGCAGTTATTTGTGACTGTTGAAGAACATGCGGTGATGGCAGGTGCAGGTAGTGCAGTCAATGAATACTTAGCACAGGCAGCTATTGTGAAACCAATCCTCAATCTTGGATTGGCGGATGATTTCATGCACCAAGCATCACATGCTCAAATGCTACAACAAGCAGGATTGGATGCAGCGGGCATTACAGCATCGATTGAACAGGTCTGGTTAAAATCCACACAAACAGTCGTTTGCTGATATTCTAATTTTTAGAAACATTTTTTCCCTAAAAGCCCTTATATTTGATAAGATATAAGGGCTTTTATGCATTATTCTTTATCAGTATCTTCAAATTTGTAGTGGGTGTTCAATGGAACCTATGGTGGTTATGGCTGCGCGTGCGGCTCAATTAGTTGGTCAAGAGCTTTTAAAAGCGCATCAAAATCGTCATAAACTCGATCTACAAGTCGAAGAAAAAGGAATTGATGGTCCTGTAACGCGTGTTGATCGTTACTTGGAACAATTGACTATCGATACCCTACGTAAAAGCTATAAAAATCACAGCTTCCTTGGTGAAGAGTTTGGTCTACAAGAAGGTAAAGGTCACGACGCTGATTGGTGTTGGATCATTGACCCACTTGATGGCACGCTTAACTTCGTTAACGGTGTACCGCATTTCTGTATCTCTATCGCAGTTCAACATAAAGGTGTAACTCAACACGGTGTTATTTATGACCCGGTGAAAGATGAGTTGTTCTCTGCAAGTCGTGGTCGTGGCGCGATGATGAACCAACGCCGTATTCGTGTAAATGTAAAAGACAGCTTGGAAAATACATTCCTTTCAGTGGGTCATGCATACCGTAAAATACGTAATGGTGAAGTGGTTTCTTTTGCAAAAAATCATTTTGACTCATTGTTAAATGTGACTGAAGCTGGCGCACAATACCGTCGTACAGGTTCTGCTGCACTTGACCTTGCTTATGTTGCTGCTGGACGTTTTGATGGTTATTTCGAACTTGGTTTGAAACCATGGGACATCGCTGCGGGTGAGTTAATTGTGAAAGAAGCGGGCGGTACTGTGGTTGATGCTCGTGGTGGTAACGACTCTATGGATAATGGTCAAGTACTTGCATGTTCTATGAAAATGCTTAAGCCTTTAATGCAAGCTGTAGTTCCAGCTTGGGCTGACGCAGCTAAATAATAGAACGCTGATTCGAGTTTATTGACAGAATAATTAAATAAAGCTCTCTTTAAGGGGGCTTTATTTTTGTCTAGATTACGGTCAAAGTATTTTAAAGTGAGAGCTGTAAAGGGTTGCTAAAATAGTATTAAATAGGATTTCTACGAAATAAAATGGACGCCAACACCTTATAAATAGGCGTTTTATGAATTATTTGTGACAAACCAACTAAAATAGATGACTTTTCAAAATATTCTGCTATAATCCGCCCACGCACTAAATTTCGTTCATTACCTGAACATTCTCTTCTATCATTGTGTATGCGCGTTCCGGTCCAAAGAGAGGACGATATTTCGCGCCCCACCCAATCGCTAAGCGATTCTTTCAGGTTGCGGCTGTTATCATGTGTGCGTTATACGCATCGTCGTTCTCGGATCGCCGCTGATTCTATATTTTCAGCGTTTATTGCTGTGCCGCTTTTTGCCGATGTTCATCTGAATTTATATTTTTAATGGAGCACCCACATTCGGGGTGAAATACTCTATGAGCAAAACTTTTGCTGATTTTCCTTTACATGAGTCGTTACAACTGGCATTACAAGGTCTAGGTTTTACTACACCAACTCCAGTACAAGAACAATCAATTCCAGCGGCACTTGAAGGTAAAGATCTTCTTGTATCAAGCCAAACTGGTTCTGGTAAAACAGCTGCATTCTTACTCCCAACTGTGAATGCTTTGGCTGGTCAAGACACTTTGTTGTCTTTCAAAGAGCGCATGAAAGCGGTTACTGCACCGTCTATTCTTGTACTTTGCCCAACTCGTGAATTGGCTCAACAAGTTAGCCAAGACGCAATTGCTTTAGTTCGTCACATGAAAGGTGTACGTATTGCAGCAATCATGGGTGGTATGCCTTTCGGTAAACAAATCCAACAGCTTAAAGGTGCACAAGTTGTCGTTGCGACTCCAGGTCGTTTACTTGACCTTGTTAACCGTCGTCAAATTAAATTAGACAACGTTGATGCATTAATCGTCGACGAAGCTGACCGTATGCTTGACCTAGGTTTCTCTGAAGACCTTGAAGCAATCAGTGATTTAGCGGCTAACCGTAAACAAACATTGATGTTCTCTGCAACATTTGCTGGCCGTATTATTACGCTTGCAGAACGTATGATGAATGATCCAGTACGTATTGCAATTGAAACTGGTCACTCTACAAACACTGATATCACTCAGACACTTCACTGGACTGATGGTTTCGAGCACAAGAAAAAATTATTAACACACTGGTTGAACGCTGAAGACGTAGACCAAGCTGTGGTATTCGCTTCAACTCAAGAAGACACAGATATGTTGGCTGAAGAGCTAGCTGAAGCAGGTCTTTCAGTTGTAGCACTTCACGGTGCAATGCCACAAACTGTACGTAACCGTCGTTTACGCAGCATCCGTGAAGGTCGCGCAAAAATCTTAGTTGCAACTGACGTTGCAGCACGTGGTCTTGACGTACCAACAATCTCTCACGTAATTAACTTCGGTCTTCCAATGAAGAACGAAGACTATGTACACCGTATCGGTCGTACAGGTCGTGCGGGTCGTACAGGTAACGCAATCACTTTAGCGACTTACCGTGAACGCGGTAAAATCCGTGCTTTAGAAGACTTCTTAGATGCACGTTTAAATGTATCTGAAATTGAAGGTCTTGAGCCATCTCCACCTCCTGCACGTGGTAGCCGTGATGGTCGTCGTGATGGCGGTCGTGGTCGTGACGGTGGTCGCGGTGGTCGCGGTGGTTTCGGTGGCGGTCGTCGTTTTGAAGGCGAATCAAACTTCAAACGTCGTGAAGGCAACCGTGATGGCGAACGTCGTTCATTCGGTGGCGAAGATCGTCCACGTCGTGAAGGCGGTTTTGAAGATCGTCCACGTCGCGAATACAACAACGATCGTCCACGTCGTGAAGGCGGTTTTGAAGATCGTCCACGTCGCGAATTTAACAACGATCGTCCACGTCGTGAAGGCGGTTTTGAAGATCGTCCACGTCGCGAATTTAACAACGATCGTCCACGTCGTGAAGGCGGTTTTGAAGATCGTCCACGTCGCGAAGGTGGTTTCGGTGATCGTCCTCGTTCTAACGATGACAACCGTGGCAACCGTGTAGATTACAAACCACGTGAAAATGGTTTTGGTGATCGTCCTAAGCGTTCATTTAGTGAAGATCGTCCACGTCGTGAATTTAATGGCGACCGTCCACAACGTTCATTTAGCGGCGAAGATCGTCCAAAACGTTTCGGTGATGATCGTCCAAAACGTTTTGGTGATGATAAGCCACGTGGCGAGCGCACTTTCGGTGAAGACCGTCCACGTCGTAAATTCAATGACTAATTGAATTTCGAAAGAAATATCGAAAAAAACCGGTGGAAACACCGGTTTTTTTTATGGAATTAAATTAGCTTTTTAAATAAAAAAATGTATACTTGATCATACTTTATATGTTTAATGATAATTATGAATAATGATTTATCTTTTTTTCGTACAGTGATGTTTGAGGTGCTTATGTCTTATATCGGCTTGACTCTGCTGTTATGTAATATTGTTTACTATATTTACAACTATCTTAACTAAATTAGCCTAGTCCTCTTTTTACATCTATACCAAAATTATTATTAATAAGAAAAAACAAATTACCTGATGGAATGCAGGGAACTCTGCGCATGCAGAGGTAACATTTTGAACATCAATCCTTTATAGTATGCATGCTGAAAAAATGCAGGAAAATCCTCAGCTATGAATAATCAAACGTCTTCTCAGACTCAGGCACTGATTGAAGTGAAAGACCTGAGTTTTAAACGAGGGGAACGCGTCATTTATGACAATGTCAGTTTAAAAATTCGTCGTGGTCAAATTACTGCAATTATGGGGCCTTCGGGCACCGGTAAAACGACTTTACTACGCTTAATCGGTGGGCAATTAATCCCCGATTCGGGTCAAGTCATGCTTGATGGTCAAGATATTGCAAGAATGTCACGACATGAATTGTTTGCAGCACGTGCACGTATGGGCATGTTATTTCAAAGCGGCGCTTTATTTACCGATATGTCGGTCTATGAAAATGTCGCTTTTCCAATTCGTGCACATACCAAACTCCCTGAACATTTAATTGCAGAAATTGTGGCATTAAAACAGGAGTCAGTGGGTTTACGTGGTGCAGAACAAATGATGCCTTCGGAACTGTCTGGTGGTATGAATCGTCGTGTGGCATTGGCGCGCGCGATAGCGCTCGATCCAGAACTGATCATGTACGATGAGCCATTTGCAGGGCAAGACCCGATTGTGATGGGTGTATTGACGCGTTTAATTCGTTCTTTGCGTGAAGCCCTCGATCTCACCACGATTATTGTCTCGCATGATGTCGCAGAAACATTATCGATTGCCGATTACATTTATGTTGTGGCGGAAGGCAAAGTGCAGGGTGAAGGGACGCCTGAACAGTTGAAAGCAAATGCTTCACCATTTGTGAAGCAGTTCTTGACTGGTTCTGTTGAAGGTCCGGTTGATTATCAATTCAGCCATCAGCCCTATTTAAATCAAGAGGTTCGTTCATGAATGCTATTGCCGCTTTAGGTAGACGTGTTATTGAGCGTGTTGAAGGCATTGGTGTGGCAACCATTATGTTGCTGCAAATCTTATTTTCCATGCCGACTGTCATGGGTGTGAAACTGTTTATTTATCAAATGTATCGTGTAGGTGTGTTATCCCTACTGATCATTGTAGTTTCAGGCTTGTTTATTGGTTCAGTACTCGGTTTGCAGATGTATAGCATCTTGTCGACCTTCGGTAGTGAGGCCATGTTAGGGACAGCAGTTGCCTTAACCTTACTGCGTGAATTGGCTCCAGTTGTCGCTGCACTTCTTTTTGCAGGGCGTGCGGGTTCTGCCTTAACCGCTGAAATTGGTTTGATGAAAGCCACAGAACAATTGTCCAGTATGGAAATGATTGGTGTTGATCCACTCAAACGTGTTATTTCACCGCGACTGTGGGCCGGTGTTTTTAGCTTACCGATGTTGTCTGTAATTTTTGCTGCTGTTGGCATTATGGGCGGTAAATTGGTGGGTGTGGATTTTCTGGGTGCCGATGAAGGTTCGTACTGGAGTGGCATTGAGAATAGTGTGCAATTCTTTAAAGATGTGTTTAACGGCACGATCATTAAAAGTTTTGTATTTGCATTAATTTGTACCTGGATTGCGGTGTATCAGGGTTATGCCTGTGTACCAACTTCAGAAGGTATTGCAACGTCGACAACCCGTACTGTGGTGTACTCGTCGTTGTGTGTTTTAGGTTCAGATTTCGTGTTGACTGCGGTCATGTTCGGAGGTATTTAATGAAATCACGTACGAGTGAACTGGCCGTCGGTATTTTTGTCATTTTATTTGCGATAGCTATTTTTTTCTTGGCAATGCGAGTAAGTGGCTTGGTGGGTAATAATTTAAAAGATAGTTATGAACTTACAGCGACTTTTGAAAATGTAAACGGGATTAAACCGCGTGCAAAAGTGACTTTAAGTGGTGTGAAAGTCGGACAAGTTGAATCTTTGAAACTTGATCCTGTAACGCGCTTAGTGACAGCGCATTTAAAAATGGATGGGTCTTTGACCTCTTATACTCCAGAACAATTAAAAGAAGTGCAAAAAAATGCATTAGAAGAACTGCGTTATAGCGCTGAATATGAAGCCGCTGATCCAAAGAAACAAAAAGAAATGGAACAGCAACTGATTGCTAACATGAAATCCATCACCAATATCGACGAAGATGCTTACATTATGGTAGCAACCAATGGTCTATTGGGTGAGAAATATTTGAAAATCGTGCCGGGTGGTGGTGTCAACTTCCTGAAACGTGGTGATCAAATTGGAAATACCCAAGGTACGATGGAAATTGAAGATTTAGTGTCGAAGTTTGTGACCGGTGGTGCTGGGAACAAATCAGACAATACAGCAGAGCCTGAACAAAAAACTGAAGCTGCTGAAACAACCGATGCAGAACCTGCATTTGTTGAATAATTTGAGGAGAAATTAAGTGAATACATTGTTAAAACATACGCTTACTGCAAGTATATTATCAACTATGATGGCAGGTACGGCATTTGCAGCACCAAGCGAAGCGCCTCCAGCATTTGTAAAAAAAGTAGCGGATGGTCTGATTTCTCGTTTAAAAGCTGATCATGCAAAACTACAAAATAACCCTGCTGCAGTAAAAGCGATTGTGCGTCAAAACCTTGACCCGTACATTGATTCACAATCATTTACCCGTATTGTGATGGGTACCTATGCAACAAACCAATATAGTTCTGCGGCGCAGCGCGCACAGTTCGAACGTAACTTCCGTGAAACGCTCATTGAAAACTATGGTTCGGCATTCTCTAAGTTTAGTAATCAAACTTACACAATGCGTCCATACAAAGCTTCAACCAGCAAAAACCCTGTTGTGACCATCGACTTCAATAACAATGGTGAAAAAATTCCTGTGTCTTTCCAGTTGGCAGACAAAGGTTCACAATGGAAAATCCGTAACATCAACGTTTCAGGTATCGACTTAGGTCTTCAATTCCGTAACCAGTTTGCGGCAACTGTAAAACGTAATGGCGGTAACATTGATAAAGCAATTGCAAACTTCAAGCCAGATGCTGAAGCTGCCATTGATAAGAAAAAATAAGATAGGTGATGCGTGATTAAACTTCATCAGCAAGAGTTAGTTGTTTCAGGCAAAATTGATTATGAAAATGCTGAGCAATATTATCAAGATGGTTTGAAACTGATCCAACAACAGCAAGCTTTTCCATTGGTGGTTAATCTTGCTGAACTTGAGCATGGCAGTACATTGGCACTGGCAGTATTGGTGCGTTGGTTACGTCAAACGCCAAAAACACAGGGCTTACAATTTAAGGCTGTCCCTGAGAAAATGATGAAGATTATTCAAGCTTGTCATTTAGAACATGACTTGCAGCTGATCTAAATAAAAAAAGCACCGTAAGGTGCTTTTTTTATTGCTCCAAAATTTCCCTCTCCTTTTAGGAGAGGGGTAGGGTGAGGTTGTATATAGCAAAGTTTTTACAGATATTTCAGTTTCAGCATACTGGCGAGAGTGAATTTATTACCCTAGTAAAGCTGATCAATTACCATAGAATCAACACGGTTCTGGAATTAGGCAAAAGATGGCATTCAAACCCAACTTAAATCCATTTTTTCCAACGGAAGTAAATCAGTGGCCCAATAAAGAAGGCGATCAGAATCAAACTCACAATCACAAAACTGGTGGTTCCATGCGCAAATGGCAGGACCTCAGTATTCATACCATAAACGCTGGCAACCAACATAGGTGGCGCAAGCATACTTGGTAAGATCGAGAATCGACGAATCGTGTCATTCTGTTCGGTGTTAATGAATCCTGATGTGGTATCCAAGAGGAATCGAACCTTTTGGAACAAGAAGGCATCATGTTCGACCAGTGAGCGAACGTCTTCACTGAGTTCTCGAATATCGGCATCATAAATATGACTGCCCAGAGCACGTGGACGTGACAAGAAGGTGAGAACACGACGTAAATCGATTAAACACAGTTGCGCTTTCCCGAGCATATCTTCTAAATGCGCGAGTCGGGTAATCATGTCATCCAAATCTAAAATCATTTCACGATGACGGTTGTTCAATACTTCTGTGGAATACTTTTCCAAGTCCTTGTGGATATCTTCTAAGATATCCGCAAGTTCATCGAGCTTCGCTTCTAACAAACCCAATAAAATCCAAGTCGGATCTTTATAGTCAATTTCATAGTCATTGCGACGCGCACGTGCACGAAAGGCACGGAACGCCACGAGTTTTTCACCACGTAAGGTAAATAAACGTTCTTTATGCAAAATAAAGGCAACAGTTTGAACGGTTGCTAAGGCACCAGAGTTTTCTTCATCTGGTTCGCCGTCGACTTGAAAGTTTTTATTTTTCGTTAAAAAATACGTACTGATATGTAAAATACCGTCATCATCACGGTAAAATCGCGCACTCGATGAAATGTCTTCCAGCGATTTTAATGTCGGTAAATTTTGATCATAGGCATCCATAATCCATTGCTGTTCTTCTTGAGATGGAGCAATGAGATCGAGCCAAACTAAATCCTGATGTAAATCAAAGTCACCATTGATGGTGACATCTTCCAGGCTACCGCGCTCTGTGGCATAAAAGGCTTCAAGCATGTTGTCTTTTCCCCTTGCGCAGTATGTAAAAAATGAATGGGTGTATTTTAGACAAGGATTGGCTGAAAAACACTGTTCAATTGCTTATTTTATGAAAAAATCTGTTTTAAAGTTGATTTTTCCAGCTTTGCATTCCCAATCTGATGGTGATTATAAATGAAATCGATCGCAATATTCTGTGGTTCAGCTTTAGGTAAAGATACCGTATACCTCCAAGTGGCTGAATGTGTTGGACGTTGTTTGGCACAACAAGGAATTACATTGGTGTATGGAGGTGGCCGTTCAGGACTAATGGGCGTTGTTGCGGACAGTGCCTTACAAGCAGGTGGGAAAGTCATTGGGGTGATTCCACGGGTATTGGTTGATAAAGAATTGGCGCATCCCAATTTAACCGCATTGCATGTGGTTGAAGATATGCAGCAGCGTAAAACCAAGATGTCAGAATTATCTGATGGTTTTATCGCAATTCCGGGTGGTGCTGGGACATTGGAAGAGATTTTTGAACAATGGACATGGGCGCAATTGGGGATTCACTTAAAACCGTGTGCATTTTTGAATGTAGATGGTTTTTATGACGATTTATTGAAATTCTTAAACACTACAGCGGAAAAAGGCTTTACCCATCCGAGATTTATGCAAGGTTTAGTGGCTGAAAATAATATTGAAGCGATTGTTGAAAAATTTAAGCACTTTGTCGCACCTGAACCGAAATGGGGGATGGTTGATAAAACTGAATTTATTGCGGCGCTGGAGCAATGAAAATGAACACAATTACCGTAGCCGCTGCCATTATCTTAAATCCACAACATGAGCTTTTGGTGGTGCGGAAAAAGCACACTGAATTTTTCATGCAAGTGGGTGGCAAGCTTGAGTCCAATGAGGCACCTGATGTGACCATTTTGCGGGAAATACAGGAAGAAATTGGCTGTGCAGCAGAAATAGAACAATTCGTAGGTCGTTTTGAAACCCTCGCAGCCAATGAACCTGATCATTTATTGGTGAGCTATGTTTATGTGATCAATTTACATGATCAGCCGAAAATTGATGCTGAAATTGCTGCAATGCAATGGGTAAGCTTAGATGATCAGCACACCCAACTGGCGCCATTAACACGTGAGGTCGTGATTCCTTGGGTGAAGCAAAATTTAATTGCTCACATGGCTTAATTGGCACAGTTCTCAGCACAATTGGATCATACATTTTAATGTTTAAGATTGTGCCGCGGCGATACATGCAGCATAAATTTGCTTGCAGCCAACTTTATATAAAGCCGAACTGAGTGCATGGATAGAACTTCCTGTCGTGACCACATCATCAATAATTAAGACTTTACGAAAACGTCTTTTTTCAGTTCGATCAACTTCAAATTGTTGATCAATATTTTCGAGTCGTTCTATACGAGATAAGCCTTTTTGTGAGTGTTGATGCTTTCGAATAATCGGCTGCCAAATAGGGATATTCAGCTGTTTGGAGACATGTTTTGCTATTACGACTGATTGGTTAAAACCACGTTTACGCAGGCGTTCAACTGAAATAGGCATCGGTACAATGGCTTGCACCCGAGGCAATTTTAACTGCATGAGCGTGCCTGCCAGTACTTGCTGATAATGTAACTGCTGTTCATATTTAAATTGTTGAATCATGCGATCGAGTGGATAGTGATATTCACAGGCACTCAAAATTTCTAACTCATGTCGATGTACGCTTTGCTGCGACCAAGGCAGGTTGTTCCAACAGTGCTCACATAGGTTCTGTTTTTGCTGTACGTCGATACCGCAGAGTAGGCAAGGTAAGATTTGTTTAAAGCCAGCTTTGATAAAGTCGCTGATGATTCTCGGCATCATTTTCTCTTTTATGGTTATTTTTATTGTTTTTGCTTTACACCCTCATTTAAACATCATGCAGATGAGGGCGTAATTTATGATTATTTCAATGTATCAATGTTAGACATAGGCATACCGTGGTGCTTCAGGTAGCCAACGTTTTAACAAAGCATCTGCTTGTTTCGGATAATCTTTGAGGACTTGCTGCGCTACATAATGCGCTTGGCTCAGCAAATGGTCATCACGTTTTAGCTTGGCTACACGAAAACCCATATCTCCCGTTTGTTTCGTACCGAGCAATTCACCCGGCCCTCGAATCTCTAAATCCTTCTCTGCAATGATAAAGCCATCATTGGTTTCACGCATAATACGTAAACGTTCCTGACCATTTTGCGATAACGGATTTTTATACAGCAGGGCACAGAAACTGGCTTTTGCACCTCGCCCCACACGTCCTCGTAGCTGATGCAATTGTGAAAGTCCTAAACGCTCGGCATTTTCAATGACCATAATGGATGCATTGGGTACATCGACACCAACTTCAATGACAGTGGTCGCAATCAGAAGTTGCAGTTCATTATTTTTAAATTGCTGCATCACCACCTGTTTTTCATCGGCTTTCATTTTGCCGTGAACCAGACCAATATTGAGTTCTGGGAAGCGTTCTTTAATTTCATTAAAGGTGGCTTCTGCTGCCTGAGCATCTAATGTTTCAGATTCTTCAACCAAGGTGCACACCCAATAAGCCTGTTTACCCTCAGCACAATTAGTCGCGATACGCTGCAAGACTTCTTCACGGCGATCGAGTGGAATGGTCACAGTTTGAATAGGGGTACGACCGGGTGGTAGTTCGTCAATTACTGAGGTATCAAGGTCACCATAAGCGGACATCGCCAAGGTCCGTGGAATTGGCGTTGCTGTCATGACCAATTGATGTGGTGTCATGCCATTTAGACCTTTATTGCGCAGGGCTAAACGTTGATCGACCCCGAAACGATGTTGTTCATCAATAATCACTAAACCCAGTTTGGCAAATTGGACATTTTCCTGAAACAGGGCATGCGTCCCCACCACTAGATTGGCACTCCCATCTTGAATGCTTTGTTCTGCTGCGGCGCGGACCTTGCCTTTTTGTTTGCCTGATAACCATGACACAGTGAGTCCCATGGGTTCAAACCATTTCTTGAAATTTAAATAATGCTGTTCTGCCAAAATTTCAGTCGGTGCCATCATGGCGACTTGCCAGCCTTCTTCAAGCGCATGACAGGCTGCAACACCTGCAACCAATGTTTTACCCGCACCTACATCACCTTGAACTAAACGCAGCATCGGTTTGTTTGCCTTTAGGTCGATGGCAATTTCTTTGGACACACGCTTTTGTGCACCTGTCATTTCAAAAGGCAAAGTGCTTAAAAGTTGTTTGGCAAACTTTTTACTTGGACTAAATGAGGGTGCTTCAATTTGCTGAATGTAGGCTCTGCGTGTCAATAAACTCACTTGATGTGCCACCAATTCTTCAAAGATAAGGCGCTGCTGTGCAGGGTGAGCACCTTGAGTCAGTTGCAGCATATTGGCATCCACGGGCGGATGGTGAATATAGTCCAGTGCTTGTTTGAGCGCATAGCCATTGGTAAATTTTTCAGGCAACAGTTCAGGTAAGTCATCACTATATTGAGCAAGGGCTTGTTTGACGTACTCACGGAGCTTCGGTTGGGTTAAACCTTCAGTTGCAGGATAAATCGCGGTGAGTTGCGTTTGTGGCAGCGGTGTATGTTCAGTAATCACTTGCAGTTCAGGGTGATACATTTCCAAACCGCGTGCACCTACACGGACTTCACCAAAGACTCGCAGGCGGGCACCCATTTTGGCGCGGTCAGTAATGCCTTTATAAATATGATAAAAACGTAAGGTGACTTTACCGCAGTCATCATCGAGCAGCGCTGCCATGGATTTACGCTTTCCGGGTGGGAAATCGACACCTTTAACAGTACCTTCAAGTAAATAGCTGCGCCCCACGATCAATTGGTTCATGGCAATGATCGTGCTACGATCTTCATAGTCGCGTGGCAGATGAAACAGCAGATCATCTGTCGTGAAAATATTCAGCTTTTCAAGTAAAGCCGCAGAGGCTGATCCGACCCCTTGCAACTGATGGACTGCAGCCATGTCCCCTCAACTTTGTCAGTGATTTGGTGCTAAATGCATATTTTATTTATTGGTTATGGTAAAACATCTCAGCGTGTTGCTAAACAATTATTTGAGCAGAATCACCAAATTACCACAGTGAGCCGTACGCCTAAAGCTGCTGATTTTGCGCAGCATTTAACCCAAGATGTTCAGCAATTGGATTTGTCCCAGATTAAAGCTGTTGACGTGGTTTATGTGCTGCTTGCGCCTTCTCGAAATGCGACTTTAAGTTCGATTGAGATGTATCAACACACCTATATCGACTCAGTACAACCCATTGTACGGGCGCTTAAGTCACATCCTTTAAAACGTATCATTGTCGTGTCATCGACACGAGTTTATGGGGAAAATGCAGGTGAATCTGTTGATGATGAAACCGTTCCCAAGCCAAGCGATGCGCAGGGTAGGTTATTGTTGGAAATGGAGCAACACTATCTTCAGGCTTTTCCTGAGCAATGCGTAATTGTACGACCAACAGGAATCTATGGCACATCGACTGCACGTATGCAAAAGATGGCCGAAACTACACAGCACTACCCAAATATTCATTGGTCAAATCGAATTCATATTGATGATCTTGCGAGTTTCTTAGTGCATTTGCTTCACGTGGAACATGTTGAAAAATCATATATTTGTACGAATAACCGACCACAACCCTTACATGAAAGAATTCTTGAGTTGCAAAAAGCCATGCATTTCCCTGAATTAGTTTTAGAGAGTAAAACAGAAACAGGGAAAAAGATTTATGCCAAGCGAATACTGGAGAGTGGGTTTGTGTTAAAGAGTGAAGATGAAATAAGAAATAATTAAAGATGCTGTATAAGAAGTATTTATATATTTAAAAAACTAAATTTTTAAATGCAAAATGGGGTAGGGCTTACCTTGACCATCTAATTCAGATCGCCCGATAATTTTAAATCCGAGTTTTTTATAAAACCCAACGGCTTGAAGGTTTTGCTCATTTACATCAACTTTTTCTATTTTTAAAGCTGTGATTGCAAAGTTGGTTAAAATGCGTCCTACGCCTTGCCCTCTAAAATCAGGATCAATAAATAGCATTTCGATATTGTCACTACTGGTACCGATAAAACCGATGATTTTTTCATCTTGAACATATTTATGCAGTAATACATGATGGAAATATTCATTCAAAATTAATGGTTTTAAGTGATTAATCTCCTCCTCTGGTAAAAAGTCATGGGTTGCTCTAACTGATCTTTCCCAAAGATCAATCAGATGCGGAAAATCGAGTTCAGTCGCTTTTTGTAACATACACTATCCTAAAAAGATTCTTTATTTCATTAATTCATAGCATAGGCATCTACAAAAATGTAAATGCCTATGCCTTTTAAGGCGGGAGAAGGAGCTTACTTCTTCTTACGCTTTAAACGTTTCTTCGCTTGTTCAGCAGCAACTTTATCTAAAGCTTCTTTAAGTTCTTCATCACTAAAGGTGGTAATGTGCTGAAGCATCTGTAAGGTAACATCATCCAAAACAAGGTTGGCGTACTGCGCCACGTTTTGGAAGTTCTCATCAAAGACAATCGCATTTTCTTCGTTGGTGCTGATATAGCCTTGCTGAGTCAATACCTTAATGAAGCTTTGGAATAAAGACTTATCAAAGAATTCAGGTGAATTGAACTCATAAAGTACAGACAAACGCTGACCCACAAGATGACTTAATTCTTCAACCTGACGTGTTGAAATATTGCCAGAACCACGTTGAGTGATTAAAGCCAGAGTCATGTAATAACGCTCTAGACTTTGCATAACAGGTGCGGCAAGTACTACCAACTGGTTGTGTTGCTCTGAGTTTGGCGCTGGAGAAATTAAATTACCCTCAGCATCTTGCGTGATTAATTTTGCTTTAATCAGCACGCCAGCATAGGCACAAATTTGATCTTTCAGCTCTTCATCTTCCCATTTAAGGAATAGCTCAGCTTTTAAGAATGGATACAGTGTGCGAATGACATTGATTAAATCGCCATGACGAATCGAACCATTGTGTTCAACCAATGCTGCGATTAAAGACGGTAAAATAAATGCATGCAAAATGTTATTGCGGAAGTAAGTCAGTAAAATCGCTTGATTATCTGCAATCGCAATAATGTCACCTAAAACGTGATTCACACGTTTAATCAGTTTCAGTTTTAAACCGTAGGCAATGATTTCTTTACCAGATAAAGGTGTCACTTGCATACGTTGGTCATATGGCAAAGCTGTTAACAAATCGCGATAGGTGTCGAGCTGCTTCACGCAGATTTCTTCATCTAAAGTATGTTTAGAGGTTGCAAGTAAAATCAGTGAAAGCAAGGAAACAGGGTTAACCACAGCCGCACGGTTGATATTTTCTAAAATCGCATGTGCAGAGCTGTTAATTGCATTAGATACTTCTTGCGGAATAGGATCGTCATTTTTCTCGATTTTGATGTTGTCTGCATTGTGCATTTTCAACATATCATCAAGGAAAACCGGCTCACCAAAGTTCAAATGCACTTTACCAAAAATACGCTCAATTTTACGCAAGGTTTTCACAATGCCTAAAATCGATTCGCCTTCTTTCGGCTTACCATTCATTTCACCTACGTAGGTTGCACCTTCCATCAAGCGTTCATAACCAATATAAGTCGGCAAGAACACAATCGGTTTAGCAGGGTTACGCAAATGACTATGTACAGTCATTGCCAACATCCCAGTTTTTGGTGGTAACAAACGACCTGTACGTGAACGACCGCCTTCAATGAAGTATTCTAAAGGCGTGTTACGAGACAAAATGCTGTAAAGATATTCTTTAAATACAGTAGTGTATAAGCCATTTCCACGGAAGGTACGGCGAATAAAGAATGCGCCACCACCACGTAAAATTTGCCCTACAAATGGCATGTTCAAGTTGTCACCTGCCGCAATGTACGGCACCATCAAACCACGTTTATAAATCACATAAGACAGCAATAAATAGTCGATATGACTACGGTGACATGGCGTATAGACGATTTCATAGTCTTTTGCGAGTTCACGCACAGTACTGAAGTTATGGACTTCAACACCGTCATATAACTGTGTCCAAAGACGTGTTAGCGCAAGGTCGGCAAAACGGACAGTCGAAGCTGAATAGTCAGAAACGATTTCATTTAAATAACCAATTGCACGACGCTCGGCTTCAACCATGCTGATTTTACTGCGAATACTTTCACGGCGAATGGCATCTTGCACGTCTGAAGATTTGATCAGACCATGCATGATATTGCGACGATCCGATAAATCGGGGCCCAATACCACTTCACGTTGACCATCTAAATAGTTATTCAGCGAATTTACAATATAGGTGGCAGGAGAGAGGTTTGGATGTGTGGTTTTTGCGTATTCAATCAAGCTACGTAAGGATTGCACCTCATGGAACTCTAAATACGATTGACGACCATGAAGACCAATATTCACCAACTGTTTAACTTTACTTGGGGTTGACCAAGTATCAGTAAATAGCAGTTTGAACCATGAATCTTCTTTATCAGGTTCACGTCCCCAAAGTACAGTTACAGGAACCAATTCCACGTCTAGCTCTGGATTTTTTTCTAAGAGTTCAATTAGACGAAGTAAACGCGGTGGGAATGCGTGTGGTGGCGGATTGAGTAGGTTATCTTCATCATGATGCTGTAAAAACAGCACAGATGCTTTTTCAGTTTGTACACCCAATTGCATTGGATCGAGCGCAGGATGCAATTTTAAGCGTCGAGTTTCGCCATCGACAATTAAAGCATTACTGCGTGAATGATTTTGTAAAACGTAACAGGTAATTTTCGTTGTCTGTACGCCGGTATCAGTATCGGTTTGTGCTACGACAGGCTCAACCGGAACTTCACCTAAAACGTGCGGTGTAACTACGAGGTCAAGCAGTTTACTCGAAAGCTTACGATACATTTGACCAAAGCCGCTCTTGGACATACAAACTCCTACTTTTCATGACCAAAACCACAGAGATTCTGAGGGGGATCTATTCTGCGTAATTGTAAATAAAAACAGTATGTCATTTTCTGACAAATTGCATAGATATTGTAAGATTTTATCGTTAAAAAACGTATTTTTAGCAGATATATTGCATCAATACTGTGACAGATGAGTCAGTCAATCTTTAGGGTTTTAGTCAGAATTTATGGCAAAATAGATTCAATTTATTATACATCTGTTGATATTGCCTCGCTTAGGTAATCGCAAATTAGAGATAGGTTCATTATGAATGCCTTAACACAAGAGTTGGTTGATCTGCTCAGCCTTGAGAAATTGGAAGAAAATATATTCCGTGGGCAAAGCCGTAATTTAGTCGGCAAACGTGTTTTTGGTGGGCAGGTGCTCGGGCAGGCGCTACGTGCTGCATCGTATACAACGGATCGTCCTGCGCATTCATTACATGCCTATTTCTTATTTGGCGGTGATATTAATGCCCCGATTATTTACGAAGTTGATCGTATTCGTGATGGTCGTAGTTTTGTAAGTCGACAGGTACGTGCGATTCAACACGGTCAAACCATTTTTATGTGCATGGTGTCATTTGCGGAGCAGGAAGAAGGGCTAAATTATCAGGTTGCTGAGCCTGAGTACCCAGCAGTTGAAAGTGTAAAATCGGAAGCTGAACTTAAAAATATGCTGGTCGAGTTTATCCCTGAAAACGTCCGTGCTTCGTTTATGCGAGATCGTCATGTAGAAATTCGCCCAATTGATCCGCAAAATCCGTTCCAACCGCAACCTGCTGCGCCATCATATGCGCATTACATTCGTACCCATGATGCAATTGCAGCAGACGTTGACGAAATCTCGTTACATCAGGCGATTGCAGCTTTCTACTCAGATTTCACTTTAATGACCACTGCGCTACGTCCACATGGTTTAAGTTATTTATCTCCAAGCTTACAGTGCGCCAGCATTGACCATGCCATGTATTTCCATAAACCTTTCCGTGTAGATGAATGGATGTTGTATGACATGGATGCGACTGTGAGTTCAAATTCACGTGGTTTGAACTTTGGACGCATGTGGCAAAATGGTGAATTGGTCTGTAGCACGACCCAAGAAGGCTTAATTCGTTTACGTGAAATCGAATCGCAATAAACGCTATGCTTTCAATAAAAAACCGAATCATCTGATTCGGTTTTTTATTTTAGATTAGGCAGTTAATGGCAATGCGGAAGGTTGTTGGGCGCATGTTGATGACAGCCTTGTTTGCCTGATGTGCCCGATGAATGTGCGAAAACCTGCCCGATGCAGCAAAGTAGTGCGCTTGCCAATAGAATTCTTTTCATAAAGGTGCTCTTTTATAGCCTGTATTAAATTTCTTGCACGAAAAGATGCACAGAGTGTGCCAGCTTATTTAAATTTATAGGTGATTTGATTGTACCGTCTTTAGCAACTTGTCTGCAAAGGTTGTGACAAAAAAATCCTCGATTATCAGTATCTCGCATGGCATAGTGCCTGCATAAAGGATGATAAAAGCAAAGCACAATGAGCTTAAATACGCAGATATTAGTTGCCGCAATATTAGGTGTGGCTTTTGGGTTTCTATTATTACAGTTCCCTGAAACGCAGTTTTTAGCGGGTAGTCTGTACGGGTTGGGTATTGCCAGTAGTATTTTTATTGGCTTACTCAAAATGTTGCTTATTCCATTAATTTTTAGCTCCATCGTGGTTGGGGTTTCTAGCTTACAAGCGGGTGGGCAACTGAGTCGGACGTGGAAAATCACCTTGGCTTGCTGTGTTACGACCACCACTTTGGCCCTGATATTGGGTCTGGTTTGTGCCCATGTGTTTAAAGTGGGGCAAGGCGTAGATATTGTGATGTTCCAAGATGCCATGAATCAGCATCAAACGCCTGACACCCTAACGCCTGGTTCGTTCTTTACCAACTTTATTCAAAATATCCTCATTAATCCTTTCAAAGCCTTTAGCGAAGGCAATGTTTTGGCCGTTGTAGTGTTCTCGCTGTTTTTAGGGGTGGCGCTGGTTAAAGGTGGTGAGAAATTTAAAAGTGTACGTAAGCTCAGTCAGCAGTTCTTTGACATCATGATGATGATGATCGGCTGGGTGATGAAGCTAGCGCCTTTAGGGATTTTCGCCTTACTGGCAAAGCTGATTGCTACTGAAGATATTAGCGTGCTCAGTCGTTTAGCAGAGTTTGCTGCGGTGGTAACAGGAACCACAATTTTTCATGGTGTCGTGGTTTTGCCTTTACTGCTTTGGGTGTTTGGGAAAATGAACCCGATTACCTTCTTTAAAGGTACGCGCGCGGCACTCATTACAGCCTTTGCCACCAGTTCCAGTTCAGCAACCATGCCACTTTCAATGAAATGCGCGCAGGAAAATTTAGGCGTGCGTCCGCAAACGGCAGGTTTTGTGATTCCTTTGGGTACACAGTTGAATATGGATGGCACAGCCTTGTATGAAGCTGCGGCAGCTTTATTTATTGCCAACTTGATGGGCTTGGACTTAACCATTGGTCAGCAACTGATTGTATGTGCCACCGCAATGATTGCATCCCTCGGTGCACCGGGTATTCCAAGTGCCGGCATGGTCACGATGATCATGGTATTACAATCGGTTGGGCTGCCTGCGGAAGCGATCGCCATCCTGCTGCCGATCGATCGTTTACTTGATACTGTACGCACAGTGGTCAACGTCCAAGGTGATATGATGATTAGTGTGGTGGTGGACCATCACACCAAAGATTTGGATGAAGCAGCTTTGGTGAAACCGAATTAAACGCTAAATCAAATTAAAACAGCTTAGATTAAATCGAGATGCGGATTGTAGACAATCTCCCAAAGATGTCCGTCTAGGTCTTGAAAATAGCCTGCGTAGCCGCCGTAAAAGGTGGGTTGTGCAGGCTTAATTTCTTTGGCTCCTGCGAGTTGGGCTTGCTGCATGATTTCATCGACCACATCAGGACTATTCACGTTATGGCCTAAAGTCATTTGTATTGGACAAAAGGCAGAAGGGCTTAAACCTGTGTCATGACTGAGACTGTCTTGTGGCCAGAGTGCCAGTTTTAATCCATGCTGTAATTCAAAAAATGCCACGGCACCATATTCAAATTCTGTACCCATGATGCCCTTACTGGGGAATCCGAGTCCTTCATGATAAAACGCAAAGGATGCGGCTAAATCTTTGACAGCAAGGGTAATAACGCTGAGGTGAGCATGCATGTTGTGCTCCTTAACTTTTTTATGATCCTGTATATATTGAAGATAAACCCGAATGGTTAAAGTGTCTGTTGCTGAGCAGTAGATTATTAAAAAAAAGCAGGGCGAACCCTGCGTTTATTGAAGCGATTGATGATTTAAACCATTACTTATACGGGGAATGATTTAAGCCACTTTAAGTAATGCGCGTTTTGCTGCAGGAGATTGATCCAGATAGGCAATGGCATCTTCAGTTTTTGCTTCATGTACAGGGTCATACCACGGCATTAAGTAGCCTAGCTGTTGAGATACGAGCCAAAGCGGATGCGGTAATAATCGATTATCCTTTTGAGCAATGCGTGCCCATTCACGCCAAATCCATGGTTTGTAAACCGCAGGTTTAATCGAAGCATAGCGTAAATCTTGTTTCATAATATGTGCTGCACCATCGACCCATAAACCCAGCACCGCAGCAATGACGATCACACTTTGATAATAGCGTGCAATATAACTTCCACCTAAATGACGATAAAGGTCGAATGCGACAGTGCGATGTTCAATTTCTTCTGCACCGTGCCATTTCACCAAATCCAACATATTGGCGTCAGCACCTAGGTTTTCCCATTCGGTGTTGTAAAGAGCATATTTGCCGAGTACACAAGTCATGTGTTCAACGGTTGCGACTATACCTAGTCGAAACACATCCCATTGATGGTCTAAAATTTTCGGGACAGTCAGACCAAGCGGCTGATCGGCCAATAGCTTGCTAAACAGCAAATCCATCACGTCTAAGTTACGCTGAATGCCAATTTTACGTTGAGTTAAATATTCTTTATTGGCAGAGTTATGGGCTTGTGCATGCATGGCTTCTTGACGAATGAAGGCTTGTACATCTGCTTTAAGTTTTTCATCCGTGATTTGCGGTAATACCTTGTTGTAGAGACGGCAAAACCAAAATTCTCCAGCGGGCAAAATCATATTAATTTCATTAATGAAATAGCTGACAAAAGGTTGGTTCGGCACCCAGTCAACTTGGGTGTCTTGCCACTCAAATTTTACTTTACGCGGTTTGATTCTATATTCGATTGAAGAGCCAATTTTAGAATTTCTAAGGCGGGAGAGTAGCTTCATGATCTGTCCTTGTTTTTATGTGATGTTGTGCACATTGAGCAAGATCAGTATCCAAAAAAAATCCTGTATTGTGATTAGCAATACAGGACATTTCATTATCATCATCTGCTGATTTTTGTCAGACAATCATCAGATGAACATTGAGATATTTAAATTATTGGTCTTCAGGTTTAGCCACAGTCGAATTCGTTTCAGTATCTAATTCAGATTCTTCAATATTATCGTCTTGATCATCATTTAAGTCGATTTCAATATCATCTTCAGATGCTTCAGGGATGCTGTCGAGATCAAAATTTTGTGATTGCTCAAGTGTGAAGTTCAAGCGTCCAGCCATTACGCTGGCAAGTTCTTCTAAGCCTTGTTTGTTGAGTGATGAAAACAGTTGAATCGAGAAATTCAACTTCATCTTTTTCAATGCAGCTTTTACTTCTTGCAATGCTTTTGATGCAGGACCACGGTTGAGTTTGTCGGACTTGGTTAATAGCACATGTACGAACAATTTACGTGAATACGCCCATTCCAACATCATCACGTCAAAGTGTTGAAGTGGATGACGAATATCCATTAACAAGACTAAGCCCTGTAAGCTTTCACGGTGAATCAGGTAATTTTCGAGTTCTTTTTGCCAAACGATTTTCATTGCTTCAGGTACGGCAGCATAGCCATAACCCGGTAAATCGACCAAGCGTTGGTCTGGATTACCTAAGCTAAAGAAGTTGATCATTTGCGTACGACCGGGTTTTTTTGATGCACGTGCCAATTGCTTTTGATTGGTTAATGCATTAATCGCACTCGATTTTCCGGCGTTTGAACGACCCGCAAATGCGACTTCATAACCCGTGTCTTCAACACACAGGTTAAGTTTTGGTGCACTCATCAAAAATTCAGCTTTGTGTAGCCAGTTGAGTGAGCGAACAGCGTATTCAGTAACGGCAGAATCTACTTTTTTCTCATAAGTAATCTTTTGCTTTGGCGCGGTTGCCGTTTTACTGTTTCGTGACTTTCCTCGGTGCTGATGCATAACCCAACTTCAATAACTGATTTACAAGCACGTATTATAAAGGAAGTCGGGCAGGCAAGCGAACTTTGATCTGTAAGAAGAGGCGTTCGTTTAGAAAATTGGTTAAATCAAATTACAGATTGATCATCTGAATCGGAGATTGGGTGGTGTATTTTGAGGAGGGTGGGGTGGCAAGGACAGCACCTAAGTTATATTGGTCTAGGCTTTGGTAAAACTGTTCCATGGCTTGATCTAAAATACCTTTCAATCCACAGTTGCTGCGTAACACACACGGAGGCGTATTACATTCCACAATCGGGTTTTCACGTTGTAAAATTCGGACTATTTCACCCAGTCGCAGTGTGAGTGCCTGAGGATTGAGGCGAATGCCACCGCCTTTACCGCGGGTAGTAATCAACCAGTTTTGCTTAGCCATAAAATGCACAATTTTGACCAAGTGATTCTGTGACACATGCAGATCTGCCGCAATTTCCGAAACGGTATAAGGCATCTCTTTTGGCTGAGCGATATACATCAGAACACGTAAGGCGTAATCGGTAAATTTATTCAGCTGCATGATTAATACTGTGAGTCTAGTAGAAATAAATAAGGGCTAGTCTAGCATAACTAAACTAACCCTTTGTCTTTCAGGCTAATCGCTTAGTTAGTGTTTTACACCACCTGTGCCGAAAGCTTCGCTGTGTATATTGTCAGCAGGAACGCCTCGAGCAATTAAACTTTTCTGCTGTTCAGCCATAAATGCCATTGGACCGCAGAGGTAGTAATCGGCATTGATCGGTAATAGTGCAGTATCCATACTGCCTAAGTCTAGACGACCAGCAGTATCATAATCTTCACCTAACTTGTCATTGGCATGAGGGAACTCATACGCTGTAAAGGTGCTAAGACGTGGATATTTTGCTTCCAAATCCTGAATGTGTTTATGCATCGCATGCACTTGTTTGCTACGGCACGCATGGATAAAGGTTACAGGTTGTGGCATGTCTAAAGTTACCAGCTGATTCAGCATCGCAATCATTGGTGTGAGGCCTACACCACCACTGATGAAGACATTGCGCTTTTGTGAGTCGATCAGGAAGAAGTTCCCTGTTGGTGCAGACACTTCAATTTCTGAACCGATATCCAAGCCATGTAGCGTATTCGATACCCAACCCGGAACCAAGTCTGCTTTTTGATCTTCACGTTTTACGGAGATACGTAAGTAGTTGGCTTGAGGGCTAGTAGACAGCGTATATTGACGTGGCTGTTTTAGACCCAATTCTTCGACAAATACACGGACTGAGATGTACTGACCCGCTTCATATTTTGGTAAATCACCACCATCAGAAGGTTCAAGGTAGAATGATGTGATTTCATCACTCTCAACCACTTTTTTCGCAATTTTGAAATTGCGCCAACCTAACCAGCTACCTTTAGTTTGCTGATGTTGTTCATAAATCGCTTTTTCAGTGCTGATAAATAAATCTGCCAATTGGCCATATGCTGCTGCCCAAGCTCCAATCAGTGGATCTTCCATTGGAATACTTAATACTTCACTAATCGAGTGCAGCAGGTTTTCACCGACAATATTGTAGTCAGGTGCTTGAATGTTGAGGCTCACATGTTTGTGCGCAATTAATTCTACAACTGGTAAAAGTACAGACGGATCTTCAATGTTTTCAGCATAGGCCAATACAGCACCGGCCAAGGCTTGCGCCTGAGCGCCACTGCGCTGATGTCCCATGTTAAAGGTTTCTTTAAGATCTGGGTTATTACCCAACATACGGTTATAGAAGTAACCAGTCAGCGCGACACCATTTTCACGTAGAACAGGAACAGTAGCTTTTACTAGGTCAATTTGCTGCGGAGTCATAGCTGATCTCTCATGGCTGTTATTTATAAGATGTATTTAAAATACATGTTTAAAACTTTATTCGCAATACATGTTTTAGCAAAAACCATAAAAAAAATATGGAATATAAAAATATCCCATAATTCTGTACTTCTTGATTGAGCTTTTAGATTGCTTTCTAAACTTTGGCTAATTATTTTTTGCCAAACAGCGAACCTAATATGCCACGCATAATTTTCTGTCCAGTACTGCCACCTAAGCTTCGCGCTGCACTTTTGGCGAAGGTGCCAACCGTGTCATTAATCAGTTTTTCGCGTTGCTTGGCTGAGCGTTCATCTTCTTTTTGCTGCTCACGAGCCAAGCGTTCTTGTTCACGTGCTTGCTGCTTTTCAAACATGGCCTGATCTTTGGCTTGCTGTTTGGCTAAAGCTTCTTGCTCTTTGGCTTGGACTTTATCAACTTCAGCCTGCTGTGCTTGTTGCTGACGTTCCTGCACTTTGTTTTGCAGTAATTCAAAAGCACTGTCACGATCAACTTCATTGTCATAGACACCATTGACAATACTTTGTGCCATCAGTGCTTTGCGTTCATCTAGACTGATTGGACTAAAGGAAGAGTAGGGTGGCATGACCCAAGCACGTTCAACTATTTGAGGTGTGCCTTGTTCATCAAGGCAGCTAATTAACGCTTCGCCCACGGCCAATTCAGTAATCGCTTGATCGACTTTAAAATCAGGATTGGCACGAAAGGTATCTGCCGCAGTTTTTACGGCTTTTTGGTCTTTCGGTGTAAAGGCGCGAAGCGCATGTTGTACGCGGTTACCGAGCTGGCCCAAAACGCTTTCTGGTAAGTCGAGCGGATTTTGTGTGATAAAATAAATGCCAACACCTTTAGATCGAATTAAGCGAACAACTTGTTCTATTTTTTCTTGTAGAGCAGGGCTGGCATTATCAAACAGTAAATGCGCCTCATCAAAGAAGAACACCATTTTCGGTTTATCCATATCGCCGACTTCAGGTAGACGTTCAAACAATTCTGACAACATCCATAATAAGAAGGTGGCATATAGTTTTGGCGTGTTCATCAACTTGTCAGCAGCCAGTAAATTGATATTGCCACGACCTTCGGCATCGGTTTGGATAAAATCCATAATATCGAGTGCGGGCTCACCAAAGAATTTATCGCCACCTTGGTCTGCGAGTGCCAGTAAGTTGCGTTGAATTGCACCTAAACTTGCAGGAGAAAGATTGCCATATTCATTTTTAAACTCAGCAGCATGTTCACTGACATAACTAATCATGGCTTTGAGATCTTTAAAATCGAGCAATAATAAGCCTTGATCGTCGGCAATTCGGAACACTGCAGATAACACACCTTCTTGTGTGTCATTCAGGTTTAAAATACGGGCCAATAAGAGAGGGCCAATTTCAGAAACAGTGGTGCGGATCGGATGACCTTGCTCACCAAATAAATCCCAAAACACCACAGGTGATGCAGCAAAAGGGATGGAATCGATATTTAAACTTTGAAGCCGTGCATCAAATTTAGCGTTACTTTCACCAGCTTTGGCTAAACTTGATACATCACCTTTGGCATCGGCTAAAAATACAGGTACACCAATTCGAGAAAAACTTTCTGCCAAAACTTTCAAGGTGACGGTTTTACCCGTACCTGTAGCACCTGCAATTAAGCCATGGCGATTGGCAAATTGAGAATGTAATACCACGTCTTGTGTCGTGTCTTTGGTCTTTTTCGCAATAACAATTGGTGTACCCATAGATTGTCCTGTATTTATTTGAGTGAACGTTTATTTAAGTGTTGTAATGCGTTTTCTATATCTTGTATTAAGTCGGCAGGGTGCTCAAGCCCAATGCAGAAGCGAACTAAAAGTCCTGCTTTGATGTGTGAATGTTCAAGCACGCGCATATCTTTTAAGTTATATAACATGACTAAGCTAACAGGGCCACCCCAACTAAAACCCAATTTAAATAGTTTTAATGCATCACAAAAGCTTCGAATATCTTGCACATCGTATTTGGGATCAAATACCACACTGACTAGACCAGCACTGTGTTGTTCTGTGCAAATATCCTTCCAATAAGTATGTCCAGCAGAAGACTCATCGGCAGGATGGAGCACTTGAACAAAGGCGGTTTGTTGTTTGAGCCACTGCAACAGCTGAAGCGCACTTTGCGATTGATGTTCATAACGAAGTCGCATCGATGCAAGACTACGTTGAACCTGTGCAGCATCGTCACCTGAAATACTAATGCCTTGAATTGCATGAGTACGGAACAGTTTGTGATGCAGCTTTTTATCGCGCGTCACCACTGAGCCCATTAAAATATCGCCACCGCCACTCGGGTATTTGGTGAGGGCATGCACGCTAATGTCCACACTTAAATGCTCTATACCAAAATCAAAAGCATTAAACGCAAGACCTGCGCCCCAAGTATTGTCTAGTGCTGTGAGCATATTGTGGGCTTGGGCTTTTTGAACTAAGCCGATTAAATCTGGAAATTCCAAAGTGACAGAACCCGCAGCTTCTAACCAAATCAGTTTGGCATTTATTGAGGGGGTAAAAGTATCCACATCAATGGGGTTGTATACTTGAACCACGATACCGTAACGCTTTTCAAGGTTACGTAGATGTTCCATGTTAGGACCATAAATGTTATCTGCGACCCAAACTTCATCGCCATGGCTTAGGAAGCAAGAATTAACCAAGTTAATCGCAGATAAACCACTTGGCGCGAGCAGATGATGTAAACCACCTTCAATCTGTGCAATTTGATCGCCTAAAGTAAAGGTTGTGGGTGTGCCATGTGTACCATAACTATAGTCATAATCGTCCGTCCAATGACGATCGAATAATGCATTGGTATTTTCAAAAATAATGGTCGATGCACGAAACAGGGGAGGTTGAACCGTAGAAATATATTGTGGGGCCTTTCTTGGTGCATGAATTAATTCAGTCTGAGGATTTTTTTTCACGGCATGACTCTAATAGTGTGTGTTAAATCAGGTTTTAGAAGAGAATACGTGTAAATGAGATGGATTTCAGAAGATTTTGTATAGAAAAATGATACCTATATAAAGTTGGCTTCATTTTTGCAAAACCTTGTTTAGAGCAACAACAATAGGTCTTAGCGCATGAAGTCGCATTTAAAAGTACATTATTTTCAGCATATTGCTGGCGAAGGGTTCGGCAGTTGTTATGAATTTCTGAAAGAACAAAACGCTGAAATAACGGCGACAGAGTTTTTTGCTTTACCCACAGATCAGCCACTCGATTTAGAAGCCTTACCACGTGTGGAAGATGTTGATTTACTGATCATTATGGGCGGAACCATGAGCGTGAATGATGAAGCAAATTTTCCATGGTTAAAAATAGAAAAACGTTGGTTACGTCGTTATTTGGCATTGGGCAAACCTGCTATAGGTTTGTGCTTAGGCGGACAGCTCATTGCAAATGCATTGGGAGGGGCTGTGAGTCGTAACCCAGAGCAGGAATTGGGTTGGACGACTATCCGTAAGGTTACCAATGTATCGAAGGAGTGTTTTATATTGCCTGAGGAATTTAAAGTGATGCAGTGGCATAGCGAGACTTTTGAAATTCCGCGCGGTGCAGTTTTACTGGCAGAAAATGACGTGTGCCGCAATCAAATGTATCAGATCGGAACAAACGTTTTGGGTTTCCAATTTCATCCTGAAATTACACCTGAAGTCCTCGACATGTTTTTGGAAAATGATGATGAGGTAGCAATCTTTTCGGGTCACCATGTACAGCAGCCAACCGAGCTGCGTAAAAGTGCAAAAAGTAAATTTATTCAAGGAAATCAAATATTAAATCAAGCAATCGCATATGTTTTAAGAAAAACAGCATATTGATTAAATCTTAAACAATTGATCTTGCGTATAAAATGAAAAATAAATGAAAAACAGTAAAAGAGATTTGCTTATGCAATAAACAATAGCTATAATGGGCGACCCTTTAATGAAAGGGGGTTAGCTACGAATAAAGTAGTTAACATCGTGACAGTCGCGGCATCGATCGTGACCTTAGTGATAATTCACTGCTCTTGACACTTGCCTTCTTTAAAAAGTGGGGTGAGATGCGTCAAGGGTGATTCTTTATATATTTGGCTTGGAGTTAACTGGTATGTCTAACCAGAGAATTCGTATCCGTCTTAAGTCTTTTGATCACCGTCTAATTGATCAATCAGCTCAAGAAATCGTAGAAACAGCAAAACGTACTGGCGCACAAGTTTGTGGTCCAATTCCGATGCCTACACGTATCGAACGTTTTAACGTTTTAACATCACCACACGTTAATAAAGATGCGCGTGACCAATACGAGATCCGCACTTACAAACGTTTGATCGATATCGTTCAACCTACAGATAAAACTGTTGATGCATTGATGAAATTAGATCTTGCAGCTGGTGTTGATGTTCAGATCGCTTTGGGTTAAGGCTTTCGGTTAATTAACGCTCTAAGTTAATTAGGCCGCTTTTTTAGAGGTTTATGCACATGGCTATTGGTTTAGTCGGTCGCAAGTGCGGTATGACACGTATCTTTACAGATGCTGGTGTTTCTGTACCTGTAACAGTGATTGAGGTTGATCCTAACCGCATCACACAAATCAAAACGCTTGAAACTGATGGTTATCAAGCGATTCAAATCACTACTGGTGAACGTCGCGAATCTCGCGTAACTAACGCTCAAAAAGGCCACTTTGCGAAAGCTGGTGTTGCTGCTGGTCGTTTGGTACAAGAATTCCGCGCTACAGAAGCTGATCTTGAAGGTCGTGAAGTTGGTGGTACTCTTACTGTTGAGTTGTTCCAAGTTGGTCAAATCGTTGATGTAACTGGTACTTCTAAAGGTAAAGGTTTCCAGGGTGGTGTTAAGCGTTGGAACTTCCGTACGCAAGATGCTACACATGGTAACTCTGTATCTCACCGTGTTATCGGTTCTACAGGTCAAAACCAGACTCCTGGTCGCGTATTCAAAGGCAAAAAAATGCCTGGTCACTTAGGTGCGGATCGCGTAACTACACAGGGTCTTGAAATTGTATCTATCGACGTTGAACGTTCAGTTCTAGTTGTTAAGGGTGCAGTTCCTGGTGCTACTGGTGGCGACGTAACTGTTCGTCCTACTATCAAGGCCTGAGGGGAAATAAAGTGAATTTAAATACTGTTTCCGGCTCTGCTGTTGAGTTATCTGAAGTTGCGTTCGGTCGTGATTTTAATGAAGCTCTTGTACACCAAGTTGTTACAGCTTACTTAGCTGGTGGTCGTCAAGGTTCTAAAGCACAAAAATCACGTGCAGACGTTTCTGGCGGTGGTAAAAAACCTTTCCGTCAAAAAGGTACTGGCCGCGCTCGTGCTGGTTCTATTCGTAGCCCAATCTGGGTTGGCGGTGGTAAAACTTTTGCTGCTCGTCCACAAGACTGGTCTCAAAAAGTAAACCGTAAAATGTATCGCGGTGCTATGCAATGCATCCTAGCTGAACTTGTTCGTCAAGATCGTCTAGTTTTGGTTGAAGAGATTGCTGTTGCAGCTCCAAAAACTAAAGAATTGCTTGCTAAACTTAACGACTTGAATGCTCCTCGTGCATTAATCGTTACTGATGCTGTTGATGAGAACTTGTATCTTGCTGCTCGCAATATTCCACATGTAGATGTGGTTGATGCTGCTGCTATCGATCCTGTTAGCTTGATCGCGTTCGATAAAGTTGTTATGTCTGTTGCTGCTGCTAAGAAAATTGAGGTAGAACTCGGATGAACAACGAACGTATCTATCAAGTCCTACAAGGACCTGTATTCTCAGAAAAAGCACAAGTTTTAGGCGAAACTGCTGGTGTTCAAGTTTTTAAAGTTGCTCTAAGCGCTAACAAACTTGAAATCAAAAAAGCTGTTGAGCAACTATTTGGTGTGGAAGTTGTTAAAGTTAACACTACTATCACTAAAGGTAAGACTAAACGCTTTGGTAAAACATTAGGACGTCGTTCTGATGTTAAAAAAGCATACGTCACCCTGAAAGCTGGCCAAGATGTTGAAATGGCTGACTTGGGCGATACCGCTGAAAACGCAGCGGAATAAGGACGAAAATTATGCCGATTCAAAAATGTAAGCCAACGTCTCCAGGACGTCGCTTTGTAGAGAAAGTGGTACATAACCACCTTCACAAAGGCGCGCCATATGCACCGTTGGTTGAAGCTAAAAAACGTACTGGTGGTCGTAATAACAACGGTCACATTACAACTCGTCACGTTGGTGGTGGTCATAAACAGCACTACCGTCTCGTAGATTTCAAACGTAACAAAGACAGCATCCCTGCTGTAGTTGAGCGTATTGAATACGATCCTAACCGTACAGCTCATATTGCTTTATTGAAATATGCTGACGGTGAACGTCGCTATATTATTGCACCTAAAGGCCTTCGTGCTGGTGATCAAGTTCAGTCTGGTAACGATGCTCCAATCCGTCCAGGTAACTGCTTACCACTTCGCAACATGCCTATCGGTTCTACTCTTCACAACATCGAGCTTAAAATCGGTAAAGGCGCACAATTAGTACGTTCTGCTGGTACTTCTGCTCAATTGTTGGGTCGTGACGGTTCTTACGCAATCATTCGTCTTCGTTCAGGCGAAATGCGTAAAGTACACGTTGAATGCCGTGCTGTGTTAGGTGAAGTTTCTAACTCAGAAAGCAACCTTCGTTCACTTGGTAAAGCAGGTGCATCACGCTGGCGTGGCGTTCGTCCTACCGTACGTGGTATGGCGATGAACCCAGTAGACCATCCACATGGTGGTGGTGAAGGACGTAACAAAGGTATTCAACCTGTAAGTCCATGGGGTCAAAAAGCTAAAGGGTACAAAACACGTACCAACAAGCGTACGACTAAGATGATCATTCGCGACCGTCGCGTTAAGTAACAAGTAAAGGAATCTGACAATGCCTCGTTCTCTGAAAAAAGGCCCATTCGTCGATGCGCACTTGTTCGCTAAGGTTGAAGCGGCTATCGCGGCTAATAACCGTAAGCCGATCAAAACTTGGTCGCGTCGTTCGATGATCCTCCCGGATTTTGTTGGTCTAACAATTTCTGTACATAATGGCCGTAACCACGTTCCAGTGATCGTATCTGAGCACATGGTTGGTCATAAACTAGGTGAATTCGCGCCAACTCGTACCTATCGTGGTCACGGTGTTGACAAGAAGTCTAAACGTTAATAGGTGCTATGATGGAAGTAACTGCTAAATTACGCGGTGCCGCTATCTCGGCACAAAAAACTCGTTTGGTTGCAGATCTAATTCGCGGCAAATCTGTTGCGCATGCTCTAAATATCTTGAACTTCAGCAACAAAAAAGCTGCAGTTTTAGTTAAAAAAGCATTGGAATCTGCGATTGCAAACGCTGAACATAATAACAGTTTAGATGTAGACGACCTTAAAGTTTCTACGATCTACGTTGATGAAGGCACTAGCCTTAAACGTATTTTGCCACGTGCCAAAGGCCGTGCAGATCGTATTACTAAGCGTACTTGTCACATTACCGTTAAGGTAGGGGTTTGATATGGGTCAGAAGGTTCATCCAATCGGTATCCGCCTAGGTGTTGTGAAACGTCATAACGCTAACTGGTATGCGAATCCGAAACAATATGCTGAATACTTGCTTAAAGATCTTCAAGTTCGTGAGTTTTTAACTAAAAAACTTAAGAATGCGATGATCAGCAATATTCTTATCGAACGCCCTACAGGCGCTGCTAAAATTACGATTAGCACTGCGCGTCCTGGTATCGTGATCGGTAAAAAAGGCGAAGACATTGAGAAATTACAACGCGAATTGACATCTATTATGGGTGTTCCTGCGCAAGTAAGCATCAACGAAATCGATCGCCCAGATTTAGACGCTCGTTTAGTTGCTGAAGCAATCGCTTCTCAATTAGAAAAACGTGTAATGTTCCGTCGTGCTATGAAGCGTGCGGTTCAAAACTCTATGCGTGCTGGTGCTAAAGGTATCAAGGTTGAAGTTTCAGGCCGTCTAGGTGGTGCTGAGATTGCTCGTACAGAATGGTATCGTGAAGGTCGTGTACCTCTACATACTCTTCGTGCTGACATCGACTATGCTACTATGCGTGCTGAGACTACTTACGGTACGATTGGTGTTAAAGTTTGGGTATTCCGCGGTGAGATCCTTGGTGGCATGAAACAAGTCATGAACCCAGCTCCTGCTGAAGAACGTCCAGCTAAACGCGGTCGTGGTCGTGGTGAAGGTCAAGAGCGTCGTGGTCGTCGCAATGATCGTTCTGCTGAAAAAGGAGAATAATCCATGTTACAACCTAAACGTACTAAATTCCGTAAAGTGCAAAAAGGCCGTAACACTGGTCTAGCACATCGCGGTAGCTCAGTATCTTTCGGTACTATTGCACTTAAATCAATTGAACGTGGTCAAATGACTGCGCGTCAAATTGAAGCAGCGCGTCGTACAATCAGCCGTCGTATTAAACGTGGTGGTAAGATCTTTATCCGTGTTTTCCCAGACAAACCAATTACTGAAAAACCATTAGAAGTTCGTATGGGTAAAGGTAAAGGTTCTGTGGAATACTGGGTTTGCCAAATCAAACCAGGTAAAGTCTTGTACGAAATTGATGGTGTTAACGAAGAACTTGCTCGCGAAGCGTTTACGCTTGCTGCTGCAAAACTTCCGTTTAAAACCACTATCGTGACTCGGACGGTAATGTAATGAAAACTAAAGATCTACGTGAAAAGTCGGTTGAAGAGTTGACAGCTTTGCTTGATGAGCAACAGCTAAACCAATTCCGTCTTCGTATGGCAAAAGCAACTGGTCAATTGGGTAAATCGCACGAAGTTGCACTTACTCGTAAAACTATTGCTCGTATTAAGACACTCCTAACCGAAAAACAGGGGAACGGACAATGAGTGAACAAACAGTTCGCACGTTAACCGGTAAAGTAGTTAGCGACAAGATGGACAAGTCTATCGTTGTTCTTATCGAACGCCGCGTTCAACACCCGTTGTATGGCAAATCAATCCGCCGTTCAACTAAATTACACGCTCATGATGAAAACAATGTTGCTAAAGTTGGCGACCTAGTAAGCATCAAAGAAAGCCGCCCAATTTCTAAAACTAAGTCTTGGACATTAGTTGAAGTTGTTGAAGCTGCTGCTGAGTAATTAAACGTTCTTGCATCATCGGTCAATTTCGAGTACTCTTTGAGCCTTTCGAAATTGCGACCGGTGATGCTCGGTTTTGGAGTAGGGCAATGATTCAAACCGAAAGTATGCTCGACGTAGCAGACAACAGTGGTGCTCGCCGCGTACAATGTATTAAAGTACTTGGTGGTTCACATCGTCGTTATGCTTCTGTTGGCGACATTATTAAAGTTACTGTAAAAGAAGCTATTCCACGCGCACGTGTTAAAAAAGGTGACGTGATGAATGCTGTTGTTGTACGTACAAAATTCGGCATCCGTCGTCCAGATGGTTCTGTTATTCGTTTCGATGATAACGCAGCTGTTATTTTGAACAACAACAAAGCGCCGATTGCAACTCGTATTTTCGGACCAGTGACTCGTGAACTTCGTACTGAACAGTTCATGAAAATTATTTCACTGGCTCCTGAAGTTCTATAAGAGGCAATCATGGCTAAGATTAAAAAAGGCGATCAAGTAATTGTGATCGCAGGTAAAGAAAAAGGCAAACAAGGTACTGTTTTGTCTGTTTCTAATGACCGTGTTAAGGTTGAAGGCCTTAACTTGGTAACGAAGCATCAAAAGCCTAACCGAGCTACTGGCGCTGAAGGCGGCATCGTAACTCAGGAAGCTGAGCTTCATATCTCTAATGTGGCAATTTTTAATGCTACAACCCAAAAGGCTGACCGTGTTGGTTACCAAGTGATTGAAGGCGTGAAAACTCGCGTATTCAAATCTAATGGTGAATCAGTGGCGGTAGCGAAGTAATAGGTTGACTAGGCAATGGCCAGACTTAAAACGCGTTACAACGACGAACTTAAGGCTCAATTAAAAGAACAATTGGGCGTTAAGAATGTGATGGAAATCCCTCGCATTACTAAAATCACCATCAACATGGGTGTTGGTGCTGCATCAGCGGACAAGAAATTGTTAGACGGCGCTCTTGCTGATATGCAAGCAATTGCTGGTCAAAAACCAGTACTTACTTTAGCTCGTAAATCTATCGCTGGTTTCAAAATCCGTGATGGTTGGCCAATCGGCTGTAAAGTTACTTTACGCGGCGAACGTATGTACGAATTCTTAGACCGTCTGATCTCTATCGCGATCCCTCGTATCCGTGACTTCCGTGGTTTCTCAGCGAAATCATTTGATGGTCGTGGTAACTACTCAATGGGTCTTAAGGAACAAATCATGTTCCCTGAAATCGATTTTGATAAGATTGATCGTATTCGTGGTATGGATATTACCATCACTACGACTGCTCGCACCGATGACGAAGGCCGTGCGCTTATGCGTTCTTTCGGCTTCCCGTTCAAATAAGAGGTCGATATGGCTAAGAAAGGCATGATTAATCGCGAATTGAAACGCGAAGCTACTGTTGCTAAATACGCTGCGAAACGTGCTGAATTAAAAGCAATTATCGCAAACGTAAATGCATCAGACGAAGAACGTTTCGAAGCGATGATGAAATTTCAAGCATTACCACGTAATGCGTCTCCAGTACGTCTACGTAACCGTTGTGGTTTAACGGGTCGTCCTCATGGTTACTTCCGTAAGTTCGGTTTAAGCCGTAACAAATTACGTGAAACAGTAATGCAAGGTGATGTACCGGGCGTTGTTAAGGCAAGCTGGTAAGGAGCACTATAAATGAGTATGCAAGATACCGTTGCCGACATGCTAACACGTGTTCGTAACGCACAAATGGCGAAGAAACAAACTGTTTCTATGCCAAACTCAAAGTTGAAAGTTGCGATTGCTAACGTACTTCAACAAGAAGGTTATATCGCTGATGTAGCTGTTGCTGACAATGAAGGCAAAGCGACTTTAACGATTACTTTAAAATATTTCGAAGGCAAACCAGTTATCGAAACTGTGAAACGCGTAAGCCGTCCAGGTCTACGTCAGTATCGCGGTAAAGATGCACTTCCTAGCGTTAAGCAAGGTTTGGGTGTTGCAATTGTTTCTACAAGCAAAGGCATCATGACTGATCGCGCTGCACGTGCTGCAGGCATCGGTGGTGAAGTTATTGCTTTTGTTTCTTAATAGGTGATTCCTCATGTCTCGTGTGGCTAAAGCCCCAGTAACTGTACCTAATGGTGTTACAGTTACTCAGAACGGCCGGCAGGTCGAAGTGAAAGGCAGCAAAGGTACATTGTCTTTCAACCTGCATGCGCTGGTCGAGCTAAAACAGGAAGACGGTACTCTAGTTATTGCTCCTAAAGCTGAATCTAAAGATGCTTGGATGCAAGCTGGTACTGCTCGCGCTGTTCTTAACAACCTTGTAAAAGGTGTTAACGAAGGTTTCGAACGTAAGCTACAGCTTATCGGTGTTGGTTATAAAGCTGCGGTTAAAGGTAACATTGTTAACCTTAACCTTGGTTTCTCACACCCGATCGATTACAACCTTCCTGAAGGTGTAACTGCAGAAACTCCTACTGCAACTGAAATTATCCTTAAATCAGCTGATAAAGCTAAATTAGGTCAAGTTGCAGCAGAAATCCGTGGTTACCGTCCGCC
This sequence comes from Acinetobacter sp. ANC 5054, assembly GCF_002135295.1. Lineage (GTDB taxonomy): Bacteria > Pseudomonadota > Gammaproteobacteria > Pseudomonadales > Moraxellaceae > Acinetobacter. Next base: position 48,349 of record NZ_NEGG01000005.1, on the reverse strand, counting down.
AGAGCCTTATAAAGGTAAAGGTGTTCGTTATTCTGACGAAGTTGTACTTCGTAAAGAAGCTAAGAAGAAATAAGGCGCGAGGTTCTTATGAACGAAAAGAAACAATCCCGTTTGCGTCGTGCGAAAAGCACACGCTTGCACATCCGTGCATTGGGTGCGACTCGTTTGTGTGTAAACCGCACTCCGCGTCACATCTATGCTCAAGTTATCTCTGCAGATGGTGGCAAAGTATTAGCGCAAGCTTCTACTTTAGACGCTACTCTACGTGCTGGTACTACTGGTAACGTTGATTCAGCTCAGAAAGTTGGTGCTTTAATTGCAGAACGTGCTAAAGCGGCTGGTGTAACTAAAGTTGCATTCGACCGTTCTGGTTTCAAATATCATGGTCGTATCAAAGCCTTGGCTGATGCTGCTCGTGAAAACGGCTTGGAGTTCTAATCATGGCTAAAGTTGAACAAAACGAAGGTCTTGTTGAAAAGCTGGTTGCCGTTGATCGTGTAGCCAAAGTTGTTAAGGGTGGTCGTATCTTCTCTTTCACAGCATTAACTGTTGTGGGTGATGGTAATGGTCGCGTAGGTTTTGGTCGTGGTAAAGCACGTGAAGTTCCAGCTGCTATTTCTAAAGCACTTGAAGCTGCTCGTCGCAACATGATTACTGTTGACCTTGTTGACGGTACTGTTCAGCATCCTATCAATGCTCGTCACGGTGCAAGCCGCGTTTACATGCAACCTGCTTCTGAAGGTACTGGTGTAATTGCTGGTGGCGCTATGCGTGCAGTTTTAGAAGCTGTAGGTGTACGTAACGTATTAACTAAGTGTTATGGTTCTACTAACGCTGCTAACGTAGTAAACGCAACTTTTAACGGTTTGCGTGATATGACTTCTCCTGAGAAAGTTGCTGCGAAACGTGGTTTATCAGTAGCACAAATTCAAGGGTAATCAATCATGAAAACGATTAAAGTTACCCAGACTAAATCTGCATCGCACCGCTTGAAAAATCACAAGCTTAGCCTTAAAGGTTTAGGTCTGCGTCGTATTGGTCATACTGTTGAAGTGCAAGATACGCCTTCTAACCGTGGTATGATCAACCAAGTTTACTATATGGTTAGTGTAGAGGAATAAGCCATGACTCTGCGTTTAAATACAATTGCACCTGCAGAAGGTGCTAAGCGTGACAACCTTCGTTTAGGCCGTGGTATCGGTTCTGGTGTTGGTAAGACTGGTGGCCGTGGTGTCAAAGGTCAAAAATCACGTAAGAGCGGTGGCGTACGTCCAGGTTTCGAAGGTGGTCAAACTGCGTTATATCGTCGTTTGCCTAAATTCGGCTTCACTAGCCAACTCGCTTTGAAAACTGCTGAAGTACGTTTATCTGAGCTTGCTAAAGTTGAAGGCGACATCGTGTCTCTTGAAACTTTAAAAGCTGCGAATGTTGTACGTAAAGATATGACTCGTGCTCGTATCGTACTTTCTGGTGAAATTACTCGTGCATTCACTGTTCAAGGTGTTGCATTGACTAAAGGCGCTAAAGCTGCTGTTGAAGCTGCTGGCGGTAAAGTCGAGGAGTAATCCCCAGTGTCTATGACTCCTAGTTCGACAGGTCATGTTAACATGATGAAAGGCCAACCATTTCATGTGAAATATCGTGAAATTATTCGCCGAATGATGTTCCTCATCGGGGCGTTGTTGGTTTTTCGACTGGGAGCACATATTCCAGTACCGGGCATTAACAATGCCGCACTAGAGAATCTGTTCAATGCAAACTCAGGTACTATCCTGGGTTTGTTTAACATGTTCTCGGGTGGTGCATTAGAGCGTATGTCAATTCTTGCTCTTGGGATCATGCCATATATCTCTGCGTCGATTATCGTGCAGTTGATGTCAACAGTTGTTCCTTCGCTGGAAGCTTTAAAGAAAGAAGGCGAACAGGGTAAGCGTAAGATCAATCAATATACGCGCCAAGGCACATTGTTCCTTGCACTTGTGCAAGCGATCGGGATGTGTGCAGGTCTGATTAGTCAAAATATTACATTGACTAGTGGACTTGCTTTTTACGTTCCGGCAGTAACTTCATTGGTTGCTGGTACAATGTTCTTAATGTGGTTGGGTGAGCAAATTACCGAGCGTGGGGTGGGGAATGGTATTTCCATGATCATCTTCGCAGGTATTGTTGCAGGTTTGCCGAATTTAGCTTTGCAATCCTTAACTTCTGTAGATAATGGTCAATCAAGTTTGATTGGTTTAGCAATTTTTGCGCTATTATCTGTAGCAGTATTAGCAGCAATCGTGTTTATTGAGAAAGCGCAACGTCGTATTCCAGTGAACTATGCTCAAAAACAACAAGGTCGTCGTGTATTTACAGCACAGCAGTCTCATTTGCCATTAAAAATTAATATGGCGGGTGTGATTCCTGCAATTTTTGCCAGTTCATTGCTTTTGTTCCCAGCGAGCTTAGGTCAATGGGTCGGTAGTGCAGATCCTGAAGCTGGTATTGTGAAACGCAGCCTACAAGATTTGGCGCTCGTATTGTCGCCTGGTCAACCGATGTATTTGGTGTTATTTGGCGCACTTATTATTTTCTTCTGTTATTTCTATACAGCGCTAGTTTTTAGTCCTAAAGAAGTTTCAGAGAATTTAAAACGCAGTGGTGCATATGTACCAGGTATTCGTCCTGGTGAGCAAACTGCACGCTATTTAGATCATATTTTGAATCGTTTGACTTTTATTGGCGCGATTTACATCACAATCATCTGTTTAATGCCGATGATTCTACAAAGCTCATTTGGTATTCCATTTAGCTTAGGTGGTACGTCTTTACTGATCGTAGTGGTAGTTGTGATGGACTTTATGGCTCAGCTTCAAGCTCATCTCACATCGCATCAATATGACAATCAATCGTTAATGCGTAAAACGACTGCTCATCCGAAAGGATAAGCGCACTTAGAGGTTTCATTATGAAAGTTCAAGCTTCTGTAAAGAAAATTTGTGGTAGCTGTAAAGTTATCCGTCGTAATGGGGTTATTCGCGTAATTTGCAGCGCAGAACCTCGTCATAAGCAGCGTCAAGGTTAATCTGATCAAGACCTGTTGATTTCAGTAGGCTAATTAGGTTATTATCCGCCCCTCAAGATTTTGTCGGGCGGTTGATTATCTTAACTGCCTTTTTGGAGAAAATTGAATGGCTCGTATTGCCGGTGTAAACATTCCGGATAACAAGCATGCTGTTATCTCTCTAACGTATATCTTTGGTATTGGTCGCCACACTGCAAAAGCTATTTTAGCTGCTGTAGGTATTGCACCAACTACTAAGATCCGTGAACTAGATGACGCTCAGCTTGATGCGATTCGTGCAGAAATTACTAAGGTTCCAACCGAAGGTGATTTACGTCGCGAAATTTCCATGAACATTAAACGTTTAATGGATTTAGGCTGCTACCGCGGTCTTCGTCATCGTCGCAGCTTGCCTGTCCGTGGTCAACGCACCAAAACTAACGCACGTACCCGTAAAGGTCCGCGCAAACCGATTAAGAAATAAGATTTCTGGAAGCTAAAAGATGGCTAAAGATACTCGCACACGCAAGAAGGTCACTCGTACCGTCTCTGAAGGTGTTGCACACATTCACGCTTCTTTTAATAACACCATTGTGACTATTACCGATCGTCAAGGTAATGCACTGGCTTGGGCCACTTCAGGTGGACAAGGCTTCCGTGGATCACGTAAATCAACACCGTTTGCTGCTCAGGTAGCTGCTGAAGTTGCTGGTAAAGCTGCTTTAGATTACGGTTTGAAAAACTTGGACGTCCTTGTTAAAGGTCCTGGTCCAGGTCGTGAATCTGCGGTCCGTGCTTTAGGTGCAGTGGGTTATAAAATTAATAGCATTACCGATGTGACTCCAATCCCTCACAACGGTTGCCGTCCACCTAAAAAACGTCGCGTGTAAGGAGAAACATTCATGGCTCGTTATATTGGTCCAAAATGCAAACTCTCTCGCCGCGAAGGGACAGACCTGCAACTTAAATCAGGCGTTAAACCGTTTGATGTTAAGACAAAAAAACATGCTAAAGCTCCTGGCCAACATGGCGGGGCTCGTGGTAGCAAACAATCTGAGTACTCACTACAATTACGTGAAAAACAAAAAGTACGTCGTATGTACGGTGTTTTAGAACGTCAATTTAGTAATTACTATAAAGAAGCTGCTCGTGTTAAAGGCGCAACAGGTGAAAACTTGTTGAAACTTCTTGAAAGCCGTCTAGATAACGTTGTTTATCGCATGGGTTTTGGTTCTACACGTGCAGAAGCTCGTCAGCTTGTATCTCACCGTTCAATCACTTTAAATGGTCGTCGTGTTAACATCGCGTCTATCCAAGTTAAAGCGGGTGACGTGATTGCAGTTCACGAAGGTGCTAAACAACAATTGCGTATTAAAAACGCAGTTGAGTTAGCGACTCAACGTGGCATTCCAGCTTGGATTGAAATTGATCATTCTAAATTGGAAGGTACGTTTAAAGCTGCACCAGATCGTTCTGATTTACCTGCTGAAATCAACGAAAGCTTGATTGTAGAATTGTATTCTAAATAATCCTTGAGGTAGCAATAATGACGCGTACTGCAAATGAGTTTCTAACTCCGCAAGCGATTAAGGTCGAAGCGGCAAGCGGGACCTCGGCAAAAGTTATTCTAGAACCATTAGAGCGTGGCTTTGGTCATACTCTTGGTAATGCTTTACGTCGTATCCTTTTGTCTTCTTTACCTGGCGCTGCCGTGGTTGAAGTAGAGATTGAAGGTGTCGAGCACGAGTACAGTACTTTGGAAGGCTTGCAGCAGGACATCGTCGAGCTCTTGCTGAACCTGAAAGGATTGTCTATTAAGCTGTTCGATCAAAATGAAGCTTATCTGACATTGGAAAAACAAGGTCCTGGTGACGTTACAGCCGCTGACCTTCGTTTACCACACAATGTTGAAGTGGTTAACCCTGAACACTTGATCGGTACTTTAAGTGCTTCAGGCTCATTAAAAATGCGCCTGAAAGTTTCTCAAGGCCGTGGCTATGAAACTTCTGATTCACGTTTCCCAGAAGGCGAAACTCGCCCAGTGGGTCGTTTACAATTAGATGCTTCTTATAGCCCGATCAAACGTGTGTCTTACACAGTGGAAAACGCTCGTGTAGAACAACGTACTGACCTTGATAAATTGATCATTGATCTTGAAACCAACGGTACTGTCGATCCTGAAGAAGCAATCCGCAAAGCGGCAACAATCTTGCAACAACAAATTGCAATCTTTGTTGATCTTCAGAAAGATCAAGCACCTGTTGCTCAAGAGCCTCGTGAAGAAGTTGATCCGATTTTGCTTCGTCCAGTAGATGATCTAGAGCTTACTGTTCGTTCTGCTAACTGTTTGAAAGCAGAAAATATTTACTACATCGGTGATCTTGTTCAACGTACTGAAGTTGAGTTGTTAAAAACTCCTAACTTAGGTAAAAAATCGTTGACTGAGATTAAAGATGTTCTGGCATCGAAAGGCTTGCAATTGGGCATGCGTTTAGAGAACTGGCCACCGGCTAGCCTCCGCATGGACGATCGCTTCGCTTATCGTAGCCGTTAATTAAGTAGGACTATCACCATGCGTCATCGTAATAGTGGTGTGAAATTAGGCCGTACAAGCAGTCATCGTAAAGCGATGTTCCAAAACATGGCGAATTCTTTGTTCGAACATGAGTTAATTAAAACTACTGTTCCTAAAGCAAAAGAGTTACGTCGTGTTGCTGAGCCTTTAATCACTTTAGCTAAAGTCGATTCTGTAGCAAACCGTCGTTTAGCGTTTGCTCGTACTCGTTCAGCTGCAACTGTAGGTAAATTATTTACAGTTCTTGGCCCTCGTTACAAAGAACGTAACGGCGGCTATCTACGTGTTCTTAAAGCGGGCTTCCGTGCAGGTGATGCTGCACCGATGGCTTACGTTGAGCTAGTAGATCGCGAAGTTAACTAATTTCGTGTAGAGCAGCATACGTTGTTCAAAAAAGACCGGTTTTTAACCGGTCTTTTTTATTGCCTGTATCTAATAAATTGTTAGACAATAATTTTTATTGTCCTTAAAAGACAAAAAAATCACATCTTTTTGCACAAACTTGACATTACTCATTGTCAAAAATATGTTTTAATAAATATAAATTAAATGCAGGTTAAAAGAACAAAATGGAAAAGCAGGTTGATATTCTAATCGTCGGTGCTGGTATCTCGGGTGTAGGTTTAGCTGCACATTTATCTAAACAATGCCCAAATCGCTCGTTTGAGATTATTGAGCGTCGTGAAAGTTTTGGTGGTACTTGGGATCTCTTTAAATATCCGGGTATTCGATCTGACTCAGATATGTCGACGTTTGGTTTTAATTTTAAACCTTGGAAAAAGGCCAGTGTTCTTGCCGATGGTTCTTCAATTAAAGGCTATTTATCAGAAGTGATCGAGGAATTTAATTTAAAGCAAAAAATTCACTTCCAACATCGTGTACTCAGCGCAAATTATGATTCAGACACACGTAAATGGTCGGTTGTCATTGAAGATGCTCATAAGAAACAGCAAACATGGATCGCTAATTTTGTCTTTGGTTGTACGGGTTACTACAATTATGATCTGGGCTTCCAACCTGAGTTTCAGAATCAATCAGATTTTAAAGGCACATTCATCCATCCACAGCATTGGCCTGAAAACTTCAATTATGCAGGAAAAAAAGTCGTCATTATTGGCAGTGGTGCGACCGCGATTACATTGGTTCCTGCGATGGCAAAGGGTGGAGCTGCTCATGTGACCATGCTGCAACGCTCACCAACCTACATTGCGTCTATTCCATCTGTTGATATGATTTATGACAAGATGCGTAAAGTGCTGCCTGAAGATCTCGCCTATAAATTAACACGTGCACGTAATATTGGTGTGCAACGTGCGGTATATGCAGTTGCGCAAAAGCAACCCAAACTTTTACGTAAGTTCTTATTGAAGTCGATTGAAATGCAGCTGAAAGGTAAAGTGGATATGAAACACTTTACACCAGACTACAATCCATGGGATCAACGTTTATGTGTGGTACCAGATGGCGATTTATTTAAAATTTTACGTGAAGGCCGTGCTTCGGTTGAAACAGATCAAATTGACAAATTCACTGCAACAGGTATTCAACTTAAATCGAGTAAGCATTTAGATGCGGATATTATTGTGTCAGCGACTGGTTTGAATATTCAAATTTTGGGTGGTATTCAGGCGACGATTGATGGCGAGCCGTTGAATACATCTAAACACATGCTCTACCGTGGTGTGATGGTCAGTGATGTACCAAACATGGCAATGATTATTGGCTATATCAATGCGTCGTGGACGTTGAAAGTTGATATTGCTTCTGAATATATTTGTAAGTTACTCAACTATATGGATAGCCAAGGTTATAACCAAGTGATTCCACAAGGCGATGCAACAGAATTGATGGATGACACGGTGATGGGAAGTTTAACTTCGGGTTATATCGCGCGTGCCGCTGATGTGATGCCGAAACAAGGTAAACATGCACCATGGAAAGTGAGCAACAACTATTTGGCTGATCGTAAAGAACTTAAACATGCGTCATTTGAGGATAGTGTTTTAAAATTTGAAAAAAAGTCAGACCAGCCATTGGTTAAGCCACGATTAGTGTCTTAATTTTTCGGTAAGTGGAATAAGGGAGCTGAGTTGCTCCCTTTTTTTGTGAACATGGCGTCTAGTCTTCGGTACTTTATTTCATGCTTCATCTATTAGATGATATTCCTTAAGAATCATTTAAACTGAAGGAATACTGTGGACAATATTCAGGGAAATAGTACGTTTATAGAGATGCAAGGTCTAAAGGTTTATGTCAAGACATGGCAACCTGAAAAAATAAATCCAGATTTGGCACCGATCATACTCATGCATGACTCGCTGGGGAGTGTGGATTTATGGCGTGATTTTCCACAACAATTAGCAGCTGCTACGGGGCGGAGTATCTATGCATATGATCGTTTGGGTTTTGGGCAATCCAGTGCCCATCCAGACACATTAAAAATTGATTTTGTGCAAACCGAAGCACGTCAGATATTTAAAGCAGTCTTGGAACATTTTAATCTCCATCACTTTATTATTATGGGGCACAGTGTTGGTGGCGGGATGTCGGTTGTGATTGCTGCCGCTTACCCTGAACAATGTGTTGGCTTAATTACCATTGCTGCACAATATGAAGTGGAAGAACTCACTTTAGCGGGCATCCGTGAGGCTAAGGTTGGCTTTGAGCAGGCTGGACAAATTGAACGTTTGGCACGCTATCATGGTGATAAGGCACAGTGGGTACTTAATGCATGGACGGAAACATGGCTATCTCCTGAATTTCGTGATTGGAATTTATCTGAACATGTGGGTGGGGTTAATTGTCCAAGTTTAGTCATTCATGGAGCCTTAGATGAATATGCAACGAGTGCACAACCGCAGAAAATATTTCAAAGCGTTCATGGGCAGGCTGAGTTACAAATCTTAGAAGGATTGCATCATATGCCGCATAAAGAACAGCCTGAATTAGTATCGGCTTTAATTGCTGACTTTGTGCAGGACTTGAAATAAAGATAGTGTGTATAAAAAGCCCATCTTCGGATGGGCTTTATTTTTTTAGGTTATAAAGAGCGGGAGATGAGCTCTTTCATAATTTCATTGGTTCCAGCATATATACGGTTGGCACGGTTATCAATATAAGCGCGTGCAATCGGATATTCCAACATATAGCCATAACCACCATGCAGTTGTAAGCATTCATCGACAACTTTTGAGAACATCTCTGAAATTTTGTATTTTGCAGCAGCTGCTGCGTCAATCCCTAATTGTTCAGAAAGTTGCAGTTCCATACAGCGATCAAGATAGACCCGACAAAAATCAATTTCTGTGCGTAATTCAGCCAGTTTAAAGCGGGTATTTTGGAAATTCGATATGCTTTTACCGAAGGCTTTACGATCTTTGGTGTATTGAACAGTATGGGCAAAAGCAGCTTCTGCACCCGCTTGGCAAATGATTGCGACGAGCATCCTTTCCCAAGCCAGTTCTTTCATCAACATCATAAAGCCCATACCTTCCATCCCAAGTAAATTGGATTTGGGTACACGGACGTTATCAAAGAACAATTCGCAAGTATCTTGACCCTTCATGCCAATTTTATTCAAGGGTTTGCCTTTACTAAAACCTGCACGATCAGCCTCAACCATAATTAATGATAAATTGGCAGAACCTTTGTCACTATTGCCGGTCTTACAGACCACAATGGCCATGTCACACAGGTAGCCATTGGTAATAAAAATCTTTGAGCCGTTAATGATGTAGTCATCACCATCACTCACCGCAGAAGTACGTACAGCTTGCAAATCTGAGCCAGTCCCCGGTTCAGTCATGGCAATGGCAGTCACTGCTTCTCCAGAGGCCATTTTAGGCAACCAATATTGTTTTTGCGCTTCATTGCCAAAATTATTGATGTAGTTTGCGACGATGTCGGAATGTAAAGAAAAGCCAGTGGAAGAGTCCATTGCATAGGCCTGTTCCTCAATTAGTATCATGCTGTATAGTCGGTCGACGCCATAGCCCCCATAGGCTTCAGGCATGGTTGGGCAGAGCAGTCCCATTGCCCCTGCTTTATTCCATAAGTCTCGGTCTACATGTTGTTGTGATTCATATTTTTCAATATTAGGCACGACTTCTTTTTCATAAAATTTTCGTACAGTTTCCCGAAAAGCATCATGTTCTGCATTAAACAAATGACGTGGAAGCATATTATTGAGTGGGCGAATCGCTCCAGATTGCATGTTTGAATTTCCTATATTTTTTATAACTTTGAATCAAAGTATAAGAATCATTCTTAGGCTGCAATGTGCAGAATATTCAAAAGCTGAAAGATTACTGAAGGATTTGGTCAATGCTGTTAAAACTTTTCACGAAGGATGGCAGGATAAGGTAAACTATAGCGGTTCAAAGATTGGGGAATACAATGACTGACGACATCAGCTTAGAAGAGCGTAAAGTAATTTATCGCGCGCGCCGTGGTTTAAAAGAGATCGATGTATATTTTGATCCCTATGTTAAAAATCATTATTTACAAGCCGATGCAGCTGAAAAAGACATGTTTGCTGAACTGGTTGCAGCAGAAGACCCAGATTTACTGGATTGGTTTATGGAAGTGAGTGAACCACCTCGTTCTGAATTAAAGACATTTATTCAAAAATTAAAATTTTACGTACATGGATAATCGTCAATTCAAACTGAAACGTAGTGTTATGTCACATGCGTTTCAGTTTTTTATTTTTGCAGTCCTCATGACCTTGTTGTATCAAGTCGTTTCACCCATGATTTGGGGAATCTTCTTTGGCTTAGGTCTCGTTGTTTATCTATTATTTTTCCGCAGAGTATTGCATGTATCGAGCTTGGAATATTTAGATGGACAGGACTGGAGCCTACACCGTCTGCACCAACCCGTACAACGTGTCCAAATCAGCCATATTTTTGATCATCAATTGTATATCGTGGTGTATTTCATGCATGCACGTGCCAAACCTGTGATCATTTGGCGCGATCAGTTGTCTTTGAAACAGTGGAAATCACTTAAAGTATTGGCAAAAATGATCTAATTGTCAGACAGCTCATATTTATTTTATTTATTTAAATCTTTTAATTTCAGTATATTGTGTATATGCATATATTCTATTGTCCGACAATTTTATAATTTATTGGCAAAATATTTAAATTGTCGGACAATTTTTTTGGTGTGATGTTTTTTATCCCTATATATTAGCTTTACCCACAGCGTATTGAGGAAATCATCATGACGATGCCAACCTGGATGTTTCTGGTAATAGCAATTGTACTTGCAATTGTTGTAGGACGACTCGGAACAGTGCTGAAGGAACAGATATCACACAAATAAGCAATTTTTTGCTTTCACAGTTAATAAGTAGCATGTGCCGAACCGTCGCTATGCTACTTTTTTTTGCCCAAAATTTAGTCTTTAAGAAAAATCAGTCAATTGCATGGCGATTGAATCGTGGCACAGTGTGACTCTTAAATTAGAGCAAATACTCTTTAATTCAATTTTTGCTTCTGATATGTTTGTCGTGATGGACATAAACAAAATTATAGAGGACAGGAAAATGTCGAGCGTCCAAAAAATATGCCAGGGTGTGGCAGTTGTAGCAATAACAAGTACATTATTTGCGGGTTGTTCGCAGGTTGTAAAAACAGGTGCAAATGTAGCACTCGGATTTACGGAAAAGCATATTGTTCCGCCAATTTTGGCAATGGAAGATGCCGAAATGGTCTGTAATTCAGGGACCTCTCTGACACCAGCCATTATGGCGACCAAAGATATGGGCGCAGACCCAACACGTGTTGCAGTCTTAATGTATTCAGCTGCTGGGATTTGTGCAGAGCAAAAAGCATTAGATGCTGAATTACGTTATTTACGTGCTTCAAAATTAAACCAAGTCACTGAAGCACAGGATGCGCGCATTGAACAAAAGCGTTGGGCTGCTTTAGCGGCGCAGCGCCAATATACGGGTTATCAATTATTCCAAGATCGCTATGAGAAGAAATATAAAAAAGAGTTAGGTGAAGGCTGTCCAAAAATGAGCAGTGACATTGATCAAACTGTTTATATGCTAGGCATGCTCAGTGGTTTGCAAGCCATGACCAACGATATTAACTCAGGTGGTGCAGTCAATGTGCCGAAAGATATTGCTGCGATTGTGGAACGTGGCATGGTTTGTCTGAATAACGAAAAATTCTGGGGCGCGCCAAATGCGACTCGCGCAGTCATTTGGACCTTATTACCGGGTGCTGGTGACGGTAAGCCTGATCCTTATCAAACCCTGAAACAATCGACTCAAATTGGTGAGCAAAAAGGTGTACGTTTATCTCATGCTTTATATGCAGTAGCGGCGCAAGCGAGTGGCGATGATGCCAAGATCCGAGATGCACTGCGTACCTTTGCACAAGCACGTACCGATGAGAAACCCGTCAATCCACAGTTCAAACTGATTGATAGTATGGCAGAAAGTATGGTTAAGGGGATTTCTGATCGTTACTGGACAGAGCATACAGGTGTGCGTACAGGGGATGATGGTATGGCGCATTTCTGGGATGAAAATGCCAATAGTTCAGAATTAGATGATCTATTTGAAGGCGAATAAAACTATAGTCAGATAAATAGTCCAAGCCCTTCAACTTCATCAAGTGTTTTAGTAAGGAGAGCAAAATGAAAAATCAGTTTTTGATGAAAAAAATTGTTTTTTTAGCGGTTTTTGTCTCTCTTTGCGCCTGTCTTCAAGTCTTTAAAGATAGTTTTATTTATTGGCGTGAAGATTTATTTGGTGAATTTTGGCGGCTTTGGACAGCACATTGGGTGCACGTGGGATGGATTCATTTTGCGCTCAATATGTTGGCATTTATCTGCTTACCGTTTATTTTTCCACGTGCTGCCGTTTGGCATTTCACTGCAATTCTACTTATTCTTTCACCCCTAATTAGCCTCAGTTTTTACTTTTTCCTACCAGATATTGAAGCCTATGCCGGTCTATCAGGGGTGTTGCATGGCGCATACGTCACTGTAGCTTGTGTACATCTTATGTATAAGCGAGAGCGTAATTTTGCTGCCTTAGTTCTGTTTTTAATTTTAGCAAAATTAGTATGGGAAAATACCGTAGGTAGTACAGGAACAGCAGAACTAATTGGGAGTCCTGTATTGGTCGAAGCGCATTTACTTGGCGTGATTTGGGGAATTGTGATTGCGGTTTTCTATGTCGTGGGATGTTATGTCTTTGATCGAGAATGAGTGATTTGTGATTGGGTTGACAAAAAAAACAGAAAAGAAAATACATATTGTCATTTTTATTTTGGCCAGATTCATGCAAATTTAAACGTAATAATAAAACAGTGTGGTAAGAGGAAGGACGTTCTCGAACCAGAAAGGACAGGATGCTTGTGTTTAGCCAGCATTCGAAAATAAAAAATAGGAAGACTCATGCAAAATGATGAACGCAACAGATCAGGTATTGTTGGTCTGTTAAGTTATGTCTGGACAGAATGGATTTCGACTCTAGTCGTGTTGATCTTGCTTCTGCTTACATTGATTATCGGTACAGGGGAAATGATCCATGGTCAGCTTCTACGTACAGGTGAGCGTTTGTATGGCAATGAAAGTATTGGGATGCAGTATTCATTTTTACGTGTAGAACCGACCCAGCCAGATTGTGACCGTCATCCAGATGTGGATGCGCTGGTTCAAACTCAAATGAAAGCCAATGCTGCTGATGAATTTGCCGATATTTTTGGTACGGCATCGGAGTCAGATGTACGTACTTCTGTGATGGCAGGAGTGCAGCAGTGTGAAGAAAAATATCTATTTTATGATAAAGCCAAAAAATACTTAGATGAACATCCAAGTATTCGCACATATCGAACCATTGAAACCACATTCTTCGGAATCTTTAAGTTTGGTTCTGAAAACCGTGTGCTTATTTTATTGTTAATGGTCTTGGTATCAGCAATTACAGCTTCAGTTAAATTCCACCATATTGGTTTGCGTGCACCCACGACGCGTTTAGACTATAAAGTCTATGCGCTATTCATGGCGATTGGTAATGGCTTACTGACATTCTCTGTATATAGTCAATTTAACTCGGTCTTGAATTCTGGGGTGAAATCGACCACAGAAACCTTAGCCGTATATTGGTTATGGTTGGCACTGTTTGGCTGTGTGATGTTGATCAGTATCTATCAATTCTTTAAGCCACCTGCTGCCAAAGAACCGGGTTCAGGTAATATCGGTCTGGCTTTACTCAGTGTGCCACTGTATGCCTTCATGGCAATTATCACAGGTGTCGCATTTACCTTCTTTATGGATTATCCAATGGGTCAGGGGATTTACCTCGGACAATTGGTTGAGTTCTCAGGGATTTTCTTAAATCTTGCACTGTTTATTTGGGCCGGTATGTTGTTGACCCAAACTCGTGTCATGGATTTGTTCTTGGGTATTTTACGTCCTTGGAATTTAGCACCTGAAACTTTGACTTGGCTCATTCTAATTGCTGCTGCGATTCCAACAGCGTATACCGGTGCTTCGGGTATTTTTGTTGTGGCTGCGGGTGCGATTATTTATAAAGAGGTCTGGAACTCAGGTTCTCGTCGTCAATTTGCACTCGCTGTATCTGCAATGTCAGGTTCCTTAGGTGTGGTGATTCGCCCATGTCTATTGATTATCTTGATTTCAATGCTCGACAGTCGTCATGTGACGTCGGATGAGCTGTTTGACCATGGTATTTATGTTTTCTGGTTAACGGCATTTTTGTTCTTAGGGATTTCATTATTCCTTGCAGAAACACGCTTCCGTGTGGCATCGCCAAAAGTTGCTGTACCGGGAATGTTGAAAGCGTTTATTCCAGTGATTCCATATATCGTGCTGACTTTATTGGTCATCGCATTCTATAAATATGGTTTAGATACACAAATGGATGAGTTCACCGCACCGGTGGTGTTACCGATCATCCTGATTGTTTACATCATGTTTGACCGTTGGTTTGCAGATCGCTTTAGTCCGCAAGCCGTTGATGCGCATGAACAGCTTTCAATTCAACATGAGCAAAGTTCAGAGTTTATGCGGAGTCATGGTGGGCATGGTGCCAACCGTCGTGGTTTTGGTAGTTCAATTTGGTTTGCTTCGTCAGAAACTGTTGGTCATATCGGTGCGTTAATTATTTTGATGGCGCTATCTGCAAGTGTCGGCGGTCTGATTGAACGTACAGAAATCGTTGAATTGTTACCGACACATCTAGGCAATATCTATATTTCATTGGCCTTTATCGCATTGTTATTGGCGATTATTGGTATGACCACAGATCCATTTGGTGCAGTGATCCTCGTGGCGGCAACCATCGCACCAGTGGCGTATGAAAATGGTATTCACCCAATTCACTTCTGGATGATTGTCTTGGTGGCATTTGAATTAGGTTATGTATCACCTCCAGTTGCCTTGAACCACTTACTGACACGGCTATCCGTCGGGGATGAAGAAGTGCGGGCAGCAGACGCGGAAGCAAAAGAGAAATACACAAACTTCTACTATCGTTATGAACGCTGGATTCTGCCAATCTTGGTGTTGTTCCCAGCACTGGTGATCGTGACTTATGCCCCATACATACTGAAATTGTTTGGCTGGTATCAGTAATCTCTGAAAGTAAAAAAGCACCTTCGGGTGCTTTTTTATGGACACATGAAACGGATTATTTATTCGCTCTTTTCTCTTTTAAATTTATTTTGAAGGAGTGGGCTACAGAGCAAAATGGCAATAAAAATAAAGATAAAACCAACTAAGCTATAAGCGTCTGGTGTTTCATGCCAAAGTAGAAAACCCCAAATACCAGCGAAAATAATCGCAACATAATTGACTGGACCAATCTGTCCGGCTGGTGCGAGTTTATAGGCATTGGACATGAAAATTTGACTGATGTTGGCCAACAGTCCCGCACTGATTAAAAAGGCAAGTTCTTGCAGGGCGTAGGGGCGCCAAAGCCAAAACATCGGAACCATGGAAATGAGTGCGCCAAAAAAGCAGAAATAAAAAACAATACGCTCAGGTGGCTCAGTCGATGTCAGTGCACGAACAGTCACAAATGCCATCGCAGCTAAAAAGCTCGCGGTGAGTCCAATGAGGGAGAGTTGGTTAAACATACCTGCATCAGGTTTCGCGACAAATAAGACCCCAAATAAACCGACCACTGCTGCAATCAGCATACTTGGCGTCATTTTTTCTTTTAAAAATAACCAAGCAATCAGTGGAATAAAAATGGGCGAAGAGTAGGTAAATACCATGGCATTGGATAATTTTAGATGGGCAATGGCATAGAAGAAGCCATACATGGCAATGAGTCCAACCACAGAACGCCATGTATGCATCCAGATTTTTTCGGTTTTAAAAAACGCAGTGCCTTTTTTGAAGATAAAGGGCAAAAAAATAAAGAGTCCGACGACATTTCGAAAAAAGACGATGGTGGGATTGTCGACAGTATGGGATGCATAGCGAATGCAAACACCCATGATCGAAAACAGCAGGGCAGAGAGCATCAATAAGCCAATGGCTTTAGGAATGTTATGTGTTGTAGTGGTTGAAGACATAAAATAAAGGCCAGAAGATCCGATGATATTCTAGCCTAAATAATCTCAAGATGTGATAAAGCTACGGCTTATTTGCCTTGCTGAGCCAATTGAGCTTCGAGCAATTTAATCTGTTCTTCTTTCAGGTTGATAAGTTTATCAGCATCGCCATGTTGCTGTTTCAATGAGGTTTCTTGCTCATTCAATTGCTGTTGAATATCATCCAACTTGGCTATTTCCTCTTTGGCTAAAGAGGCATTTTCAGGGACAGGTGCATCCAACAGATCATCTTCAACCAGTTTTATAGTTTCAGTTTCCATAGCAGGGGCAGAGCTTTCTAATTCAGTGCTAACAGGTGTTGCTACAGCAGGTTTTGCCGGAGCGGCAGCCAGTTCTTCCTGATGTTCGGTATTTGTTTCAGCGCTACTACTCAACCATTGATACGCAAGAAATACTGCGATCAATACAGTTAAGCCCCCAATGATTCCCACTAAAAGTTTGGGATTATTTCTTTGATCTACTGTCATTATTTGACCTTAATTTTTATTTAGGCTGGCGTGGCTTAAATTGAATAACACCGACATCGTCTGGCACAGCAGGCTGTTCAGGTTGATCGACATGAGTTGGTCGATTTTCACTGTAGCCACAATCAATGCATTCAATCCATTCGTCGTCACCAGAGGTCAGCATGACAACCCGATCCATGGCCTGGCATTTAGGACATTTTGCGCCTGCAATGAATCGTCGTTTAATGGTCATCATACTTACCTTGAATCTAACTAAGGCCCTTAGTTTAAGCGTTTTTAGATGCGTTCGTCCAACCCTGATGACGAAGCAAAGCATCTATTTTTGGCTCGCGTCCACGGAAATTGATAAATGCATCAAGTGCTGTATCTTTTCCGCCAACTGCTAGAATAAATTGTCTAAACGACTTGCCAGTCGCGGTATTAAAAATCCCTTCATTTTCGAAACGATCGAAGGCATCACTGGCTAAAACTTCCGCCCATTTGTATGAATAATAACCAGCAGCATAGCCGCCTGCGAAAATATGACTGAATCCATGTTGGAATCGGTTGTCGCTGGTGGTTGGTGCAACTGCATATTTTTGACGAATGTCATCGAGGGTATGCTGAATACCCGCAGCATCTAAAGCGGGATTGGCTTTATGGATATTTAAGTCAAACATAGCAAATTCAATTTGACGTAAGGTTTGCATACCTGATTGGAAGAAGCGTGCATCTTGTAATGCTTTGAGTAGTTCAGCGGGTAAGCTTTGTTTTGATTCAGTATGCTCACTCAGTAAATCTAAACTTTCCTTATCCCATGTCCAGA
The DNA here is from genome assembly GCF_002135295.1 of Acinetobacter sp. ANC 5054. Lineage (GTDB taxonomy): Bacteria > Pseudomonadota > Gammaproteobacteria > Pseudomonadales > Moraxellaceae > Acinetobacter. The sequence continues at coordinate 30,849 of NZ_NEGG01000005.1, read as the reverse complement.
ACTCCATAAATTGACTCGGTAGCTCGACTGCATCCCAAGCCACACCATGTGTGCCTGCGACAGCAATATTATCCACTTCAGTCAGCATATGATGTAGACCATGTCCAAATTCATGGAACAACGTGGTCACTTCGTCATGGGTGAGCAGTGCAGGTTGATCGCCTACAGGTGGTGTAAAGTTACACACCATATAGCAAATTGGTTTTTGTAAGCCATGGCTGGTTTGCATGCGTGAACGGAATCCACTCATCCATGCACCGCCACGCTTACCACTGCGTGCATAAAGGTCGAAATAGAAACCGCCAATGACTGTGCCTTGATCTTCCAGTTCAAAATAATGCGCATCTGGATGCCAAAGGGGTGCTTCGCGTTCTACGATTTGAATGCCATAGAGGCGATTTACAATGCTAAATAAGCCTTGAATAATTTTGGGTGCAGGGAAATAGGGTTTCAGGTCTTCTTGCGATAAATTGAATTGCTGAACTTTGAGTTTTTCTGAATAAAAGGTGGTGTCCCAAGGTTTTAATTCGTTCACCCCATCAAGTGCTGCAATGGCCTTGAGTTCTGCAATTTCTTTTTCCGCAGGTGCACGAGCATGTTCTGCGAGTTCAATCAGGAACTGATCAACGGTTTCAACATTGGGTGCCATTTTGCTGGCCAATGACAATTCGGCATAGTTGTTGAAGCCAAGTAAACTTGCCATTTCCTGACGAAGTTTTAGAATTTCTTCCATGACTGCGGTATTGTCAAATTCAGTCAGATCGGATTGGTCTGAAGCACGAGTGGTATAGGCTGTATACAGCGCCTCACGAACATCACGATCTTCTGCATAAGTCATAATGGCGATGTAAGATGGAAAATCTAGCGTTGCCACGGCCTGATCTAATTCGCGTTGTTGACCATACTGTTTAAGCAGATCAATACTGCCTTGTGGTAAACCTTTAAGCTGAGCCTCAGTTAAGGGTTTGAAATAGGCTTGGGTCGCATCCAGCACATGATTGGAAAAATCTGAAGAAAGCTGTGAAAGGCGAGCAGAAATTTCAGCATAGCGTTTTTTGGCTTCGCCCTCTAAAGCAACACCCGAAAGTTTAAAATCACGTAAGGCCAATTTAATCGCACTTTGCTGTGCGGCAGGGAGTGTGCTCAACAAGCTGTTGTCATAGACATGTTGATAGGTTTGATACAGCGCAGTGTGTTGCCCAAGTTGAGTGTAGTATTCGCTTAAACTCGGCAATAGGGATTGATACAGTTCACGGGTTTCTGCATTGTTCATTACTGCATTTAAATGTGACAGTACACCCCATGCTTCACTCATACTATTTTCGAGGGTATCAACCTGTTCGAGTATATTGAGCTGCTGTTGAATTGAGTCTGGAACTTCTGTCAGCTCATTCAAAAACTGTTGCCCTTGCTGAATCGCAGTTTGAATTTTTTCTTTGAGTTGGTCCAAGGTGATTTGATCAAACTGTGGAACGGGAAGCGTTGCCTTTTCTAAAGTCATCATTTTTACTGCATCAATATTCTGTGTTAACTATAGAAGTAAGGCTTTGTATTGGGGAAATCAAGGCTCAGTAATTTTTAATTGTTTTATTTCTAGATATTCTGTAGTACCTGTATTTATAAAGTTGAAAAAAAGAGCGCCGAAGCGCTCTTGATTTAAACCTTAATCCGCAGCTGATTTAGCATTGGATTTTTTCTTTTTCGGTTTAGATTTTTTCTTCACTTTATCTTTAGCCTTTGCTTCAGATTTGCTTGCAGATTTTTTAGCAGGCTTTTTGCTGAAAGAACTGGGCTTCGCTTTGCCTTTTTTGCGTCGTATGGGCTGTTCTCCATCTTCGCTGGCAGTGGCTTTGTTGCGCTCTGCAAAAACTTCTTCTTTAGCACCAGTTTTAGCCACACGTGGGGCACGGCTGCGAATAGCACGACCAGCATGACTCAGTTGTTGGATCAATTCGAAGTCGATTTTGCGTTCTTCTAAATTGACACCTGCAACCTTAATTTTAACTTCATCGCCTAAGCTAAAGACTTGACCACGTGATTGACCAATGAGGCTTTGGCTTGGTTGGTCATAGACAAAGAAATCATCACCTAACTGGCTGACATGAATCATGCCATCGACATACAAATCTTTAAGTGTCACGAATAAGCCGAACTCAGCCGTTGCACTAATTGTACCGACAAATTCTTCACCCAAATGCTGCTGCATATAGTGACATTTCAACCATGTGGTAACAGAACGTGATGCTTCATCAGCACGACGTTCAGTGGCAGAGAAGTGTTCACCCGCATCATCTAAAGATGCACCAGAAATTGGATACGGTTTTTTCTTTAACTGTGCTTTGATGGCACGGTGCAACAATAAGTCAGGGTAGCGACGAATTGGCGAGGTAAAGTGTGTATACGCTTCATAGGCCAAACCAAAGTGACCTGCGTTATTGGCACCATAATAAGCTTGCATCATTGAACGCAATAACACGGCATGAATACTTGGTGCATCAATACGGTCTTTGGTTGCATCAATGACCGCTTGATAGTCGGCCTGAGTTGGCTGTTCTGGGAATGGTAAGCCCAATAATTTAACGAAATCACGAACTTTTTGAATACGTGAAAACTCTGGTGGCTCATGCACACGGTAGAGCATAGGAATTTCATTTTTTAATGCATATTCAGCCGCCGCAACGTTTGCCAATAACATACATTCTTCAATCAACTTATGCGCATCATTTCGGTTGCGTGGCAGGATTTCATTAATACCGCCAAGTTCGTCAAAAGTCATGTAAGTTTCAACGGTTTCAAATTCCATTGCATGACGTTCAGCACGTAAGCCTTTGAGCACTTGATACAACTGGAACAGGGTATTCACTGATTTACGCACATCGCGATCTTCAGGAATCGCCTGACTATTTCCATCGAAATATTCAGCCACTTGGGTATAGGTCAAGCGTGCTTTAGAGTGCATAACACCCGGATAAAATTCAAACTTGGTCACACGGCCCGCGCGAGACAAATTCAAATCACAGACCATACATAAACGGTCAAGATGTGGGTTCAATGAACACAAACCATTGGAAAGTGCTTCAGGCAGCATCGGCAAAACGAAGTGTGGGAAATACACAGAAGTCCCGCGTTCTTGTGCTTCATCATCCAGCGGCTTACCCGGACGTACATAATGACTCACATCAGCAATCGCCACGACGACGCGATAACCACCACCGGGACGTTTTTCAGCATAAACTGCATCATCAAAGTCACGGGCATCTTCACCATCAATGGTGACTAAAGCTAAATCACGTAAATCAACACGGCCTTCACGGTCTTGTTCGGATGGCTCTTTAAAACTGTCTGCTTCTTTTAGTACAGCTTCAGGGAATTCGTAGGGTAAACCAAATTCCAAAATCGTTTGTGGAATAATGATTTCGGTATCGGCTTTATCTGCCATTGATTGAACGATATGACCCGTTGCAAATTCATCTTTGGTTGGATAGTCATCAATTGCTACACGAACTGAATCACCCAATTTAACTTTGGCGTGTTCAATCAGCTCTTTTTCTAAAGTAATCGGCTGATGGGCATTCGGATTGGCAGGCTGAATAAAGTATTCACCTTCATATTCTGAAACTTTACCAATAATTTCTTTCACACGGTGCTGAAGCACCTCTGTCACAAAGCCCCAAGCTTTACCTTTACGGTCTACTGACGTTTGACGGACTTTGACACGGTCACCATTAAACACCTGACGAAGTTCACGTTCAGGCAGTAATAAGTCATCTTCACCGCTAATGTTGGCTGTACCCAAACCTTTCGAGTTGATGTAAACCGTTGCTTCATGAGTGGGTTGTTCAGTTGCAAGCTGGAACTTAAAGCCATCTTTCATCAACTGACCATCACGAACCATCGCAATCAGACGATGACTCAGCGCATCAATACTTTTTTGATCGGCAATTTCAAAATGCTCCACAAAATCGGCATGCGATAGGGGAGTTTTGAGTTGTTCAATCGTCTCCTGGATCAGAGTACGACTCGGAATTGGATTTTCATAACGTTCGGCTTCAGCTTTCGCTTCAGGATCGACCCAGTTTTTCATAATGTATTTGGCTTCAAATCAGAAGATTAGGATTAGCATAAGTCATGCACGCAGATACTGCACGCAATTGATTGCAATAAAGTGTTTTAAGTCGATATTTTACGATGTTTATGCAGTAAAAGTCTGAATGGGATAGCCTGAAATGCGCGATTTATCCGAAGAAATTTGAGAAATCGTTTAAAAAATATCTAATTGAGCAAAAAAATGAAAAAAATATAAAGACTGCGCTTGCAGTAGTACCCTGATCTTTGTATTATGGCGGCACGTTACGGTGAGATGGGTGAGTGGCTGAAACCACATCCCTGCTAAGGATGCATACGGGCAACTGTATCGAGGGTTCGAATCCCTCTCTCACCGCCACGATTTACTTATGTCGCGCTCATAGCTCAGCTGGATAGAGCACTTGGCTACGAACTAAGGGGTCGGGAGTTCGAATCTCTCTGAGCGCACCAATAAGTAAATCTGAAAAACGTAGTCTTTTAAGACGACACAAGTTACGCGCTCATAGCTCAGCTGGATAGAGCACTTGGCTACGAACTAAGGGGTCGGGAGTTCGAATCTCTCTGAGCGCACCAACTTGAACAAATTACCGCACATGTTGCGGTTTTTTTGTGCCTGTAATTTATAGACTGATTGACCTGCTTCACGGAAAGTGTTTTGCTCACCTGATCATTGGTCTTGGTTATTATTGAATCACCCATTGCGCCTTGGTTTTTATGCCTAAACCAACGGCTTAAGAAAAAATTAAAAACTGTAGGATTTAGAATCTACGCTGAGTAAATATTTCAAGCAGAATTTAAACATCACGGTGAAAACGGACAAAGCGTGAATTAATGACGTTGTTGTCGTGAATTTTATAGACTGAATAGTGATGGAAATTTTAAATCTGCCGAACAATTCAACGAATTACAAAGATATGTCTAAATACTAGACACTCAGTCTGATTTATACAAATAAACGCTTAACAAAAAATAATAATCACGTATAATGAGCCTCATCAAGACGTCGCGCTCATAGCTCAGCTGGATAGAGCACTTGGCTACGAACTAAGGGGTCGGGAGTTCGAATCTCTCTGAGCGCACCAACTTGATCAAGATTGAGAAAACCGCACATGTTGCGGTTTTTTTGTGTCCAAAATATAGTTAAAAACAATAAATTAAATCTTTATTCAGTTTATTTAACTCAATTTTTCTTTAATTTTTAAGGCTAATACGGTGTTAGCACCGAGTGCTGGCAGTATATCGTGATAGGGCATACTGCGCATGGCGCGTAATAAGAATGGTGCTTTATCGTGTATTTTCACTGCGCTGGTCAATTGCAGCAGTGAACCCTGCTGTAAAGGGCGTATATGCATTGAACCACGGACAAATTTTAGATCTCCACCTGTCGCGGTGTATTGATTTTGCAGTAGGTCAGGATAGTCAAAGCGCATTTTGAAGTCGAAAGGAATACTAATGACTCCTAGCCCAACTGAAATTTTGTAATTCGCATCGAGTAAATGCTGATTGAGCTTTTGAACTTGCACTTCCTTCACTTGTTTTGGAAATAAACTTTGAAATGAAGCGGCATTTATCCAATTTTGCAGGTTGGACGGGCTATGAGGGTAGTACTGATAGCTGGTACTAAAACGCATCAACTCATGATTTTGTCCAAAAGGGACACGCTGTGCCGTGACAATATAAGACACAGGCTCTTTGGTGGTTTTACTGAGCAGGATAATTTTTTCAATTTGATTCGCACTCAGCTTGAGGTCTGGCAATTGGCCATGGTCTAATGTTTCGCTACTGAAGGTTTTAAAACGACGCTGTAAGGATTCTATTAAAAACCCATTGGTACCCGCAGGAATTCCCAGTTTGGCATCTGGTAATGCGTTTAAAATTTTACTGAATAAAAAACCTTTAGGATGATTCAGGTCACCCCACTGCGTTACTGTGATCAGGGTTTGATTGGGACTTAATTCAAACCATTCTAATTTTCCAACGCCATAGGGTACAGGTGCATCAATCACTAAACTGGTGATGCTATTGCCCTGTATTTGATGCTGCATCACGACATTTTCTTTGAAATTTAATACTGGAATTGGGGTGGGAATGTGAATGTTATATTTCACTTGGCTCACCGCACCATTTTGTTCTAATACCTCTGCTGACTTTAAGGTGGGAAATAAGCCTGCATAGTTGGAATAATTGCTGAGGAGTCTTGAGACGTTTTTACTTTGCGTTGGTACGACCACTGCAGCACTATAATATTTACCCGCAATTTTTTGACCGTATTTCATGGTTGGCAAATTTATATTTTGCGTCGGGTGAGCAAAAATAATAATTTGATCGCCAGTTAAGTCTGCAAGTGCTTTGGGGTTACCCTGAAAAGCATCTAAAGCACTGGGGATTTGAGGTTGCCATTGAATTAGTCGTGCCCAACTGGGTGATGCATAGAGTCCGCTCATGCACATCAGCACCAAGATTATTTTTTTTATCTGCATGTCACATCCTGCGTATGCAATATTTTTGGTTTGCAGTGTTTTAACGTATTTTTAAAATAAAGGGAAGTTTGGAAGTGTTACAAGCGGGTGCTAAAAAGCGTGAAGCAGGATTGCATTGTGGTGTAGTATTTAGCGCAATCCTTTTTTAATTTTTCATAAGCTTATGTCTGAGACTCTACCTGCATTATCGCTGCGCTATTTTTTAAATCTTGAAGAATCACAGGATGGTTTTGCACTGGCAACCTTTGGCAAAAAGCAATTTACTCGCTTTTTAACCCCTGCGATTAGCATCGGGATTATCATTTGGGGCTTTTATTTAGGTCTCAGTGGTGCTGGTGCATATTATGTTGGCTTGGGTATTTTCTTCTTATTGCTACAAGGTTTAATGCGCTACTGGTTTTTACCGATGATGTTTAAACGCCAATTCGTTAAATATCAATTGGGTAAAAGTGAGCAAGGCATTGAACTGTTTCAAGACTATGCAGAAATTTATGCCAATGGTCGTAAAAATACCTTTAATTATGCAGAAGTCGCGAATTTTGCTGAAGGTAAATTGACCTATATGATCGAGTTAAAAAGCAAAACAGTGATCATTGTGCCTAAAAGTGCCTTCAAAAATACGGCAGATCAAAGCATTTTTGAAAATACCTTTAAACATTAAGCTTAAAGTCGTCCATTCATACGAGGGAGTAGTATGCAATCACGTCCATCTAAAATTGTTTGCGTAGGCCGTAGCTATGCCGATCATGCCCGAGAATTGGGTAATGCAATACCGGATAGCCCTGTATTGTTTATCAAGCCACCGAGTTCGCTCACTGCGCTAGATGAAGGCATTTCATGGAATATGGCACTTGGCAGTTGTCATTATGAATGCGAACTCAGTCTGCGTATTGACCGACCTTTAAAAGGTGAAACTGATCCCATCAAAGCGCTTGAAGCAGTCGGTGCTGTGACTTTAGGTTTGGATTTAACCTTACGTGATCAGCAGGATGCGCTGAAGAAAAAAGGTCAGCCGTGGGAACGTTCAAAAGCATATGACGGATCATGCATATTGGCAGACTGGGTGTCTGTTGATGAGGTGGTGATCGATTGGAATGATGTCCATTACACACTGCATGTGAATGATGAGCTACGCCAAGCAGGTGATACCTCGCATTTGATTTTTGATATTGGCTATTTATTGGCAGATATCAGCCAAGCATTTAGCTTAGAAGCAGGTGATGTAGTGATGACAGGAACACCAGCGGGTGTCGCTGCATTACAAACTGGCGAACAATTAAAAATGACGCTCAAAGGCAAAAAACAGGACTATGTGTGGACGACCTTTGTGAAGTAAGAACAAGCTCATTTAAGATTTTAAAAGACTGCCGAAAGGTGGTCTTTTTAATGCAATAAATTTAAAAGTTAATACTATTAGTGCAAAGATGCAGAATCAGTACCAGCTTGATGAATATTGACATGCTCTCTTGTATTGGTTTGACGGGCAGAATTGCTGTCAGATGCTTTACCAAACATATCGTCATATTCATCAGGCGTTAAATATAGGGTTTTATCTTTTTTAATCAAATGTTTGTTACTGATATAGTCGCCAGAAATATTCCATGTACGCGGTGTTTTTACAGCCCTGCTATTTATATGGTATAGATAAGCATTCTCAATTTTGCTAGAAAAGTTAGGGTAAGGTTTTACTCCGCCGTAAATGGTATTTGGGTATTTATGATGAGGCATCACTGTGCCACGTTTTAAACGTTCTTTATAGATATACTCTGCTAGTACATTATGTTGCTCTGCTGATTTTTTATACCATTTCATGGCTAAATATGGATCTTCAATCCTGCCTATTCCCATATCGTACATCCAGGCTAAAGCATATTGAGCTTGGGAATCACTTGCTAATGCTTGTTGATAAATCCAATTGGCTAGCAAGGTATTGCCATTATCTAGTAAATCAGACAGAAATACATCTGCGTTATGGTTTCCAGCTAATGCAAGCTGTCTTAATTGTTGAAAAGCATTTGCATTACCTTGTAAGGCAGCTTGCTTATACCAATATAGGCTTTGTTCTAAATTTTTTTCCGTGCCTGTACCTTCAAGGTATAAGTCGCCGACTTTCATTTGCGCCATGACATCGCCAGATTCTGCGGTTTTTAAAGTCGCTTTAAATTCGCGCTCTTCTTTGGAACTGCAACCAGTCAGAAAAACGATGCAGAGACAGAGGCTTAAAATTGAATTTTTATAATTTCGCTGCATTGTATTTATGATTCTAAATATTTGATTTGATCATATAAGTTTTTACATCTTCGTCAATCACCCTATAGCTCAAAAAAATTCATTAATTTAGCCATTTAGCCCCATTTTTCGAAATTGGTCTGGAGTACAGAGCATCCATTTTTTAAACATATTAATAAATGCAGAAGCATTGGCATAACCCAGTTCGAGCGCAATACTTTCAATTTTTTCACCGCTTTGTAGCATGGACATGGCTTTGGTGACTTTTAAACGCTGTCGCCACTCGTGCAGTGACATGCCGAGTTCTTTTTGACAGTAACGTGCCAAGGTGCGTTCGGTCATATTGATTTGCTGTGCAAGCTCAGCCAAAGGACTTTGATCGGCAGGATGTTGATGCAAATAATCCAATAGCTGCTTGAGAGCAGGGTGCTCCGAATGCGGTAAATAGCTGCTGACCAATTTCGCTTGCTGTAACTGATCTAAAATCACCTGCAACAATCGCTGATATTCAGGCGACTGTTCTGCAATCTGTGTGTGTTCATGCAGTTGTCTTAGATGGCTGAAAAGCGCTGCGACTAAGGATGAGCTAAGTAAAATCCCTGGCTGTGTTGGCAAGTGATGACATAGCGATTCATGCACATATAAGGTTCCATGTGAAACAGCCGTGCGGTTTAAGCCACTATGCTCCAAATTGGGTGGCAACCAAATGCCATAAGGTGGCGGTGTAATATAATCCACTTGATTAATATTGACTTCCATTACGCCATTAAAAGCATAGATAAACTCCCCCCACGCATGTCCATGTAAGGGATATACCGACAAAGCAGGGTCGTTACGAAAACTGATCCAAAGCGGTGCTTGAATCACATCATTGGTCGGCAACTGTTTCAGTGCTGTTTGATCAGAACGGTTTTTATGGCGCATATAAAAATTGCCTGAATAAGAAGATCACTTGTCTAGATTGAAGTATATATTTTAATACAGACAGATTTATAGTGAAGTTTATTCTATTCAAGAGTCAAAACCGTGGAACAGCGTAAAACGCTAGATGCTCAAGCATCTGGCCTGATGATTATTTTGTGCATGATTTGGGGCATACAGCAGGTCGTGCTGAAGTTGGCTGCTGCTGATATTGCGCCCATCATGCAAATTGCTATTCGTTCAGGCTTAGCAGCGCTGCTACTTTTCCCATTCATTCGCCTCCCTCATGGTGTGCATCTGTATCAACGAGCATATTTATTGCCGGGTATTTGGCTGGCTTTCTTATTTTCTGCTGAATTTATCTTGGTGGCAGAAGCACTGCGCTATACCACGGCATCGCATACCGTCGTACTGCTTTATACCGCCCCAATTTTTGTGGCGTTGGGATTGCATTGGAAATTGCCTGCGGAAAAACTAACCGCTATTCAATGGGGTGGAATATTTCTTGCCTTTGCAGGTATTGTTCTGTCCTTTATGGGGCGAGATGTTGAACCTGCTGCAACGCAGGCCTTGATGGGGGACGCAATGGCACTGTTGGCAGGTGTCATGTGGGCATTGACCACTATTTCCTTACGTTTAACCAAATTGTCTGATGCTGCACCGACGCAAACCTTGTTTTATCAATTGGTTGGCGGCTGTATATTTCTATTACCTGTTGCATGGCTGACAGGACAAACCAGCATTCATTGGACATGGGTATCCATCAGCAGTATGGCATTTCATGTGTTGATCATGTCGCTGTTAAGTCTGATGTTATGGTTTTGGTTGCTGCGTAAATATCTCGCCAATGGTCTGGGTGTGTTCTCATTTTTAACCCCCATTTTCGGCATGATCTTCGGCGTGGTCTTTCTCGGTGAACAGATTGAAATTAATTTTATTATCGGTACAGCACTGGTATTGGCAGGGGTAATGATTGTCACACTCCATGTTTGGATTAAACGCGTTTGGCAGGGGCTGATTCTGTCTAAGCTTTAATTGGCAACTATGCGGATCTAAATGCATCCATGTTAGGTATTTTTAGGTGCAAATGCTAAGGTACGGCAACACAAATTTAAGGATGAGCTTGTGCAAGCACGACAGGCGCTAGATGCCAAAGCATCGACTATCATGTTTTTCCTCTGCATTTTCTGGGGGCTGCAACAAATAGTAGTTAAATTGGCAGCTGCGGATATTGCTCCTATTATGCAAATGGCCTTGCGTTCAGGGCTTTCGGCCTTAATGGTTTTTCCGCTGATTAAGCTGGCAGCAGGTCAATCGTTATTCAGCCGACAATACTGGTTTTCAGGTAGTCTGGTTGCAGTATTGTTTGCTGCTGAGTTTTGTTTGGTTGGTGAGGCACTACGTTTTACCTCGGCTTCGCATACCGTGGTGCTGCTCTATACCGCACCAATTTTTGTGGCATTGGGTCTGCATTGGAAACTGCCAGCAGAACGCTTAACGCTGAAGCAGTGGGGCGGTATTTTTATCGCGTTTTTAGGCATTGTGGTGACCTTCGCTGGACGGGGTTCCAGCCCTCAAGATCTGAGTTCGATAGTGTTGGGCGATGTTCTTGCGCTGGGAGCGGGCATCCTTTGGGCGACGACGACCATTGCCGTTAGACTGACCAATTTATCGGAAGCACCTGCCACCCAAACCTTGTTTTATCAGTTAGTGGGCGGTTTTGTACTGCTTTTCCCGATGGCATTTGTTTTGGGACAAGGTCATATTCAATGGACAGCCGTCACTTTTGCCAGCTTAGTGTTTCATGCGGTGCTGATTTCATTTGCCAGTTATCTGATTTGGTTTTGGCTATTAAAACGCTATTTGGCTTCGCGTTTAGGGGTTTTCTCGTTTTTAACCCCGCTGTTTGGCATTCTGTTTGGTGTGTTGATTTTGAATGAACCTTTAGAACGAAATTTTGTGATCGGAACGGTGATGGTGATGGCAGGAGTATTGGTCGTTAGCTTGTCTGGCCGCTTAGCTAAAAAAGTGACGACTCAAGATAAGTTGGCATAAGACTTGGGCTGAAATTAACGCCAATCTGAATCAGCATTGCAAAAAGAAAGGCCATATTGTTATGGCCTTTCTACTGCATTCACTGAATTTAAAGTTTTTTCGATAACGGATGATTCTTAATGGGTGATGATTTTCCTAGATTATTTCTCTTCAAAAATTTTAGACAGTGGAATGGAGAGTTTGGCAGCAAGATAATCATCTGCTTCAGACAGTTGAGGTCCAATTTTTTCCATCCAGATATCATCTGGAAGCGCTTTGTTGAGATCCTGACGTTTAGGCAGCGGATAAGGCAATTGGCTGTAAAAGCTCCAAAAATCAACTTGAGCTAAGTCCCGAACCAATACATATTGATCATCATCGGTACGTTTAACTAAAGATTGCTTTTCAAATAAGACTAAATACGTCGGTAGACGGCCAATTTCATCACGACCTAAAGCCTCAAGCGCTTCTTCCTCTGAGACACTTTGTCCAATTTTTTGTTTTTTATAAAATAGTTCCAATAAATCTAACAGCATAATCACTGTATGGCGCTTTTGGTCTTTGCCAGAATTAAATGCAGTCAGGGCATAACTGATTTCGACACCTATCAAGATAATATTCCAAGATAGGAAGATCCAAAGTAGGAAAATTGGAACGGCAGCAAATGCCCCATAGATGATTTGATAGCTGGTGAAATTTGACATAACCACGCCAAACAAGTTTTTCAGCAATTCAAATACCACGGCACTAAACACACCTGCAACGAGTGCTGCCTTGATGGGCACACTTCGATTAGGAATGGTCCAATACAGGATGAAAAAGCCTAAAATGGTCAATGCAAATGACAACATCCACAGTAAAAAAGCACCATCCAATTCATAACCAGCAAAGTTATTACTTAAAATATTCATCGAAGCCAATGCAGATGATAATGCAAAGGCACTACCAAGTAAGATCGGACCGAGTGAAATAATGGTCCAATAGCGCATAAAACCGATAATGCCGCCACGAGTCTCACGTACACGCCAAATTCGGTTAAATACCGTTTCAATGCTGGTCAGCATCATCACAGTGGTAATAAATAGAAAGAGCACACCAATCACAGTTAAATTACTGGATTTATCCGTAAAGGCATTCAGTGCTTTATCAAAAGCAATGGTGGTTTTTGGTAAAAAATTACTATAAATCAGCTGTTGTAATTGCTGGCGCGCAGGTTCAAGCGCATTGATAGATGAGATAATCACCAAAAAGACCGTCAACATGGGCACTACTGCAAACAGGGTGGTATAGGTCAATGAACCTGCTTGTTCACGGCAACGGTCAGCTTCAAAACGTCGAATGACAAATAAAATAAACTGAAACCAATTTTTGTCATAAAAAGGAAGTTTTCTTAAATAGGCTTCTATCATGCGTTCAAGTCTCTATTTTTTTAATCATCTTTTCTCGATTTTCATGGACTAGCTTAACCAAAAAAATGAAAAAATACCGTATAGTTTTCTCTTTTCATATTATTTATTCAAAATTATGCAGCCTTACGTCCTTGTTCTTTATTACAGCAAATATGGTTCAACCAAAGAAATGGCGCATTTGATTGCCAATGGTGTCGAAGCGGCAGGCGTTGCCGTGAAAATCAGAACGGTGCCCAATATTGCAACAGTGGTAAAAGAAGCTGAAGCCAGTATTCCTGCCGAAGGTGATATTTACTGTACTTTAGATGAACTTGCAAACTGTTCTGGCTTGGCACTGGGTTCGCCAACACGTTTTGGCAATATGGCCTCAGAAATGAAATACTTTTTAGATCAAACGACAGCACTTTGGCTGAATGGGGCATTGCATGGTAAACCTGCCTGTGTCTTTACAGCTTCAGGTTCGATGCATGGCGGGCAGGAGAGTACATTGCTAACCATGCTGCCGCCATTATTTCATCACGGCATGATGATTATGGGTTTAAGTAACGCACATCCTGCATTGTCGAATACCAAAACAGGGGGCACACCGTATGGTGCCAGTCATGTCAGTGGTCCAAGACATGACCAAAGCTTAAGCCAAGACGAGCGTGCACTCTGTGAAAATCAAGGCAAACGTTTAGCTGAAGTGGTGAACAAGTTGCTCTAAGGGGCGGATTTAATGAACTTGAAAATGTCTAAGCAACTCACGATCTAATGACGGCTGATTTACTTTGGCTAATGGCTTTTTCGTTGGCTGAACGCAGAAATAAATAAGAGCGCAATTGCGCTCTTAAATTTTTAATCTTGATCTGATGGTCTGGCTGCATCTTCAGGTTGTTGTTCTAATTCAAAACGTTGTTTGCAGTCTAGGCATTGATAATCCAAAAAGATGTTTTGATCGACAATGACACCAGCTTTTTTACCAAAACGATGACCTAAAAAACCACCTGTAATGCCGACACTAATTGCACCTACAAATGTGCCAATGGTTCCGCCCATAATGACACCTAAAGGTCCTGCAGTAACGCCACCAATCGCAGCACCAATTGATGCACCAGAAGCCGCACCACCGACAGTCCCTGCCGCAGTCCCTGCACCACTTAACAATACCCCACCAATTTTTTGTAAGTTTTGTTCGTGGTTACGTTTTTCCACATGGGTTGAACCACATTTTGGACATTGTACTGCGTGTTCTGTGAGTTGATTTTCTGTATTCATAACATCCTGTAGCCTTAAAAATAGTGGCCGATTTTGTATTGCAGCATAAATCAATATTAGGGATGAAATGTAGACTAAAGTGATCAATAACTGCATTTACGCTGAATTTTAATGGTTTTTTGGCTTACAAGTTTTGTTTGCTTGTAACTAAGCAGCTAAAAAGTGCGGTCTATGTCACCTTAATAGCAAATTTTTAGCAAAAAAAAGAACACCGAAGTGTTCTTTTCGTTGCTTTGCCGTATTAGTCACGAACAAATTCAACAGCGCCATTTGCAAGTGATTTTACACGAGCCAATGATTCAACACGGTAGCCTTTTTCAAGCAAAATGTCGCGACCAGGTTGGAATGATTTTTCAATCACGATCCCAATACCTAATACTTCAGCAGATGCTTGGTGAATTAAGTCAGCAAGACCAAGAGCGGCTTGACCATTTGCTAAGAAATCATCAATGACTAAAACTTTGTCGCTAGCATCGATGTGTTTCTTTGAAATCGCAATTGTGCTTTCAGTTTGTTTAGTGAAAGAGAACACTTTAGAGCGGTATAGATCATCTTTTAAGGTTAAAGATTGATATTTACGCGCAAAAATCACAGGAACACCAAGTTCAAGACCAGCCATCACTGCAGGTGCAATACCTGAAGCTTCAATGGTAATGATTTTTGTAATGCCAGCATCTTTAAAAAGACGGGCAAATTCTTGACCAATGAGCTGCATCATAACAGGGTCAATTTGGTGGTTCAGGAAAGAATCGACTTTCAGAACTTCTTCAGAGAGAACGATACCTTCAGCTAAGATTTTCTGTTCCAGAGCGTGCACGGGAGAATCCTCGAGGGGGCAGGTGCTTTTAAAAGCAAAAGCGTATTTTAAAAAGCACCGAGAAAAATGCAAGCGAAATTGATCAAATCAATTAACTTGTTGCACCTTTATAGCCCGTTAACAATAAACCGTAAGAGGTTTTATTGTCTTGATGTGACACTTTCACGGGTAAGTAGTCTAATTTTGGTGCGAGCCAGAATGTGGTTTGACGGCCTGGTTTGTCGTGACGCATAACAACTTTAACCGTGTCAAAAGTACCGTAATTGGTTTTAACGGTTTCAGTACCTTGTTTTACAAATTTACGGGCTTCAACTTCTTTAGCATCGGCAATGTAATAATTCGATTTTAAACCACCACTTTTCAAATCTTCTCGGATTTGTAATTCGGCATTTAACTCATCCAGTACACCAGATTTCCATGCAAATGAACGCGCTTTATCATCTTTTTTGGTGTTAATGGTTTTAGCACCTGCATTAAAGTTGATGTTCATGGTGTTGTTGTGCACCAGAATTTTACTGCTACGGCTAAAACTATTGGAATGGATTTGGTTGCCACTTAAGCTGAATCGACTGGTTTCAGTGGCTGATGCCATAGCACCTGCTTTTGCAGCAAAAACATAGGTCCAGTTATTACCTGTTTGTTTTAAAGTACGGGTTGCAGAACCCATATTTTTACCGTTGTAATTAAACTGATAGCTTGCCTGAAATGGACTCATGGCAAATGACTGACTTGAGAAACCAGTCAAAAGCAGTGCAGTTGATACCCCAGCAGCAAGACCTAAATTTTTCAAAACTGAATGTGCCATAAGTATGGTTTTCCTATTCAATGAAAATGACAGATCAATAATCTGCCCGATATGATTATTATGGAGTTGGATTGTGGAGAATGAAGTCAAAAATCCGTGCCATATGTATATTTTGTGTAGTTTTTTGCATGCAATGTATGCTAAGTCATAGAAATGCTTAACTTTCTTTTTGCTTTATAGGCGTAACTTGATCATCTTGTAAATCTTCATCATTCCAGTCTTCTATGCGTTCTTGCGACATTTTAGTAAACAATGCTGTTAAATTGACATTGCCAACAACGACCAATTCGGCTTCACGTAAAACTGCATGATTGACATGTACTTTACCTAAGGTATCGATAATCGAACGGCTTTTACCTAACCATCGATTTAAATCTAAATGCAGTAAATCATCTTTGACTTTAATGACGTTGAGTTTTTCCAAGATCATGCCGAGAGGGTCTTGATTCAACACTTTTTGGTAAAACCATAAAGCAACACGGACCCCAAGTTTGTAAAGTACGTTTGGATATTTGGCTTCGATCACTTGTGTATCGCTAATTTGTTCAAAAACGATGAGCTGGGTCTGCTTGTTGAGTTCCATTTGAACCAGTTTTAAATCGACCGATAAAGTCAGTAACATGCCGTTATAGTCAAGTGTGGCATAAAGTCGTAACCAGTCATCGTGAAGGTCTGCATGCAAGTCTTTGAGCATTTTCACATTATCAGTCACAAAGCGCTGAAACGTCGCATTTAAAAACACTTGAGACATTGGGAATTCACGCTCATCCTCAATAAAACCTTCTGCTTTTTGGTACACTTGGCGGATTCGTTTAGAGATATTGGAAATGAGCGTTTGCATATGCAGTGCATCCTGGCAAATTTTTTTTTGACGGAGTGTATCTTGTCGATTTCTATAAAAAACACAAGGTTTTGATCTTGCAGTTTATCAAAATAAATTGCACCATTTTCAGGATTTTAATCGTGCATTGTCTATGTGTTGATGGATTTCTCGTTTTCATCAAAAAATGAAAACACGGTTTATTTTATACTGTTTTATGCAGTTTGGGGAATGCGGCAAATTGTCGGTTTAATGTGATGCTGAAAAAAATAACGTTCATGCCGCTAGTAAAAGACTGGTGGAAAGATCCCATATTTGCAACTGCTGTGGCATTTGCAGCTTTGTTGCATCTGGCCTTTTTAACCATGCAATTTGCCATGCCTCAAGAGGGCGAATATAACACCAAAGAAATAGCGGTCTCTTTGCGTCCAGCAACGGATAAAGTGGAAAATGCCGACTTTTTAGCGCAAGCGGATCAACAAGGTTCAGGTAAATTTCGCGAATCACATCGAATGTCGAGTGACATGCCTGCACCAACTATTGAACAGAAAGCAGGTGAGCAAAAAAATGAAGCTTTAGAGCAATTGCAGCAAAAGAAAGAGCTGAGCTTTGAAGATAAAGTGCTGATGACGACACTCAGTTGGCAAAAGCAAGCAGAAGAAAATAGTCGTAAAAAAGCCGTAGAAGAATTAAATAGTCAATTCCAAGCCAAAGCGGCAATGGTGGCAAGTATTGAGGCGCAATATTTACAACGCCAGCAAAACTTTAGCCGTCAGCAAAAAATTAAAACCATTGATGGCATTCAAGCCAAGCAAGATGTTTCTGCGGCTTATATGGAAAAATTTCGCCAAAAAGTTGAATTTTATGGCAATCGTTATTATCCAGAAGCTGCGAAGCAACAACAGCTTCGTGGCGAAGTGCGTTTGATGGTGATCTTAAACAGTAGTGGCGGTATTCGTGCTATTCGCCTTATTGAAGGCTCAGGTTCGAGTATGCTGGATGAGGCTGCGAAGACTTCTGTTCGTAAAGCTGCACCATTCGGTCAGTTTGATGCCAAAATGAAAGATATCTCTGAACTTCGTATTGTGCGAACTTGGCGCTTTGACCCAGCCGAAGCTGAGTTTGAAGTACGATAAAATTTTAGTTGCGATATTGTCTTAAAATTTCACAAATTTCGACACTGAAATGAGCATACCATTTGGTTTTACCATGTTGCTGGGCGACTTGATGCTCAGCATCGTGGTGCCATGCTTGGATATCTGCCAAGCTATTCCAATAGGACAGGGCAATTTCTTTTTGGCCTTCAGTCCAAGCTTCAAAATGTTGACAATTAAATCGACCTAATGCTTTTTCACGCAGCATATTGGCTGTTTGGAAATATTGTTCATCCAAATTTCTAATTTTGGCTTTGAAGATCACCACATATTTCATATTTTCTCATTTTAATATGATGTTTGCTATTTTATTGGAATAAAAAAGCGAGCTGAAGCTCGCTTTTGAATGGTAGACTTAATCTCGTTCTAGATAAGGATTGTCAAAACCTAGCTTCGCTAAAATTTCAATTTCCAGCGCTTCCATCTCTTCCGCATCTTCATCCGAAGTTTCATGGTCATAGCCCATGAGATGTAAAGTGCCATGAACGAGCATGTGAGTAAAATGAGTTAGTGGAACTTTCTCTTGCTCAATAGCCTCAGCTAAAACCACTGGAATGCAAATGACCAAGTCCCCAATGGGAAACGAGTCCAAAATGGCAGCCATTTCATCTGGAATGTCACTTGGAAAAGACAGCACATTGGTTGGTTTGTCTTTACCACGATATTCCAAATTCAATTTATGGCTTTCATCATTGTCTACACAGGCTATGCCAATTTCACAATCACTTTGTGTATCGATATGACGTAAAGCAGTTTCCACCACTTTCTTGATATGCGCTCGTTTCACCACCAATTCAGGTGACTGAAAATTTTGCTGCAAGGAGAGATTAAGTTTCAAAATGAATCCTTAAATATTTTCGTCTTGATGCTGCTCATCAGCTTTTGCATCATTGTCCGCAACTAAGGCATCCTGACGCGCTTTGCGTTCAGCACGTTGTTCTGCCGTTAGGCGATGTTGTTCGCTGTCCCAACCTTCGTAAGCTTCAACAATTTTCTGAACCAATTGATGTCGCACAACGTCACGAGAGTGGAAGCGAGTAATATGGATTTCTTTGATCTTTTCAATCACGCGTAAAGCATGTGCCAGACCAGATTGCTGACCACGCGGTAAATCGACCTGTGTGATATCACCGGTAATAACCGCACGTGAACCAAAACCTAAACGAGTCAGGAACATTTTCATCTGCTCAGGTGTGGTGTTCTGCGCTTCATCCAAAATCACAAAGGAATGATTGAGGGTACGTCCACGCATATAGGCAAGCGGGGCAACTTCAATCACTTGACGTTCAATCAGTTTGGCCACTTTTTCAAAGCCCAGCATTTCATACAAAGCGTCATAGAGCGGGCGTAAGTAAGGGTCAATTTTTTGGCTTAAATCACCGGGTAAGAACCCCAGCTTTTCACCCGCTTCCACAGCAGGGCGAACCAAAAGAATACGCTGAATTTCATTACGCTCTAGCATATCAACCGCAGCGGCAACAGCTAAATAGGTTTTACCTGTACCCGCAGGGCCAATACCAAATGAAATATCACTTTGCAAAATACGCTGAACATAGCGTTTTTGGTTGGTGCCGCGAGGGTTAATTCGACCTTTACGGGTTTGTAGATAGACATTGTCTAAACCCGTATGTTCATTTTCAGAAAAGTCTTCTTGAATTTCACGGTCAGTCTGACTGCCCTGAATCATCATGTGTAAGATATCCGCACTAATTTGTGGATTGGTTTCGGACTCTTCATACAGACGGTGAAGGAGGCTTTCGGCTCTCTCAACCGCATCGATTTCCCCATCGACAAAAAATGCATCTGCACGATGGGAAATTTTGACATCTAAACGTTGTTCAATTTGTTTGAGATGACCGTTATAAGCACCGAGCATGCTTTGTAAACGGTCAAGTGGAATACCAGCAAAAGTTACAGTACGTCGAATCGCTGCAGTCAAGAGAATTCCTTTAAATTGGTCTGACGATTAAGCTTACATTACGCCACGTCAGGCTCAAGATTCAAGAGTTCACCGTAAACAAACTTCAAAGTTTTAATGTCAGTCACTTCAATCTCAGCAAAACGACCGACCCATGCTGGATCGCCAATAAAACTGACTAGACGAGTATTGTCAGCCGTACCAATTAATAGGTTTGGATCTTTGTCAGAAACCGACTCAACCAAGACACGTTGAATTGTGCCGAGCATGGCATCTGTCTTATCAATGCTTGATTGCTTAATCCATTGTTGAACTTTTGCCAGACGCTCTTTTTTCACATCTTCAGACGTCGTATCTTCAAGTTCAGACGCAGGCGTACCCGGACGTTTTGAATAGATGAAGCTATAAGAATGGTCGAAGTCCATATCTTTAATGAATTGATAGGTTTCTTCGAAGTTCTCATCGGTTTCGCCCGGGAAGCCAATGATAAAGTCTGAAGACAAATGCATATCTGGACGAACTTTACGTAACTTCGCGATTTTATCGATGTACACATCAATGGTGTGATTACGCTTCATCGCTTGCAGTACATCGTTTGAACCGCTTTGTACTGGTAAATGCAAATGCGACACCATTTGAGGTAAGTCACGATAGCATTGAATCAGGTCATCATTAAATTCAAGTGGGTGAGAAGTCGTGTAACGAATACGGCCAATGCCCGGAATTTCTGCCACTAAACGCAATAAGTCGGCAAAGGTGCAAATATCGCCTTCGAAGGTTTCACCGCGGTAGCCATTTACGTTTTGACCGAGCAATGAAATTTCACGTACACCTTTTTCTGCCAAAGTGGCAATTTCTGCTAACACGTCATCGAGCGGACGAGATACTTCTTCACCACGTGTATAAGGCACAACGCAGAATGAGCAATATTTTGAGCAGCCTTCCATGATTGAAACGAAGGCTTTGTAACCTTCAACACGCGGTTCAGGTAAAAAGTCGAATTTTTCAATATCAGGGAATGAAATATCCACCAATTGGATTTTTTCTTTTTTCGGTTTTACTGCTTGTTCAGTGTGTTGATCCAACATTTGCGGTAGACGGTGCAACGTTTGTGGGCCAAACACCATATCAACATAAGGCGCACGCTTTTGAATGTTGTCACCTTCTTGAGAAGCTACACATCCACCGACACCAATCACAAGGTCAGGATTTTTTTCTTTCAGTTTGCGCCAGCGACCAAGTTCAGAGAATACTTTTTCTTGAGCTTTTTCACGAATTGAGCAGGTATTCATCAACAGGATATCTGCTTCTTTCGGGTCATTGGTGAGCACATAACCGTGTGAATCACCTAAAAGATCACCCATGCGTTGACTGTCATACTCATTCATCTGACACCCTTGCGTTTCGATGTACAGTTTTTTAACTGATGCATCGTTGGCTGGGGTGTGCTGTGGCTGGGTTACAGTGTTTTCTGAGGCAGCTTGGGCACTATTCGGGATGAAGGTTTGAACCGTCATGTAGGCTCCTAATGGAATTTGGACAAAATCAATAAACACTACGTGGCTAAACGACAAATCAAAAAATTGAAATGCGTGGCTGCGAAGGTTAAAAAGGGGATTTTAAGAATGGGATGTATTTTAGCAGTAATTGACAGAAAACTTACAGCTTAAAATTACCACTGCTTGATATTGATTTATGGAGCAAAAATGTTTGAAAATTAATATTGGCTAATCATAAGATTACATAACAGAACACAATGCTGAATTTAGAATTATTAAACTAATCTCTAAATAAAGTTTGCTGTACTGAAACTGGATAGAATGACATGAATGAAGGCAAGTGGATGTTAAATAAGAAGTTAAAACCAAAAAATTACTCTAAATTGCTTGCTATGAGTGTAGCTCTGTCTGGGATTTCTGTTGCTGCGCAAGCGGCAGATGAACAATTTAATGATGCTTTACGTGCAGCGAATGCCGGTAATATTTCATTATTAGAAGAATACCAATCGGCAATGCAAAATGATGTTTTGGGTTATTACCCAGAATATTGGCGATTAAATAATAATCTTGCCTCGCAACCTGCCAATGCAATTACCAGTTTTGCACAGCGCTATCCTCAATCTGCGATGGCAGAAAAATTAGCGGCAGACTATGTCGAAGAAAAAGTAAAACAAGCGGACTTCGCTACTGCACAACCAGTACTTCAATACGTTACCAATCCGGACCGTGCTGAAACCTGTGCTGTCGCACAGGTACGTGCAAAATCTGGCGATCCGTTAGTTTATGCTGAGTTTAGTGATGTTTGGCTGACAACAAATTCACAACCTGACTCGTGTACAGGCTTGGGACGTTTGATGCTCTCCAGTCCATTAATGACACAAGATGATCGGCATCAACGCATGTGGGGACAGTTGCGAGCAGGTCAGTCTGGGCAAGCGATTGCGACTGCGCAAACCATTGGTGTGAATATTAATCTTGCACAGTTGAATAGCATCCAAGCCAATCCACTGAATTATTTATGGTCGGCACCGAAAGCGACAGCAGAAGATCACGCCTATTTAATTTATGCGATGGGGCGTTTGGCTGATACTGACCTAAATGGGGCAATGGCATCCGTGAAACGTGCTGCGGAAGGTACACCTGAAAGTGTGCAAAAAGCCTTGTATCGCAGTGTTGGCTACATTGGTGGCACAACAGTCATGAAAAATAACTTCAATCGTGAAGTTTTGAACTATTTAGATTTAAGTTATGGCTTGCCCTTTAGCTCTGAAGAAGCAGAGATTTATGCGCGTCAAGCTATTCGCTTTGGCGCTTGGGAAAGTGTGATACGTGCCATTGATGCAATGAATGTGTCACAAAAACAAGAAGACCGCTGGCAATATTGGTTGGCACGTGCATCAGAGCAACGAGGCGACTCATCTTCAAAACGTGCAGCGCAAGATATTTACCGTAAATTGGCAGTGGGTGACGACTACCATAATTTGTTAGCACGTGACAAAATTGGTCAGTCTTATAACAATATTCCGTCAAATACGCAGCCTACTTCACAAGATGCGCAGCGATTAAGTCAAGATATACATTTTAATCGTGCTTTTGCATTGCGCCGTATCAATGCATCTGACAGTTATATCAACCGCGAATGGAACTGGGCTGTACGTCAAGCTTATCTTAAACATGATGATGGCATGATTCTTGCCGCAGCTAAGCGTGCAACTGACATGGGTTGGTATGACCGAGCAATTTACGCAGCAGATCGAACCACCAAACAACACAACTATACTTTACGTTATGCCATGCCTCATCAGAGCTATGTGGTCAGTCATAGTCTTAATGCGGGGATTGATCCAGCTTGGGCGTATGGCCTAATGCGTCAAGAAAGTCGTTTTGTTACTAGCGCACGTTCGCATGTTGGGGCAGGTGGTTTAATGCAGATCATGCCAGATACAGCCAAGTTGGTGGCACGTCAAATGGGAGAAAGCTATAACCCTGCGGCACTTTCAGATATGAACACCAATATCCGTTACGGGACTTATTATTTATCAATGATTCAGCGTCAGTTAAGTGATAGTCCAGTTTTAGCCACTGCAGGATATAACGCAGGACCAAACCGAGCACGTCGTTGGCAGCCTGAATATCAGCCGATTGCAGCAGATCAGTACACAGAATCCATTCCGTTAACTGAAACACGTGACTATGTAAAACATGTGATGAC
Organism: Acinetobacter sp. ANC 5054; assembly: GCF_002135295.1. Taxonomy (GTDB): domain Bacteria; phylum Pseudomonadota; class Gammaproteobacteria; order Pseudomonadales; family Moraxellaceae; genus Acinetobacter. The sequence goes on along the minus strand of NZ_NEGG01000005.1, from coordinate 7,208 downwards.
CAATGCTACGCATTATGGTTTATTGCTCGGGCAAGGTCCGCAATCGATTGAAAAACGGATGCAAATGATTCCATTACGTAATGCTCAATAATGCATTGCGTGAGATGTAGTTAAGGTTAATTAAACGGGTCATATGAATGCCGAAAAAAAATAGTCATGCCATGAAGATGCTGATTTCGTTGCTTGCGGGCAGCGGTGCGGGTCTGGCTATGTCTATGGCGTCGGCAAACCCTGTGGTCATAGGTTACGTAATGGATGTACAGATGGTTCCAGCGGTTTGTGCTTATGACCCATTAAAAAATAAGAAGCGTAAATGTTTAGAAGGTTATTCACTTAATATTACGGGTTTATATCCTGAAACAAATGGAAGAGATTGCTCAACGCAAAGTTCAGCTAAGCTTTCACCTTTACAGGCCAAAGTTGTAGCGCGCATCATGCCTGATGAAAATGCTCGGGTTGCACTTTGGCAAAATATTGGTGGCTGCGTTCCGATGAATGCAAGCCAGTATTTTCGGACCATCATCAATCACGCAGATAAACTCAAAATTCCTGAAGAGCTCACCAGTCAAGATACCCGTGTCATGCAAGCAAATGTTTTACGTAACAAAATGCTAAAAATGAATAGTGGATTATTATCACAAAGTATTGAGTTTAATTGTATGCAAACTCGCGCAGGGAGTATGCTGACCGAAATTAAAATCTGCTATAAAAATAATGGTCAATACAAAAGTTGCCCTGTAAATGTGGTGAGTAATTGTCCAGCAAATTTCACAATTAAAGGTTCTTTCTAAAGTTTTTTTAGCATTTTATTTATATTTCCTATCATACTTTTGTTGAAATTCATTCTCTTTTGCATGCATCACGTTAATGATTGGAGTACAATCTTTGCCGTTTATGATTATTAAGATTAGATAGAACAGCTATTTAATCATTATGACCTTCCTCAATTGGAGATAATTACATGAAACAAGCAGTTCGTGTTGCCGTTACTGGCGCAGCTGGTCAAATCGGTTATAGCTTATTATTCCGTATCGCAAGCGGTGAAATGTTGGGTAAAGACCAACCAGTTATCCTTCAATTATTAGAAATTCCAGTTGAGAAAGCTCAACAAGCGCTTAAAGGCGTAATGATGGAACTTGATGACTGCGCATTCCCTCTTTTAGAAGGTATGGTCGGTACTGATGATCCTAAAGTTGCATTCAAAGATGCTGACTACGCTCTTCTTGTTGGTTCACGTCCACGTGGTCCAGGCATGGAACGTGCTGACCTTCTTAAAGTAAACGGTGAAATCTTCATTGGTCAAGGTAAAGCGCTTAACGAAGTTGCTAGCCGTGACGTTAAAGTTCTTGTTGTAGGTAACCCTGCAAACACTAACGCTTACATCGCAATGAAATCTGCTACAGATCTTCCAGCGAAAAACTTCACAGCGATGCTTCGTCTTGACCACAACCGTGCGTTGACTCAACTTGCTCAAAAAGCTGGTGTTGCAGTTTCTGACATCAAAACAATGACAGTTTGGGGTAACCACTCTCCTACAATGTATGCTGACTACCGTTTTGCTACAGTAAACGGCGAAAGCTTAAAAGACAAAATCAACGATGCTGCTTGGAACAAAGACGTGTTCCTTCCAACTGTTGGTAAACGTGGTGCTGCGATCATCGAAGCACGTGGTTTGTCTTCTGCTGCTTCTGCTGCAAACGCTGCAATCGACCACATGCGCGATTGGGCTCTTGGCACAAACGGCGAATGGGTAACTATGGGTATTCCTTCTGACGGTTCTTATGGTATCCCTGAAGGCGTAATGTTCGGTTTCCCTGTAACTTGCGAAAATGGCGAATACAAAATCGTTCAAGGTCTTGAAATCGATGAATTCAGCCGTGAACGTATCAACTTCACTCTTAACGAGTTAGAAGAAGAACGTGCAGCAGTTGCTGACATGGTTAAATAATTTGATCGAATTCGATTAAGTTAGAAAAAGCACTCCATTTGGGGTGCTTTTTTTATCGTTAAATTTAAAACTGCTGAATGGAAAATGAACAAAAAATAACATGTTGAGATTGAGTTCATACTGACAAATCGGATGGAACAGATAACTATAAAAGAAGGAGAAATGTCAGCTTGATTTGAGGAGAACAGACATGTTTGACCAACAACCGACCTTAGAGCTGTTTTTTGAACAATTGGGGCTGGACGGCAGTTCAGATGCGATCGATCAATTTATTGAAACCCATCAAATTACGATGGATGTGCCTTTACATGAGGCACCATTTTGGAGTAAATCACAACGAGATTTTATCATCAGTCATTGGAAAAAAGATGATGATTGGGCCATGGTGGTCGATATTCTCAATGAACAATTGCATAAAGAACATAAGCTCTCTGGCTCATGCAAAATTTAAATACAATTTGAAACAACAAACCTAGCATCAGTGCTAGGTTTTTTTATCAACTTCATATAAGTTAATTAAATAATAAATGACAGATTAGTTGATAAGGAGGGCGAGATGCTCAATCAAAATACACCATCCTTAGCGTTATTGTTTTCCCAATTGGGGTTGGCAAGTAGTCCTGCTGCGATCGAGCTATATATTCGAACACATCAACTGTCTGCCAGTGAAAATTTGCATGATGCGCCATTTTGGAATAAAGCGCAGCGTGATTTCTTAATCAGCCATCTGGTTCAAGATGATGATTGGGCAATTTGGATTGATGAGCTTAATCAGCAGCTGCATATGGATGCATATAAACTTCAGCCCGCTTAAATAGACCAGCTAAAAAAAACACCTCAAATGAGGTGTTTTTTATTTAGTGCATTTTGCTTTGACATAATTTGCTAAACCATTCTTCTTGGCGGTATGCCGTGAAAGACGGATGTTCGAGTAGCGTGGTCATATCGAATTCATCGGTTTTGCAATATTTGGTTAACCAATGTCTTGTCATTGCAGGCTCTTGCTTCACCGCAGACGCATACGCTAAATAGAAATAAATACCACCATGTTCTGCTTTAGACATGGGTTTCATAATTTGTTGCGTAATTAAGGCATAACGCTGCTCTCGAGTTGTTTCGAAAAACACCATGTATGCTTTTGCTAAATGTAACGATAAGTTGATATACAACTCCATTGGCATTTCATCAAACTCAAGCCGACCTTGCTCAAGCAGTACAATTGCTTCTTGAAGGAAATGCACTTTTTCTTGATTATTTTTACTGATTTCGACCAGTTGTAGGCGAAGGTCAGCACGGTCCAGTGCCAAAGACGGTGTATTGCCCTGCAAAAACAGTTGATCAGTTTCCCCAATACGTTGAATGATTTGTTTGCTGCTCTGACGCATCGGATACATCCTCATCTATGAATGACACATATATGAGGATACAAAATAATTTTTAAAGGAAAAAGGTAAAATTACCAAATGTTATTGTCGTTTCGTAACCACGCCGTGATCGACAAACGCTGACGCTTAGCTTGAAGGACTTCATGTAATAAGTCACTTTGAAATAGGGCAATACGGTTAGGTTTAGGTTGTATGATATGCCATTGGTCATTTTTATCTTGTAGGCGTAATTCGCCGCCCCAATCTTCTTGCCAATTTTCATGTAGATAATAGACTGCAGAAATCACACGACCATTTTTACCTTGTGGATTGTCACGATGTAAGGCATAAAACTCACCAGCGTTATAACAGGCAAAATGAGCTTCAACTTCATGAATACCTGCATAAAAAGCACGATTGAATTGTTCTGCGAGTGCATTTAAAGATTGGACATGTTCTTGAGCGACTTCTAAATCTTCATTGATCCATAAAATATGGTCGCTTCGAATTTTACTGATCACACCATTTTGAATGGCTGCGTCTCTAAATTTAGTTAAATTTGACATACATTCTTCAACGAGTGCATGTATATACTCAGCCGAATAGGCGTCATCGATCAGGGTAAAACCGTGTTGATCTAAATCATCTAGGATTTGATCAACCGGCCAAGACTTTGGGAGAAGCATAGCATCCATATATTGAACCCCGAAAAAGAGCAGAAAAAAGGTGACGTATTCTAGAGCAAGAATAGCATCTGAATGAAACAATTTTTCATGCTAAAATATGCGTTGATATCAGGAATTAATGAAACATGAATTACCGTCACCATTTCCATGCAGGCAACTTTGCCGACGTCATGAAGCATGTATTGTTGCTTCAGTTGTTAAGTCGACTCAATGCTAAAGATAAACCTTATCGCTATGTAGATACGCATGGTGGCGCAGGTAAATATGACCTGTCTACTTCTGAAGCACAGAAGTCGGGTGAATTTTTGAATGGTATTCATCGTCTCATCAAACTTGATGATTCTATTAAACGCAATGCACCTGAAGGTGTTCAACAATACCTAAAAGTTGTTGAAAAAATGCGTGAGAACTTTGGTAAGGGTGCTTATCCCGGTTCACCTTGGTTTGCACTTGAAGGGATGCGCGAAACGGACAAAGCAACGATTTTCGAAATGCAACGTGATGTTTTTCAACAATTACGCCATAACATTTTCGATAAACGTGCAGGTTTGCATGAACGTGATGCTTATGAAGGTCTGTTGGGTGTCATTCCACCAAAAGAAAAACGTGGCTTGGTGATGATTGACCCACCTTACGAATTAGAACGTAAGGATTTCCCACAACTTGTAGAATTATTGGTAGCAGCCTATAAAAAATGGCCGACAGGTGTTTTTGCGGTTTGGTACCCAATTAAAGATCGTGCCATGATTGAACGTTTCGAAAAGAAAATGTACAAGACGGGCATTCGTCGTCAATTGGTCTGTGAAATTTGTGTATGGCCTGATGACACTCCAGTGGGACTCAATGGTTGTGGTCTCTTGGTGATTAATCCACCTTGGAAATTCTCTGAAGATGCAGATGAAGCGTTACAATGGTTATTCCCGCATCTTCGTATGAACGAAAATGGTGGACATGCTGCTGTACGTTGGTTGGTTGGCGAATAATTTATTTAAAAAAGAAAATAGGTCACAGTTAGGATCAAAGAATGACAAATACAAGTAAACCTGAACGGGAAATTTCTTCGAAAGATGAAAATGCTTTTGATGGCATTACATTCGAGGTAGAAGAAGAGGAGCATACCCATGAAGGGCATAAAGTGAAGCGTCGTGGGATCTATCTGTGGCCGAACCTGATTACAACGGCGGCGTTGTTATCAGGCTTCTATTCTATTATTGCCAGTATGAATGGTGAATATCAGCAAGCGATTTATGCCATTTTCCTTGCAGCTTTGTTTGATGGTTTGGATGGTCGTGTGGCACGTGCCATTGGCGCACAAAGTCCCTTTGGTGAGCAATTCGACTCCTTATCTGACTTGTTGGCCTTTGGTGTCGCTCCTGCCATTTTGATGTACAGCTGGAGTTTGCATGACTTAGGTCGTATCGGTCTGGCGGCATGTTTTGTTTACACGGCTTGTGCAGCATTTCGTTTAGCACGCTTTAACGTACAAATTGGCGTAGTCGATAAGCGTTACTTTATTGGTGTGGCGAGCCCACTTGCTGCGGTGATGATTATTTCATTGGTGTGGGTGGGTATGGACATCCCCGAAGTTTTTGATCTGCGCGAAAAAGGTATACAAATCTTAAATGCTGTAGTGATTGCTGCTGTGGGCTTATTAATGATTTCCAATGTGAAATATTATTCATTTAAAACAGTAGATCGTCGTCGAGTGCCATTTGCAGTACTACCAATTATCGTCTTTGTTTTAGCTGCTGTAACCTACAATATTCCAATGGGAATTTTAATTCTTTCAGTGATTTATGCTTTTTCTGGTTTTGTAACAACCTTAATGGCAAAGAAGGCTGAAGCATGATTTAATCATGGCGTAATAACATGAAAAAGAGGGGCTTGATATGCAGATATTTCAAGATTTCTTGGATCAATCTAAACGATTGAATCAAGCCCCAAAATTGAATAAGAAAAACATACAACTTCAGGGACCGAATCAACTCTATAACGCAGTTTACTATGGTCTCAGTGTTCCCAGTCTTCCTGCGCCTTTACATTATCTTAATTTTATCAGTTGGCTCGGTCAGCCTAAAATTCCAGTATTTCAAAATACCTACGCCATAAAAACCACTGTACTCGATACGGCAACTGTTATGTCGAGCACTAGCGCTCATATGGTGGGGCAACTCCAACAATATTCATTGCAAAATGACTGTCAGCTCAAGCCATCTGAAATTCAGTTTGGTCATAAGGAATCAATTATCGGGCTTAAAGATACATTTAGTATCCAACGTGAGGATAATGAGCTGAGTTTTAAGTTGGAAATTCAAGCGACGGAAATGAAATCATGCTTGGCTAAACTCAGGCTAGGATTGGCTGAGTATTGGTCTGTGATGTGTCATTGCGAAGGGCAGATTAAATATCAAAACCAAATTTATGAGATAGATCAATTAGCAGCGTTGTCTTATGCGCAATTTAGTAAATTCCCTTATTTGCCATTGGCATTTTTTACCCAGCAGATAATTAACTTAAGTCAGCAGCGGCAAATCATTTTGGTTCAAACTCGAGATCGTTATAACAATATTTTAAGTTCACGTTTATATCTTCGGGATTTTAAAAATAAGCATGTGTTAATGATTGATCAAAATGTACATTTTAAAATTCAACGAGTTTATCCGGTAGTGAAAACGCCAAATTTGCAAAAAATGTATTTGCCTCGTGAATTTGAATGGATTTGCCAGAATGATGATATCCAAATTTATATTCAGGCGCAGAGTCGTGGGGATTTTAAATTTGGTTTGGGTGCTGGCTATGCGGGGAGCTTTCATTATCAAATCAAAATCAATGATGAGTTTGAAAATGGGGATGGTGGCTATTGTGAATACATTGATTGCCGTCCTTTAAACTGGCAAGAAAAAAATCATAAAGATAAATTAAACGATAAATTAGGTAATGCTGTTCCTTTTATGCTCAAAAAATAGAAAAAAAGCCCGTTTTAGTAGAATAAATAAACAAACGAAGCGATATTTATAAAAAACATGAAAAAGGGTGTTGCAACGGATGTGAAATGCTGTAGAATGCACATCCATCGGCGGTGATGAAGATTAAAACTTCTGATAAAACAGCAACTTAGCACGAAGTGTTTAGATTGGGTTTTGTTAAGAAAGTTTAAAATAATTTGATTTGCTAGTTGACTTTCTGAAAAGAAAGCGTAATATAGCCGAC
>NZ_NEGG01000004.1 GCF_002135295.1 Acinetobacter sp. ANC 5054 | reverse complement strand
CTACAGAAGTGGTGGGTGATGGTTCACAAGTGACTGCATTGAACTACAAAGACCGTGCAACAGATGAAATCAAAACTGTTGAATTGGCGGGTATCTTTGTACAAATCGGTTTGTTACCCAACACTGATTTCTTAAAAGACACAGCCGTTGAACTTTCAAACCGCGGTGAGATTGTGATTAACGAACGTAACGAAACCAATGTGAAAGGTGTGTTTGCTGCGGGTGACTGTACAACCGTACCGTACAAACAAATCATTATTGCCACAGGTGAAGGCGCGAAAGCATCGTTATCTGCATTCGATTACATCATTCGTTCTGGTCAATAAAAGAAAAGGTCAGTGTGTTTGATACACACTGACCGCGCTGAATGTTTTAGATTTGAATATTATTTTTCTTAATATTCTCGTTTTACAGGAACTTTGGACGCTAACATCCAAGTTCCTTTTTTTTCGTCTGCAAAATAAGAATCAAAATGTCCCCACACATTTTGATCCTATTCTTTGCCCAGTTTTTTTTGTTTTACAACCTTATTGTTATACTTTCCCCAAGGTTGTCTTTCTTATTTCTTCAATTTTTAAATTAAGTTTAAGATTGAAATAAATTCAAACCTTTAAACTTTTCAAGTAAAGCTTCTTGTGTTTCAACATGTTCAGGATGCGGAATAATACATTCAATTGGACATACGGAAACGCAGGTTTGATGCTCATAGAACCCGACACATTCCGTGCAGCGATCGACATCAATTTCATATACTTTCGCACCTTCATAAATCGCATCATTCGGGCACTCGGGTAGACACATATCGCAGTTGATACATTTATCTGTAATCAACAAAGCCATTTTGATTTAAGCCTGATATGCCAAAGACGATGCAGAAATATCAGCAGTCGAATTTGGTAGGTTACGAATCAATAAAGCAAATTGCATATCAACATCGGCAGGCACAGGAATATCAACGATATAACCTGAACCTTTGGCGTCGTCTATGAGATTACCTTTTTTGTCTTTCATTTCTGTTAAAATGAAAGTGATATTCCCAGAAGTAGTCATTAACTCGAGTGAGTCACCTACAATAAAACGGTTTTTTACTTCGATTTTGATACTGTCGCCATGACGTTCCAAAACCTCCCCAACAAATTGCTGGTGATCAAAACGAGAAGAACCCGTTTCATAATTTTGATATTCAGTATGGACATGACGGCGAAGGAAACCTTCGGTATAGCCACGATTGGCTAAACCTTCAAGTTGAGTCATCAATGATGGATCAAATGGTTTGCCTTCTAGTGCATCATCAATCGCTTTACGATAAATTTGTGCAGTACGTGCGCAGTAAAAATAAGACTTGGTACGACCTTCAATTTTCAAAGAATGGATGCCCATTTTTGCTAAGCGGTCGACATGCTGTACTGCACGCAAGTCTTTTGAGTTCATGAAGTAAGTGCCATGTTCGTCCTCTTCAGCAGCAAACATATCTTCTTCATTGCGTTGTAATAAAACCGGCTCGCCAAATTGGTGTTGTTCTAAGGCGTGTTGCTCATCGGCATCTTTATTGTTGCAGCATGATGATTCTTCAATTTGTGTTACTGGAATAACATCACCAGTTTCATCTTCAGCTGCATCGTGAATTTTATAGTCCCAACGGCATGCATTGGTACATGCACCTTGGTTCGCATCACGTTTATTCATATAGCCAGAAAGTAAGCAACGACCGGAGTAAGCCATACATAATGCCCCGTGTACGAAAACTTCAATTTCCATATCTGGGACATTATTTTTAATTTCTTCAATTTCTTCGATAGATAACTCACGCGATAAAATCACACGAGTTAAACCCATATTTTTCCAAAATTTTACCGTTGCCCAGTTCACTGCATTGGCTTGTACCGACAAATGAACTGAAACATCTGGAAAATGTTCACGCACCATCATGATCAGACCGGGGTCAGACATAATGAGCGCATCTGGGTTCATCGCAACGACAGGTTCAAGGTCACGAATGAAATTTTTAAGTTTGGAATTATGCGGTTGGATATTGACCACCACATAGAATTTTTTGCATAAGGCATGTGCTTCCTCAATACCAATTTTTAAATTGTCATGATCAAAAGCATTGTTACGAACACGTAAGCTATAACGGGGCTGACCTGCATAGACGGCATCTGCACCATAGGCAAATGCATAGCGCATATTTTTCAATGAGCCAGCAGGAGAGAGGAGTTCAGTTACGTGTTGAATAGTCATGTCTTTAAAGGCATACAAAAATTACGCCTTTCATTGTAGTGATCTAAAAAAAGGATTCAACCAAGTAAAATGGTTGGGTTTTCAAGGTTTTCCATTTTCAAGTTGCTTTAATATTTGACAGTTATCAATACGTGACGTTTCATTGCAGCTTGAACGCAGTTGCTTTAATTGCTTTTTGAAATTTTGCAATTCTTTAATTTTTTCAGAAACTTGAACGATATGTTGGTCGATGAGTTGATTCACCATTTGACAACTTTCAGCTGGGTTTTGTTCTAATTTAATCAGGTTTTCTATTTCATTTAAGGACATATCGAGTGCACGACAACGCTTAATAAAAATTAAACGTTTGAACGTTTCTTCGCCATAGTAGCGATAATTATTGTCTGCACGGAAGCTAGGTTGTATTAATTTTTTCTTTTCATAAAAGCGGATGGTATCAATACTGACACCCGTTTCCAACGCGAGTTGTTTGATCAAAAAATATTTTTGTTCTGACATGCTTGACCTTGGAGTGAGTCCATAGTTTTTAATAAGCATATCCGAAATGTTGGAGTTCGCAAATGGCTTGTACCTGTAGTCATGAAGCGGCACCTAAAAAGCCGAATAGTCAATTTCGCAAGGCTTTATGGATTGCCTTATTCATTAATATATTGATGTTTGTTGTCGAAATGTTCGGCGGGATGTACGCCCATTCTTCAGCACTTTGGGCGGACGCTTTAGACTTTTTTGGTGATGCTGTGAATTACGGCGTTTCGCTAGCAGTATTGGCTGCGAGTTTGTACTGGCGTGCAACTGTTGCTTTGGCAAAAGGTTTGGTCATGGCACTGTTTGGAGTCGTGGTTCTCGCTAAAGTGATCTATGCCTATATTGTAGGGATTCCGCCTGAAGCCATGACGATGGGTATGATTGGCGTGCTCGCTTTAATTGCCAATCTGGTGACAGCGTTGATTTTATATGCATTTCGCGATGGGGATTCCAATATGAAGTCAGTTTGGCTCTGTAGTCGAAATGATGCTATTGGTAATGCCGCGGTTATTTTTGCTGCCATCGGTGTATTTGGCACTGGCAGTTTGTGGCCAGATTTGATCGTCGCGATGATTATGGCAAGTTTGGGCCTCACAGGAGGCTATCAAGTGGTAAAAAAAGCGCTTCAAGAGCGTAAGCAAAGTAGGTTAGATAAACAAACTTGTGCATAAGATTTGACTATGAAATCACCGTATCAATCAGAACTTAAGAATAGAGATGCTGTAACTGTAAAATTTTGATTTAGCCCATGATTTTTATATCGTGGGTCAGCATTTTGAAACTTTGTTTATGGATGAATATCAGATCGAACTTATCGAAGTTAAGTTTAGTTAATTTTTATAATGCATGCAGGATATTCAGCTATACTTAACACCTTGTAAAGGACCTAATTAATATACAGGTACAGTGGTTATGTGCCCATGGTTTCATTTGATTTTAATGTTCGGGGTGTCAGGTAAAATAAATGTCGAAGAAACAAGACATCATTGATGTAGCGCTGAATCTTTTTAATACCTATAGTTATAACTCTATTGGTGTGGACCGAATTATTAGCGAATCTGGCGTTGCTAAAATGACGTTTTATAAATATTTTCCATCTAAAGCTAAATTAATTGAAGAGTGCTTAGTGACGCGAAATATGAATTTACAGGAGTCGCTTGAAGCAGCAATTGCACAATGCAATCCTGAAGATTATTTTTCTCATATTAAAACGATATTTACTTGGTACGATGCATGGTTTCGTACCGCAGATTTTAACGGCTGTATGTTTCAAAAAGCAGTTGATGAAATTTCCAAAGTCTATCCTTCCTCATTGCAGCCAGCAATTGACTACAAAGAATGGCTCAAGTCAAAACTGAGTTATGCCTTACAGCATTTAGGAATTAAACAAGCGGATCAACTTGCAGCATTTTTATCGAGCATTTTGGATGGTATGACCATTCAAGCTCAAATCGATCCAAATCAAGTACAGTTGGATGATTATTGGAAGCGGGTGGAAACTTTGATTCAGCTTGAGTTAGCAAATTAGATGTTGAAATCGACTGAGGTTTATTGAGAAAGCTTGTGCCATAACATTCATGTTTTAACTATTGTCTTGGCTTGAAATTTTATTCTACGGAAATGAAAGAAAAATAAAAAAGCGCGATTATTTTTGGTAATCGCGCTTTGCTGATAAGTGGTGTTTTGCAAATCTTTTGCCCTGTTAGTATTAGCAAAAGATTTGGCAGCGGAACGCTTTATACGTTCTCTATTATTTATTATGTACCCTCTGAATGTGCAAAGCATTCGGATTTTCAGCAAATAGACAGACTTGTCTGTTTTTTCGAATTATAAGGAATTTTAAATTAAACACAATAACATCAGATTTTTTTTGCTGCATATTTGAACACTGGTCAGTCAGTAAAAATAAGTTTTTATTCTCATTAGAATATATTTTATATTTCAATTGATATGATGAAATTGTTTAGTTAAAAAAACCGAAGCCTAAGCTTCGGTTTTCATTCTAAAATTTAGATTATTTTTGGTCAGGTAAAGCATAGGCAATAATATAGTCACCGACATCTTTAGAATGGCTTGCACCACCTGCAGAAATCACGACATATTGTTTACCAGTTTTAGGTGATTTATAAATCAATGGTGCAGCTACAGCAGCAACAGGGAGTTCTGCTTTCCACACTTCTTTACCAGTTTTAGAGTCTAAAGCACGTAGGTAATAATCTTGAGTACCTGCAAAGAACACCAAACCAGATGCTGTAGAAGTAGGGCCACCTAAAGTCGGCATACCTAAAGGAATAGGCATATGTGTTTTCACACCCAATGGACCTAATTCTTTAGCTGTACCCATAGGCACTTCCCACACGACTTTTTTAGATTTCAAGTCGATCGCAGTCATGGTACCAAATGGAGGTTTATTACATGGCACACCAAGTTTTGATTGCATGATATCAATTTTGATACCGCCATATGGACCAGCATATTGCGGACGAACCGTACCCATAAAGCCTGGTACTTCATCGGTTGAAATTTTGTATTTAGACGCGTCTTCTTTACGTACCAATGACATACGAAGCGGCATACGCATGTCGTTGACATACATCATGTCAGTCGATTCATCGATAGACACGCCACCCCAGTTCATACCACCGAGTAGACTTGGCCATTCGATATAAGGTTTTTCACCCGGTGCAGTGTACATACCGTTATAAACAGAATCTTTAAAATCGATACGGCAAGTCAATTGGTCAAAGGTCGAAATACCCCACATGTCTTGCTCAGTTAAAGTGGTATTGCCAATTTGTGGCATACCCACTGAGAACGGTTGTGTAGGAGAAAGTTTTTCACCTTCTGCACCATTGGTATCGACAGGGCGCTCTTCAACCTTCGTGATCGGTTGACCTGTACGACGGTCAAGTACAAAGATTTGACCCATTTTGGTGGTTTGAATTAAGGCTGGAACTTTTTTACCTTGTTCGTTGGTCACATCATAAAGTACAGGTTGTGATGGAAGGTCATAATCCCAAACATCATGGTGCACCATTTGATAAGACCACACGGTTTTACCTGTAGAGGCATTTACCGCAACAACAGCTGAACCAAATTTTTCTTTAGCACCATTACGGTCACCGCCCCAATAATCAGGAGGGCCATTACCTGTTGGTAAATAAACCAAGTTCAAGTCTTTGTCATATGTTGGAATTGTCCACATATTTGGTGTTTCTAAAGTAAAGCCTTTGCCATCTTTAGGTTCACCGACAAGTTCAGGATTACCGACATCCCAAGCCCAAGCAAGTTTACCTGTACGTACATCATAAGCACGGACCACACCAGAAGGTTCGCCATGAACGATATCGCGTACCCAACCGCCCAATACAGCAACATGTCCTGCAATCAGTGGGGTAGATGTTGGGTGATAACGTTTACTTTGTTCGGTTGGCCCCATGTCATGTAAAACATCGACTTGACCATTGATACCAAACTCAGGGCATAACGCACCAGTTTTAGCATTTAATGCAATTAAACGACCATCAACTGTTGAAGTTAAAATACGTTGCGGACACGCTTTTAAACCTTCAGATTGTAAATCTGCAGCCGTTAAAGATTTGTCTTGAGTGGCATCATAATAACCTACGCCACGGCAAGTGATATGTTCAGCAGTTTTTGCTTTTGGATCATATTTCCAAAGGGCTTTACCGCTGTCGCCATCAATTGCAGAAATAATGTTGGTCGGTGTACATGAATATAAAGTGCTGCCAATTTGAATAGGCGTATTTTCATCGACACCCGCTTTGGTATCACGGCCAGTGTGATAGGTCCAAGCGACTTTCAAATCTTTGACATTTTCAGGGGTAATGTCGCTATATGGTGCAAAGCGTGTACCGTTACCACTACGACCAAAATATTCCCAGTTGTCATTGTTTTGAGCGTTTGGTTTAGCAAGTTCTGGGTTTTGTACAATTTCAATTGGATTTAGAATTTTGCCATGTGGGAAAAATGCAGCAATGAGTGCAGCCACACAAGCAATCAAACCAACGATACCGACAGCATTTGCAGCCTTGATTTTATCTTCATCAAGATTTTGCAAACTGCGGCTCGCCCACAAACTAAGTACAAATAAAATTGTTGGAACGACTAAACGCGGAATATATTGCCAGAAATCGAGTGCCTGAACTTCAGTTGCAGACCAAATGACTGTGGCAACAAAGGTAAGAATTGAAAGCCATAAACCAAGGGCTTTTTTCATTGCATATAACACGGCAATCGCTAAATAAGCGATACCCGCAATAAGATAATAACTTGTACCGCCAAGGCTGATTAATTTAGAACCTTGTACGATCAGGAATAATGCGATCAGGCCAGTCAATACGATAAAGAAATATCGATAGACTTTAGACCCAGAGCGCTCTACAGAGGAGGGTTGTTCTGTGCTCATACCATGCCTAATAAAATGTCGGCTTGGTTGCATAGGCAAGAAAAGTAAATTGGAAGGCAGATGAAAAACAGGTGCTAAGTCAACTTACATCGGGTAGATGTCTATGTAACGAAGTCAAAAAAATAATGATTCGCTGGATAAGCCAATCATTATGATGAGTAAAATTTACTCGCACATTATAGCACTTATCCGATTTAAAATTAAAATGGCGAAATTATGTACTTTTTATGTTTGGTTTAATTATTTTGAAGCGCTTAAAATCGTATAAATAATCGCTTTTACTTAATGAGATCTAAATGAGTCAGTATATTATTTGCGCAAATTAAAATAGCGAATTTAAAGATTCAAAATAATTGATGAAATATTAAAGCGAATTTAAATGACATAAATAAAAGAGTGTTAGCAGGCATTTTAATAAAATTGGGCAATAAAAAACCGAAGCTTAAGCTTCGGTTTTTAGATTGAAAGAATCTTATTTTTCAACGAAAGCACGTTCAATCACGTAGTCACCAAGAACACCCATTTTAGGAGATTCTTTTAGACCGTGTTGATCAAGCAGCGCAGCAACATCGTCTAGGAAAGCAGGTGAGCCACAAAGCATTGCACGGTCAGTTTCTGGGTTGAAACGTGGTAAACCGATTTTTTCGAATAATTGACCAGATTCAATAGCAGTCGTAACACGGCCTTGAGTGTGGAATTCTTCACGAGTAACAGTTGGGTAGTAAACTAACTTTTCTTTAGCGCCGAGTTCACCGAAGAATTCATGATTTGGAACTTCGTTTTCAATCAAATCTTGGTACGCCAATTCAGAAATGAAACGCGTACCATGAACCACAATGATTTTTTCAAAACGTTCGTAAGTTTCTGGGTCACGAATGACTGAAAGGAATGGCGCAAGACCCGTACCTGAAGAAAGTAGGTATAAGTTTTTACCTGGGTTTAAATCATCAAGAACTAAAGTTCCTGTTGGTTTTTTAGATACTAAAATTTCGTCGCCAACTTTTACTTTTTGTAAAATTGAAGTTAAAGGGCCATCTGGCACTTTAATAGAGAAAAACTCTAATTCTTCTTCGTAGTTTGCGCTCGCAATAGAATAAGCGCGCATTAAAGGCTTACCATTGACTTCAAGACCGATCATCACAAATTGACCATTTTTAAAACGTAGCGCCGTGTCACGAGTGGTTTTAAAACTGAATAAAGTGTCATTCCAGTGGTGTACGTGAGTAATCTTTTCGACGTTGAAAGCAGCCATTAAAGGTCTCAATAAATTATCAAATTAGAACAGCTTGCTATTCTAATCTAAATTCATTCTCGATAAACTGAATATATTTAATTGAACTTATCAGAAAAAGTGATTATGACGGGCTTAAATCTGCCAATTATTGGTTATATGAATTCTCCCTACAAAGAAAAGTTCGGCATTCCACGACAGCCAAATTTGGTTCAGGTCGAATCGTATATTGAAATGGTTGAGCCATATAATGACTTATTGGCATTTGAAGGCATTGAAGAATTTAGCCATCTTTGGTTGGTCTGGCAGTTTCATGAAAACAAAAAACAAGATGAAGCAGCAAAATTCCGTCCGCAAGTACGTCCACCACGTTTAGGTGGAAACAAGAAAATTGGCGTTTTCGCCACACGAAGCATGTACCGTCCAGCACCGATTGGTTTGTCCGTAGTTCAGCTTAAAGAAGTCAAAAAAGTGGGAAAGTCGGTACGCGTGTATGTGCAGGGTAGTGATTTGTTGGATGGCACGCCGATTATTGATATTAAACCCTATATTCAATATTCAGATGCGGTCATAGATGCGCAGAGTGCTTATGCACAAGATGAGCCCGTTCGAAAGCCAGTGTATTGGGCGGATGTGGCAGAACAGCAAAAACAGACATTTTT
Organism: Acinetobacter sp. ANC 5054; assembly: GCF_002135295.1. Taxonomy (GTDB): domain Bacteria; phylum Pseudomonadota; class Gammaproteobacteria; order Pseudomonadales; family Moraxellaceae; genus Acinetobacter. The sequence goes on along the minus strand of NZ_NEGG01000004.1, from coordinate 232,829 downwards.
AAGCAATGGCAATTTAACAGCGCAAGTCATGGCTGAACTTGAACAAGTCTTGAGTTTAGACCCACGACCTGCATATCAACATGATGATGAACGTGTGTATGGAATGTTATTTGCAGGATTAAACGTGAAGTTTCGGGTCACTGAGCAAAATGTTGAAATAGTCGATATATAAAAAGGAGCATTTAATGCTCCTTTTTTTAAATGTGTAAATTATTTATCTGCTACAAAACTTTGATTAATTGCTTTAATGGCAACTTCATTATAGAAATTGCAAGAGCTCTCAAGTAATTGTTTAAGCTCTAACAATTGAGCTTTTTGAGTAGCATTAGTTGAAGCATTTACCTCATTATCAATTGATTTAATTAAATCTTGCATATTAAATTCCACTCCTTTTGGAGATGGGTAAGCATCATAAAAACGATTTTTGTATTGAGCTACGCCATATTCCTCTTGGTATTCTTCGTCAACCAATGTATAGGCAATAGTATCTTTCATGATGTACTTTTTGGCATCTTTTTCTGTACTGAGTTCACTCCACCAGTTAGCTAAAAAGCCTTGTTCGTAGCCATCAGGAGTATCAATTAATTCTAAATACTGCTCACTGTTTGAAACTTTATTCAATTGTAAACAGCTAGAACCCGCTGGAAAATTTACTTTTGAAATAGCAGTTAAATATCTGAGTGCTTTGTTAGAGATGTAGTTTCCTGAATCACTAAGATTGTTTTTTAACAGCCAATAATTATAAGGATCAACTTTTGATGCCATACTTTCGTTTTCAATATTGTATGATTTCATCGTTGTTGTGATCTTAAGACCCGATGAATTTATTGACGAATATGGGCTCAGTGTCCATACATTATTTTTAATGGAAATATTGCCGTTTAAATAGCCATATGTGGTATGTACGGGGCCTTCATCATACAGGCCTTTTGCTGTCACCATAAACGAATCATTACTAAATGAAGTATATAATTTGCCATTATCTATGGTTGCTGTGTCGCTGTCGTATGAAAGTGAGTCACTTTCACTATCAAGATCAAAAGTTGACCATTGTTGGAAACTAGAGCTTGGAATTGAAGGATTTTCATTGGAATTACTATTTGAAGATGAGCTTCCACCCCCACCACCACACGCAGTTAAGCTGAGTAAAGTGATAGTGCTAAGTACTAGTATATTTAATTTCATAATAAATCTTCTTATTTGTTTGATTGTTATAAAGCTCTGAAAAGCAAATGTATTATAGATTAAAATTATGATTTTTATTGTCATTAATAAACAAAAAAATGTTTATTGTGAAACATAAGCGCAAAACAGTAATGACCATAAGTTCACAAATAGAATTTTTGTTATAGTGAGCCTATGTTTGGGGACATAGAACAATGACTTTTAATTTTGAAATTGACACTTCATGGTGTCTAGACCAATTACAAAAAGACGGGCGAATTACTGAACGAGATAAAATGCTGATACAAACCACGCACCGTCAGCGTGATCAGTTGAAATGGCATCCATTGCAATGGATTTCCAACTTTAATTTGGTCGATCAAAGCCATCCTCAATCGACACTTACCTTAAATCGACTTTGTCAGTGGTTGGCAGAAAAATCTGGTCTACCTTTTTATATTATTGACCCACTGAAAGCTGATGTTGCTGCTTTGACCAGCGTGATGTCACAAGAATTCGCGGTACGAAATCGTATTCTCGCTGTTGAACTTCAAAATGAACATGTCTTAATTGCAACAGATCAACCTTATAAAAGTGAATGGATTACGAACTTAGAGCGCACGGTTTTACCACGTAAAATTCAGCGTGTATTACTGAACCCTGAACAGCTTCAGCGTTATTTGGTTGAATATTATCAAGTTAGTCGTGCTGTAAGTAATTCACAAAAATCGTCAAATTATGATCGTGAAAATAAAGGCGTCGAAGCCTTATTGCAGTTGGGGGATACGCAAAACCCCGATGCCAATGATCAGCACATTGTGAAGTTAGTGGACTGGGTGTTGCAATTTGCCTTTGAACAAGGTGCCAGTGATATTCATTTAGAGCCACGAAAAAATACAGGGAAGGTACGTTTCCGTATTGATGGTGTGTTGCATACCATTTACAACATGCCAGCCAATACCTTAACGGCAGTTGTTTCGCGCATCAAAATCTTAGGTCGTATGAATGTGGCGGAAAAACGTAAACCACAAGATGGCCGTTTAAAAACCCGCACACCAAAAGGTCAAGAAACCGAACTTCGTCTTTCAACTTTACCAACGGCGTTTGGTGAAAAATTAGTGATGCGTATTTTTGATCCAGATGTTTTGGTACGTAGCTTTCAGCAACTTGGTTTTGATGGGCGTTTATTAGACGACTGGAAAGCCTTAACCAGTCATAGTCATGGCATTATTTTGGTCACAGGTCCAACAGGGTCAGGTAAAACCACCACTCTATATTCTTCGCTCAAGCAATTAGCCACAGAAGAAGTCAATGTTTGTACAATTGAAGACCCGATTGAAATGTTAGAGCCTAGCTTTAACCAAATGCAGGTGAACAACGGCATTGAGCTTGGTTTTGCGGATGGTGTACGTGCATTAATGCGTCAAGACCCCGACATTATTATGGTCGGTGAGATTCGTGATCATGATACTGCGAATATGGCGATACAAGCTGCATTAACAGGTCACTTGGTTTTATCTACTTTGCATACCAATGATGCACCATCGAGTTTGACCCGTTTACACGATCTCGGTATTCAACCGTTCTTAACGGCTGCCACCATTTTAGGGGTATTAGCGCAGCGTTTAGTGCGTCAGCTGTGCCCACACTGCAAACGTGAAACATTTATTAATGAACAAGAGTGGAAACACCTGACTTTTGATTATGCAATTGAAATGCCAAACTTTGTCTATGAAGCAGTGGGCTGTGATGAATGTCGTCAAACGGGCTATAAAGGGCGTGTCGGGATTTATGAATTTATGCCCCTCAGTTTAGAGACCAAACATCTGATTGGTGAAAATGCAACACTCAACCAACTACGTGAGCAAGCCCGTAAAGAAAAGATTGAACCTTTACGTATTGCAGGTGCACGTAAAGTGTTGGCAGGGACAACCACTTTGGAAGAGGTATTAAGAGTTGTTCCACTTAACTAACTTCTATTTTTCCTGTCGTATTTCTTAAGATTCGACTCATCTTGCTTTGTTTAAATAGTGATATCGAAATAAACAAAGTAAGAGAGGCCAAAGATGACAAAGTTAAATAAATTGGTATGTGGTTTAGCATTTGCAGGTGTAGCTTCTGTTGCGGTAGCGAATACAGCAGTCAATCAAACAGCTGTTACTCCGCTGAAAACTACATCGGTTAAACATGCGCTAGGCTTAAAAGACGACACTAAAGTTCAACTGAAAGGTTATGTGGTGAAATCGATAGGAGATGAAAAATATCAATTCCGTGATAGCACAGGTAGCATCACTGTAGATATTGATGATGAACTTTGGCAGGGCAAAGCTATTTCAGCTAAAACACCTGTAACACTTATTGGTGAAATCGACATTGATTACAAACCAACGAAACGCGTTGAAGTTGATGTCGATCAAGTAAAATTTTAATTCGGCCTGTCATTTAGGGCAGTGCAATTGAATGAAAAACCACAGTTTCGGCTGTGGTTTTTTCTTTATATAAGGAAAGTCCTATACACTGAAGTCGTGACCATAGAAATAGGGTAGCTAAGATGCGAATTTTATTGGCAGAAGACGATGCATCCCAAGCAGATAGTATAAAAACGTGGCTTGAAATGGATGGCTATAGTGTCGATTGGGTTGAGCGAGGCGATTACGCTATTTTGGCTTTGGAGCAGCATAATTATGATTGCATACTTTTAGATCGTGGCTTACCTAAAGTAACTGGTGATGAAGTTTTAAAACGTATCGTGCAGCTACATCCACTCACGCCAGTTTTATTTATTACCGCTCGCGACAGTATTGCAGATCGAGTTGAAGGATTAGATCTAGGTGCACATGATTATTTGGTCAAACCGTTTAGCTTGGAAGAGTTGTCGGCAAGGGTTCGTGCCCAATTACGTTTGCATCATCAACAGCGTGATAATTGTTTGAACTTCGGAGATTTAAGCTTAGACGTACAAGCCAAGACGCTGCGTAAAAATGGCGAACTGATAACACTGACATCACGTGAATATCAAATTTTACATAAGATGATGCTAAACCCTGAACATATTATGACGCGCAGCCAACTTGAGGAGTCACTGTATGCTTGGGGAGATGAAGTTGAAAGTAATGCCATTGAAGTCTTTATTTACCAACTACGTAAAAAAATTGGCAGTGATTACATTAAAACCTTAAGGGGTTTAGGTTATCGCATGAATATACCACAACAAAGTTAAGCTTATGAGTGATAAAAAAAGCATTTCCTTACAGTCAAAACTGATTAAAACCTCACTGCTCAGTGCAATTTGGGCAGGGGTAATTTCTCTGTGTCTGATGTTTGGATTTGGTCTTTATCACATCATGAGTGTGCATGATGCATTGATGGATGAAGTGGCTGACATGCTTACCACCACTGATCTCACCCAAAAGCAAGATGAACAGATAGATGAATTGAGTGAAGAGTTTGATATGCAATATCAACTCATAAAAGGGCAGCAAATATTAACCAGTTCAGAAAATCATTCAGCATTTGAAAATCAGCTCAATATAAAACAGGGGCTGCATTTTCAATGGAGAGAAGCTGCACTTTGGCGCAGTTATGCACTTGAGGATGATGGATTAACAGTACAAATTGTTCAACCGATGAAGGCACGGCTCAGAGAAACGGTACGAAGTGTTTTAGGTTATGCAGGTATTCTGTTGATTGTATGGTTGATCCAATGGCTTCTACTGCATATTTTGATTAAACGCCAATTGAGAGTTTTGCAGCTTTTTTCAAAACAAATCGCTGAAAAAAATGTGGATGACCTGCAAGCGATTGTATTACCAGAACCTATTTTACAGGAGCTTGAGCCGATTCAAACACAGCTCAATCATTTATTGCAGCGTTTGGATACTGCACTTCAAGCTGAACAGCGATTCACTTCAGATGCTTCACACGAGTTACGTTCTCCATTGTCTGCGATACAAATGCGTTTACAGGTCTTACAAAGGAAATACCCTGAGATACAGTCAGATTTGAATGCCATTCAACAGGATGTTAGTCGTGGTACGCGTGTCTTAGAAAATTTGTTGATGCTTGCACGCTTAGATCCTACAAAAACAGATCAACTTAATAAAAGACAGGCAGACTTAGAACAAATTACATTACAGGCTTTAGAAGCCTTAGCACTATTATCACAAGATAAGCAGATTCAATTTGAGCTTCAAACGCAAGCCATCATCATGGAGATGAATACTGAATTGATATTTAGTGCGCTGCGTAACTTAATTGACAATGCGATTCGCTATAGTCCAGATCATGGCATCGTAAAGATTAAGATAAATAGATCCATTCATCAGGTCCATTGGTCAATTGAGAATTCTGGCGAGGGCATTAGTCAATCACAGTTAGAACAAATTGGTGAACGGTTTTATCGAGTGCTGGGGACAAAAACCACAGGTTCTGGTCTGGGTATTTCAATCGCACAAAAAATTATTCAGCTTCATCATGGTGATTTAGTTATTGAAGCCTCTGCTTTAGGTGGGTTAAAGCTCAGTTTGACCTTTCCATTACAGGAGGACATGTAGATTTATAAAATGTGTAAGGCTGAAAATTAAAAAGCAGTACGCTGGTGCCTACTGCTTGTGTCCACGATTATTTTTATTGCGCTGATAATTATTATTGTTATCAGAAATTATTTGGTCAAAATTAGTCGGTTATTACGGGTTAAGCGTAAGCGATATTCTTCACCTGCATGCATAATGCGAATCTCACGACCTAAGGCAAAAAGATTGTTTGAATGCAACATTGGCAGTGAGTGGTGTGTTTCGTTGCTGCGAGTAAAAAAGCTAAAAGGTGCGTTCATTCCATCGACTCCGTGGTGTATTTCTGAATGTTTTAAATGATAATCATTATCGAATAGACCTGTCAACGATATTTTTATTAATTTATAAAAAAGTTAAATTTGCTTACACTTGGCTATCAAATGGAATAGAGCAAGAGTGATGTCTAAACCTCAACTTGATGTGGCGATTGCCATTTTATTACATCAGGACAAAGTATTGGTGGGTTGGCGTGAAGCGAATCAGCATCAGGGCAATAAACATGAATTTCCTGGTGGAAAAGTAGAAGCTGGTGAAACACCTGAACAGGCGTGCCGTCGTGAAATCTTTGAAGAAGTTGGGATTGGGCTGCATGTATGGAATCGGTTTGATGTGATTCAGCATGAATATGATGATCTGATTGTGCGATTACATTTGTTCCATGCTGTGGTTCCGACAGCATTGCTCAATGAAATACAAAAGCCGTGGGCATGGTATACACGGAGTCAATTACTAGATTTAAATTTCCCTAAAGCCAATAAAACCATAATCCAACGATTAAATTGGGTAGAACAGATCAGAATTACAGATGAACTGCCAACGTTGGAAAATTTACAATCTGAATTACTCTATTACTGGCGAGTGGATGCAACTGATGAAAATGCACAGGCTATCAATCAACTCCCAACCGTTATTTTGCAACAACTGATTATAAATATAGATGTGTGGCGTCTGTTGATTCCAGAAGTGCAATTACATATTTCGGCAATTCATTTAAAGCAAAGTCAATTGATGCAAAGCCAAGCAGATAATTTGATTTTGGGTCGTCGCTATATTGCCGCTTGCCACGATCTCGTTTCTGCACAGCATGCACAGAAAATTGGTTGTGATGCGATTCTATTGAGCCCTGTACTGCCTACAACAACCCATCCCAATGAAATAGGTTTAGGCTGGGAAAAATTTGAACAGATTGCACGAGCGATTGAGATTCCAGTATTTGCTTTGGGTGGCATGCAAAAGGAGCTATTTACTGTCGCAAAGCAACATGCGGCTTATGGTATTGCAGGGATTCGACATATTTAAAGTGCTAATCTTAGTTTTTATAATTTAACCATATATTGGAAATAAGCTAACTTTAAGGAAGTTAATGTAAAAAAACCTCAGTTCGATGATTCATTGCTGAGGCTTTTTTATATTTGCACTATAGCGATTTTAGCGCTTTTTGTGCTTTAGTGATTGTCGCGGCTTTCTTTTGCATTTGACCTGCTTTTAACACGACGTTCCAAAGTTGGGTTTTCATTGCTTTGGTCTGTGCATAGCTTAAACCACGTAGGGCAAGGGACTCTGCATTGGCAGGTTGATTTTTACGATTGGCAATCATGGCTAAATATAAATAGGTTTCCGCTGACTGGGGTGCCAAGCGCTGCGCTTGTGTTGCGGCCGATTCAGCTTCATTCCATTTACCATTGGCATACGCTGTTTGCGTAGATTGCATGAGCTTTTTGAAAGCGGGTAAGTCACGACCATCATCAAACTTTTGGATTTTGGTCTGTTGTTCTGGAATGACAATACGCTGACGTTTAATTTCAGGATGATCATAAGGATGTATGATCACACCCGAAGGGTCATGGATGTCAGATTTTTTTTCATTCTGAACCTGAGGTTGAGTTACAGGCTCAGTCTGAGCGATATTTTGACAACCTACCATGCTTAGCAGCGCTAGAGTTGGTAGGCAAAGCCATTTTAAGACAATTGAATCATGCAGTTTAATTTGTGTACTCTCCACTTGAGATGATTCGAGGTTGATCATTAGTACCTTGATCATTCTGCGAATCACTTTCACGAATGTAGTCACCTAAACTATCATTTTGTTCATTGCTCGGCTGCGTTTCTTCAGTATTAACTGTGTAAGGTTCGACTTCATATTCTGTCGAGCCACACGCTGTTGCTTGGTTTGGAATTGAATTACGAGACAGTGGAATGTACATGGCACCAGTACAATGTTCTGCCGACAAATTACCTGAATAACGGTCAAGCCATTGCCATTGCACGCTGTCAGGTTGACGTAAATTCACAGGTTTTTGACGCAACTGTTTCATCACATTGGTCCAAACAGGGAGTGCGCCCGATGAACCGGTTAAACCTGTAACTTTGTTATCGTCCAAACCTAGCCACACTACACTTAAATAATTTCCTGAATAGCCTGCAAACCAAGAGTCACGTGTATCGTTGGTGGTCCCAGATTTACCGGCCAACTTCAGTGAAGCTGGTAATGACGCATAAGCCGAGCGACCTGTACCTGAACTCATTACTTGTTGCAAACCATAGTTCAAAATAAAGGCTGCATCAGGAGAAATCGTCGGTTGTACGGTTAAGCTATAGCGGTCAAGTAGACGACCATTTGAGTCCACTACTGAACGAATCGCTTTGGTTGGATATTTAAAACCGCCTGTTGCAAAGTTACCGTAAATACTCATCACTTCCATCGGTGACATATCAATTGCACCGAGGTAGATCGACGGATAATTTGGAATGTTTGAGGTTACACCAAACTTTTTCAGGTGATTGATAAAGGTCGACATGCCCAACTCTTGACCTAAGCGAACTGCCGATAAGTTATAAGAGTTAGAGAGCGCATCGACCATTGGCACCACACCGTGTGCACCACCACTATAGTTTTTTGGTGTCCATGCTTTGCCATCACTTTGAATGCTAATCGGGCTATCTTGAATTTGACTTGCCCAGTTATAACGATTGGATTCAATCGCACTGAGGTAAATGACCGGTTTTAATAATGAACCGACTTGACGCTTGGCATCCATGGTTCGGTTAAAGCCAGTGAAGTCCTGTGTCGACCCCACAGCAGCAACCAATTCGCCATTTTCAGGATGAGAAACCAATACCGCGCCTTGCAACTCTTTTAAGCGTGCAGGATTTGCCTTGCTTAAACGCTCGACAGAATCTTTAAATGCACTTTGTACATGGGTTTGCGCGATTGGATCCAGTGTTGTAAAAATACGCAAACCTTGATTGGTCAAATCACTTTCTTGATATTCAGTACGCAATTGACGACGCACAATGTCCATAAAGTCTGGGAAACGTGATGGACCTAAAGTTGGTTTGGAAATTACATTTAATGGACGTGCAGACTCGGTTTCATATTGTTCTTGGGTTAAATAGCCCATGACCACCATGTTGTTGAGGACAATATCACGACGTTTTTTCGCCAGTTCTGGATTTTTCCAAGGGTTATACAGGGTAGGGCCTTGGACTAGACCAACAAGATAGGCTTGTTGTGCAATATTTAATTCACGTAGTGGTAAGCCAAAGTAGAACTGTGATGCCAAACCATAACCATTAATAGAATAGTTACCATTTTGACCTAAGTTCACTTCATTTAAATAGGTTTCCAGAATTTCATCTTTGTCATAATGCAATTCAATCAACATTGCCATTAACGCTTCATTGGCTTTACGTTTAATGGTTTTTTCAGGCGATAAATAGAAGTTTTTAACCAACTGCTGAGTTAGGGTTGAACCGCCTTGTCGTTTACCACCTGTAATGTTACTGACAATAGCACGTGCAGTACCACGGAAAGAAATACCATGATGCTGATAGAAGTTACGGTCTTCGGTTGCAATTAAAGCCTGAATAAGTGGCTTAGGCACTTTATCCAGTTTAATTAGCACACGGTCTTCATTGTGCTGCGGGTAAATCCCGCCAATCAACATCGGCTCTAAACGAGCAATCCCACTGCTTGAAGGTTTGGTTGCACTGACTTCAGTAATTTGATCTTGATTAAAAGTGACTTTAAGCACTTGTTCAGGGTCGACACTGTCACCAAAATCGAAGCCACGTGTATGTACATACGTGACATTGCCAGAAGTGACATAACTTCCAGTTTTTGCATAACTGTCTTGTGACTTATAACCTAAAAGTTTCAATTCTTCGTTGAAATCTGCTTGGCTAACAGGTGCATTCGAATAAATTTCTAAAGGACGCGCAAATACCTTGGCAGGAATATCCCAACGCTGACCTTCAAATTTATCCCGTACAATATTATCAAGACGAATGAGATAAATGCTGAACACTATAAATCCACCGATAATCAGCAGTGAGAAAATAAGTGCAATTAAGCCTATGCCACGTTCAGACTTCATAAATAATGATCAGACCCTGAGAAATTTTGCTAATCATGCGAAGCTTTTCAGCATTTTGCAATAATTAATCTGTTATATGTATGCAAAATGTCGATATGAACATGACTAAAGTAGACACTTTAAAGTTTTTTTAAATCATTTCTGTTAGTGATATGATATGGCCGAGGCGAAGCGGAGCAATGGCGCAGGTGCAAATTTCACATAAATCATTTCGAAACATTGGGTTGATTGGTCGTCCAGATAAATCATCCGTGATCGAAACCCTATGTTTGATCCATGATCATATCTTGAGTTTAGGATTACATCCTGTATTTGATACGCAAACAGCGCAATTGGTTCCTTATAACAATACTCAAACCGTGAGCCGTGCACTGCTTGGCGAAGTCGTCGATTTAGTGATTGTTGTCGGTGGTGATGGCTCTTTGCTACATGCTGCACGTGCGTTAGTAAAACATAATACGCCTGTGATTGGCGTAAACCGTGGTCGCTTGGGCTTCTTAACCGATATCAAACCGACTGAAGTGATCTTTAAGCTAGATCAAGTGCTGAAAGGCGAATTTCAACTCGATCGCCGTTTCTTACTGGAAATGGAAATTCGCTCCAAAGGCGAGTCGATTTATGATGCCGTGGCTTTAAACGATATTGTGCTGCATTCCGGTAAGTCTGTGCATATGATCGACTTTGAACTGAATATTGATGGACAATATGTTTATCGTCAGCATAGTGATGGTTTGATCGTTTCAACCCCAACCGGTTCAACTGCCTACGCACTTTCTGGTGGTGGGCCAATCGTACATCCGAGTATGGATGCGATTGCCTTGGTACCGATGCATCCACATACTTTGTCATCACGCCCGATTGTGGTCGGTGGTCAAAGCGAAATCAAAATACTCATTCGTGAAAACCGTGTATTGCCAATGGTTAGTGCCGACGGTCAACACAGTGTATCATTGGGTGTAGGCGATAGTTTACATATCCGTAAACATCCATTTAAGCTCAACTTATTACATCCACCCGGTTATGACTTCTATATGGCGTGTCGTACCAAACTCGGTTGGAACCAAGATTTTGACTCATTAAAGCAGGATTAATTATGAATATTGAACAGATGCTTGCCGTACTCGATCCTGAAATAGTAGGTCGACTTAAAACGGCAATTGAAATTGGTAAATGGCCCAATGGCGTTGCACTGACTCAAGAACAACGTCAGATTTGTATGCAAGCGGTGTACGCATGGGAAATTAAACATTTACCTGAAGAAGAGCGTAGCGGTTATATTGACCGTGGGACTAAAGAAGAAGATGAACACTGCGACTCACATGTGGAAGAGCCAGAGTTCAAGCCAATTCGTTTTGTTTAATCGAATTTACTTCAAAAAAGCCATATGGTTAGATCAATCATATGGCTTTTTTAAATCTCAAAAATAAGTAAAAAAATCTTTCAATGAAATCAATAAAACTAAAATACTTTATGAGTACAGTGATTGCTTTGCTGTCGGGTCAGGTTTTTGCTGAAAATAAAATTGAATGTTTAATGCAGGTTGTCGTTATTTCAAGTAGCAAATTTGCTGAACCAAAAACTCAATATACACAAATCAAAAATGATAGCTCGCCCATGTTGCTTATTGGAATTGAAATTCAACAGGCAAAAGCCGCTTTTAAATCCGTGAAAATTAAAAGTCATCAGAACTATTGTTTAAGCCTTGTCGGTCAAAATAAAGATGCTTATCTGTCTGGAAGATATGAGCCAAATCATATTCAAATTCAACTGAATGATGTACTCGAATTAAAAAATATTCATAGCTCAGGACAACACTATCCATTTTGGCCAGAGTTTTATTTTCCAATGAAAGCTGATCAATAGGGAAGCGATTCAAACTGCAAAGCATCTAATCTAGAAATAAAAGAGTGAATTTATATGACCGATTCACTCTTTTAAATCAATCGGTATGGGTCTAGAAACGTTCTGCCCAAAGTGTTTTTGCACGTTGCATCGCGTCTTCATAGCTTGAACATGCACCCATGGTATACAGCGCAATCCCCATCGTTTCAGTGACCGCAATTTCGCCGTATTCATGCGTTTGCTTAGCTTCCCACACAGCTTTAAATACTGCTAAATCCAGTTCTTCCTCAATAGGGCTACGGTTGTCAGTGAGTTTTGGTAATTCATGTTCATACGTTTCACCGTCTTTAATTCCACAAATTAAGGTTTTGGCATCTGGATTACGTTCAAATTCACCACCTTCACCTTTAATCACTGCACTATTTTGATAGCCCAATTGAAATGCGGCACGTTGGTGAGATGCACGATAAGCAGGGTGGAAAATCGCTTGCATGGTGGCTTTAGCATTAAACGGATTAATTAAGCGTGCAAGGGTATGAATGGGTGAGCGTAAACCCATGACATTACGTAGCGAAATTAAATCACTCAAAATAGGGGAAATTGCCTCAAGAGGAATATAAGCAAAATTACGCTGATTTAATTGCTGTTCCACATCAAGGTCATTTTGGCAAATAGGAAATCCTAAGTACTCTAATACTTGTTCTGTATAAAGACGATTTATGGTGTGGCCAGAAGCGCCATGCATGACAATCTTATAGCCATGCTTGGCAAGGGTTAACGCTGCAAGTAAAAACCAAGGATAGTGTTTACGCTTTCCAGCATAAGATGACCAATCTAAATCGACATCAAGCGGTTTAAAATTCAATTGATCGCGCGTCGCTTGCACAAATCCAGTCAATTCATCGACAGATTCTTCTTTTACTCGCAATAACATTAAGAAAGCGCCCAATTGAACATCTAAAACTTCATCTTTTAAGATCATGCTGAAGGCTTGGTAAGCCTCATCAAATGTTAGTGAGCGAGCACCGTTTTTACCTTTGCCGACGATTCGCACAAATTGAGCAAAAGGATGTTCAAAATCTTTATAAATATTTCGTTTATTGTTCATTCGTACGCTTGGCATAAAATTTAGGACTTAAGGATAGTTTACTTCTATAGTTGGTATTTTTCAGCCTGATAATAGGACTAAAAATTGCTGTCTTTAGACTATAGTCTAATAAGTTGCGTGTATTATTTAACCCAATTTAACATTTGGAGCAAAACAAGCCGAAAAAAAACAGGTAAAATTTAACCTACTTTAGTATGTGTTTCATCTCCTGATCAATTTTCTGATTTTATATCAGGTCCTGACGTGATTGTTTATCGATCACCTTACACATTTCATATTTTTAGTATTTGGTTATATCAAATACTTTGGTGCTCTTTTGTCGAAGATAATAGGGTTTTGGGCTGTTTATTTTTTTAAATAAGCAAAAACTGAATATTTCTTTCAAACTGAAATATATCGTGAAGTAATATTATGGCTAAAAAACCAATTTATAAGTCACTGTACTTTCAAGTAATCGTTGCCATTATTTTGGGTATTATTGTTGGCCACTTTTCACCAAGCTCATCTGTCATTGTAGATGGCGTTAAGCAAAGTGTTCCAGGGCTCGGGGAACAACTAAAACCATTAGGTGATGCGTTTATTAAACTCATCAAAATGATTATTGCACCAGTTATTTTCTGTACAGTAGTCAGTGGTATTGCGGGTATGGAAAGCATGAAATCGGTGGGTAAAACCGGTGGTATTGCACTTCTTTACTTCGAAGTTGTTTCAACGCTGGCTTTAATCATCGGTTTATTTGTAATTAACATTGCAAAACCGGGTGTGGGAATGAACATTGACCCTGCAACTTTAGATACTTCTGGTATTTCTAAATATGTAGAGTCTGGTGCATCGCAATCATCGCTCGATTTCGTGATGAACATCATTCCAAATACTGTGGTGGGTGCGTTTGCTGAAGGTGAAATCTTACAAGTCTTACTGTTTGCAATCCTATTTGGTTTCGCACTGCATAAACTTGGTGATGCGGGTAAACCTGTACTGAAATTCATTGATCAAGTTTCACATGTGTTCTTCAACATTGTAAATATGATCATGAAATTAGCGCCAATTGGTGCATTCGGTGCAATGGCATTTACGATTGGTAAATACGGTATCGGTTCTTTAGCTCAATTAGCTCAGTTAATTATTTGCTTCTACGTAACCTGTTTGCTATTTATCTTCATTGTTTTGGGTACGATCGCACGCGTTTGTGGATTTAGTATCCTGAAAATGATTCGTTTGATTCGTGAAGAATTACTGATTGTACTGGGTACGTCTTCTTCAGAATCTGTATTGCCACGTATGTTGAAAAAACTTGAGCTTGCTGGTGCTGAAAAATCAGTTGTGGGCTTGGTTATTCCAACAGGTTATTCATTTAACTTAGATGGTACGTCTATTTACTTGACGATGGCTGCGATCTTTATTGCACAAGCAACCAATACACAACTAGATTTAACCCATGAAATTACCTTACTTGCTGTATTGTTGATTTCTTCGAAAGGGGCTGCTGGTGTAACAGGTTCAGGCTTCATTGTTATGGCGGCAACCTTATCTGCAGTCGGTCATATTCCAGTGGCTGGTTTGGCATTGATTCTAGGTATTGACCGTTTCATGTCTGAAGCTCGTGCATTGACAAACCTTGTTGGTAACTCTTTAGCAACTTTGGTTGTTGCAAAATGGGTAGGTCAGTTAGACACTGAAAAATTAAATCATGCGCTAAATAACCCAGCAGACATTGATCTTCAAATGTCTGACGAAGGGAATACGCATCACGCTTAATTTTTATCGAAAAATGAGAAAAGGAAGCTTCGGCTTCCTTTTTTTATGGCATTTTATATTTTGAACGCGGTGGTTTTGGCGCATGACCTCACATTGAAAGTGCAATAGGATGTTGCACAGTAAAACAACAATCTTAGGATCAAGGAAGCAATAGCATGCAAGCGTATGATGTAGATTTAGAATTATTTCGTGATAACTTTCGTCGTTTTTTAAATGAACACATTGCGCCACATTATGAACAATGGGAAAAGGCAGGCATTATGCCGCGTTCAGTATGGAATGCTTTGGGGGACAATGGTTTCCTATGTGTCGATGTTCCTGAAGAATACGGTGGTTATGGCGTTCCAACGCATTATTCGTTGATGTTGGTTGAAGAGTCTGCGCGTGCAGGTTTTAGTGCCTTATCAACAGGAATTTCTTGTCATTCTGAAATTGCAGCACCTTATATTTTGCATATTGGTTCTGAAGCGCAAAAGCAATATTGGTTGCCGAAAATGGTGGCAGGTGAAGTAGTTGGTGCGATTGGCATGACGGAGCCGGGAGCAGGTTCTGACTTACAGTCAATGCGTAGTAGCGCGATTTTGCAAGATGACCATTACTTACTTAATGGTTCTAAAACCTTTATTTCAAATGGTCAACATGCCGACTTGGTGGTATTGGCTGCAAAAACAGATCCGCAAGCCCGTGCAAAAGGCGTATCTTTACTGCTAGTCGATACACATTTAGACGGTTTTAAAAAAGGGACAAACCTCGATAAAATTGGACTACATGCACAAGACACTTCAGAATTATTCTATGACAATGTCAAAGTGCCAAAAGATCAATTATTAGGTCAGGCTGGGCATGGTTTTGCATACCTCATGCAAGAATTACCACGTGAACGTACAGCGATTGCATCGACGGCCATTGGCGCTATTCGTGGTTCGATTGATGTAGCAACCCAATATGTCAAAGAGCGTCAAGCTTTTGGTCAAGCCATTGGGCAGTTCCAAAATACACGTTTTGTTCTGGCTCAAGCTAAAATTGATGAGCTGGCAACGGCTGCATTTTATGAGCGCAATGTTGAACTGTATATGCAAGGTAAGCTAGATGTTGAAACTGCAGCAGCATTGAAAAGCTTCTCTACGGATATGCAAATGAAAGTGGCAGATAATCTACTGCAATTGTTTGGTGGTTATGGTTATATGACTGAATATCCAATTTCGCGTTTCTTCGTCGATGCACGTATTCAGCAAATTTACGGTGGCACTAACGAAATTATGAAAGAGATTGTGGCACGTGGGATTTTAGGTCGTTAAGTCGAATCTACATTCTGTTGTGGGCATAAAAAAGCGAAGTTTAGACTTCGCTTTTTAATTTACGGATTCAACGCATCTTATTTGATCTAACATTCGTGTTCACCTTATCATTGCCAAGTTGGTGAGCTTTGTCCTAAAACTTCTAAACAAACTTCGATAAATTCTGAGGTATCTGATCGACTGCGTGAAGAGATATAGCGGTTATTGTCATTGACTACGGCTTGGTCTGAAATTAAAACGCCTGCATGGCGTAGACTTTGATTGAGCGATTGGATATTGGCAAATTGACGACCTTCAATGACACCTGCTTCCAATAATAAATGTGGCCCATGACTACTACTTAAAATGGGTTTTTGGCTATCTGCAAAATTACGCACAAAATAAAGAAAGCGATCATCTAATGCCAATTTGTCTGGAGAGAAACCACCGGGTATAAATAGCGCATCATATTCATGTACAGATGCATCATCGATACTTTGATCAATTGTGATTTGAGTTCTACGTTGAATGCCGTAGATAATTTTTCCAACCTGTTCTTCGATATTGATAATGCTATGTCGAGCCGCTCGAAATGCCTGTACAGGCTCGAGGTACTCTACATCTTCAAAATCATAGGTCACTAACACAGCAATTTTTTTGTGCATCACCATACCTTCGAGTCATTTATTTTTTTAGTTTAATTAGATTACAAAGCGATTTTATAAATTGCCTGTCTCATTTGTTATGAAAGCGTCATCGTCTGTAAACATTAGGGTAGAGTGCGAATTAAGTCACTGAAAAGTCGATCAATGGCAGCCTTAGTCGACACTTTGTTTTTTATCCATGAATTGTGAGTAATTTCGAAATCTCATTTAAACCTAAATTATGAAGTCGACAAGCTCATGACATTTGGCGTAACACTGAGTTCCTTTAAAATTGTCCAATTACAGGCTTTTTTGCTGAAAATTTACCTTTCTTGAGTAAATCTATCAGTTTGGCTGTTTTGGCTCTTAAGTTAAGCTGATGATGGTTTAATCAACTGTATGTTTTTAAGGCTGAATCAATGAAAGTCGTATTGCGCAACATTTGAAAGCTAACTATTGTTATACTGTTTGCAAAATATTTTTGAAGGGCGACATAACAATGATCAACGATGATCAGAACACTACGACTTCTCTGGACTTAGCTCAAATTCGTGATGATATCGACTCTGTTGACATGCAGATTCAACAACTTATCAACCGTCGTGCGAAACTGGCTGAAGCAGTTGCAAAAGCAAAATTTGCCGCAGAAGAGAGTCCACTGTTTTATCGTCCTGAACGTGAAGCACAAGTTTTACGTAAAGTCATGGAACGTAATGAAGGGCCATTATCTGATGTAACAATGGCACGTTTATTCCGTGAGATCATGTCAGCGTGTTTAGCCCTTGAAGCACCACAAAGTATTGCGTTCTTAGGTCCGGTCGGCACATATACGCATTCGGCAGTATTAAAGCATTTTGGTCAAGATGCAGTGATTCGTCCACTTCCTACAATTGATGAAGTTTTCCGTGAAGTTGAAGCAGGTAGTGCACATTATGGTTTAGTGCCTGTTGAGAACTCGTCTGAAGGCGTGGTGAACCATACTTTAGATTGTTTTAAAGCATCTCACTTGAATGTAATTGGTGAAGTCGAACTGCGTATTCATCACCAATTCCTTGTGTCAGAAAATACCCGTAAAGACAGCATCAAACAGATTTATGCACACCAACAGACTTTGGCACAGTGCCGTGGTTGGTTAGATGCGCATTATCCGGGTGTAGAGCGTGTTGCACTGAGTTCAAATGCTGAAGCAGCACGTCGTATTCGTAACGAATGGCATTCTGCTGCTATTGCTTCAGAAGTTGCTGCCAATATCTATAGTCTCGAAATTTTGCATAGCAATATCGAAGACAACCCTGAAAATACAACGCGTTTCTTGGTCATTGGTCGTGAGAAAGTGCCGCAGTCTGGCAATGACAAGACTTCATTGCTCATTTCTGCACATGACCGTGCAGGTGCACTACTTGAGATTCTTGCACCATTTGCGAAGCACAATATTAGCTTAACCAGTATCGAAACACGTCCTGCATTACCTGAAAAATGGTCTTATGTATTCTTCGTAGACCTAGAAGGTCATGTTGAACAAGACAATGTTAAAGCAGCGATTGAAGAAATTCGTCCATTGGTGAAAGAAATTCGCGTATTGGGTTCATATCCAATTGCTGTACTTTAAGATCACAACTGTGATCGGCTTCGACAGGAGTTGATCACCTTCATCACTTGAAATAACTGGAAGTGTAAAATGACGTTTGTCCCAGCCAATGAAGGCATTGCAAAGTTAAAGCCTTATCAACCTGGTAAACCCATCAGTGAACTTGAGCGTGAGTTGGGGATTACTGATATCGTTAAACTTGCTTCGAACGAAAACCCTTTGGGTTGTTCTGACAAAGTGAAAGAAGCGGTTGCTGCTGAACTTGCAGAAATTGGTCGATATCCTGATGGCGGTGGTTTTATTTTAAAAGACCAAGTTGAAAAACAATTTGGCATTGCACATGACCGTATTACGTTGGGTAATGGTTCAAACGATCTTCTAGAAATTTTTGCTCGTGCTTTTGTCTCAGGGCAAGATTCAGTTGTGTATAGCCAACACGCATTTGCAGTGTATGGTCTGGTGACTCAAGCGATTAATGCTGAAGCGATTGAAGTGCCTGCAAAAGGTTTCTCTCATGACCTAGATGCGATGGCAGCGGCTGTTAAAGACAATACAAAATTAATCTTTATTGCCAATCCAAACAATCCAACAGGGACTTGGTTTGAAGAAGCTGAATTTGAGGCTTTCATGCAAAAAGTACCAAGCAATGTGATTGTGGTACTTGATGAAGCTTATGTGGAATATTTCCCTGAAAACTTCAATAGCTTAAAATTCTTAGATCAATACGCAAACCTAATTGTTAGCCGTACTATGTCGAAGTGTTATGGCTTAGCTGCACTTCGTGTGGGTTTCGCTTTGGCTTCAGTTGAAGTGACAGATTTCTTAAACCGTATTCGTCAACCATTCAATGTCAACCATTTAGCGATGGTGGCTGCCGTTGCTGCATTGAAAGATGAAGCATTTATTGAAAAGTCTCGTGTAGTCAATAAAGCAGGTATGGCACAGCTAGAAGCAGGTTTTAATGCTCTAGGTTTGGAATATGTCCCTTCACGTGCGAACTTTATTTTGGTCAATGTGAAAGCTGATCCTGCGCAAACTTTTAATGCGTTGTTGAAAGAAGGTGTGATTGTGCGTCCAGTGGGTATTGCTGAACATCTTCGTGTATCGATTGGTACTGAAGCTGAAAACGCAAAATTTTTAGCTGCTCTGGCTAAAGTATTGGGCCTAGAGGCAAAAGCGTAAGTTATGTCTGTGCCACTATTTGAAAAAGTTGCGTTTATTGGTCTTGGGCTAATTGGCTCAAGTTTAGCGCGTGTCATGATTGCTCAAGGTTTAGCGAAAGAAATTGTGGCGTCTACACGCTCACAAAAAACGTTGGAAGATGCTAAAGCACTGGGTCTAATTCAACAGGGTTATAGTGATCCTGCTGAAGCGGTTAAAGGTGCTGATCTTGTTGTGCTGGCTTTGCCTGTACGTGCAACCCAAAAAGTACTTGAGGCGATTCAACCTTTTGTTACTGAAAAAACCATCATTACAGATGTGGGCAGCACTAAGGGTAACGTTGTTGCAGCAGCCAAAGCGGTTTATGGTGAAAACCTTCCAGCTGGTTTCGTTCCGGGGCATCCGATTGCAGGCGCTGAATTGACTGGCGTGCATGCAGGTAAAGTTGATTTATTTGCCAATCACAAAGTGATTTTGACGCCTTTACCAAGCAGTGCAGACTGGGCGGTAGAGAAACTGATTCAATTGTGGCAAGCTGCCAAAGCGGAAGTCATTTGCATGGATGTGGAAAAACACGATGAAGTGTTGGCCCATACCAGTCATCTTCCGCATTTAATGGCATTTAACTTGGTTGAGCAACTCGCGAACCGAGAAGACAATTTAGATATTTTCCGTTATGCCGCTGGCGGTTTTCGTGATTTCTCACGCATTGCTGCAAGCGACCCACATATGTGGCATGACATCTTTTTCGCCAATAAAAAGGCAATTTTAAATGCGGTGGATGGCTTTGAAAAACAATTGGCCATTCTTCGTAAGCTGATTGAAGATGAAAATT
Source organism: Acinetobacter sp. ANC 5054 (assembly GCF_002135295.1). Taxonomy (GTDB): domain Bacteria; phylum Pseudomonadota; class Gammaproteobacteria; order Pseudomonadales; family Moraxellaceae; genus Acinetobacter. The sequence goes on along the minus strand of NZ_NEGG01000004.1, from coordinate 212,505 downwards.
CACAGGCATTGATGGGCTTGTTAGGACATGCACAAGCTGCACGCCAACATTTCAATCATATGCTCGCAAAGAGACCACTGATGGAGAAAAATAAAGTGACGACACAGCAATTCACAATTTTACCGGGCGCAAAACAATTCCAAGGTAAATTTACTGTGCCAGGTGATAAATCTGTGTCACATCGTTCCATCATGTTTGGTGCTATTGCGGAAGGGACAACCCATGTAACAGGTTTTCTTGAAGGTGAAGATGCATTAGCAACATTGCAAGCTTTTCGTGATATGGGCGTAAGCATTGAAGGTCCAAAAAATGGTGAAGTCACCATTCACGGTGTTGGCATGAATGGCTTAAAAGCTCCTGCAAGCGCTTTGTATATGGGTAACTCAGGTACATCAATGCGTTTACTTTCAGGCATGTTATCTGCGCAGAAATTTGATTCTGTGATGACTGGAGATGCATCACTGTCTAAACGTCCTATGGAACGTATTGCAAAACCTTTACGTGAAATGGGTGCACAAATTCAGACTACAGGTGAACGTGGTACGCCACCAGTGTCTATTTCTGGAAGTCAAAATTTAAAAGGTATTCACTACGACTTACCAATGGCATCTGCACAAGTAAAATCTGGCATTTTATTGGCAGGTCTGTGGGCGGACGGTGAAACAGTTATCACTGAACCCGAACCGACACGAGATCATTCAGAACGTATGCTTCGTGCTTTCGGTTATGACGTGAAAACAGAAGGTAATCGTATTTCACTTCAAGGTGGCGGAAAGCTCGTTGCTACTGAAATCCAAGTACCATCTGACATTTCATCTGCGGCATTCTTTATGGTTGGCGCTGCAATTACTGAAGGTTCAGACGTTACGCTTGAAGCGGTCGGCATTAACCCGACGCGTACCGGTGTGATTGAAATTTTAAAACAAATGGGTGCTGACCTCAGCGTTGAGAATGAGCGTATTGCAGGTGGAGAACCAATTGCAGACATTCGTATTCGTGGTTCACGTACTTTAAAAGGCATTCATATGCCAGAAGATCAAGTGCCCTTAGCAATTGATGAATTTCCAGCATTGTTTATTGCCGCTGCTTGTGCAGAAGGTCAAACGATTTTAACAGGTGCTGCAGAGCTACGTGTGAAAGAATCAGACCGTATTCAAGTAATGGCAGATGGTATGAAAACCATGGGCATTGACTGCACACCTACAGATGATGGCATCATCATTGAAGGTAAAGGCAAAGCAGGTGAATGGGACACTATCTTCACAGGTGGTGAAATCGAATCACATCACGATCATCGTATTGCAATGAGCTTCTCAATGGCAGGTTTACGTACTTCGGGCGAGATTAAAATTGTGGGTACAGAAACAGTGGCGACAAGTTTCCCAACCTTTACTGAACTTGCAAATGAAGCAGGCTTAGCCATTCAAGTGACTGAGTAATTAGTCTAATATTGTATATTTGTTAGACAACAGCCAAGCAAAAGCTTGGCTGTTTTGTTTTAATTGCTTATGCTAAAACCATACAACAAGAATGCCTTTTGGATGGACACATGAGAAAATTACAATTCACTGCAAACAGCGATAAAGACGGACCGATGGGCAAGCTAGATACACAAACGCAGGTTGTGGAGTTGTTGGCAGGCAAGCTTGAAAAATACGGTTTCCAAACCTTATCGCAAAGTGGAGATCAAGTTGCAGTGAGTGTGGATAATCATGAATTACCATTGTCCGTGATGTGTCAGGGGCAAGATGAGTCAGGTCGTTTGGTGTGTGAAATTACCTCATATCCCGATGAAGACCAAGACTGGTTAGATCGTATTACTGAGCAAAGCTTATTGAATCAGTTGGCGCAAGCTGTAGAAAATACCTTAAAAGAAGAAGAAGCTTATAGCGAATTTCAATGGAAAACTATTTCTAAATAATTAAATTTAATCATGAATTAAAGAAAGCAGCCTTGGCTGCTTTTTATGCTTTATAAATTTCCTGTTGAGAGGCTTATCCTTATAAACATTCAATGTTGATTGGGTTGATGCTTCGATTGTTCTTTTTGACATAGTCACACATCATGATAGATTCTTGGTCATTGAGACCCCAAAATACAATCACTCCATGTTGATTCGGTACTTTGGCATCGCTTAAATAAATATAGCGATTGTCATGATAATTTTTATTCAACATATCTTTATATTTTTGATCAGCGAATGATGAGCAAGAGGATATTTGTGCTGCCTGACAAGTCGAATCATTTTCACAACGTTGTTTAAATGTTGAAATCATACTGGTGGTGTTTGTGCTATGGAGCTGTGCTTGGCAGACTTGGCTGTTTGGAAAGTCATAGACCATTTTCAAGTTAAAATCACGACCTTGAATATTCATTTTATAAGAAGCAGTGAGATAGGCTGTGGGGCCACTTTCCGATATGACTGTAGATGCTGGCATGTCTGCAGGCGTTTTAGTACCTGAATTGAAGTGATAAACCAACAGTGCAATGACTGTACTGGCAATAAGGGCGATAATAAGTTTCATGTTTCCCTAGCAAAATTATTATTAACTATTTTTTTGTAATTTAAGGAATATTTTTATTTAGAACAATACTTTATTTATAAATTTAGTGAATATATTGAATTAAATTTGCTTTAAAGCTGAACGATCGAAAGCTTATGAATAAGTTAGATCTGATTTTTTTTGATGAATACAAAAGCCAATACTTAAAATTTAAAATGTGCATAAAAAAAGCCAGCAGTGCTGACTTTTTGATTGTATTTCGGCAATTCAGAAATTTGGCTAAACCAAAAAGCGCGAAATCGCGATTCGTAATTGTTTTAAATAACCCGTAAAGAAGTGGTTTGCACCCGGTAAGACGGTAATTAAATGGCGCTGAGGTTTTGCCCACTGAATTAGATCTGATAAAAGCGTTACATTATCTTCTTCGCCATGAATAAATAAAATATCACCCTTGATATGCGGGGTCACATAGTGACGAACACCTGCAACAGTTGTCGTTGGTAAACCACATAAAATAGTCTGTACCGGCTGTAACTCAACAGGCAATAAGGCATAACATTTTGTCATTACATTCGCACCAAAGCTAAATCCACCTGCGTAAAATGGCAAATTAGGGTGTTGGCTACGAGCGTATTGAATAACTTGCATCGTATCTTGAGTTTCACCATTACCTTCGTCATGCATTCCTGAGCTTTGACCAGAACCACGAAAACTTGGACGATAGACAACATAACCACGTTCTAAGAACATTTGCGCTAAAAGTACAGGGACTTTATGCTGTGGTGTGCCACCTTGTAATGGATGAGGGTGTGTAACTACCGCGAATCCTTTCACTTCACCCTGTGGATAATCAACAAAAATTTCAATTTGACCAGCAGGCCCTTGAAGGAACATTTGTTCAGACATAATGACTAAATTGTGAAAGCGGGAGAGATGATAGTTTACAGATTAACCTTATCAAAAACACAGATTGGCTTTGAAATTAACCAACTGTTATAGTCTGTTTAATTAAAATTTAAACAGGTTGTTTATGCTCGCTTTAATTTCTCCAGCCAAAACATTGGATTACACAACTGCGCTTCCAACAGAAATATTTACCCAACCACGTTTATTAGATCATTCACAAGAATTGATCAAAGTTGCACGTAAATTGTCTGCATCTGAGGTGGCAAACTTAATGAGTGTGAGTGAGAAAATAGCGACGCTAAATGTTGAACGTTTCAGAGATTGGCAACCTGAATTCGACTTTTCGAATGCGCGACAAGCCATTTTTGCATTTAAAGGGGATGTATACACGGGTTTAGATGCATACAATTTGGCAGCCAACGATATTCAATATGCAGAAAAGCATTTACGTATGCTTTCAGGTCTTTATGGTTTACTGCGTCCTTTAGATTTGATGATGCCATATCGTTTAGAAATGGGCACAAAACTGCAAAATCCACGTGGTCATAACCTTTATGAGTTTTGGGATAATACCATCACCAATCTCATCAATACTGACCTTGAGCAAGCAGGTTCGGAATTGTTAGTGAACATTGCCTCAGACGAATACTATAAGTCTGTCAAAGAATCGAAAGTTAAAGCTGAAATCATTAAGCCCGTGTTCCTAGATCAAAAAAATGGCAAATATAAAGTCATTAGTTTTTATGCAAAAAAAGCGCGTGGTCTTATGGCGCGCTACTTGCTAGAAAATAAAATCGAAAAAATTGAAGATATTAAATCATTTAATACCGATGGTTATTATTTCGATGCAGACAGTAGCTTGAAAGGTGAGTTAGTGTTTAAGCGTGATGAGCAAGCCGCTTAATTTTTTACATGAATATGTATAGCCGTGATTTATATCACGGCTTATTTTCTGCATTTTCTGCTTAATAAGAACATGATCGAGTGGAGTGGTGAATGTGTACATATATTTCAGGTAAAACTGAAAAGAAAAACGCATTTTTGATCTGTTACTCAAATTTTAAATGGTCTAAGGCAGCAAATATTTTATTAAATATCTGTTAAAAATAAATAATTACACATTAGATAAAATGATATAACTGATTTGGAAATTGTTTAGTACATTGATTTTTTTGAATAAATATTCAAGTTGGTTACAAATGTAACGGTATTTATACATAAAACAAGCCAAAGTGAATTGAAAATCAAAGTAAATGTGATTTAAGTCTCATGTTGTATTTCTGTTTTGTTATAATAATTAAAAGTCTTTCAAACAATGAATATAGTTATGAAAAAAATTCTAATACCTATTTTTATTTTGAGCATTGTGTTTCTAGGATTTTCTGTCTACAAGTCGACTGAGCTTAAACGTCAGCAAGAGTTCAATCAGTTGTTTAATCAAAAATTGAACTAAAGGTAACTTAGGCATAAATGCTAGTTTGCCTTTTGACCTTTAATGATGCTAAAGATGTACTGATAGATTATTTTAAAATATAATATTTTGAATCTTTATAAAAAAAACAATATCTTAAATTTACTAATTTTAAAACAATTGAAAATATGGAAACATTAGAAAATCAATGTGTTATAATTTTCCACTTAAAATATCTTGGTCAAAATTTATTGAAATTAAATGCTTGGTCAGGTGAAACAGGGAAGGCTGCATAAAGTTATGCAGCTTTTTTGTTTGCAAATTCAAGCTATAGCATAAGTGTAAACGCTTGAAATTAGGATTATTTTAAACCCTTAATCAGCCAAACTGGCATGTACATTGCTAGGTCATTCACAAAATTAGTGATGATTCATGATCATAATTAATTTTGTGGAATGCTAAAAGGCATCAAGTTTACTTAATAGGGGCTAGGTCATGACGACTCCTAATCCATCTTCAGAAAATGTGCTTGAACGTTTGTTTAAACTCAGTGAAAACAAAACAACGTTTAAAACAGAAGTGATCGCAGGTGTAACGACATTCTTAACAATGTGCTACATCATTATTGTCAATCCAATGATTTTATCCTCAACGGGTATGGATCATGGAGCTGTCTTTGTCGCAACGTGTCTTGCAGCTGCAATTGGCTGTTTAGTTATGGGTTTAGTGGCTAACTATCCAATTGCACTTGCACCGGGTATGGGGCTAAATGCTTACTTTACCTATTCTGTGTGCTTAGGTATGAATGTGCCATGGCAAACGGCTTTAGCAGCAGTATTTGTGTCGGGTCTTATTTTTATCGCAATCAGTATGTTTAAAATACGAGAAGCGATTGTCAATGCGATTCCAATGTCACTTAAACTAGCAATTGGTGGTGGTATCGGTTTATTCCTTGCACTTGTTGCGTTGAAAAATGCCGGAATCATTGTTAAAAATGATGCCACTCTAGTCGGTTTGGGTGACTTAAGTCAGCCGCCTGCGTTGCTTGCATTGTTGGGCTTTTTCCTGATTGTGATTATGCATCAGTTTAAAGTTCGTGGTTCAATCATCATCAGTATCCTTGCAATTACAGCGATTGCGACCATGCTTGGTTTTAATGAATTCCAAGGTGTAGTCGGTGAAATTCCTTCAATTGCACCCACTTTCTTACAAATGGATTTTTCTGGCCTATTTGAAGCAAGCCTTGTTGGTGTAATTTTCGTTTTCTTCTTGGTCGACTTGTTTGACTCAACTGGTACCTTGGTTGGTGTGTCACACCGTGCAGGTTTGTTGAAAGATGGTAAATTACCTCGTTTGAAAAAGGCACTTTTTGCTGACTCATCTGCAATTGTAGCGGGTGCAGCACTCGGTACTTCTTCAACGACACCTTATATTGAATCTTCTGCGGGTGTTGCAGCAGGTGGTCGTACAGGTTTAACCGCAGTCGTAGTTGCTGTTCTATTCTTGCTTTGCTTATTCTTGGCGCCATTGGCACAATCTGTACCTGGTTTTGCAACTGCACCAGCTTTGCTATTTGTTGGTGTATTGATGATTCAAGGTATCGTTCACATTGAATGGGATGATATTACAGAAGCTGTTCCTGCATTCTTAACCATTACATTTATGCCGTTTACGTACTCAATTGCAGACGGTATCGCAATGGGCTTCATTAGTTATGCACTAGTGAAATTGTTCACTGGCAAAGCAGCAACTGTACCGTATATGGTATGGATTATTGCAGCGCTTTGGACACTTAAATTTGCGATGTTTGGTGGTTAATTCACCCTAAGCCATCAAGGGTGTAAACGTTGTTTACACCCTTTTTTATTTTCTGAACTTAAATAGAACGAGGATATGCTATGAACTCTATTGAATTAATACAATCCATGCCAAAAGCTGAATTGCATGTGCATATTGAAGGGACATTTGAGCCTGAATTAATGTTTGCGATTGCACAGCGTAACCACATTGAAATTCCCTACAAATCGGTTGAAGAAGTCAAACAAGCTTATAACTTCCACAATTTACAATCATTTCTAGATATTTATTATGCAGGTGCAAATGTACTGATTGTGGAACAAGATTTTTATGATCTGGCGATGGCATATTTTGAAAAATGTGCAGCAGACAATGTTGTTCATACTGAGATGTTCTTTGATCCTCAAACGCATACAGATCGTGGTATTTCATTCGAAACAGTGATCAATGGTTTGCAACGTGCATGTGATGATGCCAAAGCTAAATTTAGTATTACATCGCATCTCATCATGTGTTTCCTGCGACACTTATCTGAAGAAGCTGCATTTGCAACATTAGAGCAAGCGCTACCTTATAAAGATCAAATTATTGGTGTAGGTTTAGATTCGAGTGAAGTCGGTCATCCACCTGCTAAATTTGAACGCGTATTTGCAAAGGCGCGTGAAGAAGGCTTCTTGATTGTCGCGCATGCAGGAGAAGAAGGGCCAGCAGAATATGTGTGGGAAGCACTCGATTTACTCAAAGTGAACCGTGTTGACCATGGCGTACGTTCTGAAGAGGATTCTGCACTAATGCAGCGTTTAATTGCTGAAAAAATGCCGTTGACGGTTTGTCCACTGAGTAATTTGAAGCTTTGTGTGGTCAATGATATGGTAGATCACAATATCAAACGTCTGCTGCAACAGGGCGTGCATGTTACTGTCAATTCAGATGATCCATCATATTTTGGCGGGTATATGAATGACAATTTCATCGCAATTGCAGAAGCATTAGATTTAAACAATGCTGAATTAAAACAACTTGCTATCAACTCATTTGAAGCCTCATTTATTGATGATGCTGAAAAAAATAAGTGGGTAGAAAAGATCAAGGCATTGAATTAATAAACGGCATATAATGTCTAGGCAGTGATTTATCACTGCCTTTTTTCTTTTTGAAGTAAATACCATGAAATTTAGTTGTTCTCATGCTGTAATCTTAGTCTTAGCAATGTCATTTCTTTGTTTTACATCAACTGCAATGGCGGATAAATCACAAAGTTTAAGCCAAAAAATGTTGAAGCCTGTGATTGAATATCAATGTGGGCAAGAGCTGAATGCTTCAAAAGTGTGGAAAGGGGCTGCGATGTTTATGAATGCGCAGCAAAAAAAGGATAACCAAACGGCCATTTGTGAATGTGTGAGTAATCATGCAATGGATGACATGAGCGCTAAAGACTTAATGACAGCAGCAATGAATGAGACTGAAAAAAATAAATTAATTTCTAAAGCAGTACTGAATAGCTTACGTGGTTGTGCTCAACAAGCTTTGAGCTAAATGATGCATAACATAAAAGCCACATGAAGTGGCTTTTTTATTGTGTCGCAAATTTAAAATTACATTAGCTTTTAGGCTGTCTGGTCATGCTTTTGAGTACATGATCTTTATCAATAAAATGATGTTTAAGTGCTGCAAGAATATGGCCAACTAACAATAAACCCGCTGCCCATGAAATCCAAATATGAAGTGGTTTAACGATGCTTAAAAGTTCTGGGTTATCTTGGACTAAACGTGGAATCTCAAACAAATACAAGACTGGTGCAGGGTGGCCAGCACTCCAGCTAAATAAACAGCCTGTAATCGGTAATGCCAGTAAAACCATATACAGTGCTAAATGACCTAAATGTGCCAATTTTTTCATCAGTGGCGACATCGTCGCAGGCAGCTCTGGTGCAGGGTGGGTGTATCGCCAGAAAATTCGAATCACGACCAAAAAGATAATCGTAGTCGCAATATTTTTATGTAGGGTAATGACTTGTCCTTTAAAACTGCCATCGACATCATAGCTTAGAAAATTTCCACTATAAAACCCGATAATCCAAGCTGCAATAAAGATCAGCGCCATAATCCAATGGAGTAACTGAGCGGTACGTGTGTAGTAGGTGGAATTGTTTTTCATGGGGAATGAGCTGCATTTTAGTTCCCAATATTTTAAATCAAGTGGGTGGCAAACACGAAGTATGAATATGAGACACAGTGTTGAAAATATGCAACAACTGGTCTGATGAATAACTGCACATTTACCGAAATTCATTTAAAATATGCATATCTTGAAAGGTGCCAATTGGGGCACAATACACATGTTTATTAACATAACAAAGGATTTATCTGTGAAAAAATTAGTTGCTGTACTTGCACCTCTTACATTAGTTCTTACTGCATGTGCTGCTACAGGTACTACGGGTACAGGTACAACTACTGCTGCAACATCGGCAAATAGCTTAGCAATGATGGCAGTTAAAGTAGGTGTTCAAGCGAAATGTGTAACTGAGTTAAATAACAACACTTACTGGAAAACAGGTTCAAAACTTTTAACTGAAACTCAGAAATCTGAACTTCAAACTGAAGTATGTTCATGTGTTGGTGAAAAAGCGACGACAAGCGTAACTGCAACTGATCTTGTTGTTGCTGCGATGGATAAAACGTCACAAGCAAATTTGGCTGCTAAAATCGTAACGAATACTTTAAATGCATGTGTAGTTGAAACATTCAAAAAATAAGATAAATGTTTAATACGATCCTTAAAACTCAATAAATCAATTTTTGAGTCCATTAAGGATCGTTTTTTATGGTTAGAGAGAAGTGAAGATGAAAATTGCGGGCGCAGATGAAGCTGGTCGTGGTCCATTGGTTGGTTCTGTGGTTGCGGCGGCAGTGATATTAGATCCAGAAAATCCAATTGAAGGATTGAACGATTCTAAAAAGTTAACTGAAAAAAAACGTGAAAAGTTATTCATTGAAATTAAAGAAAAAGCCTTAGCTTGGGCGATTGCTGAAAGTTCGGCGCAAGAAATTGATGAAATTAATATTCTACAAGCATCGTTACTGGCAATGCGCCGTGCCGTAGAGAAATTAAATATTCAGCCTGACCATTTGTTGGTAGATGGCAATAAAGTACCACAAGGCTTAAGCATGAGCTGTGATGCGGTCGTGGGGGGTGATGCAATCCATCCAGAAATTTCCGCAGCAAGTATTTTAGCGAAAGTGACACGTGACCATGAAATGGTGGAGCTTGATCAAAAATATCCGCAATACGGTTTTGCTAAGCATAAAGGCTACCCAACCAAGGCGCATTTTGAAGCTATTGCTGAATTTGGTGTGATAGATGAACATCGACGTAGTTTTGGACCCGTACGTAAAGTTTTAGAAGCGCAGGGTTTAAACTAAAGCGCTGAGACAATTAAAGTCCCCCAAAAATTTAAAGCGGCCTAATCAGCCGCTTTATTTTCAAACAAACTTAATCTTAGCGATTAAAGTTGTTTTGAGAAAAATCAGTCTCTTCAAACGATGGCTGATATTCTTGATCAATGTTTTGGAGATGTTCGTGCATCGCGCGTTCATGTTGAATTCGTTGGTAGATTTCTTCACGATGAACAGATACTTCTTTTGGAGCATTCACGCCAATACGAACCTGATTACCTTTTACACCAAGTACAGTCACGCTAACTTGGTCCCCAATCATTAATGTTTCTCCGACACGACGAGTCAGAATCAGCATGTTTATCTCCTTGCAAAATGCAAAACCTGCAATTGATCTGTTATGTAAAAATCATAACCTGTAAAAGCAAAAAAATAATAACAGCGTATCTGTGACAATCGTTGTAGCAGATACAAATCTATTATATTTTCAAAATCCTCAAAGTTAATATAACAGAGCCACTATAAAAAAAACTATAGTGGCTCTGTATTTTTACGATGTTTTTCAAAATCTGTCTAACAATGACAAATTTTGACACAGAACATGGTTAAATTATGCGCGAACGCTAGATTCGCCTGATTCGCGATCCAAACCAAATGCAGTGTGTAGAGCACGTACAGCAAGCTCTAGGTATTTTTCATCGATGATTACTGAAATTTTAATTTCAGAGGTTGAGATCATGAGAATGTTGATACCTTCTTTCGCAAGGGCAGTAAACATTTTGCTTGCAACACCTGCGTGTGAACGCATACCAACACCTACGATTGACACTTTAACGATGTCAGAGCGTGTAGCGACTTCACGCGCACCAATTTCTTGAGCAGTAGCTTCTAAAATTGCTTTTGCTTTTGGTAATTCACCACGGTTTACAGTAAACGTGAAATCAGTTGTACCGTCTTCTTCAACGTTTTGGATAATCATATCCACTTCAACGTTTGCATCGCCAATAGGTGACAAGATATTTGAGGCAATTCCTGGTTTGTCAGGAACACCTAAAATAGTTAATTTTGCTTCGTCACGGTTAAACGCGATACCTGAGATAATTGGTTGTTCCATGTTGTCTTCCGCTTCAGTGGTGATTAGTGTTCCGACGTTTTGTTTGAAATTTTCGTCGAATGCGCCATCATCGTCATTATCAAAACTTGATAATACGCGTAAAGGCACTTGGTATTTACCTGCAAATTCGACAGAGCGAATTTGAAGTACTTTTGAACCAAGTGATGCCATTTCAAGCATTTCTTCAAAAGAAATACGATCAACTTTTTTTGCTTTTGGAGCGACACGTGGGTCAGTGGTATAAACACCGTCCACATCTGTGTAAATTTGGCATTCATCTGCTTTAAGTGCAGCAGCAAGTGCAACACCTGAAGTGTCTGAACCACCACGACCAAGTGTAGTTGTATTGCCTTCAGCGTCAAAGCCTTGGAAACCAGCAACGACAATCACACGGCCTGCATCGAGATGTGAAGTCATGACATCAGTGTCAATTGCTTCAATACGTGCTTTGGTAAATGCGCTGTCGGTTTTAATACCAACTTGACGACCTGTTAATGATTTAGCTTCAACACCAATAGAGTTTAGTGCCATTGCTAACATAGAAATCGTTACCTGTTCACCTGTAGACACCATTTGGTCTAATTCGCGTGGATCAGGGGTTTCGGTAATGGCTTTCGCTAAAGCAAGTAGACGATTGGTTTCGCCACTCATCGCCGATACAACAACCACAACTTTGTGACCGTGATCATGCCAACGCTTTACACGACGAGCAACATTTAAAATGCGCTCGGGAGTACCCATTGAGGTACCGCCATATTTTTGAACGATTAATGCCATAACTATCCTTACCAAGTAAATAAGTCCTAAGACTTAAAGCACTTACACATATTTTAAGACCGCTATAATTGTGCGGTTTTAATATACCACGTAGCTCCTGAACAGCATGCTGTGTAATCCAGCGGTGCAATTCAATTGATACTTTGTGTCCGCAGGGAGTTTAAATAAACTCAGCCTTTTAGACTCCATCTTCATCATAGGCCAGCATTTAACTGTAGTTTCCATATGATGCTTGAGTTTGCGCTTACACGCTCAACATCCATTCAGTAGGATCCAGCATTAAAAAACACACTGCTGAATGGTGTTGATGTGCTGAAGGCGCTAGACCTTCAGCGATAGGACTTTTGGTCTTATTTTGCAGCTAACCATGCAACAAGGTCAGTCATTACAGCTTCAAGTTTGTCGCTATATGGTGCACCACCTTGAGCCATATCAGGTTTACCACCACCTTTACCACCCAGTTCTTGACCAAGGTGTTTGATGATGTCACCTGCTTTTACAGTTGCTGTATATTCTTTAGCAACTGAAGCAATCAAGCTCACTTTGTCAGCATCTACAGCAGCAATCACAATCACAGCATTGTCTAACTTAGATTTCACACCGTCATGTAGGTTGCGAAGTGATTTCGCATCTACATTGTTCACAGTCGTGATTAAAGTTTGACGACCTGCAATCTCTTGAACTTGACCTAAAAGCTCAGCCGCTTGGAAGCTCGCTAATTTTTGGTTCAATTGTTCAATTTGTTTTTGCAGGCTAGATGCAGTGTGAGAAAGTGCTTCCACTTTTTCTAACGTTTGATCTTTCTGTGCTTTGAGCAAATCGTTGATTGCGTGAATGTCACGATCAGCTTTTTGAGCAGCTTCAACCGCTTTCGTACCTGTAACCGCTTCAATACGACGAACGCCCGCAGCAACACCACCTTCAGAAGTGATCTTGAATAGGCCGATATCACCTGTACGTTTTACGTGAATACCACCACAAAGTTCGATAGAGAAGTTTTTATCGTCTTTGCTTGTACCCATTGAAAGTACACGTACTTCATCACCGTATTTCTCACCGAACAACATCATTGCGCCTTTTTCTTTGGCAGCATCGATGTCTAAAAGTTCAGTTGAAACCGCTGTGTTGGCAATCACTTCAGCATTGACAATACGTTCAATTTCTTGAAGCTGTTCAAATGACACAGGTTGATCATTGGCAAAGTCAAAACGTAACAGTTCGCTAGCAACCAATGAACCTTTTTGCTGAACGTGTGCACCCAAAACTTGGCGAAGGGCAGCGTGTAGAAGGTGAGTCGCAGAGTGGTTGCGTGCAGTTGCATCACGGATGTCTGCTTTAACAGTCGCTTCTACAGATTGAGCGGCTTTAAGGTTACCCATCGTCACGATACCTTGGTGTACAAAAGCGCCACCAGATTTTTTGGTATCTTGAACTTCAAAAATACCTGTATCGTTTTTGAATAGACCTGTATCACCAACCTGACCACCGCTTTCTGCATAGAAAGGAGTTTGGTTCAATACGATCAGTGCTTCGTCGCCTTCAAATACTTCGTTAACTTGTTCGCCATCTTTATAGATCGCAACAATTTGACCTTGACCTTGAGTTGCGTCATAGCCATCAAATTGAGTTTCGCCTTCAACTTTCACAATTGAGTTGTAGTCGACAGCGAATTTACCTGCATCACGTGCACGTTGACGTTGAGCAGCCATTTCAACTTCAAAGCCAGCTTCATCAATGGTTAAATCACGTTCACGAGCAATATCAGCAGTTAAGTCAGTCGGGAAGCCGTAAGTGTCATAGAGTTTAAATACAGTTTCGCCCGGAATCACTGAACCTTTCAGTTGAGCCAATTCGCCTTCAAGCAATTTCAAACCTTGCTCTAAAGTTTTAGCGAATTGTTCTTCTTCTTTCAAAAGCTGTGCTTCGATACGCGCTTTTTGTGCTTCAAGTTCAGGATATGCAGCACCCATCACGTTAATTAGCGGTTGAAGCATTTTATGGAAGAATGAACCAGTCGCACCTAATTTGTTACCGTGACGTACTGCGCGACGGATAATACGACGAAGTACATAACCACGACCTTCATTTGAAGGGTTTACACCGTCAGCAATCAAGAAACAACATGAACGCGCGTGGTCAGCAACAACTTTAAGTGAAGCAGGGTATTCAACTGGCTTACCAGCTTCTTTAGCAGCAGCTTCAAGATCAGTGGTATCTAAACCGATAATTTCTGCCGCATCTTTCAATAAGTTTTGGAATAGGTCAATTTCGTAGTTTGAGTTTACATGTTGTAAAACTGCTGAAATACGTTCTAAGCCCATACCTGTATCTACAGATGGTGCTGGAAGTTCATGCAGTACGCCATCAGCAGTACGGTTGAACTGCATGAATACGTTGTTCCAAATTTCAATGAAACGGTCGCCATCTTCTTCAGGAGTGCCCGGTAAGCCGCCCCAAATATGGTCGCCATGGTCAAAGAAAATTTCAGAACATGGACCGCAAGGACCTGTATCGCCCATTGCCCAGAAGTTATCTGATGCGTATTTTTCGCCTTTGTTGTCACCAATACGGATGATACGTGAAGCATCTAGTCCAATTTCTTTGTTCCAGATATCAAAAGCTTCGTCATCGGTATGATAAACAGTGGCATAGAGTTTATCTTTAGGAAGCGCTAACCATTCTTCGCCAGTTAAAAAGTCCCATGCGAATTTAATGGCATCACGTTTGAAGTAATCACCAAATGAGAAGTTACCCAACATTTCAAAGAATGTGTGGTGACGTGCTGTATAACCAACGTTATCTAAGTCGTTGTGTTTACCGCCTGCACGTACGCATTTTTGTGATGATGTTGCACGTACGTAGTCACGCTTTTCTAAACCTAAGAAACAGTCTTTGAACTGGTTCATACCTGCGTTGGTGAACAATAATGTTGGATCGTTGGCAGGTACCAGAGAACTCGACGCGACACGTGTATGCCCTTGCGATTCAAAGTAGCTTAAAAAAGCTTCGCGAATTTCAGCTGATGTCATAAAACGAGTACTCACAACCAAGTCTCTCCTAATTTCGATTTGGTAATAGCATATCAAGCAAGTCTTACAAAATTTTAAAGCTGGCTTGAGATGCTGACATAAAATTTAAAAACGCTAAATTATAACGGAAAAAGGCGTAGCGACCAATGATTTTCAATGAACTATATGACTTTTTATATAATTCATTTGAATTGATTCATTTTCATTATAGTTGTGAAAATTTTGGCTATTTTTATTCAACGGCACTTTGGTTTATTTATAAATTCAGGATCAAATTTATGATGGAATTTTGACTGAAATCCTAAACGCATTTTCAAATTTTAAAGACGTTAATGAATCAGCTTATAAGTCGGGATCATTCTTTTTAATGTGTTGAATCGGATATTCCTTGCCATCAAATTTAAGCTGATAACGACCTTGGTCATGTTCAACGATCGCTTTGCAGTTTTGGTGATTGTAATGGCTGTTAATGCTCGACTCTTTAATAAGGAAAATAGGGTAGCCCTTATAGGTTTGATTGCTGATATGTAAGCTTCGCTTAAATTCCTCAGTATTCCAGTCATCACAAGCACTTTGTGTGCTGCTGTTATAGTTGGTCATCAATCCATTTAAGACAACTGAAATTTTTGAATCCGTATGAATAGCATAAAGGTTGAGTAGTCGTTTTGATGAATTAATGCCGCCTATGTGCGATTGTTTTAAAGCAATACCCACTAACTCCTGATCTTTTGCATAGGCGTTGAGATCAAATTGAACATTGTCTAAACGTGTCGTAGGCACAATGCCCTTAGGTGATTTAAAAACCTTTAGTACTTGTAATGTGTCTTTATCTAAAAGGTAAAGCTTTAGATCATAATTGCCCGCATTGTCTTGAATTACGCCAGTTGCATTGCTTGAAAGGGCTAATAACCGATGACTATACTGAAGTTGAATGCAGTCCTGAAATGCAGGTTGCTTGTCATTGTCATTGTCATTGTCTGGGAATAGGCGTTGTAATTTTTGTATCTCTGATGATGAGCAGTGTTGATAGAGTTGAGCTTTAGTTTCAGTTGAACCAATGAGAAATATAAAAAAGAGTGAGCTAGAGACGTAAATTTGCATTGTAGATTTAAGCTTTTGCCAGAAAAAATATAATGCTTGTTGTGATTGCTTCTTCATTGTGATTTTTGGTCTATAGAATATTTTTCTTCATTATAAAGTCGAAAAGCTATTTTGAATATTTTCACTCAACACCCATTTTAATAAGTATTAAGAGAATTAATGATTACGAATTATGGTTGAAATCCTTTAATATAAAGGCGCTTTATCAATGTTTTAATGTGAAGGAAAGGGCATGCAACAAGTGGCAATTAATGGATTTGGTCGAATCGGACGTAATGTTTTACGTGCATGGTTTGAAAATCCGAAAGAATTTCATTTTGAAATTGTTGCCATTAACGATATTGCTGATGTTGAAACAATGGTTCATCTGTTTAAGTACGACACCACGCATGGTCGTTTTGCAGGTCAAGTCGAAATCATTGAACAAGATGGTGCTATTTTTCTAGAGATCTCTTGTGCTCAAGCACATCTAAAAGTCCAAGTGTTAAATGAAGCGGAACCTGTAAATTTACCTTGGCATCAACTTAACATAGATGTTGTACTTGAATGTACGGGTTTATTCCGTTCACGCGAAGCAGCGACTCAGCACATCACAGCAGGCGCTAAACGTGTCATTATTGGCGCAGCTCCTTTTGATACGGTGGATGCTGCAATTGTCTATGGTGTGAATCATCAGGACGTGAAAGCAGTAGACCAAATTATTTCCAGTGTGTCGTGTACTACACAAGCTTTGGTGCCATTAGTTAAAATTATTGACGATGCGTTTGGGATAGAAACAGCGTTGATGACTGAAATCCATGCTGTAACTGCAGATCAAGCAGTATTGGATCATGCGCACCGTGACTTACGTCGTGCACGTGCTTCAGGGCATAATATTATTCCAACGACTTCTTCTGCTTTGGGTGCATTAAAACGTGTGATGCCAAAAATGGAAGGACGGATAGATGGTTATTCAATTCGAGTACCGACCATTAATGTTGCTGCAATTGATTTAACCTTTATTGCACAATCGCCTGTAACGGTGCATCGGATCAATGAAGTATTGGTCAAATCTGCTCAGCATGACTATGCTGAAATTATGCAAGTCACAGATGAACCATTAGTGTCGTCTGATTTTAATCATTCACCATATTCTTTAATTGTCGATTTAACTCAAACGATGGTGGTGGGTAATCAAGTCAAAGTCTTTGCGTGGTATGACAACGAATGGGGTTATGCAAATCGTTTATTGGACTTATGTGAAAGCTTTCATTTGACTTAAAGATTAAATTTAAATGAATGAGCATCTAGAAATGGGTGCTTTTTTATGAGATTGAAAATATTGTGCTGTTTAAAAAATTAAATGCATCAGTTTTGGTCGAATAATATTGAAAACATTAAAATATTCACAGTGTTCACTGATTTTTTAGTTAAGATAAAAGCAAATATATTTATAAAGAGTCTTGATCATGATGCTGATGTTACTTTGGGGATTCATTTTATTATTATCATTAGCAGTCATCTTTCTGATTTGGTTGCAATTTAATCGTGACGTTTCACAATCGACAGCACATGAAACTTTGCCGCTTGAAGAGAAAGTGGTGCATTTAGAAGGTAACTTAAAAAAGACCTTGGAAATTATGCAAGATCTTGCGAAGAAAATGCATACGCAACAAGAAGTGCTCGATCAAACGACGCATAAATTACAACAAGTTGAATTACAGAATGCAGAATTAGTGAACCTATTAGCAAAAGTGGTAAAGCCAGCTCAGGACTAAATTAAAGAATCAATAAAAACCCATGAACTTAAATGATCATGGGTTTTTTGCATGATTGATACCTGTTAGACCAAAACTAAACGTAAAACCGCAGCAGAGAGCATACTTATCACCACTGTAGGCAGTAAGGAAAATTTAGAAGCCGCAAATAAGGTAATCATCATGGCAATCATATCGGCTGGATTATCTTTTACAAAATAGGGCGCAATCACTGAAATCAATACACAACCAGGGATGACTTCCATGATTTGCCGCTGCTTGTTGGTCAAGGTGCGATTTTTCAGCAAGATATAGCCTAATACTCGAGTGAGATAAGTGGTTAAGGCAATGAAGGCGATAGTGATGAGTGTAGCTGAATTGATCATGCCTCATCTCCAATCAAGAAAAATGCGGAGATAATCCCACTGATCGCGCCAATCGGCACATACCAACCCGAAGGTAAATACACATAGGCAATTGCTGCAGCAAGCAAACTGATGAGCCAAGGTCGAGCGGCTTTCATACCTTTCCACATGCCACGTAACAAAACTAAAAACACCGCTGGAAATGCCATATCAAAACCAAAACGATGTACGTCGCCAAGTATGGGGCCAATCACAGCACCTAATGTCGTAAATCCTACCCACATGCAATACAGTGCAAAGCATAGACCAGCATAAAACATCATACTAAATGCGCGTTGATAGCCAACATGATGTGCTTTTTTTTGTGCATCTGCCAGACTCATCGCCCAACTTTCATCCACCATAAAAAACAAAGCGCTATAAACTGTTTTGTTGGGTAAATGACGTAAATAAGGTACTAAACTGGCCCCCATTAAGATGTGTCGGCTATTTACCAAAAACGTGATAAACATCAACATGAGAATGTTGGGAGGGTTGGTCCAGACTTCTAAAATGGCGAACTCAGAACCCCCAGCAAAATTGAGACCTGTCAGCAGCGGTACTTCGAGGCTGGAAAATCCTTTTTGTGTCGCTTGTGTCCCCAGCACTAAAGCAAAAGGAATGATTCCAAGGAGCATTGGAATTGATGTTTTTAGTCCACGTTTAAACTCAATCATATTGTCAGTAGCATGAGTATTGGCAGTGGTATTTCTAAACATCTGCATGACGTTTTCCAATGAAAAAATGCAAGATGAGTATTTTATGTATAAATTTATGAAATTTGGCGTTCAATTAAGCAAGAAATACAGACAAAAAGACATTATATTGCTAGATTTGGTGAATATTTGGAATATAGTGCTGAGTTGATGGATCAGATTGATAAACGTATCTTGCAAGAACTACAACAGAATGGAAAATTACAAAATAATGAACTTGCTCAATTGGTTGGTTTGTCTCCTTCACCGTGTTTACGTCGCGTAAAACAACTTGAGGACGATGGTTATATTGAAAAGTATGTGGCCTTGCTTAATTCATCTAAGTTGAAACTCGGTTTAACCGTATTTGCGCGAATTTGGTTAAAAGGTCAAGATGCTCATACAGTTAATACTTTTGTTGATGCAATTCGGGGTATGCCAGAAGTGGTTGAATGCCAGCTTATGGCAGGGGACTGTGATTTTTTCTTAAGAATAGTCGTAGAGGATTTAGAGGCTTATCGTAAATTTCAAATTCACCATTTAACGCAGATCGAATGCGTGCAAAATGTCAAAACTGAAATACCTTTACAGACCGTGAAAAAGACCACAGCACTCCCTTTGGGCTAAAGTTTTCAGCAAAAATCTAAATGCTTGAACTCTATTAATTTTTATCAAAAGTGTTTTAGCTTGCAATTGTTGAATAAATTAATGAATTATTTTTTATCAAATGGTTGAAAACATAATGAATAATGAGACTGAAAATTATCATATAAACAAATGCTTATAGTTAATTAAAAGTAAGTTTGATTATTCTATAAGTGGTTGTGCATCTTTTGTGAAAAAGTGGTGTGCAAGCTGAAAACTATCGTGCTAAACTAGGAGAAATCGGGTGTGCTCCCGATTTTTTTATGCGGATTCGTTCCGCGCTGACATGAATTTAGGTTTACAACATGCCCATTTCAGAGACATGGTTATTACCTGATGGTGTAGCTGATGTACTGCCAGAACAGGCGCAAGTGATTGAATCTTTGCGTCGTAAAGCATTAGATTTCCTCGCATCTCGAGGTTATCAGTTGGTGTACACGCCATTCATTGAATACATCGAATCTCTATCTTCTCTTTCAGAATCGAATCAAGATTTAGACTTAGCCACTTTTAAAGTAATCGATCAACTTTCAGGTCGTTTACTTGGTGTGCGTGCCGATATGACACCACAAGTGGCTCGTATTGATGCGCATGTACATCCTGTCGAAGGGGTAGCTCGTTATTGCTACGCTGGTACAGTACTACATACTAAGCCTCAGGGATTTAATACCACGCGTGCACCTTTACAATTAGGTGCAGAACTTTTCGGTTCCGACAGCATTGATGCTGACGTTGAATTGATCGATGTCATGATTAACTTGCTTAAAACAGCAGGTCATGCAGACGGTATCCATCTAGATTTAGGGCATGTCGGATTATTCCGTAGCTTAGTGAAGCAAGCTGGTTTGAGCAAAGCGATTGAGCGTCAACTTTCTGACTTGTATCAACGTAAGGCTTTACCAGAGCTGGCTGAGTTCACGCAAACACTTCCTTTTGGTCAAGATTTTTATACCTTGGGTCGTTTCTCAAGTGACTTAGACTCGCTTCAAGCAAATTTAAGTGCTGAAGTGCTGAACGACGAAGCGTTTAAACTGGCATTTGACGCGGTTAAGTCAACCCAAGCTGCAATCCAAGCGCGTTGGCCAGAACTCCAAATTGGTATTGATGTCGTTGAACTTCGTTCATATCACTACCACACTGGTTTAATGTATGCAGTTTATGCACCAAACCGCGCTGAACCTTTGGCTAAAGGCGGGCGTTATGATGGTATCGGTGAACACTTTGGTCGTGCACGTCCAGCGACAGGTTTCTCATGTGACTTATATGCGTTAACCGCAGGTCAAGTTCAGAAAACCCAAGTTTTGGCAGCACCGAAAGGTATCGAAACAGATTTGTTAGATGCAATTGAAGCAGCACGAACTGAAGGGTTTAGTGTGGTTCAGTTGTTAGGTAATGATGATTTAAACTCTGTTCCACATGCAACACATCAACTTGTGAATGCGAATGGTGAGTGGACAATCCAAAAAATTTAATCGCGTTGTGCTTTTCGGAGCACAAACTTTTTTCAATTTTAACAGCATGATGCAATGAGGCTATTATG
The DNA here is from genome assembly GCF_002135295.1 of Acinetobacter sp. ANC 5054. Taxonomy (GTDB): domain Bacteria; phylum Pseudomonadota; class Gammaproteobacteria; order Pseudomonadales; family Moraxellaceae; genus Acinetobacter. The sequence goes on along the minus strand of NZ_NEGG01000004.1, from coordinate 191,447 downwards.
GGCAAGAATGTTGTGGTACTGGGTACCCAATGGGGCGACGAAGGTAAAGGTAAGATCGTCGACCTGCTCACAGATCAAGCGGCTGCGGTAGTTCGTTATCAAGGCGGACATAACGCAGGTCATACACTTGTGGTTGGTGGTAAGAAAACTGTATTACACCTCATTCCATCTGGTATTTTACGTGAAAACGTATTGTGCTTAATTGGTAACGGTGTTGTTCTTTCTCCTGAAGCTTTAATCAAAGAGATGGATATTCTTGAGAAAGAAGGCGTACCTGTACGTGAGCGTCTTCGTATTTCTCCAAACTGTCCATTGATTCTTCCACATCACATTGCTCTTGACCAAGCACGTGAAATTAAACGTGGTAATGCGAAAATTGGTACGACAGGTCGTGGTATCGGTCCAGCTTATGAAGATAAAGTTGCGCGTCGTGCAATCCGTGTTGCTGACTTGGTTCGTGGTGGTGAACATCTTAAAGCTCAATTAGAAGAGCTTCTTGAATACCATAACTTCCAATTGACTCAATTCTTCGGTGTTGAAGCAGTTAAAGTTGAAGATGTGATTGCACTTTGTGACGAATGGCGCAAAGTAATCGCGCCTATGGTAATTGATGTAACTGGTGAGTTGCACAAATATCGTAAAGCGGGTGAAAAAATCATGTTTGAAGGCGCGCAAGGTTCACTTCTTGACGTTGACCATGGTACATATCCGTATGTTACTTCTTCAAACACAACTGCTGGTGGCGTAAGCTCAGGTTCTGGTCTTGGTCCTTTGCACCTTGACTATGTATTGGGTATCACTAAGGCATACACAACTCGTGTAGGTGCTGGTCCATTTCCAACTGAACTTGTTTACGATGCTGCTAACGATGTTGGTGATGCAATCGGTAAACACTTGGGTACTGTTGGTTCAGAATTTGGTGCGTCTACAGGCCGTCAACGTCGTTGTGGTTGGTTTGATGCTGAAATTCTACGCCGTTCTGTAGAAGTGAACTCACTTTCAGGTATTTGCTTAACTAAACTCGACGTTCTTGACGGTTTAGAAGAAGTGAAAATCTGTGTAGGTTACGAAGCAGCTGATTCAGGTTGCGTAGGTTCTTCAGATGCGCTTGCATTTGAAACTTTAAAACCAATCTACGAAACTATGCCAGGTTGGTCTGAGTCTACTTTCGGTGCTAAATCACTTGATCAATTGCCACAAAATGCAATTAACTACATCAATCGTATTGAGCAGTTAATTGAATGTCCAATTGACATCGTTTCTACTGGTCCAGACCGTGAAGAAACAATTGTTCTACGTCACCCATTCGATGCTTAATTTGCATTTGAATCTATGATGTAAAAAGGCCTCGCATTTGCGGGGCTTTTTATTGCTTGAACTCTTCAAGTAAAATTAAGAATTTAATAAATTGTTAAATTTAAATAATGGATAATTAACAAAATTGAAAAATTAATCACAAAAATCTTGAGAAGTGACATTTTTTGTATATATTTGACACTCTTTATAAATAATTAGAGATCGTGATGAATTATAAAAAATCTTTGGCATGTTTTGCCGTAGCAGCTTCTTTATCAGGTTGTACCACAATTGCCGATTTGGCCGGTGCTGATTCAGCATCATTAAATTTACAAGCCACACAATCTTATAATGCTATGCTGAAAGATGCACAAAGCAAACAAGTTCTTGATACAAAGTCTGCGACATATCAAAAAGTAAATCGTGTATTTTTGAAAATGAAACCTTTTGCAGATCAAATGAACCAAACAGGGCAGGCATTTGATTGGAAAGTGGCCGTTATTAAATCTAAAGAAATTAACGCCTATGTGGCACCAGGTGGCAAAGTGGTGTTTTACACAGGGATTGTTGAAACTTTAAAACTGACCGATGATGAAGTGGCTGCAATCATGGGGCATGAAATGGTGCATGCTTTAGAAGAGCATGCAAAAAATAAAATTGGTGCAACCGCATTAACCAACTTAGCCGTAGGCATTGGTGCGCAATATGTAGGTAATGCAGCAGGTGGTTATGGTGCAACTTTACTGGATTTGGGTAGCCAGTTTGGTGTGGGCTTACCATATTCGCGTAATTTAGAAAGTCGTGCAGATAAAGGTGGTTTGGTGATGATGGCGAAGGCGGGTTATAACCCAGAGTCAGCCATTTCATTGTGGAAAAAAATGAACGCGAATGACAACAGTGGAAATGATGCACTCAGCAAGTTTATGTCAACTCACCCAAGTAATAATGACCGTATTGCTGCGATGCAAAAAATGATGCCAGAAGCACAGCAGTATTATAAAAATGCGACACCTTCGAGTGTACGTCGTTAATTCGCCACAATTTCAAGACTAAAGTTGCATTTTAGTCAGCTATACACCACAGGTGAAGTTGCTAAAATGCATACTTAAAGTCGGAAGAGTTATTGCTGGATGCAAAAAAATATATCAACAACCATTTTTTATTCTTTGTTGTTTGCAATGGGCGGGGCACCGACCATTGCAATGATGATTATTCGTGCGCAAACTCAAGATCCTGCAATTGTGTATCAAGCTTTGATTGGATTATCGGTAATTATTGCCTGTATTTTGGTTCCAATTATTCTGATTCAAAATGCCTACCTATTTTTTAAACGTAAAGATGAACAATTAGAAATTAAAATAAAGCCGATGCTGAATGTTTATCTTGGCTTGAATGTTATTTGTTTAGTTTACTGGTTGGCGCTGCAGTTTTTGGTTTAAGAAAGTTACATAAATACTATTATTTAACGCTATATATTCGCTTTAAGCTCCATGTCATAAGAATATAATATTGAAATTATTTACTTATATTTTAATGGTCTGGAGTAACCTTGATGAAAAAAATAATTTTCGCGAGCGTTTGTATGGCGAGTGTGATCACTATTTCGGGCTGTGCAACGTTTGCAGATATGGCAGGTGCTGATTCTGCAACTTTAAATGCCCAAGCAACGCAAAGTTATAACCAAATGGTCACTGAAGCGCGTTCTAAAAACCAGTTGGATACCTCATCAAATACCTATAAACGTATTAATACTGTATTCCAAAAACTTCGCCCAGTTGCGAACCAAATGAACCAAACAGGTCAAGCATTCCAATGGCAGCTTGCTGTGATGAAATCAGATCAAGTTAACGCCTTTGTTGCGCCAGGCGGTAAGGTTGTGTTCTATACAGGCATTGTGAACAAACTCAATTTAACGGATGCTGAAATTGCGGCAGTAATGGGCCATGAAATGGTGCATGCACTTGAAGAACATGCGAAAAGTAAATTGGGTGCACAAGCCCTGACAGACCTTGCATTAAACATCGGTTTAAATGCAGCAGGCAGTAATGTAGGTCAGTTAGGCACAGCAGCTGCACAATTGGGTAGTCAAATTGGTGTAGGTCTACCTTATTCGCGCTCACTAGAAAGCCGTGCTGACCAAGGCGGTTTAATGCTGATGGCGCGTGCAGGATATAACCCACAAGCGGCTATTACCCTTTGGGAAAAAATGAATAAACTTGAAGGTGCGGGCGGAGCATCGTTCCTTTCGACTCACCCTTCGAACTCACAACGTATTGATGCGATGCGCAAAAACTTACCTGCAGCACAGCAAGTTTATAACCAACGTAAATAATGCTGAGGCAACTGAATTAAAGCAGGCAATCGCCTGCTTTTTTAATGCTTTAAAATTATTTGCCTATTTTTGAATGACAAAATTGTAGGTATTAAATTGAAAAGATCTTGTGGGCATAAAATGATCTAAATTCAGCAATAAAAAAAGGCAAAGTAAAAACTTTGCCTTTTCGATGTCGATCTAAAAGATCTTAGTGGTGGTGACCACCTACACCGTGTACGTGACCGTGTTCAAGTTCTTCAGCAGAAGCTTCACGGATTTCAACGATTTCAACTTCGAAAGTCAAATCTTGACCAGCAAGTGGGAAGTTAGCATCAACAACAACGTTGTCGCCTTCAACTGCTTTAACAGTAACGATTTGAACGCCGTCATCAGTTTGAGCTTGGAATTGCATACCAGCTTGGATGTTGTCCACGCCTTGGAACATTTGAGCAGGAACTTCTTGAACTAGGTCAGGGTTGTATTCGCCATAACCTTCAGCTGCAGGAACGTTTACAGTGAATTTTTCGCCAACTGTTTTGCCTTCAAGTGCTTTTTCTAGACCTGGGATGATGTTACCAGCGCCGTGCAAATATGCTAGTGGCTCACCTTGAGATTGGTCGAGAGTTTCACCCTCTGCATTAGTCAATGTGTAGTGGAAAGAAACCACAGAGTTATTTGCAATAGCAGTCATGTTATTGATCCATTCAATTTTTTAAGGGTTACATCATAAAGTGAAATTACATTTTTGTAGACTAAATTTATCAAAAAAATGCAATTTTCAGGTGTTTATGGTGCTTTTTTCATTAATAGGGGCGAAAATTAAAATTTCAATGCAATTTAATTTTTGGCGCAATTTTTCGTGTAACAAAATCTTTGGCTGTCAGTAAACCTGCATGGGCATAACCGTAGATTGTCGCTTGATGCATACGGTAGAGCGAAACGTACATCGACTTTGCCACGAAACCTTGAATATTGACTTGCCCAAGTAGTTCACCTACAGCTTTACGTTTACTCAGGGAAACCAATGAGCCTTTGTCTGAAAATACAAACATGGGTAGCTGTTGACCACGTATTCGTGCTTTTAAGCAATCGACAAGAAAAGAAGCCTGTTGGCTTGCAACTTGCGCACGTGGTCCAAGTACAGGCTCATCCGCACGTGGCTGGCATTGTGCACAATCACCAAAGGCAAAAATGTCGGGATAGGCTTTAGTTTGTAAAGTGGCATAGACACTTAAACGCCCCATGCGGTCTTTTTCAAAACCTTCCAGTTTGGATATGACTTCAGGTGTTTTAATGCCTGCAGCCCAGACTTTTAATTCTGCTTTAATACGACTGCCATCATTAAAATAAACATTCTCAGCATCAACTTTTTCAACTCGCTTAGATGTGAGTACTTCAATTTTCATGCGTTGTAGTTGCTGCTGCGCATGTTCAGCCATTTTTTCAGGCAGTGCAGGAAGTATTCGATCTGCACCTTCAATTAAATTGATTTGCACACTTTTGGGATGGATTTTATTCAAGCCATATTTGTAAAAATTATGTTTAGCCTCAACCAACTCGGCAGACAATTCAACACCAGTTGCACCTGCGCCAATAATGGCGATTTTTAAATCACGTTCAGTATTATTGTTTTGAGCATCTAAATAGAGCTGCAGTAGATCTTGCTGAAAAATTTCCGCCTGTTGTAAGCTGTCAAGATAATGGCAGTGTTCATATACGCCAGGTGTATTAAAATCATTAGAGACAGAACCCACAGCTAAAACGAGAGTGTCGTAGTTTAAAGTGAGCTGTTCCTGTGCTGATTCATATTTACCAAGCTGTATTGTACTGAGTTGAATCTGTTTGTTTACTGGGTCAACATTTTCAAATTTGGCCAATACAAATTCATAATGATGTTTTGCCGCATGTGCAAAATAATTAATTTCTTCTTCACTGACGGACATCGTGCCCGCAGCAATTTCATGTAATAGCGGTTTCCAAACATGGGTTAGTTTCATATCGACCAAGGTAATGCGAGCTTTTTTTTTCTTACCAATTAAATCTCCCAGTTGCGTAACAAGTTCTAAACCACCTGCGCCACCACCGACGATCACGATATGATGTAACTTGGTGTTATCCACGTTATTCATTGAAATACCTATTTATTATTGTAAAAAAAGAAGATGGCATCAGTATGCCATCTTCTTTTTACTCGCAATATTGAATTGTCTTACAAGTTACATAATCACATCATTGACCTACAGGGTAGGTTTTAAGCTCGGAAGTATCACTAGAAAAGATACTGAACAAACTTTTAATCCACATAAAGAAGCGTTCGAAAATATTGGCTTCTTCAATTTGTACATCATCTTCAATATCAAAGCTGTTGATCAGCTGGTTGTTTTGATAAACATTCACCGTTGCTAATTTCATTACTTCAGCCAACGGCGCAGTGAGCTGTTTTGCGTTCATTTCGACATTCAGTTTAGTCTGTGTTTCATGCAAAGGTTCAATTGCCTGAATTTGACTATTTCCAGTATTGAGCATAATACGCTGCTGTGCTTGGTCAAAAGCCTGTAAATCGATGGCGTAAGCTTGATCGTATAATGATGTAGTAATCAGTTTGGGTTGTTGAGTTTCAACCTTAAACATTTTAAGTGTTGATTTCACCACAGGGAGTTCGGCAATGAGTTGGCGATCTTTAATTGCAACTTCATTGCGAGTATAGGTGTAGGCTAAGTTCATTAGGCGATGCGCAACTTCAGCACGTTTTAGCCCGCTTTTCGTACCGAGCACTACCACAATTAAACGACGCTCTGGAGCATCTGGATGACCTGTAAGACGATTGGCTGTTAAGGCAAGATTATGGCCTGCAGCTTTGGTAAATCCAGTTTTTAAGCCATCTACAGTAGGATCTTGTTTGAGTAGGATGTTGGTTGCACGATGGAAATGTTGGTTATAGCTAAAACTTTGTTGTTTTGAATAGTTTAAATAATCTGGTGTTTCAGTCACTAAGGCTTGACCTAAACGCGCTAAATCGGCAGCAGATGAGTAATGCTCAGGCATCGTGATACCGGCTGGGTTTTGAAAATGGGTGTCATTCATGCCCAAAGCTTTGGCTTCTTTGTTCATACGTTCAATAAAGCGAGGAATGTCACCTGAAATCCGTTCAGCTAAAGTGACCGCAGCATCATTTGCCGACATTACCACTAAACCAGCAAGAAGTTGATCTATAGAAATTTGTTCGCCTTGCTTCAAATACATTTGTGATTCGTCCCATTGCACCACTTGTACTACAGGCGTCGCAGTGAGAATTTCATCCTTGCGCAAATGACCAGCTTTAATTTCCTTTAAAGCAATATACGCCACCATCATTTTAGTAAGTGAGGCAGGAGCACGTTGAACATGGCTATTATGTTCAGCAATGACTTGACCCGATTGGGGGTCAAGAATTGTCCAAGCTTCCGCTTCAACAGTTTCAGGTACGATATTTAAGAGGGCTGCATTTGCGATCGTGGAGCACAAAAAGCTGAGCGCCGCGATGAGGTAGATCACGTGTTTCAATGAGGTTCCTTAACCAACCATTCCGTTGGTGGTAAAACGAAAAAATTTTTAGGCATGCTATGCCTTTTTTTTTCTGCTGACTAGTCATAATTGTAGACAATTGCGACAGTTCCGCATTCAGTTGTAAAAAATGTTAATCTAATTGATAAGTTATCTTTTATTTATTTTATATCGCCCATTATGTTGCATTATCAAATCGAATTTGACGATTATCGTCAGCATTTAGTCCATGTGACTGCACGCTTCTTGGCAAATCCAACACAGGTTCTTTCTTTACCATCGTGGATACCCGGAAGTTATTTGATTCGGGAGTTTTCAAAGCACATTGAAGCTGTCCGTGCGTATGATGAAGATGGTCGTTTGCTACAGATTCAAAAGTTTGAGAAAAATAAATGGCGATTATTTAATACCGATCATGAACTTATAACGGTTGAATATGATGTCTATGTGTTTGATCTTTCAGTGCGCGGCGCTTATGTCGATCAAAACCGTTTATATGTCAATCCAGCATGTGCATGTTTAGGTTTAGAAGGGCAGGAAGAGTCTGCAATTGAAGTCGAAGTCTTCTTGCCGCCTGAACTAAAACATTTCCAATTGGCAACAGGGCTTAAATCTAAAAGCTTGGTCAAAGGTCGTTTTACATTATATGCGGCTAATTATGCACAATTGATCGACGCACCATTTGAGTTGGCAGATCAAACTCGTTTTAGTTTTGAGGCTAATGGCATTCCACACGAATTTGTGGTGTCTGGTCAACATGCAATGAATGCACAGCGCATGCAAAAAGACATTGAAAAAATTTGTTCGACTGAAATTTCAATGTTTGGTTCAGCACCATTTAAAGACTATACCTTTATGACCATGGCAACTGGCAACAGCTATGGTGGTTTGGAACATCCGAACAGTACTAGTCTCATCACACCGCGTGATGATTTGCCGAAAGCCAATGAGCTAGAAGAACCATCGGCAGATTATCAGCGTTTCTTAGGGCTTTGCAGTCATGAATATTTCCATTCATGGTTAGTGAAATTTATTCGTCCAGAAAATTTCGTGAATTATGATTTGAACAAAGAAGGCTATACTTCTTTGCTTTGGATTTTTGAAGGATTTACTTCTTATTACGATGACTTGATCTTGCTTCGTAGTGGTGTGATCAATCAAGAATCATATATCAAGCTGTTAAAAGCACAGATTGATCGTTATTTGCAAAATCCGGGTCGTGAAATTCAAAGCGTTTCAGAATCAAGTTTTGATGCGTGGGTGAAATTCTACCGTCAGGATGAAAACTCAAATAATGCAGGTACAAGCTACTACAATAAAGGTTGTCTTGTTGCCTTATGTTTAGACTTAGGACTTCGCTTGCGCGGTTCTAGCCTTGATGCCTTAATGCGTAAGCTGTATGAAAATGCGCAAAATGGCATTCAAGTCAACGAGCGTACTATTTTTGAGTTGTGTAATGCGCTTACTGGCGATAACTGGTTAGAGCAAATTAATCACTTGATTAATACTACCGATGAATTGCCGCTAGATCAGCTGTTCCCTGAGTTTGGTCTGAGCTATACGCTAAAAAATGACAAATCATTGCCATTTGGTTTAAAACTGGCCGATAAACCTGAAGGTGTGTTGGTTCAGTCAGCTCGTCGTGATGGTGTAGCAGCAAAAGCAGGATTGTCTGCCAATGACGTGATTATTGCGATTGATGGTCTAAAAGCATCGGTGAAATTGGCTGAAAAATATGCCAAACAAGATGGCAGCTACACTGTGCTGGCATTCCGCCGTGATGAGTTAATGCGTTTTGATGTGACAGCAGCAGGTTCAGAACTGACTGAAGTGGAACTGAAAGTAGAAGATCAAGCTAAAGTTGAAAAATGGCTGAAAGCTTAATTTGAATCGAAATGACTGCTCATATAAAACCCATACTTCGGTATGGGTTTTTATTTAACTTGATCAATGTATAAAATCGTTAGCAAAGCGATTAAAAAATTACTATTTAGTAAGTTTTTAATACACTACCACTTTCCGCGCATGACAATTATAAAAACTCAAATCTTGACTCATTGTGTTCAAATCATCTGCTAAATGCTGAGTAATTATCTGCTCAATTTGCTGTGCTTGAAGTTTAGGTTTAATTGCCTCTGCTTCAGTTAATTTTGAAATGGATTTTCTTTGAATCAATTGTTGTTCTAGATAACCTTGAATCATTTCATCTGCTACAGAATCTTCACGACAAACTGAAATCACAATGCGACCAGTTTGAATTGATTCAGAGAGCATCGTTGCACTATCTTCTGTGACAAAAATATACTCACTACGTTTTAATACATCACAAATCGAAGTTTTAGATGATGGACAAACCAGTTCAATGTGTTTGGTTTCAAGTAATTGAATCGATTCGGCTGAAAGCGCAGGAGTTCTTCGCGATATCACGACAGTAGCTTTCATTTTGTGTTGATCTACAAATTTGCTGAACTCAGTAATCATTTTACTAAAATCTTGTGCAGTAAAAGGATATTCGTGTGTAGGCCCACCAATCAGCAAACATGCTTCATGTTCTGATGGAATATGCGCTAAACGAGTAATTTTTGATGGTACAGCACCAGTAGGGATAATAATTTGTCGACCAGTATGCTTTTCTGGAATCGTGGTAATGGTCCAGTCAATTAAACGCCAATTAAATTTTCGTGTACCACCAGCATAGATGAGAGGAATGTTAAAACGTTGAGATAAATAGGCACCGTAAATCAAATTCGGCATGCCTGAACAGACGATGACATCCGTATGCTCTAAGGATTTAGGCAGAAATTTAAAATATAAACGCCCAAGCGCATTAAACAGACGTGGGAAATGAGACAATTTCTTAAAAATACTCACAGTCCGTTTAGGCAGTGTTGGTATTGCAAACTGCTCCGGATGGAGATAAAAGCGTTTTTCGATCATTTCTGCGACTGCAAGGGATGGATTTAAATGCCCAATACGATTGTCGTGAATGACTAAAACTTTACTTCTGTTTTGCTTTGATATGCTGTGCATTTTTGCTGTTTAAATAATCAACGTTTCTAATGTTATAGCTTATTCTAGAGATGAAATATGAAAATTTTCTTAAATTATTGTTACTGTTATTACAAAAATGAAAATAAAAAATCCCACTCATGAGTGGGATTTTTGGACTTAGTTATAAGGCTTTAACGACCATTACGTCCGCGACCACGTGGCGCTTTGGTATTTGGACGCGTTGTACCATTGGTACGGCGTTTTGGTTTCTCGCTGTCATCCATTTGCCAAATACGTTTAGTACCAGATTTTTTAACAGAACCATCTTTGTTCTTGCGAACCATAGGTTTACCACCTGTACCACCTGGTTTTTTCACATAAGAACGTGAACGGTATGGCTCTTCTGCTGGAACATTTTGGAAGTCAGGGTATAACAATGGTTCGATATCTTTGGTCTCGCCAGGTTCAAGACCCATTTGTATGATGTCAATGCCACCAATACGTGTACGAATTAATCGCAGGGTTGGGAAGCCAACAGCAGAAGTCATACGACGCACTTGACGGTTACGACCTTCACAAATTTGAATTTCAACCCATGACGTTGGAATGTTGGCACGGAAACGAACCGGAGGATCTCGATCCCAAAGCCATTCTGGTTGTGGAATTTTGATTGCTTTCGCTGGTAGGGTTATACCATCTTTAAGTTCAACCCCTTTACGAAGTTGCTCAAGTGCTTCTTCTGTAACATCACCGTCGAGTTGAACGACATAAGTTTTAAACTTTTTGTTGGCTGGATTGGTAATGTATTGGTTTAAACCGCCGTGATCGGTTAGAAACACAAGACCTTCTGAGTCCATGTCTAAACGACCAGCAATACGAAGCGTAGGATCATCGACAAAGTCGGAGATCGTCATATGTGCTTCGTCTTTACGGAATTGGGAGAGCACGTCAAATGGTTTATTTAAGATGACGATTTTCATAGTAAATAACTTCTGTAAATAACAATAATTTAAATTGGTGAAGATTTATTCAATTGGGAAATTCAGCTATTTCCCATCTAAATCTCAAATAGGGTGGATTTGGATTAGAGTATTATGCGTGAAGACCAATTAAAAGTGTTGCCTATTGGCATTTATTTTTTCATTTCACTCACAACTCAGGGAGAACCTTGATTATGGGTTATCAGAAAATTGTCGTTCCAGTGGATGGGACTAAAATTACCGTCAATTCAGATTTATCACTTAATGTTCCCAATAACCCAATTATTCCATATATTGAAGGTGATGGAATCGGGGGGGATATTACCCCCGTAATGAAAAATGTGGTGAATGCCGCTGTTCAAAAAGCCTATGGCGGAAAACGTGCCATAGAATGGATGGAAATTTATTGTGGAGAAAAAGCCAATAAGATTTATGGCACGTATATGCCTGAGGAAACTTTTGAAGCACTCCGTGATTATGTCGTATCGATTAAAGGTCCATTAACCACACCAGTCGGTGGCGGTATTCGCTCGCTCAATGTCGCATTGCGGCAAGAACTTGATTTATACGTCTGTGTACGCCCAGTGCGCTGGTTTAAAGGTGTACCTTCACCTGTGCAGCATCCTGAAAGTACTGATATGGTGATTTTTCGTGAAAATTCAGAAGATATTTATGCTGGAATCGAGTGGCAAGCAGACTCACCTGAAGCGAAAAAGATTATTAAACTCCTTAAAGAAGAAATGGGTGTGACAAAAATCCGCTTTGAAGACAACTGCGGTATTGGGATTAAACCTGTTTCAAAAGAGGGGTCGCAGCGTTTGGTACGTAAGGCGATTCAATTCGCTATTGAAAATGATAAGCCGAATGTCACTTTAGTGCATAAAGGTAATATCATGAAATATACCGAAGGTGCCTTTAAAGAATGGGGCTACGAAGTTGCATTAGAGCGTTTTGGTGGGGAATTACTAGATGGTGGGCCTTGGGTGAAAATTAAAAATCCTCGGACAGGTAAAGACATCATTATTAAAGATGTCATTGCCGATGCTTTCCTACAGCAGATCCTCATGCGTCCGACGGATTATTCGGTGATTGCGACCTTAAATTTAAATGGTGATTATATTTCGGACGCACTTGCTGCTGAAGTGGGGGGAATCGGTATTGCGCCGGGCGCGAATATCGGTGGTGCCGTCCAAGTCTATGAAGCTACACATGGCACAGCACCTAAATACGCAGGACTGGATAAAGTCAATCCGGGTTCAATTATCCTTTCAGCAGAAATGATGTTACGTAATATGGGCTGGCTTGAAGCAGCAGATTTAATCATTAAAGGTATTTCAGCTGCGATAGAAGCAAAAACAGTGACCTATGATTTTGAGCGATTGATGCAAGGTGCAAAATTATTGCGCTGTTCTGAATTTGGACAAGCCATCATTGATCATATGGACTGATTTGCCAAACAAATTTGATATTTCATTAAGGACTGTTCATTGATCGGTCCTTTTTTATGTTTGATCCTTGTTCTTTACTCAAGTGAAGCTAGACACCAAAAGTGATTTAAAAGGGTTAAGCATCAGGGATTAGGTCGCCCAATCATGTTACTAAAAGTATATAAGCATACCAATCGAGTGAACTTTCGTAATTACAAAAAAGCATGTGGATTGATTTGCAAATAATTATCGTCGTTACATTTTACAATGACGTATTTCGAAACATTTCATGACTTGGTTCTTAAGGTATTAGCGGTACATTGGTTGTTGTCCTACAGTAGAAATACTTGATGATACTTTTTTAGTTGGTAACGGAGAAATGCAATGACTCGTAAACAACAACAGCAGCAACAAGATCAACAATCCGATCAAAAGCATCAAAGAGATCAACAAGACGATCAGCAACAGCAGCAACAGCAACCGCAAGATGATCAGCAACAACAGAAGAAACAAAAACAGCAGCCGCATCAAAGAAATCAGCGGCAGCAACATTAAATTGTGACTCAAGTATTGATGCATTTGCCCATTTAGATATTGAAATTTCATTTTAAAATTAAGATGAAATCTATTTTTTCAGTAGACGAAAAGGAGAGTACATTGTCTAAAAAGAAATCTTTGAAAAAGGAAATGAAAGCGAGGTTGAATAAAATTTCAAAGCATAATTCGGCTTTGAAGAAAATTAAGAAGCAACTTAAAAAGTTGTAGCCCAATTAACATATTGAATAACGAAAAGCCTGCATCTGCAGGCTTTTCTGTTGAGCTTGAAAGTTTATTGCGTATGAGGGGGCTGTAAGCCTTGTTCTCGGCGTGTAAACCAAAAAAGTTGTAATGTGCCAATCAATAGCACTGCTGCAGCCAAAATAAATTGCTGTGAATAACTGGCGCCGATATGTTGTAAAAAGCTAAAACTCAGACCACCTACCAGTTGTACGATTGCAAAACATAAGGTGGCGATACTCCAAAGTTTTTTATAGGCAGCGCCATAGATTTGTAAAATCGTATACGAGGTTAGAAAAACCACAGCGGGGTTTAATAACCCAGTTAAAAATGAGGAGATAAAAGTAAATAAAGGATTAAAATTTAGTACAGCAACAAAAATTGCGATGACATAGGTGCTATATAAAATTTTTAAAGCGGTGATGTTGCCAAATTTTTGTGCAAAGGCGTATGCAGTAAAAGCGCCTAAGGCACTGCCTATACCATATAAAATCCAGTTGAAATTAATCCCGAGCGGGGAAAGTTGAAGCGTATGGCTGAGGTAATCAATCCAAAATAAAGAATGTGGCACATAGGCAAATGCACTCGTGCTGTATACCAGTAAAAGACAATAAAATATGCCACCAAGCTTTTCTTCAGTTTGGATAGCAGCTACTTGTTCATGTAATTGTTTTTTAAGGTTTTTTATTAGATAACTTAAAAAAATACAAATTGTTAAAGCAAACGAAAATAGAATGAGCCAAGCATACTGAATTGAAATTTGCTTAATATAGGGTAAAAAGAGGGTTGCCATTAACACACCCAGTCCAATCCCGCTAAACCCGACAAAGTTAATTTTAAAACGGTCCTGTAGTTGGCTACACTGAGCAACTACACTTGGTGATAAAATCATTAATAACCCACCACTGATGCCAGAAATGATTCGCCAAAATACATACCAAAATTCAGGGAATCCACCCCAAGCACAGCTTGCTAAACTTAGGGTTCCAAAAGCTGCTGCAATTTGAATATAAGTGGTCATGGTCTTATTTTGAGGGAGTTTCATTGCCCAAAATGCACCAATCAAGTAACCCAATAAATTTGCACTACCGAGCATACTGGCAAAACCTGCACTCCAGCCAAAAGCTTCGCGGGTCGAAGGAAGTAGGGCGGTATAAGAAAAGCGAAGTATCCCGATACCTAGGCACATGCTCAGACAGAGAAAGAGGCTGAGTTTGATTTTGTTTGAGAACATCCTGTGCTCATATTATTTTATGATTGGTTAAAAATTAACATAAATAAGCTTTTGAATATTCAACATTGTTTGAATGTCGAACTAAAGTCTATAGTGGTTAAATATGTGTGATTGTTGAAAAAAGCAAACGATCTCAGCATAAGGCTGTTAAAAAGATTGGCATAAAAAAACCGCACACTGTGCGGTTTTTTAAACTTAAGCTTTTGTCACATTAACGCATTTTTGCCAAGAAACGGCTTAAACGTGTTAAAGCTTCACGCAGTTCATTTTCAGCAGGTAAGAACACTACACGGAAATGATCAGGCGTTGGCCAGTTAAAGCCTGTACCTTGTACTAATAGGACTTTTTCAGCTTTTAAGAAATCCAGCATGAATTTTTCATCATCTTGAATTGGATACACTTCAGGGTCTAAGCGCGGGAAGCAATACATCGCGCCTTCAGGTTTAACACATGACACGCCAGGAATATCATTCAACATTTCCCAAGCAATGTTGCGCTGCTCGTATAAACGACCGCCCGGACGGATCAAGTCATTAATCGATTGGTAACCACCCAAAGCTGTTTGAATCGCATACTGTGCTTGATGGTTCGCACAAAGACGCATAGACGCCAACATGTCTAAGCCTTCGATGTAATCAAGAGCACGTGATTTATCGCCAGTAATTGCCATCCAACCTGAGCGGTAACCTGCAATACGGTAAGCCTTAGAGAGACCGTTGAAGGATACGCAAAGTTGGTCACCCGCTAATGCAGCAACTGATACATGTTCAATGCCGTCATAAACGATTTTGTCGTAAATTTCATCAGCAAATAAAATCAAATCATATTTTTTAGCTAAAGCAACAATCTGCTCAAGCACATGACGTGGATATACTGCACCTGTTGGGTTGTTTGGGTTAATGATCACGATACCGCGCGTATTCGGTGTGATTTTGCTTTCCATGTCAGCAATGTCTGGATACCAGAAATTTTCTTCATCGCATTTATAGTGAATTGCTGTACCACCAGAGAGGTTAACTGCTGCTGTCCAAAGTGGATAGTCAGGCATCGGTACGAGCATTTCATCGCCATCATCGAGCAAGCCTTGCATGGCCATAACAATCAGTTCAGATACGCCATTGCCCACATACACGTCATTAACGTGCATGTTGAGGATGCCTTTTTGTTGGTAATACTGACAGATGGCTTTACGCGCAGGGAAAATCCCTTTTGAGTCGGTATAACCAATCGCATTCGGTAGGTTTAACGCAACGTCGTTAATAATTTCTTGCGGTGCTTCAAAGCCAAATGGAGCAGGGTTACCAATATTCAGTTTAATAATTTTGTGGCCAGCTTCTTCCATTTCATTGGCTGCTCGTAACACTGGTCCGCGAATGTCGTAGCATACATGCTCAAGCTTAGACGATTTCTTAATTTCGCGTGGGGTGTTGATAGTGTTCGGCATTTTTATAGTCTCGGAAGGAGTGGAAGTCTCTTTTGCATAACGGTATAAATAGCTTTTAAATGTCTCTGTTGTTACCAAATCAAGATGGTGTTCATCTTTAAGTAAAGCAACAATTTTTTCATGCGTAAACCCTGCCTGTTGATATTGCTTAATCACGGGCAGCAGATTTTTAAAAATTACGCTCTTTTTCTGCGACATTTTTTAATCCTGAGCAAGAGTCAGAATAAGATTATCACTTATTTTGCTCACAAAAAAGCATTTAATATTTATAATTGCTCACTGATTTTAATTTTTGCTTACTTTTTGCTTTTTTGGAGCATTATATTGATTTTGTAAATTGTTGAATAAAGACTAGAAATTTAAGATTGAATGACGTAAATATAGGATTATCCTATTTTAAATAGCACAATATAAAGGGACGTCATCATGGGAAAACTCAATAAAACAGAAAGAGAATGGCAAAGAGAATTGTCGCCTGAGGAGTTTCGCATCACACGTCAAAAGGGCACTGAACCAGCTTTTACGGGGAAATATTGGAATACGAAACAATCAGGGACCTATGTATGCCGCTGCTGTGGTGAGCCACTTTTTTCTTCGGAAACGAAATATGAAAGTGGCTGTGGTTGGCCAAGTTTTTATAAGCCTATTGAAGCTGCTGCAGTTGAAGAAAATGTAGATACGACGCATGGTATGGTCAGAACAGAAATTGTTTGTCATCATTGTGACGCACATTTAGGGCATGTTTTTCCTGATGGACCTCAACCGACCGGATTACGTTATTGCATCAATTCGGCCTCTTTAGAATTAGAAACAAAAGAAAAAAATGATGAGGAAACTTATCCATGACCACCATTCACCAGTTTGAAGCAGAGTTATTGGACGGAACCAATAAATCGTTTGCAGATTATGAAGGCAAGGTATTATTGGTTGTAAATACAGCAAGTAAATGTGGTTTTACTCCACAATTTGCAGGCTTAGAAAAAATTTATGAACAGTACAAAGCACAAGGCTTGGAAGTTTTAGGCTTTCCATGCAACCAATTTGGCGGGCAAGATCCGGGTTCAAATGATCAAATCGGCGCATTTTGTCAGAAAAACTATGGTGTCTCATTTCCAATGTTTGCCAAGGTAAATGTGAAAGGTCCAGAGGCGCATGCGATTTTTCGCTTTCTGACCAATAACAGTAAAGGAATTTTAGGTAGTGGTATTAAATGGAATTTCACTAAATTTCTGATCGGTAAAAATGGTCAAGTGATTAACCGTTATGCACCTACGACCAAACCTGAAACCTTGACTGAAGATATTGAAAAAGCTTTAGCACAATAAATAATTATTCGATGGAAATCTAAGGCGCTACGGCGCCTTTATTTTTTAGTTCAGGTTTATACTAAGCAGGATATTTTTTAGAGTTGGTTTATGTTGGGTATATTTTTCGGCAGATGCGTAGGTATTTTATTTATCACATCATGTGGTTTTAGTGTGCAGAGCAGGGCGGAAACACAATCGAATATGCAACATAGTCTGGTGAGCTCTGAAGTTGATAACTCTCAAAAACAACAGACTGAAGCAACAGACTCTCGCATTACCGACTTACTCAAGCTATTGAAAACACCTGTGCCTGATTATCAACCGACTCGAGTTTCAGATGTCATTAAGCCTCAAACCAAAATAAAAACCTTTGAAGTGTCGTGGGTAAATGCACCACAATATGTGTTGAATGCACAAGACATGAAGGGTTTTAAGCGTCCAGTGAAAATGAAACTTACTGTGATTGCTGCAACGGGTTATATTGGTGAATCGCGTATTCTACAAAGTTCGGGTTCAAAACGTGCCGATGAAAAAATACAAAAAGCACTGCAAGTTGCTCGTTTAGATCCAATTCCAATGGTGGATAAAAACCTCAGTTATAGAGTTGAACATGACTTTGCTATTAACCCACCTCAATAGTCCCATACAATAAAAAATGTCTTGAGGATTGTATTCAAATTATCTGAATGATCTGTCATTGATTGTTAGAGTTTTAACATGTTGAATTGATAAGTGGTTATTGATTTCGCAAGTGGCTATAAAACTGCATGATCCCCCTGTGTATTTGATGAATTAAATCTCTTATCAATAATAAGAGGGGTATTTGGTTAAGTTGTACTTTATAAAAAATTACAATTAAAAAATAAAAAGTAATAAATAAAAAGCATCGTAAAATTTGAAATGAAAGAATAAATGTTAATCATTATCATTTATGATGTGAGCGTATTTTCTAGGATAACTCTCCCAATGTTAAAAATGAAGCAGCTCTGTGTGATGATTACATGTGCTACACAAGGGTTTACTTATGTTTATGCGAATGAAATCGCTGAAATGGAACATCCCGCTGCCAATATGGATAGTACAGAAGTTCAAACGCTAGAAGCCATTAATGTGGTCGTGAGTGCAGATGCTTCTGCAAATGGTTTGATGAAGCCTTATGCAGGCGGTCAAGTCGCGACAGGCGGTAAAGTGGGTATTTTCGGTAATCAGAAGAATTTAGATACACCATTTAATATCACCAGTTATACCCAGCAATATATCCAAGACCGCCAAGCGAAAAGCGTAGGGGATGTGCTACAAGCAGACGCAGGTGTGCGAACTGCTAAAGGTTATGGGAACTTTCAAGAAGCCTATTTTATTCGGGGTTTTGCACTGGCATCAGATGATACGGCATACAACGGCCTGTATGGTATTTTGCCACGTCAATATATTCCAACTGAGCTGTTTGAACGGGTAGAGGTCTTCAAAGGGGCTTCGGCATTTTTAAATGGTGCAATACCGGGTGGAACAGGAATTGGTGGTTCGATTAACTTACTGCCAAAGCGTGCCAGTAATGATCCATTAACACGTGTGACGGTGGGTACAAACTTCAATGGTGCCTATGTTGCATCGGATGTATCTCGTCGCTTTGGGACAGAAGATCGATTTGGGGTGCGGGTAAATACCGCTTACCATGATAGCGGAACCGAGATTGATCAAGAAAATAAAACACTTGGATTGGCTTTAATTTCTGCGGACTACAAAGGTGATCGTTTCCGCCTATCTGGTGATTTGGGTTATAACAATAACCGCCTTTCAGAAAATCGACCGAGTTTACGTTTAACCAATGCGGTTACACAGCTTCCGAGTGCTGCTCAATATGCCAATTATCATGGTCAAGCGTGGACTTATTCAAACGAAGAAGATTTATTCGGAAGTGTACGTGCAGAATATGACTTAACTGATGCAACGACTGCCTATGCAGCGTATGGTTTCCGCAAATCAGAAGAAGCAGGTGTTTACTCAAGCCAGCAATTAAGTGATACCGCAGCAGGAACAGCAAAACTCTCGGCATCGATGATTCCGCGTAAAGATCGCAACCACTCAGCAGAACTAGGTGTCAAAACTAAATTTGAAACAGGTGCTTTAAAACATCAAGTGGTCGCTTCTGGTTCTTTATATCGTGCAGATAAACGTTATAGCTATGGCTATGCCACCAGTTTGAATGATAATTTTTATGATCCGATTTACACTGAAAATTCAAACATTGATAAATGGTTGGGTGTGGAAGGTACATATCCGAAAGCGGGTGTAAGTACTTTGAAAAGTTTCGCTTTGGGCGACAATATTTCGATGTTAGATGATCGTTTGACCCTCATGCTTGGTGCGCGTTATCAGGAAGTTGATCAGGATGTTTATTCTTATGGAACGTATAAATACAATATTAATAAAAATCAGCTCACTCCGGCATTGGGTGTGAGCTATAAATTAACACCTGAATGGTCTATGTATGCCAATTACATCGAAGCTTTGGTTCAGGGTGAAGCGATTTTGGATAGCGAAGGCAATAACTTTATTGCCGATCCATTTGTGTCGAAACAAAAAGAACTGGGATTGAAATATGAAAATGGCTTGATTGGCGGAACACTAAGTTATTTCTATACAGATCGACAAAAAGCCTCAGTGAATGCCTCAGGCACAGCACAAATCAGTCAAGCGACAAATATCCACCAAGGATTAGAATTTAATGCCTATGGTCAATTAACTGATTCAATCAAAATATTGGGTGGCGCGACTTGGATTGATACGGAACAAAAAGATACGTACCAAGGTTTATTTGATGGATATCGTGTCATTGGTGTGCCAGAGTTTCAGGCCAATGTCGAAGCGGACTGGAAACTACCAATTGAGCAAGATATCAGTGTAAATGGGCGTGTTGTATATACGGGTTCAACCTATGCGAACAATGCCAATACATTGAAACTCAAAGATTGGACACGTGTGGATTTAGGTGCAAACTATAAAACGCAGATTAAAAGTGTACCGACCAGTTTGAATTTTAGTGTGACCAATGTTTTAGATAAAGATTATTGGGCTTCAGCATCTGTTAACGACTATACATATTTGTCACTGAGCGAACCTCGAACTTTTAAACTGAGTGCCACATTTGATTTCTAACGATTATCTCTGAATGATTGTTAAAAAAGGAATCAAAAAAATGCCCCAAATCTGGGGCATTTTTTTGAGCAGAACGATTCAAATCATTTAAAGCACTGCTTTTAAACGTCGAATCACTTCTTCACATTGCGCAATGTCTGCAACCAATGCGAGACGAACATGGTTTTCACCGGGATTGCCTTGTTCTGTATCACGCGATAAATAACGACCAGGCAACACTTTAACGTGTGCTTTTTCCATCAGCATTTTGGCAAAAGTTTCGTCATTATCCACTTTTAACCAGTAGTAGAATCCTGCATCTGGCTTTTGTAGTGGGAGCAAGTGACCAAGTTCGCGTTGGAATAAATCAAATTTCGCACGGTATTGCACACGGTTTTCTTCAACATGTGCTTCGTCGTCCCAAGCAGCAATCGATGCCAATTGATGTTGAACAGGCATTGCAGCACCGTGATAAGTACGATATTGCAAATAAGGTTTCAACAATGCGGCATCACCCGCAACAAAACCAGAACGCATACCCGGAAGGTTTGAACGCTTAGACAATGAATGGAACACGACACAATTTTTATAATCGTCACGACCCATTTCGGCACAAACTTCAAGTAGACCGACAGGGGCTTCATCAAACCAAAGTTCTGAATAGCATTCATCCGAAGCAATCACAAAACCATATTGGTCTGACAGCGCAATGAGCTTTTTAAACTGTTCTTTAGACAGCACTGCACCAGTTGGATTACCCGGTGTGCAGACAAATAACAAAGCAGTTTTTTCCCAAACTTCAGCAGGAACAGCATCGAAGTCACCAAGATAATGGTTTTCTTCAGTACAGTTGATGAAGTAAGGCTTTGCACCAGCGAGTAATGTTGCACCTTCATAAATTTGATAGAAGGGATTAGGCATGACCACATAAGGAGCATCTTCACGTTTAATCAACGCTTGAACAAAAGAGAAAATCGCTTCACGTGTGCCTGATACAGGCAAAATATTGCTTTCTGTACTGATGCTATTCAGCTTAAAACGACGAGTAAGCCAATGAGCAATGCTATTGCGAAGTTCAGGTAAACCTTTGCTATTTGGATAAGTCGATAGGTGTTGGAAGTTGTCAATAATTGCCTGCTTCACAAATTCTGGTGCAGGATGCTTCGGTTCACCAATTGAAAGTGGAATTAAAGGCAAATCTGCGGGCTTAACATCCTGAAAAAGTTTATTCAATTTTTCGAATGGATAAGGGTGCAATAATGACAAACTGGAATTCATGGAATAAATACCGAACAATTTAAGTTAATGATGACCTGAAACTTGATTTGATGCTTCATCTAAAGCCAACTTCAGCTGTGCAGCAAAAGTTTCAGCTTCAGCATCATTCATAGGTGAGCCATCTTTTTTAGTGACATAGAAAATATCTTCAGCACGTTCGCCCAAAGTCGCAATTTTGGCTGAGTGAATGTCTAAGCCTTGCATCATAAATAATCCACCAACTTTGGCAAGTAAGCCGGGATGGTCAAGTGTTGCAATTTCAACCATGTTTTGCTGTAAGGCTTCATTTAGTGTGATATCGACAGTATTTTCAATATCAAAATGGCGAAGCTGGCGTGGAATACGACGTTGCATCAGGCCTGGATATTTGTCGGATTGACTTAGCGCTTTTTTCAGGGCTTCAATCACAGTCTGTTCGCGCTCTGGGTCTGTCAGTAATGTACCAAAACGGTCAAGCACGACGTAGGTATCTAAACTGAAGGCGGTCGAAGCTGTAATAATACGGGCATCCTGAACGTCGAGGTTCATTCGGTCCAGAATCGCAACTGTTGTAGCAAATAAGTTTGGCTGATCTTGGGTGTAAATAAAGATCTGAACGGCATCTTGTGCGAATTTACGGTGGGCACGCATCAGAACGAGCGGTTCAGCATTATTGCCATGTTGTAAAATCGCGCGGGTATGCCATGCAATCTCGTCGGCTGATTCTTTAAGGAAGTATTCATCACCGAGTTCTTGCCACACTGTTTCTACGTCATATAAGGCAAAATCATTCACCAAAAGTTCGCTTGCAGCAAATTTAGTGTCTTCAATTAGCATAGGATAATCGACAGGGCGACCGAGACCAGAGCGAATCACATCACGCGCTTGGGTGTATAACTGACGCATGAGCGAGGCACGCCATGTATTCCATAGCGTTGGGTTGGTTGCATTAATATCTGCGACGGTCAGGGTGTACAGATAATCCAAATGCTCCATATCACCCATTTTCTCAGCAAATTCTTTCACTACATCTGGGTCGGAAATATCTTTTTTCTGCGAGGTTACAGACATAAGCAAATGATTTTGAATGAGCCAAGCGACTAAATTACATTCACGTTCGGTAAAACCATGCGCACGGCAGAACTCAATGGCATCTGCTGCACCAAGTTCACTGTGGTCGCCACCACGACCTTTGGCAATGTCATGGAAAATAGCTGCTAGATAAACAATGTCACGACGTGCAAGACGCTGGAATACCGAACTTACGACAGGGAAATCTTTGGCAAATTCAGGTTCTTTAAAGCGATTTAGATTACGCAGTAATAGCAGGGTATGAGCATCAACGGTATAGATATGGAATAAGTCATATTGCATGAGGCCCATAATTTGACCAAATGCAGGAATATAATTCCCCAATACACCATATCGCTTCATCGCCACCATGGTGTCGTATAAACGGTAAGGTGAGCGAATGATCGCCATAAATAAAGCTTGATGCGCAGGGTTGTTGCGATAATTTTGATCAATCCGTTTTGCAGCTAATGTCAGTAGACGCAATGTACGTGCACGAATGCCTTCAATTTCTGGGCGATTTGCCAGTAAATAAAAGATTTCTAATATGGCACTTGGATTTTCCGAGAAAATTTTATGATGTTGAACCGCTAATTTACCATCGACCAATTTGAAGTTGGCATTAATTTCTTCAATATTACGTTCATAGTCTGGTAGACGAGGTGTAATTACAGACTCATTGAAATAGGCCAATAACATTTCATTCAAAGTTGACACTTGTTGAGCACTACGGTAGTAGCGCTTCATGAACTGTTCAATTGGATAATTCGGTGACTTACCTTCTTCGCGCTGATAACCAAATTTTGCTGCAATATCACGTTGATAATCGAACAATAAAC
Organism: Acinetobacter sp. ANC 5054; assembly: GCF_002135295.1. Taxonomy (GTDB): domain Bacteria; phylum Pseudomonadota; class Gammaproteobacteria; order Pseudomonadales; family Moraxellaceae; genus Acinetobacter. Next base: position 167,832 of record NZ_NEGG01000004.1, on the reverse strand, counting down.
GGTTTTCATCGCGTTTGGTTAAGCGGTGCAAATGATGGCGAATTTCCCAGAGAAAACTTTCGGTTTCTTCAAGGACGCCAAGTTCAAACTCGGAAATAAAGCCCAAATGTACTAAATCATAAATACGGTTGACACGGAAATGGCGTTTGGCAATCCAACCAATTTGATTAATGTCACGGATACCACCCGGTGCATTTTTAATATCGGGCTCTAAATTACTTTCAGTATTGTTGTGCTGCGCATGACGTTTGGCTTGTTCTTGCATTTTTGCGTCAAAGAAAGTTTTGTCTGTCCATGTTTGCGACACAATACGACGTGGCCATTTGGCTAAATGTTCATTACCAACAATGAGGCGTGCTTCAATCAGTGCAGTTGCGACGGTTAAATCATTGGTAGCTTGCATCACGCAATCATTAATTGTGCGTACACTGATACCCGGTTTGAAGTTACCGACATCCCAAAGTGAAGAGATGAAGGTGGAAATCAATTTTTCTTGTTCAGGGCTAATGTCATCTTCAGACAAAATCATGATGTCGACATCTGAATAGGGCAGCATTTCGCGGCGACCATAGCCACCTACAGCAAATAAGCCTAAATCAGTGCCATCAAGTTCAGCATGCGTCCACAAAAACTTGAGGGCTTCATCAATTAAATTTGAACGTGCAAGAATGACTTCTCGGATGGACTGTCCATTTTCAAAACACTCCTGTAGCTGATTTTCAACATCTGTACGCCATTGGTTGATGGCTTGAATGTCGTGGTTACTTTTAATGTAATTCAGCAGAGGAAGCGTATTGATCATGAACAGTGGTCCGTTAAGGTGTTACAAACTTAGTTTTGTTGAACACTGACTTGTTGTGCAGTATGTTGAGCAAGTTCACGTGCTTGATCTGTAGTTTCAGCACGTGCAGTTGCCACGCCCATACGGCGACGTTTAAAGCCTTCTGGTTTACCAAAAAGACGTAAATCAGTGTTGGCATTAGCCAAAGCAAGATTTAAGCCAGTAAATGATAAATTGGTATCATCCACACCTGCGTAAATGACCGCACTTGCAGCAGTGCTGTGTCGAGCTGTATTTACAGGTAGCCCGAGAATGGCACGTGCATGTAACTCAAATTCACTTTGGAATTGAGAGGCAAGCGTGACTAGGCCTGTATCGTGTGGACGAGGTGATACTTCACTAAACCACACTTTATCGCCTTTGACAAACAGTTCCACGCCAAAAATACCGCAGCCACCTAAAGCAACGGTTACTTTATTGGCAATGCGCTTAGCTTCGTCTAAAGCAACAGTGGTCATTTGTTGTGGCTGCCAGCTTTCCACATAGTCACCTGCATCTTGACGATGCCCAATCGGGTCACAATATGAAGTCTCAATCATACCTGTTTCAGCATTTTTAGCACGAACCGTTAGTAAGGTAATTTCAAAGTCAAAATCAATTTGTGATTCAACTATCACAGTGCCTTGATTGATGCGTCCACCTGTTTGCGCATATTCCCAAGCAGCATCAACTTCTGAGAATTCCTTAACGCGAGATTGGCCTTTACCTGATGAAGACATGACAGGTTTTACAAAGTTTGGATAGCCAATATCGTCGCAAGCCGCGCGGAATGATTCTAAGGTATCGGCAAAACGGTATGCAGATGTTGGAAGTCCGAGTTCTTCAGCTGCTAACCGACGAATACCTTCACGGTTCATGGTCAGATTCACGGCTTTTGCAGATGGGATCACGGTGGCAATATTTTGTTCTTCAATTTCGACCAAAACTTGTGTCGCAATGGCTTCAATTTCAGGCACGATTAAATTGGGTTTTATTTTTTCGATGAGTTGTTTGAGTTCTGTGGCATCAGCCATATTTAAAGTATAAGAAAAATGAGCAACTTGCATGGCAGGTGCATGATCATAGCGGTCTGCAGCATGGACTTCGACCCCGAGTCGTTGTAATGAAATCACGACTTCTTTACCTAGTTCACCTGAACCTAAAAGTAGGACTTTAAACGCAGAAGATTGAAGTGGAGTACCAATTGTTACGCTCATGTAAATCATCCATGCTTGATTTTATGGGGTTTTAAGCATAGCAGAACTTCTTTAGCTGTTAAGCGCGTATTCACATAAATAAATGATATTGTCCAACAATTTTATTTATATATTCTACACTCAGCGCAGCTAAGGGGCTTGAACTTTTTTGAAGGAACTTTGAAATGATTATTCATATGTTTTTATTTAAGTTAATTTTAAAAAGGCCGCGGTTTGTACGGATGCTGGTAATGCTTGAATGTCTAGATTTGAACATTGCAGCAGCTTGAGTTGTGTAGCGGTTTGACGGAAGTTGGGCCAGTACAGCAGCCAGATCACAGGGGCAGCAGATAAGCTTAACATCAATATTATTCCAGCTAAAATAGCGGTGAAGTAGAGGGTATCAGTGAGTACGTTTAAAACTTGAAATGAAGCACTTTGCCATGCGCTGAAGCTGAAAACGACAAATAGAAAAATCAGTAGAAAGCTGATCAGCTGTATGCAATTTTTCCATAACTTTGACCAAGAAATTTGAGGGTATAACTGCTGCTTTGGATGTAAATGCAAGATCTGCTGTGTCGCGTTATATAAACCAAGAATGGTTTTTTTCTGATTATCTTCGCTATAAATCGCGTGAATTTGATCTGCGGGCTGACAATGCAATCCACAGAAATTGCCGTGAAATAATTGATTCTGAATGATGTACTCAAAATAAATGCTATCAACTGGCTTATGCAGTCCCCAACTGAGTGTAGACGGTCGTCTAGAGTGAATAAAAATTTTGCCTTGAACGAAGCGGTATGTCGTCATGTATTCGATTTTTCATAGTTTTTTTATAATGTGCTGACTATGTCATATGTGTAGAAGAGAAAAAAGCGCAGTTTGATAAAGACTGCGCATGAATAATTATCCGGGATAAAATACTTTGGGTTAAAACGACTTAAACTTAAAAAGGCATATAGGTATAGACCAAACCATAGGTGAGGGCTGCGGTCAGTGTGGCTGGAACAATTTGTTTAAATTTAAAGTATAAGCCCGCAAGTACGATAAAACCTGCCAGCATCGCCATACTTTTATTCGGTGTTTCCAGTAATGGTGGCAACGTTGCTACGACAAGCATAGAGCTAATCGCGGCAATCCCAATTGAACCAAGTGCAATTTTCAGCCAAAGAGAGCCACGTTGTTGTGAACTCTTTTGAAATTTTTGAATAAAGTAAAATGGTCCAAAGCGAGAAGCAAAATTGGCAATACCGACCAATATGCCGACCATGATAATTTCGAGATTCATGATGCTTCTCCTACATGTTCAGGGTCTGGTTTTTTCAAGACATAATGTTTTACCAAACCTGCAATGATTCCTGACGAAATACCAATAAAGATCGCAGCAGATAAATCAATGAAATAGCACGCAATGGCTGAAACAATAATCGTCACAGTCACGATAAAGGTGTGTTTCTTTTCAAAGGCAGCCAATAAGAAGCTTAAGAATAGGGCTGGTAAGAGGAAGTCGAGAGCAGCTTGTAGGAACTGTGGTAAGTTACTGACCTGATCGGCAAATAAGCCACCTAAAAATGAACCTGTTGCCCAAGATAGCCAGCTAAAAAGACTTAAACCTAACATCCACGATTCTGACCATTCCTGACGTCGTTGTGAGAGTTTAATCATGCCAGAGGCAAAAACTTCGTCGGTTAAACCCCAAGCCCAAACGGCGGTTTTTTTTAGATTGAGTCGATCTTGAATTAAGTTTTGAAGTGCAGGGCCATAGAGTAAATGGCGAATATCCAGTGCAATTACCGTTAGTGCAGTCATCCAAATGGAAGTACCACTGCCGAGTAAAGCCACCACAAGAAATTGACTTGCACCCGCATACATTGAACAGGAAAGAAATAAGGCTTCCCATGCACTAAAACCAAATTGAGTGGCAGAAACACCAAATGCAAAAGAAACAGGGAGATAAGTAAAAATAATCGCCTGACTATCTTTAGCACCTTGCCAAAAACCCGCAGGTTTCGCTGTGGAGGAATTGTGCTCTGACACGACACACCTTAAAAGAGTTAAACAACAGGTCAAATGACGATTGAGTATTCTACTCGAATTCACTAGCATATTGCCGAATATGTTTGTTGAAACGAGCCTGATATGCAGAGGTTAAAGATGCGTGGGATACTGATTGTTTCATTATTGTGCAGTACAGTGTTACTGCAGGCCTGTGGAAATGAAAGTGCTGAGCAAACGAAGGTTGAAATTAAAGACGCGCCAAAACTGACTAATGATGCGACAGCTTATGCGGAAAAAGCTTGGACATTCATTAATCAAGTGGATGGAATTGTATATAAAAAGCAGCGCAATTTAATTGATGAGCAAGTTCGTAAGCCTGCACGTAAGCTGAGTACAGAATGGCGTATAAATGTGAAAATGACGGATTCTGTGACTGAGGGCAAATATGCACTTTGCCGCAAAGCATTGACCAGTCTTGAAATCTGGGCGCGTGAAACTTTGGATCAAAGCAGTACAGTTAATCAAAGGCAAACCGATTACGAGCGTGATAAAGCGCAATGTAAGGATGCTATTGATAACCCTAACCTTGGGAATACTGACCCAAAGAAAATTGGGGTTTAAACAAAGAAAGCAGTGCTCAGTCACTGCTTTTTTTATGCCATTTTTTCTATTTTGATAAAAATAGGGCATTATTCTCAGCTTATTTAAAAATTTTAAATTCAAATTATTTATAAATATGTGAAGTATTTAGTAGGAAAAGTTTTAGCTAAAAATGAAGAAATTAAAAATTTAAAAACCATTTAAAAATATATAAAACAATATTTTATAATTTTCTATTAAGACTTTTTAGGTATTTTTTATCCTGTGGCACATAATTTATATCTCAAGATATAAGATTTAAAATGTATTAATAATAGAAACGAACAATAAGGTTATAAAAAATGTGAATTATCACATTTTGATAAAAGAGGTTATTATTGATTTCATAAGATACGTAGTATGAAGCGAAATATTTAAATTGTGAGATAAAGAAATGAAAAAAGTATTGGTTTTAGCAAGTTTAATGATGTCATTTGCAGCAGTTCAAAGTGTTCAAGCTAACACTCAAACCGAACAAGCAACCAAATCTCATGTGGGAAGTCAAGAAGTTGCAGCATGTACCAATGGTTTTGATAGCGTCAATGTATGTCAATTATTGTCTTAATTTTTTTGCTTTTTAAAATAACGACTTAATTTGTAGCAAAAATAATAATAAGCGCGATACTGGTGCTTTAAATTGCACCGAAATAAACCAACCATGTATCAGTGATCATGCTCAGGAAGTGCATGAGCAATCTGATGCAGAAGGTTTAAATCCAAAATTTCAATTTGTTTAAATGCCACTTTAATAATCTTTAATTTTTCTAAATGCTGAAGTGACTGATTGACAGATTGTCTTGAACAATTGAGTAGCTGTGCCAATTGTTCCTGTGAAATGTGAATTGTGTGTAGTTGGATTTCTAGATGATTGCCATAACCATTTAATATAAATAATAAGCGCTGTGCTAGACGTTGGTTGAGGCTTTGTGTTTGTAGTGAAATCAATTCCATAAATGCATAACGAAGTTTTTGACTGGTGAGCTGGGCGATATGAAACCAAAACTCAGGATGTTGTTTCAGTAGTTGTTGGATGGCCAACGCAGGTATTTGCAAAATGATTGTTTTTTTTAAGCAAATAGCATCATGTGAACGTGGCTGGGAGTCTACCAATGAAATTTCACCAAACCACATGATGGGTTCAGCAATTGCTGCAATTGCCTCCTTGCCATGAATATCAATATAGCCCAGTTGCACAGCCCCATCTAATACCGCATAAATACCATTAAATACATCTCCAGAAAGAAATACACGATGATTCTTTTCCATATGTTGTATGTGTGCTTGCTCACAAATAAATTGTTTAAAGTGCTCATCTAAGCCTGAGTACCAAACGTTTTTATTGAGCTGGAGTTGATGAATCGGTTCAATCACAACATGTCCTTATGTGAAATTCTTTAAACTTGTCTGCTACAAGACAACTTTAAGTTTTATTCTTTTATATAGTGGAAGGCATGGGTGAACAAGGAGTTGTGCCATGAATAAATTAGAAAATTTACTGAGCCAGTATGCAGCATATCATTTAGATCGAAAAAACATTATTACGCATTTTATTGGTATCCCACTGATCGTCTTTTCAATTATTTGTTTAACTGCACGTGCAGCTATAAGTCTTTCTGGTTTCGAAATTACTTTGGCTTTTTTGTTAATGATTGCAAGTGTGATTTATTACTTCAGTCTGGATAAAATCTTTGGTTTGATTATGCTGCTGATCTTTGCAGCGGTATATCCTTTAGCTTTAAAAGTCGCAGCAATGAGTTTAGGTGCTTGGTTGGCGTGGAGTATTGGGATATTTGTAGTCGGCTGGATTATCCAATTTATTGGTCATTATTATGAAAAGAAAAAACCAGCCTTCATGGATGATGTGATTGGACTGGCTATTGGTCCTTTGTTTGTTCTAGCAGAATTTGTTTTCTTGCTTGGTTTTCGTAAAGACCTCGAGCAACGTATGCTGAGTTCAGCACGCAAACAAAGAGCAGAAATGGATGCAAAGACTTTGCATTCTGTGCATTCATCATAAGCCTGTTTGAATTAGGCAAATAAAAAAGCCAGCGAGTTGCTGGCTTTTTCTATGACTGATTTTATGATTTTGCTGGAGCGGTTTTCACTGTAGTAGCTGAAACTTTATGTACTTCAGGTTTTACTTTGAGATCTGTAGATGCTGCTTTTGCTGCATTTGCAGAAATTTTAGCTTCTTTATTTGCTTGTTGTGCATCTTGACGAGCGAGGGCTGCATCTTTATGCGCCGCTTTTTCATTTTTAACCGATTTACTCTGTGCTAATTGTTGTGCTTTTTTTGCATCATGTTGAGCTGCTTTAGCATCATGACGTGCAACTTTTGCTGCATTTCCAGCAGTACGTGCTTGATGTTTTGCATCTTTAGACACAGTAATGCAGGTTCCACCTTTATGATTTGCGCCTGTGCCACCTGATAAAGTGGTGCCTTGTGGGCATGCAAATGCGGTTGCGCTAAGCATAGTCAATAGGCCTGTTGCGAGTATTGTGCTGATTTTTTTCATTGCTATTGTTCTTTAAAACAGGCATTAGCGCCTGTAAATTAATTTAATCGAGTCAGCATAAATAATAAGTAGTAAGCGTGTTGAAGAACGGAAAAAAAAGATATAGATGTTGTTTATATATTTTTGTATTTAAGATGATTTTAAGTTCTTAAGCTTTATTTAAGCTTAGAGGGATGAACTGATAAATTGTGTATCACTGTATTCAGATTTAAAGAATTCTATATTTAAAAAACAATTGAAATATTGATCTATGAGGCGTATTGAAAATTGCTGTGAATTAATTTCAATAATAAAAAAAGCCAGCGTAATGCTGGCTTTTTGTGTATTCAACTTATACGTTGAAACGGAAGTGTAGAACATCACCGTCTTGAACGATGTAAGTTTTACCTTCTAAACGCCATTTACCTGCTTCTTTCGCACCAGCTTCACCGTTGTATTGTACGAAGTCGTTGTATGCAACACACTCAGCACGAATAAAGCCTTTTTCGAAGTCAGTGTGAATTACACCAGCTGCTTGTGGTGCAGTCGCACCAATTTTAACTGTCCAAGCACGAACTTCTTGTACACCAGCTGTGAAATAAGTTTGTAAGCCTAGTAAGCCATAACCTGCACGGATGACTAAGTTTAGACCAGGTTCTTCCATACCAAGTGCTTCAAGGAATTCAGCACGGTCTTCATCGTCAAGCAATGAAATTTCAGCTTCGATTTGGTTGCAAAGTGGGACCACAATTGCATTTTCTTCAGCTGCTAATTTTTGAACCGCTTCAAGATGCGGGTTGTTTTCAAAACCGTCTTCAGCAACGTTTGCAATGTACATGGTTGGTTTTAATGTCATTAGACCAAAACCACGAACCAATTTGCGTTCGTCATCGTCTAAATCAGCTGCACGTGCAGGTTTGCCTTCATCGAGTAAAGGTAAAATTTTGTCTAAAACTGCTTTGGTCGCAATGGCTTCTTTATCGCCGCCTTTTGCAGATTTAGCTAAACGTGTCACTGCTTTGGTCACTGTTTCCATGTCAGCAAGTGCAAGTTCAGTATTGATGGTTGCAATATCGTCAAGTGGGTCAATTTTACCGTTCACGTGAATGACATTTTCATCTTCAAAACAACGTACAACGTGCGCAATCGCATCAGTTTCACGAATGTTTGCTAAGAATTGGTTACCTAAACCTTCACCTTTAGATGCACCAGCAACTAGACCTGCAATGTCAACGAATTCCATTGTCGTTGGAACAACACGTTGTGGATTTACAATTTCTGCAAGTTTGTCCATACGTGGATCTGGCACAGGAACGATCCCTGTGTTTGGTTCAATCGTACAGAATGGGAAGTTTTCAGCAGCAATCGCAGCTTTGGTTAATGCATTGAAAAGCGTTGATTTACCAACGTTCGGCAGGCCGACAATACCACAGTTAAAACCCATGAAAGAACTCACAAAGTATTATAAAAAAATTGTGGGTGATTTTACATGAAAGCCATAATAAAGTCAGGTGATCTGGCTTTTGTTTTCATAACTTGCATAAAACTAAAGGGTGAAGGGTGATATGATTTTACTATCTGATCAAATGAGTTTGCCAAAACAGTGAAGCATTGGTGTAAAAATGACATTGTGTTTAAAGCTGACTGTGACTAAAGTATCTCACTAAAATTGCTGGGGTTTTAAATACGCCAGTCACAACAAAAAATTGGAGCATTTATGCGTACTCTCTACCAGTTTCCACTCTCACATTTTTGTGAAAAGGCGCGCTGGTTGCTCGATCATAAAGAGCTCGACTATATTGCCCATAATCTTATGCCGGGTGTTCATCGGGCATTTGCACAATTAAAAACAGGGCAAAACAAATTACCTATTTTACGTGACCAAGAACATTGGGTTGCAGATTCGACGCAAATTGCACTGTATTTAGATGAAGTCTATCCAGAACATAGCCTAATCCGTCCAGATCCCAAACTGCGTGAAGAAGCTTTAGAAATTAATGAATGGACAGTTGAGCTCGGTCAGCATGTCCGTCGATGGGGGCTTGCGCATACCTTAAATGAAAGTGAAGAATCACTGGATATTTTGATTGGTGAAAAAGGCTATTTGAGACAATTTGAAAAATACTCAAAACCAATTATTAAAGCTTTAGTGTCAAAAGGCTATAAGCTCGATACAGATAAAGTTGAACAATCACGTCAACGGATTGAGGAAATCGTCGAGCAATTAAATCTACGTTTGGTCGAACAGGGTGGACGTTATTTTGTTGGTGATCGATTGGGTTTGGCCGATATCGCGGTATGTTCAATGTTAGCGCCTCTTTTAGAAGTTGAAGGCACGCCATGGGAAAAAGAACATGGTGAGACATTGTCTGAGGATTTTCGTGCTTATAAAGCGATTTTGAATGATTTACCTTTGGGTCAATATGTACGGCGTATCTATGCAACAGAGCGCAATGCTCGTGTGGATTGGCGTGGTGTTTAAAATAAAAAACGCATCTTAAGATGCGTTTTTTTATGTCTACATTTCGACGTTAAACCTAAAATTTATTAAACGTAGGATTGAGTTGTATTTAAATCTAATAGATTGAATGAAGTGGTAGTGTGATCAATCGGCAAGGTGCTTATTGGATATAAAATTTGACCCAATGCGTCGCTAATACTTGGTACCAAAGTAGAGATGTCGAAATTACCCGATGAGCCACCTACATTTTGCAGGAGTTCGCTGATATCTGGAAGTGAACCAGTGATAGTGTCTCCAATCTGTCCAAATTTGTCGCTGAGAGAGCCCAAGTCGATTTTTTCTGGTGCAAGATTGGCCAGTAAATCTCCAATATTTGGAATGTTAATATTGTCTAAGAATTGGCTTGCTTCGCCACTGCTATCCATTAATGCAATCACAGGTTTAAGTGAATCAATCACATTATCCAAGTCAGACGAAAGGGTGAGTAATGAAGGATTATTTGCAAAGTCTAGAATTGTATTTACACTGTTTAAGACATCATAAACGGCCTTAACGGTTTGAGCTTGGTCTGCATCAATTACATCACTTTTTGCCAAAATATCGAGTAAAGGATTTAGTCCTTTAATCACACCTGAAATGGTTTCAGGAATATTCCCTTGATTTGCTTTTGAAATTGCGCTGACTAAATTGGTCACGCTGCCAACAACCGTTGGTAGCACATGGGTAAGTTGGTCCATATCAATGGAGGAGTCACCTTTATTAATCGAAGCAAGTAAAGGCAATAAGGCCGATGTAGCACCTTGTGCTAACTTGCCGTAATCGATATCACCAGAGCCGATATTGCCTACCAATTCGATGATCGGTTGTGCATATTACAGTACCTGCTTTAAGGTTTCAATAATTTGAGTGGAATCCGAAGATCCTGAAGCATTGCCTAGTAAATCAAGTAAAGGTTGAATGGCTTTAATTGCTGAGCTGACATTTTCAGGTAAATTTCCTTGATTACCTGCACTACCAATCAAACCTTGTAAACTTTTTACAATGGTGGGTAAGGATTGAACCAATTGATTCATTTCAGTTGAGCTTGAGCTATTGCCTAAATTTTGAAGCAAAGGCTGTAAGGTGCTCATGAGTGTTTTTAGGACATCTGAATTTGACCCTGTATTCGATGTCAAATTTTGAATGGTGCTAATGACTTGAGGGAGGGCTTTGGTCAAGGCACTAAAGTCAAAGCTTTTTGTGCTTCCGATATTACCCAGTAATCCTGTGAGCGAATCAGTGATAGTTGAGGTTTTTAGTGGGGCAAGTAGGTTTGAAACCGTAGTTGTAATTGTACTGAGTTGTAGTGAAGGTGTGAGTACTGAACTCAGTTTAGAGGTCAGTGCGCTTAATGATTTAATTGCCATGATTATTGTATTCCATCGTTATTGTTTTTTGTTTAATAAATGAACCGCGAATATTTTTTAATTCAATGCAAGGCTGATGTAAAGGATGAGAAAAATGAGTATGTAAACTCAGTCACATATTGATTATTCCAGTAAAAATAAATATATGATTTAAAATTATTAAAATTGATATACGTTTGTCTAAAAATGCAATCTTCAGATAAGTGGTTAATCATTTCACGGTTGCAGTCATAATCATCAAACGAGAAACTAAAATTTAACTTCCGATGAAAAAACATTCAAATAATATGGTTAATATTGGGAAATAATATATATAAAAGCTTTAAAAGACTTATTTTTTACAATAAAGCATGTTATACCTGAGAAAACATGCAAATTAACTGCTGGCTTTTATATTTAAAAATAACATGAAAACTTAAAGCGTGGTCTGGTCGACTTTAAATCTAGCACGCAGTTTTCAAATTTGTCTGGAGTAATAAAAATGGAACTGGACCGTTTTGATAAACAAATTTTAGAAATTTTGACGCATGAAGATGTCAATTTAAATGAGCTTTCAGAACGTGTAAATTTATCGGTCAGTTCAGTCCATCGACGTATCAAGCAATTGATTGACCATAACATCATGAGTGGCTTGAAACGTGAGATTAATTATCAGAAGCTGGGGTTTAGCTTACATGTGTTGTTGCAAGTCTCACTGAGTAAACATGATACTGATACTTTCGCTAAATTCTTGGAAGAACTCGAAAGCATTCCAGAAGTGATAAATGCATTTTTAGTGACAGGGCAATCTGCGGATTTTATTGTGGAAGTGGTTGCGCGGGATATGGAAAATTACAGTGAAATTTTACTCAAACGTATTGGTAAAATTGAACATGTGGTCGCACTGCATTCCAGTTTTGTGATTAAACAATACAATGTCTTTAACTGTAATGGCTTACTCAATAAGCTCTAAAATACTGTCTTAACTTTTGATTTGAAATAAACAAAAGATATTGCAATAAAAAACGCACCAATGGGTGCGTTTTTAACTTCACTCGATTGAATTATAGCGCTTCTAATTCAGCCATTACTTCATCTGTGAACTCAACGTTGGTATACACGTTTTGAACATCATCTAGATCTTCAAACATATCAATCATTTTGATGATTTTCTTCGCTTGTTCGATATCTGAAATCAACGCTTTAGTTGAAGGGTTCATCACTACTTCGGCGTTATCAGATTTTAAACCTGCTGCTGTTAAGGCATCTTGTACTTCACCAAAAGTTTCAGGTGTTGTAATGACTAAAATTTCTTCTTCGTCCACTTCGATATCTTCAGCACCTGCTTCTAACGCGATGTCCATGATTTGATCTTCTAAAGAAACATCTTCAAAAGTAATCTCACCACGTTTGGTAAACATGTATGCAACAGAACCAGCGGTACCTAAGTTACCATCAGTTTTAGAGAAACAGTGGCGAACATCAGGAACAGTACGGTTCAAGTTGTCGGTCATTGTTTCGATAATTACAGCAACACCACCTACGCCATAACCTTCGTAAGTTACTTCTTTTAGATCAGCATTTTCTTCACCGCCAACACCACGTTGGATGGCACGGTTGATGGTGTCACGTGTCATGTTTGCAACTAATGCTTTTTCAACAACAGCACGTAAACGTGGGTTAGAGGCAACATCACCACCGCCTAAACGTGCAGCTGTAACGATTTCACGGATGAATTTTGTGAATACTTTAGCGCGGCTCGCATCTTGTTTTGCTTTACGATGCTTAGTATTAGCCCACTTGGAATGACCCGCCATGCGAAATATGCTCCTTGTAGATTGGCCTTATGCCTATCAAATTGAGCAAATTCTACCATAATGGCTTTTTTGTGTGAAAGTGCTGGATTTCAGGAAATGAATAGATGAAAAAAAAATGTTCAGATTGCTATGATTATTGATACCGCTTGAGTAAGAACCACAAATTATGTAAATAGGTAAAGGCTTAAAAAGATATGATTTTTTCTGATAAATTATGAGCTGCATTAATTTTTGAACAAATCACTAAAATCAAAACAGTTTAATTGAATAAAATAAGCAGGAAAGTTATCAAGCTAAAGATCGTTGGTGAGGGGGGGGATATCCATTCGAATGTAGATGCTTTCGAATGGAAATCCCTTTTAAAGATTAATCTTTAATTTTTGGTTCTGGAATCACGATATCTAAGCCAACTTTTTCTTTATACAGTTGTTTCATCAGTGCTAAGTCATGGTCTAAATCTGTTGGATAGATTTTCCCGAAAATGCCACCTTGTTTGGTTCGAGAGTTGGCATACATGAATACAATTGGCACTCCCGCGGCTTTGGCAATATACCAAAAACCAGTACGAATCGGTTTACGTGCTTCACCGCGCTCAGCACGCGTTGCTTCAGGTGCAATCACCAAGTTGAATTTTTCGTTGCCTTCAAAGTGCTCAACCATTTGGGTCACGATGTCTTTATTGGCTTTACGATCGACAGGGATCCCGCCGATGGCTTCTAATACAGGTTTAAAAGGACCTTTGAATAGTTCTTTTTTGATTAGTGTATGAATTTTAATATCGTATATTTGGCAAAGCGCAAGTGATAGTACTGCATCCATCATTGAGGTATGTTCAAAGCCCACAATGACTTGCTTGTTTTCTAAAATATCAGGCTCTACGTGGTATTTCCAGCCGGCTAATTTAAATGCGGATTCGCCAATAAACTTTTTCAACATAATGAATGAAACGGTGACTTTAAAAAGGTGTAATTTCTGCCAGTTTGTTGAAGGAGTCAAGCGCTTTTCGGTAGCTTATGGAACTGTCCTAAGGTATAAAATTTCGGCACTCACCGCATTTGATTAATCGTTATTTATAATAATTGATTTAAAACTATACAGGGAAACTATTATAAGAGATAAAAATACTATTAAAAAAATAAGAAATGTCTCTATGCATACAGATGAATAATTATTAGACTTTTGTCGTAGGTTGTTTTTTATTAGCTTAACTTTTTATCCTGTATTTTGACGGAGAACTCAATCATGATCTATTTAACTGCTATCATGTTTGCTGTTGTAATGTTTGCTTTGATCACAATTTGGTCATTAATCGAATTTTATTTGGATTTAAGAAAGCCAGAACAAGTTGAATCTTAATTTTTGTTCAATATTTGAGTGATTAATATAATATATCTTTAGGTGATGAATCATTTAACTTTTACTTATTAGAGATTGAGTAATCGTTTTTAGGTATCAGTGATTCATCTACTAGTCAAATTATTCATAATAAAAAAGTCCCCCTGAAATTGAATTTATAATTAAAGTTTTTGTTAAGCTTTTTTAAATTTCTATCAGAACTCTCGGTTAATCAATTAATTTTATTCAACCCTTTGTAATTGCTATTCTAGAGTCATTTTTGCTTATACAGTGCTTACATTGATTTAAGCAATAAAAAACCCCTTACGATTAATGCACGTAAGAGGTTGTTTTATATGGTGGGCCCACACAGACTTGAACTGTGGACCAACGGATTATGAGTCCGCTGCTCTAACCAACTGAGCTATAGGCCCTATATTCTGAAAGCGTTATATATCAACAAGTTCAGACGCAAAGCATACTAGCGAAGATTTTTTTAAAAGACAAGCCTTTTTCTTCACGGCTGCACACTAACGCAACAATTCCATGCTTTGAATAAAATTGATGCGGTGTAGTAAGTCGGTTAAATACAATTAAAAAACTTGATCTATAAAGAAATTTGCACGAATACGAAACTATGCGTCGACCAAATCTGAAAGGTCTGGGAGAATAGAATTTATCAATCAACCAAAAAGACCTTATAATACGCTCCATTCTCGCCTGTACCTGCCAAGTTTGTGGCCATGTGTACGGGCTTCATTTTTTAAGTCCTTTTCCTGCTGTAAATTGGCTTATGTTTTTGCATTTTTATGTGTTGCACTGACACATAAAAATATTTAGGTGCCCACATGGAAATTAAGGTTAATTATCTCGATAACCTTCGACAAGAAGCGAAATTTGATGACTTTACGGTAATTGCCGATCAGCCAATTCGCTACAAAGGGGATGGCTCTGCTCCCGGACCATTCGATTACTTTTTGGCATCTTCAGCACTCTGTGCGGCATACTTTGTGAAAGTCTATTGTGCAGCGCGAGACATTCCTACCGACAATATTCGTTTATCTCAGAACAATATTGTTGATCCTGAAAATCGCTACAAGCAAATTTTCAAAATTCAAGTCGAACTACCATCTGATATTTCTGAAAAAGATCGTCAAGGTATTTTGCGCTCAATTGACCGTTGTACGGTTAAAAAAGTCATTCAAACCGGTCCTGAGTTTGTCATTGAAGAAGTCGAAAGCATTGATGCAGATGCACAAGCTTTGCTCATGCCAAACTTAGCGTCAGAAAGTACGACGTTTATTCCGGGTAAAGATCTGCCATTAGAAGAAACTATTGCCAATATGTCGGGTATTTTGGCTGGTTTAGGCATGAAAATTGAAATTGCGTCATGGCGTAATATCGTACCCAATGTTTGGTCATTGCATATTCGTGATGCGCAGTCTCCGATGTGTTTTACCAATGGTAAGGGCTCAACTAAAGAAAGTGCTTTAGCATCAGCATTGGGTGAGTTCATTGAGCGTCTAAACTGTAACTTCTTCTATAATGATCAGTTTTGGGGTGAAGAGATTGCCAATGCAGATTTTGTGCATTATCCAGATGAAAAATGGTTCCAACCGGGTCCAGAAGGCGAGTTACCTGTAGAAATCTTAGATGACTACACATGTGAAATTTATAACCCTGAAGATGAGTTGTTAGGCACGCATTTATTTGATACCAACTCAGGTAATACGGAACGTGGTATTTGCTCATTACCATTTGTACGTCATTCAGATGGTGAAACCGTTTATTTCCCATCAAACTTAATTGAAAACCTTTACCTTTCAAATGGTATGAGTGCAGGGAACACCTTAGCTGAAGCACAAGTACAATGTTTATCTGAAATTTTCGAGCGTGCAGTGAAACGTGAGATTTTGGAAGGTGAGCTGGCTTTACCAGATGTGCCAGCAGAAGTATTGGCGAAATATCCGAGTATTGTCGCAGGCATTAAAGGTTTAGAAGAGCAAGGGTTCCCAGTTCTGGTAAAAGATGCCTCATTAGGTGGTCAATACCCAGTGATGTGTGTGACGCTCATGAACCCACGTACAGGTGGTGTATTCGCTTCTTTTGGCGCACACCCTAAACTAGAGGTTGCATTAGAGCGTAGTTTGACTGAGTTACTACAAGGTCGTAGTTTTGAAGGTTTAAATGATTTACCAAAACCAACCTTTAGCTCAAATGCGGTTACTGAACCAAACAACTTCGTTGAACATTTTATTGACTCAAGCGGCTTGGTGTCATGGAAGTTCTTTAGCGCAAAATCGGACTATGACTTTGTCGAGTGGGATTTCACATCTGAAGGTGAACATGCCAATGCGGAAGAAGCTGCCGCAATGTTTGCGATTTTGGAAGAAATGGGCAAAGAAGTTTATATGGCAGTGTATCAACACTTAGGTGCGACAGCTTGCCGTATCTTGGTGCCGGGTTATTCTGAAGTGTATTTGGTAGAAGACCTTGTTTGGGACAATACCAATAAAGCTTTGGACTTCCGTGAAGATATCTTGAATCTTCATCGTTTAGATGAAGACGAGTTAGTTTCATTGGCCGAACGTTTAGAAGAACTCGAAGTCGATGATTACACGGATATTGTGACGCTCATTGGTATCGAGTTTGATGATAATACGGTGTGGGGACAATTAACGGTTCTTGAGCTAAAACTGTTGATCTATATTGTGCTACAAGAATTTGAAGAAGCAAAAGAATTGGTCGAAACCTTCTTGCAATACAACACCAACACGGTAGAACGTGGCTTGTTCTATCAATGTATGAATGTCGTTTTAGAAGTTGAATTGGATGACGATTTAGATCTCAATGATTATGAGCCAAATTTCCGTCGCATGTTCGGTGATGAACGTATGGATGCTGTGATTGGTTCGATGGACGGCAGCATTCGTTTCTATGGTCTCACTGAAACCAATATGCAGCTTGAGGGCTTAGATCGTCATTTACGTCTGATCGATAGCTATAAAAAACTTCATGCAGCACGTGCAAAGTTTGCAGGACAGAATGCATAGTGTGAAATTAATCAACTTTATAAGTTGATTGGCATAAATGTTTAGAAAAACTCTCCTCAGGGGGAGTTTTTTTCTATCGAATTAGTTGAGTTGTGATCTTTTATTAAGTTAGTTTTAATAATAAAACCTCTTAGAACTCAGTGGAATGTTAGTTTTGTCTAAGTCTTAACCGATTATCTGAAATTAAGGAAAATTAAACTAAAAAATTTGACTCATTGGCAAAATATGATTATTAATTATTTATGGTTTTCACAAGCCAAAATATTTCAGGAAGAAATATTAAGAAGCACAACATTAAATTAAACGGGAGTTTTAAGAACATGCTTCATTTATTCAGAAAACTATTTTGCGTCCATATTTATGAATACGAGCAAATGGAAGAGATCGGTTCACACAAGGAATGCAGAAAGTGTGGTGTGACTAAGTAATGATTAATCTTGCTGTAAAAAAAGTGGGCTAATGCTCACTTTTTTAATGTCTGAAATATATGAATTCAGTACACTGAGTGTTGATTTTATAATTTTAGATAAGAGATGACCAAAGACTTTCAAGCAGAGCGTTATACGGTCGATGCCAATATAGCGGATACCATTACGTGGCTATTGCAACATCAGGATTGTTTTGAATCTTTTCACTACGATGCCATACAGCAGCAGTTAGTCGTGGAACATGCAAACGGGCAAGACGTGATCCGAGAAGGCGACTATCTGAATGCAGGTTATGGCATTTTGATTACGGCACACAATTTTGCTAAGCCTTGAAAATGCAACGAGGTATGAACTGCCACGATATAATAAATGCCCCAATCTAGGGGCATTTAAATATCTATTATCTTTAAACTGTCATCGCATCGACAGAAAGCTGAGCCGCATTGAGTTTGGCTTTTTCAGCGACCAATCCAAGTTTGTCAAACAGTTGACGGTCTTTACCTTCACCCGCATTTGGCGTGGTCAGTAGCTTTTCACCCGAGAAGAGTGAATTTGCACCCGCCATAAATGCTAATGCCTGATCTGAATCCGAAAGGGATTCACGACCTGCAGATAGGCGAATATAGCTTTTTGGCATAATAATACGTGCCACAGCAATGGTACGAATCCATTCGGTTACATCGAGTTTTTCAACGTCTGCCAGTGGTGTGCCATCAATGGGTACCAGCATATTGATGGGTACTGATTCAGGATGAATCGGCAAGGTAGAGAGTTCTTGTAGCAATCCAATACGGTCATTACGATTTTCACCGAGACCCACAATGCCGCCACTACAAACTTTCATGCCAGCGCCGCGTACATATTCCAAGGTATTTAAGCGGTCATCAAAGGTACGTGTGCTAATAATGTGCGAATAATACTCGCGAGAGGTATCTAGATTGTGATTGTAGTAATCGAGTCCAGCATTTTTAAGTCGTACCGCTTGCGATTCGTTCAGCATACCTAGTGTCATACAGGTTTCTAGACCAAGTGCTTTGACCTCTCGCACCATTTCCAAGACATAAGGCATGTCACGTTCATGTGGATTGCGCCAAGCAGCCCCCATACAAAAGCGTGAAGAACCAGAGGCAAGAGCTTCTTTGGCCTCAGAAATAACTTTATCCACCGCAATGCGTTTTTCAGCTTCTAAATTTGAATCATAATGTGCTGACTGAGAACAATATTTGCAGTCTTCAGGGCATTTACCCGTTTTAATGGAAAGTAATGTGCTGACCTGAATGGTATTTGCAGGGAAATGCTCACGATGTACCCGCTGTGCCTCAAAAACCAAATCTAAAAAAGGTTGCTCATATAAAGTTTGAATTTCTTCACGCGTCCAGTCATTACGTAAATTCATGCTAGCTGTCCATCATCATTGTTTTATCGTTGTATAGATCATACAGAAAGCATGCCAAGGCTAAAGGCAATATACGTCAAGTTTGATAGTATCTAACGATAAAACATTTAAATGGATTGAAATATAAGATTGTATATTTAGTTGCAAACTTAATCATTATTGCTGTGAATTAGTCGCAAAGTTTTTTAATGAAAATTAAATATTGCATGGAATGGGTCAGTTCAAGTTTTAAATTTTGCAAACTTAGCCTTGAACTTGAAAGCGAACTTGTTGAATCAATATGGATATATCTTAATCTGCTTTAGCGCGTTGTTCTGCGATTGCCCAGTCAATATGGACTTGCACAATCTCATCATGCAATTCACGGTTTTGCTTTAATGCGGAAATGATTTCTGGTGAATAATCAGCATTACCTAGTCCAATCGCGATATTGCGCATAAAACTTTGATAACCCGTGCGGCGCATTGGACTGCCTTCAGTACAGCTTAAAAATGTTGCCTCATCCCATTGCCATAAATCCAATAAAGACACCTGATCTAAACCATGACGCGGGTGAAAGTCTTCAATGGTGGTTTTCTTGGCAAAGCTGTTCCAAGGGCAAATCAACTGACAGTCATCGCAGCCAAACACACGGTTGCCAATCCCTCTACGCAACTCTTCTGGAATGATGCCTTTATATTCGATGGTTAAGTAGGCAATGCATTTGCGTGCATCCAACATATAAGGTTCGACAATGGCTTGCGTTGGACAAATGTCGATACAGGCTGAACAGGATCCGCAGTGTTTTTCGGCTGGCCCATCAAAAGGTAAATCCAGTGAAGTGAACAATTCGCCCAAGACAAAGAAGGAACCAGATTTTTTATGAATGAGCAGGGTGTGTTTACCTGTCCATCCCATACCCGCATTTTCAGCTAAAGATTTTTCAAATACGGGTGCCGAGTCGGCAAAGGGACGTGATTCAAAATCGCCAACTTTTTCACGAATAATTTGAGATAAGGTTTTTAAGCGTCCACGCATAGTTTTGTGATAATCACGCCCGCGTGCATAACGCGCAATAATGGCGGCATTCGGTTCATGCGGGACATAGCGAGGCTTCGGAGTTTCCACCAAATAATCCATACGTACACAAATAATACTGCGAGTGCCTGGAACCAAAAGGGCAGGATTGGCGCGTTTTTCGAGATTTTCTTCTAAAAATTTCATGTCGCCGTGATAGCCGCGTTTTAAATATTCCTTAAAACGCGGGAGTTCCTCTTGAGCATCTGGCTTGGCGATGACACAATCAGAAAAACCTAAATTAAGTGCCTGCGTTTTAATCCATGCTTTTAAGGATTCTGGATCTAATTGATCAACAGGAATTTTTTGAGCAGGAGTAGAAGCGGCCATAATCGAATAACAAGGAAATACAATGCGTCCGCAAGTTTACCATAGCCCTGTTTATCATAGCCAAAGTATTCAAGCGTGGGAGCAGCGTTGGTTTGCCTTGCACAATAGCAGTTATGGGTTGATGCAGCAGGTGGCTTGGTCGATTGCGCAGCAGCTAATCCCGCTATTTTTAAAACAACAAATTCAACGTGTCGCGGTATGCTGCGGTCAGGGGAATAATGCTGGCGATGGTTATCTAACAGCGAAATATTTAAAGCAAGCTGGATTTCAAGTAGATATTTATGCGGCTGAATTGGGTGAGTCAAAGGATTTGCATTTGGCGCATAAAGAAGCTGAAGCTGCTGACTTAAATATCTATGAACATTTTAATTTTCAACATTCTTACGATGTCTACATTGATGCCTTGTTTGGCATTGGCTTAAACCGTGAGTTAGCTGAAGATTGGCAACAGATCGTCCAACGGCTCAATCTATCTACAGGTTTGAAAATTGCCATTGATATCCCAAGCGGTTTACAGGCGAATACTGGGCAACCTTTACCCATTGCATTTCAAGCGGATTATACCTATACCGCTTTGGGCTTAAAGGCAGGGCTGTTTACTGGTCAAGGTAAAGAATTTGCAGGTCTGGTTGGTGTCATTGATTGTATTCCGACTGATGCCGAGCTTCGTCCACTGGCACAACTCTCTTCGCATACTATTCATCTACCACAGCGTCAGGCTTTTGGACACAAAGGCAGTTATGGTCATGTGTTGATTGTCGGTGGTCATGCCGACATGGGCGGAGCAGTGATAATGGCTGCCGAAGCGGCCTTTCATGCAGGTGCTGGTAAAGTGACTGTTGTATGTGATGCACGTCATCACACCGCCATATTGTCTCGTGCGCCAAATATCATGCTACGAGATATTAACGAACTCAATCAATCGGACATTCAGCAACTGATTGATCATGTCGATGCCATTAGTTTTGGTATGGGCTTGGGACGTGATGCTTGGGCAGAACAACAATTTCAGGCGTGGTTTCCACTGATTCAAAATTCAGATTTAGAAATAGTTCTAGATGCGGATGCACTTTGGTATTTAGCAGAATTTCCCGTTCAGTTGAATACACAAAGCTATGCAACGCCACATCCTGGTGAAGCGGCAAAATTACTTGGAATAACAACTGCACAAATAGAAGCAGATCGTATTCAGGCGATTCAGCAACTGCAAGAAAAATACCAAGGACAGTGGGTATTAAAAGGTGCAGGTAGTTTGATTCTGGAAGATGAATTATGGATTTGTACCGCAGGAAATGCAGGTATGGGCACTGGTGGTATGGGCGATGTACTTGCAGGAATGGTCGCAAGTTTAAAAGCTCAATTTCATCAAGACATTCATCTGCATGAAATCGTGACCCTACATGCTATTGCTGGAGACTATTTAGCGCAGCAAGGCATGCGTGGCTTGCAAGCGCAAGATATGGCGCAAGCGGTTTATCATGTGGTGAACCATTCAATGGCTGAGGTTTAAAATGCATGCAGTAAAACTATTGATACAAGGCAAAGTGCAGGGCGTGGGCTATCGTCGATGGTTTGAGCAACAAGCGATTGCTCTCGATCTCAAAGGCTATGTGAAAAATTTAGCGACAGGCGATGTTGAAGCACTGGTGATAGGCAGCGAAGATGCCATTCATAAAATCCTGAAACACAGTCAAATTGGGCCTTTACGTGCTAATGTTACTCAAATAGATCAGCACATTATCCCGATGCATGACTTAGATTATGATGATTTTAAAATGATGCGTTAAGATTAATCGTTAAGAGCAGGTGATTTTAAAATCATCTCGTTGTCAGGTGGATACAAACACAGAATTATTTGTATTAACGACGACGGCTACTTACTCGACTGCGCCCACGTGCCATACCACCAAGTGCATTTAAAACCGCCATTTTGCTCATACTACCAGAGGCATGGGCATGGCAAATGGCTGCAGCAAGGGCATCGGCAGCATCTTGTTGTGGTTTGATGCTTAAGTCGAGTAAGCGCATCACCATCATTTGGACTTGTTCTTTATCCGCAGCACCATAACCCACCACAGACTGTTTAATTTGGCGCGCGGTATATTCTGCGACTTGCAAATCTAAATTCGTTAAAGCTGCGATTGCTGCACCACGTGCTTGCCCCAGTTTTAACGCTGAATCAGGGTTCTGCGCCATAAACACTTGTTCTACAGCAGCTTGGGTTGGGCCATGGAACTTTACGATACGGTCGATGCCGGCAAAGATACGTTTTAAGCGTTCGGGCATTTCAGTCGTTTCGGTACGAATGGTGCCCGCATCGACAAAACGTAGTTTTGAACCATCTTGTTCGATGATGCCATAACCAGTTAAGCGAGAACCTGGGTCAATACCGATAATTAATGACATGTTTGCCCTATTTGCCCTTTAAAAATAAAATAATGCCCATATTGTTACATAAGCGTGTCAAAAAAGCTTGATAGTGATTAAGCAATTGATTGTTACACCTTAAATTAATTTACTGAGATTTGATTAATTTTCATGAAATTATTTCTTCTGATTTTCGCAGGCTTGATCCTCGAAGTGTTTGTCTGGATCGGTGTGGGCGACCTCGTCGGTAGTATGTGGTACGTCTTTTTCTGGTTCGTGATCGCATTTTTCATTGGTTTGAATATTATTCGCAAGTATTCAACTGGTTTAATGCCACAAATGCAGCAAATGCAAGCTGGGCAAATGAGTAGTGATCCTGCATTAACTGGCAATTTACCGAAAATTATTTCTGGTTTTCTGTTGCTGTTGCCGGGTCTAATCTCAGATGTATTGGCACTATTGATATTAATTCCACCTGTGCAAAATGCTCTTAAAGCAGTCATGATGAAAACCATGATGAAACGTCAGCAAGCTATGATGGAAAAAATGATGGGTGGCATGATGGGCGATATGGGAGGCATGGGCGGTGCTCAGGGACAAAATCCTTTCGCGGACATGATGCGTCAAATGCAAGATATGCAAAATCAGCAGGGTGGCAGCCGTGATTCAAGTGTGATTGATGGCGAAGCACGTGAAGTGACACCAGATGCGAAACAAATTGAACTGAAAGATGTAAATCAAAAATAATCTAATCAGTAATTGAAAGCCGAATACCTATTCGGCTTTTTTTATGGCTTTTATTTAATATAAGATTTAAACACTTAGATTTTCAAATTAAGTGCACTCATTTCGAGTTATTAGTTTGAACAGTCGATATAATATCGTGGTTATTTCACTCTACATATTGCTTCATGTCTCTGTTATTTACCATTTGTGCGCTGCATTTTGTGGCGCAGCTTAGCCCAGGTCCAGATGTTCTACTGATTGCTAAAAGTGCAGCCTCCACAACACGTGCCAATACTTTAAAAATTATTGCCGGAATTTCAGTGGGTATTGTGGTTTGGGTCGTGCTGACTTTACTCGGTTTCACGGTTTTAATTGAACAGTTTCCATGGATTCAACAAGTACTCATGCTAATTGGTGGATTATTTTTAGCAAAAATGGGTTGGGGTATGCTGAGTGGTGGCTTAAAGTCGCTTACGCAAGATGTTCCATTGGACAGTTCAGACGAGTTGGGAAAGCCGCAGAATTATTTTTTACAGGGTTTATTCACCAATCTATCCAATCCTAAAACGCTCATCTATTTTAGTAGTGTATTTTCCTTGGCGCTGAGTTCTTCTGCGGGTTCGGATTTAAAAACTCAATTGGCATTTATTATTCCCATCCAAACTTTTTTGGTGTTCAGTCTGCTCATGATGATTGTCTCAATGCCAAAAATTAAAGTGTTGTATCAGCGTTCAGGAAGTTATATTGATATCATTTCAGGTGTATTGTTCCTGATCTTTGCTATTTGGTTGTGGTTTGATGCTATCAGTCTTTTCCGTGCTTAAGCGCAGAGGACATAAAATTCAATGCTGTAAAGCCAAGCAAAACTGCTTGGCTTTTTCATGATGAAGTAAATTATAAGCGTAATTATTTTTGAGTCATTTCTGTTGTTTTTGAATCCGATAAGTCTTGTTTTTGTGGCTCATCAGTTGTTACGGTTTCAGTCTGTTCTAAATGTTCACGGTAGCGATTAGGTTTAAGGGTCGATTCAGTATTTTCCGACCCTTTATACGAACGACTGCGATTTGCACGTTCACGTAAACCACCTTTCTTTATCAATTGAACCATGACATTCACTTACATAAATCTTGTAGCGGCTATTTTAAATAAAAAAAGCCCACAGGTTAAGGTGTTGAGTATTCCATAGGGTAGAAAAACTAAAAGCCCAAGTAAACTCAGGCTTTGAAAAAATATAATTTAAGTTCTGTTGATGGAAAATCTGTTATTTATTGGTTTTTTCGTCGTGTTGTAAAATTTCAAAAATATTCATTTGAGCGGGTGTGTCTGTATCATGCTGCTGTAAATACACTTGTACGCTTTTAAATAGAATGGCAACAGCAAGGCAAGTGAGTATACAAAATATCCAGAAACCAAATGGACTACGAATATTATGTGAGCCGCATTCAGGACACTCTTTATCGGTTGAATTAACGACTTTGTTGCAACAAGCACAGTGATATTGATAGTGTAGCATCGTCATTCTCCAGTCTTGGGCCTGACCAACATTCTTGTAGTTTTTATTCATCAGCAATCCTTGATCACTTATTTCATCTTAATGCTTTTTAATGAAATTGCACAAGTTTTAAACGATATGGATTGCGCATCATTGTGTAAGAGATTGACCTTATATTCTGTTATTTGCTGTTAAATCATTATTTTAAAATATGGGTAAAGTTATAAAAGAGATTAATGTAGCTACAAAAAAGCCAGTCCTAAGACTGGCTTTATAATTTAACTTTAGATTTGTATCAGTGCTTATTGACCAGAACGAATGATGTAATCGAATGCAGATAACGATGCTTTCGCGCCTTCACCTGTAGCAATGATAATTTGTTTATAAGGAACTGTTGTACAGTCACCCGCAGCAAACACACCTTTCACATTGGTTTCGTTACGTTCGTTAATTACAATCTCACCACGGTTTGAAAGTTCAACGGCTGTGTCTTTTAAGAAATCAGTGTTTGGTAACAAACCGATTTGTACAAAGATACCCGCCAATTCAACAGTTTTGATTTCATCTGTTGCACGGTCTTTGTAGTTCAATGCAGTCACTTGTGAACCATCACCCACCACTTCTGTAGAAAGTGCATTCAAAATCACAGTGGTGTTCGGCAAGCTGTTCAATTTATCTTGAAGCACTTGGTCAGCACGAAGTTTAGTATCAAACTCAACAAGCGTTACATGCTCAACAATACCTGCAAGGTCAATCGCTGCTTCAACACCAGAGTTACCACCACCAATGACGGCAACACGTTTGCCTTTGAACAATGGACCATCACAGTGTGGGCAGTAAGCTACRCCACGTGTACGGTATTCTTGCTCACCCGGAACATTCATCTCTCTCCAACGTGCACCAGTTGATAAAATGACAGTTTTAGACTCAAGTTTTGCACCATTCTCTAAAGTTACTTCTACTAAACCGTTGGCAGTTTCGTCCGCACCTTTAATGTTGGATACACGTTGAAGGTTCATAATGTCCACACCGTACTCACGTACATGTGCTTCCATTTCAGCGGCAAACTTAGGACCTTGAGTCTTTTGAATCGAGGTAAAGTTCTCAATGTCCATCGTATCCATGACCTGACCGCCCATGCGTTCAGCCACGATACCCGTTTTAATGCCTTTACGTGCTGCATAGATTGCAGAGGTATTCCCTGCAGGGCCACCACCAATCACAAGAACATCAAAGGCATCTTTGGCATTTAACTTTTCAGCATCTTTCGCCGCAGAGTTAGTATCCAATTTGGCAATGATTTCTTCCAAAGTCATACGACCTTGACCAATATGTTCGCCATCTTGGAACACCATGGGTACAGCCATGATTTTGCGTTCTTCAACTTCGTCTTGGAAGAATGCACCATCAATCATGGTTGCTGTTGTGCCTGGATTGTTAATAGCAATCAGGTTCAATGCTTGAACCACGTCAGGACAGTTATGGCAGCTTAACGATACGAATACATCAAAGTTAGATTGAATGCCTAAGCCTTTAATCGAAGCCAATACTTCATCAGACACTTTAGGTGCATAACCAGACGTTTGTAACAATGCCAAAATCAGTGATGTGAATTCGTGGCCCATAGGCAGACCTGCGAAGAATACACGAGGTGCTTCACCTGCTTTTGCAATTCCGAAGCTTGGCGCACGGCTATTTGTACCGTCAAAACGCGCTGTAACTAAGTTTGAAAGTGCAGCAACTTCAGTCACTAATTCTTTAATTTTGTCTGATTTATCCGTACCGTTCAAAGTCGCCACGATTTCAATCGGACCTTCAAGGCGTTCAAGAAGTGTTTTGAGTTGAGCTGAAGTATTTTGGTCTAACATTGCTAACGTCTCCAAAGGAGTAAATTTATTCGATGAGAGAATGATAGGACAAACCATCACATAGGTGAAACGGTTTGTTTTTATAAAAACAATCGGTTTTACTAATCAATAATTAAAATATCTTTCTAAATCAGAAGAATATCTGAGCTATAGGTGGGGGCTAAGAGACGTAAAACAAGTCAATTAAATGAAAGATAACGGATTTTGTCGATATGAATGTATTGTAGTGTTAGAGTCTATTTTACTAAATTGAATCTGATTTTTGAGAATGGAAATGCAAGTAAAACAAGGTATTTATCAACATTATAAAGGCAAGTTATATCAAGTATTTCATGTGGCAACCCACAGTGAAACTGAAGAAAAATTAGTGGTATATCAATGTTTATATGGTGATTATTCGATGTGGGTACGACCACTTGAAATGTTTACTGAAACCGTCAAAATCGATGGAGAGGTTCTTCCACGTTTTAAATTGATTCAAGAAACCCATTAAATATAGACAAATATATTTTAAGTTTAAGCTGAGAGTGAGGTTAAAAGATGAGCTTGGATGCTGCTTTTTTGAATTATATGCAAAAGCTATATGCTGACTTCACTGCGCATGATGCACAGCAAAATGATCGACTTTCTCGCTACCGTAATATTGAGCCAGAATCCGCTTTGCTCTTAGCTATGCAAATCCGTATGAAGCAAGCGAAACGGATTTTAGAAATTGGTACATCGACAGGCTATTCGACACTTTGGTTGGCGGATGCAGCACAATCCACACAAGGCATTGTTGAAACCATTGAAATTGATCAATCGCGTATTGAGCAAGCAAAAGAGCATGCGGCAAAGCTTGGACTAAGTGGGTTCATTCAATTTAACCAAGGTGATGCACTGCAATTTCTACAAGATTGTTCAACACAATATGATTTCATTTTGCTTGATGCGGAGCGTGATGCTTATGTCGAATACTGGACCCATTTACCTCAATTGCTTAGTAGAAAAGGTGGGGTGTTATTTGTGGATAATGTCTTATCGCATGCACAGGATGTCGTTGAATTTATTCGTGTGGTTAAAGCAGACCCACGTTTTGTCAGTACGACAATTAATGTCGGTGCGGGTTTGCTGATGGTCACTTGGCGTGATTAGGGTGCGTTTAAATTCAAAACGAAGTCTAAATTTGCAATAAAAAATCAGGGTCTTACACCCTGATTTTTATAAAAATTTTAATTTTCTACCTTGAAATATCCATGTTATTCAAAGTATCTTCCTGACACGATCTTAATCTTTTAACCCTGCAAAGAGACACGGGAAAAATGTAAATCATATTCTAAATATTTGTGGACAAAGGCTGTTTTATCGCTACAGCGTAATAAATTATCGTAAATAAAAGGTGAAACTGGATAAAATAAATCGCCAGAGCCATTTGCATAAAAAATTTTTAAGTAACGTGAAGAAGAACTGTATTTCCAAGATGTTACAACAGTTGTTGTCATAAAAATCCCCCTTATTGCATCGTTATTGTTGTGTTGCAGTTGAAGGTCATTCTTATTTGAACTTAAGACAAAATATTATGTTGGACTATTGCAGATTTGTTAAAAAATAAAGTTTTATCAGCTAAATATTGCTGAAAAAATATAATACGTATTGATTGTGATTTTTGGCGATCAGCAAATGATATTAAAGGGCGAGTGACTATAAATCTGACGGAATGTCTTTTTTATAGCGACTCGAATGACTTGAAAAATGGACGACAAAGAGCGGTCTACAATGTAGGCTCTAGAAAGTGCGGCATTGTTCCGATTTATTGCCTTTGACCTGATTATTATTTCCGTTCATATTGAACGAGTTTTCACTACAGATTAAGTTGCCAGCAATTTCATTATCTTTTAGCGAAATATGTCCACTATTTTTCTTTAATTTTAGATCGCCGCTAATTTGGTTATTCTGTAGTTGAATATTTTGTCCTTCACTAAAATTAACATCGCCACTGATATTGTTATGGTCTGCAATAATTTTAGAAAAGTTTTTATTGGATTCAATATTGCCTTTGATGTGATTATCACGGAGTTCGATCGTGGCACCAGATTGTAGAATGATATTGCCATGAATAATTAAGCCTTCAAGTTGGCAGTTTTTTTTGACTTTAATGTCTTCACGGATACTTTGATTTTTAATTTGTCCGTCACAGTCAATGGCGGCAAAAGTGTTGAATGAACATAAAAATATACAACTAAGGAGCATCATTTTTTTCATTTGCTTGTATCTCCCCCGAACGTAGCAATAAGAATAAAATTTCATGTTAAAAATACTGGACTCTATAAGTGATGAATAGTAGGGGAATAGACTGATGCTCTACATTTTTATTATGTTTATGTAATTATGAATTAGATGGTTTTCGGGTTATTTTTAAAATGATTAAACCACTTAAATCATTTGAGAAAAAATGTGAATTCGGTTGATTATTTCAAATAAAAATTAACCATAAAAAAACCACGCATAGAGCGTGGTTTTTTGAATCAGTTCAATCTAATACAGATTAGATTTTACCAACTAGGTCGATTGAAGGAGCAAGAGTTGCGTCGCCTTCTTTCCATTTAGCTGGGCAAACTTCGCCTGGGTGAGCGTGTACGTATTGAGCTGCTTTAACTTTACGAAGAAGTTCTTGAGCATCACGGCCGATACCACCAGCATTGATTTCAACGATTTGGATTTTACCTTCTGGATCGATAACGAAAGTACCACGGTCAGCAAGGCCAGCAGCTTCAATTAATACGTCGAAGTTTTTAGCAAGAGTCCAGTTCGCATCACCAACCATTACGTATTGGATTTTTTTGATTTCTTCTGAAGAATCGTGCCAAGCTTTGTGAGTGAAGTGAGTGTCAGTAGAAACTGAGTAGATTTCAACGCCTAATTTTTGGAATTCAGCGTAGTTGTCTGCAAGGTCACCAAGTTCAGTTGGGCAAACGAAAGTGAAGTCAGCTGGATAGAAGAAAACAACAGACCATTTGCCTTTAAGATCAGCTTCGGTAACTTCGATAAATTTACCGTTTTGGAATGCAGTTGTTTTAAATGGTTTAACTTCAGTATTAATTAAGCTCATCATTGTCTCCATGATTGAGGTTTGTATTTAATTTCCGATAGAGTATAGGAATTCTTTTTATTGCTGAAATGGTATTTTTACATTAAAGATATCGGAAAAACCGAACTTAGCTAAAATGTCATCTCAGCAAGGTCATGATTTTTAACATTTCAGCAAATTTGATGCTTATGTTTAAAAACAAAGTCGTTTTAACATAGTCATATAATGCTGAAATGACAAAATCAGCAAAAAAACATCAGTTCCTCAACTTGCTTAAGAACATGAAGTCTGTGTTGTTAAAATTCAAGGTTAATTTTAAAAAAAGTTAAAATTAAACAAAATATATCTCCTTTATCGGGGCTGGGATGTTCTTCCGCTTCATCTCATTACAGCGTAAAATAGCGCTTTGTTGTTTTTATTAGGAATCTTGTTCTGTGCAGAGTTGTTTAAATGTAGATCAGCTTGTGATGGTGCGTGACCTTCACCGTTTAAACCGACTGAAAAAGGGCAAAGATGCGGATCAAAAACAGCATCAGGAATTATTTGAAAAATCGAATACCAAAGTCCGCGAGCGTTTTGCGCGTATTCCGAACATTAAGTTGAACCAAGACCTGCCCGTTACTCAATATGCAGATAAGTTGATTGATGCTATTCAAAAGCATCAAGTGATTATTGTGGCGGGTGAAACAGGTTCGGGCAAAACCACACAGCTACCGCAAATTGCCATGTTGGCGGGTCGTGGTTTAACGGGTTTGATTGGTCATACTCAACCTCGACGCTTGGCTGCACGTAGTGTTTCCCAACGTATTGCTGAAGAAGTCGGTGAAAAGCTGGGTGAGTCGATCTCCTTTAAAGTTCGTTTTAATGAGCAAGGTTCGCAAGACTCGATAGTTCGTTTAATGACGGATGGTATTTTGCTGGCAGAACTCGCCAATGACCGTTTTTTAAATAAATACGACACCATTATCATTGATGAAGCACATGAACGTTCATTAAATATTGACTTCATCATGGGCTATCTCAAGCAGCTTTTGCCGCGCCGCAAAGATTTAAAAGTCATTATTACCTCTGCAACTCTAGATGTTAATCGGTTCTCGAATTACTTTAATGGCGCCCCCATTTTTGAAGTAGAAGGTCGTAGTTTCCCTGTAGAAACGCGTTACCGTCCGATTTCTGAAATGAACATTGGCGGTAGTGATGATGATGAATTTGATGATTTTGAAGAAAACTTACCTCGGGCAGTGGTTTCTGCGGTAGAAGAATGCTTACAGGATGCACAAAGCAAAGGTCATCCTGAGCATGCAGATATTCTAATTTTTGCCAGTACAGAGCAAGAAATCCGTGAATTACAAGAAACTTTAATTAAACATGGTCCACGCCATACAGAAGTGTTGCCACTATTTGCACGTTTGGCTTTGGGTGAGCAGCAAAAAATTTTTAACCCAGCAGGCGGTGGTCGACGCATTATTATTGCCACCAACGTGGCCGAAACAGCATTAACCGTGCCAAATATCCGTTATGTAATTGATAGCGGCTTTGCGCGTATTTCACGTTATAACTACCGTTCACGCGTGCAGCGCCTACCAATTGAAGCAGTATCGCAAGCGGCAGCCAATCAGCGTAAAGGTCGTTGTGGTCGTATTGCGCCGGGTGTGTGTATTCGTCTGTACAGTGAAGAAGACTTCCAAAGTCGCCCTGAATTTACCGAGCCTGAAATTAAACGAACCAACTTGGCCTCGGTTATTTTGCAGATGCAAAGTTTGGGCTTTGGTGAATTAGAAGATTTTGACTTTATCGAGCCGCCTGATCATCGTTTGGTGAATGATGGACGTAAGCTTTTAATTGAGCTTGGGGCGATGGTTGAAAAAGGGAAAGCCCCTCTTTCTGAAAGAGTGAGTGGCACTGCTACGCAAGGGGGAGATTTGATTGAAAGCAATCCCTCTAAATCTCCCTTTAATAAAGGGAGACTTGCTCCCGTTAAGGGGAGTGGCTTAACCAAAATCGGTCAGCAAATGGCAAAAATGCCGATTGATCCACGTCTTGCGCGGATGATTTTGGGCGGCGCGCATTTTGGTGTGTTAAATGAAGTCTTGGTCATTGTCGCTGCTTTGGCTGTACAAGACCCGCGTGAACGCCCTGCAGATAAACAAATGCAAGCTGATCAAAAGCATGCCTTGTTCCGTGAAGCAGATTCAGACTTTCTGTTCTACACCAAATTGTGGGAAACCTTGCACTCGAACCGTGACAGTATGAGTGAGAGTAAACGTCGAACCTTTGCTCGTAATCATTTCTTAAGTTGGTTGCGCCTACGTGAATGGAAGAAAACCCATGAGCAATTGGTGGATTTGGCAAAGGGCTTAAATCTTTCTTTTAATGAGAAGAAAGCCAGCTATGAAAATCTGCATCGTGCTTTATTGACGGGTCTATTATCTTTCATTGCCAATAAAACTGATGAACGCAATGTCTTTATGGCAGTACGTCAGCAAAAGGCACGGATTTTCCCTGCATCGACTCTGCATAAAACCAATACGCCATGGGTCATGGCGTTTGAGATGGTGGAAACCTCACAGGTCTTTATTCGCACACTAGCGAAAATTGAACCTGAATGGATTTTATTGGCTGCAGGTGATTTGCTGAAACATCATTATTTTGAGCCGCATTGGTCGAAAAAAACCGGTGTCGTGAATGCTTATGATCAAATTTCATTGTTTGGTTTGATTATTGAGCCACGTCGTCAGATTAATTATGAAAAAGTCGATCATCCGGCGGCGCATGAAATTTTCCTACGGGATGCTTTGACTACGGGGCATTTGGGCATTACACCGCCATTTTTAAAACACAATTTATTAAAACTCGAAGAAGTTGAGCGTGTTGAAGATAAACTGCGTCGTCGTGATTTGGTGGTGGATGAAGAAACCATTTACCAGTTCTATGCGTCTAAAGTGCCAGAAGATGTTGCTAGCCGCCGTTCTTTTGAAGATTGGCGCGCCACCGTAGAACCAAAAAATCCGCGTTTTTTATTTGTGGATGATGATGCGCTGTGGCTGAATGACCGTCCAACAACACAGCAATTCCCCGATTATTTACGCAATGGCGAGCTGCGCCTTGCTGCCAGTTATCGTTTTGACCCAAGTCATGATGAAGATGGTGCGACCGTCAAAATTCCAGTACAAGCTCTACCGCAGGTCGATGAAAATATCTGGTCTTGGGGTATTCCGGGTTGGCGTCAAGATTTGATTGAAGCTTTACTTAAGGGCTTGCCAAAAGAGAAACGTCGTCATTTGGTGCCTATTCCTGATACCGCTCGAAAATTAATGGGGCGTGTCGATGCAATGCATTTGCGTGAGCATATTTTCAGTTTCTTGGCTTTCCAATTACGTGGTGAACAAATTACGGAAAAAGACTTTTCTTGGGAGCGTGTCGAGCAATATCTATTGCCATTAATCAAGGTGATCGACGAGAAAGGTCGGGTTATTGAGCACGGGCGTGATTTAGATGAGCTGAAAGCGCGTTGCCGTACAGAAACCCATAGTCCTGTTAAACAGTTAAAAGGTGAGTTTAAAAATTTCCCAGACAGTTTTGTCTTTGAAGCATCACAAAAAGTCACAGGTGTTGTGGTTAAACAGTATCAAGCATTGGTGCCATCTAAAGATTTTGCTGCTTTAACTGCTAAAGACGAATCTGGCGTGGTGATTCAGACCTTTAATGATCAAGCCGAAGCGGTAAAACAACATCGTGAAGGGATCATTCATCTGGTGCATATGCAGTTGGGTGATTTGGTTCGTCAGTTGAAAAAGCAGATTTCAAAACCGTTGGCATTGGCGTATT
This sequence comes from Acinetobacter sp. ANC 5054, assembly GCF_002135295.1. Taxonomy (GTDB): domain Bacteria; phylum Pseudomonadota; class Gammaproteobacteria; order Pseudomonadales; family Moraxellaceae; genus Acinetobacter. Next base: position 134,075 of record NZ_NEGG01000004.1, on the reverse strand, counting down.
CGCCTTTAGGTGACAAAGCAAAACTTGAGCAAATGTTAGTTTATGCCACACTGCAACTTTCAATAAATGAGCTACCTGTCAATGCTGAGGAATACCAAAAGCTCATTTTAAATGTAAAAAAATCTTTCTTAAGCTATGGTCAACAAGCACTGGCTGTTTTGAGCGAAACTTACATCCAATGGCAGGAAATACGTCGGAAATTGTTGGTTTTAGATGATTCTGTGTTTGGGAAAAATATAGATGATATTGAAGATCAGCTCGACTTGATGGAACTTTCAGACTTTGTTTATGGCAAAACTTCCGATGTGTGGTTGGAATTTCCAAGATATTTAAAAGCTTTAATCTTGCGTTTAGATCGCTTGCCAAATAACCTACAAAGGGACAATTCTGCCATTGATCAAGTTGACCCGTGGATGGAAAAATTATTCAAGTTTAAAAATGACACTCGCCTTAAAGAATTGTATTTCATGGTTGAGGAGTTACGTATCTCTATTTTCTCTCAACCGATGAAGACCAAGATGCCAATTTCTCCATCCCGCTTGCAAAAAGTATGGGATAAACTTGGAATCAGTTAATATATAGGTAATTTGAGAAAAGGAGTTTTACATGGGCATCCGCATTACGGGTACAGGTCTTTACCATCCAGAAGACGTAATCACTAACGAAGAGTTAGTTGAAGCTTTAAATGCTTATGTGGAACAGTACAACAGCGACAACGCTGAAAAAATTGAAGCAGGCGAGTTAGAAGCTCGTCGCGGTTCAAGTGCAGAATTTATCGAAAAAGCATCTGGCGTAAAAGCACGTTATGTTGCGGAAAAAAGCGGTATTCTCGATCCAAAACGTTTACGTCCAGTGTTGCATGAACGTTCAAATGATGAATTATCTATTCAAGCTGAATGGGGCGTAGCAGCAGCAAAACAAGCGATGGAAAATGCAGGCGTGACTGCAGAAGACATCGATGTGGTGATTTTGTCTTGCTCAAACATTCAGCGCGCATATCCAGCAGTTGCGATTGAGATCCAAACGGCTTTAGGTATCCAAGGTTATGCATACGACATGAACGTTGCGTGTTCTGCGGCAACCTTTGGTATTAAGCAAGCATATGATGCGATCAAAGCGGGCGCACGCCGTGTGTTATTGGTGAACGTTGAGATTACTTCGGGTCACACTGATTTCCGTATGCGTGACTGTCACTTTATCTTTGGTGATGTAGCTACAGCATCAATTATTGAAGAAACTGAAACCAAAGCAGGCTTTGAAGTATTAGATATCGATCTATTCACTCAATTCTCAAATAACATCCGTAACAACTTCGGTTATTTGAACATGAGCGAAGTAGATGCAGACATCGACAACAACCGTTTCCGTCAAGACGGTCGTAAAGTGTTTAAAGAAGTGTGTCCTTTAGTTGCGAAAATGATCACCAAACAATTGGAAGATAACAAAATCGCAGCAACGGATGTGAAACGCTTCTGGTTACACCAAGCCAATGCCAGTATGAATGAATTGATTTTGAAGCTGGTCGTCGGTAAAGAAAATGCACAACCAGATTTAGTGCCAATTATTCTTGATGAGTTTGCCAATACCTCTTCAGCAGGCGTGATCATTGCATTACACCGTACTGCAAACGAAGTGAATCATGGTGAATATGGTGTCCTTTGCTCATTTGGTGCAGGCTATTCAGTTGGTTCTGTACTTGTGCAAAAACACGACGCTGCATAAGGAATAACGTTGCAGGTTGAGCATGATGCAAAATGGATAAAGCGCGTAAGTGCTTTATCCAAAATGTATTTTACGCCAACTTTTTTAGGTGCTGAATATATTGATGCGTCTAAACCTGCAATGTATGTCGGTAATCACACGATTTACGGTGTACTTGATTCACCTGTGATTATCGACTACTTATACAATGAACATAAAGTGGCTGTGGTGAGTATTGCTGACCATAGCCATTTTTATTTGCCCGGCTGGCGCGGCATGGTAAAAAAGTTTGGTGCGGTACAAGGTATTCAAGACTATGTACGTACGGTGATGCAGCAAGGCTACTCGATTTTGGTCTTTCCAGGTGGCGGGCGTGAGGTCTTAAAACGTAAAGGTGAAGCTTATCAGCTGATTTGGAAAGAGCGCTATGGCTTTTTAAAATTAGCACAAGAATTCAAATATGACATTATTCCATTTGCTGCTCTAGGTGGTGATGAAGTGTTTGATCTTGGTTTTGATGCCAGTGTGATTATTGAAAATCGTTGGTTTAAACAATTATTAAAAATACAAAAACTGAATAAATTACTGCGACACGGGGATGTGATACCGTCCTTACCAAGAAAAATCATTCCAAAGCGTATCCCGTTCTATTTTCAGTTTTACCTAGACAAAGTCTGGCTCATATAGACAGTATGGATGACCTAAAAATTTATCGTGATTCACTTCAGCAAGATATCTATCAAGCGATTGAACAGCTGAAACAGGTTCGAGCACAACAGCATGAAAATATTGCTAAGTAATTATGCAAGATATTGAATAAAAATAATAAAATGAATAATAGTGGTCTAATGTTAAGAGATTGACTATATTGATTTGAAGTTAAAATATTCAAAAAGAGGCGGACGATGGATCAGGATGATTTAAAACCGCAATTAGAGCAGATAGCTCGGCAATTAATACGAATTTCACCGATACTACATCAGCTCTATCAAGATCAAATTGCTCTTGTTGCAATGATGAATGGGCAAAATTTATTTAAAATTGATTTGGAACATCAGCAGATTATTTTATGCAATGGACTTTGCAGTATCCAACTACACACTTCAATTTCTCTAGGCTTTCAATTTCCGCCTCATCCATTTCAGCCAATCAAAATAGCGACATTTCATTCGCAAGCTTCTAATTCAGATGCGTTGGAAGAATTCTTTTTACATGACATTTATTTTTTTACCAAGGATTTAAAACCTCAACATCCGTTGTATCTGCGCAATAAAGCCAAGCAATTACGCTATTTGATATTACAGCATGTATTTCAAGTGCTAGACGGACATGCTCGGGTCGCACAATTTCTGGCGAATATGGATGATGCAGAGGCAGAGTTAATTGAACAATTACGACAAAAGCAAAGCGAGTATCAAACGCCCATAGTGCATGACCTGATGCAGAGCAATGGACAGCGCGATGCACAGAAGCAACACGCATTGTCTACAGTAATGCTAGACAGAGTGGAACAATGCTTTGTGCTTAATCATTTTACTGAGCCAAGCGTGTTACCTGTTCAAATGTTGATGGAAAGTCTGGATGATTTTTGTTTTGCAGCAGCACAGTTTTTAGATCCAGCAATTTATCGCATTATCAGTTTGACCTATGAAGAACGGTTTAACTTGCATGAGTTAAATGAACATGTAGATGATGTACTACTGTTACTAAATCATGCGCATGAACGGCCCAATTTGTTGGGCTTTGTACGCTTAATGCAACGTAATATTTGGTGTCAGCAAAATGTATTGAGTCAATGTAATTTCCTGCAACTAAGTCATGTTTGGCAAAAGAAAGTGGGCAAACAACCATTGCTTGATAATAAACGGTCGGTTCGATGGCTATTTAAACAATCGACTGAGGTGGTTGATTGGCTAAGTCGAAATATTCAACATAGTAGTGTGCGTGTTGCAGTGATGGCTTTAAGTTATGTGGATACGCGACATAGTCATCCCATGATTGTTTTGGCGACCTTACAATATTTTCAGTTCATTGCAGCGAAAATATTTATTCAAAGTTGTTATACAACAGCCATGAAACATGACTGGTTCAACCCTGAGCAGCAGCATCATTTTATGTTACAGGAGAAGCGTCAGTATATGGACGATCATCGCGTGGCAATTAGTCCATCCATATTATATTTAGATGAATGGTTGCTGCTGATGCGTGACATGGTCTCGATGGATGATTTAGCGATTAAAAAAGTCTGTCAGCCTTTGAGTCGTTTGATGCAAGCGTATTTATTGCATTTAAATCGCTGTACAGCACATTTGCCAAATGAGCTCATTGCCTATATGCATCCAGAGCAGCAAGAAAATCGTGATTTTCACAATCTACTGCATCGTAATCAAATTCAGCTGAATGAATTTCGGCAGTTATTTTATTTAAAGCATCAAAATTTAAGAGTGACCATTTTTGATTCTTATGTGCGTGATTTTTTAAGCGCGAACATTTCCCAAAAAACGGAAATACCCAAGAATGTCAGCTGGAATGGTTTATTTCATCAAGCAACCTATTGGCATGATCAAGCCCATAAGCAAGAAATTTTGACTAAACTTAAAAAGAATTTGATCACTGCTGTTTGGACGCCACGTACACGCACGCAAAATTTAATTTTTGAAAGTTGGTTTTTTGAAGAGCTAAAGACCATCGATCGGATCATTGAGGAATCTCAACGCTTTCGACATTGTTTGGCTGCCAGTTATAGTGAACGCATTATTCGCGGTGAATACGTTGCCTTCCATATGTATCACCATGCGCAGTTACAGTTTATGACTTTGGGTTGTATTATCCAAAATCAGCAGTTGATATTTGATCAATTGGAATATGCCAATAACGCCAAAGCCGAAGAAAAGGCGATCAGTGTCGCAAAGCGATTTGTGAGTTGGTTCAATCAGTTAGAGCAAAATGGGTAGAATTGGCTCAAGCAATTTGGATTGTATGCTTAACTTTTTAGGCAAAAATCGGTAGGCTATAGCCGTTCTTTTACGGTATAGGTCTTATGAAACAGGAAACTGCACTCAAGCTACTCAAAGCAGGCGAAAATGTCTTTTTAACAGGTTCGGCTGGTGCAGGGAAAACGTATACCTTAAATCAATATATTAATTATTTAAAAGCACGCAAAGTGTCTGTTGCTATTACTGCATCAACGGGTATTGCTGCGACCCATATGAATGGAATGACGATTCATACATGGGCAGGTATCGGGATTAAAGATGCCATTTCTGAAGATGAACTGAAGCGCTTAAAAGAACGAAAATATCTAAAAGAACATTTAGAAAATGCCCAAGTTTTAATTATTGATGAAATTTCAATGTTGCATGCCAAGCAATTAAACTTGGTCAATAAAGTTTTGAAATTCTTTAAAGAGAGTGAAGAAGCCTTTGGGGGCATTCAAGTCATTGTCGCAGGGGATTTTTTCCAGTTACCGCCTGTCGGTCGTAATGGTGAGCGCAACCGAGATAAATTTTGTTTCATGTCTGAAGCATGGGTTGAAGCGAAATTTCGTGTTTGCTATTTAACTGAGCAGCACCGTCAGGGGAATGATTATTTAAATGACATCTTAAATGCCATTCGTGCCCAACAAATTAATGCGGATCATATTCAGGCATTGCAAAATACGCGCACGCAAAATGTTGGCGAAACTTTTACCCGTCTATATACCCACAATATGGATGTGGACAGTATTAATTTTAAACACCTCAATGAAATTGACCAAGAGTCAAAACAGTTTGATGCACAATGTGATGGTAATGACAAACTGATTGAAACTTTAAAGTCATCGGTTCGCGCACCAGAAACACTGACTTTAAAGAAAAATGCCAAAGTCATGTTTGTTAAAAATAACTTCGATGTAGGCTATATCAACGGTAGTTTGGGCGAAGTGGTGAGCTTTGAGGAAGATGATGAGTACGGCATCTTACCGAAAGTTAAACTTACCGATGGAACAACCTTAGTCGTCGAACCTGAAACATGGTCTGTGGATAATGATGAAGGCAAAACCATTGCCAGTTTTCAACAAATTCCACTGCGTTTGGCTTGGGCCATTACCATTCATAAATCACAAGGGATGACCCTTGAAGCCGCAGAAATTAATTTGACACATACCTTTGAAAATGGTCAGGGCTATGTGGCGTTATCGCGTTTAAAAACCTTGGATGGTTTGCGTTTACTTGGGTTCAATGAACAGGCGCTAGAGCTTGATAGTCTTGCCATTAAAGCAGATAAACGCTTCCAAGAATTGTCGGATGAAGCTGAAACCAATTTTGCAGATAGTGATTTGACGGTTCAACATAAAGCGTTCATTCGCCATTGTGGTGGTACCTTGAATGAAACTGAAATTGAACGTAATGAAAAGAAAATAGCCAAGTCGGGCAATAAGCAAAGTTTTGCCACTGCGACACTAGATCAAACACGTGAACTATTTGAAGAAGGCTATGAAATTTCTGATATTGCAGTAGAACGTGGATTAACCCCAGCCACCATTATTAACCATTTGGCGCGTCTGCAAAAAGATCAAGGTCTGGATATATCTGTGGCACATCCAGGTGAAGATGTGGTGGAACAAGTCCGTAAAATTTATAAACGCCTTGCGAAACGCCAAGATCCTGCACATTACAATGATGACGGTTCCATTAAACTTCGTCCAATTGTGGAACTTACCAGTCCGCGTATGGGCTATGACCAAGTACGTTTGGCGCTACTATTTGTTGAATAATGAGCTAGGTAGTAATGTTCTTATAAATTGCGCAAAGCACTTGATTTAATTTTATGATGCATCAGTTAAACTGGTGCATTATTTTCCTTAAAATTTGACTGCTATGGCATTTACGGCTTGGTATACGCTGCGCAAGTTTGTCTACAATAATTTGCATAATGACGACTACGAAACGGCGTTTAGTCGAGCAGTCAATTACTTCCTGATCTTGCTGATTTTAGGCAATGCCACGGCCGTATTGCTGGAATCTGTAAACGATATCTATCAGTCCTATCGTGTTTTTTTTGATGCCTTTGAACATATTTCTATCTTCATTTTCAGTGCCGAATATGTGTTGAGATTTTGGTCTATTGCCGAGAAAGAACCCTTTGAGTCTGGCTGGAAAAATCGGTTGAAATGGGTCAAAAGTGGCGGTGCGCTGATTGATCTGCTGGCGATTTTACCTGCTTATATTAATTTCTGGGTGCCGCTCGATTTGCGGTTCTTGCGTATTCTTCGCCTACTTAGACTATTAAAGCTAACGCGTTATTTTGTTTCCTTGCAAATTTTATTGCGGGTGATTGAGCGCGAAAAAGGATCTTTCCAAGCCGTCATTTTCATTCTTAGTATTATGATTGTTACAGCAGCAGCCTGTATTTATGCAGTAGAAAGCAAGGCTCAACCGCAAGTATTTACCTCTATCCCAGCATCAATGTGGTGGGCAGTTGTTACGCTGACGACAGTGGGCTATGGCGATGTCACGCCCATTACACCTTTAGGTCGCTTTCTAGGTGCGCTAATTACCATACTGGGTGTGGGTTTAGCTGCTTTGCCCGCAGGTATTTTAGCCAATGGCTTGGCCAATGAACTGGAGCAGCGTAAACAATTTTTAGAGCTAAAATTTAGAGAGCTACTACAGCATTCAGAAATCGATCTGATGCTTGATCAAGACAAAATTGAAGACATCCGAAAAGATATTGGACTCACCAAAGAACAAACGCAGGATATTTTACTGCAGCTCATGCGGGAGCAGCGCGAAGAAGCTTTAAAACAGGAGCGGGAACAATATGCGTATTGCCCGCACTGCGGTAAAAAACTTCCAGAACTGTAAGCTACCTAGCTTTGGGATATTTGTTTGAATTTACAGCATTTGATTTTTGTTGAATAAAATTGATTAAAATAATGATAAGATGAGTGAAATTCATTAATGCTTTGCTGAATATTAATTTTGCAGCATCGCGCATAAGCAAGAGATTATTAAATGTTGGAATTACGCCATCTTAAAACATTATTGGCTTTGAGAGAGCACGGTTCATTGGTGGCTGCATCAAATGATTTGTGTCTAACACCATCGGCACTTTCACATCAATTAAAAGAATTAGATCATTGGTATGGCGTGGAAGTGGTTAATCGTCGTTCACGTCCAGTGACATTTTCGAATGTGGGGCAGCGTTTACTCCGTTTGGCAGATGACATTTTGCCTCAAGTACAAATTGCCCAAACTGACATTACTCGTATTGTGCATGGTCAAACTGGACGCATTATTTTTTCATCCGAATGTCATAGTTGTTTTGATTGGTTGATGCCACTACTCAATGTGTACCGTCAGCAATATCCAGATGTGGACCTCGACTTTGCTTCTGGTTTTGAAGCTAACCCACATGAGTTATTGCAAACAGGTGAGTTTGATTTGTTGATTACGGCAGATCCAATCAGCTTGAAGGGTGTTGAATACTTTCCAATTTTTGAATATGAGTCGCGCTTAGTATTATCAAATACGCATCCCTTAGTTCGAGCAACGGAGATCACAGTACAAGAGTTGGCAGAAGAAACCCTGATTACTTATCCTGTCGATAAGCATCGTTTAGACATTATGGCTAAGCTATTTTTACCTGCGAATATTCAACCTAAGCATGTGCGTACAACTGACCTGACTCAGATGCTGATTCAATTGGTGGCCAGTGGTCGTGGTATTGCAGCATTGCCCGATTGGGTGGTAAATGAATATGAACAAAAAGGATGGGTAACATCACGACGACTAGATTGCGTCTCGCCACAAGGTTTAAGACGTACACTGTATGCAGGTTACAGAACTGAAGAAACCGAAAAGAGTTATTTTGAAGGATTCTTAAAACAGTTGGCAAAATTCTCGCAAAAACGAAATCAATATTATTCAAGTTAATCACAAGGTGTATACGCAAACAGCGGTATTGAGATGGTTGTTTGCGTTTAGACTTCCCTAATTTTGTCTTTGATCATTTTTTTGTATGGAGTGCATATTCATCGATGAGTTGAAGATAAAATGAATTTTAAGCATTTTAAAATATAATTTTTACTTCCGTTGAATAGGGCATAATTCATTACTATACAAGTGGATGAATAATTTTTAAAATCAGTCAGAATTACAACTGTGTGCTTTCCCCAAGAGCTGAACTATGTCTAAGAACCTTGAACCTACGCCAAGTCAACTGATGTCGGTCATTCAGACCCAGACGAAAATTGCCAAACTTGGATTGGATCTCAATGCGGTAATGACGGTGGTCGCCGAACAAGCCCAACTGATTACCAACGCCAAAGGTGCTGTGGTCGAATTGGCAGAAGATGGAGATATGGTGTATCGCGCTGTATCGAATGGTGCGAGTCACTTGCTTGGACTACGCTTATATATTCAAAACAGCTTATCGGGTATGTGTATTGAGCAAAAGCAAACCTTGTACTGCAATGATTCGGAAAATGATCCACGGGTTGATCGTGAAGCCTGTCGTCGTGTAGGGCTTCGTTCAATGGCTGTTGTACCGCTGATTCATTGTGATGAAGGGGTGGGTGTACTAAAAATCTATTCGGAACAGGTGGATGCCTTTAAAGAAGAAGATTTACACATATTAAGTTTAATGTCTGAGTTGATCGCAGCAGCGATGTATCATGCAACGCGCTATGGTGCGACAGAACTGTATAAGTTAGCGACACAAGACAGTCTAACGGGTCTGGCAAATCGTGCATTGTTTGTCGATTTTTTACGTCAAGGCATCGAAAAAGCACGTAATAATAAAAAAGTCCTCGGCATCTTGATGATTGATATGGATGGGCTTAAGCCAATTAACGATCAATTTGGTCATCGTATTGGCGATGCAGCGCTAAAAGAAATTGCACAGCGTATTTTGAGCGAAACACGTCAAGATGACTTGGTTGCACGCTTAGGGGGTGATGAATTTGCCGTGATCTTAAGCAATATTGCCAATCAAGAAAGGGCAAAATCTGCAATGAATCGAATCGCAGAAAGTTGTGGACTCCCTTTTGCTTTTGAACAAATCAGTTTGAAAATTGGTGCAAGTGTTGGTTTGGCACTCTTTCCAGAAGATGCTCAGTCGATTGATCAATTGCTCGAACTGGCAGATTTAAAAATGTACGCCAATAAGCGGGAACGCAAACAAGTCAATATCGAATAATTTATTGATTATTCATCTAAACTAAGCACTTTTTTGACTCACACAGAAGCCCGAAGTTGTTAAGCTGAAACTCTTGAACATGCAATGAGCGGTCGCTTTTCAATGAAATGGATGTCAAAAGATATATTGATTATTGCTGCGGGTTTTGTTGCAGCAATGCATATTGGTAAATTACCGCCAGCGATACCTGTACTGCAACAGCAACTGGGTATTAGTTTTATTCAATCAGGTTTATTGCTTTCATTGGTGCAAGGCGCTGGCATGTGCTTTGGCTTGCTGATTGGAAGTTATATTCAACGTATTGGATTTAAGTTTTGTATTTTGCTGGGTTTGGCTTTATTGACACTGGCCAGTTTATTGGGAAGTTTTTCGCAATCCATTCATGTGCTACTTGGCTTACGGATCCTTGAAGGATTTGGTTTTCTACTGGTGACTTTAACTGCGCCCGCTTTTATTCGCCAAATGGTTCCAGTTGAGCAGCTGAATTTAAAAATGGGGCTTTGGACGTCTTACATGGGTGGGGGCATGGGTATTGCGTTATTGATCGCTCCATTTGTCATTATGCACTTTGGTTGGGCATCAGTTTGGCTAAACTTGAGCATTTTAACCGCTAGCTTATTTTTAATGATCACTTTTTGGGTGCCACGACCAGATACAGCGTTGAATAATATGTCGGTTTTGGGCTTAATCAAGGATACCTTAACACATCCCGCTGCATGGTTATTGGCGCTGATTTTTGGGACTTATGCAGGGCAATGGTTTGCCTTGGTTGGATTTCTCCCCACGATTTACGAACAAAACCATATTTCACTACAGCTTTCAGGTGCCCTAACCGCAAGTGTTTCCATTGCCAATGCTGTTGGGGCTTTTGCATGTGGTCTGATGTTACAGCGTGGTTTTCAGGCTAAAACTTTAGTCCAAGTTGGTTTCGTCGTTTTAATTATTTGTGCCTTAAGTTTTTATTTATTTAAAGATTATTTGCCATTTTTATTACAATATTTAAGTGTATTTGGTTTTTCATTATTTGGTGGATTGGTTGCAGCAGTAATTTTTGCACAGGCTTTACATTTTGCGCCGTATTCCGCTGCGATTAGCACAACCATTGGTTTGGTATTGCAATGTTCTGCAATCTCACAATTCATGCTACCACCAACGATTGCTTTAATCGTTTCAGAAACGAATACATGGCTTTGGGTTGGGATCTTAATGTCATCACTTTCAGTGATTGGGATATTACTCAGTCAACGTTTGTTTAATCTCAAAAAGCAAATAGCTTGAAAATAAGAGCGGAAATTACTTCCGCTTTTATTTTAGATTTAATTTAGGATTTGATCCCGATCAGTAAAGATAAAATACCTGCTGCAATAAGTGGGCCGACGGGAACGCCACGCAGCATAGCGACACCTGCCACCGTGCCAATCAATAAACCTGCGACGACATCAGGTTGATTCGACATGAGTTTTACACCACGACCACCAAGCCATGCAACAAAAACACCGATCGCAATGGCGATGAGTGATTTCCAGCTGAGAAAAGATTTTAAAATTGAATCACCGGGAATTTTTCCACTTGCAATCGGAGTCAGTACGCCTATGGTTAGGATGATAATCCCGATATTTAAACCATATTGTTGAAGATAAGGAAAAAATTCACTGAGCGGCGTAATTCTAAAGACAATCAATACACCGGCTGCGATGGTAATCGCTGTGTTGTGACTAAAAATACCACATGCTAACAAAACAATCAGCACAATTAAGTTTAAATCCAACTGAGACATAGTGTGTTGCGGGGGAAATGACGGGGAGGTGATAAGTTTAACCTAGTTCGACAGAGCAAAGCATATGATGAGTCGATTTGGTGGATTTAAGTCGTCAGTGCACAAATTTTCAGGCTAAAATAGCCAGTGAAAAATTGAATTTAGGTCGGTTTATGTTTTTGGAAAAAATGCTGCAATCACAAGGTTTTGGTTCGCGCAAATATTGCCAACAATTGATTAAAAATGGCGCTGTCGAAATCAATGCAGAAGTTGTAGATAACCCTAAACTTAAACTTGATTTAAGCGATTTGCATTTTAGTGTGTACGGTGAAGAATACTTGTACCGTGAGCATCTGTATATTGCACTCAATAAACCTAAAGGCTATGAATGCTCGCATCAAGCCACACATCATTTTAGCGTATTTGAATTATTTGATGAGACCTTATTAAATCGAGGCTTGCAATGTGTGGGGCGTCTCGATCAAGACACTACGGGTCTATTGTTATTGACGGACGATGGGCAATATTTGCAAGCATTAACGCATCCGAAAAAGCATGTGGCGAAAGTATATGTGATGGAAACTGCGGATGCAGTCACGGCTGAGCAAATTCAACAACTTGAGCAAGGTGTTGAATTACGCAATGAAAATGGAATATTTGCTGCTACCGATGTCAATCTGCTAGATACACATAAATTGCAAATGACGGTACATCAAGGGGTTTACCATCAAGTGAAGCGAATGCTTGCAGCAGTTGGTAATAAAGTTGAACATTTACATCGTGCGCAAATTGGCAAGTTGGATTTAGAAGATCTTGCTGAAGGCGAATGGGTTTATTTAACTTCAGACCAAATTGAGCAATCAAAATTCCGTGAACAGTAAGTAAAGTAAATATAGGGCTTTCATCTATCAAGATTCAAAGTTTAAGTGATAAAAGCCTCGAAGCTGCTATTTCAATTTAAGTATTTAAAAAATAAATTAATTTTAAAAATTAATGGGATTAAAAGTTAACGCATAAAGTAATGATACGTTCTAAACTCATCGTCCTTGACGAAGCCCATTGACTCATACAATTGATGTGAGTGGTAGTTATTCTTTTGTGTTTCTAAGCTAATCCTTAAAGCTTTTTCATGTTGGGCAAATAAAATTGCAGTATCAATAAGCTGTCGTGCTGAACCTTGTCGACGATAGACAGGCGTGACATAGACATCGTCTAAAATATAATAAGTTGAACATGCGACAGATGAAAAACCTAAATAGAGTAATATAAATCCTGTAATCACTTCATCTTTTAAGCAAATAAAGATCACACTCTCATTATTTTCAAAACGTTGAGTGAGAAATTTAAGTGAGAGATCAAGATTAGAAGAAGTGCCATAAAATTGGCGATATTCATCGAATAATACTGCGAGAGGCTGGAGATCTGCTTCGGTTGCGCGTCTAACAATCATTTTTTATATACTCCATGCTGTTTTTATCTGTCTTGCATGAAGCATATCTAAATTTTGGAATTGGTTGATTTATAAATTGTTTATAAATGCGACAGTGTTAAGTTTTGTCACTTTCACCTAAAATTGCATTGAGTTCTTCAAATAGATCCAGATGATCATCATCTAATAAAGGATCATTATTTAAAATTTCAAGTTCAGCAGGGCTGATATCTGTATTGGCAATAGCTTGGGCTTCTTGCTGTTTTAGACGGCGTAACTTAATCAATTGTTCAATATTGATATTTTGATTTTCAATAGAGAAGGGGATGGATTTGGTTAAAACCACTTGTTTAAAGAATAAGCGTACCGCTTGGGCAGGCGTAATTCCAAGTTGTTTAAATACAGCAAATGCCTGCTTCTTTTCTTGTGAATCGAGGCGGATTTGGTAGACTTCAGTTTTTCTCATATTCTTAGAAAGCTTTTAAATACTTAACTTTTCGCATTTATTCTAATCAAAACTACCATAAATTCAATATTGTTCGATGTAATTTTATCAATTTAATGTAATGACAATCAGATTACAGTGTCAATTCATGGGTAGAATGGAACAGAAAAGCTTGCTGAGTCACAGGATCAATAAATTCTATGTGCTTTGCAAGGAGCTGCAAAGGTTGGCTGAAATCATCTTCGGGTTTGTGTTGAACCGTGGGATAAAACGGGTCATTTTGAATTGGAATACCAAGTTGATTGAGATGGACACGTAATTGATGTTGTTTACCCGTATGGGGATTTAACTCATATTTCGCCCATTCACCATGCTGCTCAAGCAACTCGATCTGAGTTTCACTGTTTGCTTCACCACTACATATGCGCATGGTGTAAAAGGGTTGTCCTTTTTCCATGCGAAATTGAGTGGTCATAGGGAAGCTTAAATCTTCACGATAGCCCGCAATGGCATGATAGGTTTTTTGCACTTGGCGAGTTGCAAACATTTGCTGATATAAGCCACGGCTTTCCACACATTTTGAAATCAGCACAACGCCCGCAGTTTCACGATCAAGTCGGTGAATGGGGGTAAGATGTTCGATTTGCATTTGTTTCTTTAGGCGAACCAAAAGCGTTTCTTGTACATATTGTCCAGTTGGACTCATGGTTAAAAAATGGGGTTTATCAACGACGATGAAATGATCATTTTCAAACAGTATTTGATGTTCGAAGGGCACATGAATTTCATGTGCTAAAAAGCGGTAATAGAACACATGACTATTTGCGATAAAGGCACTTAGCGTTGTTAAGATTTCACCATTTTCGGTAAAGACTAAACCGTCTTTAAATCTTTGCTGCCATTCAGCTGATGCAATATGTGGAAATTGCTGACACAAATATTCATATACAGTGGATGCATTCGATTTATTCGCATCTAAGAATACTTGACTGGCACTGACACCATTGATCATAGGCGGGGTGAATTCTGAACTGGGCATGGAGTCAATCTTAAAACTGAATAAATAATGTGCTGAATGTGATGCGAAAAATGTTCAAACCGAAAGCTGTCATATCAATTTTAGCCAGTGCGATGCTATCATATTTAATTCTTATGTACATGTTGTGAGTAATATGCAGTATTCATTCAGTCTGGATTTAAATAGTGAAGTCGATACCCAAAACTTAGCTACCGTACTGGCGACGCATTTTACCACGGGCGTAGTTTACCTTATTGGCGATTTGGGCGCAGGCAAAACCACGTTAACCCGTTATTTCCTACAGCAACTTGGACATCAAGGTGCGGTAAAAAGTCCGACCTATACCTTGGTTGAACCCTACAATATTCAAGGCAAAGACATTTTCCACTTTGACTTGTATCGTCTAAACGATCCCTATGAATTAGAACTCATGGGTATTCGTGATTATTTAGAAACGCCAAATGCCTTATTTTTGTTTGAATGGCCATCTAAGGGCGGTGATGAAATTCCTGCTGCAGATTTAGTAATTCAAATTGAAAAATCAGAAGATGAAATTAGCCGTAAAGCGACCTTAACGTCTAATTCAGAAAATCTACAACATGCGTTGGAGCAAAAATTTAACCATGCTGAATGATATCAGTGCCCGCCGAATTCATACACTTAATCCTGCTTTAGCCAACCAAATTGCTGCAGGTGAAGTGATTGAACGCCCTGCATCAGTGGTCAAAGAATTACTGGAAAATGCCATTGATGCTGGCTCAACTGAGTTGATTGTTCGTGTGGAACAAGGCGGCAGTACACTGATTGAAATCATTGATAATGGTCGCGGGATTCATCCTGAGGACTTGCCGCTTGCTGTAATGCGTCATGCCACCAGTAAGATTCAAACTGCTGAAGACTTACATGCTATTGTGAGTTTAGGCTTTCGCGGCGAAGCGTTGGCTTCAATTGCTGCCGTTTCTCGCTTAACCTTAACTAGTAGTCAAAACGATGACGGCGTGGGCTATCAGGTCGAAGTGAATGGCACAGCGTTTGATTCGCAAGAAATTCAGCCCGTTGCTGCAACCCAAGGCACCACCATTCGTGTGCAAGATTTATTTTTTAATGTGCCTGCGCGACGCAAATTTTTAAAAAAACCGGGCACAGAGTTTGGACATATTGAAGAAATTGTCCGTCGTTTAGCCTTGACCCATTTTGATATTCGCTTTGTACTGGAACATAACAACAGTATTAAGCTGAATTTGCCAATTGCAGATAGTGGAGCGTTACGGTTTCAGCGTGTACAACAACTGCTTGGTCGCCAATTTACTGAAAATGCCTATTGGATAGATGCTGACAGTATCAATATGCGCTTAAGTGGTTGGCTTGGACATCCATCAGATGCACGTGCGCAGGCAGATATGCAATATGTCTATGTGAATGGACGGATTGTGAAAGACAAGACCGTATCACATGCACTGCGCATGGCTTATGATGGTATTTTGCATGGGCACCAGCATGCAGCATATTTACTGTTTATGGAAGTCGATCCTGAAAATATTGATGTCAATGTGCATCCAACCAAGCATGAAATTCGATTTTTGAACCAACGTGAAGTCCATGAGTTTGTTCGTCATTATGCGAAATCAACTTTAGCGCAGTTTCAAACTGCAACGGCTGAACTTTCAACGGCCATGAAGTTGGATGGGCAAACACCTGAGAGTCAGGTTCCTCAGCCTAGACATCAGGAACAATTTCAATTACATCAAAATAGCGAAAACAAAAGCACACCAAGTTCATTTGTAAGCCCAGATATTGCAGGGGGTTTGACTGATTTTAGTTCACCCATGCCAGTACAATATTCAACGCATGCAGATCATGCAGAGCAGGTTTATGGTAATAGTGCTCAAAGTGCGTTTAATGGCTCAAATCAAACGAATGGATATACTTCGAATACTTCGGGCTCCAAACAGCTCAATAACGCATTACAGAGCTATTTAGCGCCACTACGTCAATCGAATGACATTGCTTCTGCGGATGAGTCGTTCCAAGCACATATTCAGCAAAAAGTAGATGAACATCCATTGGGGATTGCCATTGCACAGCTGCATGGTATTTACATCTTGGCGCAAAATACTGAAGGTTTGATCATTGTCGATATGCATGCCGCACATGAGCGTATTGTGTTGCAGCAAATGAAGTCTGCGTGGGATAAGCCTGAGTTTTGGACATCACAGCAGTTACTCATACCAAAAGTTATTAGCATCAATCGTATGCAAGCGATGCGCGTCGATGAGCTTAAAGAACAGCTTGCCCGTTTAGGGCTCGAAATTGATCAATATGGCGATGAGCAAGTCATTGTCCGTGGTGTGCCTGCGATTTTGCATAAAGCTGATTTCGATGCATTAATTCCTGATTTATTAAATGATTTAGATCCAAGTGATCAGGTTGCAGGATTATTACAAAAGCGTGATCAAATTTTAGCAGGAATGGCATGTCATGGCGCAGTTCGGGCACATCGTATTTTAAGCCTTTCGGAAATGAATGCATTGCTCAGGCAGATGGAGCAAACTGAATTTGCGAGTCAATGTAACCACGGTCGCCCAACTTGGCGTGCGTTTCCATTGGCACAACTTGATAAACTTTTTGCTCGGGGAGAGTAGTTTTACATGTCAAATCAATTGCCGGTCATCAATTTAATGGGACCTACTGCAAGTGGCAAAACCGCGCTGGCATGTGAACTCTATGAGCAGGGTGGATTTGAATTAATTTCAGTTGATTCTGCCTTGGTTTTTCGAGATATGGATATTGGTACAGCCAAGCCAAATAAAGCTGAATTAGCACGCTATCCTCATCATCTGATTGATATCATTAGCCCGCTTGAAGTGTACTCTGCTGCCAACTTTGTAGAAGATGCATGTGTGCTCATTGATGATATGCATGCACGTGGTGTAACGCCTATTTTGGTTGGCGGTACAATGTTGTATTACAAAGCTTTATTAGAGGGCTTGTCGTCAAATTTACCTAGTGCTGATTATGCTGTTCGTGCAGAAATTGAAGCTAAAGGTGAACGTGAAGGCTGGGAAGCGGTCTACGCTGAATTATGTCAAGTTGACCCCCTTGCAGGTGAAAAATTTAAACCCAGTGATAAGCAACGTATTATTCGTGCGCTTGAAGTCTATAAACTAACAGGGCAACCGATTACCAAGCTACAAGCTGAGCAACCGAAAAATTTACCGTATCGTTACAATTTTCATAATTACGCTTTATTGCCCAACAGATTAGAATTACATGAGCGTATAGCCCAACGTCTAAAAATAATGTGGGAAATTGGATTTTTAAATGAAGTAAAAGGTCTAATGGAAAAATACGATTTAGACGAAGATTTACCCTCAATGCGCTCAGTTGGATATCGTCAAGCCCTAGATTTTTTAAAAAACAGTGACCAAAGTAGCGAAAAACAGCAGGAAATGGAGGATAAGGCGCTTTTTGCAACACGACAACTTGCAAAACGTCAATATACTTGGTTAAGATCTTTGCAAGAAACGCATAAATTTACTACATATTTAACTGCGAAGCAGGCTCAAGAAGACTTGCGAAAGTGCTACGGATAAAGCAAAATTTAGTGACTACCTTTTTGATAATTTTTAATTGAAAAGTAAAGGTAGCTTTTGCGCTGATTTTTATTATTTTTTGGAGTTATAACATGTCTAAAGGTCAAACTTTACAAGATCCGTTCTTAAATTCTCTCCGTAAAGAACGTATTCCAGTTTCTATCTTTCTTGTAAACGGTATTAAATTACAAGGTCATATTGAGTCATTTGACCAATATGTAGTGCTTTTGAAAAATACTGTAAGCCAAATGGTTTACAAACATGCTATTTCAACTGTTGTTCCTGCACGTAACCCACGTCCAGCTGGCGCTCCTGCTGGTGCACAAGGTGCTGCTGGCTTCGGCGGTGGTCAACAAGGCGGCTTCGGTGGCGGTCAACAAGGTGGCTTCGGTGGTCAAGGTGGCTTCGGTGGTCAAGGTGGCTTTGGTGGTCAAGGTGGCTTTGGTGGTCAAGGTGGCTTCGGTRGTCAAGGTGGCTTCGGCGGTCAAGGCGGCTTCGGCGGTCAACAAGGTGGCTTTGGTGGTCAAGGTGGCTTCGGTGGTCAAGGCGCTGGCTTTGAAGGTGAAACTAAATTTGATGAAGCTCAAGACGACGAAAATAATAATCGTTAATTGAGTTAAAAAACCTCCCGAAATGGGAGGTTTTTTTTTGTCTAAATTTTTTAAACTGATTCAGTTGTGCACAATATCAATAAAAACGGTCGATTGAATAAGTTATTAAAAGACAAAGTTAAAAAAACCAGCCGAAGCTGGTTTTTTTATTTTTATTTTTTGTTGCGCTCTAAAGCAGGGTCTTTAATTTCAACATAAGCATTATTGCGGATTTCACGTAACCAGCTGTCTAACTCAGTATCAAATTGACGTTCACCTAAGATTTGACGTGCCATACGCTCTTGCACTTCATGGGTCATATCTTGTTGGCGTGTATCAGTTACTTGAAGAATGTGCCAACCAAACTGAGACTGGAATGGTTTACTGATCTCACCTTTCGGAGTTGCTTTCATTTGCGCTTCAAATTCAGGAACCATCACGCCCGGGCTAACCCAGCCTAAGCTACCGCCATTTGCAGCAGAACCTGTGTCATTTGAAAAAGTTGATGCAAGTACAGCGAAGTCTTCACCTTTTTGTAGGCGAGAATACAAACTGTCAATCATTTGCTTCGCATTTTCAGGGCTGACTACTTCAGATGGTTGGATCAAGATATGGCGAGTTTGGAATTGAGGAACAATTGCCTTTTGTTCGCCACCTTTACGATCAATAAGTTTTAAAACATGCACACCATCGCGTACAGAAATAAGCTCGGTAGTTTGGCCGACTTGTAAAGGTGCAACACGAGCAGCTAGTTCGTCTGGAATGTCAGATAAATTGCGGAAACCCATATCAGCAGCATCTACTTTAATGTCTTTGGTGCTGAATTTGGTGCTCAATGCTTTTGCATCGTTGGAGTTGGCAAGTTCT
Source organism: Acinetobacter sp. ANC 5054 (assembly GCF_002135295.1). Taxonomy (GTDB): domain Bacteria; phylum Pseudomonadota; class Gammaproteobacteria; order Pseudomonadales; family Moraxellaceae; genus Acinetobacter. Next base: position 114,495 of record NZ_NEGG01000004.1, on the reverse strand, counting down.
TTACGTACATTTTCTGCAACTTTTACTGCATTTTCATTACCCGATACACGTACATGTAGCACGTGGACTTGGTTGCCTAAAGCTGCTTGACCTTGAGGTGAATTTAAGAAGTTTTTAACGTCTTGATCGCTAATCTGGATGCGTGAAGTCACTAATTGTTGGCGTAGGCGTTGTAGTGCGATGTCTTCAGCAATACGTGCACGTAATGACGCATATGTATTAGGTGCAGCAGAATCCAATTTTTGCTGGAATGCTTCAAGGCTTGAATAACCTGAATCTTTAGCGACTTTTAAAACAGCATCATTTAAAGTTTTTTCATCTGCTTTTACATTGTAACGCTTTAACTGTTCAAGCTGTGCCTGACGAGTAATCAGTTGTTCTAGAGCCTGTTGTTGTAAATATTCAACGGGTGGAACAGTTTGTTTCTTAGCCTGAAGTTGATGTGTAATTTCTGCGATACTTTGATCTAAATCACTGCGTAGAATCACGCTATTGTCAACAACAGCTACAATTTCATCTTTAGGTTGCGCAGCAGCAAAAACTGACATTGAAGTAGAGAGGCAAAGTGCCAATGCTGACGCTTTAAAAATTTGTTTTAACTGTTTTGTCTTCATTAACGTTCTGTCCAAGATTGATTAATATTGTTAAAACCTAAAACTCGGTTTTCAAGCAAAGAGGTTAATTTATTGTTGAAGCCACCTAAGCCTTTCAGGGTGAATTCAGCCATAATGGCGCGTTTTGGTTTTACATCAGAAGATGTTACATCATCTAAATCGTTAAAGTATGAGCGACCATAAACCGAAACACCCCAACAGCATGACTCGTAGTTCACACCAAGTAAGTATTCACGGGCAACACTATTGTCGATGTCGTATTGTGCATGACCGATAATACGCCAATTGTTATGAATAGGTTGAATGAAAGAAGCAACGGCTTGGTCATAACTGTCTTGGCGGTTTGGAATGTCTTTACGATAGAAATAACCGACATTGTAGAGATTGCCTTTATTTCCTGTGTAATACATTTGGATATCGCGCTGAGCGTTATCACCATTTGCCATCCATGCTGAGTTGGCATTTACGCTAATGCGATCAGATAGTTGGCTTGATAAGCTGACAACAGGGCCAGTATGGCGTTCGCTATCAAACTCATCTTGAATGTTATTGAGTGTGACACGGCGGTCTTCAAAATAGAAACTTTGACCAATACTCGCTTTTAAACGTTCAAGTCCAACATCATCAAATAAGCTATAGCTTAAGCCAAGAGAAGCAAAGTTATTGTCTTCTAAACGGTCATTACCAAAGAAACGACGCGGGCTAAACAATTGATCATAATTAATTGAAGCTGTAGTTGAATCAAAGTTTGGATTGTTTTCTTGGTTTTTGTATGGTGAATATGCGTAGAAGAAGCGTGGTGTTAAGGTCTGTAAATAACGACCTTCACGTTCCATAATTAAACCAGCGTCAAGAGTAAATTGTGGAATAACCACCGACTTACTTTCATTTGATGAGCTGATGTTTTGTGCATTCACTGTGTCTTGATCATAAATCGTATTTACGTTACGAATAGACACTTCTGGGATCACAAATGACCATGGATTGCGATAGTTATAACGCACACTAAAGTCGTTATAAATACGTGCACCACTTGGCTCATACATTGGCGCATCGCCATTATTTTGCGGAATATCGTTACTACGTAAGTTCTTTTTGAAATACGCTGTATCGTTATTAAATTCGTATTGTAAGCCGAGTGGGTTGCCTGTCTTATAGTTTAATAAGAATTGAGGCAAACGCGCATAAGGACGGTCTTCATCGCTAACGGTTTTATCCAAAGTTTGGAAATCTTCAACTTTAAGCTGTGCTTTTAAGCCAGGAATACCATTTTTATAATTCAGTTCCCAAGCACGACGTAAGTTTAGATCGGTTTTAGAGTTTGGATTGTTGTTTAAGTCAGCGAAATAGTCTTTATCAGATGCATAGTTATATTCAAGATTGGTCGTGAACTGATCGTTGATTTTCCAGTTATGTAGGAAATGCAATTCTTTACGATCTTGGTCATCATATTTTTGGTCTGACGGTAAATAACCACCCCAAACCATACCTGAACCAAAGTTTTCAGTGAGATAGCGGAATTCGCCTTCCATCATTGGACCACGGTCTGCAATATAACGTGGTGTGACCGTTGCATCATAGTTTGGTGCAAGGTTGAGATAGACGGGAACGGCAAGTTCGACACCACCATCATTGGTAAAACCAAAACTTGGGGTCAAAATCCCTGTCGTACGTCGATCATCAATTGGGAAGTTAAAATATGGAACCGCCATGACAGGTACATCTTTTACATAAAGTTTTGTACCTTTGGTTTCACCGCGACCAGTTTCTTGGTTTAGCTTAATTTTATCCGCTTGGATTTTCCACGTCGGCTTTTCGTCCGGTGGGCAAGTGGTGTAAACCGCATTTTCAAGTTCTAGGGTTTCTGTCGATGTACGTGCAATTTTCTCAGCACGACCATGTGCATGTTGTGCTTCTGCAATGAAGAAACTGTTATTTAAATCACCCTGTTGGGTTTTTAAGTTGTAATCAATCGAATCACTTTGCGAAATCAGACCAGATTGTGCCATTTGTACACGACCAGAGGCATTGGCATAGGTCTGTGTTTTATCAATCTTGATTTGATCTGCACGAATTTGACGACCTTCTTGGTCAATGATGACATTGCCTTCAAGTACTGAGTCACCATTTGGGTCGAAGTGACCATAGTCTGCTGTAATGGTTGAAGTTGCATCTTCAGCTGCAACAGGTTTTGTTGTTGGTGCAATTGGAGTAATCCATGTGCCACTACAAAATGCAGAACTGAGTTGATTGGTATTTCGTATTTGAGCTTCTGGTGCAGATTTGTCTACATAGTATTGTTCAAAAAACTGCTGACCCGGGTAAGCCTCGGAGATCGTTTGCTTGAGTTGTTCTGTTTCGTCATCGGTCGACGTGTTTGTCACAGGCGCGGCATAGCTTGGTAACGAGCTACCACAGAGAAGGGTTAAGATCGCAGTCGCTAAAGGATTAAATTTAAACTGATGCTTCATTTGTCTCATTAACCAGGTATGCTAAATCGCAATTAATTATTGTCGCATCATAGAGAAAAAGTTGATAAGTAGCTACACTTAGCACTTTAAAAACTCAGCCTGTATTAGAATTTATCGCAAATGAATACACAACGTGAACAATTGATACAAACATGGATTTCATCTGTACTCGGTTCAGATCAATTTGAAATTAACTTCTTAGCAGGCGATGCAAGCTTCCGTCGTTATGCACGAATCAAATTGAATAATAAAACATTTATGCTGATGGATGCACCACCAGAAAAAGAAGATTGTGGTCCTTTTGTGTCGATAGATGAATTTTTTGATGCACATGGTGTGCGTGTACCGCATATCGTGGCAAAAGACCTCGATCAAGGCTTTCTTTTATTAGAAGATTTTGGTGATGTTTTGCTCTCTACATTATTAAATGATCAGACTGTAGATACACATTACGCACAAAGCTTTAAGCAATTGATTCAATTACAGTCAATTGATGGTCAATCACATTTCCCAGCATATGCGTATGAAAAGCTCATTTCTGAAATGGAGTTGCTGACTGATTGGTTGTTGCCGTCACTTCAAGTTCAACCAACTGAAGCTGAATCCGCGCTGATTAAACGTACCTTTGCCATTTTAGCCAATGCCGCTTTGGCACAGCCTCAAGTCATTGTGCACCGTGATTTTCATAGTCGTAACTTGATGGTGCTGGATGGTGAGCAAGATCAGGGCGTGATTGATTTTCAGGATGCGGTGATTGGTGCTGATACTTATGATCTAATCTCGATTACGCGTGATGCCTATGTACAGTGGAATGCTGAGCGTGTCTATGCTTGGTTTAAAACGTTCTACGATATGTTGCCAGCAAGTGCCAAAGAAGATCGTGATTTCGACCAGTTTAAACAAGACGCGGACTTAATGGCGATTCAACGTCACATTAAAATCTTAGGTATTTTTGTTCGCTTGTTCGAGCGCGACGGTAAATCGGGTTATCTCAAAGATTTACCACGCGTGATGTGGTATTTACTTGAAGAAAGTAAACCGTATGCAGAACTACAACCATTTATGCAATTTATTCACGCTAAAGTATTGCCGAAATTTGAAGCCAAATATGGCTCTTACGAGGTTGTTGCATAATGAAAGCCATGATTTTAGCGGCGGGTCTCGGAAATCGGATGCGCCCTTTAACCTTATATAAGCCTAAACCATTACTTGAAGTTGGTGGTAAACCGCTAATTGTTTGGCATATTGAAAAGCTAAAAAATATTGGTGTAACTGAAATTGTTATCAATTCAGCTTGGCTTGCAGATGTTTTGATCGGCGCATTAGGTGATGGTTCGCAGTTTGGGGTGAATATTCGCTGGACACGTGAAGTCGAAGGTCTAGAAACTGCGGGTGGGATTATCAATGCCTTGCCTTTGTTAGGGACTGAACCGTTCATTTTAGTGAATGGTGATGTGTGGACGACTTTTGATTTCTCATCTTTATTGAATGTTGAATTAAATGCCGATCTTGCACACTTGGTTTATGTAACTAATCCACCACAACATCCGAAAGGGGATTTTGTATTAGATCAAGGGCGTAGCTATACCTTTGAACAGGAACATGCGGGTGAGGCACTGACTTATAGTGGCGTTGCAGTAATTCATCCTAAAATGTTTGATGGTTTAGACGCTGGGAAGCGTCCATTAGCACCATTACTTAAAGCAGCCATGCTGGATGGAAAAATTTCTGCACAGAAAATGCAAGCTGCATGGGTAGATGTTGGCACACCTGAGCGATTAAGTGATCTAGATCTACAGATTCGTCAGGGCATGTACGCTTAAGTGCATATTCGCTAAGCGTTAGCTACTGTTCCACGGCTTAGAAATCGGTATACTTCAGTTTAATTTTATTGAGATGTCTTCTTTATGCATCCTTTTTTTCAAGACTTAAAGCAAGGTAGTCAGAAGCTTGGCTTAGATTTGAGTGAAGAAGCGTTAAATCTATTGCTGAAATATCAAGATGCTTTAGTGCTGTGGAACAAAGCTTATAACTTGACCGCAATTCGTGATCCTAAAGAAATGCTGGTGAAGCATTTATTAGATAGCTTAAGTATTTTGAATGATTTACCTGCGGGTCGATTGTTGGATATTGGTACAGGTGGGGGTATGCCGGGCATGATTATTGCCTTGTGTCAGCCCGAACGTGAATGTGTTCTTTTGGATGCAAACGGTAAAAAAATTCGATTCTTAAAACAATTTATTGCTGACCTAAAACTAAAAAATGTCATTGCAGTACAAACACGTGTTGAAAATGAAGACAGCATCAATGAACTGGGTCAGTTTGACGTAATTACCAGTCGTGCATTTGCATCATTAACCGACTTTGTCGATGCATCGAAGCCATATATGCATGAACAAAGTATCATCGCTTCAATGAAGGGTTTAATTCCTGAAGAAGAAGTTGAGATGCTTAAAGCTGATTTCAAAATTGATATTGTTGCGTTAAAAGTTCCACGTTTGGATGAACAACGCCATTTAATATTTTTAAAACGTATTTAAAATTTTCAAAGGACTGGGGTTACCATGGCTCAAATTATTGCGATTGCAAACCAAAAGGGTGGCGTAGGTAAAACCACAACTGCTGTGAACTTGGCTGCTTCATTGGCCGTTTTAAAAAAACGAGTTTTACTTGTGGATATGGATTCACAAGGGAATGCCACGATGGGTTCGGGCATTCAAAAAAATGATTTGTTGTACTCTGTCACGGATGTCTTACTCGGTGAAGTGCCGATTGAAACCGCTATTTATAAAGCAGAAGTTGGATATAAAGTTTTAGGTGCAAATCGTGATTTAGCCGGTGTAGAACTTGCGATTGCCGATCAAGACGGTCGTGAATTTATTTTACGTGAAGCTTTGGCAAAAATTGAAAAAGACTATGATTACATCATTGTCGATTGTGCGCCAAGTTTAAGTCTGATCACCGTGAATGCTTTGGCTGCGGTGCGTGGTGTGCTTATTCCAATGCAATGTGAATATTATGCACTTGAAGGTTTGGCTGACTTAACCCAAACCATTGACCGTATTCAGCAAGCATTGAATCCTGATTTAGAAATCGTGGGTGTACTGCGTACCATGTACGATGCACGTAATGCCTTAACACGTGATGTGTCTGCTGAGTTGGAACAATATTTCGGTAAAAAACTTTACGATACGGTTGTTCCTCGAAATATCCGTTTGGCGGAAGCACCTGCGCATGGATTGCCTGTTATTTATTTTGAAAAAAGTTCTAAGGGTGCAGTTGCCTACCTTAATTTGGCAGCTGAAATGTTAAAAAAAACGAAAGTGAAAAAAGGAACTAAAGCATGACCGTCAAAAAACGCGGACTGGCTAAAGGTCGTGGTCTGGATGCCTTACTTGGTTCAATCCAAAAAGAAAAACTACAGCTCGAAGCAAAAGCTTTAGATCATGGTCAGCTTAAGCAGATTGATGTCAATTTATTGAAACGTGGTGAATATCAGCCACGTCGTTTCATTAAAGAGCAAGAGTTACAAGAGCTTGCTGCTTCGATTGAAAAACATGGTGTGATGCAGCCGATTGTGATTCGTCCGGTAGAAGACGAAAAGCATCCTTACGAAATTATTGCAGGTGAACGTCGTTGGCGTGCTGCACAATTGGCTGGTCTGACCGAAGTTCCTGCCATTGTGCGTGATTTGAGCGACCAAGTTGCCATTGCTTTGGCATTGATTGAAAACATTCAGCGTCAAGATTTGAATCCAATTGATCAAGCGATGGCTTTACAACGTTTTCACGATGAATTTGGTCTAAGCCATCAAGAAATTGCCGATACTGTGGGTAAAGCTCGTACCACAATTAGTAACTTATTGCGTTTATTGTCTTTGGCAGAACAAGTTAAAGACTTTATGCAGCAAGGTTTACTTGATATGGGGCATGCACGTGCAATCTTGACCCTAAAAGCCAAAGATCAGCTTAAAGTTGCCGAAATGGTGATTGAAAAAAGCATGTCTGTACGTCAAACCGAGCAATTTGTTCGAGATTTGAATGCACCAAAACAACAAAAAGCCAAGACATCAGTTTCTTCAGATATTCAACAATTGACACAGCGCCTTTCGGATCGTTTCAGTGCTGATGTGAAAATTGATCATAATAAACAAGGTAAAGGTAAGCTTGTCATTAGTTACCATACGCTTGAAGAGTTAGATGGCATTTTAAATATCTGTCTAGCTGAATAATTTTTTATTTCGATTTATTGGGGAAAATCAAATGTGGGAATTAGTCAAAGCGGGTGGGTGGTTAATGATCCCACTCGTGATTTGTTCAATCTTTACGGTAGCCATCACGATTGAACGTTTTATTCGTTTGAAAAAATCAATGGTGCTACCGAATGATTTAATGATGAATGCCAACGCATCGGTAAAAGATGTTGTGCAGCAGTTAAAGCAAAGCCCAACCTTACAGCAAAGTACACTGGGTCGTGTATTGGATGCTGGTTATGCCAGTAAAGATCAAAGCGAGCAATATGCACGAGCGCAAATGGAAGTGACAGCATCACAAGAAATTGGTTATTTAGAAAAAAATATCAACTTCTTGGGTACGCTTAGTGCCGTTGCGCCTTTACTTGGTTTATTGGGTACAGTCATTGGTATTATTGAAGCCTTCTTAATGATTGATATTGGTACCAATAGTGATCCTGTATTGATGATGCCGGGTATTTCAAAAGCATTGATTACGACTGCGGCTGGTATGCTGATTGCTGTCCCAGCTTTATTTGCACATCGCTATTTCCAACGCTTGGTTCAAGAATATGTGGCTGAGTTAGAGCAACAATCGACTTTGTTTCATGCGGCATTGTTTTATAAAAAAACACCTGAAGTAGAAAGTCAGGACATTCAGAAAGCCAGCTGAGTGGAGACTGCGCATGAAATTTAAACGTCGTCAGGTTGAAGATATACATATCAACCTTACTCCGATGATTGACTGTCTGATGTTTATTTTGGTGTTCTTGTTACTCTCGACCACCTTTAATCAGATGAGTAGAATGAACTTGACCTTACCAGATGCTCAAGGTGTTCCGCCAAAGAACTATGATCAGAAAGTTGAGGTGGTCGTCGACTCGACAGGACATTATTCTGTCAATGGTCAGTCACTAGCCAGTAAAGAAGTCTCTGACTTAAATACGGCAATTAAACAGATTTCAAATGATCGTCGTGATTTAATGTTTGTGATTGCAGCTGATGCAAAAGCAACGCATCAAGATGTGATTCGTGTGATGGATGTTGCGGGCCAGTTAGGCTTTGTCAATATTAACATCAGTACCAAAGTACCAACTCGAGGTTATTAGTGAAGCACGATTTTAAGGTCTACCTACGCCTACTAAGTTATTTAAAACCTTTTTGGGGCATCGGCCTGCTTGTATTGCTTGGTTTCAGTATAAATGCTGCGACAGAGGTTTCTGTTGCAAAATTATTGGAACGCATTATTGAAGCGATACAAAACAAAGATCAAAGCTTTACGACATTATTTCCTTTATTGGTGGTTCTTTTAATGTTCTTCCGTGGACTGGGTTTGTTCATGGGGGGGTATTTTACTGCAGTGATTTCTCGAAACTTAATCTTTAATATTCGTCAGCAAGTCTTCGCTAAATTGATGCGTTTGCCTTCGCAATATTATTTAGATAATTCGAGTGGACACATTACTGCAAAAATTATGTACAACGTTGAACAGTTGACAGCAGCATCATCTGAGTCACTGAAAACAATCGTACAACAAGGTTTAATTACCATTGCACTGTTGGGCTATTTACTTTACACCAATTGGCGTTTGACTTTATGTATTTTAATTTTTGGTCCACTTATTGGATTGATTATTCGTAAAGCCTCTAAGCGTATGCGTAAATTATCTATGCAAGTTCAAAGCACCATGGGTGATGTCAATCACGTGGTGCAGGAAACCGTGCAAGGTAATTTGGTTGTAAAAGGTTTTGCAGGACAGGATTACGAACAAAAGCGCTTCCATGAAAGTTCAATGGAAAACTTACGCCGTGGCTTAAAAATGGTCATCGTGCAACAGTTAAACAGTCCCATCGTTCAGTTAATCATGTCAATAGCGCTCAGTATTGTCATGTATATCGCGCTACGTCCTCAGATTTTGGGGGATACAACAGCGGGTGAGTTTGTCGCTTATATCACTGCGGCTGGTATGTTGGCAAAGCCAATTAAAACCTTGACCGATGTAAATGAAAAATTACAACGTGGTATGGCAGCAGCTTATTCGGTTTTTGAATTATTGGATATGCCTGAAGAAGCCAATAACGGTACGCTTACTCCAGCTCTAAAAGGTGATGTTGAGTTTAAAAACGTTAACTTGATCTATGCTGACGGTCATCATGCGATTCACGACTTTAATTTAAAAGTGAATGCGGGTGAAACGGTTGCTTTGGTCGGGCGTTCAGGTGCAGGTAAAACATCGCTGGTCAATCTTTTAGTACGTTATCAAGAAGTATCGTCTGGACAGTTGTTGCTCGATCAATATGACATTCAAGATATTGAACTCAATAGCTTACGTACCCAGATATCCATGGTGAATCAGCAAGTCGTGTTATTCAATCGAACAGTACGTGAAAACATTGCTTATGGTCAGTTAGAAAATGCAACTGATGAACAAGTGATTGCCGCTGCAAAAGCCGCATTTGCACATGATTTTATTATGGACTTGCCACAAGGTTATGACACGCCTTTGGGTGCACAAGGCTTGAACTTGTCGGGTGGTCAGCGTCAGCGTATTGCGATTGCACGTGCGATTTTGAAAAACGCGCCCATTCTTATTTTGGATGAAGCGACCAGTGCACTAGACAACGAGTCTGAATATTATATTCAACAAGCATTTGATGCAGCGATGCAAGATCGAACTACCATCGTGATTGCTCATCGTTTATCAACCATTGAAAATGCAGATCGTATTGTAGTAATGGATAAAGGGCGTATTATCGAACAAGGTTCGCATGCGGAATTAATTGCACATCAAGGTGCATATTTCCAACTTCATCAGCGTAATTTTGAGGAAAACTAAGCCATGTCAGTTGCACAAATGATTCAGGATGCTTGGAATAGTCAGGCAAAGTGGCTCATTGTGCTTCGTCCATTGTCATGGTTATATCGCGGCGGCTTTGTACTCAATAAAAAATTATATCAGTCTGGGCTTAAGCCTACTTATACAGCGCCCATACCAGTCATGGTAATTGGCAATATTACGGTTGGTGGTAGTGGCAAAACGCCATTACTCATTCGCTTGGTTAGTTATTTAAATAGTTTAAATATTCAAGTGGGTGTGATTAGTCGTGGTTATGGAGGCAAAGGACCATTTCCGGCTTATGTTGATTTAGAATCTCGAGCAGATGTGGTGGGTGATGAACCAACATTAATCGTTCAATCAACGGGTGTGCCTATGGCGGTTGGACCCAATCGTCAGCAAAGTATTGAATTATTATTATCTAAACATAAACTCGATTTAATTATTTGTGATGATGGTTTACAGCACTGGGCATTACAGCGTCAACTCGAATGGATTGTACTTGATAATAATCGTGGTTTAGGTAATGAAAAATTATTGCCTGAAGGTTATTTGCGAGAACCTAAAAAGCGTTTAGCAAGTGGCACAGTGATTGAACATGCGTCTCATCCAACCTTAGCGATGAATATGCATTTAGAATCAGCCCCGCCTTATTTATTAAATAAAGATGTAGTGACTGAATTTGATGCCAATAATGTATTTTATGCTGTAGTCGGCATTGGCTTTCCACAGCGTTTTTACAATACGCTCGAAAGCATGGGGATTCATCAATTTCAGTGCCATGAATTTCCAGATCACTATGAATATGAATTGGATGATTTGCAGTTTGAAGATAGTAATCCAATCATTACTACAGAAAAAGATGCAGTTAAACTTTTAGCATTACTTAAAAATAATCCAGATTTTAAAAGAGAAATATGGGTTGTCCCTGTAGATGCAGTACTATCACCTGCATGTTATGAAACACTCCATCAGCAGTTGAAGCAACTGGGTCTAAAACTTCCCGAAGGCATTTAATTTATGAAACATATTGTTATTCCTGCACGTTTTTCAAGTTCACGTCTGCCGGGTAAACCTTTGCTTGAAATTCATGGTCGACCAATGATTTTACGCGTGGTCGATCAAGCAAAAAAAGTCGCAGGATTTGATGATTTATGTGTGGCAACAGACGATGAACGCATCGCGGAAGTTTGCCGTGCTGAAGGTGTGGATGTGGTGTTGACATCAGCAGAACATCCGTCAGGCACTGACCGTCTAAGTGAAGTTGCACGTGTTAAAGGTTGGGCAAGCGAAGATATTATTGTTAACGTACAAGGTGATGAACCGTTACTGCCAGCACAGTTAGTCAAGCAAGTGGCTCAGCTTTTAGAAGATCAGCCAGCATGTTCAATGTCGACCCTGTGTGAGCCGATACATAGTTTGGATGAATTTCGTCGTGACAGCATCGTGAAAGTGGTGATGTCAAAACAAAATCAAGCGTTATATTTTAGTCGCGCAACAATTCCTTATGACCGTGATGGTGCAAAACTTGCTGAGCAAAGCTTGCATGACCAAGCTTATCGTCACCTTGGTTTATATGCATATCGCGTGAAATTACTCCAAGAATACGTATCATGGGATATGGGTGTACTGGAAAAACTTGAAAGTTTAGAGCAGTTACGCGTGCTGGAAAATGGTCACCGTATTGCCATTGCGGTTGCTGAAGCGAACTTACCGCCGGGTGTAGATACCCAAGCCGATCTCGATCGTTTGAATCAAATGGATGTTTCAAACTTCGAATAAGGTAGATAAATTGATGCAAAATGAAATTGTGGCGCAAGTTTATCCATGGCAGCAAAACACGTGGGAAACCTTAACAGGGCGATTTCCTCAGCTCGGTCATGGTGTATTGCTCTATGGGAAAAAAGGCTGCGGTAAAGAAGCTTTTGCCAAGCAATTTCTGGCATGGGTGTTGTGTCATAAGCGTGATGAGCTCAAGCAACCTTGTGGTGAATGTGGCAGTTGTCAGTGGTTAAAGTCAGATACTCATCCGAATTTTGTCCATATCAGTACGGATGAAGACAACAAAAAGCAAAATGCCAAAATCAAAATTGAAAAAATTCGTGATTTATTGCCTTTTGTACAACAAACCGTGGATGGTTGGCGTGTGGTGCTGATTGAGCCGGCTGAAGCACTGAATATTGCTTCTTCAAATGCGCTCTTAAAGACCTTGGAAGAACCTGGTGAGCGAATTGTCATTATTTTGCTCGCAGATCATTATCTTAAACTTCCTGCGACCATTCGTAGTCGTATGCAACACTATGCACTAGATCGAATAGAGCCTGCTGTGTCACAAAACTATTTAGAACAGCATTTGGCGAATAGCGGTGAAACACAGCGTCAAGTCTTAATGAATCTAGCCAGTCAAATGCCATTACAGGCGATTGATTTAGCAAATAGTGAATGGCTGAATTTAAGACAAGAATTCTTACAGGATTGGCAAAAATTAGTCATTCAAAAAAATATGCCCATGGCAATTGCGACAAAGTGGAATAAAGCACTGAGTTTTAGTGATTTTAGTCAAATGTTTGAATACTTGTTGTCCGATATAATTTGTGTCAAGCTAAATCAATCCATTAAAAATATTGATTTGGATTTTGGTGCTTTAGCGGAGCAGTATACGCTAGAGGCACTTTTTAATATTTATACTGAATTTCAACAGTCCAAGCGGTTTATTGAGCAGAACGTACAGGGGAATCTGGTCGTAGATGAACTTTGCATCAAACTGATGAATATTTAGAAAAAAGGGGAATTATGATGCAACCACGTATGGGCGGGATCGTTCACGCTAATATTCCAGATGTGGAGACTTTGTTCGCAAGCTATATGCCTTATGTGGTTGGTGGGGGCTTATTTGTACCTTCTAAACAACCTGTGAAAATGGGTGAAGAGGTCTTTTTACTTGCAACCTTGCCAGAACAGTCGATTAAAATTCCACTGACAGGGAAAGTAGTTTGGATTTCACAAAAGCAAAATGGTATTAAGCCACAAGGTTTTGGAATTCAGTTAGGCGGTGAAAAAGGCGTTTATTTCAAATCAGAAGCAGAACGTTTACTTGCAGGACTTAAATCTGAGGGCCGTAGAAGTTACACTATGTAGTTACAACAGTGAAGACTTGTAGGTACATATTGTGTTTGTAGATACCCATTGCCATTTAACCATGCTAGACCTAACACCTTACGAGGGTAACTTAGATTTAGCATTGGATCAGGCTCGTCAAGCCGGGGTCTCAAAATTTATGAGTATCTCGGTTGATCTAGACGACCATATCGAACTTTCAAAAATAGCGGCTCGTCATGCTGACGTTGGTTATTCAGTCGGTGTGCATCCTTGTGAAGATCCAGCAACGATGGCACGTGCAACAGTAGACTATCTTGTAGAACTGGCTCAACCTGAAAAGGTTTGGGCAATTGGTGAAACTGGATTAGATTACTTTCATAGCACTGATTTTATTGCAGAACAAAAAGACTGTTTTGCGCGTCATATTCATGCCTCTCAAACTGTAAAGAAACCTGTCGTTGTACATACTCGCTCAGCGAAGCATGACACTGTCGATATTATTCGTGCGGAAAAATCGACTCATGGGATCTTGCATTGTTTTACTGAAGACTGGGAAACGGCTAAAGCAGTTTTAGACTGTGGTTACTACGTGTCTTTTTCCGGCATTGTATCGTTTAAAAATGCACAAGATTTGCGTGATGTGGCGAAGCAAGTTCCGCTCGATCGTGTATTGATTGAAACAGATAGTCCTTATCTTGCGCCTATGCCCTATAGAGGAAAGTCTAATGAGCCTAAATACGTTCCTTATGTAGCCAAAGCCTTAAGTGATGTATATGATAAGTCTATTGAAGAGATGGCTTTCATAACAATGCAAAACTTTGAAAATCTCCTCAATCTTAAGTAAATAATTTGAATTGATATAAGCGTAAGAGAGTATAGGGTGAAGATGGATCGTCAAGCTCAGTTTCGAGCAAGAGAAGCGTTAATATTCCAAGTCGCTGAACAATTGCTCTTGGAAAATGGTGAAGCAGGCATGACGCTTGATGCGTTAGCAGCTGAGCTCGACCTTGCAAAAGGCACACTATATAAACATTTCCAAAGTAAAGATGAATTGTACATGTTGCTGATTATTCGTAATGAGCGCATGTTGTTGGAAATGATTAAAGATACCGACAAAGCTTTTCCTGAACACCTTGCTTTCTTTATGTTGCACCACTTGCATCACCCTGAGCGTACTGTGCTGTTTCATCAAATTGAAGAGCGCTTATCTACAACGGGTGTGGGCATTCAGCATTTATTTAGTGAACTGTACCAAGTGCGCAAACAACGTCTACGTTTAATCATTCGTATGACTGAGCGCTATCTAGAGTCAATTCAAAGTAATATGCCAGTGCGTGATTACTTAGCGTCTATTTGGTCGTTGACTCATGGTGCTGCGGCAATTTTGAATTCAAGTTTCTATCAGCGCTATTTAGGTTCTCGCGACACTTTGCGTGTTGCATATATCGATCAAGCGCTAGCGATGCCTAAACAAATCCACGCGGTTGCTCAATTTGCTTAAAGGCAGCGTATGAAAACAGCATCACCATCATCGGCTCGTGGATTCACTCTCGTAGAATTGATGGTGGTGATTGTGATTATGGGCATCATGGCGTCACTGGTACTGTTAAATATCGGTGGGGTAGATCAAAGAAAAGCCATGCAATCACGTGAAGTTTTTATCTTAGATATGAAGCGAATTTTACGTGATGCCAATGATCAATCTAGAATATTAGCCTTAGAACAAAAAAATGCAGTTGATGTAAATCAAAGTATTTATAGTGTACAAGAATATTTGCCTGAGCAAGAACGTATGCAAGCCAGCCTATTCAATCAAAATAATAAATGGCAAGACTACAAAGATTTTTCAGCTCGTACATTGCCTGAAAATGTTACTTTTTCCATTCAAGCTTTAGATCAGCAATATCAAAATGCTGAGAATACCGACTTACTCAATAATAATGCACCTAAACTGATTTGGCTTGGGAATGGTGAAGTAAAGCCTGTGCGCATTCAGTTCTATTTTGAGGAAAGACCCATTGGTAATGAAATCGAGATTGATCATCTAGGTAAAATCAATGCGGGCTAAAGGATTTACCTTACTTGAAGTAATGGTGGCGCTTGCAATCTTTTCTGTCGCTGCGATTGCCTTGACCAATGTTTCAATGCAATACACGCAAGCCACTGCACATGCCATTTTAAGAACCAAGGCCCAATATGTTGCCTTAAATGAAATTGCTTTGATGGAAATTAACCGAGAGTGGATGTCAGGAACTGCATCCAAACAAGTTACGCAGCAGGGTGAGCGTTGGCAAATTGATAAAAAAGCCCAAGCCACGATTAGTCCAAATGTCCAGCGAATTGATGTACAAATTAGTCTATTAAATGCAGATACAGGTGATGTAGAAGCAGGGATTAGTAGTTTAGTGTTCTTTAATCATAAGGTTGAAGATAATGCACGCGAATAATGAGAAAGTTCGAACCTTTGCTGCGAAAAAGAACCATATAGTCTCAGGTTTTACCTTGGTTGAGTTATTGGTTGCAATTGCGATTTTTGCGGTACTTTCAGCATTAGGTTGGAAAGTATTTGACCATATATCGAAAGTCAAAGAACGCAACGCCATACATGAAGAAAAATTGAGTGAACTACAAGAGGCTTATCAGCAAATATTGCGTGATACGATTCAAGCCGTTCCTTTAACTGCCAATATTAATGGTGATATTCAGCCTGCATTGGTGCTGCAAAATGGTCGCTTTAATTTCAGCAAGTCTGGCGTGACTGATCCGCTGAATCAAGGTATTGCACCTGATGAGCGAGTGGAGTATCAATATAAAGCCGATGAAAAGAAGCTTTATCGTTTGAAGTTTAGACATTTAAACCAAACAGGGCAGGATCAGCCAGATTCAAGTGTCTTACTCAATGATGTAGAGCAATTTAAAATTACTGTACTTAACCCAAATGAGCTGCAAAATTGGCCCGATGCTTCAATGGATCTGAATAATGATCAGGTTTTACAGCAGTTGCCACGTGGAATAAAAATAAATATAACGGTCAGCGGTACAGAATATGAATGGCTTTATAGTTTATTAAATACAGACTATTTGTTGGAAAAGAAAAATTAATGAATGACGCATATAGCTGTAAGGGTTAGGGTATTGTGATGAGAAAGCAGCGGGGTATTGCATTACTAACGATCTTAATGATGGTGGCATTAGCAACGATTGTGGCTGCTGGTATTGCCAAACAACAAGCCAATACCTCTGAAAATACTGCCTATTTGATGCGTCAAAATCAATCGATGTTATATGCCAAAAGTGCAGAAGCATTCTTTTCGGAAATGTTGGTCAATGATGCTGAAAATGCCGGACAAGTTGATCACCTGCAAGAAAGTTGGGCACAGCCTATGCCTGCATTTCCTGTAGAAGATGGTTATGTTTCTGGCGTGCTTAAAGATGAATCTGGAAAATTTAATCTGAATAGCTTAGTCAATGATGATGGTGAGGTTAACGAGAAAGCGAAACTTTGGTTTGAAAAAATCTTGCAGCGTGCAGGATTACCCGCTGAACTGAGCCAAGCCGTCATTGATTGGCAGGATGAAGATGATGAAAATGCAGGGCCAATGGGTGCGGAGTTAGCATATTATCGTGGATTGCAAAATGCAGCACTTCCACCGAATACCAAATTTCATAGTGTGGAAGAGTTGAAATCAGTACGTGGCTTTGAAGGCGGGAAATATAAACTCATCGCACCGTATGTCAGTAGCCTGCCTTCGCATGAAACCACAGTCAATATCAATACAGCGCCTGCATTTGTTTTGGCGAGTATGGATGAACGTTTAGATGTTAATGCAGTAGAGCAAGCCTTACAGCAAAAAGCAGCAAAATTTGAACATTTTGAGAATGTTGCAGATTTATGGGCAATAGAACCATTTGCTCAAGTGAGTCAAGAAAACCGAGAATCGGTGAATAATCTACTGGGTGTGCAGTCAAATTATTTTAAAGCTCAGATCGAAATCATGCTGAATGAACGTAAAAGACAATTTACTAGTGACTTGGTTCGTAAAGATAAAGACGTTTATGTGGCTTATCGCAGTATGGCGCCATTTTAGTAGTTTAAAAGCTAATTTTACTTGATCCGTTTTGCCAATTGGGCTGAACTGCAAAATTAATGCTTATTACTTTACTTTTGCTTTATAATCAATTTGAACCCATAGATTATTTGATTGCATTACGACACATGTTAATTCGTAAGTTATTTAAGTTTGAAAATGCGCATATCGTGCGTAATTGCACGTCAGACCGCTGCAAACGTTCCATTCATGGACACAGTTATAAAGTTGAATTATTGCTCAAAGCATCAAAGCTTGATCATGGGCAAATGGTTTACGACTTTGGTTTGCTAAAAGGTGTGATTAAAGACTTATTTGATAGTTTTGATCATGCTATTTGTTTTTGGCAACATGACGATGCTGAATATATCAAAGCCTGCAAGCAATTTAGCGCTCGTTGGGTTGAATTACCTGTTTCGCCGTCTGCTGAACAGTTTTCACGTATTTTCTTTTATTTGGCACAACAGGTTCTAAAATCGACTGAAACCCAAAATGGTGAAGGCGATGTAGAAGTTTATTCTGTGATCGTGCATGAGACTGACACAGGTTATGCACAAAGCTTTTTAGAAGATATAAATAATCAACAGATGGGCGTGTTACAGCTTGATCAAATTGTTTTTTCCGAGCAAGTTCAAGCTGAATGGAATGACACGCAAATGTATGACAAATTAAAGCAAGGGCAGAAATTTTTGAACCCTGCGGTTGATCTGCAAGTTAAGCTTTAAGTAAAAATATTAGATATAAAATTAGGGAACAGTAATGTCTTTAACAGAACAGCAGCAAGCAAAACTGGCAAAAGTGCAGCTTGATGCGGGCTGGAAATATGGTTTGAGTGAGTTTTTGCTCAGCCCACGCATGGATGAGTTAAAAGACTTTCTGTTGCAAGAAATACAAGCGGATAAAGTAATTTATCCACCCAATGCATTAATTTTTAATGCGCTCAATACCACACCACTCGATAATGTTAAAGTTGTGATTTTGGGTCAAGACCCGTATCACGGTCCAAACCAAGCACATGGATTAAGTTTTTCTGTGCAAAAGGGGGTTGCATTACCGCCTTCATTGCGTAATATTTTCCATGAATTGAATACCGATCTTGGTGTGTCTATTTCAAAGCATGGTGATTTAACGCGTTGGGCAGAGCAAGGTGTTTTGCTTTTAAATGCGGTATTGACTGTTGAGGCTGGGCAACCAACCTCACATCAAAAGCGTGGTTGGGAAGATTTTACCGATCATGTTATTGATGTTTTAAATGAACAGCGTGAGCATATTGTGTTTATCCTTTGGGGCGCATATGCACAACGTAAAGGACAACGTATCGATCAAAATAAACATTTGGTTCTTAAAGCAGCACATCCATCTCCATTAGCTGCGAACCGTGGTGGTTTTTTTGGTTGTAAGGTTTTTTCTAAATCAAATAATTATCTTAAACAACATGGCATTGAGCCGATCGACTGGCAGCTGGACGCATGACTTATTCTCCTGTTTCAAAAAATTATCACCCAGATCTGATTGTAGAAGAAGCGAAAAATGGCTGGCGCATTGTTCGCCTGAATCGACCAAAATCGCTTCATGCACTTGATGAATCAATTTGCACTGCTTTGCTCGAAGTTTTCAAAGATTTTGAACATGATCGTGATGTAAAAGCGATTTGGTTGGATTCCACAACACCGAAAGCATTTTGTGCAGGTGGAGATGTTCGTAAACTGCGCCAGTTGGTGGTCAATGACGAAGCAGAAACTGCGAATAAATTTTTTGAACAAGAATATGCTTTAGATCTACTCTTACATAATTATGCTAAACCTGTGTTGGTTTGGGGGGAGGGTTATGTGATGGGTGGTGGACTGGGGTTGTTTATGGCCGCACCTTTCCGTTTGGTGACACCATATTCACGCCTCGCAATGCCTGAAATCAATATCGGCTTATATCCAGATGTGGGCGCAACTCGCTTCTTGGCAGATCGTGGTGCGATTGGTCTATTCACAGGTTTAACGGGTTCAATCATGACTGCTGCTGGCGCCTATGGTATTGGCTGGGCCACTCATATCTGTGATGCGCAGCGTGATAATGTGCTGGATACAGTTCTAAATATCGATTGGGATCATTACCCAGCGGGTGATTTTCGCGCGATTGATGATACCTTAAATAGTATGCATCGACCTGTGGGGCCTGGTCCGCTGCAAAACTCGCTGGATGTGATTCAAAGTGTTTGTCGTGGTCATACGTTTGAGCATGACTATGAATCAATCATTGGTTTAAGTGATGCGCGTAGTGACTGGTTGCGCCAAGCCAGTGAAAACTTGCAAAAGGGTTCACCTGCAACGGCTGCTCTAACTTGGTTGTTATGGCAATGGGGTAAAAAGGTTCATTCTTGGAACGAAGTCTTTGAACTTGAAACTCAAATATCAGAATGGAAAATACGTCATCCCGACTTTGTGGAAGGTGTACGTGCACGCTTAGTCGATAAAGATCTTTCTCCAGCATGGAAAAAAGGTTCTGAGATGACGTTGAAAGGGATTTTGGCTGATGATCCGCCATTGACCACGATTGAAAGTTGGAATGCTTTGTTAAAGCAACACGGTGTTATTAGCTAAGTACATGTCAGACGAAATACAATTTACTGATGAACATTGGATGCAGCTTGCTTATGAGCAGGCTGTAATTGCAGCAAGTTTACAAGAAATTCCCGTCGGTGCTGTGATCGTAAGTCAAAATAAGGTTATTGGTGCTGGATATAATGCACCAATTTCTTTACAAGACCCTAGTGCCCATGCTGAAGTACAAGCCATTCGGCAAGCCTGTCAAAACATCAATAATTATCGCCTTCCCGACGATGCAATACTCTATGTCACATTAGAACCCTGTACCATGTGTGTAGGTGCTTTGGTGCATTCCAGAATTAAACGTGTGGTTTTTTCAACGACTGAACCCAAGGCGGGTTCATTGGTTAGTGCACGCCAATTATTAAATTCTGGCTATTATAATCATGTATTTAGCTTTGAGCAGGGTTGCCTACAAGAGCAGTGTTCTGCACAGTTAAGTGCCTTTTTTAAAATGAGGCGTGAACAGAAGCGACTGCTGAGGTTACAGGAAAAGTCGAACAATGCTGAACTTTCAACTGAAAATCAGTTAAAATCTTCTGACAATTAATATTGTCAAAACAGTAGGGTAGACAATGAAATCGATTCAAGTAAAAAAAGAATTTAATGCACCTGTAGAACAAGTTTTCGAACTGCTTTCTAAGCATTCAACTTACAATGTTGCCTTTGCCCCAGTACAAGTTGTGCGAGTAAAGGACTCTGCCGACCCTGAACGTCCTGATGGCGTCGGTTCAGTGCGCCGTATGGGATTTGGTCCCATAAAACCTCTGCAAGAGCAAATTACCTTGTTAGAGCCAAATCAACGCATTGAATATCAAATTATTAAGAACCCATTGGTAAAACATCATTTGGGCGTTATTCAGTTTGAAGCAATAGATTCTGCACGTACACTTGTGACTTATACGATTGAATTACAAGCGCGGGTACCATTTGTAAGTCAATTAATCCTTGCGCAACTGAAGTCAGCGATTAAAATTGGTTTTTCAAAACTTGCAAAAACCGTATAAACAAAGTGGAAAAGCAATGACAGTTCAAATCATTACAATTGATGGCCCAAGTGGGTCAGGCAAAGGTACATTAGCGGCAAAAATTGCAGCGCATTATCAATTTCATTTGCTTGATTCAGGCGCGCTGTACCGCCTATTAGGATTGTCATTGCATAAGCAAGACTTGATTGAGTCATTAGATTCATCACTAGATCAATGCGTAAAAATTGCAACAAATTTAGACATAAAATTTGTTACAGATCAGTCTGGCATTTCTGTGCTATTAGACGGTGAAGATGTTTCAAAAATTATCCGTACTGAGCGAGTCGGGGAGTTTGCTTCAAAAGTTGCTGCAATTCCTGCACTTAGAGCAGCACTGCTCGCACGTCAACATGCATTTGCTCAAGCACCAGGTTTGGTTGCAGATGGCCGTGATATGGCCACATCAGTTTTTCCACAAGCACAAGCTAAAATTTATTTGACTGCGTCGGCACAATCACGTGCGGAGCGTCGAGTAAATCAGTTGCAGGCTATGGGTGTGGATGTTAAAATAAACGACATTTTAGCTAATATCGAAGCTCGCGATAAACGAGATATGGAACGTACAGTCGCTCCGCTCAAGCCAGCTCCTGATGCGTACATCATTGATAGCTCAGATTTGACTATTGATGAAGTATTTAAGTTGATGACGAATTACATCGATCAACAATTAGCAAATTAAAGCATTTTCAGCAGAAGCATAGCTTGATCAGTTTTATACGGACTATGTAGACGCTTAATTAAACCGGCCTTGTCTGATCCAAGACCGCTGACTTTATCAGGTATATCATGACCGAATCTTTTGCAGCCCTCTTTGAAGAAAGCGAATTAAACCTCAACGTTGAAAAGGGTGCTGTCATCCAAGGCGTTGTAGTAAACATCGATTCTGACTGGGTAACAGTTGACACTGGCCTTAAATCAGAAGGTATTGTTGACCGCGCTGAATTCTTAAATGAACAACGTGAACTTGAAGTTCAAGTTGGTGACACTGTAGACGTTGTTGTTGAAGCTCTTGACAACGGTATGGGTCAAACAGTTCTTTCTCGCGAAAAAGCGAAACGTGCTGAAACTTGGACTAAACTTGAAAAAATCTTTGAAGACGGCGAAATCGTTACTGGTGTTATCTCTGGTAAGGTTAAAGGCGGTTTCACTGTTGACATCGGTCCAGTTCGTGCATTCCTTCCAGGTTCTTTAGTTGATACTCGTCCTATTCGTGATACTACTCACTTAGAAGGTAAAGAGTTAGAATTTAAAGTAATCAAACTTGACGCTAAACGTAACAACGTAGTTGTTTCACGTCGTGCTGTTATGGAAGCTGAATCTTCAGCTGACCGTGAAGCTCTTCTTGCTCAGCTTGAAGAGGGTCAAACAGTTACTGGTACTATCAAAAATCTTACTGACTACGGCGCATTCGTTGACCTTGGCGGTATTGATGGTCTTCTTCACATCACTGATATGGCTTGGAAACGCATCAAGCACCCTTCAGAAGTTGTTGAAGTTGGTCAAGAAGTTACTGTTAAAGTACTTAAATTCGACCGCGAACGTAACCGCGTATCTTTAGGCCTTAAACAATTAGGCGAAGATCCATGGTTAGCGATCATGAACCGTTACCCTAAAGGTTCTATCGTTAAAGCACGTGTTACTAACTTAACTGACTACGGTTGTTTCGCAGAAATCGCTGAAGGCGTTGAAGGTTTAGTACACGTTTCTGAAATGGACCACACTAACAAAAACATCCACCCATCTAAAGTAGTTCAGATTGGTGACGAAGTTGACGTTATGGTTCTTGAAGTTGACGAAGAACGTCGTCGTATTTCTTTAGGTATCAAACAAACTCGTGCTAACCCATGGGAAGAGTTTGCTAAAGATCACGACAAAGGTGAAAAAGTTTCAGGTACTATCAAGTCAATCACTGACTTCGGTATCTTCATCGGTTTACCTGGCGGTATCGATGGTCTAGTTCACTTGTCTGATATTTCTTGGAACGAACAAGGCGAAGAAGCTATCCGTCGTTACAAGAAAGGTGACACAGTTGAAGCGGTTATCCTTTCAGTAGACGCTGAAGGCAACCGTATCAGCCTTGGCATCAAACAAATGAACAGCGATCCGTTCAATGATTTCTTAGCTGCTAACGAACGCGGTGCGCTTGTTAAAGGTACTGTAACTGCAGTTGACGCTAAAGGCGCTACTGTTAAGTTAGCTGACGAAGTTGAAGCGACTCTTAAAGCATCTGAAATCAACCGCGACCGCGTTGAAGATGCAACTAAGTTCCTTGAAGTTGGTCAAGAAGTTGAAGCTAAAATCATCAACGTAGACCGCAAATCACGTTCTATCAACTTGTCTATCAAAGCGAAAGACGAAGCTGAAGAAAAAGAAGCAGTAGCTAACCTTAACAAGACAGCTACAGCAACTTCAGACAATGGTCCTAAGACTATTGGTGATTTGATCAAAGCTCAAATGAACCACTAATAAGTAAGTGTTTGAAATGTATTGTTAATGTAAATTAATTAATACTTTTTATACAATTACTGTAACGGTAGCGTAGTAAGTGATTATTACGCTACCGTTTTGTATTTAAACAGGTTATTATCAGAGACTGATCCTAGGTAGCTTGATAATTAAAGAGGTCGCAGATGACTACTGAAGCACTTAATAAGTCTGACTTAATAGAGCGTATTTCTCTTAAAAACCCACACTTAGCTGAACCATTAGTGGAAGAAGCTGTTAAGATTATGATTGATCAGATGATAGAAGCATTATCAACTGACAACCGTATCGAAATTCGTGGTTTTGGTAGTTTTGCTTTGCATCACCGTGAACCACGTGTAGGTCGTAACCCTAAAACTGGTAAATCAGTTGAAGTTGCAGCAAAAGCAGTACCCCATTTTAAACCAGGTAAGGCTTTGCGTGATGCGGTAAACGAATCTTCAAACTAATATTGTATAAAGTTAGGGGTGTTTATGCGTTACGTTTTAGTTGTAATCTTACTGGTTCTTTTTGGTTACTCATTGGCATTGGTTCTGCAAAATGGCACTGAACTATCTGTCGATTTGTTATTTACACAAGTACCTGCAATGCGTTTGGGACTTTTATTACTGCTTACATTAGTATTGGGCGTGGTATTAGGACTTTTACTCGCTGTACAAGTATTTCGTGTATTCCAAACCAACTGGGAAATTAAACGTCTACGTAAAGATATTGATCGCCTACGTAAAGAGCAAATTCAATCTGCTCAGTTAGCAGCGACTGAAGCTGCGGCTCATACGCGTCATGAAAAGACTGTATTGGATATTGATCCAAATGAGCGCCCTTCAAATCCTTTATAACTCGATGAGTTTAGGATAATTTTCTGTAAAATCTGTTGCAGAAATCAAATTTTTATTTTTGAACACTCTAGTTTAAAACTAGGGTGTTTTTTTATGCCTTTTTACTTTTTTAAATAAACATATCTTATATAAAATAATTAGATAGGCGTGTTTAATTTAAATGATTCAATTAACTTGAGTTTTATGACTATCTGACAAAGCTGAATGTATTTATAATGCTTTTTATTTTGTCTGAATGAAGGGTAGATCTCTTGAGTATCATTGTTGCATTAGATGCTAAAAGCCAATATGAAGCACTTACAATTGCAGAGCAATTAGACCCTGCATTATGTCGGGTAAAAGTTGGTAAAGAGTTATTTACTCATGAAGGGTCATCAGTAGTTAAAGCACTACACGACAAAGGTTTTGAAGTTTTCTTAGATTTAAAATTTCATGACATTCCAAATACCACAGCGCAAGCCGTATGTGCAGCAGCAGATATGGGGGTGTGGATGGTGAATGTCCATGCTTCAGGTGGACGT
The DNA here is from genome assembly GCF_002135295.1 of Acinetobacter sp. ANC 5054. GTDB lineage: Bacteria > Pseudomonadota > Gammaproteobacteria > Pseudomonadales > Moraxellaceae > Acinetobacter. The sequence continues at coordinate 89,684 of NZ_NEGG01000004.1, read as the reverse complement.
AAAATGATGGAAACCTGTGTAGAGCGCTTAAAAGGCGGAAACTATAATACTCAACTGATCGCTGTAACGGTGTTAACCTCTATGGGGCGTGAAGATTTAAGAGATATTGGTTTAGATATTGAGCCTTTTGAACAAGTTAAGCGACTTGCAACGCTAACCAAAGACAGCGGTTTAGATGGTGTGGTGTGTTCGGCACAGGAAGCAAAAATGTTGCGTGAAACTTTAGGCAATGATTTTGCATTGGTGACTCCAGGTATTCGTCCTGAAGGTTCAGCAGCAGATGATCAAAAGCGTATTGTAACGCCTAAGCAAGCGATGCAGGATGGTGCTACACATTTGGTGATTGGTCGACCTATTACCAGGTCTGAAAATATGCGTCAAACCTTAAAAGATATTTTGGCGACACTTTAATATTTACCCTCTCTCTAACTCTCTCCCGGAGGGAGAGAGGAAGTCATCTCACTTTGGGAGAAGATTCTTAGGTGAGGGCTTCTAGATAGCCGCCAATACACTGACTAAAATGGGTGCAAGTACAGAAAGGATAAAACCACTGACCATGGCATGTGGAATAAAGTCATTACCGCATGCTTGTTTTACCATCGGTAAAGTCACATCCATGGCTGTTGCTCCCGCAGAAGAAATGGCAGATCGTGGATATCGCCAACCAATAATGTACATAAATACGATGGCAAAAATTTCACGGAATAAGTCATTCATTAATGCAATACTGCCTAAATGTGCATTTTTTAATTCAGTGACTACAATTCCTGTCATTGAATAAAAACCATAGCCTTGCGACAGCATAATCAGGTCTTGAATGCTGATATTTGGTAAGAAGTAAGCAGCAATAAAAGCACCAAATAGTGAACCAACAATGCAACCTAAAGGCACAAGCAAGATTTTCCAATTCAGCCAAGATTTATCTAAAGGCGAATAGGCAAGGTCGAGTCCAATCAAAAACATAAAAACTAAAAGTAAATGCCATGTACTGATGTGTGGGTTGACGCTGAGGTGTGCGGCTAATTCTGCGAATGCATAGCCAAGTCCAAGAGCAATAAATGCATAGCTAATATTGATTAAGGAACTGGTAACCAGTTGCATTGAAACCTTGCCATGACTTGGCTGGTAGCCTAAAATTTTAAATAAGATATAGCAGCAAGCAAATGCGCCTAAAGTTGTGGCTAAAGCAATCAGTACAGCTGAAGATAGAATTTGCCAAGGCGCAGAAATAGTATGAAGTGTTTCAGAAAATTCAATTGCTATTGCAAATAAGAGAATATAAGTGAAATAAGGCAGAATTTTAAATGCCACTTTTTCAAGCCAGTGCGGGATTTTTCTTGCCATGAGAAAACCAGCTGCTAAACAGGCTAAAAGCTGGAAAATTAACCAAAAGGATTGCATACAAAAATAAGCAGATAATAAATACCTGCTTATTATGAACGTTTATGGCTTAAGCTGCATGACTAGAATTACATTTACTGAGTAATCGAAAATCTGCCGCATTCACTTTTCGAGTTGCTAACCAATATTTCCATGTATAGGTTGGCCAAAGTGCAAAGTTTTTCCCGCCATTTTGTTGGTACCAACTGACACAGCCTGACTGCCAAACCGTTCCATCTAACAGGTGTTGTACATATTCATTGTATTGGTCTTGAATATCATCTTTCACTGCTATGGCTTGAGATTTGGACTTGGAAACCAGTTGCATCATTTGCAGAATATAGTCCACTTGGGCTTCAATCATGAATACAACAGAATTATGTGCCAAAACAGTATTTGGTCCTAATAACTGAAATAAATTTGGAAAACCCTTAGTACAAACGCCATAATAACTTTCTGCGCCATCGTGCCAAACCTGTTTCAGTTCCTGTCCATGTTCGCCATAACAGGCAAAGGATTTTAGATAAATCCTTGGGTCTGTAATAAAACCAGTACCGTAAATTAAGCAATCAATTTCGCGTGATTTTCCATCTTTGGTAATAATGGCATTTTCTGTGACTTCTTGAATCGCATCTGTCACCAATTCAACATTATCGCGGTTGAAGGTGGGAAAATATTTGTTGGAAATAAGAATCCGCTTACAGCCCATAATGTAATTTGGAATCAATTTTTTGGCTAGATCGGCATCTTTAACTTGGTATTTAATATACAGTTCTGCCAGTTTTTGTGCATATTTCATCGTTACAGGTTTAACAATTGGAACTACGCGAGACTCATTGCTCCAATACAGGCGTGCACGATGAATTTTTCGATACCAGTCAAATTTTTTAAATAGTGTTTTTTCTAAATCAAAATAGCTGCGTTCATCACGTGGTATCACCCAAGCTGCAGTACGTTGAAATACATATAATCTTTTGGTTTCAGGTGCAATCTCTGGAATATATTGAATCGCACTGCCACCTGTGCCGATTGAGGCAACATTTTTACCTGCTAAATCATATTCATGATCCCATTGAGATGAGTGAAAAACTTTGCCTTTAAATTTTTCGATTCCCGGAATATTAGGTATTTGTGGTACATGTAATGGACCCGATGCAAAAATGACATATTGTGCAATGAGGGTGGTGTCTTCGCTGAGTTGAAGTTGCCATTCACAGTTGTTTTCATCGTATTTTGCTGTATGTACTTCGCAGTTAAAGCGACAGTATTGCTGTAAATTGTATTCGTGGGTGACATGCTGAATATAGCTGAAAATTTCCGGTGCTTCAGCATAGCGTTTTGACCAATCTGTTTTGGGTGCAAAAGAGAGGGAGTACATATGTGATTGAACATCACAAGCAGCGCCCGGATAGCGGTTTTCACGCCATGTACCACCAAATTCATTGGCCTTTTCTAATATTAGAAAATCGTGATTACCTTGTTGTAATAGCCGAATTGCCATAGCAATACCGCCAAAGCCGCCACCAATGATTGCAACCTGAGTACGTAGGGTGGTCGTTGTGCTTTTATTTTGTTTTGTTTGAATTTGCGCTTCTAGCATGATTGTTTTAATTCCAAGCGATATTTCATTTCTAAGCATACTTGAGTTTAATTGCTAAACAATATGATTGAGGTGACAGAAATATTGATCGAAACGGCAATTTAAATTGTGGCGAAATTATAGTAAAAAAGAAGAAATTTAATCTGTTTATATGAGTTATGAAACGATCCATTCTAAGCCTGATGTATTTAGTACAAGGTATGCGTAAAGCAGGCGTAGATGTTGATCAACGTTTGCAAACTATTGGACTGCGTGTTGATGCGCTCGATCCGACTTCAGTGATTCATCCAAGTTTAGAATGGGATGTACTGAAAGTGATTGGTAAAGACGTGGCTCCTGAACAAGGACTCTTTATTGGTCAACATTATACCTTGGCAGGATACGGGCCTTTGCTCATGCTTTTGGTGACCAGTGAAACATTACGCCATGCGCTGAATCAGGGGATTCGCTTTCAACAGTTGACACATTTAACAGGTCGCTTGAGTTTGCAACTGAGTCATCACAAAGTTGCACTGTGTTATCAGCCGCAGGACGTGTATTCGCCCTTGGGTGCATTGTTGGCACAGTCTGAAATTTCGGGCACCTATAAATTTATTCGAGACTTATACAAAATGATGGGTTTATCAACACCACAAGTGGAGATTGATCTGCCATTTTCTGAGCCAACTGAACCTGAAAAATTAAAAATTTATACAGATTATTATGGTTCTCAAGTTCGTTTTGGCGCGCCATATGCCGCATTCTGGTTTGATGAAGATGTGTTGGATATTCGAATTCCTTCAGCAGATATCATCACCTTTAGATTGTATGAGTCCAAATGTATTAGTGAACTTGAACGCTTATCTTCGGATGAAGATGCACCCTCATTATTACAACGTGTGCAAGATTATTTAGAGCTGCAAAGTGGTGCGATGCCAAGTATGGCAGCAACAGCGCAAGCTTTGAATTTACCTGAACGCACATTACGTCATCAGCTCCAGCAATTAAACACCAGTTATAAACAAATCCGAGAAGATATTATTAAAGATAAGGCATTACGTCTCATTGAATATAATGAATATTCAATTGAAATGATTGCAGAATTACTTGGCTATTCAGAACCAGCAGCATTTAATCATGCTTTTAAGCGTTGGTTTGGACATAGTCCAAGGCAATACAATAAATAGCCTAAGCTGTTTACTGCCAAAGTGTTATATCTTCAATTTTAATCTTCGTTATAATTCATTTAGCCCCAAAAAGTATCCAATGATATGTCTGACTACCAATCTCATCAAAACACAGCCTTTACCCCGATTTCACCAGCTGAGCGTTATGCCCAAGCTTTAGCATCTGGTCAGTTTTTGCCAGATCAGGAACAGGCGCAAGCAGTGCATGAGCTGGATCGTGTCTGGCAAGAATTGATTCAACGCTTTAAGGCTTCAAAAAAAGCGTTCCGACGTTTCCGTCGTCAAACTGCGCCAAAAGGTGTATACATGTGGGGCGGTGTAGGCCGTGGTAAAACATGGCTGATGGATCAGTTTTATGAATCTGTACCGTTTCGTCGTAAAACACGGATGCATTTTCATCACTTTATGCAATACGTACATCGTGAACTCAATAAATTATCAGGTCAGCGTAATCCACTCGAATTGGTTGCAGATCAAATTTATAAAGAAGCGGTGGTCATTTGTTTTGATGAATTCTTTGTATCAAACGTTACAGATGCCATGATTTTGAGTGACTTATTCCAAAAGTTATTTGCGCGCGGCATTACTCTGGTTGCAACCTCAAATATTGCACCAGATGGTTTATATAAAAATGGTATCCATCGCGATCGTTTTATTCCAACTATTGAAATGGTGAAAAAGCACTGTGTGGTATTAAACGTTGATTCAGGTGTGGATTATCGTTTACGCGTATTGAAACAAGCGCAGTTGTTTAAGTCACCGTTGACCCATGAACATAAATTATGGATTGCACAGCGTTTCACGGCCTTAACGCAGACTCAAACTCAGTCACAAGAACCAATTATCATCAATCAGCGTATTGTCGAAACCATTGGTCATACTGAAGACGTATTGTGGTGTGAATACTCAGAACTGTGCTTGAAACCGCGTAGCCCAGCTGACTTTATTGAAATTGCGAATATTTATAATACAGTTTTGGTCAGTAATGTGCCTCACATGACGGATTACTTGTCTGAAGGAACACGTCGCTTTATTTACTTGGTCGATGAATTTTATGACCGTGGTGTGAAGTTGTTGTTGACATCTGAAGATACGATTATTGAGCTTTATCAGGGTGAGAAGTTAGCATTTGAAATTGAGCGTACACGTTCGCGCTTATTGGAAATGCAATCAGATGATTATTTGCATACTTCACATCGTCAAATTAATGCACAGGAAACCAGTGTAGAAAATTAATTTTGAATTGAAGCTTTAAAAAGGGATGCAGTTTTACTGTGTCCTTTTTTATTTACAATTTTTATTTAGAAAAGATAAGTTAAACTTTGAGCAAATGGCATACATCAAAGTGTCATGCTTTTTGCTTAATTTTGTTTTTAAAATGTCGGAACGATCAATTGGGGGAAACGTTAAATTTAAACTTATTGGTTGATATTGCAGCATCGACATTCGGGCTATTTCATGGCTTAATCGATCAAATGTGTTTGAAGCTTAGGACTGTTTGTTCAGTTTTAGAACAAAATTCTGCACTTAAGTCTAATTTCGACATTTCAAAAACTTTATACACTGTAAAAAGGTATTCAGGCTGATGATGACGTTGTATTTCTGATCTTTATTATGTTGAATGATGAGGGTATTTCATTACATAGAAAATGATCATTATTTAGAAATATGATAGTACTATTCAGCAAAGTATAAATGGGTATACTAGAATCTCTTGTTATAAAAAATAGCAATATCAGGAAAGACAATGACTGCACGTATTCAAAAAGGCAAGTTAGCGATTGCTAAAGAACTTTACGATTTCATCGAAAATGAAGCACTTCCAGGCTCTGGTTTAGACAGTGAAACTTACTGGAAAAACTTTGAACAAGTCGTTGTCGATCTTAGCCCAAAGAACAAAGCACTATTGGCTAAGCGTGACGACATTCAAGCGAAGATCGATGAATGGCACCGCAACAACAAATTTGAACTCGAAGCTTACAAAGCTTTCCTTACTGAAATTGGCTACTTATTACCAGAAGTAGAAGATTTCCAAATCAGCACAGAAAATGTAGACGAAGAAATCGCATTATTGGCTGGTTCGCAATTGGTAGTACCTGTGCGTAATGCACGTTACTGCTTGAACGCGGCAAATGCTCGCTGGGGTTCGCTCTACGACGCACTTTACGGTTTCGACGTGATCTCTGAAGAAGGTGGCGCGGAAAAAGGTAAGGGCTATAACCCTGTACGTGGCGACAAAGTGATCGCATTTGCTAAAAACTTCTTAAATGAAACTTTCCCATTGGCAAATGGTTCGCATGCAGATGCAACTAAATATGCAGTTGAAGCGAAAAAACTTGTTGTAACGCTGAAAGACGGTTCTACAACAACGTTGGCAAAAGAATCGCAATTTGTTGGTTTCAATGGCGAAGAAGCTGCTCCAACAGAAATCGTACTTTTAAACAACGGCTTGCACGTTGTAATTGAAATCGATACGAACAGCCCAATTGGTAAAACTGATGCTGCTGGCGTTAAAGATTTAGTACTTGAAGCAGCTGTAACCACAATTCAAGATTTAGAAGACTCAATTGCTGCAGTTGATGCTGAAGAGAAAGTTGAAGGTTACCGCAACTGGTTAGGCTTAATGAAAGGCACGCTTTCAGAGTCTATCGAGAAAAACGGTAAAACGGTTACTCGTACATTAAACAAAGACCGTACTCACAAGAACTTAATCGGTGGTGAAACTAAACTTCACGGCCGTTCATTGATGCTCCTTCGTAACGTTGGTCACTTAATGACGAATCCAGCGATCCTTGTAGATGGTCAAGAGATCTATGAAGGCATTATGGATGCATTGGTAACTCCATTGATTACTTTTGCAGACATTAAAGGCGAAAACGAAAACAAGAACTCTCGTAAAGGTTCAATGTACATCGTTAAGCCAAAAATGCACGGTCCAGAAGAAGTTGCATTTGCAGTTGAGTTGTTTGAACGTGCTGAACAAGCACTAGGCTTACCTGCGAAAACACTTAAAATCGGTATTATGGATGAAGAACGCCGTACCTCTGTAAACTTGAAAAACTGTATCGCACAAGCAAAAGACCGTACCATCTTCATTAACACAGGTTTCATGGACCGTACTGGTGATGAAATCCATACCTTTATGGAAGCGGGTCCATTCGTTCGTAAAGGTGAAGTGAAATCACAAATCTGGTTCCCAGCTTATGAGAACCGTAACGTGATGATCGGTTTACAAGCTGGCTTACGTGGTAAAGCACAAATTGGTAAAGGCATGTGGCCAAAACCAGATATGCTTGCTGACATGTACAAAACCAAGATTGAGCATCCTGAAGCTGGCGCAAGCTGTGCATGGGTTCCGTCTCCATCTGGCGCTGTAATTCACGCGATTCACTACCACCAATGCAACGTGTCTGAGCGTCAAAAAGAATTATTGAACACTCAGCCATTATCATTAGATGACTTGTTAACTCCTCCTTTAGCGACAGACACAAACTGGACTGAAGAAGAGAAAACTAAAGAGCTTGAAAATAACCTACAGGGTATCTTGGGTTACGTAGTTCGTTGGGTTGACTTGGGTGTGGGTTGTTCTAAAGTTCCAGATATCAACAACGTTGGTTTGATGGAAGATCGTGCAACTTTACGTATTTCTTCACAGCACGTTGCAAACTGGTTACGTCACGGTATCGTTTCTGCTGAGCAAGTCGAAGAAGTGTTCAAGCGTATGGCGAAAATTGTGGATGAGCAAAATGCCAATGATCCACTGTATACGCCAATGGCGCCAAACTTTGATGGTTATGCATACCAAGCAGCTTATGACCTTGTGTTCAAAGGCGGCGAGCAGCCATCAGGTTATACAGAGCCACTACTACACGCAGCACGTTTAAAATTAAAAGGTTATACAGGTGACTAATCTGTAAACATAAAAAGCCTCTTCGGAGGCTTTTTTTATTGTATATCTTGGAATGTCAGTAGGTACTTAGTAAAAGAATAGGAAACACTGGATGCACTTTTGGAATGTAAATAAGTTAATTGATCTGCTTCGAGAAAATAAAGTCACCGAATCTGGCTTTAAAAATTATTATATTGCCAGTTCAATTCTGATCTTTTTTAGTTATTTGGCCCTAACATTGACACCAGAATCTTCAGCAACTGAAGCTTGGGCATCGTTTATTTTACAAGTGGGTTTACTCATTAGCTGGATCAATGCCATATTTAAAGCCAATGGCGGTGAGCATGGGCGTGATTTTTTAAAACGCTTTATCGCATTGTATCTGCCTGTGACTATTCAAAGTTTAGTCATCTTTATCGCGATTGCTGTTGTCATTGAGGCACTGTTACCGATGTTGACCGTAAATATGGATGAGGCTGCGCTTAAGCAATTCACCACAATTAAAGACCTGAGTTTTGAAGTCATTATTAGTTGTTATATTTATTGGCGCATTTTTAAAGCAATTAAGCGTATCAATCAGCCGCAACAAAGTTAAAGAGCTGTACAGTATTTCGTTAGATAAAGTTTCATCCTGTTTTTCTCATAGCTTTTCATCGCTGAAGCCATTACATTGGAATGAACGATAAAAACAGGAACAAGGCATGACGGCTTATACAGCATTGGATTTGCAATATATTGGTGGTCAATGGCGTGATGGGACTTCAACACATCATATTCAAAATATAAATCCTTTTACTCAAGAATTAATCTTTTCATTTCAAGCGGCAAGTAGTGTTGATGTCGATAGTGCTTATAGTGCGGCTGAGCGTGCTTTTAAACAAGATGCGATTAAATCCATAGATCTACGATTAAATGTTATTAAAAAGCTTGTTGAAGTCATTCAGCAACGTCGTGAAGAAATTGTTCAGTGGCTGATTGATGAATCGGGCAGTACACGTTTAAAGGCCAATATTGAAGTGGATGCTGCGCTTGGTATCATCCAAGAATCCTTAAGCTTTCCTGAAAAAATGCGTACCACAAAGCTCGAGAGTAAAGATCCATCCCGTAAGAGCTTTGTACTACGAAAACCGTTGGGCGTGATTGCTGTGATTAGCCCTTGGAATTTTCCATTTCACTTATCAATGCGCTCAGTTGTGACGGCAATTGCCTGTGCAAACAGTGTGGTACTCAAACCTGCCAGCGATACGCCTGTTACAGGTGGAACACTGTTGGCGAAGTTATTTGAGGAAGCTGGCTTGCCGCATGGTGTGCTGAATGTGGTGGCAGGCAGCGGACGAGAAATCGGTGATTATTTTGTGGAGCATCCTGTGCCGAAAATGATTTCGTTTACAGGCTCTACTGAAGTAGGTCAACAAGTCGGGGTAAAAGCGCTTGGTAGTTCGAGATTAAAACGTTTAGCCTTAGAACTGGGTGGCAATGCACCGCTGGTGATTTTGGATGATGCAGATTTGGATTTGGCAGTTGAATTAACCGTCATGGGGCGCTTTTTACACCAAGGGCAAATCTGCATGAGTACCAATCGTGTCATTGTGGACGAAAGTTTACATGATGCTTATGTAGAAAAATTGGTGAAGCGGGTCAAAACCATTGTGGTGGGAAATCCGAACAATGATGACACGCTCATTGGCCCGATTATCAACACATCTCAAGTGGATAAGCTCAAAACCATGATTCAAAATGCCATACAACAAGATGCAATCCTTGCTTATGCAGGAGGCATAGAAGGGCAGTTGGTGGGGCCGCATATTTTCACCCATGTTGATCCTCAATCGGATATTGCTTTAGAAGAAAGTTTTGGTCCACTACTACCGATTATTCAGGCACGTGATGAAGCCCATGCTCTTGAGTTAGCCAATTCAACGCGTTTTGGATTATCCAGTGCAGTTTGTACTTCAAATTTAGAGCGCGGTGGTGATTTTGCGGCTCAGCTCGATATTGGTATGACGCATATCAATGGCATTAGTGTGGCGGATCATGCCAATGCACCTTTCGGTGGTGAACGAAATTCAGGCTTGGGGCGCTTTAATGGTGAGTGGATATTTGAAGAGTTCACTCGAACCCATTGGCAGACCTTTCCTGTTTAAGTTTTAATAATCGATTCCATTAAGTGAAGTCTATTTTTGTAATGAAATAGACTTCACCGATGTTTGAACTTCACAATAAATTATCACGCTGCTTATAAAGCTCACTTCCAAGAAATATCGGGCAGAATATAGTCCCAAAATAGAGTCCATAGGGATTTGTAATACAGAAAACTAAATTGATTTTGACTTGAGCAATTTTCTTGATAATACATGGGGTGATTGATGAGCAGCATCGGTTGGCGTTGGTAAGCCGTCATATACAGCTTAACCTGAACTTTATAATTGTAGATTGATTCATTTGTCGAAATGGCTTGGGTTTTGGTCTTATTGATGTCATTGATATAGAGATCAAATTTCAGACCTTGTGTGTAATCTGTTTCAGCATGAATTGTTCTTTTTTTAATTGAAATCGTTTGATCATTATTCACTTTATTCAAAGCATTATGAAGTTGATTTGCTTGGCGATAGTCAAAATTAATATGCGAATTTGCAGTGGTGAAATAAGGTAAATCATCATCAGGATCAATTTTAAAGGAACCTGTGCAATAGGTAGGATCACGTCCAGAATCGGTATTCACATTGTACCAATCAAAATTATTTTCCAATTCTGTCACATGATATTCGTCTATATTTGGAACTATGACGCCAAATTGATCTCTCTGCATTTGCTGATCTTGCAGCAATGAATAACTTTTCTTTGCACGTTCTGCAAACCTCACTTCGGGAAACATGTCAGGAGAGGTAACTTTAAAATCCGTGGTATCAATGACCTCACCACTCGGTAAAATGACCAAAGAAAACTGTTGGTCTTGAGCATTGGGTTGATTAGCAACCGTTACCCAATGATTGGTCATAATCATCTGCTGATTACGATAATGCTTATATTGAACTTGGTATTTCCCAGCAGGTATTTCAGCTTCATTGATTAAATCTTGTTTAAATGGATATTCGCCTAAATAAACTGCTTCTATACTAAAAGGCAAAAAAGAAGTGGTTTTTACGGAGACCATTGCGGATTGGCTCGTTGTATATAGGCTGATAGCGGTAATAAAAATGACAAATTGATTTAAATTGAAAAATTTCATTTATTATAAAGATTGGATTTTTGCGGATTATGTCAGTTATGTGTGCAAATTTCAAACCGATTACCTTGGCGCAACTCAAATCGCAAAACCTGCTTGATATTCCTTTTGAGTATCCTGAAGAGGTTTATCCAAATTATGATCTGCCTTTACTTTTTAAGTCTGAAGAAAAGGGTTTGGAGTGGCGGAAAGTTAGTTTTGGTATGGTACCGAAATGGGCAGAAGATAAGTCGATTGCGTTGAAAACGTATAATGCGCGCAATGAAACACTGATGCAAAAACCGACATTTCAAAATGCAGTAAGCAAATGCAAATTTGGTGTCATTCCTGTTTCTGAGTTTTATGAATCGATGTATATCGACAATAAACCACAGCGATGGGGTGTAAGACGTAAAGATGGAGAAGTGTTTTATATCGCTGCGCTTTACGAAATTTGTAAACAAGGCGAAGATGTCGTGAGATCTGCAACAATGATCACCATGGATGCGATAGAGCATGCCATGATGAAGAATTTTCATGAGCCTGGTGCAGTCAAGCGCTCAGTTATTGTTATACCGCATGAAAAATTAGATAAATGGTTGAGTTGGAAGTCACCCAATATTCAAGATTTTGTACAGGGTTTTCCTGTAGAAGAATTTGAATGCTCGCATGTACCAAAAGTAAAAATCGAAAAAATCAGTCCCCAACTTAATTTTTTCGATTGATACTAAGCCAAAAACTTAACGCGCTAAGTTTTTGAATATGTGCTTTAAGCTTTCCATGGTTTTTTCAATTTGGAGGGGGGTAAGACCTTCAAAAGACTGCTCAAGTACGACATTGGTCAAGTCGTTAATTTTTTGCGTCATTTGATTGCCTTTTTCAGTCAATACAACACGAGTAATACGCGCATCATCTTCACATGAATAAGTATCTACTAATCCTTCATCTTTAAGACGATAGACGATTTTAGTCGTTGTCGACATTTTAGATACGACCATTTCTGAAAGGTCAGATACGCTTGCATGTGGCTTAGACTTTAATGCCAAAAGGATGCGACGACGTGAGTTATCTACACCATATTTTTTTAAAGCATGGTCGACATTAAGTACGTATTGAGCATGGACTTGAGTAACCCAATAGAACGGAAAGTTTTCTAAGCTAAAGTCATCGGTAGATGGCAAAAATTTTGAATATTTTTTTGTCATGAAGTATTCCCCTAAATGTTCTTTTAATTTTATATAATGTTTTAACATTCTATTGAAAAATAGAGGGTAATAGCAAGAGTTCACATTAAAAAAATAGAAAGCAACAGATATCTCATTTTTAGATTATCTTAATATAAAATACTGATGATTTAGGCTAGGGAACATATTTTAATCTTCTTAAATCTATAGCACAGTGAAATTAAAAAAGATTTTATTGATTTATGGAATTCTTGTTATTATACCAATTGGTATAAAATATATGAGTATCTTAAGATATTCCACACAATAACCAATAATATAAGTCAAAGATTGACTGTTTCATTTAACACGAATGTATTGATCAAAAGTGGCGAAAAAATAGGTTGAATACAGTGAAATAAATCAAGGCATCAAAATAATCATGGGGGGACGCATTCACAAAATTCGTGCTAATTCCGCATATAATTTGAAATATTTATTTTCGATTTTTTAGATAAAAAACTCAAAAAATTACAGAGTTGGACGATACAAATTACAAACTTTGTGCATAATGGAAAGGTCTAAAGTCACAGAGGTTAAATTTATGGATCCGTCGCCGTGCGCAGATCTGCATAATATTGAATATACAATTCAGCTTGAGGGTATCAAATAATGGAATTTTTATTGGATCCTGGCATCTGGGTTGGTTTACTTACATTAATCGTTTTAGAAATTGTATTAGGTATTGATAACCTAGTATTTATTGCCATTTTGGCAGAAAAACTCCCTCCCGAACAACGAGATAAAGCCCGTGTCCTCGGTCTTTCACTCGCATTAATTATGCGATTAGGATTGTTATTTGCAATCTCTTGGTTGGTCACATTAACAAAGCCATTGGTTACCGTATTTGATTGGACATTCTCTGGTCGAGATCTGATTTTATTATTTGGTGGCTTATTCTTAGTCTATAAAGCCGTCACAGAACTGCACGAGAAATTAGAAGGCAAACCTGAAGTTAAACTTACTACAAAAGTTGCATATGCGAGCTTTACAGCGGTTGTTGCTCAAATTGTGGTATTAGATGCTGTTTTCTCATTGGATTCGGTTATTACCGCAATTGGTATGGTCGACAACATTTATGTCATGATGGCTGCAATGATTGTAGCAATGGCTGTGATGTTATTGGCATCTAAACCATTAACTGCCTTTGTAAACCGACATCCAACTGTGGTTGTTCTGTGCTTAAGCTTCTTATTATTGATCGGTATTAGTTTGATCGCTGAAGGTTTTGGTTTCCATATTCCGAAAGGTTATATCTACTCAGGTATTGGTGTTGCAATTATTATTGAAGCATTCAACCAGTTTAGTCAGCGGAATGTGAAAAAGCATGAAGCTAAAATTCCATTGCGTCACCGTACAGCAGACAGCATTCTCAAATTGATGGGTGGTCGTTTAGAGTCAGATCAAGCAGACAATAAAGCGCAAGAAACTTTTGCTGACGAAGAGCGTTATATGATCGGTGGGGTACTCACACTGGCAGAACGTTCAGTGGCTTCGATTATGACACCACGCAATCAAATTTCTTGGGTCGATATAAATGATTCGCCTGAGCAGATTCGTGAACAAGTGCTTGCTGTACCTCACAGTTTGTTCCCTGTGTGTCGTGGCAGTTTAGATAAGGTTATCAGTGTAGTTCGTGCCAAAGAACTGATTGATGTCTTGGATAATGGGGAAGACCTAAAAGCGCTGATTAAACGTCATCGTCCAATCTTTATTTTCCAAAAAATGAAAGTAATTGATGCAATTAATACCTTAAGAACGTCGAAAGGCTCTTTGGTATTAGTGACTGATGAATTTGGTGCTGTACAAGGTTTGATTTCACCACTCGATGTCTTTGAAGCGATTGCGGGTGAATTCCCAGACGCAGATGAACAACTGGATTTGATTCAAATAGATGATACGCATTGGAAAGCTTCAGGTATGTTGGATTTATACCAATTAGAACTTGAGCTGGAAATGTTGGACTTGATTGAGGAAGATGATGGCTATATCAGTGTTTCTGGTCTGATTTTAGATCAAACACAGGGTATGGTCTCTGTCGGTACAGAAGTTGAATTTAAGGGTATTCAATTTAAAGTCACAGCGATGGAAGATAATCGCATTAAGACCGTAGATATTTTTTATCAGGCTTAATCGTTAAATCTCAATTGAAAAGTGAATTATGCAAGAGACAGCTTCTAGGAGCTGTCTTTTTTATTTGAAAAATGGAAATGACTGTGTAGTTGAAAATTTTAGCGTAATTTATTGTTGGAAAATGCATTTGCAAAATATACCATATTTACACAAATTAACAGTTAGTTTATAAATAGCAATAGGGGATAGATGTGAAGTTTTAGCTTCTCATTTCATAATTAATCATATGTTGAACGACGCAACACAGGGCGGTATTTGGCAATGCCAATACACTTCACGTGTACATTTTTAAAATTATTTAATCGCAATAAATAGAACATGAAAGTTGTGAATTTTATTTTTTAAATCATTCAAAGTTTATGTAGGTCTATTCTAAAACAGAATTGATTATTTGGGTAATTGTATGAAGATATCTGAAAATGTAATCGATTTCAGTAAACTTTCAACAGAAAAGAAACACGATTTTTTTCAACAACTTTGGGATTTTGATCAGAAAATTTTCCCGAGTTCGCGTATAGAACAATTATATGAATATTTGCATGATCCAGATGCAGTTGCGATCCCAGTGGTGCAATTTTTTCATCGTGATAAATTAATCGGTCAAAATATTATTCGTATATTAAAACTAAACCACAAAAATCGACCAATTTTAATTTTTAACTCACGTGCTGGGGTGTTGCCTGAGTATCGTAGTCATAACCTTACCTTGAATTCTGCAATCAAAGTAGCAATGCAGTTTCAAATACGTTTTCCCGCTATTCCAATGTGGTTTGTGGCTACAGTGACACAACCAAAGGTATATACATTATTTGCTTCACGTTCTGTTAAATTTTATCCAAGATATGATGCCGAAATGCCAGAAGAATACATGGATATTTTAAAGAGTATGCGGGTGCGTCATCATGATGTGCAGCAACGTACAGAAAATATATTTGTGCATTTATGTGATTTACCAAAAGTGACACCAGAACAGTTGGTGCAACTTCGAAATAAGTCGGATGTACATATTCAATATTTTATGCAGCATGTACCAGATTATTTTGATGGCATGGGTATGATGTGTATATGTAAATTGAATGTTTCAACGATCTTTGAAGCATCAATGAATATTGCAATGGGTCGGGCAGTTTAATGTTTAATTTGATGGATACTTTGGGATTTCGTATGCAATTAAAACCTATTTTTCATGTACTTGGTTTTGCCTCATTGCTATTGGTCGTAGGGTGTAAGCCTGCGGAACAAAAAGCACAAACTCATGCAGACAAGTGTATTGCACCTGAAAAATTAGTCCAACAGATTTATAGTCAAAATCTAAAATTGCATAACTTAACTACTACACAAGTTAGTGAATATTTTGAACCTGTGATGGCTGATCGGATTAAAGACGAAATTCAATGTCGAAAAACCCAGCAAGTGTGCAATATCGATTTTGACATATTTTCAGACATGCAAGACCCACCGAATAAGCTCAAACCAACGTTAAGCTTTGATAAGAAAAATAATACGGTACGTGCTGAGATAAAAGACAATAGTGAAAACAAAGTCTTGACCTATGAAATGGGCGGTGAAGGTTGCGAAAAGATTAAGAATATTGTGTATGCAGGCGATTATGATTTGGATATGTTGCTGAGTAATCCAACAGAAGAAGAACCAGACAATTCAGTTGAAGCAGAGAATACACCTGAGACTGCAAGTTCTGTTGTGCATAGTCAAAATTAAATGGGATGATCCAAATTAAAAAAAATCTGCTTAAATTAAACAATTTAAGCAGATTTTTGATTCATGCAAACATTTGGATGCACGCTGATATTTTATAAAGCTAAAATTTGGATACTGGCAAACTGATGAAAATCATCTTCATTTAAATTATAAATTTCGTCTAGAAAGGCAACATTAAAACTCCCGACACTAGACGCAATTTCATAGGCTTTTAAACCAGCAATAGCAAAATGTAAATGCGCCGCAATAGCACCAACGCTAATATTTTGACTGACTGCACAATAAGCCGCAGTGAGTGCACCTAAGGCACAACCCGAAGCGGTTACCTTTGGTTGTAAATAAGAGCCACCATTAATTTGTATTACTGCGTTCATTTCTTTCGATAAAATAAAATCCGATTCACCAGAAATTGCAATGCATTCAGTGTGTTCAAGCAAGGGCAGTGCATGTAGGTAAATTTCAGCACTGTTTAAAGTACTATCGACACCACGCGATTCACTTTGATTACCAGCAAGACCACTAATTTCAGAAGCGTTGCCACGAATGATGGTTGGTTTGTATTGCAATAAAGTATCGACCATTTCTGATCGCCAAGGTAGCACAGGTCCATAACCTACAGGGTCGAGTACCCACGGTTTATTGAGTTGTTGAGCCGTTTGCGCAGTAATTTGCATCGCCTGCATTTGTTCAGCATTTGGCGTGCCTAAATTGATATTAATAGCACTGGCAATCGAGGCAAAACTTTCCGCTTCAAATGGATTATCAATCATAGCCGGTGACGCACCAGCAGCCAATAAGACATTGGCAACATAATTACTCGCTACAGCATTGGTAATAATATGTACCAAAGGTTGAGTAGCCTTTAATTCCGCCCACGCATTAATAACTTTTTCTAAGAGCGGATTGGTTAGATCGGTCAATTCATTGTCCATCGTTGAATTTAGGTTTTCAGGTTGATTCATGCTTGTTCTCCCTTAACGGGTGAAATAGTGGTCTTGATGCTTACAATTACGACAGAATAAGCTGACATAATCCGAGGCATCATAATCGACAGAAAGTTCTTGCGAACCACAATACATACAACGTTTAGTCGAATAAAAATTTAAACGCGGCTCAATTTTTTTCCACGCATGGCGAATCGGCTGTACAAAAATACCTTCATCAAGCCCTAAAAATTGAAAAAGTAAAATTTCACTCATCTTACTCAATGGTAATTGAGGTGGGCGAGGCAGGGTGAAGGTTTCCCATTTCTCTTGTAATGCACGTTCGCGATATTGCTGTAAGGTTTTTTTCAGTAAATTGGTATTAATAAAATTTTCATTGCGAGCTTGCAAGGCTTTTTGACCATGTAAATATTCTAGTGCAGATTGGATCATATAATAGATTTGTCCAACGGCTAGGCTGTCTAATAATCGGAAGCAGAACACTTGAAAGCTTTTATTTCCGGCAATTTGGACGCCCCAAGTTTTGCAATAAAACTGCATAAATTGCACAATTTCTTGATACAAGATTAAGTATAAATTTTCTTTTACTTCATCAGCAGTTTTGAAAGGCACACCCATCGATAAATTTTCATAAAACCAATGGCGCAGTTGTTGCACAATACTAAATAAACTCGGCTCAGAATAACCGTCTAGACGGACATTGATATAGTACTGTTCAGCTTGGACAGCATCATCTTTGACCACCAAAATCTGTTCATGCACCAAATGCTTTTTGATGAATTGCTGAAATAGATAATTTGGACTGATGTTGTAATACTTGATCGCATCCCAATCAATATATTCTTGATAAGTCGTATGTTCCTGTACGTGATTATCCAATAAAGCCAATAAAAACAGCTTTTGCAGGAAACTCAGTTCATTGAGTTCACGTTCAATTATGGTTTTGCTTTTTTGTTTACGTTGTTCTTGGAGACGAGTTTCTTTAAGGAGTTTTTTGCGCGCATTTTGGCAAGCTTCGCAATGACAGTTATATTGCTGCTCAGGATAAATCTGATGTTTACAATGACTGCATTCGTAAAAGTTAAATTCCTGTTCGTCGAGTTGTTCAGCATCTACCCAATACATAGATGCATGACACAATGGGCATTGCGTACTTTCATCCATTTGCTTGCGTAGAATATTGAACATCGGTGATCACTTTCCTTAAATCATATACTGATTATACACATCTCCTATTCAGGGCGGGGTTGCTATTTCAATTGAAAAATCAGAGGGAATAAAAAAGAGCTACATGTCATGTAGCTCTTTAGTTGGATGTTAAAATTAATAGGCTGCAGGGCATGGGATTGATTCGTCCTCCTCACCGATTTGTTTTGCTTGAATAAGCGCTTGTACTTTTTTAGAAGGCACTTTTTTTGAACCCAAGGCATCGTAGGTATTGAGTATTGCACTGACTTCATGTGCTTTTAAGTCAACTCCTTCACAACTCATAAACATGGCAATGACCTTATGATCAATATTTGTCGCATCTAAGGATTGTAAGGTTTTTAAATTCTCCATACGAACTATATGATCTTTAATAAACATAATGCACCTCTTTTTGTTTTCGAGTAGATTTTTCAATCTGGTGATTGTGTATGTGTCCTAAGAGATAAAGCAAAATGTATGCACAAAATAATCTTGCTGAGGGAATTTAATTTTTAAAAATAAGAAACTTTATAAAAGTAATTGAAATATTTAAGAAAATTATAAAATATCTAAGGTGTAACAAAATCTGTATGCAATAAAAGTATTGAGCAAACAAGTTGTCAGAAATGTGTGAAGTGTTGATATTGCCACACTGTAGTGCATTTAACAGCTTAAGTTTTCAAGATTAGGGTTTGAAAATGGATTTTTGATTCTTTGCTAGATAAATATGCTATAACACAATGGATTTTATGACTTAATTTATTTAATCGCTCGCCTCAACATGGATAAATGAACCATGGGATGAGTCTGAATATTTAAAGCTCACTTCTCACCGATGATTGAAGGGAAAAAACCATGTCTGATGCACTTAAAACTAGCAATATTACCCGCATGCAACTGTATAAACAAAATGATGGCAGTATGGTGGGTGCGTTAATTATTGGACATGACCAAACGTTGGAGAAAACGGCTGAATTATTGGGTTTGGCGAGTCAGCACCAAGTTTTTACCATATATGTCGCTGGTGCAACTGCTGAAATTGAGACATTTTTAAAAGGCTCCGTTTCGCGGTTTAATTTTCACTTTGCCGCCGATTATGACAGTGCTTTAGATTTAATTTTTGCCAATAAATAATCCGAATATTTTATTAACAACAACGTTTCCAATGCAGCACTAAACTATTTATAAGCACCTACTTTAAGGTGCTTATTTTTTATGTCACATTAGCATTTACATTTAAAATGTAAATACAGGGAATTCGGCATTTATCTTGCTTAAAGATGATGAAATTATGAGCCAGCTTTTAAAAAATTCAGCTTCAATGATTGAAAATAACAAAGGCTGCGCCCATATATAAAGCATTGTAAATGCTAAGACAGCTTTCAAATCTTGTCGTATGATCAGATCATTCACAATTTGTTCCATACAGCTGATCAAGCAATAACTAAGGAATAGGACAACACATGAACATTGCGGCAAATCCAGTGGTCGAAGCAGACCAAACTGTCTATTTAAAAGATTATCAAAAGCCTTCATTTGTAGTCGATAGTATTGATTTAGATATTCAAGTGTTTGATAACCATACTAATGTCAATGCCAAGTTGGTGATGCAGCGCCAAACTACAGGTGATTTGGTTTTATTGGGCCGTGACTTAGAACTCAAATCCATTTCGCTCAATGGTCAAGTTTTAGCTGCTGATGCCTATACTGTCGATGCAGAACAATTGGTGATTACGAATGCACCTGAGCAAGCTATCATTGAAACACAAGTCGTGATTCATCCAGAAAGCAATACGCAACTCGAAGGTTTATATCAAGCCGCAGGCGATTTGTTCGTTACACAAAATGAGCCAGAAGGTTTCCGTAAAATTACCTTCTATCCAGACCGTCCAGACGTACTTTCTGTTTTTACTACACGTGTAGAAGCAGACAAAAAATTTCCTGTATTACTAGCAAATGGTAACTTGATTGAAGCCGGTGAAGCAGGCGAAGGTCGTCACTACACCATTTGGCAAGATCCAACCAAAAAGCCATCGTATCTTTTTGCCTGCGTGATTGGCGATTTGGCCGTTTTGAAAGATTCTTATGTGACGTCTGAAGGTCGTAATGTTGCCTTAGAAATTTATGCAGAAGAAAAAGACATCCCTAAATGCCATATTGCAATGGAAGCTTTAAAGCATTCAATGCGCTGGGATGAAGAACATTATGGTCGCCCATACGATCTAGACAATTATATGATTGTGGCAACCAGTGCCTTCAACATGGGCGCAATGGAAAATAAAGGCTTAAACATCTTTAACACCTCTTGCGTGTTGGCCGATGAAGAATACACCACAGATGCTGCGATTATGCGTGTGCAATCTGTGATTGCACATGAATATTTCCATAACTGGACAGGTAACCGTATTACATGTCGTGATTGGTTCCAATTGTGTCTAAAAGAAGGTTTAACGGTATTCCGTGATCAGTCTTTCTCAGAAGATTTACAATCGGCTGCGGTACAACGTATTGATGACGTTGCGGTATTGAAAGCGCATCAATTCCCTGAAGATTCAGGCCCATTATCGCATCCACCACGTCCAGATCATTTTGTCGAAATTAATAACTTCTATACGGCAACTGTGTACGAAAAAGGTGCAGAAATTAACCGTATGATGGCGACTTTACTCGGTAAAGAAAAATTCCGCCTAGGTACAGATGAGTACTTTAAACGTCATGATGGTCAAGCGGTGACGGTTGAAGATTGGGTTGCGGCGCTTACTGCAGGTTCAGGCGTGGATTTATCTGCATTCCTGATTTGGTATAACCAACCGGGTACGCCAAAGCTTGAAGCGCAAGGTGAGTACGATGCAGCAGCACAAACGTATACCTTAAGCCTAAAACAAAGCTTAAAAGCACATCCGAAATATCCAAACTTAAAAGCAGTACCAATTCCTGTCGCTTTGGCTTTATTTGATGCGCAAACTGGTGAGCAATTAGTGCTGAATTCAACTGCATTGGTTGAAAATGGTATTAAAGATGGTGTGTATCTATTTGATCAAGATACGGCATCGATTAGCTTTACAGGTGTTACTGCGAAACCAGTCGTGTCATTACTGCGTAACTTCTCAGCACCAGTCAATCTTGAGTTTAACTATTCAGATGAAGAACTTGCATTCTTGATGCAATATGAAACCAACGGTTTTAACCAATGGCAAGCGACTCAAACATTGCTTGAACGTATTTTATTGAATGGTCATGATGCTGCAATTTATGTAAATGCGATTAAAAATACCCTACCAGCATTAATTGAGCGTGATCCATTATTGGCATCTCGTCTGTTTGATGTGCCTGCAGAAGGGTACTTGGGTAGTCGTATTGATACAGACTACAGCCCACTTAAAGTTCAAGAGCAGCGTAATGCTTTGTTGAGTACATTGGCACGTGAACTCGGTTCGTTCTGTAAAGAAACCTATTTGTCACTAAACCCAGATGTGCAAAAAGAGTTTTCCCAAGCGATGGGTGTGCGTGCGCTGAAAAATATCATGCTCAGTATGATGGCACGTCAAGGCGATGAATCAGTATTTGAACTGGCAAATGAGCAATATCAAGCGACCAATAACATGTCTGAACGTTTAGGCGCATTACGTGTATTGGTCTGGAATGATGCACCGCAAGCTCAACAAGCTCAACAAGCTCAACAAGCACTGCAAGATTTCTACACACGCTTTAAAAATGAAGCACTTTCGATGGACCAATGGTTCATGGTGCAAGCGGCACATCCAAAAGCAACAGCACAAACCATTCAGGCTTTAACAGCACATCCTGATTATGATTTGAAAGTACCGAACCGTATCCGTGCGGTGACAGGTGGCTTAAATGCAAATCCAGTCAATACATGGGGCTTTGGTGTTCAACACATTGTGGAATTGGCAAAATTCCTAGATGAGAAAAATCCAATCGTCGGCTCGCGTTTACTGCAAATTTTATCACGTTGGTACACTTTGGCTGAGCCACAGCGCAGTGAAGTGAAAGCTGAACTTGAAGCGTTGAAACCGCAAGTGAAATCTAAAAACGTTTCTGAAACACTTAATAGCATGTTAAGTGTCTAATTCGCTATTTAGAATAGATTGTTTGAATCAACCCGCTGATATGTAAATTTCAGCGGGTTTTTTATCGCTTTTTAAAATACGCCAATCGAAATTATGTGAAAACAATAGTGAAATAAACTCACATTAAAAATTGAATTAGTTATAAATATTAAAATATAAATGTGATTATAAATTTTAAATACAAAATAAATGTTATATAAGTCACATAATAAGCGTACAATTATTTAAGGTAGATTAAACAAATGTCGCGTAAATTTATCTTGCGGATATTTTTTCTAACCATGGTTTAAATATTTTGAGGCGGGTTATGTTAGTTAAGGTTGATGATGGTTTTTATCTCAACTCCCATCATATTATTGCGGTACGCATTTATAAAGAAGTACAGCAAGCATTTGTCGTATCAGTGGAATACACACCAAACAGTGTGCAAAAAACAGGTATGTTTGAAAAGCGTTTTACGACTGGTCGTGAAGCTGAGCAATATCTTCAAATGCTCAATCAAATGATTGGTAAATCTTAATTTGATGATCAAGACCAAACGTATTACCCAAAATTGAAAAGCCCTCAGAAGAGGGCTTTTTTTATTGCTTAATGATGAGTACGGGGATCGGGCATTGAGTCAAAATATTTTGAGCAACACTACCGAGCATTGCTTTTTTCAAGCCTGTGCGACCACGTGAGCCCATGATAATTAAGTCCGCAGAGATTTCATCCGCCACTTGTAAAATACCTTCAGTTGGCGACACACCGTGAATCAGACGTGTACTTACATCAATTTCATCACGAATAAAAGATTGCTTGATATCTTCTAAACGGAGTTGCGCGCTTTTTTCAGCCTGCATGAAATATTCAGTAATTGCTGGTGCAACCGCATAAAAATCCACTCCGACAAAAGGGTCTACTGCAACCACACTGACAACAGTAACATGGGCATTTTGGCTTTTGGCCAAGCTTAGCGCATGCTCAACAGCGGAATAGGAAATTGGTGATTCATCTACAGCGACTAAAATTTGTTGATACTGACTCATATCAGTTTCCTTTTATTTTACATGTTCTGATGGCAATGATTATTCGTAAATGGATCATAAAACGAATTGCTTTTACTTGTTAATTGCTAGTGTAAAGTCAAAAAAGCCCACCGAAGTGGGCTTTAACATTATGCTTTCACAACTAGAACTGGAAGCTCGGTATTGCTTAATACATCTTGAGCAAAACTGCCAAGGAGCATTTTCTTAAAGCCTTTACGACCATGTGAACCCATTACAATCAGGTCTGCATTCACTTCATTTGCAGCTTCGACTACACCTTCAGCAGAAACCTGACCTTTAATAATTTTACTTTGAGCAGTTACACCTGCTTCAGCAGTGATCGCTAATGCTTCTTTTAACGCTTGTTCTGCATTGGCATAAGCCTGTACAAAGTATTCTTTCATGATTGATGAAGAATAATAAAAGTCTGCATCTGTGAATGGGTCTTCAGCAACAAGGCTGACTAAAGTGAGTTGGCTATTAAAACCTTTAGCCAATAATGCTGCTTTTTTTACAGCTGAAAATGAGATTTCTGAACCATCTACAGGTACTAAAATTTGTTGATATGACATGGGAGAATCTCCAATATTATTGCTTATAAACCCTACAGTTTATTGATAACACAATGTGTGCATAGGTTCAATTTTATTATTATAAAAAATAGCGTAAATTCATAAAATTAGAGAAAAATTTACAAAAAAGCTTAGATTTATTCGCAAAAAATTCCGAGCTAAAAACTCGGCTTTTGGTTTGATTTATAGACAAGAAAATCGAGTAAATTTATCGGGTATTTTTGAAAAGACTGGATTTTACCTTGAAAATGAATTGTATAAACGCAATACATACGTTTATAAATAAATTTTGATTTTATGAAAACATGGAATGGTGAGAATGCCGCATAAACTTTTGTTGATGACGCTGAGTATTTGTACCGTCATGAACTTGTCGGGTTGTCAAAATACCCAAAGCAGTACCAAGTTGATTGCTGGTGCCTTTAATCTTTCTACTCAAGTTCAAAAACAATTTATCGATCGGCATGCACCTGAAAATGTCATTGTTCAACCCAACATTCAATATTTACAGAATCCTGATTTAAGTTTAGATATTTACCAGCCTGAGCAAATTGCCTTATTAGGCGTTCGACCAACTGTGGTTTGGATTCATGGTGGTGGTTGGGTATCTGGCTCTAAAGAACATGCCCGTGGATATTTTAAACGCCTTGCAGCGGCAGGTTATAACGTGGTTTCTGTACAATACCAATTTGCCCCTGATGCAATTTACCCCACTCAACTGCATCAAATAGATGAAGCCTTAAAATTTATTCATGCGCATGCAGCACAATATGGAATTGATGCCAATCAGCTTTATTTAGCGGGTGATTCAGCTGGCGCTAATATGGCGAGTCACTATGCAGCATTGGTCACGAATCCAGAGTTTGCCCAAGCTTCAAATATTCAACCAGTATTGGCGGCAAAACAGCTCAAAGGTCTGATTCTGCATTGTGGTATTTACGATCTCAATGCTTTTGTAAATACGGCACCTGAAGAACTGGGGCTTATTGAGTGGGGGGTATATAACTTGGTTCAAGCCTACACAGGCGATAAAAAAGATGATGCAACATTTTTAAAGCAGATATCGACTGCTTCCAATTTTAATGAACATTATCCCCCTGTATTTATTAGTGGTGGTAATAAAGACTTTTTAACCAAAACCCAGTCTTTACCCTTTGTAGAGCAACTTAAAGCCAAAAAGGTACCTGTTACTGAAGTTTTTTACCCAGACTCAAAAGAGTTTTTGGTACATGAATATCAATTCATGATGAGTAAAAAAGCCAGTCAGCAAACTTTTGAACGGACTTTAGAATTTATTACACAGCAATCTATATTGAATCATTAACGAAAATTTAGCAGCGGATTGCTTGCAGTTAAATTTATAAATCTATAACATACCTACCGTTTGGTATGTTTATTTGGTTTTAAAATGAATTCAGTTATGTTTGCCTATGGTTTACTCGCATTGGCTATTATTTCAGAAGTGATCGGTTCGACTTTTTTGGTGAAGTCCGAAGGTTTCACCAAACTGATGCCATCGCTCGCGGTAGCGGTATTATTCTGTATTGCATTTTATTTGTTGTCCCAAGTGATTAAAGTCATACCACTTGGGATTGCATATGCCATTTGGGCTGGAGTAGGTATTGTTTTAACGGCGCTTATTGGCTACTTTATCTTTCGCCAAAGTTTAGATGTACCTGCAATGATTGGTATTGGACTGATTGTTTCGGGTGTGGTGGTGATTAACCTATTTTCAAACTCTACTGGACACTAAATGACTGAAAATCCGCATCAACGTAAGAAAGAACCCCAAATTATTCGTCAAAGTATTTTGCAGCATGCTATGCAATTGGCTGCGCAAAAGGGCGTGAATGGGGTATCTATTCAAGCGGTTGCAGATTTGGTTGGGGTGACTAAAGGCGGTGTATTTCACCATTTTCCCAATAAGCAAAAGCTTTTGGAGTCGATGGTCATTTGCCTATTAGAGCAATTGGATGTAGTGATTGATCGTTTAATTGCAGAAGATGATCAGTCATATGGCTGCTTTACTCGGGCATATATCGAAATTACCTTGGAAAAGCAGATTCATGGTTTAAAACATTCGTGGTCTGCGATTTCGATGACCATGTTGACGGATAAAACGTTTAATGAATATTGGATTGACTGGCTAAATGCACGTTTGCAGTGTCATGCTGAAACGGATGCCGATATGGAATTAAAAATATTGCGTTATGCAGCAGATGGTATTTGGTTGACTATGTTTACCGAAGTGGAAGATGTATCTGAAACTTCGGTATTAAAAAAAGAGCTGATCGCCCGAACTTATCGAGCGAAAGCTGAGTCATTTATTTCTGTTTAAATTTAAAAATCATATGGACGAACAAACCAAATAATAAGCCCCAAAATGCCGAACCTATGCTAAAAAATTGCACACCTGAAGCACTAAATAAGAAGGTTAGCAGTGCTGCTTCACGTTCGCTGGCATCTTGAAAGGCAATGACAATGTTATGTCCAATGGTACCAAGTAAAGCAATGCCAGCTAATGCTGTAATGAAGACTAAGGGGAAAGCGGTTAAGAAGCTGACCAATGTTGCAGCGAATATCCCCATTAGAATATAAAAAACGCCGCAACTCATGCCCGCAATATAACGCTTTTTCTCATCTGGATGTGCTTGTTCATCCAAGCTAATGGCTGCACTAATAGCGGCAATATTCACTGAGAAACAGCCAAAAGGTGCAAAGATTGCTTGCGCAGTTCCTGTCCAACCAATCAGTTGATTGACATTCGGTTGATAGCCATAACTTTTAATCATGGCTATACCGGGTAAATATTGCGATGCCATATTGATCACGAATAACGGTAGCGCAAGCCCAATAATGGACGCAAAGGAGAAATCAGGTGTTGTCCATACAGGTTGAGCAAAGCTTAAGTTTAGTGCTGGAATGGTAAAGTTCAACAATAGTGGACATAACAGAATGCCAATAATGACTGTGAGTACAATGCTATAGCGTGGCCATATGCGCTTTGTAAGTACATAAGCGGTCAATAAGCTTAAAACAAATGCCCATTCATTTTGTAAACTTGCAAATAGCGAAATACCAAATTTAAGCAAAACACCTGCGAGCATCGCACTGGTTAAACTTTGCGGAATATGGCGTAAAATTTTCTCAAAAATTCCTAAAAAACCAAGGGTTGCTGTGAGTAAGCCGCAGACTAAAAATGCACCCAAAGCGGCATTCATACTGTAGCCATTTGCAGTGGCTAAAATGAGTGCGAGTCCAGCAGTAGACCAAGATGTTGCCACTGGATGTTTAAATTTCCATGACAAAAGCAAACCAGATAAACCAATGCCTAGTCCAAGTGCCCAAAACCAAGAGGTAATTTCTGCGGTTCCAGCACCGAGCATTTGCGCTGATTGAATGACCAGCACAGCCGAAACACTGATGCCAACAAGGAAAGTAATGAAGCCAGCAAAAACAGCTGGAATGGAGAAGTCTTGGAGAATTTTTTGCATAATCCCTGTGCAACTTAAACGTATAGAAGTCAATATATGTGATTTTTCACAATAATACGCTCAAGTCTTAAGCAGTAAAAGCAACAAATGAAATATTTATTCAAGTGTTGTGAGTATGCATATGATATGTGATTTGAGTTGAATGATGATTCAAAAAATGATCAGTCTATGAATAAGAGGTATGTACTAAAAAAGGCTATGCAACCATGAAAATGGATAGTTTGTATATACGTAGAAAGTTTTCATTTGAGACTTACGCTTATTCAACGCAATTTGAATTATATCGTCGAGGTCGCAAGTTTTAGACCAAAACCACAAAACAGTAATCCAACTGCTGCTACACAGCAGGCAGTGAATCTATAACGATTATTAAAGTAGCTTGCGAGTTTAGCACCTGAAAAAATTAAAATGGTCAAATAACTCATACTAATGATTTGCAGGACGATGGCTAAAGCTGTAAAGGTGATGGCAGGGTAAGGGTAAGAAGGATCGACAAATTGCACAAAGAAAGATAAATAAAACAGAATCGCTTTAGGGTTTAAAATACTAATGGTGAGCGCGGTTTTAAAGGGTTTTAATTCTTCGACACTGATATGATCAGATTGGAGTTGTTCAGGTGTGTGTACGGCATGCCACGTTTGATAGGCAGCTTTAAATAATTTGATACCCAAATAACTTAAATAAAGTGCACCGACGATTTTAAGTAAGATAAATAACCAAGGAAATGCATGTAATAAAGAGGCAGCACCAAGCGCGGTAAGCAAAATTAAAATCATGTCACCGGTATAAACACCAAATGCACCGATATAACCGACCTTAATGCCATAACGTGAAGCAACTGACATGACATATAGAGAGTTTGGGCCTGGTAAAATCACAATTAAAATCGTACCAATAATAAAGGTCGTTAAATCTGTGATACCAAACACTGAACTGTCTCGTAAAAAAAAGCCGATGCGGCATTATAGCAACATCGGCTGATAGATTAAGCTGAAAAAATCTAAATTAAGGTTTAATTTCAGCATCAATGCCAAAGGATTGACGTAATAAAGTACTTAATTGTTCACGTGCTTTAATAAAACTATCGATACCACCTTGTAGCAATTGGAAAGACATCAGGTCTTTTTCAACGGCATCTTTGAAATTTTGCTTATTCAATGGCTGAATATCATGATGACCGTGTGCATGCGCATGATCTGTTGATAGTTGAACCTCAACAGTACGTTGATCTTTTTCCAATTCTGCCAGCAGATTTGGCGAAACCGTTAACAAATCACAACCCGCAAGCCCTAAGACTTGATCGACACTACGGAAACTTGCACCCATAATTTCAGTTTGAATATTGTGCTGTTTGTAGTAGTGATAAATTTGTTTCACTGAAAGTACACCGGGATCTTTGTCAATCGGGTAGTACTCAACATTTTCTGCTTTTTTGTACCAGTCTAAAATACGACCGACAAAAGGAGAGATCAGGGTAACATTTGCTTCAGCACAGGCTTGCGCTTGATGTAAACCAAATAGCAGGGTGAGATTACAATGAATACCTTTCGACTCTAATGCTTTGGCGGCTTGTATACCTTCCCAAGTCGAAGCGATCTTAATTAAGATACGGTTTTGGTCAATGCCGTACTGTGCATACAGAGCCAGCAATTCTTTCGCTTTAGCAATCGTTGCCTCAGTATCATAAGATAAAGCAGCATCAACTTCTGTAGATACGCGACCTTCAACCAGTTTTAAAATTTCTACACCAAACTTGACCGTTAAAATATCAATCGTGCGTTCAATCAGCTCATCACTTACATACCCTTCTTTTTTTGCCTGATCAAAAGCACTTTCAATGAGTTCTTTATTTTCAGGTTGATTTGCAGCAGCCGTAATGAGTGATGGATTTGTTGTTGCATCTAATGGGCGAAAAGTTTCAATTGCAGTTAAGTCACTGCTGTCAGCAACAATCGTAGTCAGGCTTTTTAATTGGTTTAACGCATTTTGAGTCATTGGATATCTAGTTCTTAATGTTCTTGGTGTACATACTTTTATAACACAAACAATTTATAACCCAACTGAAAACAGCCCAACAACGCAGACTAAATCGTAGTTTTTCGTGAATTTCGAATGTGATTAATCAAAAAATGAGCAGCTGATCCCTGAAGTTTTTCACGATTCCAAACCAAATCGACAAAATACTCAAATTTAGGGGTGAAATCTTGAAAACTTAAAATTTTCAATTGCTTTTTGAGTTTTGGATTTTCATTGAACATTTCACGTGGAAGCACACCCCAACCCAAACCTTGAATAATCATCGAACAGGCAGAGTGGTGATTGTCGGTGCGCCAGTTTTGTTTGGAGTAGAGCAATTCAGGTTTAATACTTTTATCACGACTAGCGACTACAATTTGCCGACTTTTTAGAATTTGCTCAAAACTCACTTGTTGAAATTGAGCAAGGGCATAGTTAGTGGCTGCAACAGGCACTAAAACTTCACGTTTTAATTCGACAAATTGTTCATAGCTTTCAAGTTGCTCACGTTCAAACATGAGGGCAAGTTGTGCTTGACCTAAGAGCAGCATTTTTTGAGCATCCTCTTGTGGAGCAGAAAAAATATTAATTTGTAAGGATGGAAATTGCTTTTCGAGCAGGGAAATATAATCCGTCCACTGGGTATGCAATAACTCTGAAACGACCACAATATTCAATGAAGACTCTAAACCATGACCCAGTGCGAGAGCATGTTGTTTCCATTGATTGATTTCAGTTAAGAGTTGCTCGGTCTTTTCGAATAAATTTAGGGCTTGTGCGGTGGGGACGGGTTCACGACCAACCCGATCAAATAATTTTAAGTTGAGATCAATTTCAAAATTGGCAATAGACATACTTACAGCAGAAGGAACTTTGCCAAGTTGACGGGCTGCTGCCGAAAATGAACCCGTTTCAATCACTGTTTTAAAAATAATGAGTTGTTCTTGATTGATATTCATTGGATCATTCCTAATTTTATCTTTCATTTTTATTGAAAGAATCTAATTCGATTAATCAATAATATCAAAATATAATGATCTCAATTCAAATCTTAGAGTATTTATAACATGACGATTTCCAAGAGAAGGATCATTCATGCGCTTAGCTATGAAATTATCCTATTGGTGATCATTGCTATCGCATTAAGTTTTATTTTCAAAGTTCCGATGGAGGTTACAGGTACATTGGGTATCGCTATGGCGGTTACATCTGTGATTTGGAACATGATTTTTAATCACTATTTTGAAAAATTTGAAGCAAAAAGAAAGTTAAAAAGAACATTTGGTGTACGCGTTTTACATGCGATTGGTTTTGAGGGTGGCTTGATGCTGGCGACTATTCCAATGGTGGCTTATGCACTCAATATGTCGATTTGGCAGGCGATTCTAACGGATTTGAGTTTGACGACGTGTATTTTGGTTTACACTTTTATATTTCAATGGTGTTATGACCATATCGAAGCACACCTAGGTTATCAACCACAATATCGTTAAATTTCAATAAGAAAATCATATTGGCCTGTATTGATAAGTACAGGCCTTTTTTGCCACAAAATAGTGCATTTATTAACAAATAATAAAATATAAAAACATAAAGTACATATAAAAAATAATACTTATTACATAACTTTTAACCATAAAAACAAAGAATGTTTTTATTACTCAACAAAAAAAATATGACTGACAAGGAGTTAGCTTATGAAATTGGTGAAAATAGCGTTACCTGCGGTTTTACTTGGCGTTACACAAATAGCAGCAGCGGATGGTAATTTTAAGCGTTTTTCCGTATCAGCGGGTTGGATGCATGTGATGCCACAAGGAAAAGCAAATCCTTTTAACATTAATACCGCTGTGGCAAATGGGACAAAAGCCAAAGTTGGAAGTATTAGTGAGGAGGGGTTTTTACAAGCTATTGATCCAAATGCAATCATTCAAGAAGGTGATAACTCGGTAAATTTAAAAGAGGCTTTAGGAACATTATTAGAAGATAGTTTTATTAATGGGCTCATGACAGATGGTAACGGTAATATCAAACCAGAGATTGCTGGAACATCGACATTATATGGATTGGAAAATTGGTCAGCAGGAGGCACAGGTCTAGAAGCAGATGATGTAGATACCTTAGGCTTGATGGTCAATTACTATATTAATGATAATGTTTCATTACAGTTGATCGGCGGCATTCCACCAAAAGTAGATATTCAAGGCAAAGGGATGATTACGGCACCTTTATCTGGTAACGCAATGCCAGGTGGACTGGCTGGTCTACTATTTCCGGACGGTTTACCCTTAGATTACGATGTGCCAATCACCAATCTCGATGCTTATGGTAAAGCGGCAACAGCTCGTGCTTGGACGCCAGCATTTCAAGCTCAGTACCAATTCGGGAAATCGGGCGTGAATAAATTCAGACCCTATGTAGGTGCGGGGATCATGTATGCTTATTTCAATGATATTGAACTGAATAAAGGTATTGAATCTGACTTAATTGCTGCAGGGCATATGATTCAAAATATTAAGGATAATCTTGCTGGTGCTGCATTAGACGGTAAAGAGTCATCAGGAAAAATGGTGGTTGATGTAGATGCTGATGATGCAATTGCACCTATCGTCACCTTGGGTTTCACTTATGACTTTAGCCCAAATTGGTTTACGGCAGCTTCAGTGTCTTATGCAAAGTTAAATAATAAGACCAAGATCGATGTGATTAACCAAACCACAGGTGAGCAACTAATTCACGCCACTACAAAAATTGATATTGATCCAATCATCACATACTTAGGTGTGGGTTATCGTTTCTAAAGCAATTTGAGGCCAAAATAGTTATTAAAAAAAACCGCTCATAAGAGCGGTTTTTAAGCTTCATCGTTTTTTGAAAGAGGCAGTTCTACGGATCTGATTTAGATGAATTTAATTATTAAATTAAAAATATAATTTACTCAACTAACACATGAGAAGTGAATTTATGCATCAAACTTTTTCTTCGCGTAGTGTATTTAATCAACCTGAAAATTTGAAAAAATTTTCCATTAACCTTTTATAGACACCAATAGATAAATCTTGTCCTAAATAGATATATTGGATGATTGGTATTAACAAAATATAAAATATAAAAACAGAATATAAATATAAAAATGAAGTTTTATTACATAAGTTAAAAGCATAAAAACCAAAAACGTTTTTATTGCTAAATCATAAAAATATCCATTACATGGAGTTAGGTTATGAAAATGATAAAAATTGTTGTACCTGCTGTGTTACTGGGGTTTACACAAATAGCAATGGCTGATGGAAATTTTAAGCGTTTTTCCGTATCAGCGGGTTGGATGCATGTGATGCCGCAAGGAAAAGCAAATCCATTTAATATCAGCACCAAAGTTCCAGATGGAACGACAGCAACAGTCGGTGCAATTAGTCCAGATGGTTTTTTAAGTTCACTTGATCCAAATCAACTCGTTCCTGATAGCGATGTTTCTTTTAAAGACGCTTTAGCAGATTTAGTTAATAATCCAATTTTAGAAGAATTTTTGAAAAATGAAGATGGTACGATTAAGAGTGATATTACAGGGACTGCCACTCTAAATGGTTTAGGGAGTTGGACACAACAAGGGAGTGGTTTAGAAGCAGATGATGTTGATACCTTAGGTTTAATGGTCAACTACTATGTTAATGATAATGTCTCCTTACAATTAATCGGAGGTATTCCGCCAAAAGTCGATATTAAAGGAAAGGGTAATATTACAGCATCTATGAATGGGGTTGCACATACGGGTTTGGGTCTTGAGCTTGATTTGTTGAAAGACATTCCAATCACTGACTTGGGAAGTAAATCTAAGGCAGCTACTGCAAGAGCTTGGACACCAGCGATTGAAGCACAGTACCAATTTGGTCGAAGTGGTGTAAATAAATTTAGACCTTATGTCGGTGCAGGACTCATGTATGCATATTTTAATGACATTAAACTCAATCCAGAAATTCGAAGCGATTTAGAAGCTGCCGGTCATATGATCCAAAACGTACTAGATGATAAAGGTGGAGCAGCACTCGATGGTAAAGAGTCATCAGGAAAAATGGTGGTCGATGTCGATGCTGATGATGCAATTGCACCTATCGTCACATTAGGTTTTACTTATGACTTTAGCCCAAATTGGTTTACGGCAGCATCGGTGTCTTATGCAAAGTTAAATAATAAGACCAAGATCGATGTGATTAACCAAACCACAGGTGAGCAACTAATTCACGCCACTACAAAAATTGATATTGATCCAATCATCACATACTTAGGTGTAGGTTATCGTTTCTAAAGCAATTTAAGCCCTAAATCGTTGTTAACAAAAAACCGCTCAAAAGAGCGGTTTTTAAGCTTCATCATTTTTTATGAATGAGGTATTTAAACGGAACTGTTTGAATTGAATTTAATCGTTAAAATAAAAATAGCATTTACTCAAGTAACACATGAGAAGTGAATTTATGCATCAAACTTTTTTCTTCGCGTAGTGTATTTAATCAACTCATAAATTTGAAAAATTTTCGATTAGCCTTTTATAGACACCAATAGATAAATCTTGTCCTAAATAGATATATTGGATGATTGGTATTAACAAAATATAAAATATAAAAACAGAATGTAAATATAAAAATGAAGTTTTATTACATAAGTTAAAAGCATAAAAACCAAAAACGTTTTTATTGCCAAATCATAAAAGTATCCATTACATGGAGTTAGCTTGTGAAAATGATAAAACTGGTTGTACCTGCTATGTTACTGGGGTTTACACAAATAACAATGGCAGATGGAAATTTTAAGCGTTTTTCTGTATCAGCGGGTTGGTTGCATGTGATGCCGCAAGGGAAAGCAAATCCTTTTAATATTAATACAAGCGTTAAAAATGGGACTAACGCAGAAGTTGGTAGTATTTCAATTGTCAGTTTCTTAAATTCAGTTGATCCCAATGCCACTGGAGAGGATCTTGCAGGCGACCCTTTTAATCAAAAAGAACTTTTAACCGAGTTTTTGAATGATGATCTTATGCAGACATTGATGACTGACGGTAATGGAAATATTTTGCCAGAGATATCAGGTAGTGCAAATATCCAAGGGTTGGAAAGCTGGCAATCTGCAAATACTGGTTTAGAAGCGGATGATGTTGATACGCTAGGATTAATGTTTAACTACTATGTGAATGATAATGTTTCGCTTCAATTCATTGGTGGTATTCCTCCTAAAGTTGATATTAAGGGGAAGGGGCAAATCTATGCACCACTAAGCGGTTTGGCTACATCTCCAAATCAATTAGTTCAAATATTATTCCCTGATGGAATTGATCTAAATCAATCGCTTCTAATTACAGATTTAGGAAGTAAATCTAAGGCTGCTACTGCAAGGGCTTGGACGCCTGCCATTGAAGCTCAATATCAGTTTGGCAAAAGTGGGGTAAATAAGTTCAGACCGTATGTCGGTGCAGGTTTAATGTATGCATATTTTAATGATATTAAACTCAATCCTGAGATACGTAGTGATTTAGAAGCAGCTGGACATATGATCCAAAATGTATTGGACGACAATGCAGGCGCTGCATTAGATGGCAAAGAATCATCAGGAAAAATGGTGGTCGATGTTGATGCTGATGATGCAATTGCACCTATCGTCACCGTAGGTTTTACTTATGACTTTAGCCCAAATTGGTTTACGGCAGCGTCGGTGTCTTATGCAAAGTTAAATAATAAGACCAAGATCAATGTCATTAACCAAACCACAGGTGAGCAATTAATTCACGCTACTACAAAAATTGATATTGATCCAATCATCACCTACTTAGGTGTGGGTTATCGTTTCTAAAGCAATTTAAGCCCAAAGTCGTTATTATCAAAAAAACCGCTCATAAGAGCGGTTTTTTATTGAGGCAATACTTAATTATTTTTCAATAATTGCAGTAACACCTTGACCACCAGCAGCACAGATCGAAACCAATACACGACCTGAACCTTTTTTGTTAATCAATTTTGCAGCTGTCGCGATAATACGACCGCCTGTTGCTGCAAATGGGTGACCCGCAGCAAGTGAAGAGCCTTTTACGTTTAATTTCGTGCGGTCGATTGAACCAAGTGGTGCTTCTAAACCTAAACGGTCTTTACAGAATTTTGGATCTTCCCACGCTTTTAAAGTAGATAATACTTGAGATGCAAACGCCTCATGAATTTCATAGTAGTCGAAATCTTGAAGTTTAAGGCCAGCACGCTCAAGCATACGCGGTACTGCATAAGCAGGCGCCATCAATAAACCTTCTTTTTTCTCTACAAAATCAACTGCAGCAGTTTCTTGGAAAGTTAAGTAAGCGAGTACTTCATGACCATTTGCTTTAGCCCATTCTTCAGATGCTAAAAGTACGCAAGAAGCACCGTCAGTAAGTGGAGTAGAGTTACCTGCAGTCATGGTACGTGCATCGCCTTTACCAAAAGCAGGCTTAAGTTTTGCAAGTTTTTCTACAGATGAGTCTGCACGTAAGTTGTTATCACGCTCTAAACCAAGGAATGGCGTGATTAAGTCATCGAAGAAACCTTCTTCGTAAGCAGCAGCCATTTTTTGGTGAGATGATGCAGCAAGTTCGTCTTGTGCTTCACGTGAGATGCCCCATTCAAGCGTTGTAATCGCTTGGTGATCACCCATAGAAAGACCTGTACGCGGCTCACCATTTTTTGGTGCATCCATTAAGTCTTTCACATTAATTTTTGTTAATGCTTTAAGACGGTCTTTACCTGTTTTAGCAATGTTGAGTTCAAGTAAAGCTTTACGTAAACCATCACCGAAAGCAATTGGGGCGTCAGATGTGGTATCTACACCGCCAGCTACGCCAACTTCGATTTGACCTAGAGCAATTTTGTTTGCGACTAAGAAGGCAGCTTGTAAGCCAGTACCACATGCTTGCTGAATATCGTAAGCAGGTGTTTCAGGAGCTAGTTCTGTATTAAGTACGCACTCGCGAGTCATGTTAAAGTCACGACTGTGTTTTAAAACAGCACCAGCAACGACTTCACCTAAACGTTGACCTTGTAAGTTGAAACGTTCAACAAGACCATTTAGTGCAGCAGTAAACATGTCGCTGTTAGATGCTGTGAAATAAGCACCATTTGAACGAGCGAAAGGAATACGATTACCACCGATAATTGCAACGCGGCGAACTGTGTTTTGACTCATGATATTATCCTGTTGAACAGACGTTTGAGTTGTTGATTTTGAAGCTGTTTTTGGGTTTGAAGCTGTAGTTTTATTACGAGTAGTGGCACTACGATGACGACTCGTTTTAGTGGCATTGCTCGCAGACTGGGTTGCTGTGCCTGTGCTTTTGATCGTGCGTGGTGCACGCTTTGATGTATTTGACACAGTTTCCGTAGTCGGACTTTCGACTGCTGGATTTTCTTGAGTTGTTTTGCTCATAAGGCTTTTCCAAGCATGTAGATGATCTTCTTGCTGGGTACATTAGCATAATCACTAATGGGGTAAATTGACTAAAATGACATTAGCTAAAGCATTCAGGTCAAGCCATCCAAGGTTTAACTCAAGTATGATTCCTTAGAAACTGATGGAACTATTGAAATATAAGTCTCTGACATCATCTTGAAGTTAAAAGGATATCTCAGAACCATCAACAATTAATCCGTATGAGAGATAAAAAACATGACTGATCAATACCAAACATTTGCAAAATCTCCTATTGGTAAATTTGTCATCAAAAATTTGGGTTTGCCATCACCAATTTCTTTAGAGCGTTTTGAGTCAGCTACACCTGTTGTTAAAGGTGCTGTGTTGCTAGGTGCTGCTCCAGCTTCGACTCTATCTGGGTCAATTGCCCAAGTTCTGGCAAATATTCATGCAAATGGTTATGCAGGTAATAATGCAGAATTACAACAGGCTGCGGCAAAAGTTGGATTAAACCTGAGCGCTTTTAATGAAGGCGACAAAGAGTCTAAATTTAAAGTGGTGATTTTTGATGCTTCAGGTATTCAAAACTCAGAACAACTTCATGCTTTGTATGCATTCTTTAATCCAATTGCACGTCAAATTCAGGCTTCTGGTCGTGTCGTGGTTGTTGGAACAACACCTGAAACGGCGAAAACAGTGAAACAAGCGATTGCACAACGTGCACTTGAAGGCTTTGTTAAGTCTGTGGGTAAAGAATTTAAGAAAGGTATTGCAGCGCAATTGGTTTATGTAGATGAAGGTGCGGAAGCGAACCTTGAATCTGCTTTACGTTTTGTGATTTCTCCACGTTCAGCTTATGTATCGGGTCAAGTGATTCGCGTTTCAAAAGCAGACGTTGTGAATGTGGATTGGAACAAGCCGCTAGCAGGTAAAACTGCGGTTGTGACTGGTGCGAGCCGTGGTATTGGTGAAGCAATTGCACATGTCTTGTCACGTGATGGCGCACATGTCATTTGCTTAGATGTTCCTCAGCAACAAGCTGATCTTGACCGTGTAGCGGGTGAAATTGGTGGTTCAACACTGGCAATTGACATTACTGCAAGCGACGCAGGTGAAAAAATTAAGGCAGCTGCAGCAGTGCAAGGTGGTTTAGACATCATCGTACATAACGCAGGGATTACTCGCGACAAAACTTTGGCAAATATGAAGCCAGAGCTTTGGGATTTGGTCATTAACATTAACCTGTCTGCGATTGAGCGTGTAAATGATTACCTTCTTGAAAATGATGGCTTCAATGCAAATGGTCGTATTGTTTGCGTATCTTCTATTTCAGGTATTGCAGGTAACTTAGGTCAAACCAACTATGCAGCGTCTAAAGCGGGTGTAGTGGGTGTGGTTAAATTCACAGCACCTTTGCTTAAAAATGGCGTAACGATTAATGCGGTTGCTCCTGGCTTTATTGAAACGCAAATGACAGCAGCAATTCCTTTTGCAATCCGTGAAGCGGGTCGTCGTATGAACTCAATGAGCCAAGGCGGTTTACCTGTTGATGTTGCAGAAACCATTGCCATGTTTGCTTCAACTGCATCTACAGGCTTGAACGGTAACGTGGTACGTGTGTGTGGTCAAAGCTTGTTAGGGGCATAATCCTCAAAAGCCTTGAATTTTCCCTCTCCTTTAAGGAGAGGGCTAGGGAGAGGTAAGATTATTTGTATTATAAATGGGATGGAATTCATCCCTCATCCCAACCTTCTCCCTGAGCCATATATGGCGCAAGAGAAGGAGCTTTCAAAATATTGAAATAATAACGTCCAAAGGTTCAGTATGAATACTCGCCATTTTAGTCAACTTCCAAAACCTTATTTAGCCTATCCAAAAGTGATTCAAGGCTTGATTTTTAAAAAGCCCAAAGGTGAAAAAGTGCTGCCGCAAGTTGAATATGTGGTGGATTCATTTAAGGTCGATCAAAAACATTTAAAAGCTTATAACGAAGTATGTGGCTTTAAAAATAATGGTTATATTCCTGCCATTTATTTAGCAGTACTTTCTCAAAGTCTACAAATGCACATGATGACAACAGAGGCCTTCCCATTTGCGATTTTAGGTCTGGTGCATATTCGTAACCAAGTGAAGCAATATCGTAAAGTGGGTGTCAATGAAACTTTGTCTTTGTCTTGCAAATTTGGTGAGTTAAAACCGCATGATAAAGGCGTGCAATTTGATTTTATTACCACTGCAAAAGTAGGTAATGACGTAGTGGTAGAATCATTAACTACTTATTTAGCACGTCAAAAAACCGATACGAAAGCTGCTGCAAAATCTGCCGAAGCACAGCCAGTAGAATTAAACGTTCAAGCGGAATGGGATGTTTCTGAAAATACGGGACGTCGTTATGCGATGACTTCTGGTGATTTTAACTTAATCCATATTCATGCAGTCACTGCGAAAGCATTTGGCTTTAAACAAGCGATTGCACACGGTATGTGGAGCAAAGCTAAAGCATTGTCGAGTTTAACTTTGCCTGATGCTTATGAAGCAGATGTTTGGTTTAAGCTACCAATGTATTTACCATCTAAAGTTGAATTCTTAACTGCTTCAAATGGTAAAAATATTGAGTTCGCCATACGCAACAGCAAAAATAAGAAACCGCATGTCGCGGGAAGTGTAAAAGCACTTTAAGACTTAAGCCTAAATCGATATCGATTTAGGCTTTTTTGTTTTAAGCTCAAAATTTAAAACCCAATATAACGATTCAAAGGAATGAATAATGCAGGCGGTTAAAGACTATTTATTTGCGCAGACTAATCATTATCAAGGCGAAGTCGATCCTCGTTTTCAAGATTTAGCACAGCAATTTAGCCGTATGCAAGATGCACGTACAGAACAAGGTGGTGCGGCATTGATGGTGTATTTTCAGGGCAAAAAAGTCGTGGATATTTGGAAGGGAAAAAAGTCTGAAACCGAACAATGGCAAGCAAATACACCGTCATTGTGTTATTCCACAGGGAAAGGTGTATTGGCGACACTTGCACATGTCTTAGTGAGTGAAGGCTTTTTAGACTATGACACACCTGTAGCCAAGTATTGGCCTGAATTTGCTCAAAATGGAAAATCTCAGATTACGTTAAGGCATATGCTGAGTCATCAAAGCGGTTTATATGACATACGTAATAATATTGAAACAGCTTCTGAAATGGCAGATTGGTCGCATATGTTGCAGGTATTTGAGCAAGCAGCACCGCGTTTTGAACCTACGACTGATGCAGCCTATCAGCCTTTAAGTTTTGGTTGGCAAGTTGGAGGTGTATTGGAAAAAGCTACTGGCAAATCTTTAGCCGAGCTATTGCAGCACTATTTGGTTGAGCCATTAACATTGGATCATGCTTATTTTGGTGTACCTCAAGATCAATTGGCAAATGTCGCAAGATTAATTCTTAAAAAGAAAAAAACAGATTCAACAACTGCTCAAACAAAGTCCAAGAAAGCACCACATCAGCCTTCACTGTTGGATAAAGTATTGGAACTGTCAGGGCAGAATTTACAAGATTTTCAAGATGGCATGATTCCAAAAGGCATGCGTAATTTTTCATTTTTTAGTGATGAAGGTTTACAAGCAATTATTCCTGCAGCAACAGGTGTATTTAGTGCAAATAGTCTGGCAAAAATATATGCCATGCTGGCAAACCAAGGGCAATGGGAAGGTAAAACCTTGATAAAGCCTCATGTTTTTAAAACATTAAGTACCGTTCAATTTACCAAACGTGACCGTGTCATGCCTTTACCAATGCACTGGAGATTAGGTTATCACCGTATTTTAACTTTAGGTAAGTCGAGCAACGGTTTTGGTCATATGGGTTTTAATGGCTCTGGTGCATGGTGTGATCCTCAGCGCCAATTGAGCTTTGCCTATACACATAATTTCCCAACGGGTTCAATCACAGGGGATTATCGTTTATGGGGTTTAACACAAGAAACGTTACGCTGTGCTGACAAAGTGCTAAAAGGCCGAAAGGGCTGGCTTTAAAGGCATATGGTTATATTGGAATAGGGAAATTCGGTCATTTATGTTATTTTCCTTCGCAGTTTTACATGCTGTGAAGTGTCCTATGAAAAAAGTTATTTTGATTCCATTGGTGGCGACATCTGCCTTATTGGGTTGTCAGGATTCAGAAAAAACTCAATCGCAAGACAAGTCAGCAATAACAGCGGAAACACAACAAGCAGCATGGGTTGGAAATTTTAAAGGTACAACACCGTGCATGAGCTGTTTATCACGCTGTGAAGACTGTCCTGGTATGGCAGTCGCTTTAGAATTGCATGAAGATCAAACCTATACGCTTACACGTGAAAGTTTGAGTGGTCATAATGATGTTGAAGTGCTGCAAGGTGTGATTCGTTTTAAAGATGAAGCAAAACAACAATTAGAACTACAAAATGTTCAAACGCGTAACTTATTATATGTTGACTTGGACAATCAGCAACTTGAAATCAGAGTTGATCAAACTGCAAAACGCTATCAAATGCAGAGTGATTTTGTTTTAAATAAAGCAGTTTAAGCGTTCGTAATTTATATTAAATTCTTCCGATCTTTGGGATCATCCAAGATCGGATTTTTATTGACCAAACTCTGCCATTTATTTCACTATTAGACAAAAAAACAGTATGCTTACACCTGTAAAAAGGAG
This sequence comes from Acinetobacter sp. ANC 5054, assembly GCF_002135295.1. Classification (GTDB taxonomy): domain Bacteria; phylum Pseudomonadota; class Gammaproteobacteria; order Pseudomonadales; family Moraxellaceae; genus Acinetobacter. The sequence goes on along the minus strand of NZ_NEGG01000004.1, from coordinate 47,932 downwards.
CATACATGTATCAAGTACTTGCACGAAAATACCGTCCACGAAATTTCATTGAACTCGTGGGGCAAAACCATGTGTCACGCGCACTTACCAGTGCCTTAGAACGTGGTCGGTTACATCATGCATATTTGTTTACGGGGACACGTGGTGTAGGTAAAACCACCATTGCACGTATTTTGGCGAAATGCCTCAACTGTGAAACAGGCGTAACGTCAACACCTTGTGAAGTTTGCGCGACATGTAAAGCAGTCAACGAAGGTCGTTTTATTGACCTCATCGAAATTGATGCGGCATCACGTACCAAAGTTGAAGATACACGCGAACTCCTCGATAACGTTCCTTATGCTCCTACACAAGGTCGTTTTAAAGTCTACCTGATTGATGAAGTGCACATGCTTTCAACGCATTCATTTAATGCGTTGCTGAAGACTTTGGAAGAACCACCAGAACATGTGAAGTTTCTTTTTGCGACCACTGATCCACAAAAGTTACCCATCACAGTTATTTCACGCTGCTTGCAGTTCACACTACGTCCGCTTGCTGTCGATGAAATTACTTCGCATCTGACCGATATTTTGCAAAAAGAACACATCCAAGCAGAGCAAGATGCAATTTGGCAAATTGCTGAATCTGCACAGGGTTCACTACGTGATGCGTTATCTTTAACCGACCAAGCCATTGCTTATGGTCAGGGTTCTATTCAGCACCAAGATGTAAAAGACATGTTGGGCTTGATTGACCGCACGATTATTTATGATTTGATTTTGGCGATTCACCAAAATCAGCGTGAACGTGTGAGCGCCTTGCTCATGCAATTCCGCCAGCAAGCTTTGGATGTGTCTTTAGTTTTAGACCAGTTAATTTCAACTTTGCATGAATTGGCTTTGTTGCAGTATTTGCCAGATTTGGCATTGAAATACAGTGCTGAGATTAATCAGAAAATCATGCAATTGTCGCAGATCATTTCTGCGCAAGACTTACAACTGTATTATCAAGTGGCATGTAAAGGCCGTGCAGATTTACAGCTTGCAGTAACGCAAGAACAAGGGTTTGAGATGTGTGTGCTGCGTTTATTGGCATTCCGTCCATTGCAACCCAATGAAATGTTGGTTTCAGCAGTCCAACAAGAGGCTGTAACTCAGACACAGCAACTTGCGCCGCAGATAGCTCAGACACAATCTGTTGTCACATCGAATGAAGAAAATCAATCGCAAACACCTGTTGTAGAATCACAAGAAAACGAAGCACAGCAAAACTCTGTTAATACAGCACCTGCTGATTTCGATGACTTTGACGATTCGCATTATGATGAAGACGATGATTTTTCAAACAATCAATCTGTTGTAGATGAGCCATCTTCAGATGATTTTTTAGATGAACCAGAGCATATTGAAACAGTCCAAGAAGCGATTGTAGAACCTGAAGCTGTACCAACTTCAAATCAAGCATTAAGTTCAACTACTGATACTGCTTCTAGCAACACCCTCGTCATGGATGCAGCAGCAGAAGGTGGATTATTTGATTTAGACCCTACGCCAAGTTCCGAAGTTGTCGTAAATGCTGCGGATATTAATTTTGAAGATATTGCTCCATTAGCCAACGATGAATCTGAACAGCCTGTTCCTGCTCAAGTAGAACATAAACCCGTAATTGAGCAGCAAATTGCAGCGCAAGCTGTACAGGAAAAAGCACAGTCGATTGAGCCTGTTCAAGCTGCTCAAAATATGGATTTAGTTGCACCAGTAACTCAACCCATTGTTGAGCTGTCAGCGAATGAATCGTCTACACTCATGCCGCAAGATATTTTGACCCTGCAAGTGCAGGAATTAGAAGGTGAGTGGAATGTTGAAAAGTGGGAATATTGGTTTAGAAATAGCCAACTTTCACCTGCAGTTCAAGAGTTAGCACAGCATGGTGTTATGAGTGGTGTGATCAATGGTGATTCAACTTTCCATATTCCAAAGAAATATGAAGCCTTGGTGACTCAATTACAGCATGTGCTTGAACAAGCAATCCGTGAACAATGGTCGAGTTGTCGTTTTAATATCAGCTTTGAAGATGTCGAACAGACGACACCTTATGCTCTGCAGCATGTACGTAAAGAAAAAGCATTTGCGCGAGCAAATGAATTATTACATGCAGAACCTGTGGTAAAAGACTTGATCAAGAGTTTTGATGGTGAACTACAAAACATCCAACTTAAATAAATTTAAGTTGGATGTGATAGTGCTAGCTAAATAAATGCTTAAATCATTCAACACTGTTAATGACCATAAAATGAGTTAAAGCATCTCGCATATCTTCAGGTATCGAGGTGCTTTTTCGTGTTGGGCGATCGACAAAGACATGCACAAAATGTCCTTGTGCAGCAGCCATATTTTGACCTTGTTTAAAAATGGCAAGATCATAACGCAGTGATGAATTGCCAATTTTTGAAATACCAACACCGACTTCGATAATTTCAGGATAAGACAGCTCCGATAAAAAGCTACACGCAGAGTCTACAACTAAACCGATAATGGGTGTGCTTTGTAGATTAAAACCAGCATGCTGAATCAGTAGGGCATTGGCAGCCGTATCAAAATAGCTGTAATAGGTGACGTTATTGACATGACCATACATGTCATTGTCCGCCCAACGCGTTTGTATTGGAAATAAAAACGGATAATTTTGACGTATTTTTAATTCAGGTTTCATTTTTATGATTTGGCATCAAGATTTAAGCATGATTAGTTTTACTGTGCTTTAAGTTTAAGATCAAGCCTGAAAAATTAAAATCGTAATCCAAATAAAAGGTCATCTAGTGCTAGATGACCTTTTCTGTCATGTCTTAGATTTGAACGTATTAGAAACGGTAACCTAAACCTAAATAAGTCACGATCGGGTTGATTTCGATTTTGCTTCGACCTTCCAAAATGGTGTCGCGTGGGATATTCGCACCAATCAGTTTAGTGTTACCAATCACATTTAATTTTGCTGTTGTTGAAAGATGTGCGTAGCTAACAGATGCAGTAGCAAACCAGTCTTTATTAATGTTGTAGTCGATACCCGCGATTGCAACAGGTGCAAAGGCATCATCAACTTCAATTTTACCTAATTCAGGTTTCAATGTTGCGAGTAATTTATTGCTGTTGAGTTCCGCATTAATATTGGGATCAGCTTTAACATCACTGAAATGTGCATACATTACACCCGCACCTATGTAAGGACGAAGTTTATTTTCAATTGAACCAAAATGATATTTAGCAAGTAAGGTTGGGGTATACGCATCAGTTGTAGCGATTTTATCGAATTTACTTAAATCGGCAGCTTGCCCCACTAATGGTAAATCAATCGTGCCATGTCCTGAAAGTTCCATTTCTGGTGGTGCACCGAGTACAAGTTCCAGTGACACGTTATCATTGACAAAATAGTCCAGCATTAAACCAGCAGTATCAGCATCTTCAACTTCAAAACCAGCATCGGGTGATGAAACAGATCGTTCACCTAATATAGGAGTTTGTTTTTTTGTTGAGCCTGAAATACCTTGCTTTTCACCTTGTGGCATAACATGTAACCAACCCGCAGAAACAGCAAAACGTTTGTCATCACTGGTTGCAGCATGGCTAAGCGGAATCACACAAAATAATGCAGCAGCAAGCAGAGTGTATTTTATTGGTTTCATTATTTATTCCTTTTTAAGTTTGACTTTCAATTCCAGCGAAAGCCTTGTTATTGGATATTAGAATAATAGAAATAGAATTAACGTGAAAAGTTAATAAAAATTACATAGCGTTTTAACATTTTGAGTTTGTGTAAATATAAATTAATTTATAGATATTAATTATTTAATGGTTTATGGGGAGTATAGTAATTTTATATATTATTGATTTAACACATATATTATAAAAACATCATTTGTTCTATTTTTAAACAATACACTATACAAAAGTGTGATAAAAATCACACTCTGTTTAGGGTTGAAAATTACAATTTAGGTATAGATTGCTGTATAAATACGCTTTGCATCGTCTAAACCCAATTCACGTGGATTGTTTTGTAATAGACGAGTCTGCAATAAAGCATCTTCTGCTAATCGATCAATCATCTGTTCAGGAACATTGAGTTGATTTAATTTTAAAATTAATCCGCTGCGATCTAAGTGATTTTGCATATGATCAATAAATAGGTCACAGAGTCCATCTGTAGAGCCTGTGCTATATGGGTCAAGCCAAGTCATTAATTCAGCATAATGTTGCTTGGCCTGTGGTGCATTAAATTTCATCACTTCAGTTAAAACCAATGCATTGGTATGACCATGGGATAAATGGAAATGTCCTCCTAAAGGATAGGCGAGCGCATGCACCGCTGCGACTGGCGCATTGGCAAAGGCTTGTCCAGCCAGCATTGAACCCACCAACATGTGTTGACGTGCTTCTAAGTCATGACCATCTTTTAAGACTAATTTTAAATTTTTATTCAGTAAGCGCAGTGCTTGCTTGGCGAGCATATCGGCATAGGGATTCTTTTTGATCTTGGATGTGTAGGCTTCAATAGCATGTACCATGGCATCAATGCCAGTTGCAGCGGTTATTTGTGCAGGGAGGTTACGGGTAAATGTCGCATCTAGTATTGCGACATCAGCATATAGCACAGGTGAAACAATACCTGTTTTGGTGGTTTCGCCAGTCGTTACAATGGAAATAGGGGTAACTTCTGAACCTGTACCTGCTGTGGTTGGAACCAATACTAAAGGCAAGCGTGGTCGTTTAGCATTCCCAATACCATAGAGGTCTTTTAGTTGTTGTGTTTGTTCGGGGTGTGCAAGGATTGCAATAATTTTGGCAACATCCATGGAACTTCCGCCGCCAAAACCTAAAACCATGTCAATCTTTTCATTTTTTGCAAACTGAACTGCATCGAGCACGATATGTTCAGCAGGGTCAGCCTGAATGCTAGCGTAGATCACATAATCCTGCTGTATGCTTTCTAGTATTTCTAAAATAGGTAGATGTAGTTGCTGTTGTAACATGCCGGGATCAGTCACGAGCAATAAGCGTTTGGGGTGGTAATCGTTGAGCACATCCTTGAGCTGAGCGATTGAGCCTAAGCCAGAAATAATATTGCTGACGGTTTGAAACTGGAAATTACTCATTGGCTTATCCCTATTTTTTATATCCAAATAAACATTATTCTTGAGTGTTGATATAGGATTCATCTTGTAAATAACTTAACATAAGACGCTTGAAATAGAAGTAGTCTTGAGGTTGTTATGTCATCCAACACGCCATATAAGGTGTTGTGTGTTTGTTTAGGAAATATATGTCGTTCGCCTACGGCAGAAGTGGTTCTGAGACATTTTTGTGATGCAGCTCAACTCAATATTCAGGTCGATTCAGCGGGGACAAGCAATTATCACCCCGGAAAAGCGCCGGATAGCCGGAGCCAAAAACATGCACGATTACGTGGTTATAATTTATCTGCGCTGCGTGCACGTCAGTTAACTGTACAAGATTTTGTAGAGTTTGATTTAATTTTGGCAATGGACTATGAAAATTTAGATAATATTCAACAGCTCATGGCAAAAGCACAAAGTGAATTCGGCACGCTCCGTGCGCAAATTTCATTAATGAGCCAGCATGATCAGCAATTTCCACAACAAGAAGTGCCTGATCCATATTATGGCGGCGATGCTGGATTTGAACATGTGCTCGATCAGTGCGAGTCGAGTAGTCAAGCATGGGTGAATTATCTAAAAAATCAGTTTCAAGTACAAACCCAACGTTAAGGTTTAAGAATGCAAATTCAAACTCAGGTTCAGCTTAAGCCATTCAACACTTTAAGCCTTGATGCAATTGCATCGCATTATGTTCGTATCCAATCGATTGACGATTTAGAAGCCGCATTAAAATTTGCGCAAGATGAAAAATTAAATGTGCTGATTCTGTCGGGTGGTAGCAATATGCTGCTGCCACAGCACATTCATGCATTAATTATTCATATGGATATTCAAGGCATCGAATATTTATCTGAAAATGAAGAAACCCAAACGATTCGTGTGGGTGCAGGGCAAGTTTGGCATGATTTTGTGCTTTGGACGACGGCACACAAAATGTATGGCTTACAGAATTTGGCGCTCATTCCGGGCTTGGTCGGTGCTTCACCTGTACAAAATATTGGTGCTTATGGTGTAGAAGTCGGTGAGTTTATCGAGTCAGTACAAGTGTATGACCGAGAAAATAGAATCCATCACAGTATTTCTGCGACAGATTGCCATTTCTCATATCGTCATAGTATTTTCAAAGATCATCCAGAACGCTATGTCATTACACATGTGACGTTTAAATTGTTAAAACAGGCTGAATTAAAGCTGAATTATGGTGATTTAAAGAATGCAATGGGTGGGCAATTAACAGCCGAGAACCTGCAACAGCAAGTAATCCATATTCGTCAAACCAAATTGCCAGATCCTAAAGAATATCCAAATGTTGGAAGTTTCTTTAAGAATCCAGTCATTAGTCAGCATGCATTTGACCAAATTGCCGTACATTTTCCTAATTTACCGCATTACCCACAACCGCATAATGAAGTTAAGCTGGCAGCTGGTTGGTTAATCGATCAAGCTGGCTGGAAAGGCAAAACCTTGGGTATGGTAGGCATGTTCCATAAGCAAGCCTTGGTTTTGGTCAATTATGAATGTGCAACTTTAGAAGATGTACGTGCAACTTACAAAGCAGTACAACAGGATGTATTTGAAAAATTTAATATTGAATTACATCCTGAACCTGTATTATTTGATGCAAACGGCTTAATCGGCTCACATCAGGATTAGTACCTAAAGCTTGGGACATAGGTTTTACATATATGAATAAAACGCATTGGATGGTTCGATTAGTGCAAATTGCAGCAGTGCTCTTTGTACTTTTTGGCTGTCTGATGGTTTTTATTTACACGCCTTTTTATTCTAAATTGATTGTTAAAAGTTTGAATTATTTTGTTCCTGTGGAAGTGGACCAACTTGCGGCACAAAGTCAAAAAATGGGTGCGCTTAGTGATGATGATAGTTTTGAACCAGGTTCAGATCTGTGGATTGCACGTCAAGCTTATTTAAAACTAATGGAACAAGCGATTCAGTCCGATGAACCTCAAGATTTGACTGTAATTCAGGCACGTTATAAAGCACTTCAGCAACTCATTGAAGAAGAAAACCAAAAAGAAAATGATCAGAAAGATCGACCAAAAGTACCACTATTAAATACACAAGTAGTCTCTGCTTCTGAAGCGGAAGTAGACAATCCTGCGCAAAAGATGAAAGATTTGCTCGAGATGAATAGTGCGGAAAATAAAGGTTTAATGACGCAATATACGGAGTTTTTAAAAACCCATGAAATAGAGCAACCGGCATCTGAAGCTGAGCCTATTGATGATGAAACTTATCATGATTTGGCAAAAATGGATTTAGCAAAAACAAATGGTCAGTCTGTAAAACAACCGACTGCTGAGCCATATGCCATTGTGGTATTAGGTGGCGGATTAACCTTAGATAAAAATGATAAAGATATTATCGTCAATGATTACACCCGACTTCGTCTTGAAACTACATTAGATGTCGAGCGTCAACACAAATTGCCGATTGTATTAAGTGGTGTGGAAGCACCCTATATGCAAGCATGGCTGAAAAATTATGACGTCGATGCTAAATTGCTTGAAGATCGCAGTATGAACACCTGTGAAAATTCGCGCTTTAGCTCATTGCTCTTACAAAAGAAAGGTGGAGCACCAACAGTCATCTTGATTACTGATCAATATCATATGCCGCGTACACGTCGACTATTTGCATTAAATGGTATTGAAACCATTCCAGTGGTGGCTCCGATGCCAACCACTCTAACTACATGGCGTCCAAGCGAGAAAAATTATGACCATAGCCGCCGTGCAAATTATGAGTTATTGGCCACCTTACGTGATGTTTGGTTTGGCTCTAGTGACTGTCGGGAGGTCCCTTAATGTCTGATATCCCATTTTTAAATCCCTCAATTTTAAAGCAATTAGATCTTCCTGTTCCAAGTCGTGAACTAACACCTCAGTTACTTGAACCTTTAAACTTAAATCGTAAATTTGAGCCGAGTGTTGAAATTCAGTCATATCGTCGTTTATACGGTCTGGATGCACTCGATTGTGAGCATTGGCAAGGCTTTATTGAAATGCCTTTGTTTAAGCTGCATGTGCAAGTATTTCAGCCACACCTTAAGTCTGAAACTGATCAAATTAAAGGTACGGTCTTTTTGCTACATGGCTATTTGGAACATAGTGGTATTTATCAACCGATTATTCGTGAATTGCTCGATCAAGGTTTCAGTGTTTTAACCTATGATTTACCCGGTCACGGCTTAAGTAATGGTTCGCCTGCTAGCATCCAAAACTTTGACCATTATCAGCAAGTACTGGAAGCCGTATATCGTTATGTCAAACATGCAGCCCAATTGCCGACACCTTGGTTAGGCATTGGGCAGAGTACCGGTGGTGCGATTTGGTTGCATCATTTACTGGATTTTGCGCAGCGCCGTGAAAATCCATACGTGGAGCGGGTGTTATTATTGTCTCCGTTGATTCGTCCAGCGAAATCGGCATGGTGGCATAATTCGGTTGGACTTGGAATTATTCGTAGAATCAAACGTGAAGTTCCGCGTCATTTTCGTCGTAATAATCATAACCCTGAGTTCTTACGTTTTGTCCGTTTAAAAGACCCGCTTCAACCTCGTATGATGGGTATGGATTGGATTTTGGCAATGTCAAAATGGATGCAGGAAATGGAAGCACGTCCTGCTTGTCGTATTCCAGTGTGGTTAGCACAAGGAGCACAAGATCAAACAGTGGATTGGCGCTATAACATCGAGTTTATTCGCCGCAAATTTCGATTACAGACTTTGTTGATGCTTGAAGAAGGCTCGCATCAATTGATTAATGAACGTGCAGATATTCGCGCAGCATTAACGGGTTTAATTCCTGCATTTTTGCATGCACAAAATAGTAATAAAACCTATTATTAAAACTTGATCTCAAATGTATTTCATTTGTGAATCTAATCAATAAATAAAAAAGAGGCGATTGAGCCTCTTTTTTATGCTTTGTTTGAATGTTTAGAATTTTTCTAAATGCGACATATTCCACATACGGTAATAAAAATTTTCCTCATCTTTATTATCACAATGCAGCAACTCGCCATCCTTTAACCAAAAATGGAGTTGTGCATAGTTTTTGATTTCACGATTGTTAATCCGTTGGGCTAAGTGATGCGCGCGAATATCGGAAGGGTGTTGTAGTCCAGCAGAGGCAATAAGCTCCGATAGACCATGCATGGTATTTTTATGAAAATTAAATACACGCTCAGCCTTGGTTGGTACATGTAAGGCTTTTTGTCGATCTTTATCTTGTGTAGCGACACCAACAGGGCATTGGTTGGTATGACAGCTTTGCGCTTGGATGCAACCCACAGCAAACATAAAACCACGTGCTGAATTGACCCAGTCCGCACCTATTGCCATAGTGCTGGCAATATCAAAGGCACTGATAATTTTACCACTGGCACCAACTTTGATTTTTGAGCGAAGTCCTGCACCAACTAAGGTGTTATGCACAAACAGTAAGCCTTCGCGTAAAGGTGTCCCCATATTGTCAATCAATTCAATAGGTGCGGCACCTGTACCACCTTCAGAACCATCCACCACAATAAAGTCTGGATAGATCCCTGTATGCAACATCGCTTTAACAATACTCATAAACTGCCAAGGCTGGCCAATGCAAAGTTTAAAACCAACAGGCTTTCCATCTGCAAGCTCACGTAATTGTTTGATAAATTGCATCATCTCAATTGGTGTACTAAAAGCGGTGTGACTAGAAGGTGAAATACAATCATGCTCGCGGCTCACACCTCGAATCTGCGCAATTTCTTCAGATATTTTTCCTTTAGGGAGAATACCGCCATGACCAGGCTTGGCACCTTGCGAAAGTTTAATCTCGATCATTTTGACTTGAGGCAGTTTAGCTTGCTCGGCAAAACGGATAGGATCAAATTTTCCATCTATTGTACGACAGCCAAAATAGCCACTACCGAGTTCCCACACGATATCACCACTATTTTCAAGGTGATAGGGGCTGATACTACCTTCACCTGTATCATGGTAGAAATTACCCATTTTTGCGCCAAGATTCAGTGCTCGAATGGCATTGGCACTTAAGCTACCAAAGCTCATCGCCGATATGTTCATAATCGAGGCACTATAGGGCTTTGAACATTGCTCATTACCAATGCTGATTCGAAAAGTTTCTGGAATAGCAGGAATACAAGGCGTTAATGAATGATTGATAAATCGGTAGTCATTTTCATAGACATCAACAATTGAACCAAAGGGTTTATCTGCATTTTGGTTTTTTGCACGTTGATAGACCAGACTACGCTGCATGCGTGAAAAGGGCAGAGCATCTTGATCCGATTCAATAAAATATTGACGAATTTCAGGGCGGAATTCTTCAAATAAAAATCGAAAATGCCCCATGATGGGGTAGTTTTTGAGAATTGAATGCTTATTTTGTAGCAGATCGTAGAGTCCTAAAAGGCTTAACAAAATTGAAATAACCCAGATACTGTTCAGCATCGTTTCGGACATAAAATACTGCAGATAGTGCGGTGAAAAGCCAAAATGAAAATTGGTAATTAATAAGGCAATTAAAATACATAAAAACCAGATCGAATGTCTGGAGAAAAAAGTATTGAGTAATTTATGGCGTATGGTTTGTGCTGGACTTGGCATATTTTAAAACATCATACTTTGTTTATATTGTGTTAATTTGCCGAGTTTAGTCAGAATCCTCAAGCTTTAATTTGTTGATTCCGTGTAGCTTTGTCTCAAAATTAAAAACATCCTAATGGTTTGGTCGCTTAATCATTTTCGAGCAAAGAAAATAAAAATATTTCTTAAAGAAAAAATTTGGAAAAGACATCAATTCTTGTTATTTCACAGACTAATTTTCCTGCGATAAAGTGATTTTACTTTTAATGCAAGAGGTCGAAAATATGACAAAAAAATCCATTCGGTTTAATAATGCTGAACTTGCTTGCTTATGCCAGCGCTGATTAAATCGAGCCTTGAGAAATTCCTGCTACAGTATTGGTATTCAGCAGAAGTTGATACTGTAGTGCCTTCTAACCTAAGCAATTAAAATGACAAAAATATATTAAGAAATTATTCAGTCCCTGTCTTGGGACTTTTTTATGCATGGGATATATGTAATATCATAATGTTTGAAGATGCATGTATTAAAAGACCTGAGAGATTGAGTCTCACAGGTCAAGGTTATGCAGTCTTTACACATTTTAGCTCGCAGAATGAGCATAAGAGTAGTTAGTCTTTAAGTTGTTGGACTTCAATTGCCACTTCTTCAGGTTCGATTTTTTGGATTTTTTTGCCAAAACTGCGTAACCACCACACCAGTTGCGAAGTAAAAGGTACGGTTGCACTGACTTCTGCAATTCCAGAATCATCTTTTTGGATGATTTGATCCTTACTGAGCTGACTTTCTTCAAAATAGACCGCTTCGGCTTCTGACATTGTCAGTTTCAGTGTAATCATTTCAGTTGGCTTATTGAAATTGACACGGAAACCCAGTGCACCTGAATCGATGTAGGCATCGATATCAAAATCTACAGGATGTAAAGCGCGTGAATTTAAAACTTGAGCTGACTTAAAACGGTGCAGGGCAAAGGTTTGAATATCGGTTTTGTCATGTCGTGTGCAAACCAAGTAAATAATTGCACCTTTTTGGACCAAGGCTAGGGGATTTAAAATATAGGTTTTTTCTTCACTTTGTTGTCCACGCCCTTGATAGCTACATTCAAGTTGTTTGTCTTGTAATAGACCTTCATAAATTGCTTGCTGTGATGCTTTGTCAACCACAGGGGGAATGAGTGGCTGAGTTGCAGGAACAATACGGACACGGTTAATCCATTGGCGTACATTATTTTGAGAAGAAAGACTTCGTCGTGCGAGGTCAAACCATGGATTCATTTCTTCAATTAAGCTTGGCGGCAATAAGTGTTTTAAATGCTCTTCTACCATCATAAACGTGACTGCTTGTGAGCTGGTCATATGCGGCAAACTTTGTATCGGAGCGTCTGAACGCCAACGCCAGCCTTGAGGTGTGGTTTTGCTGCTTTCAATCGGGAAACGTAGCGAAATCTGGTTTAAGTCACGTTGAATTGTTCGCAGACTAATATCAATCCCTTCACGGTTGAGAATTTCTTGTAATTCACGCGTACCCATCCACTTTCCTGTAGATAGGCGTGAAAGAATTTGCCACTGACGATAGAGGCTATTCGACGTTTCTTTTTCTTGTGAAGACATAATTTTGAGCTTGAATAGTATGGAAATGAATAAAAAGATACTGTTGGACACAATATGTAATCTTTATTCGTTTCGCAAGTCTTGCAACTAAAAATTAATCGCTGATTTACCCAAGAAAATAGAAACAACTTGATACACGACTTGAGCATTTAGATGCTGTACCACATCACAAATTTGATGCAAAAATGTTCAAAAGAGCAAGCAAATATGAGTGGCATGTTTATTGCTTTGATTTATTTATAAATTGATTACAAGAAAAGTGGAGTTGCTATGCTGAAAGAAAATCGAGATACAACTTCAAATGGACTTGAAACTTTTGATGTGAAGTTAGCACTAACAACATCATTAACAACTCGACCTGTAGCAAGTGGATATGCACTGTTTGAACAATTGTCATCGCATTTTTTTAATGAAATGCGTGATAGTAAATCAGTCGGTCGAGAAGCCTGTCAGCGTATTGAACAATGGCTATCTTTACATACGCTTGATGAACTAAAGCAACTGAATCAGGCAGCCAAGCAGCATTTCCTATACGAGGGAATTACATTTACGGTTTATGGTGAAGATGAAGGCATAGAACGCACAATTCCCTACGATTTAATTCCACGTGTTATTGCACGTAAAGAATGGAACACGCTATCACTTGGTTGTGCACAGCGGGTCAAAGCACTCAATTTGTTTTTACATGATGTTTATCATCAACAAGATATTTTAAAATCGGGCATTATCCCAGAATTACAAGTATTAACGCACGAGGCCTATTTGCCTCAAATGTGCAAACACAATCTTAAAGGTAAAATTTATAGTCAAATTAGCGGGATTGATATTATACGTGACCGTCAAGGTGAATTTTATGTACTGGAAGATAACTTAAGAACACCATCTGGCGTGTCGTATATGTTGGAAAGCCGTAAGATCAGTCAAAAATTGATGCCTGATTTATGTCAGCAAAATAACATCATGGGTATTGAGCAATATCCACAATTATTACGCGAAATTTTAGTAGAAAATGCTTATGTGGATAATCCATTTATTGTGGTGCTGACACCGGGTCGCTTTAACAGTGCCTATTATGAACATGCTTTTTTGGCAAGGGAGATGGATGTGCCCTTAGTGACATCACGTGACCTTTATGTAGAAAACGATAAGGTTTATGTGAAAACAATTAAAGGTCGTCAGCGTGTTGATGTAATTTATCGTCGTGTGGATGATGCATTTTTAGATCCTTTATGTTTCAAACCCGACAGCACTTTGGGCGTAGCAGGTCTGATGTCTGCATATATGCAACACAATGTTGTGATTGCAAATGCACCGGGTACTGGCGTGGCAGATGATAAATCGATTTATCCATATGTCGATAAAATGATTCACTTTTATTTAGGTGAAAAAGCCATACTAAAAAATGTGCCAACCTATCAATGTCGTGAAAAGCATGATTTAGATTATGTGCTAAGCAATATGGAGCAATTGGTTGTTAAAGAAGCACAAGGTTCGGGTGGCTATGGCATGCTCATTGGTCCTCAAGCTTCGGCACAAGAGGTCAACAGCTTTAGAGATAAAGTTGCAGCTTCGCCAAATTTGTATATTGCTCAACCGACCTTAGAGCTGTCTGTGAGCCCGACGCTCAGTGAAAGTAATATTTCTGAACGCCATATTGACTTGCGACCATTTGTACTCAGCTCGCCTTATTGTACTGAGATTGTACCCGGTGGATTAACGCGCGTGGCTATGCAAGCAGGCTCGCTGGTCGTGAATTCATCACAGGGTGGTGGGATAAAAGATACATGGGTTGTAGATGATCTACGCTCATAAACTCCATTGAAGGAGCAAAATATGATTTTATTAAACAGTAATGCTGAACATATATTTTGGTTAGGGCGTTATTTAACCCGTACACAATACTTATGTAGCCTTTTTCCATTTCAGGATGAAGAGGATGCATTGGCTTATGCGCATGCGTTTTGTTTGCCTGCTTTTGATTCAGAATCATTAAATGAATTGATTTTAAATGCTGAACAACCCGCATCATTTTATAGCCAATTTCAGCATGCTCGAAACAACATTCAAGATTTGCGCGGCGTACTTTCTGCAAAAAGCTATGCGGAAATGAATCATTTACTACGTACTGCCAGTGAAAATCCGGGTTTTATCTATGATGTGGTTTCGGACTGCCAAGATGTTCTAGAGTCTGAGTCTGATGGTGTATTTTTATTTTTCAGTTTGGGGCAATGTTTAGAGCAATTTGATCGACAACTGCGTATGCAGCAAGATGTGTCGGACACATTGCCGAATATTGAGCATATTGTAGGTACATTGGTACATATGGGTTGGGATAATCTTCAAGATGCTTGGTTAGCACTTAAAAATACCCCGAATAATGAAAATTTTTATCATTTCAGTGATCATATTCAAAATATGTTTGAGGTGAATGTATGAGATTAATGGTCAATCACCAAACGCATTATGTTTATAGTGATCTAGTGAATAGCAGTATTCAATATATCAAAATGACACCATCCACCAATTCCCATCAATGTGTAAAACATTGGGATGTGAGTGTTCCGGGACTGCGTGAAATGAAACTCGATGCATTTCAAAATGTATGGTTGACCACCACACAGCGTAAACCTTATTGGCAAATGACGATCATGGCGCAAGGGATTGTTGAAATGGATCAGCATCAATCCGATGGCGTTCAAGATCAGCTCAATCCGAAATTGTTTTTACAACCGACACAAAGTACCTTGTGTGATTCTGATATGAAAAGTTTTGCTGATTGCTACGTGCCACGGGTGAATCGTGCGAATTTGATCCATTTATCTGAAGCAATTTTGCAGCATATCCCTTATGTACCTAATCAAACCTCAGTACATACTTCAGCAATAAAAGCTTTTAAAGACCGGATTGGAGTGTGTCAAGATCATAGCCATGTCATGATTGCCATGTGCAAGTATTTAGGTGTGCCTGCACGCTATGTGTCTGGTTATTTATATATTCCTCAATCTACACACCTTGCGAGTCATGCTTGGGTTGAAGCCTTTTTGGATAATAAATGGTATTGTTTTGATGTCAGTAATCAGTTATTTACACCACAGTCACATATTTATGTGGCAATAGGTCGGGACTATTGGGATGTAGCTCCTGTACGTGGTGTACGTGAACAGGGTGGGATTGAGTCAATGAGCTCAATTGTTCAGGTATTAGGCTGTTAAAAAATAAGAGGGAAAAACATGACGTATTGTTGTGCATTGCGTTTACAGGATGGCATGGTCTTTATCAGTGATACACGTACCAATGCAGGCGTCGATCACATTTCTGTATTTCGTAAATTATATACTTTTGGTGTACAAGGCGAGCGTTTCATTGCCATTCAAACATCAGGGAATTTAGCCACAACACAAGCGGTCATTGGGCATTTACAAAATCAGTTGGAACTGAAGCAAGAACCCAATTTATATAGCGTCAATACCATGTTTGAAGTGGCAGAATTGGTTGGTCATACTTTAAAAAAAGTGATTTCTGACGTGACTTCGGACACCTTAGAGCAAAGCAATTATTATTGTAGTTTACTGGTCGGCGGGCAGATCAAAGCAGGTCAAATGCAGCTTTATAATGTTTACCCGCAAGGTAATTTTATTAGTGCGACAGCAGATACGCCGTATTTTCAAATTGGGGAAAGTAAATATGGCAAGCCTATTTTAGATCGTACCTTACGCTATGATATGCCACTAGATGAAGCAATGCGTTGTAGCTTAATTTCCTTTGACTCAACGATTCGTTCAAATGTTTCGGTAGGCATGCCGCTGGATGCGCTGATTTATAAAAAAGACAGTTTAATTACGCCACACGGTAAGCGCATTTATGAGGAAGATCCATATTTTACGATGATCAGTAAAGGCTGGTCTGAGGCGCTGCGTCAGGGTTTAATTGAACTTGCCAAGCCATCGGATGATTATTTTCAATAGATTTAAATTGATCAAATTGAAACTATTAATAGATTTATGCAGCGCTGTAAATGCTTAAGCAATAGAGTTGAGCTTCAAAGTCGTTAGCCATAAAAAAGCCCAGATTCACCTGGGCTTTTTATATTTATGCCTTTAAGCTAATTTACGTACTGGACGTGCACTCATACGACATAATAATTCATAACCAATGGTGCCATTGGCTTCAGCTACATCATCTACTAAGCGTTCTTTGCCCCAAAGCTCAACTTCAGTACCAAGCGGTGCATCGATGCCTGTTACATCAATGGCAATCATGTCCATCGCAACACGGCCGATAACACGAGTTTGCTGACCATTGATCGCTACATAGTTTTGTTTCGGAAATGCGCGAGGGTAGCCGTCGCCATAACCAATTGAAACAATGGCAAGGTACATATCTTTGTCTGCAACAAAGGTTGAACCGTAGCCAACAGCTTCGCCTGCTTGAATGGTGTTTAAGGCAATAACTTCAGCAGTGAAGGTCATTACTGGTTTAAGGTCGAGTTCTTCTACTGATTTATCAGCAAAAGGTGTTGCACCGTACAACATGATACCCGGACGAACAAAATCAAAGTTCAATTCTGGCCATTTAAGAATGGCAGCAGAGTTGCAGCAAGAACCCATGATCGGAGCACAAGCTTCTTTCACGTGTAAAAATTGGTTTTTTTGCTGTTCGTTTAAAGGGTGATTGTCCGCATCTGCATTGGCAAAGTGCATGGCTAAAACACAAGTAAAACCTTCTGCTTTGAGCTGATGAATCACGTCAATAATTTCAGGGACTTTAAAGCCTAGGCGGTTCATACCGCTATTCAGTTTTACCCAAACTTTTAAACCTTGCGCGATATAAGCATCTTTATGTGCACGCAACCAATCTAGCTGTTGCTGGTGGTGCACAACGCATTCGATTTTTTTCTCAATCACGATTTGCATTTCATCGCCAGAGAAAATACCTTCAATTAAGGTAATCGGCTGTTCATAGCCCAATTCACGAATTTCTAAGGCTTCTTCAAGGCAAGCGACACCAAAGGCATCGGTTGAACTTAAGGCGGCTAAGCAAGCTTCGACTCCATGTCCGTAGGCATTGGCTTTCACCATGCTGACGATTTTAGCGGTTGGGGCAAGTTGTTTGACACGGTTTAAATTATATTGAAGTGCTTCTTGATCAATATAAACTGTTGCTTGACGCACCCTCGTTACTCCTTGGGAATGACAAATAGATTTGTACCATTTGGTACACGATATCGGATTCAAAGCATATCGACGCTGTACATAAGGTACAGACCCTGCTTTGAAACAAGCAATATTGTAGACCTATCAAATCTAAATAGACATGCACATTTGTGTTTTTAATCAATATTTATAAATAAATCGGGAAAATAAAATAAGCATTTATATAAGTTTTGAAGAAATAAATGATTGTAACAAATGGCATGAATTTAAATGAAGAAGTTAAAAAAATGTTGTGTATGATCATTTATCATATTGAAAACTGAATATAAAAAAGGGGTAGGATTATGGGTGCTTGGTCACACGAACCATTTGGAAATGATGACGCAGCTGATTGGGTTTACGAATTAGAAAATGCACAGGATGATGCAGTACTCGCAAAAGTTTTTGAGTCTGCTATAGAAAATAAAGACGAGTATCTTGAAGCAGATGATGCTTCAGTTATTGTTGCTGCGGTTGAAGTTGTCGCAAAATTATTGGGTAAAGGGACTCAGGAAGATGCCTATACAGCACAAATTGATGAATGGGTAAATACAGTAAACATTGAGCCTTCACCAGAATTGTTAGAAAAAGCGCGAACAGCCTTAGATTTGGTTTTAGGTGGTGATTCAGAGTTAAATGAACTTTGGGCTGAAACTGAGTATTATGATGATTGGCGCGCAAATATTGCAGCTTTAAAAACTGCGTTAGCGAAATAATATGTAAAAAGCTAAGTTATTGAATTTATAATAATCGTTATGTGGTAGATAATAATTTAGATTCAATAACTTCCTTATTTTTGAATGTTGATATCAGATGAAAAGTATTTCATTGAGAAATTAAATTTTGAAAATTAGATCTAATTACCTATTCGTTCGAAAATTTCTTTATTTTTCTCTTCTACTCTCCTTTTCGATAGAACAGAGTTTTGCGTGTGCACCACACATCCCACAAGACGTATTTATTGCGCGTTTTCAATCGGATACAACAAATCAGCTCAATACGCCCAACTCTGTGGTTGATCTAAGTGCTGAAAATTTTATTTTTAGATCAAGCTTAGATGAATTTCGATATTCAAAACCTACAGAGTGGCAGAGTTCTTTTCCAATTAAAAAGATTGCAAAGGATCAATTGATTATTGGATTGGCCTATGCGCCAGATGGAACTAATGCTAATGAATATCAAATCGTTTCATTTGCGACTTTAAACTGTGAAAATGATCGAGTAAACATTTCCAAGCCAGTCGCACCATTTTTAGCTTGGAATAAACAAACATCGAATTGTATGCACAGGAATAATGAAACGGTAGAAATTTTAGATGGTTTTATTGAGCATGACCAAGACTATTATTTAGCTAAAATCCAAGAAAAATATCCAACCTGTGAAAAGCTCAGAGAAGCTTTCCCGTCATCATCTGTTGAAAATAAAGAGCATACATCGTCTTCAGTATTCAAAGTTTTGTGGGAAAAGCTTATTAAGTGGCTTAAGTTTTGGTTATAAGCCATAGTTTTACAGCAATCAAATTTTAAGTTTTACTCTTCATCATCATACTGAGCATAAAATTCAGGTGATAAGTTACTAAATTTCGTATATTGACCTTCAAAGGCAAGTCGTACCGTACCAATCGGGCCGTTACGCTGTTTACCAATGATAATTTCTGCTGTACCAGCTTCTTTTGACTCTTTGTTATAAACCTCATCACGGTAAATAAACATAATCAAATCGGCATCCTGCTCGATCGCACCAGATTCACGTAAATCTGACATCACGGGGCGTTTATTTGGACGGTTTTCCAGCGCACGGTTAAGCTGAGACAGGGCAATGACAGGACAGTTCATTTCTTTGGCTAGTGCTTTTAAGCTTCGAGAAATTTCAGAAATCTCGCCTACACGGTTATCGCCCATGCCCGGAACTTTCATCAACTGCAAATAGTCGACCATAATACAGCCCAGCTTACCGCCATGCATTTTTGCAACCCTGCGAGCACGAGAGCGTAATTCTGTTGGTGGCAAAGCGGATGAATCATCGATATACAGATTTTTTTCTTGTAAATGTACGATGGTACTGGTCACTTTTGACCATTCGTCTGCATCCATTTTACCCGCACGTAAATGTCCTTGATGTACACGACCAAATGACGAAATCAAACGCATGGCGATGGAGTCAGCTGGCATCTCCATGGAGTAAACCAGTGCGGGTAAATTATTATTGAATAACACACTTTCCACCAAGTTCATGGCAAAAGTGGTTTTACCCATAGATGGACGTGCTGCAACAATAATTAAATCGCCTGCTTGCATGCCTGAAGTTTTGTTATCTAGTTCCACAAAGCCAGTAGTTAAACCTGTGATACTGCCTTCGGTTTGTGAAAGTTCGTTTAACTTATCAAATACACTTGCAACTACAGAGTTAATGGCTTTTGGGCCTTGTGCCTTCGCATTGTTATTATGTTGTTCTGCAATAGAGAAAATATTGGTTTCAGCCAAGTCTAAAATTTCACTAACAGTACGACCTTTGGTGTCATAAGCATTTTGTAAAATTTCTGAACTGACTTTAATCATGCTACGTAAAGTCGAAAATTCTTTAATTTTTGCCGCATAGGTTTCCAAGTTATAGAAACTTGATGGCGAGTCAGACATTAACTGCATCAGGTATTCTTCACCACCTGCAGCGTCAAGTAGGTTTTGATTGATTAACCAATCATTCACCAATACTGCATCATAAGGTGAGCTGTCTTTTGAAAGTTGATCGATCGCACGGAAGATATATTTATGACGTGTGGCATAAAAGTCAGCTTCAGTTAGTACGTCACCCACTTGTTCAAATGATTCTGCAACCGTCATCAGCGCAGCTAAAACGGCTTGTTCGATTGCAAGATTGTGGGGTGGGGTACGAAACTCTTTTAACTGACTTTGTTCTGTTGCTTTAGTTGCAGCATTAGAGTTTTGCTTGCTGGCATTCGCCTGTGACATAAAAATCCCTGATGATCAATCCATTGGAAGCATATGGAAAATGGGTACTTAAATACAGTTTTTCAACTTTTCATTCAACTCAGATAATAGGCGTTTTATTCGGAATTGCGAACAACTATTTCCGATTAAGGCGTCATTTAAAGAATTGGATCAAGAGTTAAAAAGTTAGAAATATAATCAGATTATTTTGCGCAGATAAAAAAAGAGCATGCTAAAGCATGCTCTTTTTTCTGCAAGAAATTACTCAGATACGATAGTAACGAGAACTTCAGCAGTAACATCATGATGCAATTGGATTGCGATGTTGAATTCACCAGTGTTGCGAAGCGCACCATTTGGTAAACGAACTTCTGCACGGTCTACAACAAGACCAGCATTAGTTAGGGCATCAGCGATGTCGCGAGTACCGATTGAACCGAATAGTTTACCTTCGTCACCAGCTTTAGCAGTGATAACGATGTTAACTTCGTTCAATTGGTCAGCACGAGCTTGAGCAGCAGCTAAAACATCAGCTTCAGCTTTTTCAAGTTCTGCACGACGAGCTTCAAATGCAGCAGTGTTAGCTTCAGTAGCAGCAACTGCTTTACCTTGAGGGATAAGGAAGTTACGGCCGTAACCAGCTTTAACTGAAACTTTATCGCCTAATTTACCAAGGTTTTTAATGCGTTGTAATAAGATAATATCCACAGCTCAACCTCACTTATGATTGTCAGTGTAAGGGATCAAAGACAAGTAGCGAGCTTGTTTAATAGCTAGCGCTAATTGACGTTGGTAACGAGCTTTAGTACCTGTAATACGGCTAGGAACAATCTTGCCGTTTTCAGTGATGTACTGTTTTAAAGTGTCGATATCTTTGTAGTCGATGTACGTAACGTTCTCAGCTGTAAAGCGGCAGAACTTGCGACGACGGTAAAAACGTGCCATGTTATGTTCTCCTTATGCTTCAGCAGAGTCTTGAGCTTGTTGTGCTTCTTCACGTTGAGCTTTACGCGCACGTTTTTCTTCAGCACTCTTAGCCAATAGTGACTCTTCAGTGATAGCGTTTTCACGACGGATGATAAGGCTACGAATGATTGCATCGTTATAACGGAACAATTCTTCTAGCTCATCAAGAGTAGTTTGACCACACTCAACATTCATAAGAATGTAGTGAGCTTTGTGGATCTTGTTGATTGGGTAAGCCAATTGACGACGGCCCCAGTCTTCAAGACGGTGGATTTGACCTTCAGCTTCTTTGATGTGAGTTAGGTAACGTTCTACCATACCCACAACTTGATCGCTTTGGTCTGGATGTACCAATAGTACGATTTCGTAGTGACGCATTGTCAGCTCCTTACGGTTTAGGCAGCCCCTAACAAAAACTGTTAGAAGCAAGGAGTCACAACCAAAGTTGTGTCGCAAAGTTTGCGAAGCGTGAATTTTAGAGCGTTTGGGTTTGAAATACAAGGCATTGAGTTAAAATGCCTGAATTATTTTATGGTTTAATTATGCTTTTCACTGCGTAATAAAAAGACCACATAGCCTTTAAAATAAGGATCTTGAGCCAAATGCGTAGGTGCTTGCCAAAGCCCGTTTTGTACAAGACCAATTTTATAGGGGAGTTTTAATTTTGAGACTTTATTTAAATAAAGCGTATAGTTTTTAATGGTGTGGCTGCCCTGATAGGTCTGTATAGCGATTTCATCAATATTTTGAGCAAGTAATTTTAAGGTTTGCTGATCTTCAACATTGGTCCAATCCATTAAACCCGTAATGCTCAAACGATATTTTTTAGGCAATTGCTTTCGTATCTTTTCAAGGAACACCGCATATAGATGAATATTTTGTGTCTTCGCATCAAAATCAATCTGCAAACCTTGAATTTGGTTGCCATTTTTTTCCCAACGTGCAAGGCGTTGCAACACATGTCGAATATTTTCATCTGACCAATTTAAATGGTGACTACGAATCACCAGCCATATTTTTTGCTGTGGTTTATTTAAAACTTGAATTCCCTGGGGTATAAATTCGGAACGTTTTAACGCACTGCTCCAATTCATTTCGCCTTGTAAAATGTAGAGTTCCGATGCTTTCTGCAAATAGGACGAACTTGAGATATTGCCCCAAATCCAAAAGCTTGAATAATGTGCTGCATCAACATGGGGCTGAGCTTTAGCATGATTTTCTTGTACATGTTGGGATTGAGCAGGTGAGCAAGCGGAACACAAAACAATGCTCAATATGAACAAAAGACCTAATGTATTTATCCGCCTGATCAACTGCAAAAGCATAGAAAATTACCAATAATATTTTAAGGATTTAGCCCAACTTGTTTCAGGATAATCCCGTTTGATTTGATCAAACCATTGTTTGCGTACAGACTTACTCACATCTTTATCTTGGCATTCATTATTACCACTTGGTGCATAACACTGAATAGCGCGATACAGCGCATAGGCGGTTAATTCAGATTTGGTTCCTGTTTTAATAATATTTTTATACACATCACCGCGTGCAAAATAACGACCTTTAAAACTTTGTGGCGAATCATCTGACTGATAACTGAGATCGACCAGGCTGTAGGCTTGTGAACTACGCGCATACTCACCTAAGCACAATTGCAGACTCAGATCTTTTGGATTTGCTTGTAATTGTTTGGTCAATGTTGCTAACTCAGGGCATTTGATTGAATTGGTAACAGTGATGCCCTTCCATAAGAAATTGGCAAATGGAGGTTGATGCCGATATTTCTCAGCAGTATTTTGCTCAGTATTAAACTGAGCAGCATTACTCGGTAATTCGGCATACGCTTGATTAAATAAATCAAAATTTTGATACGCCAATGATTTGTTTAGTAATGTGTAAAGTGCAACATTTTTTTGATCTTGAGTTGCTGCATTATTTTTTACAACACTCATTAAGCTTTGTTCATTTGCAACTTCAACTAAATATTGTTGTTGCAAAAAAGCTTGTTTAATTTTTGCTGATGGACCAATAAATTGTGCTGTATTTTGCTGCTGGGCATAATAACGATACAGCATAAGTTCAGCCAAACCACGTTGCTCAGCTGTTTTGCTAATGGAAAGTAGATTTTCCCAATATTGCTGCGTTGCTTGATTTTGCCCACTTGCTTCCAAAATGCGTCCTTTCAACATGAACTGGCTCAATTGGAGGTAGCTGCCAATGTTGCTCGGTGTTTGTTGTGGAAGATATTTCAAGGCTTCTTGTGCTTTGTTTTGCACATAAAATAAGTGGTTCGCCTGCAAATACTGGAACAGTTCTGGCGCATCTTTAAAATAATTTTTTTGTGCGTTTAAGTCTGCCCAAGAAATGACAACATCATCAGAATTTTCTATTTTCCGCATATGCATCAGATCATAGATAGTGAGGAAAAACGGATCTTTCAAATTTTTGACATTCAGACGTTTACTTTGAAATACATGACGATCTAATTCATAGGGTAGATTAGGCAGCTCTAAGTTATAAACGCTGGATTTAGGATTATTGATTTGCCATACGTATTCATTGATGAGCAAATCATGTTTTCCGCTGAGCCAGAATCCACGTCTTAATAAACCGCGTGCACTTGCGGCATATTGACCTTGAGGGTAAAGCTTAAAATATTGGGTGATATTATTGAAAAAACTGGTTAATAAATTTTGATTGAGTTTGTCATGATTTAAATCGCCATATTCTCCTAAACCACTTTGATAAGCTTCATTTAAAGCACTTCGAATTAACATGTATTGTGATGTTTCTTTGAGCCAAGGCTGATCAACATTGGTTAATACTGAGTAGATCTTAGTGGCTGTGGAAAAGTTAGCATTGTAAAATGAAACTGTTGCATTTAAATAGGATGCATATTGGCGAGCACCTGCTGACCAATTTGGATTGACGTTCAGCAGAGTTAGTTTATTGTCACAATCATTAATTTTTTGACGTTCGCGAATCAGGGTGTCTTTTTCACTACTTGAAAGCTTACTGTCATTTTTGACTTGTTGAATAAAGGCTGCTTCGCCATTTTGAATGCTATTGCAATGCTCGTTATAACTTAGATCAGGTGTTTTTAAAGGTTTACGTGCATTCGGCAGTTTATTGCTGCTAGTGCTTATAATACTGGAAACTTCAAATGGAACTTTGCTATAGCTAGTTCTCCAAAGTGTGGATTTTTCTTCTTGAATATTAAATTTGGCAATAGATAAATCACTAAGCAACAGCAGCATGTTGGTTTGATTGTCATTTGCTGGTGTGAGTGCAGGGAGTTCATCACATGCGGTATAAGCATTGGTTTGAATAACTGTCGATGGTTCACAATAGACATCCATGCCTGCATGACTTTGCATGCTAAAGAAAATACCGAATGGAATACTCGATGTGAAAAGGGCAGAGTGAATAAATTTTTTTTGATATGACATAGGGCACAGTTAATTATAGTTGTGTGCGCAATGGTATCAAGTTGAGCTTAGGGTTTGAAGGTATTTAGAAATAAAAAAAGATAGAGTAAAACTCTATCTTCTTAAAAAAATATGATTGGCTTCAGAGGCGCAGTAGACGTAAAACTAAAAATTAAACTGATTACTGTAATCAGCTTCACGGAAAACATAAAATATTGTTTTGCCCAAACCTGATCATTTTCAGCTTTGAAACCTTGAATGGTCAGATAAATCCAATACAGACTTAAGACATTCAAGACAATCATATAAATCCAATTTGCATAACCAAAAAAGAATAAACCATTCATGGTAATGCAGAACAAAACAACATAAACCAAAGATTCAACTTTGGTACGGTGAATTGAACGAGCAACAGGTAAAATTGGAATACCTGCATTTTTGTAGTCATCAAATCGGTAAACAGCAATTCCCCAAGAATGAGGCATTTGCCAAAATGCATAACCTATAAAAATAAGTAGGGCACCTAAATCAAACTGGTTTGTAACAGCCGTATACCCAATTACGGGTGGTGCTGCGCCAGAAAGACTGCCGATAATAGTTTGATGAATTGTTGTTCGTTTTGTCCATAAGCTGTAAAAACCAACGTATACGACAAAACCAATAACAGCAAAAAGAAAAGCGTAAGCATTTACCCAGAACCATAAAATGCCAAAACCAATTACACCTAAAACTAAAGCAAACGTTAAAGCTACAGGAATTGAAATTGATTTTTTAACCATCGCACGATTTTGTGTGCGCTGCATTTTAGCGTCGATGTCTTGGTCAATAATGTTATTGACTACACATCCAGAAGCAACCACAAAGAGGGTGCCTAAGAGGGTAAGAAGCAAGAGAAGGAAATCTACAGAACCTTGGGCAGCTACAAAGTAGCCACCCAAAGCGGTAACAAAGTTACCAAAGAGAATTCCTGGTTTAGTCAGGAATAAATACTTTTTCAGCATGACGATCAGTTTAGATCATCATGTTGAAGTGAAGGTAGTTCATAATCCAAACAGAACCAACTAAAAGAATAGCGATTGTAAGGATAGTATAAACAAATGCAATCACGTTCCAGCGTTGCTCTGAAGAAGAGTTCATATGCAGGAAGTAAACTAACTGAATAAGAACCTGAGCAATCGCAGTAATCGCGATTACGGCAACCAATAGACCACGGCTAAAACCACCTGCCATTACCATACCGAAAGGAATTACGGTAAGTAGAACAGAAAGGATAAAACCAATCGTATATTGCTTAGTGTTACCGTGAGCTGCACCAGCAGAGTTATGATCGTGACTCATTAGATAACTCCCATTAAGTAAACAACGCTGAATACACAGATCCAAACGATGTCAAGGAAGTGCCAGAACAAGCTTAGGCAAGCAAGACGACGAGTGTTTGGAAGTGTCAAACCATTTTTCTTGATTTGGAACATCAACACAAGCATCCATACCAAACCAGAAGTTACGTGAATACCGTGCGTACCAACTAGAGTAAAGAACGCAGATAAGAACGCACTTGTGCTTGGACCATGACCGGCGTGAACTAAATGATTAAATTCATAAAGTTCCATACCAATGAAGGCAGCACCAAACACCCAAGTAATTGCTAACCAAGTTAGAACTTGACCAACATTTTTCTTGTAAGCCGCTAGAACAGCAAAACCAAAAGTAACAGAAGAGATAAGAAGGGCGAAAGTTTCAGTTAATACGAAACCTAAAGATTCACCAAACAGCTCTTGTGCACTTGGAGTACCCACAGGAACGTGGCTACTTAATACAGCGAACGCGATGAAGAGTGTCCCGAAAAGAACCAAGTCACTCATCAAGTAAGTCCAGAAACCAAAGACAGTGATGTCAGTATCATCGTGATGATGATGCTCGTCATGTCCGTGGTTGTCGTGATGAAGTACTTCAGCCATTGTCTTAGTCCTTCTTCAAGAATTTTTCAAGTTGCGCGTAGCGTTCATTTTCGATGCGCTCTACTTCAGCAGCAGGTACATAGTAATCCACTTTCTTAGTGAAAGAAGATACGATGAAGCTGATGATTGCACATACGAAAGTGATAACAACTAGCCACCAAATATGCCAAATTAATGCGAAGCCCATAACTGTAATAAACATTGCAATTACAAAACCTGCCGCACGGTTAGTTGGCATGTGGATGTCTTCGTAAGTTGTTGGCTTAGCGTAAGCAACACCATTTTCTTTGTCAGTCCAGAAAGTATCAATACCATTGATCTTAGGAATATAAGCAAAGTTATAGAATGGTGAAGGAGATGAAGTAGCCCACTCAAGAGTACGACCATCCCAAATATCGCCAGTTACGTCCGCACCTTTTTCGCGTTGTAAGAAACCAACAACGATTTGCATAACGAAACAGAAGATACCAATAGCAATAAGCACAGAACCGAAGAACGCAATAGCTAAGTACGGATCCCATTCAGGGTTGTCATATGTATTCAAACGACGAGTCATACCCATGAAACCAAGGATATAAAGTGGCATGAATGCAAAGTAGAAACCGAAGAACCAGAACCAGAACGCTGCTTTACCCCAAGTTTCATTTAACTGCCAACCAAACATTTTTGGCCAGTAGAAAATGATACCCGCGAACATCGCGAATACAACACCACCAATAATTACGTTATGGAAGTGAGCGATAAGGAATAAAGAGTTGTGTACTAGGAAGTCCGCTGGTGGAACTGCCATTAATACACCTGTTAAACCACCGATACCGAAAGTCACAAGGAAGCCAAGTGTCCAAAGCATTGGTGTTGTATAGGTGATGCGGCCCTTGTACATAGTGAATAACCAAGAGAAGATTTTCACACCAGTAGGGATCGCAATGATCATGGTCATGATACCGAAGAACGCGTTAACGTTGGCACCAGCACCCATTGTAAAGAAGTGGTGAACCCATACAACTAGTGAAAGAACACCAATTGCTACAGTTGCGTACACCATAGATTTGTAGCCGAACAACGCTTTGCGTGAGAACACAGCTGTAACTTCTGAGTAAATACCAAAAGCTGGTAATACCAAGATGTATACTTCTGGGTGACCCCAAGTCCAAATCAAGTTTACATACAACATTGGGCTACCACCCATGTCATTTGTAAAGAAGTGGAAGCCGAAGTAACGGTCAAGTGAAAGCATTGCAATAGTCGCAGTTAACACTGGGAAAGTTGCAACGATAAGCACTACAGTAACTAATGCAGTCCAAGTGAAAATAGGCATGTCCATAAGTTTCATGCCAGGTGCACGCATTTTGATGATGGTAACGAAGAAGTTAACACCAGTAAGAAGCGTACCTAGACCAGAAACCTGAAGTGCCCAGATATAGTAGTCTACACCTACACCTGGAGAGTATTCGATGCCAGAAAGTGGAGGGTATGCCATCCAACCTGTTGCAGCGAATTCACCAATTGCAAGAGAAGCCATCATTAAGCCCGCAGCGCCGGCGAATAACCAGAAGCTTAGAGAGTTTAATAATGGGAATGCTACGTCACGTGCACCAATTTGAAGTGGTACAGCAACGTTCATTAAACCAACTACAAGACCCATCGCTACGAAGAAGATCATGATTACGCCGTGGGCAGTAAAGATCTGGTCATAGTGTTCAGGGTGTAAGTAACCTTCACCGCCACCTTTTGCAAGGAACAGTTGAAGACGCATCATAATCGCATCGGCAAAACCACGCACAAGCATGACAATTGACACGAGGATATACATGATACCGATTTTTTTATGGTCTACAGATGTGAACCATTCAGTCCACAAGTAGTTCCATTTTTTGAAGTAGGTGATACCAGCAACAACTACGATACCGCCTAGAATCATCATTGCAACAGTTACCAACACGATTGGATCGTGTGGAATTGCATCTGGTCCTAACTTACCTAATAAGCTCATGTCTTATTCCCCTGCAGCCGCATGTTCAACGCCTGCATGAGCTTCAGAAGCAGCAGCTTCATGACCAGCAGTCGCTGAATGGTCAGCACCGTGGTAGTTGCTCATGTATTTGTTAATCACTGATTCGAACAATTTAGGTTCTACTGAAGAATAGTAAGTCACTGGATGTGGCTTAGTAGGGTAAGGCTTCATTGCTTCAGCTTTAGCCTTCTCTTCAGGAGTAGTTGCTTTAGCAACTAAAGCTTCGATCTGATGTTTAGAGCGGTCGCCGTCTTTAAGAGTTTGGAATTCAGCTTGGTCTAAAACAGTTTTTTGTACTGCTTCTGGATTTACTGAAGTACCATTACCAGCTTTAACTGCATTAACCCATTCGGCAAACTGAGTATCTGTCACAGAGTGAGCGCGGAAGCGCATTTGTGAGAAACCATAACCTGAGTAGTTAGATGAGAAACCACGGAAGCCTTCAGCAGGACTAAGTTCGTCAGCCAATAGGTTCAGGTGAGTTTGCATACCCGCCATTGCATAAATCTGACCACCTAACGCAGGGATGAAGAATGAGTTCATCGTAAAGTTAGATGTAATACGAAGCGATACCGGAGTTTTCTCTGGGAAACGCATTTCGTTTACAGTAGCGATGCCTTGTTCCGGGTAGATAAAGATCCATTTAAATTGTTCAGCAATAACTTGAACAGTTAAAGGCGCTTTTTCTGATTTTAATGGTTTGTATGGATCGTACTCGTGTGAGCCCCACCATGTTAATGCCGCTAAAATACCAATAATAATGACAGGAATACCCCAAACTACAACTTCAATTGCAGTAGAGTGTGCCCAAGTAGGTTTATAGTCTGCATCTTTATTTGACGCGCGATATTTCCAACCAAACCATAACGCCATAAGTGCTGATGGAATAACTACCAACAACATTAGGTAGATCGCAGTAAGCATGAGGTTCGATTGACCTTCAGCAACTGGACCTTTTGAGTTTAGAAGTACCATATCACCACCACACCCAGTCAAGAGTGCAGCGATCGCAGATAAAGACAATACAGCTAAAATTGTTTGTCTCATTTTACAACCTCGGTGAAGAGTCCCATTCCCTAAATTTAAAATTTGGGATAGCGAATAAAGTGTCGCATGATTGTGATTTTTTTCAGACATGAAAAAACCGTCACAATGATGCGACACCGCTACGTTGTAGGGCATTATGCCTCATAATGACAAACTAAGCTATACATAAACTTGCTTTAAATGACTGTATTAAAACCCTATTTTATCAGTCGGAATTGCATTTTTTTTATAGGAATTTTATTTTAATTTCAAGGTAATGCAAAAAAAAAGGGATGAAAAAATCATCCCTTTTGAAAAGTAGAAAGTTATTGGTTTATGACCTTGGTTTTAGCCAATTTGTCATGCAGTGTTTGGCGCTTCTTGCTAAAAATAAATACTGAGTCAATGATCACGCTTAATGGCATCGATAGGAAGTTTAGGAAAATAAATAAAACACTACGTAAGGTGAAGCCGCGCATTAAATTGACTTGTTCACCTGTTTCAACATCGACAATTTTAATCTTAGTGATTTTTTTGCCAATACTTTGCCCAGATTTAGCAATTAAAAAAGCTTGAATAAAGAGCATGATGAATAGGTAGGCGAACATTGCGATCCATGCTTGATTAGGGAACATATCCACCATCTGCGTTTGCAGTGTTTGTAACACATTTGGATCTGCATTAGGTGTCATCACAGCTTGCATAAACTGTTCATTTAAACTAGCAAATTTGCTTTTTTCCACAGTATTGAAAAAGGCAGTCAAAATGAATGTCGCAGGAATCCAAAGCAACAAATCTACAATTTTCGCCAGTACACGTTTTGGAATACTCGCCAATGTGTATTGTTCATTTTGCTGCGTGCGTGCGGAGGCATAATTCTGTGTTGCTGTATTTTGTTTTGGCTCAAATGGAGTAGATGGGACAGGTGGAGTATAACCTTCAGGCATATAAACATGCTGACCTTGAGTAAGTTCACCCAAAGCTTTCCATTCACTCATGCCTTGATGCCAGACTAAGTCAGTCAACTGAACTTGTTGACTTGCAAGCATTTGGTTGAGTTGTTCCAATGTGTATGGACCAGCTTGTTGATTGTTTCGTGCCAAGTAAATCTGCATAAAGCTAAATTCTCAAAAAACGTCAGTAAATTATAAATAAAAAAAAAGACCCACATGTGGGTCTTTTTTTAACACAGTTTATTAAGCTTGTTGAGCTTTTTCTTCAGAAAGGAAGAACCATGTGTCTAATACTGAGTCAGGGTTAAGTGAAACAGACTCGATACCTTGTTCCATTAGCCATTTAGCAAGGTCAGGGTGGTCAGAAGGACCTTGACCACAAATACCTACGTATTTGCCAGCTTTACGACAAGCATGGATTGCCATTGAAAGAAGTGCTTTAACTGCTGGATCACGTTCGTCAAATAGGTGAGAAACAATACCAGAGTCACGGTCTAGACCAAGTGTTAACTGAGTCAAGTCGTTTGAGCCGATAGAGAAACCGTCAAAGTGTTCAAGGAACTGTTCAGCCAACAATGCGTTAGTTGGAAGTTCACACATCATGATCACTTTAAGACCATTTTCGCCACGTTTAAGACCGTTAAGCGCTAACAATTCAATTACACGTTTCGCTTCAGCTACTGTACGTACGAAAGGAATCATGATTTGAATGTTGGTTAAACCCATTTCATCACGCGCTTTTTTCAATGCACGGCATTCAAGTTCGAAGCAGTCACGGAAGTTGTCTGATACATAACGGCTCGCACCACGGAAGCCCAACATTGGGTTTTCTTCCTCAGGCTCGTATAACTTACCACCGATTAAGTTCGCATATTCGTTTGACTTAAAGTCAGACATACGAACGATCACTGGCTTGTCAGCAAATGCTGCAGCAAGAGTAGAAATACCTTCAACTAGTTTTTCAACATAGAATTCGATAGGAGATGCATAACCCGCAGTACGTGACAATACAGCTGCACGAGTTTCACGTGGAAGGCTGTCAATGTTAAGTAGTGCTTTCGGGTGAACACCGATCATACGGTTGATGATGAACTCAAGACGAGCAAGACCTACACCTTCGTTAGGGATTTGAGCAAAGTCAAATGCGCGGTCAGGGTTACCTACGTTCATCATGATTTTGAACGGAAGCGTAGGCATAGATTCGATTGAGTTACGTTGGATTTCGAAGTCCAAAGCACCTTCATAAATGAAGCCAGTATCACCTTCAGCACATGAAACAGTTACTTCTTGACCATCAGTCAATACTTCTGTTGCATTACCACAACCAACGATCGCTGGAACACCAAGTTCACGTGCAATAATTGCTGCGTGACAAGTACGACCACCACGATTAGTGACAATCGCAGCTGCACGTTTCATTACTGGTTCCCAGTCTGGGTCAGTCATGTCAGATACAAGTACGTCACCGTCTTGCACTTTATCCATTTCTTTGATTGACGTTACGATACGAACGCGACCAGAACCAATACGTTGACCAATTGAACGACCTTCACAAATCACAGTACCTTTTTGTTTAAGTAGGTAGCGTTCCATTGTGCCGACATTTTCACGGCTTTTCACAGTTTCTGGACGTGCTTGAACGATGTAGATTTGACCGTCGTCGCCATCTTTCGCCCATTCGATGTCCATTGCTGAACCGTAATGGTTTTCAATGATCAATGCTTGTTTAGCAAGTTCTTGAAGCTCGTGGTCATTTAGTGCGAATTGTTGACGATCTGCTTTTTCAACATCAACAACTACAACTGATTTACCCGCAGCGCCTTCTTCACCATAAATCATTTTTTGGTGTTTAGAACCAAGGTTACGACGTAATACAGCGTGTCTACCTGCATTAAGAAGTGGTTTAGAGACGTAGAATTCGTCTGGGTTTACTGCACCTTGTACAACCATTTCACCCAAGCCATAAGAAGCTGTGATGAATACTGCATCGCGGAAACCAGATTCTGTATCTAGTGTAAACATTACACCAGCAGCACCAGTTTCAGAACGAACCATGCGTTGAACACCAGCAGACAATGCAACAACGTCATGTGCAAAGTTTTGGTGTACGCGGTAAGAAATTGCGCGGTCATTATAAAGAGAAGCAAATACTTCTTTAATCGCAACAAGAATGTTGTCGATACCACGGATGTTCAAGAAAGTTTCTTGTTGGCCAGCAAATGATGCGTCTGGTAAGTCTTCTGCAGTCGCAGATGAACGAACAGCAACCGCGATTTCAGGGTTGCCATTTGAAAGTGCAGTGAAAGCTTCACGAATTTCTTTTTCAAGTTCTGCAGTAAGCGGAGTGTCTACAATCCATTGACGGATTTTTGCACCAGTTTCAGCAAGTGCATTAACGTCGTCTACATTAAGAGCAGCAAGCTCAGCGTTAATTTTAGCGTTTAGGCCACTTTGCTCGAGAAATTCACGATACGCTTGAGCTGTAGTAGCAAAACCACCAGGAACTGATACACCTGCATTAGCAAGATGGCTGATCATTTCACCTAATGAAGAGTTTTTACCACCCACGAGTTCTACGTCGTGTTTCCCTAATTTTTCTAGACCAATTACGCGCGCTTCCAAAGTTGTTACTCCACTTTTGCAGTATTAATCACTATCTTGGCATGAAATTATAACAAATTACTTAGCATTTTGAATTTACTAAGTGACAGTCATGTAAGATGGTTTACTATAAAGATTATATAGTACTAAGACAAATATTGGAGGAGAATTTTAATGTCAGAAGGTAACCAAATTAAGCGCAGTGTTTTCTTCGTTTCAGATGGTACTGCAATCACTGCAGAAACCCTTGGTCATTCACTGTTAGCACAGTTTCCTCATGTAGATTTTGACATTCATATTATTCCTTACATTACCACCGAAGAAGCAGCGACAAATGTGGTTGCAGAGATCAATCAGCGCTCTCAATTTGATGGTCAAAAACCTTTGGTATTTGATACCCTTGTAGACCCGTATGTTCGAGATATTATTAATACTGCGGATGCAATAAATCTTGATGTATTTGAAGGGCTTATTAGTAAGTTATCTGATGAGTTGGGCACTGCGCCTACAACTTTAGTCGGGCAAACGCATGCAGTAACAGATTCTGCGTCTTATAAAGCTCGTATTGATGCAGTTCATTTCGCTTTAGATAATGATGATGGTGCACGTACTCGGCACTATGACAAAGCCGATTTAATTTTAATTGGCGTGTCACGTTCGGGCAAAACGCCAACGTCGATCTATTTGTCATTACAATTTGGAATTCGTGTTGCAAACTATCCACTGACTGAAGAAGACTTGGATGATAACCGTTTACCAGCAGTTTTACGTGAACATAAACATAAGTTATTTGGTCTGATGATTGATGCAGAGCGACTTGTAGCGATTCGTACAGAGCGTAAAGCCAACAGTCGTTATGCAAGTTTTAGTCAGTGCCAAATGGAACTTCGCGCGATTGAAGGCATTTATATTTCTGAAGGGATTAAGTATTTAAACGTGTCAGAAATGTCAATTGAAGAAATCTCAACTCGGGTATTACAAATGACCGGTTTGAAACGCCGTATCGGATAAAAAGGAAAAAGCCACTTCGGTGGCTTTTTTATGATAGAAAAATACTGTTTTTATTATATGTAATTAGTATAAAAATATAAAAAACGATACTTTTTTTTGAAAGTCCTAATTTTAGGTTTTAGTTCATTAAAAAATTGTAAATTTTCTATAAAAAATACTTAAACTATTAGATGCTTTTTATAAGTTTCATTGACCCAAATGACGAACAATATTTATTCTAATTGAGCACGCATTAACGAGTCATTTTACTGAAATTTACCAGTACCGATTTGAATGTTGATCGTGTTGAAAAGCGGGGATATTGGTTTTTGGAATTCACGTATTGGGTAATAAATATTCAAAATTGGTGTGATTTTGGGATTCAAGTGATGATGATTTGATCAAAAATATGTATATAAAATAGACAAACAGTGCGAGTTTAAGCATGAATCTTGGAAAATGGTGCCATTTATTTAAATGATGTGGTTTTATTTTAATCAATTTATTTGTTTTAGCGTGGCTTTTTTGCTGTTTATCATCTGCTAAAGCACAAAAAAATTAAGGTATTTCTTGAAGAAATAGAACCTAGAAAAAGAAATAATATTAATGTTCATGATTTAAGTTCGGTATGAAAAAATAGTTGCATGACTGAATATTCTTTTGATTTTTGAACGTTAGTGATGACACTGAGTTTCAATACTATTTCATTGAATTAGTAATTATGCTTACTTTATACCTTTGTAGATTTAATCAACTGAGATGAAGAAGATGATTAGATCATTACTAAAGATTATAGAAATACATCAACTATAAATTAGCTAAAAGCCGAAGGATTCGGCTTTCATCTGTACATTTTGGATAGAAGGATTTGATTGAAATTCAGTAATGATGAGGTCATTTTCTACTTTTCTCGGTGAGTTCACTTCGAACGATCACATCACAATCAAAACTATGATCGTCCAAAGCTGTAATCGTGTGATTATGGATTTTGATAATTGGCCACGTATTTAAGATGCAATTGGGTTGTTGCAGTGCTGCATAATAATGATCCGATTTTAAGAAGGTTTTATTCTGTATTGCTGTATTGGGACTCAGTAGGTGTCTTAACCAATGATTTGGAACTTGATCTTCCAAAAAACGTAAAGCCAAAATACTTTTTATGCGATTGCTAAATAGTCGGCGGTTTTTTGCAAATAAAGGGTGTTGTATTAATTTATTGAGTAAGCGTTCTGTACGCGGTAAGACAAATTGCGGTTTAATTTGATAGACCATAATGTTGTCGGCAACTTGGCAAAGTTGGTGTAGTTCGGAAACTATATGTTGATCAATACCAATAATTGCGATTTTTTTATTTTTAAAATCAAAGTCCTTCAATTGTTCTGAATTAAGTAATACACCACGAAACTGTGCAAAATCTTCAAGACTATTATTGAAAATATGGTGATTTGCATCCTGCTGATTGGCCATATTTATTCCTTATCTATACTTTATTTTTGATGCTATGCGATTAGGAATATATTCAACTAACAACTTTGAGGGGTAAAGTTGTTTTTCAGTCTGATTAGTCATGCAAATTTTATGGAATTGATCTTCTTGGTACTTGTCATTCGCTGTTTTATAAGAATGCATTTATATATTGATGGGTTTGTGCAGAATTAGGGATCAAAGGCATCTTAGATCGATGCCTTGATTTGTGAATTGAAGATATACACAGTTTAAGAATGTAAATCCTTGTCGTCCAGCGTTGTGTTCAGTTCAATACTTGGATTCGTTTTGTGATTCAATTCAGGTTGATTAACATGGGTGCGTAAATAATCCATGTCGCGAATGTTCTTTTGCACGGCAACGGCACCAAATAAGCTCATTAAGAATGCCATCATATAAAAGCCTTTTTCACTTAGAGCTAATTCGGCATTCCATAGTCCAATGGCTAACAGCACCAGACAAATAACCACTGAAGCCCAGCAAAGTCCGAAATAGATGGCAGTGACATGCATGCCTTCTAAACGGTCGCGAATAATTTTCTGTAATGAAACTGAGGAAAATAATCCATAGAGCAATAGGATGAGATAAAAGCCTTTTTCATTGAGCATCATGTTTGCATTAAATAGTCCAATGCAAAAGACTACAGCGCCTAGAATGAGCGCTACCCAACTTGCTGCAATAAAAGCAGGGGTCGGTTTGTTAATATATTGACTCATAAAATATTCTGTTCTCATTGTTATTGCTTATGATCAATAGTTATACCGATTTCAAGATTATAATCAATGCATCATTTTTTCTGCTTGAATAGGGTGAAGGTAGGCGTGTCATAAAATATAAAAAGGAGTGACCCAAACTACAACGTGTAGCATAGGGTCACTCATTCATTAATTATGTAAACATCAAATCAATTAAAATTATTTTGATGCTAAATGGCAGCGTTTTTGATTTGCATTAAACGCTCAAAATTTTCAATACGCTTATCGGTGTCGTAAATATCACAGGTAAAGATAAATTCATCGACATCATATTTTTCCAATAAAGCATTTAAGCCAGCTTTGACTTTTTCTGGAGAGCCAATTTGTGCCACAGCATAAAAGTTGTCGATATATTGCTTTTCTGCAGCTGAGCACAGCTCAGAAATATTCTCTACAGGTGGTTTAAGCTTGCTACGTGTACCGCGAATCATGCTTAAAATACGCTGATACGGGGTTGAGGCTAAATACTCGGCTTCTTCATTGGTTTCTGCAACAATTGTAGGAACACCCATGGAAATATAAGGTTTTGCTAAATATTCTGAAGGGGTGAAATTGTCTCGATACAGCTGAATGGCTTGGCCTAACATGCGTGGGGCAAAATGTGAGGCAAAGGAATAGGGAAGTCCAAGTTGTGCGGCCAATTGCGCACTGAATAAACTCGAACCCAGCAACCAAACTGGGACATGAGTACTTTGACCTGGAGTCGCAATGATTTGTTGATTAGGTGCTGGATCTTTAAAATATTGTAGAATTTCAGCAACGTCACGTGGGAACTGATCTTCGGTTTCTTGGTGTCCGCGGCGCAATGCCCGCATAGTGGCTTGATCTGTACCAGGTGCACGACCAAGACCCAATTCAACTCGTCCAGAATAAAGCGTTTCTAAAGTACCAAATTGTTCTGCAATCACCAGAGGTGCATGGTTCGGTAGCATGACACCGCCAGAACCCACTTTAATGCGAGATGTATTTGCCAGCAAATATCCAAGTAAAACGGATGTTGCTGAACTGGCAATACCAGACATGTTGTGATGTTCTGCGAGCCAAATTCGCTCATAGCCTAATTTTTCTGCATGCTGTGTAAGCGTCAAAGCATGGTGCAGTGCATCTTGGATGCTTTTACTTTCACGCACAGGTGCTAGTTCTAAGATCGAAAATTTGGTCTCATGCAATGAACGCATAGCAGTTCTCTTTCAATGTTTATATCGAAATAGTACGATATATTGTGTTGAATGTATATCGATTAAATACGATATATTGAATTAGGGAAATTTGAACTGGATAAAATTGTGGAAGAACGAATAATTCTTATAAAGTTAAATAAAGCTGAATCAACAGCCTAACGTGCTAAGACGTTAATTTGAGGTTTTGGATACTTTTTTTGGGGGAAGCTATTTAACTGAGTAACAACGGTATGAGTTTTAAAACATCCACAAATGAGCAACATAATTTAGTTTTAAACGTTGTAATAAGTATGTGAATCATGTTGAAAACATGTTCTGTATGAAATGTATGAGCAAATTGTTTGGGAAATTGTGAATAAATGACCTAATGGTATTTGGAAAAACCAAAATGTAAATAAGCCATTCAATGTCTTAAACTAAGGCATTCCTTTTTCAATTTGACTGCATCAAAAAAGCACCCGAAGGTGCTTTTATATATTGTGTACTATAACAATTAACGTTTACCGTTTTTGTGCCAACCGTTGTGACGACCATTGTCACCACGATATCCACGGTCGTTATAGCTATAATTATTATTACGATAACCACGGCTGTTATAACTGCGGTCATAACGGTCTTCATAACGACCATAGCGGTCATCATAACGACGGTCTTCAGAAACTTTTTTACCGAGTGCAGAACCACCAGCAGAACCAAGTGCAGCGCCGATGTAACCACCGTTTGTGCCACCCATGTTTTTACCTACGGTATAACCACCAGCGCCACCTAAAGCACCACCAATAATTGCACCATTACGGTCACGTTTATTCGCAGAAGCTGCAGCACCTGCACCACCACCAATTGCTGAACCAATCATAGCGCCAGTTTGGCCGCCCATTTTGTTACCAATGGCTGCACCAACAACACCACCTAAGGCAGAAGTTAATGCGGTATTTGTGCTGTTACCTGCATGAGTCGCAGTCATTGTGAATGCTGAAGCTGCAATAGCTGCACTAAATAGGATTTTATTGATTTTCATTTTGAACTCCTTACGAAGTGCGATGTTTGTGTGTTGAGTTCACTATAGAAAAAGAGGTAGAAAATATTTGGTGCAAAGTGTGCGTGATTAAATAGTGTTAAGTTGCTGCAATGTAATTTTTCTGTCGATTTTCTCCATGATTGATATTAGGTATCTGGAGAAGATATGAATGAAAATAGCATCACTAAAAACAAAATAAAAAAAACATGAAATGTCTTGTATATGTGGGGGCTACAAAAAAAGCACCCGAAGGTGCTTTTGTCATAAATCTGTTCTGGCTAAAGTTAGCGGAACGACATATGGTTGTCGAACTTAGTGACGGTTACGACGGTGTTTTTTGTAATATTTACGTTGTTGTTGCTTGTCGTATGCTTTGTCTTTAGAAATTTTGTTACCTAAAGCAGCACCACCAGCAGCACCTAGAGCTGAACCGATGTAACCACCGTTTGTACCGCCCATGCTTTTACCAACGGTATAACCAGTACCACCACCAAGTGCACCACCGATAGCAGATTCAGTACGGTTACGCTTGTTACTTGCTACAGCAGCACCACCAGCACCACCTAATGCAGCACCAATTGTTGCGCTAGTATTACCGCCCATGTTTTTACCAATGGCTGTACCAGCAACACTACCTAATGCACTTGCAGCTGCAACACGAGTTGTACTGTCAGCATTTGCAGACACAGTGAACATAGAAGCGGTAGCTAAAGTGGCAGTCATTAAAAGAGTATTCAGTTTCATTGTTCACTCCATGTCCCAAATTTTTCAGGACTGTTGTTCTTGATAATTTCGATGGGAGTAAATGTAACAAATCTATTCGCATCAAATATGGAGAGCTTTATCAAAAAAGAGTGATTTAAGTAACTCCTTTGTATTAGTTTTATTAATAATGTGAAAAATGGAGCCAAATGACGAAAATGTACACAACTTTGTGGAGAAAAGTAGGAGTGATGAAGTTGGCATTTTGGAAAATGGACATCGTAAGGTCAGTACGAGCAGCAATAAATATGTCATTTCATACATATAGTCGTTAAACTAGCGGCATTATTTTGAATTTGGCATAACCGTGCAATTTGGGCGGATGAGCCTGTGTATTGAGATTTTTTAAAAAATGAAAGAATCGTTGCGTTTACGATTAGATCAGCTCTCTGACCGTCACGAAGAATTAAATGCATTATTGGCAGATGTTGAAGTCATTTCTGACAATAAACGTTTCCGTCAATTGTCACGCGAACATAGTGATTTATCAGAAATTACTGAGGTTTGGAGCAAATATCGCCAAGCAGAAGAAGATATTGAAACTGCTGAAGTGATGCTGACAGATCCTGACTTTAAAGAGATGGCTGTTGAAGAAATTAAAGAAAATAAAGCTTTGATTTCGCAGCTTGAAGCTGATTTAAACATCCTAATGATTCCAAAAGATCCAAATGATGCAAACTCTGCATATTTGGAAATTCGTGCTGGAACAGGTGGTGACGAAGCTGCAATTTTCTCTGGTGACTTATATCGTATGTATAGCAAATATGCTGAGTCGCAAGGCTGGCGTATTGAAGTGTTGTCTGAAAATGATGGCGAACACGGTGGCTATAAAGAAGTGATTTGCCTTATTAATGGTGAAGGCGTTTACGGTCGTTTGAAATTTGAAAGTGGCGCGCATCGTGTACAACGTGTGCCAGCGACTGAGTCTCAAGGTCGTGTGCATACTTCTGCCTGTACGGTTGCGATTTTACCTGAAATTGATGTCGATACATCGGTGGAAATTAACCCGTCTGAATTACGTATTGATACCTATCGTGCGTCAGGTGCAGGTGGTCAGCACATTAACAAAACAGATTCTGCTGTACGTATTACTCACTTACCGACAGGGACAGTGGTGGAATGTCAGGACGAACGTTCACAACATAAAAACAAAGCCAAAGCGATGGCGCTGTTAGTTTCACGTTTGGAAAATGCTAAACGTGCGGCTGCCGATGCTGCAACCTCTGAAATGCGTCGTGATTTGGTGGGTTCTGGTGACCGTTCTGAACGTATTCGTACTTATAACTATCCGCAAGGGCGTATGACTGATCACCGCATTAACTTAACACTCTATAAGTTAGATGCCGTGATGGAAGGTGATTTAACAGAATTGCTTGATAGCTTACATCGTGAATATCAAGCGGATCAGTTGGCCATGCTTGCACAGCAAAATGGTGGCTAAATGAATATTGCACAGGCTTTGGCCTATCGTGGTGAACCTGAAAGCTATGAACGTCAGGAAAATGCGTGGTTGTTAGAACACATCACTAAAATTGATTCTTTTGATTTGATCATGAAAAAGGATCAAGAATTAACAGCTGAGCAAGAGCAACAATATATCGCGTCACTTGCACGTATTGCAGCAGGTGAGCCACTGGCTTATGTAACGGGTTCACAGCCATTTTGGACGCTGGATTTAAAAGTGACCAAAGATACTTTGGTGCCGCGTCCAGATACTGAAGTTTTGGTAGAAACTGTACTGCGTTTGGACTTGCCTGAAGATGCACGTGTTGTCGATTTGGGCACGGGTACGGGTGCAATTGCGCTGTCTTTGGCCAGTGAACGTCCAGATTGGATCGTTGCAGCTTCGGATATTTATGAGCCGACTTTAGAAGTTGCTGAGTTTAATGCCAAGAAGCATGATCTTGAACATGTGCAATTTGTATTGGGCCCGTGGTTAAAGCCGTTCGGTCGTGCATTTTTTGATGTGATTGTATCAAACCCGCCATATATCGATGCCGATGATGTACACATGCAGGATTTGGCAACTGAACCTGAACGCGCATTGGTTGCAGACAATCAAGGGCTTGCGGATTTGGAACAGATTATTCTGCAAGCCAAAAAGCACTTAACCATAAATGGTTGGGTGGTGCTTGAACATGGTTATGATCAAGGTGATGCTGTACGTCATCTATTCTTGCAAGCAGGTTACCGTGAAGTGCGTACGGTAAAAGATTATGGTGGTAATGACCGTGTCACTTTAGGGCAATGGCAGCATTAAGTCTGAACTGGTTAAAAAATACAGCGCATTGATTGCGCTTTATTTATATCTGAACGTTGTAGCTTTCAAATTTTTATATTTGAATTACTTCAAACACGATTTTAAGCAACAAAAAAAGCGGCCTTAGCCGCTTTTTTAATGTGTGCAAATTACATTGGGTAATCTTGCAAGCTTTCGAATACTTCAACTTGATGCAAAATATTTGTTTCAATTACTAGGCAATACGCCACGATTTTTGCAGTTGCAGTAACTAAAGACTCATCTTTTAAGTCTGCGCCAGATTGAATCGCTTCAATTTGGTCCGCTTGAATATCCAAATCTTGTGCAACTTCAAGCGCATTTTCAGTGCTAAAAAATTGAGAAATTAAGTTTTGCAAATCGATGTCTGCAACTGTTTTCAATTGTTCATGAAATAAATCATCAATTGCATCAGTTTGGGTAAATAGGGAATCGGAAAAGTTTTGAACAAGTTGTTGTTCAAGAACATCAATCATCTTAAGCATAGGAGAACCTTTTAAGGTGATGCAGGAGAATTGGCTTTAACCAAGATAAGCAAAGTGCTTTAAATTGAGTGAAAAATAACCTATTTAAGCATGATGAGCAACAGATATAGATGAACGGTCAGTCGCTTTGTTCAATATTTTTAAATAATTGATTATGTGAATAATATTTTAAATATAAAAATTGAGTATACCGACTATAAATATTTAGGACTTGAATTATTCGATATTATTCTGACGATACGCCCCCGGACTGACTCCAGTCCATTTCTTAAATGCACGATGAAAAGCACTCGGCTCGTGAAAATTTAATTCATCGCTAATGTCTTGTAAGCTTTTATCTGTACGAGTGAGGAACTCGATGGCGGTATCTCGACGGATGTCATTTTTTAATTGTTGATAACTGACACCTTCACTTTTAAGGCGGCGCTGCATCGTTGCTTCGGACATATTCATTTTCAAGGCTAATTCATTTAACTCAAGCCATTCTGCGGGAGATACTTCAACCAGTTGCTTACGAATTTGACTGCTTAAAGCATATGGATTTTTAAATCTCACTAATAAGTTATCGGGAGTCTGTTGTAAGAACTGATACCAAGAGCGATCGTCTTGCTTAATGGGCAGGTTTAAATAACTGGCATCAAACTGAATATAGTTTTGAGTGGCTTGATATTGAATCTTTTCACAAAAACGCACTTTGTAATCGTGATCATCATAAGGTTCATCACATTTCAACTGAATTTGGTTCAAAATAATCCGTTGTCCACTCAACCAGCAAATTAAGGTATGAATCAACATTAAATAGGTGGCATAGCTAAACATGCGCTTTGTGGCTTTTTGGTCGTAAATCACGATATAGGCATAGTGTTCTTCAATAATCAGTGAACTTTGTAGGTCATCTAACACTAAATTTAAGAACTGCAGGATTTGCTTTAGTGCATTGCCTAGATTGTCGTTGTACATGACCATTTTGGATAAAAGCTTAAAGCTACCACGGCGCATAGCATGCTGATCCATACCAAAGAATTCATCATTCATGACATCGGAAAGCGTAGTCCAAAGCGCTGCGTATTGGGTCACAGAAACCCGAGTTTTGCTGGAATTTAATAATTCAGCAGGGATGCCTGATGCATGCAAAATTGAGGGAATATTGTGTTTTAAAGTTTTTGCACCGACTAGCGCTTCATGTACAAGTTCAATTGAAATTGTCCCTTTACTATATTCAAGTCCTTGTGTAGGCATATGCGCTGATCGGTCCATGTTTATGATTGTGCAAATACAATTGTCCAAATACATCAGTCAAGATGCAACATTTGGAAATTGTACTCAATAAATTCTGTGTTTACTCTGCATCTTAAGTCGAATTTTATTAAAACAATTTAAGATCAGGAAATCGCATGAAGATTCAAGGAAAAGTATTTGTTGTAACTGGTGGCGCATCGGGTCTAGGTGCTGCAACAGCAACACATTTGATTGCACAAGGCGCGAAGGTGATTTTGGTTGATATGAACCAAGAGCATGGTGAAGCGATGCAACGTCAACTTGGTGACCACGCTAAATTTGTACAATTGGATGTGACCAATGAGCCAGCAGTAGCGGCATTTTTTGCTCAAGTAGAAACGGACTATGGTCAACTCAATGGCTTAGTCAACTGTGCGGGTATTGCACCTTCAGCAAAAGTCTTAGGTCGTGATGGCTTACATGATTTAGCCATGTTCCAAAAAGTTCTCGATATTAATGTGAGTGGCACGTTTAACATGCTGCGTTATGCAGCACAGCTAATTGCCAAATATGAATTGCAATTGGGCGAGGAAGAGCGTGGTGTG
Organism: Acinetobacter sp. ANC 5054; assembly: GCF_002135295.1. Classification (GTDB taxonomy): domain Bacteria; phylum Pseudomonadota; class Gammaproteobacteria; order Pseudomonadales; family Moraxellaceae; genus Acinetobacter. Next base: position 3,692 of record NZ_NEGG01000004.1, on the reverse strand, counting down.
ATTGTGAACACAGCATCGGTTGCAGCATATGATGGTCAGATTGGTCAATCGGCGTATGCAGCATCTAAAGGTGCAGTGGTTGCCATGACTTTGCCTTTGGCGCGTGAGCTTGCGCGTGAAGCGATTCGTGTAATGACAATTGCACCGGGGATTATGGAAACACCGATGTTAAAGGGTTTGCCACAAAATGTTCAGGATGCATTAGGGCAAATGGTGCCGTTTCCGCCGCGTTTGGCGAAGCCGCAGGAATTTGCACATTTGGTGGGGCATATTTTTGAAAATAGTTATTTGAATGGTGAAGTGATTCGTTTGGATGGTGCAATTCGGATGCAGCCTAAATAATGACTTCGATTTGAAAATGAGGTCTGCACGGCTACAAATTTTCTCTAAAGTTTAAATCTTAGCGCGTAAGCATTCATTTTCTTTTGAGGGATCAAAAGAAACAAAAATCCTTTGTGAAACTGAAGATACATCCCTGTATCTCAGTTTCACAGGCGACATCCATGTCGCCTCCCACCAATCCAAATTCTGCAATTATCAAAAATTTAAAGCTATACACGCTATAAAAGTTTTAAGAAAAGGAAGTCTCATGATTTTAAATGAAGAACAAAAAATGGTTCAGGACATGATGCGTAGCTATTCTCAGGAAAAGCTCAAGCCAACTGCTGCTGAACGAGATAAAACTGCAGCATTTCCTGCTCAAGAGCTTAAAGAGTTAGGTGCGCTTGGTGCATTGGGTATGACGGTGTCAGAACAATGGAATGGTGCAGGCTTGGATTATGTGTCATTGGTGGTGGCATTAGAGGAGATTGCCGCGGGTGATGGCGCGATTTCGACCATTGTTAGTGTACAAAACTCATTGCCGTGTGGCATTACACAGCGCTATGGCACAGAAGCGCAGAAAGAAAAATATCTGAAAAAATTGGCAACAGGTGAATGGCTCGGTTGTTTTTGCTTAACTGAACCGCAAGTGGGTTCAGATGCCAGTGCTTTGGAATGTAGAGCGGAACGGGATGGTGATGAGTGGGTATTAAATGGAACAAAGCAATTTATTACCACCGGAAAACATGCGCAGGTCGCTTTAGTTTTTGCTGTAACAGATAAATCTGCAGGGAAAAAAGGAATTTCATGCTTCTTGTTTCCAACTGATACCAAGGGTTATATCGTTTCGCGCTTAGAAGAAAAAATGGGGCAACATTGTTCTGATACCGCAACTATCGTTTTGGATAATTGTCGTATTCCTGCTGATAGTTTATTAGGCCAAGAAGGTGAAGGTTATAAAATTGCGCTGTCAAATTTAGAATCAGGTCGAATCGGCATCGCAGCACAGTCTGTGGGGATGGCTCGTGCAGCTTTAGATGCTGCCGTGGAATATGCCAATGAGCGCAAAGCGTTTGGTGTTGAAATTGTGCAACATCAAGCTGTGGCATTTCGTCTCGCAGATATGGCAACACAAATTGAAGCTGCTCGCCAACTGATCTTCCATGCCGCAATATTAAAAGATGCTGGATTACCATGCCTTAAAGAAGCCTCTATGGCGAAATTATTTGCATCTACCATGGCAGAGCGTGTGTGCTCAGATGCCATTCAAATTCATGGCGGTTATGGCTATGTCTCTGATTTTCCAGTAGAGCGCATTTACCGTGATGTCCGTGTCAGCCAAATTTATGAAGGCGCATCTGATATCCAACGTTTGGTGATTGCGCGTGAAGTGACCAAGCAATAAATGCTTAAAAAATAGACTTTGGTCGGTGTTCAAACCCTGCAATTGGATTGATGGTTTTGGAAATTGCAGGGCACATCCAAACATGATTATCTAAGAATAGAAACGAAATATGCGCATAGCATAGGGTCAAAATAATGCGGCAAGGCTTGAATGGAATAGGTTTTTTGCCGCAGGTTTAGAACAACAAGATAAATGGATTTTCAAAGCAGGCAGCTTTGAAGCAATAAAATAGGACAGGAGTTTGTCGTAATGAAATCACTAGATCAGGCTTATCTCGATTTTAATTTTGAAAAAATGGTTCAAGAACAATTGGTCGGCACAGCTCAAGTAATCAATGCTTATGATGAATGCTGCGGTCGCTATGTAGGACAGAACCGTACAGCTTTGATTTGGGAAGGTAAAAACGGTGAATCTGAGCAATGGAGTTTTGAGCAATTGGCTGAAGCTTCTGCGCAACTGGCCAATTATCTACAAAGTATTGGTTTAAATGCAGGGGATTGTATTGCGGGCTTATTACCAAGAACGCCAGCACTATTAATTACGGTTTTAGCAACATGGCGTATTGGTGCAATTTATCAGCCTTTATTTACAGCATTTGAATCGAAAGCCATTGAGCATCGAGTACAAACAGCAACGACAAAACTGATTGTGACCAATTCAGAGCAACGTCCGAAATTAAATCAGATTGATCTTCCGCATATTTTGACGGTTCATGCAGAAGGTAGTGAACAACGGGATGCGGATTTTTGGAGCGTATTAGAAAAGCAGCCTAAAACATTTGAATCCGTCGCGCGTACTTTTGAAGATGACTTTTTAATGATGTTTACCTCAGGTACTACGGGTCTGGCAAAATCGGTGCCTGTACCGAATAAAGCGATATTGGCATTTAAAGGTTATATGACGCATGCCGTAGATTTACGGGATGAAGATTCTTTTTGGAATTTGGCCGACCCGGGCTGGGCATATGGATTGTACTATGGCATTACAGGTCCACTGAGCTTGGGTCATAGCATCATCATGGATGAACGTGCATTTAGCGTGGACAATGCAGTGCAAATTATCAAAAAATACCAAGTGAGTAATTTGACTGGTTCACCAACGGCATTTCGGATGTTCTTTGGCTTTAAAGAAAAGTTTGATGATTCGATTAAAAACCATTTACGTGTCGTGAGTAGTGCAGGTGAACCACTGACCCCAGAAGTGATTCAATGGTTTAACCATGATCTCAACGTGAATATTTTTGACCAATATGGGCAAACTGAACTCGGTATGGTGATTGCTAATCATCATGCTTTAGCACATTACAAAAAAGTAGGCTCTGCTGGTTTTGCCATTCCGGGTCACCGCTTTGCTGTACTCAATAAAGACAATGAAGAAGTTGAACGAGGTGCTATTGGTACTTTGGCTATGGATTGGTCAAAATCGCCGCTCATGTGGTTTACAGGCTATGGTGGAAATAACCGTAAAGCATTTGCAGGAAATTACTATTTAACTGGCGATACTGTGCGTTTAAATGAAGAAGGTGGCATAGATTTTATTGGGCGTGCTGACGATGTCATTACAACGTCAGGTTATCGTGTAGGCCCTTTCGATGTGGAAAGCACATTGTTGGAATGTGAGGAAGTTCTAGAATCAGCTGTCGTTGGTAAACCTGATCCTGAGCGCACAGAAATTGTGAAAGCATTTGTGGTGCTTAAGCCGCAATATCAAGCCAGTCCTGCATTGATGGATCAACTGCAAGCCTATGTACGTTCCCGCTTATCTAAACATGCTTATCCTAAAGAAATTGAATTTGTAGAGGGCTTACCAAAAACATCGAGTGGCAAGATTCAACGTAATCTTTTAAAGCAGCAGGAAATTGCGAAAGCGCAAACGATGCAAAAAGCGGGTTAAAGCATCGAATTTTATATGATTAAAACTAATATATAAAAATACGCATCATCAAAAAAACCGCCATTAGTGGCGG